>VGBR01000004.1 GCA_016870355.1 Actinomycetota bacterium | reverse complement strand
TCCTGAGACGAAGGATCCCGAGCAAGGGGTCGAGTGCTTCGGTCCGGAGGCGGCGGCGTTGTCCACTCTCCCCGCCTTTAGTCAGTCCTTCCCGATAGGGCGGGTTTTAGTGAACGTCACGGGCATGTGCTTGATGCCGTTGATGAAGTTCGAACGCAGGCGTTCCACTGGGCCGGCGAGCTCCATCTCGGGGATGCGGGTCAGGAGCTCCTCGAACATCACCTGGATCTCCAGTCGTGCGAGGTGCGAGCCCAGGCAGAAGTGAGGTCCGCCACCGCCGAAGGCGACGAAGTCGTCGGCCGGAGTGCGCGAGATGTCGAATGTGTGTGGGTTGTCGAACACATCAGGGTCATGGTCGGCGGCGATGTACCAGAGCGCGACCTTGTCGCCCTTCTTGATCGTCTCTCCGTGGAGCGTCATGTCGCTCTGCGCGGTGCGGCGCATGTACATCACGGGTGACGCGTAGCGCAGCATCTCGTCGACCGCGACGGGAAGCTGTGACATGTCGGCGAGCAGCTTGGCGCGCTGATCGGGGTGCTCGATGAGCGCCAACATTCCGTGCGAGATGAGGTTCCGGGTCGTCTCGTTGCCAGCCACGGCTAGGAGCTCGAAGAACACATCGAACTCGAGGTCGGTGAGTCGTTCCCCTTCGACGTCGGCATCCAGGAGCACGCTGATGATGTCGTCCCCGGGGTTCGCCCGCTTCTCGGTGGCGAGGTCGTTCGCGTAGGCGAACATCTCGACGAAAGCTTCTTGGACGTCGTCGTCGCTAACGGCGTACTCAGGGTCTTGGTTGCCGATCATCCGGTTGCTCCACTCGAAGACCTTGTGGCGGTCTTCTTGCGGCACGCCCATCATCTCGGCGATCACCTGCAACGGCAGCTCGGCCGCGACGTCGACCACGAAGTCGCATTCGCCCCGATCGGCGATCTTGTCGACGATGTCACTCGCGATCTCACGGATTCGCTCGTGCAGTCGCCCGATCATGCGCGGCGTGAAGCCTTTGTTCACGAGCAGGCGAAGCTTGGTGTGCTTTGGTGGGTCCATCATCAGCATCATCAGGCGTTGCTGCTCGAGCTGATCGTCGTCGACCTCGTCGATCGTGATGCCCCACTCGCTCGAGTACTGCTGCCAGTCGTGGCTCAGCTGCCGCAGGTCATCGCGCCGGGTGATGCACCAGAAGCCGGCTCCGTCGGCCTCGGGGTGGAAGTAGGCCGGGGCCTCTCGCCGGAGGAGGTCGAACTGGTCGTGGGGAACGCCCTCGACGAAGGTGTCGAGGTTCGTCAGGTCGACGTCGGTGAGGGTCGGCACGCTGCGCCTCCAGAGGGTCTCGGCGGCAGGACTGGAACACGTTACGATTCGCGCTCGACGCAAGCCAGATGGGGAGCGAGCGGCCGCGGGCGGGTATCCCGACCCGCAGCGAGCGAGCCGGTGAAGAGGACCTCTTCTATGCACGATCTCGTGATTCGCGGTGGGACGCTCGTCGACGGGACCGGCGCCGCACCGACGTCCGGTGACGTCGCGATCGACGACGCGAAGATCACCGTCGTCGGGAAGGTCGATGCCCAGGGTGAGCAGGAGATCGACGCGGCGGGGATGCTCGTCTCCCCGGGCTTCGTCGACGTGCACACCCACTATGACGGTCAGGTCACCTGGGACCCGATGCTCACCCCGTCCACCTGGCACGGCGTCACGACCGTCGTGATGGGGAACTGCGGGGTCGGTTTCGCGCCGGCGCGCCCAGACAAGCACGAGTGGCTCATCGGGCTGATGGAAGGCGTCGAGGACATTCCTGGTGCTGCACTGTCAGCCGGCATCAAGTGGGGTTGGGAGACCTTCCCCGAGTTCCTCGACTACCTCGACACGCTGGAGCTCTCCGTCGACATCGCGACGCAGGTTCCCCACGGTGCCGTGCGCGGCTACGTGATGGGGGAGCGCGGCGCGCGCAACGAGCCGGCAACGCCCGAGGACATCGAGCAGATGGCGCAGATCGTGCGCGAGGGGATCGAGGCCGGCGCGCTCGGGGTGTCGACGTCACGCACGATCGCGCACCGCGCGATCGACGGAGAGCCTGTGCCCGGCACGTACGCGGCCGAGGACGAGCTGTTCGCGATGGGCATGGCCCTCGCCGACGCCGGGACCGGAGTGTTCGAGCTCGCGCCCGCTGGTGTGATGGGTGAGGACCTGGCCGCGTCCGAGAAGGAGATGGATTGGATGCGGCGTCTCGCGGCCGAGACCGGACGTCCGGTCACGTTCGCGCTGCTCCAGCACGACTTCGATCCTGACCAGTGGAAGAAGATGCTTGACCTCGCGACCGAGGTCTACGACGAGGGTGTGCCGATCCGGCCGCAGGTTGCGGGTCGTCCGCTGGGGCTGCTGCTCGGGCTCCAGACGTTCCATCCGCTGCGGCAACGGCCGAGCTACGCCGAGATCGATGCGCTCCCGCTCGACGAGAAGGTCGCGGCGATGCGCGATCCGCAGCGACGCGCGCGGATCCTCGCCGAGAGCCCGGATGCCGACGACCGGATGGCGTTCATCGGCATGGGTCTCGACCGCATCTTCAAGCTCGGTGAGCCGCCCGACTACGAACCAGCACCGGACCAGAGCTTGGCGTCGCTCGCCGAACGCGCCGGCATCGATCCGTCGGAGTACCTGTACGACCTGCTGCTCGAGAACGACGGTCGTGAGCTCCTGCTCCGGCCGCTGCTCGGCTACAGCAACTTCACCCAGGATCCGATCCGCGAGATGGTGATGCATCCCGCGACCGCGCTGGGTCTGGGAGACGGCGGCGCACACGTCGGCGCGATCTGCGACGCGAGCATCGAGACCTACATGCTCACGCACTGGGCGCGTGACCGGTCGCGTGGGGAGAAGCTGCCGGTCGAGCTCGTCATCCGCAAGATGACGAGCGACACCGCATCGCTCTACGGGTTCGGCGACCGTGGCGTCCTCGCCGCGGGCAAGCGCGCCGACGTCAACGTCATCGACCACGCGAGGCTCGTGCTGCACCGACCGGAGATGGTCTATGACCTACCCGGTGGCGCGCGTCGCTTGCTCCAGCAGGCCGACGGCTACAAGGCCACGATCGTCGCTGGCGAGGTCGTCCGCCGTGACGGCGTCGACACGGGCGTTCGTCCCGGAAGACTCGTCCGGGGATCCCGGTAGCTCTCGAGAAGGAGACCAGCTGATGTCCAAGGTGTCCGCCGTCGCCAAGCTCGTCGTGAAGGACGGGACCGGTGATGAGTTCCCGGCCGCGTTCGACGACCTGTTCGAGCACATCGCCGAGCACGAGGATGGTACGCAGCACTACGTGCTGCACCGGTCCACCAAGGATCCCAACGTCTTCTACATGACCGAGATCTACCTGGATCAAGCTGCGCTCGACGAGCACTCCAAGAGCGAACCGTTCGCAGGCCTCGCCGGCGCGCTCGGTGCCTTCGTCGAGTCGGTCGACCTCGACTTCTGCACGCCGGTCAAGGTCGCCAAGGCCTGACGACTTCAGGGCTCACCCGGGGGGCCTCAGGAGGGGACTTCGATGAGCTCGAGCATCGTGCCGTCGGGGTCGGGGAAGAGCAGTGCGCGCAGGTCGGGGATCCCCGGTCCCATCGACAGGGTCGCGGGCGGTGACACGCACGTGATGCCTTCGGCGCGGAGTGCGCCGTAGGCCGCGTCGATGTCGTCGGTCTGGAACGCCATCCGGTAGATCCCGAGGTGGTTCGCCGAGTCGTAGGGCGTGCCCTTGGCCTTCGGCGTGTTCCAGTGCACGAGATCGACGGCGAACGCGAACTCGCCGCGTGGGTCATCGAGGTATGCCATCTCCCAGTCGACCTTTGGCCCGAGCCGTAGACCTTCACCGTCTCGTTCGCCGGAACCGAACCGGGCGAGCGTCTTGAAGCCGAGCACGCGCTCGTAGAAGTCGATTGAACGTTCGAAGTCGGACACGTTGACGATCGCCACGCCCACTCGATCAGTCGGCCCCGACATCAGCTCGATGAGTGTGCCGTCTGGGTCCTCGCACACGAATGCCTTCATCGCCGGCACGCCCTCGACGCCGACGTCGTGCGGCGCGCCGTAGCAGTCGACGCCAGCATCGATCAGCCGCTCGTACGCGGCATCGATGTCGGTGGTGGTGATGCCGATGCGCGCGAAACCGAGCTCGTTCGCCTTCGCGTATGGCTTCCCAGTGGGCGGTGGGACCTGCCACTCCAAGAGGTCGATCGCGACGCCGTCCAGGCCGCGACTGTCGGCGAGGATCCAGGCATCCCACTGCGTGCTCTCGAGCCCGAACGCTCCGCCCGGCTGCGGCTCCGCGGGTGTCGTGCGCACGACCGTCTGGAGGCCGAGCAGGTCGCGGTAGAAGTTCAGCGACCTCTCCAAGTTGGAGCAGTTCACGTTGAGGTGGAACACCCTCGACACGCCGATCGCCATGGGACCGGACGGTAACGCCTCGTCCGCTCTCGGCGCTGCGCGCCGGGCCGCTCGGGCCCCGGCTACCTGCGCCGCGGGGTACCTGCGGCGCGGTCGGTAGCCTCGCCTCGTCCGCTCTCGGCGCTGCGCGCCGGGCCGCTCGGGCCCCGGCTACCTGCGCCGCGGGGTACCTGCGGCGCGGTCGGTAGCCTCGCCTCGTCCGCTCTCGGCGCTGCGCGCCGGGCCGCTCGGGCCCCGGCTACCTGCGGCGCGGTCGGTAGCCTCGGCGACCGTGAGCGATGCCAGGAATGCGATCGAGCACATCGTGTACGGGTACGCGCAGCGGCTCGATGCTGGCGACTTCGAGGGTGTTGCCGAGCTCTTCGCGCACGCTCGGTACCGCGGTGGCGGCTACGACGACCCGGGCGAGACGGGCTCGGCGCACGTGATCGAGAAGATGCAGATGGTGCGGCGCTACGACGACGGAACGCCGCGCACCAAGCACGTGACGACGAACCTGGTGATCGACGCCGACGAGGACGCTGGCATCGCGACGGCACGGTCGTACTTCACGGTCTTCCAGCAGGTCGACGACTTCCCGCTTCAGGCGATCATCGCCGGCCGCTATCACGACACGTTCGCAAAGGTGGATGGCGAGTGGCGCCTGACCGAGCGCGTCTACCTGTGTGATCTCTTCGGGGACCTCAGTCGCCACCTCACGACGAACCCGTTCGAGGCCGTGTCCGAGTGATCAAGGTCGACGATGCCGACCGGGTGCGGCTGATCACCTTTGACCGGCCTGAAGCGCGCAACGCGTTCAACGCCGATCTGTACCTTGCGGTCGCCGACGCACTCGGCGAAGCCGACCAGCGCGACGACATCGCCGTGGTCGTGCTCACCGGGGAGGGGAGCGCCTACTCGGCCGGACAAGACCTCGCGGAGATGGGTCGACTCAGTGATCCGGCCACGCGCGCTGAGACGGCAGGCGAGCGGGCTCCACATGGCTTCCAACGGTTCATCGGAGCACTCGAGGTGTTCCCCAAGCCGCTCGTCGCCGCGGTCAACGGCGTCGCCGTGGGTCTGGGCACCACGATGCTCCCGTACTGCGATCTGGTGCTCGCGAGCACCTCCGCGCGATTCCGGCTGCCGTTCGCGTCGCTTGGCGTGGTCCCGGAAGCGGGGAGCACGTTCAACCTGCCCGCGGTGATGGGTCGTCAGGCCGCCGCGCACGTGTTCTTCACCGCCGACTGGATGGACGCGCGCGAAGCCGCCGAGTGTGGGCTCGTGTGGCGCCTGTGTGAGCCCGAGCAGCTGGTCGCGGAGGCGCTCGAGGTTGCGCGCGCGATCGCACGGATGCCGATCGCGTCACTCGTGGAGACCAAGCGCCTGCTGCTGGCGACGCGCCAGGACGCGGCGCACGCCGCCAGGATGCGTGAAGAAGAGGTCTTCAAGTCGCTCACCGGCGCACCCGCGAACCGAGAAGCGATCGCCGCGTTCCTGGAGAAGCGGGAGCCCGACTTCACCAATCTGTCCAAGGAGTAGTGCGAGGGATCAGGCCTGAGTAGGTAGGGTGGGCCCGAACCTGCAGGAGACCTCCGGGGAGGCGAACGGGATGGCGTGGAAGGTCGTGGTCGACTTCGACCTGTGCGAGAGCAATGCGATCTGCATGGGGATCGCGCCTGAGGTCTTCGAGGTGCGAGACGACGACTTCCTCTACATCCTCGATGAGGACCCGCCCGACGACCTGCGCCCGAAGGTGGAGCAGGCCGTGCGCCAGTGCCCCAAGCAGGCCATCTCCATCGCCGAAGACTGATCGTCCTGCGTGATGCCCGTGAGTGACCGGCGCGTCGCGCTCGAAGGACCGCTCAACTTCCGTGACGTCGGTGGGTACACCGGCGCCGACGGCCGCCACGTGCGGTGGGGCCGAGTGTTTCGCAGCGACTCGCTGCACCACCTGACCGAGGCCGACGGGCCTCGGCTCGCCAAGATCGGGATCAAGACGGCGCTGGACTTCCGCGCCCACGACGAGCTCGACCGCATCGGCATCGGTCACCTGGGCAACCTCGACATCAAGCACGTCCACGTGCCGACCGTCGACAAGGTGCTGCACGTCGTGCGGCCGCCCGACTGGAAGCCGCTGGAGACCGTCGGCGAGATCTACCTGCTGATGATGGAGTCGGGGGCGAGCGCCTACGCAGCGGCGCTCCGCACACTCGTCGAATCGGACTCACTGCCTGCCGTCTACTACTGCATGGCCGGCAAGGACCGCACCGGTGTGTTCTCGGCGGTGTTGCTCGGACTGCTCGGAGTGAGCGACCTCGACATCGTCGCCGACTACGCGCTCACGCACGAAGTGGTCGAGAAGATCCACGAACGCGGCCGCGCCGAGCTCCCCGAAGAGGGGGCCGCCGAACGGGCGGAGATCTGGAAGAACGTGCCCGAGGACCTGCTCGGCGCGCACGCCGCGAGCATGGAAGGCCTCATCGAGGGTATGCACGCGCGGTACGACAGCTGGGCCGGCTACGCAGCTGCGATCGGAGTCGAGGACGACGTGGTGCAGACGCTGCGCGACACGCTGCTCGAAGCGCAGCAATGACGCGCTTCGGGCTCCAGTTGGCGAGCTTCACGCTGGGAGCGCTCCTCACCACCACCTTCGGCTGACGCCCGACCCTCGCGATCGCGCGTTCCCGCAGGTCAGCGCGCTGCGGATGACTGTCACACCCCCATGGTTGAGTGAGGGCATGCACGACGCAGTGCTCACCGCCGACCCGAGTGCCAGCGAAGGGCCGTACGACTTCTCGGCGCGCCTCGACGACCTGCGCTGCCACCCGACCGATGTGCTGCGCAAGCTCCGTGGCGAAGCCCGAGGCGAGCAGCAGCGATGGCGCCTCGAAGAGGTGGCGATCACCAAGGTGCTCGACGAGCGCGCCGCACTCGAGGAGCACGACGCAGCGTTGTCGGCCCGGACTGCTCGATCGTTGCTGGAAGTCGGACGTGCCTTGGAGCAGCAGCCGGCGATCGCAGCTGCTGCCCACGCGGGCGATCTCACGTGGGACCAGCTCGAGCCGATCGTCGAGCTCGCCACACCCGACACCGACAAGGAGTGGGCGGAGCGCGGTGCCCGGTGCTCACCGTCGGAGCTCGGTCGCCTTGCGCGCCGTTCGCGCCCAGTGAGCACAGCGACATCCGACGCGCGGATCGAGGCTCGCCGGTTCTCGATCTGGCGCCGGCCCGCGGAGGGCATGGTGTCGTTCCGGGGCGACCTCCCCGACATCGACGGCGTCCTTGCCGAAGCGGTGCTCGAGCGGATGATCGACCGCATGAAGCCCGCGCCCGGCCAGCCGTGGGACACCCGCGCCCACCGGATGGCGGACGCGTTCATGGACCTCGTGCGCAACTACGCCGACGCCGACCCCGCCACCAAGGGGAACTTCAAGCCCCTCGTGATGATGCAGGTGCGCGCCGACGAGCCCGATGCACTCGAGGCGAATGGCATGGCGGTCGCGAAGCGGCGGCTCGCTGAGTTCCTCGCCGACACGCCGCCGCGCACCACGCGTCAGGTGGTCGACGACTTGGGCGGCCTCGTGCCGAGCAGCGACATCGACCAGGAGAGCATCCCGGCTGAGGTCCGCCGCTTCGTGTTGGCGCGCGATCGGGAGTGCCGCACACCTGGGTGCGAGCGCCAAGCACGCGAGATCCACCACATGGACCCGCGCAGCTCCGGCGGCAACCACGACCCGAAGAAGCTGGTTGGCGTGTGCGTGCCCTGCCACCACGAGTATGAACCGCACGGGTCGTGGCGGCTGATCGGGGATCCCGACCTACCCGGCGATCTCGAACGGATCCACCGCAACGACTGTCCGCGCGACGGGCCCGATCCCTGACCGGCACGCGCCCGACGCGGTCACTTCCCCAACCGCTCTTTGACAACTGAAGAGGAATGACGCGCGGCCGATGCCCTGCCCCTTCGCGGGCTGGCACGGGATCGGTCGCGCGCGGCGGCGGCTCAGATCGCTCGCTCGCGGCCTTCCCAGTAGGGATCGCGGAGCTTGCGCTTGTAGAGCTTGCCATTGGGATCGCGCGGCATCTCGGTCGTGAAGTCGATCGAGCGCGGCGTCTTGAACTTGGCGAGCCGCTCACGGCACCACTCGAGGATCTCGGCCTCGAGCTCAGGACCGGCGTCGACGCCCTCGATGGGCTCGACGACGGCCTTGACCTCTTCACCCCAGTCCTCGTGGGGGATCCCGAAGATCGCGACGTCGGCAACCTTCGGGTGCATGATCAGCTCGCTCTCGATCTCTGCGGGATAGATGTTCGCCCCACCCGAGATGATCATGTCGATCTTGCGGTCCGACAGGAACAGCCAGCCGTCCTTGTCGAGGTAGCCAGCGTCACCGACGGTGAAGAACTTGCCGTGCCGGCTCTTGTCGGTCTTGTCCTTGTCTTTGAAGTACTCGAAGTTCCCCGTCTGCATGTGCATGTAGACGGTGCCGATCTCGCCGGCGGGGAGCTCGTTGCCATCGTCGTCGAGGATCGCGATCTCAGAGATCGGCCACGCCTGCCCGACGGTGCCGGGATGTTCGAGCCACTCGGCAGCCCTCACCATCGTCCCGCCGCCCTCGCTCGCCGCGTAGTACTCGTCGATCACCGGACCCCACCACTCGATCATCTGACGCTTCACTTCAGGCGGGCACGGCGCGGCAGCGTGCACCATCGAACGCAACGACGACACGTCGTACTTCTTCCGCTCGTCTTCGGGCACACCCAGCAGGCGCACGAACTGCGTCGGCACCATGTGCGTGTTGGTGACGTTGTACTCATCGATGAAGTGGAGCATCTGCTCTGGCGTCCACTTGTCCATGATCACGAGCGTGTGCCCGATGTGGATCGCGGAGCCGGAGAACACGAGCACTGCGGTGTGGTACAGCGGCGAACCGACGATGTGCACGTTGTCGTCGAACGGCTGAAGCCCGAACATGAAGAGCATCCCGCCGAAGTAGTTGCCGGCGGTCTCGGGATCGCTCCCCGGCAGTGGGCGACGCACCCCCTTCGGCCGCCCGGTCGTGCCCGACGTGTAGTTCATGACCAGTCCCGCTTGACGGTCGTCAGGCATCGACGTCGGCTGTCCCGCCTTCAGGTCTTCATAGGGACGGAAGCCGGGGATGTCGCCACCGACCGCGAAGCGACCTTCGGCGGGGAAGTTGATCTCGTCGGCGGCAGCCTGCGCGTCCTTCGCGAAGCGGCTGTGCGCGACGAACACCTTCGCTTCGGAGTCGTCCAGGATGTAGGCGATCTCCGGGCCGACGAGGTGCCAGTTGATCGGCACGAGGTAGAAGCCGGCTTGGCCCAGTGCGAGGTACAGCTCGAACACCTCGACAGAGTTCGGCAGGAGCATCGCTACCGCATCGCCGGGCTGGAGTCCCATGGCGCGCAAGCCATGCACGATCTGGTTGCACGACGCCAGCAGGTCACCGGCGAGCACGTGCTGCTCGTCGGGATCGACGATCGCGAGGTGGTCGGGCCGACCCTGGGCGATGCCCCAGAAGCCCAAGGTTGCTGGCACTTCGGTCGTGGTCACGCCGTTCCTTTCATGGCGAGGGCCTTCGCCCATCGGTAGTCGGGTTTGCCGACCGGTGTCCTCGGGATCTCTTGGGTGAGATGCAGCTCGCGCGGCACCTTGTAGCCAGCGATCCGATCGCGACAGAACGTGGCAAGCGAGTCGAGTGTGGGAGCGGCACCATCACGCGGCAGGACGACGGCGGCAACACGCTCCTGGAATCGCTCGTCGGGCACACCGATGACGACGACGTCGAACACATCGGGGTGCGCCTTCAGCGCCGCCTCGACCTCTTCCGGGTAGACCTTCTCGCCGCCGGTGTTGATGCACACCGAGCCGCGACCGAGCAGATGCAGGGTGCCGTCGGCGTCGATCGTCGCCGAGTCGCCTGGAACCACCCATCGTTCGCCATCGGGATCGATCAGGAACGTGGCCGCCGTCTTCTCGTCGTCCTTGAAGTACCCGAGCGGGATGTGACCACGACGGGCGAGCCGGCCAACCTGGCCGGAGCCCGGCTTCACCGGCCGGCCCTCGTCGTCGAGCACGTTCGTGGTCGGGTTCATCGTGAACTTCGGTCCACCGTGCTCGAGGTCGAGCACGGTGCCAGCGTGCCCGGTCTCCGACGCGCCGAAGCTGTCCATCACGACGGCATCAGGAAGGCGACGGGCGAGCTCTTCGCGTACCGCGCAAGAGAGGATCGCTCCGCCCGAGCCGATGACGGACACGCACGACAGCTCGTACTCGGCATCGGGGGCGGCGAGTGCGTCAGCCAGCGGTCGGGCCATCGCATCGCCGACCACCATGATCGTGGTGGCCCGTTCACCTTCGGCGAGGCGCAGCACGCGATCGCCGTCGTAGTGGTGATCGCAGTTCAACACGACGGTGTTCCCCCCGAAGAAGCTGATGAACGACGACCACTGCCCGCCACCGTGCATCATCGGAGCGTTCACGATCTGCACGGCGACGGCGTCGTCGGCAACGACGCGGGTCGCGAGCTCCTCGGCGCTGGTGATGGGCGGCTGACCGAAGCCGCCGCCGCCGAGCGCAGCGAAGAAGATGTCTTCCTGGCGCCAGAGCACACCCTTGGGGAGACCGGTGGTGCCGCCGGTATAGAGGATGTAGAGGTCGTCAGCCGAGCGGGGGCCGAAGTCCCGGGCAGGTGACCCAGCCGCGAGGGCGTCCTCGTAGTCGACAGCGCCCAGCTCGGCGACGGCCTTGGCGACCTTGGCGTCCTGGTCGGAGGGGGAGGAGCCGTCGTCGATGACCACGAAGTGGCGGAGCTTGGGCGCCCCCGCTCGCACCTCCTGCACCATCGGCGCGAACGAGCGCTCGAACACCAGCGCCACCGCGTCGGAGTTCTCGAGCATGTACCGCAGCTCGTCGGCGACGTAGCGGTAGTTGACGTTGATGACCGACGCCCGCGCCTTGTAGATGCCGAGCTCGGCCTCGATCCATTCGGCCCGGTTCCACGCCAGCACCGCCACCGGGTCACCCTTTGCGACGCCCGCATCCGCGAGATGGTGCGCGAAGCGGTTCGCACGCTCTTCGAGGTCCCGGTAGGTCCGCCGAGCGTCGCCCGCGACGAGTGCCAGCCGGTCGGGGCAGGTGTCGGCGACGACCTCGAAGAGGTCAGCCAGGTTGAACGGCATGGCGGGAAAAGTAGAACATGTTGCAATCTCGCCGAGCAACGCTGTGAGCCCCGTCGTCGACACCACCGGCCTGCTGGACGGCCGGGTCGCGATCGTGTCGGGGGTCGGTCCGGGGATGGGTCGCTCGATCGCAATGGCGCTCGCCAACGCCGGTGCTGACATTGCGCTCGCGGCGCGCCGAGAGACCTCGATGCGGGACGTCGCGCTCGAGGTCGAAGGGATCGGCCGTCGTGCGCTCTGCGTGCCCACTGACATCACCGAGCCGGATCACTGCCGGGTACTCGTCGAGACGACGGCGGCTGAGCTCGGACGGATCGATGTCCTCGTGAACAACGCGTATTCGGAGGAGGACTGGCATGACCCGTTCGACGGGTTCGATCCGGCCCGCTGGCGCGCACCGATCAACGTCAACGTGTTCGGAACTTTGCAGCTCTGCCAGGCGGCGATCCCACATCTCGCAGCGGCGTGCGGCGGATCGATCGTGATGATCACGACGCTGTCGGTGAAGAACCCAATCCCGCTGCTCGCCGGCTACGCGGCTTCCAAACGGGCGCTGACAACCGCCGCACAGGTGATGGCCACCGAGCTGGGCACGCAGAAGATCCGCGTGAACTGCGTGGCACCGGGCCACATCCAGAGCGAGACGCTCGACGAGTACTTCGCGTGGAACGCGGAGCAGCGAGGTGTCACCGCGGAAGTGATCGCCGACGAGATCAAGGCGATGAACCCACTGCACTACATCCCGACGTCGGACGAGATCGCGCGCGCCGTTCTCTTCTTCGCTTCCGATCTTTCGAAGGTGATCACCGGGCAGACGCTCGATGTGAACTGCGGCCGGACGATGGACTGACCATGAGTGCGCTCTTGACGGGAAAGACCGCGATCGTCTCGGGAGTAGGACCGGGTCTGGGCAAGGAGATCGCACTGGCGTTCGCGCGGGAGGGTGCCGACGTGGCGCTCGGCGCGCGCACCGAGTCGTATCTGAAGGAAGTTCGCGCCGAGATCGAAGGCATGGGACGGCGCGCCACCCATGCCGTCACCGACATCACCAAGGTCGACGACTGTGAGCGGTTGGTCCGGACGGCGCTCGACGATCTCGGGCGTGTCGACGTGCTGGTGCACAACGCGTTCGCCAGTGATGTGTTCCAGCCGTTCGCCGACGTTGACCTCGCCCACTGGCGTCGGATCATGGACGTGAACCTGTTCGGGAGCCTCCAGCTCACTCATGCCGTGATCCCGACGATGAAGGCGCAGGGTCGCGGATCGATCGTGTTCGTGAACTCGATGATCATCCGCAAGGTGCTGCCACTCCAGGGTGGGTACGCGACCTCGAAAGCAGCGTTGCTCACCGCTGCGCAAGCGCTGGCCAAGGAGCTCGGCCCGCACGGGATCAGGGTGAACTCGATCGTGCCGGGGTGGATGTGGGGCCCGAGCGTCGAGATGTACTTCGACATGATGAAGTCACAGACCGGCAAGTCGCCCGAGGAGAGCTACGCCGAGGTTGCGGCGCAGATCCCGCTCGGTGAGATCCCGGCGGACGACGAGTGTGCGAACGCCGCGGTGTTCTTCGCGTCCGATCTGTCGGCGGTGATCACCGGGCAGTCGTTGGACGTGAACGGCGGTGAGATCTTCCATTGAGCGTGCGTGCCGCGCAACGACTGCTCCACGAGGCGGCCAACGCGCTCGCCCAGCCGTTCGGCATGGATGGCGCTGCGCTGATGCGGGAGCGATCGGCGATCCTCGGCATTGCGCACGACGGGACGGTGTCGGCAGGCGGCACGTGTCAGCTCCTTCCTGCCGGTGACGGTCGATGGCTCGCGCTGAACCTTGCCCGTGCGAGCGACGTGGAGCTGCTCGCCGCGTGGATGCGGCACGAGTGGGATGGGCCGGAATGGGACGCGGTGGCCGCGCACCTGCTCACGGTCAACGCTGCGGATGCGGTGGATCGAGCTCAGATGCTCGGCATCCCCGCGGCCGTCGCCGTCGCACCCAACCCTGATCTCGAAGCCACGCATGTGACGGTCGGCGCGCTCCGGACCTTCGGTGCGACACCGGTCGTCATCGACCTCTCCGCGCTCTGGGCTGGTCCACTCTGTGCCCGACTCCTCGGTGCGCGCGGTGCGCGCGTGATCAAGGCCGAGCTCGTCGGGCGTCCCGACGGTGCTCGCGCGGGTGATCCCGTGTTCTGGCAACGGCTGAACGGCGGGAAGGAGGAGCGAGTCGTCGACCACTCAGCGCTCGGCGATCTCGTCGAGGCCGCCGATGTCGTCATCACCTCCGCCCGGGCGCGCGCACTCGAACAGCTGGGCCTCGATCTCGAGCGGCGTGTGCACGCCGACGGCCTGGTGTGGGTGGCGATCACGGGATACGGGCTGGCGAGCAAGTGGCGCGAGCGAGTGGCGTTCGGCGACGACGCCGCGGTGGCCGGCGGGCTCGCCGTCGCTGCAGGGGGAGAGGACGCACCGGTGTTCGTCGGCGATGCACCCGCCGATCCACTTGCCGGTCTCGCCGCAGCATCCGCTGCGGCCGACGTGGTCGAGTCCGGTTATGGCGCCGTCGTCGACGTCTCGATGCAGGGCTGCGTCGCGGCTGCTCTCACCGGGTCGAAGGATGGATCGCTGTACGCTCGCTCGCGTCTTGCCGAACAGGAGCTTGTCTGATGGCTCGGATCCAGATGCCCGAGGGGAACACCGACCAGCCGGAGATCGTCCAGGTCTGGGGCTTGCGTCCCGAGATGGGCGAGGCCGTGTCGAACCTGTCCTACGCGGTGTACTCGAAGAGCCAGCTGCCAGCCCGTGTGCGCGAAGCCGCACGCATGCGAATCGCGCAGATCAACGGTTGCACGGTCTGCCAGGGCTGGCGCATCCCTGAGCTCGCGGACCAGGGGGTCGACGAAGAGCTCTACGCACACGTCGAGAACACCGACCACCCGCAGTACTCCGAGCAGGAACGACTGGCCATCGAGTACGCCGAGAAGTTCTCGGTCGACCACCGATCGATCGACGACGCGTTCTTCGAGCGACTCCGTGCGAGCTTCACCGACGCGGAGATCCTCGACCTCACGATCTGCATCGGCAACTGGGTTGCGTTCGGTCGTCTCACGATGATCCTCGACCTCGACGAGGCCTGCGAGGTACGACCGCGCGTCACCGCGTGAGCGTCAAGACGCTCGACGTCAACCTCTTCGATCTCGGGCTGTTCGCCGACGGTCCACCGCACGAGGTCTTTCGGCAGCTCCGCGAGGAAGCGCCGGTCTGCTTCCTGCCCGAGCCCGACGGGCCGGGCTACTGGGCGGTGACCGGATACGAGGACGTGATGGAGGTCTCGCGGCACCCACAGCTGTTCGGCTCGCACCCGAACACGATGATCAAGGATCCATCACCCCGCGAAGGAGATGCTGGAGCGGGTGCGGGCGAGATCATGCTGAACCAGGATCCGCCGCGCCACACGCAGCTGCGCAAGCTGGTGAACAAGGGCTTCACGCCGCGCCAGATCGCGCTGCTCAAGCCGCGCATCCGCGAGATCGTGGCGCGTCTGGTGGACGCGGCGGCCGCCAAAGGCGCGTTTGACTTGGTCGAAGACGTTGCGGTCGAGCTGCCGTTGCAGGTCATCGCGGAGCTCGTGGGCGTTCCTGAGGACGAGCGCCACACGGTGTTCGCCTGGACCGAGACGATGATGAGCATCGGCGACCCCGACCTCGGTGGCACCGAAGCCGACGCCCGCGTCGCGATGGCGGAGATGTTCGCCTATGCCGATCGGCTCGCGGCCGAGCGGGCTGGCGGCGAGGGCAGCGATCTCCTGAGCGTGCTGTTGGCCGCCGAGGTCGACGGTGACCGGCTGACTCCCATGGACGTCGATCTCTTCTTCATGCTGCTCATGAACGCGGGAAGCGAGACCACCCGCAATCTCATCACCGGCGGGATGCTGACGCTGTTCGAGCATCGGGACGCGCGTGAGCAACTGCTCGCCGACATGTCGCTCGTTCCCTCCGCGATCGAGGAGTTGCTTCGGTTCGTCACGCCGGTGATGCACTTTCGTCGCACGTGTCGCGCTGACACCGAGCTCGGAGGGCAAGCCATCGCCGCGGGCGACAAAGTCTCGATGTGGTACGTGTCGGCGAACCGTGACGCCGCCGCGTTCGAAGATCCCGACCACTTCAACGTCGAGCGCACACCCAACGACCATGTGGCCTTCGGTGCCGGCGGCCCACACTTCTGCCTCGGCGCATCCCTCGCCCGTCTCGAAGCCAGAGTCATCTTCGAGGAGCTGCTGACACGCCTCCCGACGTTGGAAGCGGCCGGGCCGCCGCGTCGCCTGCGGTCGAACTTCATCAACGGCATCAAGGAGCTTCCCGTCCGCGTTCCCGCTCCCTGACCAGATCAGGATGCAAGTGTGAGGCTCGACGGCCGCATCGCCGCGGTCACCGGCGCGGAGCTGCCGCTAGCACGCGGACTCGCGCTGGCGCTCGGCAAGGCCGGCGCCGCGGTGGCGCTGTTCGGTGACGTGCAAGCGCTCGCCTCGGTGGTACGAGAGCTGGAGTCGGCGGATGTTCGGGCGGCGGCAATCGACGCGTCGTGGGACTCGCGCGAAGCCGCGGACGAAGCGCTTGTGGTCGCGGCCGAGAGCGTGGGACAGGTGGATGTGTTGGTGCACGCGTCTGTTCCTGAGATCGCGTTCGAGCACTGTGACTTCGTCGACGTCGACGATGAGCGCTTCGAGACGATCTGGGAAGGATCGTTGCGCGGGACGATGTTCCTGCTCCAAGCCGCGTACCCATACCTCCGTGATCGCTCCGGAAGCGTGATCCTCGTCGTACCGACGATCGCGATGTCGGGCGCGGCGCGGCTGGTGACGTACACGGTGGTCGAGGAGGCCCAACGCGTCCTCATCAAGGCGGTCGCGCGGCAGTGGGGCCCCGACGGCATCACTCTCAACTGCTTGGCGGTGGCGCCTGAGCAAGTGCCGATCGGGATCGAGTCCACCTCTGTGTCACTCGCGCCGCCAGCCCTCGGTGGCCGTGGCGAGCCTGAGCACGATCTCGGTCCGGTGGCCGTGTTCCTCGCCAGCGACGCCGCGGCGTTCGTCACCGGCGCCACCATCGGTGCCGACGGCGGGATCTGGATGGCCCCGTGAAGAGAGGAATGGCTCCGTGAGCGCCGCGGCGACCGAGTCGCGGCTCTCCGGACGCACGGCGATCGTCACCGGCGCTGGTCAGGGTGTCGGACTCGGCATCGCGCATGCCTTCGCCGCCGCAGGCGCGAACGTGGTGATCGCAGCACGGCGCGCAGAGACCGGCGAGCCCGCGGCGGGCGAGATTCGCGCTCGCGGCGGTAGCGCGACGTGCATCGTCACCGACGTCACGAGTCGTTCCGACATGGAGGCGTGCGTTGCTGCCACGGTGAACCAGTACGGCAGCCTCGAGATCATGGTGCACAACGCGTTCCGTGGCGGGACGGGTCACCGATTCGAAGACGCGACGCTCGACCTCTGGGAGCAGAACTCCCGCAGCGCAGTGTGGGGCTCGTACTACAGCGCCGTGCTCGCCTTCCCGCACCTGCAACGCGCGGGTTCACAGGGTCGACTGATCCTTCTCACTTCGCCGGCCGGTGTGGAAGGCAGCGTCAACATCCCGATGTACTCGGCCGTGAAGGCGGCCCAGCGGGCGATGACCAAGAGCCTCTCGAAAGAGTGGGGACCACTGGGGATCACGGTGAACGCGATCGCGCCGGTTGCGCAGACGCCCGCTCTGGCGGGTGCGTTCGCCGAGAACCCCGTCCTCAAGGAGCGCGTGGAAGCACGCGCGTCCTTGCGCCGCATCGGTGATCCCGAGCGCGACATCGGCGGAGTGGCGGTCTTCCTCGCGAGCGAAGAGGGTGGCTACGTGACCGGCCAGACCATCGTGTGTGACGGCGGCAGCTTCATGGGCCTCTGACCGCTCTGGCGCCGGTCAACGGGATTGACCGCGCCGCACCCGGAGTTGGTGCGACGATAGGTACATGCCGCGTTCGACTGGGCGTCCGAATCACGGCCGGGCGACGGTCATCGTAGTCGGCGTCCTGGCTGTGTTCCTCGTCGTGGTCTTTGTCGTGATGTTCGGCAGCGGGGGTGGCGACGACGAGGTCGCTGATTCCGGCCCGGTCGTGGCGGTCACGACCACGATCCCGCCGGTCACGACGTCGACCCGCGGGGAGGTCATGTACACGGTGGTCCAAGGCGACACCCTGCTGTCCATCGCCGATCAGTTCGGCTTGAGCACCGAAGCGATCCTCGACGCGAACGAGGCGATCACGTCGCCGGACAACCTCTTCGTGGGGCAGATCCTGACGATTCCGCCGATCGTGACGGCACACCTGGCAGTGGAGCCCCCGACGGTGAAGGTGGGAGGGAGCGTCAAGCTGCGCCTCACGGGCGCAAAGCCGGGTGAGAACGTCGCGTTCCAGATTCAAGGACCAGCCGGAACGTTCACCGGACAGTCACGTCGCGCGTCGGACGAGGGTGGCTACGTGACTTCCTACGAGCTCGGTGACGCCGACGTTCCCGGCACGTACACCGTGACCGCAACCGGTGACGAGAGCACGGTCGTGCAGGCGACCTTCACCGTGGTCGCGAAGCCCGCGAAGGGCTGAGGACCGCTTCAGTCAGAGGGCGCAGTCGGAGGACTCAGTCAGGGGACTCAGTCAGAGGACGGCAGCGGCTTGGCTTGCGCGACTTCCATCGCTTGGCCGTGGCACTCGAGGGCACCGTCGCCGGCTTTGGTGACGAGCACGGTCGCCTCACACTCGGCGCACTGGTAGCGCTTGCCCAAGAGGTTGCTCACGAGCTTGCCTTCTCCGCCATCGGCGCACCACAACACGCCACGTCGCCTTCGGTGGGCTTCACCACGATGATCTCGGTGCCGCACTGCCCGCACGCCAACCGAGCACCAACCTTCACTGCCATGACGGGCAGATTACCGGGCGCCGCGCGGCGAGTTCACACTCGCATCATTGCGCGCCGGCGTAGTTCGACAAGCCCGGACCGGGTTGCTCGAGGCCGAGCATGTCGGCGAGCACGCGCGTGACGGCGTTGTTCGTCGCGACGTCGTTGTCTGGCGGCAGGAGCTCGAACTCGACGAGCAGGTGGGCGATCCGCATCATGATCACCGCGAACCGGAACCCGCCGAACACCTCGTAGAAGTCGAGGTCGCGGGCGGTCACGCCGCGGACCTTCTCGTAGTGCGCCACCATCTCCTCGCGGGTCGGGAACCCCTCCATGCGCGGCGCGGGCATGCCCTCGTGGAAGTGCCGGTCGAGGAAGAGCCACCAGCCGAGATCCATCATCGGGTCAGCGAGCGTGACCATCTCCCAGTCGAGGACGGCGACCACGTCGTGATCCGGCCCGAACAGGATGTTGTTGATGCGGGCGTCGCCCCAACAGAGGCCGACCTCAGGATCCGAAGCCGGAGCGTTGGCTCGCACCCAGTCGAGCGCGGCCGCCGCGATCGGAGGGGCGGGCTGCTCTCGAGCAGCCCACTCGTACGACGCCTCGTAGTAGCGGAGCTGCTGCTCGAAGCCGGTCGCGCCGTACTGCGGCTTGTCGAGGAAGTCGAAGCCGAGGCCTTTCCAGTCGACGTCGTGGATCGACGCCATCGCGGCAAGGCCGTTTCCCACCAACGTGCGGCGTTGCGCGGGTGACGACTCGTCGAGGAGCCAACCGCTCATCGTGTACGGCGGAGCGTCCCCGGGCGCGCGGCCATCCATCTTCCCCATGACGAAAAAGCGCGAGCCGAGGATGCTGGTGTCGGTCTCGTACCACTTGATCGGCGGTACCGGCACGTTGGTCTGCTCGCCCAGTCCCGTGAGCACGCGGTACTGCGATTCGAAGTCCTGCTCCATGAAGACGGTGTGATGCACCGGCTCAGGGCGCACGACGAGGGACTCGGTGTGCGGCGCGCCGTCGGCGGTCCACGTTGCGTCGAAGATCAGGGTCTCGTTCGAGAAGCCGGTGGACGCCGGTCCACCGATCGGGCCGACCTCGATGTCGCTCGCGCCAGCGATCTTGGTGGCGAGCCAGCTCGCGAGGATGCCGCGGGTGGCTTCCAGATCTCGTT
This sequence comes from Actinomycetota bacterium, assembly GCA_016870355.1. Classification (GTDB taxonomy): domain Bacteria; phylum Actinomycetota; class Acidimicrobiia; order IMCC26256; family PALSA-555; genus SHVJ01. Next base: position 214,280 of record VGBR01000004.1, on the reverse strand, counting down.
GCGCAGGGACCGGCATGGCTAGACCACTACACCGGACTCGATGAGCTTCGCCACCTCGTCGGGCCCGATGCCCCAGTCCGCCAACGTTGCTGCAGTCCCAGCACCGGGATGCTGCGGCGGGGTCGGTGAGGCAGCCGCCGAGCGAGAGAAGCGAGGTGCCGGTGCTGGCTGGGGCACGCCGCCCACGTCGAGGAACGTTCGGCGCGCCTGATTGTGAGGATGCTCGGGCGCCTCGACCGGGGTGAGCACCGGCGCGATGCACGCGTCACGACCATCTGCGAGCGCACACCACTCCTCGCGGCTGCGGGTCTTGAAGATGCCGGCGAAGCGCTCCTTGAGCGGAGCCCAGCTCGCGGGGTCGTCGCGGTCGGGGAGTGTGCTCGCGTCGAGCTCCAGCACGTCGAGCAATGCTGCGTAGAACTGCGGTTCGATCGCGCCGACCGCGAGCCACTTGCCGTCCGCGCACTCGTACACCTCGTAGAACGGCGAACCGGTGTCGAGGAGGTTCGTGCCGCGCTCACCCCAGAACCCGGACGCTCGCGCGGCGTAGAACGGCGTGAGCATGAGCGCGGCGCCGTCCACCATCGCAGCGTCGATCACTTGGCCGGTGCCGCTGTGCTCGCGCTCGAACAGCGCGGCGGCGATGCCCAGGGCGAGCAGCATGCCGCCACCGGCGAAGTCGCCGAGCACGTTGATCGGCGGTGTCGGAGGCTGCCCGGCGCGGCCAAGCGGCTCGAGCGCGCCCGCAACCGCGATGTAGTCGATGTCGTGACCGGCGGCATCAGCCAACGGACCGTCCTGGCCCCAACCGGTCAGCCGGCCGTATACGAGACGAGGGTTGCGTGCGCACGCCACACCGGGTCCGATGCCGAGCCGTTCGGCGACACCCGGTCGGAACACATCGATCAACGCGTCGGAGGTGTCGGTGATGCGGAGAAACGTGGCGACGCCCTCCTTGGACTTCAGGTCGATGCCGATCGCGCGCTTGGAACGGTGCATCGCATTCGTTGCCGGCCGGGAGTGATCCGTCGACCGGGCGACGTCAGCGCGGTCGACGCGTAGCACCTCGGCGCCGAGGTCGGCGAGGATCATCCCGCAGAGCGGTCCTGGTCCGAGGCCGACGAGCTCGACGACCTTCACCCCGGCGAGCGGCCCCGCCATCAGGCGACGTCGTTCGACATGGCTTCGTCCGACATCGCCTCGTGAAACGTCGACTCGGCAACCGTCACGAAGATGCCTTCGCATTCGGCAGTCACCTCGTCGCCGGCACGGAGGAGGCCGGTCGCGTGCAGCCGGCGGTCTTCGACCCGGTCCAACGTCGCCTCGTACACGAGCGGCACGTGCAACGGCGTCGGCGCGAAGAACTTGACGTTCAACGAACCGGTGAAGAACACCTGCCCTGACAGTGCGGCGGCAGCGCCCACCACCTGGTCGAACGCCGCGGCGATGAAGCCGCCATGCACGCGTCCCGGCGGGCCTTCGTACTGATGGCTGTACGTGACGGTTCCTCGCGCTTGGTTCGCATCGCGGGTGATCTTCATAGGCGGGGCGATGGCATTGGACGGTCCCATCATGGGGTGGGATTCGAGGATGCGTGAGTTGTCGCCTCCGAGTTTGATCCCGCCGATGCCTTCGTAGCGGGATGTGCGCGCATGCGGCTCGAGGTCGTCGGCGATCTGCTCCAGTGTGGTCGCCGCGGACTCGAGCTTCGCGACCGGTGCATCGTTGTTCGCAGCGGCCGCGATGATCCGCCGCACTGCGGCGGTGGCCCGACGCGTCGCGGCAACTTCCGGCGAGACCGCATCGTCCGGGTGCACGTAGAGCACCGGGTACGCCGTGGGATTCGAGTCTTTCGCCGTCAAAGTACCCGGGATCCTAAACTGCCTGCTCCACAGAACCTCTGGTGCCATCAGACATGCAACAGGCTGCGCGTCGTACGCGGCACGACGAAGGGAGCTACGAGATGGGACAGCCCGTCATCGTCGAGGCGGTGCGCACACCGATCGGGAAGCGCAACGGCTGGTTGTCGGGGCTGAAGGCCCCCGAGACGCTGCGGCACGCGCTCGAGCAGGTGATCGCCCGCGCGGGCATCGAGCCTGGGATGGTCGACGAGGTCATCGGTGGGTGCGTGACCCAAGCAGGGGAGCAGGGATCGAACGTCACTCGCAACGCGTGGCTGAGTGCCGGTCAGGACCGGCTTCCGTACTCGACCGCGTGCACGACAGTCGACACGCAGTGCGGCTCGGCCCAGCAGGCGAACCACCTGGCCGCGGGCCTCATCGCCGCGGGTGGCGCCGACATCACGATCGGGTGCGGCATCGAGCAGATGAGCCACGTCCAGCTCGGCGCGAACGTGATGAACGGGCCCGGCCACTACAAGACCGAGCCGTGGCCGTGGGACGACCCGCCCAACGGGCAGTTCGGCGCCGCCGACCGCATCGCCGACAACCGCGGCATCACCCGCGAAGACCTCGACGAGTGGGGGTTCCACTCGCAGCGCAAGGCGAAGGTGGCGTGGGACGAAGGTCGCTTCGAGCGCGAGGTCGCGCCGATCGAGACGCCGGTGCTGGGCGAGGACGGTCAGCCGACCGGTGAGACGCAGCTCATCTCGCAGGACCAAGGCTTGCGCGAGACCACGATGGAGGGGCTCGCCAAGCTCAAGCCCGTCTACGAAGGCTCGAAGCACACTGCGGGCACGTCGTCACAGATCTCTGACGGCGCGGCCGCGGTGCTCTGGATGGACGAGGACAAGGCGATGGCGCTCGGCGTGCGGCCGCGCGCCAAGCTGCTGCACCAGCTCGTGACAGGGTCCGATCCGTACTACTTGCTCGACGGACCGGTCGACGCCACCTCCAAGATGCTCGACCGCTCCGGCATGGCGATGAGCGACTTCGATGTGTTCGAGATCAACGAAGCGTTCGCAGCCGTGGTGCTGTCGTGGGCGCAGGTGCACAAGCCCGACCTCGACCATGTGAACATCAACGGTGGCGCGATCGCGCTCGGTCACCCGGTTGGGTCGACGGGTGCACGCCTGATCACCACCGCACTGCACGAGCTCGAGCGGTCCGACAAGGAGCTTGCGTTCGTCACGATGTGCTGCGGTGGTTCGATCGGCACCGCGAGCATCCTGCAGAGAATGTGACGGGCGGCGGGTCCCACAGGACCCGCCGCGCCACAACCGGTCCGCCGGCAGTGCTGGGTCGCGCGGCGGCCGCGGTTGCTGCTGGCGTGCGATCGATGTCCGGGTCGTAGGCGACCAGGACCGAGCCGTCGTCCGGTCGCTCAGGTGGTCGTGGTGGTGGTGCTGCTCGACGTCGACGTGGTCGGCGGCGGTGCCGGCTTGAGTGAGCCGTCGATGTCCGCGTCGTCGGCCGGTGGCACGTCGAACACGGTCAACGGGTCGAACGTCGAGAAGTCGATCGCGTCGAGCGAAGCCCGCTCGTAGACCAGGCGCACGACACGGATCGTCTCGCCCGGGTCGTCAGGGTCGGGGAGGTTCGCGCGCAGGACGACGCGTTCGTCGTTGTCGCCGTCGAAGGCCTTGATCGCGGCGAGGATCGCGGCCGCTTCTTCCCGAGCCTGGTACTTCTGCTCTTCCTCGGTGAGCGTGGCGTCGAGGTCCCAGGTCACTCGGATGAAGTCATCCTCGTTGTACGTGACCCGCACGCGAGGTGGCGTGTCGGGTGGAGGCGGTTCACCGCCGAAGAGCAGCGTCTCCTCGAGGATCGTTTCGAGCTGCTCCGCAACGGTTGGTGGGGCAGTCGTGGTCGTGGTCGGCCCGGGCGGACTCGTGGTGGGGACCACGACCACCGTGCCGGGCGTGACGGTCGCCGGTGGTGATGTGCCGATCGTTCCGGGCGGTGGCGGAAGCGTCGTGGGCGGCAACGTGGTCGGTGGCAACGTCGTGGGTGTCAACGTCGAGCTGGTGGTGCTCGGCTGGTTCGGCCCGACCGCGATCTTCTTGTCGTTGTCGTCACCGCCGCTCAACAGCGACACCAGCAGGAAGGTGAAGAGGAGCCCACCACCGAACACGCCGCCGAAGATGGCGAAGGCCCGCTGCTGCTGGGTCATTGGCACAGCATCAAGGGTAGTGAGCGCTGCGGCCGGCGCAGTGTCAGGGCGTCCGACGCCGCATCAGATGGCTGATCAGGCGGCGGATGCCCAGTGCTCGGTGAGCAGTCGTGCCGTCTCGGCGGGGTGCTCGAAGATCGCCCAGTGCCCGCCATCGATCAGCTGCAAGCTGGCCTTGAGTCGCGCCGCCACCGCCTCGCCGCGCTCGGCCTTTGCGAACGGGTCGTCGCGACCCCAGAGGATCAGGCCAGGTCGGTCGATGTCTTGTTCGCCCGGGTCCCACTCGGCTCCTACGTCGACGGCGGAGCGGTACAGAAGCAGGATCGACTGCTTCATCGTGTCGTCGACGTGCGCGGCGCAGGTGGCCGGGTCGGGGTGGCCGTTGTCGCGCATCACTGGCTCGACGAGGTCGGGCGTCATCATCTCCATCACTTGCTCACCGATCTCTGGCGTCTGCCACTGCTGCGCGAGCTCGTGCCACTTGAAGGGGCCGACGGCGCCGGAGTCGGCGAGCATGTAGGTGCGCACGAGGTTGGGGGTCGTTGTCGCGACGCGTTGCGCGATCAGCGCGCCCCAGTCGTGACTGACCAGATCGACCGGCTCGCCGAGCGCACGAAGCTGATCGGCAAGCCAGCCCGCGTACTCCTCCTTCGTGCATGAGAAGCCATCGGGGATCGGTGCGCCGAACCCCGGAAGTCGCACGGCGACCGCGTCGTCCCGACCGACCTCGGCGAGCACCCCATCCCAGAGCTCAGCCGTGTCGGGCACTCCGTGTACGAAGACGGCGGGCATGCTCGAGCGTCAGTCCGACTCGCGCAGTGTGTCGAGACGCTCGGTGACCTCGACGAACTCCTCGATGAGGTCGAACACGACGTCACGCACCGGGCGCACGCTGTTCATGCGACCGACGATCTGACCGACCGGCATGCCCGTGAGCTCACGGTTGCCAGCGCGTGAGATGCGGCGCTGCGCTTCGGACGTCGCCATGTACTGGAGCGGCATCGGGAGGTAGCCCGGCGAGTCGGGACCTTCCCATGCTTCGGTCCACGCCGTGCGCAGCTGACGAGCCGGCTTGCCGCTGATCACGCGGGAACGGATCGTGTCGCGTGAGTTCGCGGCGAGCAACTTCTCCATCACCATCGGTTGTGTGCCGCTCTCGGCCGTCGTGAGCCAGATCGAGCCGGTCCAGACACCCTCGGCGCCCAGTGCCATGGACGCCGCCATCTGCCGACCGCTACCCACTCCACCTGCGGCGAGCACGGGCACGCTGTCGCCGACCGCGTCGACCACTTCGGGCACGAGCACCATCACACCCACTTCACCGGTGTGACCGCCGGCTTCATAGCCCTGCGCCATGATCATGTCGACGCCCTGGTTCACCTGGCGCTCGGCTTGCTGCACCGACCCGATGAGCGCCGCGACCTTCACGCCGTGCTCATGCGCTTCGTCGACGATGTCCTTGGGCGGAGGCCCGAGCGCGTTGACGAGCAGCGAGATCGGGTGTGCGAGCGAGATGTCGACTTGTGGGCGCGCGCCTTCGTGCGTCCACCCGAGCAACCCCGAACCGATGTCCTCGTCGGGCGGCAGCGGCGGCACGTCGTGGTCCTTCAGCACCTTCTCGATGAAGTCCTTGTGCTGCTGGGGGATCATCTCGGCGAGCTGCTCGGCCATCCGGTCGGGATCGAGGTCGCCACCCTGGCCGGCGTAGCTCGCGGGCATCACGACGTCGACGCCGTATGGCTTGCCGTCGATGTTGTCGTCGATCCACTTGAGCTCCATCTCGAGCTCTTCCGGCGTGAACGCGAGCGCGCCGAGTACGCCTATGCCGCCCGCCTTGCTGACCGCAGCGACCACGTCACGACAGTGACTGAACGCGAAGATCGGCAGATCGATCCCGAACATCTCGGTCGCTCTGGTCTTCATCTCTCTTCGCTCACTCTCTGCGGGCCGGGATACTCGGCCCGCGGTCGTTTGTGGGCGAGCTCACTCGCTGACGCTCGTGTGCCGCGCCACATCGGCCGCCCAGCGATAGTCGGGCTTGCCGCTCGGGGAGCGGACGAACGTGTCAACGAGGTGCAGCTCGCGCGGGACCTTGTAACCCGCGATGAGTGTGCGGCAGTGCTCCTGGATCGATTCGAGCGTCGGGGTGGCACCTTCCCGTGCCTTCACGACCGCGACGACGCGCTGGCCCCATCGTTCGTCGGCAACCCCGACCACCGTGCAGTCGTACACCTCGGGGTGGCCCTTCACCGCACCCTCGACCTCTTCGGGGTAGATCTTCTCGCCGCCAGAGTTGATCGACACCGAGCCGCGCCCGAGCACGGTGATGCTGCCGTCGGCCTCGACGGTCGCGAAGTCGCCAGGGATCGAGTAGCGCGTGCCGTCCGGCGCGGTCACGAACGTCGCCGCGGTCTTCTCGGGGTCCTTGTAGTACTCGAGCGGGACGTTGCCTTTGCGCGCGAGCTTCCCGATGACGTCGCTGCCAGCCTCGACGACGTTCATTTCCTCGTCGAGCACGACCGTGTCGCGCACTGCGTTGATGGTCGGCCCACCCTTCATCGCGGTGCCGCCCTTCTGCACGATGGCGTAACCATTCGCGCCGCTTTCGGACGCGCCGACGGCTTCGGCAAGCACGACGTTCGGGAAACGTTCGAGGAACTCGTCCTTCACTGCAGGGGAGAACAGCGCGGCGGTGCTCCCGAGCGAGAACCAAGCCGAGAGGTCGAGGTCGTCGAAGCCGGGCTCGACGCACGCGTCGATCAACGGGCGCGCCATCGCGTCGCCGGTGATCATGAGTGAGTTCACCTTCTCTTGGGCCATGAAGCGCCAGACGTCCATCGGCTCGAACTTGGCGACCAGCACGATCTTGTTGCCACGGAACGCGCCGCTCATCACGCCCCACTGCGTTGCGCCGTGCATGAGCGGCGCGATCGGGAAAATCGTCTGCGGCCCGCCGGCGAGCGCCTGCTCGACGAGCGTGCCCGGGTTCTCGACTCGGTCACTGGTCACCGGGTCGATGCCGCCACCGAGCGCGAAGAACACGTCTTCTTGGCGCCAGACGACACCCTTGGGCATGCCGGTGGTGCCGCCCGTGTAGAGGATGTAGCGGTCGTCGGGGGAGCGAGGGCCGAAGTCGCGCGCCGGGGAGCCCTCGGCCATCGCCGCCTCGTACCCGACCGAGCCGAGACCCGTGACGTCGGCATCGGAGCCGTCCTCCATCACGACGGAGTGCGTGAGCATCGGCAGCCGGTGGAGCACACCGCGCACGCGAGGAGCGAACTCCCGTGCGTACACAAGAGCCTTCAGGTCGGCGTTGTCGAAGAGATAGGAGAGCTCCTCCTCGACGTAGCGGTAGTTGATGTTCACCCACACGGCGCGGAGCTTGAACACTGCCCAGAGCGTCTCGACCCACTCGACCGAGTTGTACGCGTAGATGCCGACGTGGTCGCCGGGCCCGATTCCGTGCTCGGCGAGATGGTGCGCGAGGCGGTTCGCCCGTTCCTCCATCTCGGCGTACGTGCGCCGCTTGCCCTCGCACACGAGGTACTCGCGGTCACCGAAGTTGTCGGCCGCGTGCTCGAACAGGTCAGCGAGGTTGTACTCAGGGAACGGCATGGCGTAGCGAATCTAGGTGACGATCTGACGACCCGTCAGACCCCGAAGAGGCCCGTTAGCGGGTGAGGTCGGCGAGGAAGCGCATCGTGTCCGGGTCGGTGCCGCCGACGAGGAGCGTGGTGACGGGCGTCGTGCGCCAGGGCTCGATGCGCTCCGCGATCCTCTCTTTCGGACCGACGAGTGAGATCTCGTCGGCGAACGCGTCGGGCACCGCCGCGATCGCCTCGTCCCGTTTGCCCTCGAAGAAGAGGTCCTGGATGTGGAACGCCTCTTCCTCGTAGCCCATACGCGCCATCAGCTCGGTGTGGAAGTTCTTGGTCTTCGCGCCCATGCCTCCGATGTAGAAGCCGAGCGCAGCCTTGATCGGCCAGAGCGCGGCGGCGACGTCGTCGTTTACGCTCACCGGCACATTGACCGCGATCTCAAAGGTCGATGGTGCGTTCGCCAGCTGCTGCTCGTACACCTCGGGACGAGCGGGCGAGTAGTAGAGCGGCACCCAACCGTCGGCGATCTCGACTGCGAGCGCGACGTTCTTCGGACCTTCGGCGCCGAGGAAGATCGGCACGTCGGAGCGCAACGGATGCGTGATCATCTTCAGCGGCTTTCCGAGTTCCATCGTGTCGTCACCGGTGTAGGGGAGCGGGTAGTGCGGTCCCGGTGCCGCGACCGGTGCTTTGCGCGCGAGCGCATCTCGGATGATCTGTACGTACTCGCGCGTGCGAGCCAACGGCTTGGAGAATGGCCGCCCGTACCAGCCTTCGACGACTTGTGGACCACTCACGCCGATGCCCAAGCACGCTCGGCCTTCGGACAACCCGTCCAGCGTCATCGCGTGCATTGCCATCGCTGTAGGGGTGCGCGCCGAGATCTGCGCGATGCCGGTGCACAGCTTCACCTTCGACGTTGCCGCAGCGATCGCGGCGAGCGGCGAGAACGCGTCGGAGCTCCAGGACTCGCCCGTCCACACCGAGTCGAACCCTGCATCCTCAGCGGTGGTCGCCAGCTCCACGAGCTCGCGTGCTGGCCGCGGCTGCGCAGTCCAGTACCCGAGTTGCAGTCCCAGCTTGAGGTCAGTCGCCATGCCGGGAGGCTACCGACCGATCCCGCTCTACATTGCGGGTGTGAGCGAGGACGGGTTCTCGACGGCACTCTCGGCGCGCATCCGGACGTTCGACGGCGAGACGCCTCTGCAAGCCATGGCGCGTCAGGGAGCACCCGCACCGAGCGCCATGTCGTCGCTCGAGCGGTTCCCGTACTACCGGGCCTTCCCGTTCGCGTGGTACTTCGCGGCGTACTCCGAGGATGTCGCCATCGGTGAGGTGCGCACGGCGCACTGGCTGGCACGCGACCTCGTCATCTGGCGGGACGAGGATGGTCACGCGCACGTCATGGACGCGTACTGCGCGCACATGGGCGCGCATCTCGGGTACGGCGGGCGAGTCGAGGGGTGCAACATCGTCTGCCCGTTCCATTGGTGGGAGTACGACGGTGACGGGGTCAACGTCCGAATCCCGTACGCGGACGAACCCAACCGCAAGGCGAAGATTCGGTCGTACCCCACGATCGATCGCAACGGCTTGATCATGTTCTGGTACCACCCGCGCGGCGACGCGCCGTTGTGGGAGATCCCGGAGCTGCCCGAGGCGACGGATCCAGGATGGACGCCCTACCTGCGCGGCGAGTGGGACGTGCAGTGCCCGTGGCAGGAGATGGCTGAGAACGGTCCCGACTACATCCACCTGCGCACGGTGCACGGCGCAGCCGACGTGCCCGAGGTCGAAAGCCTCGAATACGACGGCTACCTCTCCCGACTTCGCTCGAAGGTGAACTTCTCGACACCGCGCGGGCCGCAATCCGGGCGCATCGACACCGACTCGTGGGGTCCTGGGTTCGCGGTGGCGCGCTTCTCTGGGATCACACCCGTACTCTTCGTGAACCTCAGCACCCCAGTCGACTGGGAGACGACGCGGTCGATCAAGCTCTACAAGCTCGAGATGCTGGGTGACACGGATGACGCGCGCGCCAAGACCGAGCGCGTCGGCGATGCGCTCGTGCGCGATCTGCGCAAGCAGATGGACGAAGACGTCGTCATCTTCGACCACAAGATCTGGGTCGACCCGCCCGCACTGGCGCCCGATGACGGCCCGATCGTGCGGTTCCGGAAGTGGGTGAAGCAGTTCTACGTCGATGGTGACCCGGTCGCGGCCGGCCGCACCGCGAACAGATGACGGACGACACCACCATGAGTACGGACGCCACGTACACCATCGCGGCGGACGACGAGACGGCGCGTCGGGAGCACGAACGATTGCGAGTGCTTGGGCGATGGCGCGACCCGTTCACGATCGAATCGCTCGAAGCGACCGGTGTTGGGCCTGGATGGCGGTGCCTCGAGGTTGGCGCGGGTGCGGGCTCGATCTCCGAGTGGCTCGCGGGAGTGGTGGGACCGACTGGATCCGTCCTGTCCACCGACGTCGACCTGCGCTTCCACGAACCTCCATCGTCGGACGTGATCGAAGTGAAGCACCACGACATCACGAGCGATCTACTTCCGCCCGATCACTTCGACCTCGTGCACATCCGCGCCGTGCTCCAGCATGTCGCGGAACGCGAAGCGGTGCTCGACCGATTGGTCGCCGCGCTGCGACCCGGTGGTTGGCTCGTCGCCGAAGAAGCCGACATGCGTGCGTTCGAAGTGCAGCCGCTACCAGAGCCGCTTGGTGAGCTGCATCGAATGATGTGCGCCGCGTCGGCGAGCCAGGAGTACCGCGACGCGAACTACGGCACGAAGCTGCTTGCAGCCTTGCAGGACCGCGGCATGGTCGACCTCACGGCTGTCGGACACGCCGACACGATGCGCGGCGGCGAGGACAGCGCCGAATGGTGGTTCCTCGCCGTCGAGCACGTGCGAGATCGGTTGATCGAAGCCGGCGTGATGAGCGCGGAAGCACTCGATGCCGCACTCGCCCAGGCCCGCACGCCGGGCTTCGTGATGCTCGGACCGCTCTCGATCTCGGTCCGGGGGCGCAAGCCGTAGGTCTGGGCGCGGTTCGTCGGGATCGAATGGTGGACGAGACCGCACGCGTGACAACCTGACCGGCCCCATGGACCGCACCCCCGTCATCGTCGGCATCGGCCTCTCGGAGTACCCGGTCGCGCCCGACCTCGACGGCGTGCAGCACCACGTGCTCGCGGCGCGGCGCGCCATCGAGGACGCGGGCATCGACAAGTCCGAGATCGACGGCTACGTGAACGCCGGCGGCGGCGGCGGGATGATGGTGGACGACGTTGTCACGATGGCCGAGTACCTCCGCATCAACCACCGCTACATCGACGGCACGATGACCGGTGGGTCTTCGTTCGAGTTCCACGTGCAGCACCTGGCCGCCGCCATCCGCGACGGAGCCTGCGACACCGCGCTGGTCACGTATGGCTCCGACCAGCTCTCACGCATGGGGCGCCGGCTCGGGACCGGCGGCTTCACCCGTGCTGGTGCCCGGGTCTCGGGGCCGATCCAGTACGAGGCCGCCTACGGCAACTCGCTCGTCGGCAGCTACGCGATGTACGCGACCCGCCACATGCATGAGTTCGGGACGACCTCGGAGCAGCTCGCGGAGATCGCGGTGGGTGTGCGCGAGTACGCGATGCTCAATCCCAAGGCGATGTACCGCGATCCCATGACCGTCGACGACGTGTTGAGCTCGCGAATGATCGCTGACCCGCTCCACAAGCTCGACTGCTGCGCCATCACCGACGGCGGCGGCGCGTTCATCATGACGACAGCGGAACGTGCGAAGGATCTGCCGAAGCCGCCCGTCTACGTGCTCGGTGCCGCAGGCGCCCAGACGCACTGGAACATCTCGCAGCAGGTCGACTTCACAACCAGCGCGGGTGCGCAGGCCGGACCCGAGGCGCTCGGGCGCGCGGGCCTCACCCACGACGACGTCGACATGTTGATGTTCTACGACTCGTTCACGATCACCTGCCTCATCCTCCTGGAGAGCCTCGGCTTCGTGAAACAGGGCGAGGGTGGTCCGTTCGTCTCCGAGGGGAACCTCAAGCGCGGTGGCAAGCTGCCGCTCAACACCGACGGTGGAGGACTTTCGTCGTGCCATCCCGGCATGCGCGGCATCTTCTTGATCATCGAGGCGGCCCGTCAGCTGCGCGGCGAGGCCGGTGACGCTCAGGTGCCCGACTGCAAGGTCGCGCTCGCGGCGGGCTCGGGCGGTTGGCTTTCGTGCATCGGCGTCGCGGTGCTGGGGAATGAGCACCCGTGACTGCGCATGAAGTGAAGACGGTCGAAGAGTGGATCAAGCCGCTGCCCCAACCCGACGGCGTGAGCGGGGAGTACTGGCAAGCCGCATCTGAAGGCCGGCTGCTGATCCAGCAGTGCCCGAAGTGCGGACACAAGCAGTGGTACCCGCGGGCGCTGTGCACGGCGTGTGCCACCGAGCCCGAATGGCTCGAGTGCTCTGGTCGTGGTGTCGTCCACACCTTCACCGTCGTCCGGCAGTACGGGGCTCGGCCGTTCCGCGACGAGCTGCCGTACGTGATCGCGATGGTCGAGCTCGCAGAGGGCCCGATGATGCTGGGTTCGATCACCGACTGCGACCCCGACGACGTGCGAATCGACCTCCCGGTCGAGGTGTACTTCGTGAAGACCGCCGACGACGTCGGCATCCCGTACTGGCGACCCGCCGGCTCCTGATGGCCGCGCTGATAGTGTCTGGGCGGTGTCTTAGGCTCCAGGAACCGGGTGGGCCGACCTCATCGAAGAATCAGGAGCGACACATGCGCAAGCTCGCGATCCTCGCGGCCACGGCCGTCGGCTCGGCCGGCCTGCTGGCGGCAGCAGCCCCGGCCGGTGCTGCGACGCCCCGTGTCGGCAACGACGACTTCTGCGAAGCCTCCGTCGACTTCCAGGATTCCTTCGGTGTGTACACCGGCGAGTTCGACCCGGACTCAATCGAAGCGCTCGCTGACAGCCTCAGGAAAGCGTCGAGATTCGCACCGAAGAAGGTCAAGAAGGCGATGCGGCGAGTCGCGAAGCTCTACGAGCGGGTCGCCGACGACGAGGAGTACTTCTTGGAACTGCTCGACGTCACCGACTTGGCGCGCTCGGACCTGCGTTTCGTCCGTGACTCGGTCACGTACTCCACGTACTACCTGGAGACCTGCAGCGTCACGGTCACCCCGGCGCCACAACCCTGAGCAGAGGGACCGAGACCTTGCGACCCTCGCGGTGGTCGGCGCCGGCCTCGTAGCCGTCCGGCGGCAGGCCCAAGGGCGTGCGCGCGCACGTCAGGTGCTCGGCATCCCGGGGATCCCCGGGAACTCGTAGCGCTCGGCACCTCGGCCTGACATCACGGTGTAGACGTGACCGGTCTCGGAGCCGGCGAGGAGCATCGTGACGGCTTCGGCGATGTCATCGCCGATCATGAGCGGTCGGCGGCGCGCTTCGATCGCGTCGCGTCGGCCGGTGGCATCCAACAATGGTGTGTCGACCGCACCAGGGCACACCGCGTTGACGGTGATCCCATGCTCTTTGAAGGGGCAGCCGAGGCTGCGGACGAGCCCGATCACGAAGTGCTTGGTCGCGGCGTAGATCGGATCGTCCGGGTGCGGTCCTACACCCGCGAGTGACGAGGTCACGACGATGGCGCCTCCACCGCGGCGCTTCATCGACGGAACGACCGCACGGATCCCGTGGAACACACCATCGGCGTTCACGCTCATGATCCGCTCGTACTCGGCGTCGGTGAGCTCCTCGACGACCACGGGATACGCGCCGAGCGCAATCCCTGCGTTCAGGTGCGCGAGATCGATGCCACCCCGGGTCGACTCCACCTCGTCGACGACCTTGGCCCACTCGGCCGCGTTCCCGACGTCCAGGTGCACGAACTGACCACCGATGTTCGACGCGACTGCCTCTCCGGCATCGTCAGCGACGTCAGCAACCACCACGTACGCGCCCTCGAGAGCAAGGCGGCGCGCGGCCGCCTCACCGATGCCCGAGCCGCCACCAGTCACGATCGCGACCTTCCCGCGGAAACGTGCGCTGGATCGTCCGGCGCTCATCGGCTTGTCATCGGCTGGGTCGGTTTCGCGAGAGATGAGCGCCGTTGTCGGACAGCACCAGCTGTCCGGTGACGCCGCGACCGAGGTCGGATGCCAGCGCGACCACAAGCCGCGCAAGATCGTCGGGCTCGCTCATGCGTCGCAATGGGATCGACTCCACGAGCCGCGCAACGTAGTCCTCGTTCAGTGCCGCGCTCACCGATGGGGTGAGCGTGGTCCCGGGCGCGACGGCCAGCACCCGGATCCCGTGCGGGCCGAGCTCCGCGGCCATCGTCTCGGTGAGGTGGTTGATCGCGGCCTTGGCCGCTCCGTACGCGGCCAGATCGAGCGCGGGTCTCGTCGTCTCACCGGAGCTCACGTTCACGATCACGCCGCCAGACGCCGCGGAGATCATCGCGTTCGCCTCGGCGCGACAGCACCATGCGGTCACGAACAGATTCTGTTCCACCACGTCTCGCATCGAGTCGCCGTCTTGATCGACGAACGGCGCGGGCTGTGCTCCGGCGAGGCTGCCGACGTTGTTGACGGCAACATCCATGCCACCCAGTGCTTCGATCGTCGTCTCGATGAGGGTGGTGGCGTTCTCCTCGACCCGCAGATCGACGGTCACTCCGCGTGCTTTCACTCCTTCGGCCTCGACGTCGCCGCACGCACCTTCCAGGGCGGCGGCATCCTTGTCGGCGAGCACCACGTCGCAACCAGCACGCGCCAGCCACACTGCAATCCCACGTCCGATGCCGACAGCGGCGCCTGTCACGAGCGCGCGCTTGCCCTCGAGCCCCAGGTTGATGGGGCTCACGGCTCGAGAACGACCTTGATGGCTCCACTGGCGCGATCGGCGGCGACGCGGAACGCCTCGGCGGCGTCGTCCAACGGGAAGCGGTGGGTGATGAGCGTCGCGGCGATCTCGGGATCGGATGCGAGCAGGGCCGCGGCGTCATCGAGATCGTGGCCACCTTCGTGGGGCGAGTAGGTGTAGGACCACTGGAACCCGAGCTCCTTCATGAGTGCAGGAAGTCCGGGGATCGCCACTGGCTCCCAGTGCGTGCTCAGGAACACGATGGTGCCGTTCGGTGTGCACAGGTCGGCTGCCGTTGCCAACGCGCTCTCGGTGCCGGCGGCCTCGAACACCACGTCGTACTCGCCAGTTGCGACGTGGGTGCCAAGCCGTTCCCCGGCTGCAATCTGCGCGTGGTGGCGCGCCACCAGACCGACCTCGCTTGCCGAACCGCGTGCAGCCGCTACCGCCGCGAGCCCGATCGCGCCCGCACCCACGACCGCAACTCGCTCGTCGCTGGTCATCGACAGTCGAACGCCGTGCATGGCGACGCCGAGGGGCTCAACCAGGCACGCGTCCTGCATGGGAAGTCCCCGCGGAAGGTGGATGAGTCCGTGCTCGCGTGCGTCGACTGCGTCGGCCAGACCGCCGTCCGCTCCGATGCCGAGGGTCCGTTGCGCACCAGTCCGACAGAGGTGTCGCGCGCCACGGGTGCACTGATCGCATTCGCCGCATGGTGAGGACGGATCGATCGCGACGGCGGTGCCGTCGTCGAGCACGCCCGCGAACTCGTGGCCGAGAGTGAACGGACCCGGGCCGAGAGCCAGCATGTGGAGGTCGCTCCCGCAGATGCTCGACGCCTTCACGTGGACCGTGGTGGCGCCTGCTTCGGGATCGGGGACGTCGACCACCTCGATGCCGCGCTCGGTGTGCCGCACACCTCTCATCGAGCGGGAGCGTATCGTCGCTGCTTCGAGCGCTCTCCGGTGACGTCCTGGTACCGTCTGGGCTTCGTGAGCATCTTGACCGCGGAACAGCGCGACTCCTGGGATCGCAACGGGTACTTCATCCTCGAGCGCTTCGCGTCACCCGACACCTGCGCGTCGATGCTCACCCGAGCAGCCGAGCTCTGCCGACTCGACGCTGCCGGCAAGTCGATCGGCCATTCGCTCGTCGACCCTGAACGGAACCCGTGGGCCGACGCGGTCAACCCGGAGGATCGAGTCTCGAAGATCTTCGTGCTCCACGACTGGGACCCCGTCTTTGGCCCCTTCGCGCGGGATGAACGTCTGCTCGAGGTGATCAGCGACCTGCTCGGTCCCGACGTCGACTGCTTCTTGTCGCAGTTCATCTTCAAGAACCCCAGCGCGATCGGGCAGCCCTGGCACCAGGACTCTCTGTACTTCCCGTTCGAGCCGGATCGGCAGGTAGGTGTGTGGGTTGCGGTCACCGACGCGACTCCCGTGAACGGCCCGCTGTCCGTGCTACCGGGATCGCACCGAGAGCCGCTCCACGAGCACGTCCCGGATCGTCGGCCCGACGCCAACCTTGGCTACACCGAGATCGTCGACATGGACTTCGTTGACGCGCAGATGGTGTTGATGAACGCCGGTGACGTGCTGGTGTTCGACAGTCACCTCATGCACTGCTCGACGGACAACGAGTCGGACGGAGCACGCGCGGCGATGGTGTACCACTACGCGATCGCCGGGACGATCGACCGGACCTACCAGCACCTGCGCGAGCAGTCCGAGGCGATGGGTGCGATGCCCGACGACATCAAGGAGTCGGCGGCGGCGGGCGTCGAGGAGTCGCCGTACCACTGGATGCCGGTCTGGCGAGATGGGAGCGCAGTCCCATGAGCGTTCGGGCGGGTGTGTTCACGGGCGACGGCAAGTGGTCCGTGCGCGAGCTGACCGCGCCCGATCCACCGCCAGGCGGCGCGGTGTTGCGCGTCGAGGCAGTCGGGTTGTGCGGGAGCGATCTCGCTCAGCTGCACGGTGGCGTCGGCGTTCCCGGCGAGAAGTTCCCCGTCGTACCCGGCCACGAGACGGTTGGCCGCATTCAAGCGATCACGAGCGAAGCCGCGGCCGCGTGGAGTCTCAACGAAGGCGATCGCGTCTGCGTTGACGAGATCTTGCGCTGCGGGGAGTGCGCGGCGTGCCGTTCCGGCGATCCGGAATGCCTCGCGATGCAGGTGTACGGCTACACGCTCGGCGTAGACGACGGTGCCGGCCTATGGGGTGGCTACGGCGAGTGCATGGCGTTGCTCCCGCGCACGAACCTGCATCGTGTGCCCGACGACATCCCGGCCGAAGAGCTCACGATGTTCGAGCCACTGGCGAACGCGGTGCACTGGGTGACGCGCGCCGGAGTCCAGCTCGGCGACACGGTGGTCGTGCAGGGTCCCGGCCATCAGGGGCTTGCCTGCTTGGTCGCCGCGCGCGCGGCCGGTGCAGCCCAGGTGATCGTGACGGGCACCGCCGCTGACGCGTCTCGCTTCGCCGCGGCGCGGGCGCTCGGAGCTGACGCGGTCATCGACGTCGAGGCCGAGGATCCGGTCAGCCGCGTGGGTGAGCTCACCGGTGGCCGGATGGCCGACGTGGTGATGGACATCGCGGCCGTGGCAACCGCCACCGTGGCGCTCGCCGTCCAGCTCGTGCGCAATCGCGGCACGATTTTGCTGGCCGGCCTCAAGCACTTCCAGCCGGTCGAAGGCTTGATCTCCGACCTCATCGTGTTCCGACAGCTGACCCTCGTCGGTGGTGCCGGGTACACACCCGCGTCGATGCGGGTCGCGGTCGACCTCATCGTTCGGGACGCGTTCAACCGTCACGCGCTCGTAGGTGACACCGTCACGCTCGACACGCTCGACGAGGGTCTGGCGCTGCTGGCGCGGTCGGTCGCGGAGCGAGACAGCGTCCACGTGTCGCTCGTACACCCCTGACAGCTCCTACTCCGGGAAGCCGTCCTGGATCCCGAGGTAGCGCTCGAGGTTGCGGTGCAGGCTGATGATGCGGCGCTCCTCGCGTGAAAGCGTGAGGTGGGTCAGCCCCAGTTGGTGCAGTCCACGTTGGGCGCGCCGGAGGTTGGCGATGTCCTGGTTGAACACCGCACCCAGATCCGCGGTCTCGGCATCGAGCGTGACGTCGATCGGCCGCGGGCCGCGGTCGGTGGCGCCGGCGGGGAGGCGAGGGCACGAGATGATGTCGAGGTAGCAGTCGTCGGGCGTCGTTCCTGGACGCGTCCGGATGCACGACAGGCTCTCGGCGAGGAACACCGGCGAGATGTTCGGGAAGCAGTTGTACTGGTGCAGGTCGGTCACCTGCTCGTCGGTGAACGCGCCAAGGTCGACGCCCTCACTCGCGCTCTTCTCGCGGATGAGTCGCGCCAGGAGCGTGCGCATCGACTCGCCGTCGTGGCGCTCCGGAACGGGGCCGGGATTGTCGGGGTCTGGCGCGCCCGCGCGGGCACCCTGGGTCGCGACGAACGACGCCCAGATCTCGTCGTCGGTCGCGCCATCGCGCAAGCGCGGGCTGGGGATGCCGTAGGGCTGGCCGAGCTTCCCGTGCCTCGGCCAGTCAGCTTGCGGTGAGTTCACGTCGTCGGTCGAGCAGAGCATCTGCCGGTGGATTCCCTGCACGTGGTACGTCTCGCTGAACGCGTCGATGCCCGTCTTCCAGTTGCACGGAAGCGGGACCGTCACGATCGCGCGGCACGCGAGCTCATCAGGACGCAAGAACGCGGCATCGTCGATGACCGGTGAGAGGAACTCCTCGAGCGGCTCGGCATCGAGATCGAGGTTCACGAACACGAGCGGACCCCAGGTGCCGACCTGGGCCTCGAAGAGGGGATAGTCGTCGTTGCGGAGCGCGCCGAAGCCCTTGCGTGATGGCACCTCGCGCAGGCGTCCGCTGAGGTCCCAGCACCACCGGTGGTAGTTGCACCGGATCTCGGTCATCCCGGTGCCCGAGCCGGCGCACAGCTCGTTGCCGCGGTGGCGGCACACGTTCTGGAACGCCCGCAGCTTGCTGTCTTGGCCTCGCACGAGCAGCACCGAGAGGGGGCCGCAGGTGTACTCGTACCAATCGCCGGGGTCGCGTACGTGGTCGATGGTGCACGCGACCTGCCAGACGTGGGGCCAGAGTCGCTCCAGTTCGAGCGCTGCGAACTCCGGCGACGTGTAACGCGCCGCCGGCACCTTCGTCGGGCCGGGTGCCTTCGCGAGGTCGCCGATCGTGCTGCCCGCGGGCGTCTCGTCGGTGAGCTCGCCTGGCATCGCGGGGGCGTTCCGCAGATCCCGGATGTCGGTCACGGCAAGAACCCTAGATTCCGGTCGCGCTCGCTCGACGCCCGGGTATCGGGCGTCGGCCGTCGGCACGCTCGGCTGCTCGTGGATTCCGGTCGCGCTCGCTCGACGCCCGGGTATCGGGCGTCGGCCGTCGGCACGCTCGGCTGCTCCTAGATTCACCCACCTCGTTCGAGAGACGGAGGTTGTGATGGGTGCACTGGACGACCGGGTTGCGGTCATCACGGGCGCCGGGCGCGGCATGGGGCGCGAGCACGCCCGCCTCTTCGCTGCAGAAGGCGCGAAGGTCGTGGTCAACGACACCGGCGCCGAGGCTGACGGCACCGGACACGACCCATCGATCGCAGCCACGGTCGTTGACGAAGTCCGCGCCGCCGGCGGCGAGGCAGTGGCGAGCGATCACGACGTGGCCACGATGGACGGTGCGGAGGCAGCGATCGGGCTCGCACTCGACACTTGGGGCCGCCTCGATGCAGTCGTGAACAACGCGGGCATCCTGCGCGACCGCATGTTCGTGAACATGACCGAAGACGAGTGGGACGCGGTGATCCGCGGTCACTTGCGCTCCCACTTCTGCGTCACCCGCACCGCCGCCGGTCATTGGCGTGACCGATCGAAGGCGGGCGAGGAGAACGCGGCGACCGTGGTGAACGTCTCGTCGACATCGGGGTTGCGCGGCGCGGTCGGACAGAGCAACTACGGCGCGGCCAAGGCGGGCATCGCCGCCCTCACCGTGATCCTGGCCGAGGAGCTCGGCCGCTACGGCGTGCGCGTGAACGCGATCGTGCCGGTGGCGCGCACCCGCATGACTGAGGATGTCGCTGGCATCGCCGAGATGGTTCGAGCGCCTGACGATCCGGCGGCCTTCGACGTGTTCCACCCAGCCAACGTCTCGCCCCTGGTGGCCTGGCTCTCCAGCGCTGGATGCACCGTCACCGGTCACGTCTACCTGGTGCGGGGTGGTGAGGTCCGACGCTTCGACGGGTGGCACGACGACGACGCAGTGCAGCGGGACGAGCGCTGGAGCGTGGCCGACCTCGGCGTGGCGGTCGGGGAGCTCGGGTGAACGAGCGTTTTCCCAGGCTCAGGTGCAAGGGGTGCTATTGCAACGCGTTTCATTTCGGGGCAAGAATGCGCCGCGGACAGGCTCGGCCCGTGGAGGTTCGAGCCCAACAAGGGGGGACTGGTGAGACGACTTCGCGGGATGGTGGTCGGGATCGTCGCGGTGCTGGTTGGCGCACTCGTGTCGCCGACGCTGGCCGGAGCACACGGCGACGAGGCGCTCGAGGCGACCGACATCGGTGTCACCGAGACGACCATCACGGTCACCGTTGTCGCGGCCATCGAGATCCCGGGCTTCCCCGGGCTGTTCCAGGGCGTCCACGACGGTGTGGACGCTTGGGCTGAGTACATCAACAACAGCTGCAAGCCCGCGAACACCTGTGTTGCGGGACGCGAGATCGTGGTCAAGCACGCGGATCCGAAGCTCAGCGGTGATGCCGCCCGAGCCGCGTTCCGTCAGGCCTGCTCCGACAGCTTCGCCCTGATCGGCACGGGCGTACTGCTCCTCCAGAACTTCGATGACATCACGCAGTGTGCCGACCAGGCGGGTGCCATCACGGGCCTGCCCGACTTCGCAGTCGTGCTCACCGAACCGAACGAGATCTGCTCCGGGGTGTCGTTCGCCGTGAACCCTGCCGCACTTCACTGCGACACGTTGGACTCGCCCACCAAGACCTACACGGTGAGCGCTGGACCGGCCGAGTACTACGTGAAGAAGTTCGGGAAGGACCTGAAGGGCGCCATGCTCTTCCCGGCCGACAGCGCGTCGGCGAAGAGCTCGCAAGTGCCTATCTTCCGCGCCCTGGGTGAGCTCGGGATCGAGAACGTGTACGAGGAGGACGTATCGGCGCTTGCGCAGCAGAGTGCATACACCTCGGTCGTGGCGGCGATGCGGGATGCCGGCGTCACGTACGCCCGAAGCGGCCTCGCCTTCGACAGCACGGTGAAGATGCGCACCGAGGCCGCCAGCCAGGGCATCGACATGACCGTGTGGGACTGCTCGCTCCAGTGCTACGACGAGGGGCTGGTGGCTCCCGAGAACGTCGACATCGTCGAGGGCCAGTACGTGTACACGCCCTTCCTGCCCTTCCTCGGGAAGAACTCCGAAGCCAAGACCAACAAGATGCTTCGGAACTTCCTGAAGTTCACGGACAAGACCGACGGCTTCGCCATCCAGGGCTTCTCGGCCGGGTTGTTCTTCGGGGAAGCAGTTGCCGCGGCCACGGCTGACAGCAACAACGACCTCACTCGCGCGAACCTGCTCGAGGGAGCCGAGACCGTCACCGAGTTCGATGCGGGCGGCATGATCGTGCCGACGAACGTGGGTGGTCGTGAGTCGAGTGGCTGCTTCGTCCTGATGCAGGTGAGGAACGGCGAGTTCGTGCGTGTGCACCCGAAGAAGAAGGGCACGTTCGACTGCAAGACCGAGGCGCAGACGATCGACGTCGAAGCCTCATAGTCTCGACGAGACAAGTGTTTGGGTGACGGGTCGCCGGGTGCAAGCCCGGCGACCCGTTCATCTGGCGGGATCATCAAGCGATGAGCGACGGGGGAGATCGGCGCGTGGCTGCCATCGTTGAGCGCGTGACGGGTCGTCAGCACCGCTCGACGTTGTTCGCGGGTCTGGCCGTCACTGCATTCCTCGTCTTCTTCGCCAACGAGTTCTGGCGCCCCGGCCAGTCCATTGGCAGCGACGACATCATCCGATTCCTTGTGATCGCGATCGTCTACGCGTCGATCTATGCGATCGCGGCCGCCGGTCTGGTCGTCACCTATACGACCTCGGGCATCTTCAACTTCGCGCAGGGGGCGATGGGGATGTTCTTCGCCTTCATCTACTGGCAGATGAAGGCGGGCACGGAATCCGGCGGGTGGGGACTTCCCGCGGTTCCTTCGTTGATCATCGTCATCTTCGTGATCGCGCCGGTGCTCGGAGCACTCATTGAGCGGTTGATCATGCGCGGGCTCGCCGACGCGCCGCTCGTGGCGAAGCTCGTGGCGACGATCGGTCTGCTCGCCTTCTTCATCGGACTGGCCGACATCATCTGGTCGCGAACCACCTACCGAACGATCGGCACCTTCTTCGGGCAGTCGGGGATCTCGATCCCGTCCCTCGCGTCCAGCGCGCAAGTCGACGAGACCTTCGTCCAGTGGTGGCGGATCATCACGATCGTCATTGGCATTGCCATCGCAATCCTGCTGCGCATGCTCTTCTACCGGACACGCATCGGCATCGCGATGCGGGCGGTGGTGGACAACCGGGAGCTCGCCGCACTGAATGGCGCCAACCCCGGACGAGTGTCGATGGCGGCGTGGGCGGTTGGTGCATCGATGGCCGCGATCGCGGGCATCCTGATCGCCCAGGCGTTCACGAGCTTCGACTCGCAGGTGCTGACGCTGTTCATCATCGAAGCATTCGCGGCCGCGATCATTGGACGACTCCGCAGCCTGCCGATGACGCTCGTCGGTGGTCTGGTGATCGGCCTCGCCTTGTCGTTCAAGGAGTCGTTCCTCGCGTTCGATGGTCGATGGGAGTCGATCGGGCGACAAGGCGTGATCCCCGGGATCATCTTGTTCGCGGCGCTGCTGTTCCTCCCTCAGGCGCGTATCGAAGGACGAAAGCTGGCGAAGGCGGTCGCCGCGCGGGTCCCGAGCATGCGGTCGGCAACCGTCGGCTTTGTGATCTTCTGGCTCGTCGTCGTGGTTGTGTGCGCGTTGATGGGCGACAGCTCGAGCCTGATCCACATCGAGGCCGGTGTGGTGATCGCGTTCATCATGTTGTCGCTCGTGCCGCTCACGGGTTGGGCTGGTCAGATCTCCTTCGCGCAGGTCACCTTCGCGGGCTTCGGCGCGTGGGCCGGCTACGAGTTCTCGCACTCGGGTGGAGCCGCGTTCGGCCTCGACTTCTTCCCAGCGGGCAGCCCGCTCGCACTGGTGATGGCGGTCGTCGTCGCGGTGCCGATCGGGCTGTTGATGGCGCTTCCCGCGCTCCGGCTGCACGGGCTGTATCTGGCGTTGGCGTCGATGGCGTTCGCGCTGATGGCGCCGGTGATCTTCTACCAGCCCGAGGTGTTCAGCAACACCGGTGTGGAGATCGACAACTTCGAGATCTTCGGTGGGACGTTCGGGAGGCCGTTCGAGTTCCTCGGCATCCACTTCGGGCAAGACGCCGCTTTGACGATGTTCACCGCCGCGCTGTTCGGGTTGGTGGGCATCGGTGTCGTCGCGCTTCGCCGAGGTTCGTTCGGTCGACGACTCATCGCGATGCGCGACAGCGAAGCCGCATGTGCGACGCTCGGTGTGAACCTCAGGACGACCAAGCTCGCCGTGTTCGGTCTCTCCGCGGGCATCGCCGGCATGGGTGGCGCGCTGTTCGGCATCCACGTCGGCAACGTCGACGCCACCAGTTGGCACCTGCTCACGGGCTTGGACGGCGCGGGGCTGGCACTGCTGCTGCTGATGGTCGTGGGTGGTGTCGGCGTCGCGAGCGGTGCCGTGTTCGGGGCCAGCACGCTCCAGATCTTCACGAAGTTCCTGCCGACGGTCTGGTTCCCGACGTCGAAGATCATCAACTACTGGTCGAAGGTCGGTCCTGGTCTCGCCGGCATCGGGATCGCTCGCCAACCCGAAGGCGTCATTCCTCAGGTCGGGCACGACTTGCGCGAGAAGAAGCGCCTTCGTGAGGCCAAGAAGAAGCGTGAGAGCTCAGATTCGCCGACGACACCAGCGCCGGCGGAGGCCTCCTGATGGCTCTGCTCGAGACCGTCGACATCTCGGTGCGCTTCGGAGGACTGCAAGCGCTTGATGGCGTGTCGATCGGGGTGGAGAGCGGTCGGGTGACCGGGCTCATCGGGCCGAACGGGGCTGGCAAGACCACACTCTTCAACGTCATCACGGGGCTCCAGGCTCCGACCAGTGGCCGCGTGGTCCTCGATGAGAGCGATCTCACGTTCGAGAAGCCCCACAAGCGAGCGCGCTCGGGGATCGGCCGCACGTTCCAACGACTCGAGACCTTTGGCGCTCTGACGGTGCGAGAGAACGTGCTCGTGGCCGCCGAGATGCGCAAGGGATGGTCGCGAGAGCGCTTCGACGTCCACGGTCTCGTCGAGGAGATCATCGAGCGCGTCAACCTCACCTCGGTCGCGGCTGAGCGGGTCGACCAGCTGCCGACCGGTACGGCCAGGCTCGTGGAGCTGGCTCGGGCACTCGCAGCCAAGCCGCGGGTGCTGCTCCTCGACGAGCCGTCAGCCGGCCTCAACGAAACCGAGACCGGCACGCTTGGCGCGTTGCTCAACGAGCTCGCGAGCACAGGGCTCGGAGTGCTGCTCGTCGAGCACGACATGAGCTTCGTGATGGGAACCTGTCAGTACATCCATGTGCTCGACTTCGGTCGGCTCATCGCCGCGGGTGATCCGGCGACGGTCCAGCGGGACGAAGGCGTGCGGGCTGCCTACCTCGGTTCGGAGCGCGACGAGCGCCCGGCTGCGCCGCCCAAGCTCACGATCACCTCGGACAAAGCGTCGGGAGCGCCGGCGATCGACACCACGAACGCGATGTTCGCGCTGGATGGCATCACCGCGGGCTACGGCACGATCGACGTGCTCGAGGGTGTCGACCTCGCGGTCATGCCCGGTCGCGTGTTCGCGCTGCTCGGACCGAATGGCGCCGGGAAGTCGACCACGCTGAAGGTGGCGAGCGGTCAGATCAAGCCCACGCACGGCCGAGTGATGTTCGAGGGCCAAGACGTCACGGCCACCAAGGCCGACGAGCTGGCGCGCCGGGGTGTGTGCCTGGTCCCTGAGGGCCGGGGCATCTTCCCGAACCTGACCGTGCTCGAGAACCTGCGCATGGCCACCTTCAGCGGCACGCCGTACCAAGAGGTGCTCGACCGGTCCTTCGAGCGGTTCCCGCGCTTGTCCGAGCGGAGCAAACAGGTGGCGGGGACCCTGTCGGGCGGGGAGCAACAGATGCTCTCGATGGCACGCGGGCTCGCAATCAATCCCAAAGTCCTGCTGCTCGACGAGCTCTCCATGGGCCTTGCGCCGCTGATCGTCGAAGAGCTGTACGGGGTGGTGAAGCGCATCGCCGAAGACGATGTGTCGATCCTCGTCGTCGAGCAGTTCGCGCACGAAGTGCTGGGTGTGGCGGACGTGGCTGCGATCATGCTGCACGGTCGGGTCACGTACCGCGGCGACCCCGCGGAGGTAGGTGCCGCCCTCGAGGCCGCCTACCTCGGTGGCACGGTCGCGTAGCGCGGGAGCGCGATCACCGCGTACACGAGGCACACGCTTGCTCCGATCTGAAGCGTGAGTGGCGCGCCGCCCAAGTCGGCGACGGTGCCCATCCAGATGCCACCGATGGGGATCAGTCCCGCCCACGTCAACGTGAAGAGGCCGGAGAGCCGGCCGCGCTTCTCGTCTTCGGCGAGCTCCTGGAGCACCGTGTTGAGAGATGTCGTGATGGAGAAGTAGCAGAACCCCACGAAGCAGTTCAGGACGAGCGCGAGCTCCCACGAGCGAGCAAACGTGAAGCCGAGCGCCGCGACCCCGAACGCGAAGGTCCAGATGAGCGCGCCTCGCAACGTCGGCCCTGCCTTTCGGAGCCCGACGGCGAGCGCGCCCACGAGTGCGCCGACACCCGATGCAATGACGAGCATCGTGAAGTCGTTCTTCGGCCGGTCGAACACCTCGGTGGTGAACA
The DNA here is from genome assembly GCA_016870355.1 of Actinomycetota bacterium. Lineage (GTDB taxonomy): Bacteria > Actinomycetota > Acidimicrobiia > IMCC26256 > PALSA-555 > SHVJ01. Next base: position 188,667 of record VGBR01000004.1, on the reverse strand, counting down.
CCGGATAGAGCGCGACGTACGCGATCCCGAACACCGAGAGCACCGACATCGAGATCAGCACGCCGAGCGCGGGAGATCGTTCCCTGGCGTAGCGAAGGCCTTCCTTCCACTGCTCCCACGCTCCGTGGTGCTCAGTTGGATCCTGGCGGCGCGAGATCTTGATGGGCACGAGGAGCGCGACCGTGACGATGTTCACGGCGGCGTATGCCGTGAACGCCCAGCCCGGCCCCGCCGCCGAGAGGATGAGCGCACCAATCGCGGGGCCGAGGATGCGGTTGAGGTTGTTGCCGGCCGCGAGAAGTGAGATGGCGCTGGCGAGGTCCGCGCTCGGGACGGCGTTCGCGGTGATCGCCTGTTGCGCTGGCGCGAGGAACGCGAACAGCGTGCCCAGCACGAACCCGAACCCCGCGAGCAGCCCCCGACTCTCGACACCGGCATGGAGCAGGATCGCGAGAGCGGACGCGGCGACCCCGATGAGGAACCGGGTGATGACGAGCAACCGCTTGCGGTCGACCCGATCCGCCACCACGCCGGCCGGTGGTGCGAAGAGCAGCATCGGGATGAACGTCGCGAAGAAGAGGAAGCCCTGCCAGAACGCCGACTTGTGGGTGACGTCCTGCATCTCCGACTGCAACGTGATGTGCGAGAACCAAAAGCCGAGGTCTCCGATCGATGTCGCGGTGAAGAGCAGCCGGAACTCGCGGTGTGAGAACGCACGGAAGAGCTGTGATCGCTCGACCCTCGGGATGGCCTCGCCAACCCGAGGTCCAGGAAGGCCTGCTTCCTCCTCGGGAATGGCGGGGATGACGTCAGCCATATGCGGTCGCTCGTTGCGAGCCGGGGTACCCGGCCCGCGGGCACTCGCTCCCTCGGCGAGCTCCCGCCGCTCCCTCCGCTCCCTCCGGTCGCTCTGGGAGCCGCATCAAGGTTCGTAGGTGCCGTCGTCGCGCTGCACCCAGCCCGACGCGGCGTTGCTGCCGCCGTCGACGTGCAGGGTTGTCCCCGTCATGAATCGCGACAGGTCGCTGGCAAGGAAGACGATGGGTCCGGCGCAGTCGTTGCCACCGCCCCATCCGAGTGGCACCTTGCGGCCGTAGGCCTCCTTGCTGCTTCCCACGGCCTCAGCGTTGGCCTCGTCGCCCGGCGTTGAGATGGCATCGGGCGCGATCGCGTTGACGCGGATCCGCTTCTGCGCGAGCTCCAACGCAAGGGTCTTGGTGAGGCTCTCGACGGCTGCCTTCATCGCTGCATACACACCGAAGCCAGGCGCGGCACGGTGGGCCTCGATCGACGTGATGTTGATGATCGAGCCACCGTCACGCATGTGGGGCACGCAGCCGCGCACGAAGTGTGTGACGCTGGTGAAGTTCTCGTCGATGAGCGCGCCCTGACCCTTGGCGTTCACGTCGAGGACCGCGGCGTAGAAGCCACCACCAGCGTTGTTCACGAGCACATCGATGCGGCCGTACGTCGACGTCACGACGCTCAACCACGCGTCCACCATGTCGCCGTGACGGACGTCGAGCTCACCGATGACGCACCGGCGGCCCGCGGCTTCGATGGCGCTCTTCGTGCGAGCCATCCCTTCGGCATCGCGATCGCAGATCGCCAGGTCGGCGCCGAAGTTCGCGAGCGCGATCGCGGCGGCCGCACCGATGCCCTGTGCGGCTCCCGTCACGAGCGCGACCTTGCCCTCGAGCGATGCGGCCTCGGGTCCGACCATCGGAGCACCCTACAAGCGGTCCCTTGGCACCCTGGAGTAGCGAGCCGTAGCCTGAGCGGGTGACGCGGTCCGACAACACAGCCGTTCCCGACTATCCGGCGCAGTTGCGCCTCGATGATCGGCGGTTCGTGGTGATCGGTGCCGGGCAGGGCATCGGCCGCCAAGCCGCGCACGCGCTCGCAACCGTCGGCGCCCAGACCTTCTGCATCGACGTCGACGAGCATCTCGCACAGGAGATCGCTGCTGAAGTTGGTGGTACAGCTGGAGTCGGCGATGCCACCAAGCGCGCCGATGCGAAGCGTCTCTTCGAGGAAGCGGAGACGGCACTCGGTGGGATCAACGGCGTCGTCGACATCATCGGGATGTCGCACTACGACGCGCTGGTCGACCTGTCCGACGAGGAATGGGACTGGCACTTTGACATCGTGCTGCGCCACGCATTCCTGGCGATGCAGATCGGGGGCCGCGCCCTCGCTCGCAACGGCGGAGGAGCCATGACGTTCGTGGCGTCGGTGTCGGGCATCACCTCGGCGCCCAACCACGGCGCTTACGGCGCAGCCAAGGCTGGGCTGATGTCGCTGGTGCGCACAGCGGCGGTGGAGCTCGGGCCCGACAACGTGCGGGTCAATGCGGTGGCACCAGGAGTGGTGTGGACCCCTCGCATCTCCGGGTTCCTCGGCGAAGAGGGGCGTGAGCGCAACAAGGCCAACACCCCGCTCCGGCGCGTCGCGCAGCCTTCCGACATCGCCGCGGCCATCCTCTTCCTCTCGTCCGACCTGTCGTCCTTCGTCACCGGCCACACGCTGGTGGTCGACGGCGGCGTCGGCGCCAAGTTCCCGTACCCGATGGCAGAGCAGGTCTAGGGAGAGAACGTGTACGTCCAGATCGACCTCGCCCCGCACCCCCCGGTCGTCACACTCGAAGACCCGAACAACACCAAGCAGTTCCATGTCGCGGTCATGAACGGCACCACCCCAGAAGCCGACTTCGGCCTCATCTTCGGCGCGCTCGTCGACGCCGCCGCCGGCCGCCTAGAAGGCGACGACGCCTACATCACCATCGACGCAGTGCGCCGCATGGCAAGAGACCGCGTGCAAGAAGACTGGAACGAAGAGTTCGACGCAATGCTGTCCTTTGCAAAGAAAAAGGGTTGGCTAGACGAAGGCAGCAACGCGATCAAAGCCCACATCGAACGTCCCTGAAGATCTTGTTGCTCAGCGACGCAACCAAGACTGCGGCGTTCAGAGCAGCGTGGTCAGCACCTCGGGGGAGTCTTCGCCGACGAGGACGGTGTCGCCGACGAGCACCGGGTCGCTCCAGTTCTCGATGAACAGCACGATCCCCGGCTCCAATCGATCTCCGTCAGCCATCTCCTCGTGCCCGATCCCGACTCCCTCGACGGTCGCGCCGGTCGCACGTAGGTCGCCCACGTTCGCGCCGTCGACCGCGAGAGCGATCGTTGTTGCGTGCGCTGACGGGATCTCGGGGACCTCGGCTTCGCACCCCAGGGTGCGGGCGATGGCGCCTTCCCAGCCGTCGCGCAGCACCCCGACGCGCACGTGCACCAGATCGCCGGCCTTGATTGCGCGGTCGGTCGGCATCGCCCGGGGTGGCTTGCCGGCGTCGGCGACTGAGAACGTCCCTTCGAAGGATGGCGTGCGGGAACCCCGGACCGCCATGCGCTCCTCGAATGCTCCCTTGAGCTCCTGCTCCGTGACACCGAGCTTCAGGGCTTCGGTCACCGCGCTGAACGCGGCTTGCACGGTTTCCACGGCCGCGCGGATCGCATCGACGTCCTCGTCGCTCTTGGCTTGACGCACCTCCCGGAGCAGCGTCTCGCCGTCGACGATCTGAACGTCGGGGAGCATCCCCTTGATCAGCTGATCGAACAGTGGTGTGAGACCGTCCACGCCGATCGTGCGGGCATCGGCGACGCCTTCGATCTGCGTGATGCCGCCGAGGATGTTCATCGGGTTCCACGAGATCGGATACAGGTTCTTGGGCGGGACGTCTGGGGGGATGCCATCGTCGGTGATGCTCAGCATGTGCACGGCGCCGGTCTCGCGCACGACGACGCATCCGGGCGCGAAGGCGCGTGACCCTGCCACCGACAGGCGATCTGCCATCGTGACGTAGCGACTGTTCGACTCGCGACCCAGCAGCAGCACGTCGAAACCGGCGTCGGCCATGGCGTCGAGCACGCGCTCGAGGTGCGGGTTCACTCCCACTCCGCCCATGACAGCGACGACAGGATCTCGTAGCCCGCGTCCGTGATGGCGATCACCTCTTCGGCGCGGAAGCCGCCGTGCCCGTCTTCCCAGATCACCGGCTCCAACACCATCACCATCCCCGGCGCGAGAACGGTCGTCTCATCGAACTCGTTGCCGAGGTCGGTACCGAGGAACGGCATCTCCGCACTGTCGGTGCCGATCCCATGGGCGAGGTAGAAGTGCGGCAGCCACGGACGGCGATCTCGGCGCACCTCTTCGGCGGCACGCGTCAGATCCCGTGCGCTTGCACCCGGCTTGGTGGCCTCGAGCACGACGCTGATCAGGTCGCGCCACTGCCGGCACTGCGAGCGCTGACGGTCGTCAGGGTCGCGACCGACGACCCAGGTGTGCCCGAAGTCGGATTGGTAGCCCTCGTATGCGATGCCGTTGTCGACCCACACGAGGTCGCCATCTTCGAGCGGCGCGTCCTTCGTGACCGTGGGGAAGACGACGTCACCGGTCGCGGTGTACGGGCCCTCCTTCACCGAGAGCGGCATGACCTGCCAGATCGGGTCGACCGAGTTGCCAGTTGCGCCGAGCTCGAAGATGTGGCGGAGGAAGCGGCCGGTGACTTCCGTGCCGCGCGTCCCGGGAGTGACTGTCGGACGCACCGCTTCGATCGCCGCTTCGTTGATCTGACTGGCCCGGCGGATGCACTCAAGCTCGTCGGCGGTCTTCATCACCTTCGCGGCAGACAGGACCATCGTCGCGTCGGCGAGCTGGTGACCTTCGAGTACGGCGTACAGCGGCATCGTGAACTCGTCGATCGCAACGGTCCCACTAGGGAGCGCGTCCAGCAGCTGACGGGCACCCTCTTCCCACTCCAGGGACAATCCCGGGTGCACGTGGTCGGAAGGCAGCTCGTCGGGGGCACCTTCCGGGAACCAGGTCCATACGTGTGGCGGTGCGTCGTCGGCGGTGATGATCGCAACCGATCGGCGATGAATGGCACGAGCCTGGTCGGCGGCCGGCACGCGCACACCGGCGGCGTACGTGACGTTCGCCTGCCCGAGGAGCACGAGCGCGTCGACGCCTTGCGCGTGCATCTGCTCGACGAGCTTCGCTCGGCGCTCGCGCCGCATGCGCGCGAGGTCGAGTGGCGCGTCGAAACCAAGCGCGGCGCTCAACTGGCGAGCGTGAGGTCGTAGGCCGCGATCGCGCTCTCGCCCAACACCTTGCGCCGGTCAGCTTCGGCCAACGGCTCGACTGCCTCCTGTACCTCCTTCACGATGCCGGGGTGGTACTCGGGATGCGGGTAGTCCGACGCCCAGATCACGCGGTCGGCACCTAGGAACTCGGCGCACGCGGCGAGGTTCCACTCCTCGGGCTCGAAGCTCACCCAGCACTGCCGCTTGAAGTACTCACTGGGCAACAGGCTGAGCCAGCGCTTCTCGAGGGGGAACGCCTTCACCTGTTCGTCCATCCGCTCGAGCTGCGTCGGCACCCAGCCGCCGCCGGCCTCGAGCAGGATGAAGCCGAGCTTCGGGAAGCGCTCGCAGACGCCACCCATCGTGATGCGCCCGAGCGTGACGATCATGTCTGCGGCGTTGCCGACGGCTTGACCGAGACCCGAGCCACCGTGGATCTCGGTCATCGCCATGTTCGTGACCATCATGTTCTCGCTCTCCATGACGAGCCCGAACTTGCGGCATGCGCCAGGGGTGTCGACGTGCACGCCGGGATGGAAGCCCACCGGCACGCCGAGCTCCTGGCACGTGGCCCAGAACGGGTCGTAGACGGAGTGGTTGAGCGGAAGCTCGGTGCCCAGCTCATCGATGATGTACGCCGACGGGCGAATGAAGATGCCGCGCAGCCCGAGCTCGCCGACGGCGCGCTGCGCCTCCGCGATCGCGCGGTCGACGTCTTGTAACGGGACGCCGGCCATCCCGAACAACCGGGTCGGGTAGGCCGAGCAGTACTCGGCGATCCAGTCGTTGTAGGCGCGGATGCAGTCGGCGACGAACTCATGGTCCTGCAGCGCCGGGATGGGATCGATCGGTCCGAAGAACATCGCCTGGGACGGGTAGAGCACGGCCGCGTCGATGCCTTCGGCGTCCATGTCGGCGATGCGCGCGTGCGGGTCGTAGCCGCCGGGCACGCGCAGGCTCTGGGTGAGGTCGAAGAACTCCTTGGCCGTCATGCCAACCGCGGCGGCCATCTGGTCCTGGAGCTCGCGCCCCCCGCCGCGTACGACCCCGCCGGTGTAGGTGGTCTCGTAGACCTCGTCCTCGGTGACCTTGCGCGGGATCCAGTCGCCCCAACGCTTCGCGTCCATGCGCTCGGTCCAGAGGTCTTCGGGCTCCATGACGTGACCGTCACCGTCGACGACCGAGCCGTTGCTGCTCATCGCGTCCCCCTCATCACCATTGGCTCACTCACTGCGGGCCGGGATACCCGGCCCGCGGGCGTTCGTTCCCCGTGTTTCCAGAATCGTGGTGGGGGACGGCTAGCGATGCAAGTGCGGAGCGACGTCCCGGTGGAAGGCGTCCATCTGGTCCAGAAGCTCCTGGAGCGAGCGGTTCCGGAAGCGGATCTGCAGGTGGCTGACGCCCATCGCGCCGAACTCGTTGAGCCGCTCGACGAGGTGGTCCGGTGAGCCCGAGAGCGTCGTGTCACCGACATCCCAACCGGGCTCGCCGATGTACAGGAACTCGGTGATCGTGCCGAGGTCGATCGGGTCGTCGCCGCGGGTCTGCTTGCGGTGCTCCAGGAGGAATGCGATCTGCCCGGGCATGTCGGCTCGCGGTGTGCCCTGTGGCAGCCAGCCGTCGCCGCGCTCCGCGGCCCGGCGGAGCGACGGCTTGGCCGAGCCTCCGACCCAGATCGGCAGCGGGCGTTGCCGCGGCCGCGGTGCCATGCCTCCGTCGTGCAGATGACCCCAGTACCGCGTCTCGACGTCGGGGTACTCATCGGTGAACGCGGCGCGCACGACATCGATCGCAGCGTCGGTGACCTTGCCGCGGTCCTTGAAGTCGAGCCCGAGCAGCTCGAACTCGCCCTGGAGGTGACCCGCACCGACGCCGAGGATGGCGCGACCACCCGACAGCTCGTCGAGCGTCATGAACGCCTTCGCCGTCTGGAGCGGATGGCGGTAGCTGAGGATGTAGACGTGTGACATCACCCGCACGTTGCGGGTGAGTGCGGCGATCCAGCCGAGCGTCGCGATCGTCTCGTACCATGTGGTCTGCATGTGCGCGTCGAGCGGCTTCGTCACGGCCAGGTGGTCACACACCGCCACGTAGAAGAAGCCGGTCTCGTCGGCCTTCCTGACGATGGCGGCGAGCTCGGCCGCGCCCGCGTCGGCCTCCCAGTCCTCGACGAACGTCTTGGACTTGGCCTGGACCTGGAGCTGCATCCCGTAGACGAGCTGGCCGTCCGGGACGATCGTTGTCATGCAGTCTCCAGACCAGCGCGCATCGCTTCGAACGCGACCTTCTGGGCGTCCTTGGCGCCGTCGAGCACGAGGTGCATGTTGAAGAACCCGTGGAACATCCCCGGCGCTCGGTACATCGTGACCGGCACACCCGCTGCTTCCAGCACGGATGCGTAGTGCTCGCCCTCGTCACGGAGCAGATCCATCTCGGCGGTGACGATGCACGCTGGCGGGAGCCCCGCGAGCGACTCCGCGACGTGCGGGGAGCAGTACGGCTCGGCCCCGGTGGTGTCGTCGCGCACGTACATCTCGCGATACCACTCCATCTGCTTCAACACGAGGAAGTAGCCCTCGGCATTCTCGGTGCGTGACGGGCGCTCGTTGCGCGTCGAGGTCGAGTCGATGACCGGGTACACCAACAGCTGGTACGCGAGCGACGGGCCGCTGCGGTCTCGGGCCATCTGCGCGACGACGGCCGCGATGTTTCCGCCCGCGCTGTCGCCCGCCACCGCGATGCGACTGGGGTCGATGCCCAGCTCGTTCGCATGGGACGTCACCCACTCGAGCGCGGCATAGCCGTCGTCGACAGCAGCCGGGTACGGGTGCTCGGGCGCCAACCGGTAGTCGACCGACACCACGACGGCGTTGACGGCGTTCGCCAGGCGGCGGCACGCGCCGTCGTGAGAGTCGAGCCCGCAGATCACCCACCCGCCGCCGTGGAAGTAGACGGTGCCGGGCAGCGGATCGTGCGGGTGTGTCATCGGGCGATAGATGCGCACCGGTAGGTCGCCCGTCGGGCCGGGGATGGCGCGGTCCTCGCACGCCGCGATCTCCTCAGTGATCGGCACCTTCGGGAGCGCCTCGAGCCGGGCGCGCAGCGCGGCCGCGTCTTCTCCGGCTTCGGGAAGCCGCGGGAAGCTTGCTTCCATCAGCTCGATGATCGGGGCAGCGGCAGGGTCAAGCGGCATGCGCGCAGGGTAACGCCGTCCCTGACGATGCGTCAGGTGCCCCGGGTAGCGTGACCCCGTGAGGGCTGACGAGCGCTGGACGAGCATCCCCGGCCTCGTGCAGGCCCGCGCCGCCGGCTTCGGTGACCAGGAAGCACTCGTTGATGAGGACGGCGCGGTGCGCATGTCCTTCGCCGAGCTCGGTGGGTTCATGGTGCGGTCGACGCGCGCCGCGATGGCCGCGGGGCTCCAGCCCGGGGACCGAGCCGCGGTCTGGGCGCCCAACATCCACCAGTGGATCGGGGCTGCGTTGGGGATCCTCGGCGCGGGCGGCGTGCTCGTTCCCATCAACACCCGCTTCAAAGGGAGCGAGGCCGCCTACGTGCTTGGCAAGTCGCGGGCGCGCATGCTCTTCACCGTCACCGACTTCCTCGACACCGACTACGTCGCGATGCTGCGCGAGGCCGGCGACGAGCTCCCGGACCTCGAACAGATCGTCGTGCTGCGCGGCGACGTGCCCGACAGCACGACCGCGGCACTCGACTACCTCGCTGCCGGCGACTCCGTGACGGAAGACGCGGCCCAGTCGCGGATCGACTCGGTCGGCAGTGACGACCTCTCCGACATCATCTTCACGTCGGGAACGACCGGGCGCCCCAAGGGTGCGATGGTCACCCACGGGCAGTCGTTGCGCGTCTACGAAGCCTGGACCGATGTGATCGGCCTGCGTGAAGGCGACCGCTACCTGATCATGAACCCGTTCTTCCACACGTTCGGGTACAAGGCGGGCTGGATGTCGTGCATCATGCGTGGCGCCACGATCGTCCCGTTCCAGGTGTTCGACGTGCCGAAGGTGCTCGAGATGGTCGAAAAGGAGCACATCACCGTGCTCCCCGGCCCGCCCACGTTGCTCCAGGGCATCCTCGACTTCCCCGACCGCGAAACGTACGACCTCTCGTCGTTGCGGCTCACCGTCACCGGCGCCGCCGCGGTGCCCGTCAAGCTCGTCGAGCGATTGCGAGACGAGATGACGTTCGAGACGATCATCACCGGCTACGGGCTGACCGAGTCGACAGGCACGACGGCGATGTGCCGTCACGACGACGATCCCGAGACCATCGCCAACTGGTCGGGCCGCGCGATTTCCGACACCGAGGTGCGCGTCGTCGACGACGACGGCAACGAAGTCCCGCGCATGCAGCCGGGCGAGGTCGTGACTCGCGGCTACCACGTGATGCAGGGGTATTTCGAGGATCCCGAGGCGACCGCGGCTGCGATCGACGCCGACGGCTGGCTGCACACCGGTGACATCGCCGTGATGGACGACCGCGGCTACGTGCGCATCACGGACCGCAAGAAGGACATGTTCATCGTCGGAGGCTTCAACGCGTACCCGGCCGAGATCGAGAACCTCCTCATGGTGAACGACGCCATCGCGCAGGTCGCCGTGGTGGGCGTTCCCGACGACCGCATGGGGGAGGTCGGCTTCGCGTTCGTGGTCCCGCGTCCCGGCGTCACCGTCGATCCCGAGGAGCTGAGCGCCTGGGCTCGCGAGCACATGGCGAACTACAAGGTCCCGCGCTTCGTCGAGGTGGTGGAGGCGCTCCCGCTGAACGCCAGCGGCAAGGTGCTCAAGTACGAGCTCAGGGCCCGGGCCGCGGCGTCACTGGGCCCGGTTGCTGGCTAGTTTGCGCCGGTCCATGGACGACGGGGGACGGCCTTGGGGGGGGTGACCTGCCGATCGGCACGATCGCGGCGCGCCCGCGTCCTGAGCGGCGCGGCGCTCGCGCTCGCCCTCCTCTCGATCGCCGCGCCCGCGTCGGCGGGCACCGAGGAGCCGGCCGGTGACGAGCCCGCGAGCGAGGAGACGATCAACGCCCGCCTCATCGACCAGCGGGGCAAGCAAGACAAGCCGGTCGAGGGGGTCACCGTCGTCGTCGAGCAGGGCGGCGACGAGATCGGCCAAGCCGAGTCGGACGCCGACGGTCTCGCGATCATCCCCGTGCCCGGCCCCGGGAAGTACTCGGTCCGAGTCGATCCGACGACGTTCCCGAAGGGTCTCGGGCTGACCGACGCGGCCCAAGAGGAGCTGCCGAACGTCCAGGTGTTCGCAGGTCGGCCGAAGTTCGTGATCTTCGGGTTCGGCGAGCGACTCGACACCGGCAAGACCGGGTTCGAGCGCGTCCTCAACCTCGCAGCCAGTGGGCTGCGGGTCGGGCTCATCGTCGCCGTCGCCGCAGTCGGGCTGTCGCTGGTGTTCGGAACGACGGGACTCATCAACTTCGCGCATGGTGAGCTGCTCACCTTCGGTGGTGTCGTTGCGTGGTACCTGAGTGCGAGCGACGGAGGGCTCGGCATCACGCTGGTCGTGGCCGGGATCCTGGCTGTCATCCTCGGCGCCGGATTCGGCGCCGCGCTGGAGCGGGGTGTGTGGCGTCCGCTGCGGGGGCGGCGGGTCGGCAACATCAGCTTGCTCGTCGTCTCGATCGGGCTCGCACTGTTCCTGCGCAACTTCATCCAGGTGATCTTCGGATCGAGCCCACGTCCCTACGAGCAGTACGCGACGCAAGACCCCTGGCACATCGGGCCGATCGACATCCTCCCCAAGAACGCCATCGCGATCGTCATCTGCGTCGTGGTGCTGGTGACGGTGGCGCTGCTCCTCCTCAGAACCCGTCTCGGGACCGCGCTGCGCGCGGTCACCGACAACGCCGAGCTCTCGGAGTCGAGCGGCATCGACGTGCAGCGGGTGATCATGGCCGCCTGGATCAGCTGTGGCGCGCTGGCCGCCCTCGCCGGTGTGCTGCTCGGCGTGACGCAGTCCGTCGACTGGGACATGGGCGAGAACTTCTTGCTCCTCATCTTCGCGGCGATGATCGTCGGTGGGCTCGGATCCCCGTTCGGCGCCATGGTCGGTGGGATGGTCCTCGGCGTCGCGTTCGAAGCGAGCACGTACTGGGTGCCGGTCGACTTCAAGAAGGCGATGTACCTGGGCGCGCTGATCATCGTGCTGCTGGTGCGTCCGCAAGGGATCCTGGGCGTTCGGGAGCGGGTCGGATGATGCGCGCGTCGGAGCACGACTGACGATGGACTTCGGGAAGATCTTCTCCGACGGTGTCCGCGAGGCGCTCGGCGTCAACGCCGCGGCGTACGCGTTGGCCGCAATCGGTCTCAACGTGCAGTACGGCCTGACCGGGCTGTTGAACTTCGGGCAGGTCGGCTTCCTGCTCGTCGGCGCGTACGGCACGGCGATCACGGTGAAGGAGACCGGAGCACCGCTGTGGGCGGGCTTCCTCGTCGGCATCCTGGCCGCGATCGGGCTCGCGGCGGTCCTCGGGATCCCGACGCTGCGGCTGCGCGCCGACTACCTCGCGATCGTGACGATCGCGTCGGCCGAGATCCTGCGTGTACTCGCAGGGTCACGCCACCTCGAGGGCTTCACAGGCGGCCCGTTCGGCATTCGAGGCTGGGCGGGCAGCTTCTATGACCTCAATCCGTTCTCACCCGGTCGGTACGGGGCTGGGAAGGTGTCGTTCGACCACAACACGCTGTGGGTGATGACGGTCGCCTGGACCCTCGTGATCCTCGCGTCGGTGCTCGTGTGGCTCCTCAAGCGCAGTCCGTATGGCAGGGTGCTCCGCTCGATCCGCGAAGACGAAGACGCGGCGCGCAGCCTCGGCAAGAACGCCTATGTCATCAAGATCCAGAGCCTCGCGGTCGGCGGTGTCATCGGGGCCCTCGGCGGCATGGTGATCGCGGTCAACTTCCAGTTCACGAACGACGACTTCTGGCTGTCACCGTTCACGTTCCTCATGTACACGGTGTTGATCATCGGTGGAGTGGGGTCGGTCATCGGACCCGTCCTCGGCGCCATGCTGTTCTGGTTCGTGTACCAGTCTCTCGACTCACTGCTGCGTCAAGCGATCCACGAAGGCGTGTTCGGTGATGTGCTCACCTCGACCGACGCCGGACCGCTGCGGCTTGCGTTCGTCGGGCTCACCCTGATGCTGCTGATGATCTACCGACCGCAGGGGATCTTCGGCAACCGGCAAGAGGCCCTGATCGATGATCGGTGATCGATGAGCGCTGACGCCACCACGAACGGAGCGATCCTGCAGGCACGGGGCATGCGTCGCGCCTTCGGTGGGCTCGTGGCCGTCGATGTCGAGAGCTTCTCGGTGATGCGAGGGTCGATCACTGCGCTCATCGGGCCCAACGGCGCCGGCAAGACCACGCTGTTCAACGTGCTCACCGGCTTCGAGCGTGCCGACCACGGGGAGTGGACGTTCGACGACCGCGACGTCAGCGGCTGGCCGGCGTACCGCATCGCCCGGGCGGGCATGGTCAGGACGTTCCAGATCCCCAAGGCGCTCGCCCGGATGAGCGTGCTCGAGAACATGAAGCTCGCGGCGCAGACGCAGCGGGGTGAAGGGTTCTTTCCTGCGTTGCTCCGGCGTCTCTGGTGTGACGAGGAAGCCCGGATCGAAGCCCGTGGTGTCGAGCTGCTCGAGTGGGTCGGCTTGGCCAAGCAGCGAGACGACTACGCGGGCACGCTGTCGGGCGGGCAGCGCAAGCTCCTCGAGCTGGGGCGGGCGCTGATGACCAACCCGCGCCTCGTGATGCTCGACGAGCCGACCGCCGGCGTGAACCCCGCGCTCACCGAGCAGCTGCTCGACCGGATCCGCAGCGTGCGCGACGAGGGTGCGACGGTGCTGTTCGTGGAGCACGACATGGACGTCGTCGGGAGCATCAGCGATCGCGTGATCTGCATGGCCCAGGGGAGCGTCATCGCCGAAGGTACCGCCGCGGAGGTCGTGGCCGATCCGCAGGTCATCGATGCGTACCTCGGCGAGCGTCACGGCGAGGCGGCGATGCCCACGAGCGAGGGCCCGACATGACCGCAAGCGAGGCACCGACGGTTCCCGTCCTCGAAGCGCGAGGAGTGGTCGCGAGCTATCTGCCCGGCGTCGACATCCTCCGCGGGTGCAACCTGATCGTGGCCGAAGGCGAGCTGGTCGGCGTCATCGGGCCCAACGGTGCGGGAAAGTCGACGTTGGTGAAGGCATTGTTCGGTCTCGTGCCGGTACGTGACGGGAGCGTCTGGCTGCGCGGTGAGGAGATCACCGGGCAGAAGGGTCATGACATGGTGCGGAGTCGCATCGGCTACGTGCCCCAGACCAAGAACGTCTTCGGAACGCTCACCGTCGTCGACAACCTGCGGATGGGCGCGTACCTCGAGCCCGAGCGATTCGATGCGGGCATCGAAGCCGTGGGGGAGCTCTTCCCGGTGCTCCTCGAACGGCGTCACGAGCGCGCCGACCGGCTCTCGGGCGGGCAGCGTCAGATGCTCGCCGTGGCGCGCGCGCTGATGGCCGAGCCGGCGGTGCTGCTGCTCGACGAGCCCTCGGCCGGCCTGTCACCCGCGCTGCAGGACGAGGTGTTCGCCTGGGTGCAGACGCTCAACGCCTCGGGCACCGCCGTGGTGATGGTGGAGCAGAACGCCCGGCGCTGCCTGCAGGTCTGCCACCGTGGGTACGTGCTCGACCAGGGCACCAACGCCTACACCGCCACCGGGCACGAGCTCTTGCACGATCCAAAGGTGATCGAGCTCTACCTGGGTGCCCTGGCGAAGGCCGAGTAGCCGCTCCTGCCCGCCAACGAGCTGGGGGCCCGGTCTCCCGGGCCCCCAGCAGCAGTGCTTGTCGACGAATCAGATCAGGGAACGCTGATCTGCGCGTCCTCGCCGAGGGTCGACTTCTCGCCGGCCTCGTCGAAGGTGTACACGTCGTAGACACCAACCTTCGGCTCGTGGGCACCGAACTTGGCGTACTCGGATGCCGCGCCGTTGTAGTTGATGGTGTCACCAGCGTCGAGCGCTTCCTTGCAGTCCGCGAAGGTCTGGCACTCGACGTCACCCTTGAGGATCTTCTTGATGTTCGCCTTGATCTCGACCGGGTCGTCCGTGCCCGCCGACTCTGCGGCCAACGCCATGATCATGGCGCAGTCGTAGTAGTAGGAGGAGAACACGGTGTCCACGCCGGTGGCAGCGAACACTTCCGCGAACGGGTGCTCGATGCCTGCTGGTGCTGCGGCCGGGGTGGTCCCCTTCGTCCCGGCCATGATGCCGAGGTTTGCGGGGTCGACCAGCTCAGGGATCGACGAGTCGTCGAGACCGTCCGTGGTGTACAGCGGCACATCGGCCGGGCCCACGCCCGCCGCGATGAGCGCCTGGATGACCTTCGACCCGGTGTCCGGGAACGCGATCAGCGCGATCGCGTCGGGGTTGGCGTCGGCGACTTCCTGCGCGTCGCTGTCGAACACGTCACCCTCGGGGTCGTACGCCACGTTGGCCACAACCTTCGCACCGCCGCGCTTCAGCGCCTTGGAGATCGCCTTGGCGTAGCCCTGGCCGTAGTCGTCGTTCAGCGCGACGACCGCGACGTTGGAGTTGCCATCACCGAGGATGATCTCTGCGGTGGCCGGTGCCTGGAGCTTGTCGGGCGGCGCGGTGCGCAGGTAGAAGCCGCCGCCGATCCCCTTCTCGGAGAGCGCGGGCGACGTGTTCGAGCCTGAGCACAGCAGCGCCTGGTTGGTCTCGATCCGGTCGAGCACGCCGAGCGCGGTCGTCGAGGACGCCGGGCCCGTCATCACGTCGACCAGGTCGGAGGTGAGCATGCGATCGATGGTCGCGCCGGCGACTTCGGGGTCCGTCCCGTCGTCACCAGTCACGTACGTCACCGGCGTGTCGTTCACACCGCCAGCGGCGTTGATCTCGTCGATCGCGATGTCGACCGGCACCCGGAGTGACTGGGCGATCGAGCTCAGGTCGCCCGTCTCGGGTGCCAAGCTCCCCAGCACGAGCGTGCCGTCGACGTTGCCGCGGTCACCCCCTGCGCCTACAGGCACTGCGACCGCGGCGAGCGCCACGCAGGCGATCGCGACGGCCGAGCCCGTCTTCTTCATTATTGGCTTCATTGCCATGGGATCTCCTTGTAATTGGAGAAGGTCCTGGTACTCCCCCTGACCAGGCCGGGCGCCACGCTACTTGCCGTTCGTCGCTGACCCACCGCGGGCCCGGGGATCCGGCCCCTGGCCGGCCGGGGGGCGTCGGTCTTGCCTCGGCCGTCGCGCCCGGCAAAACTAGAACGCGTTCCAACCCCGGCTGGCGGAGGCCCGATGCTCGACCTCTTGATCCGTGGCGGCACCGTGGTCGACGGCACCGGCGCCACCGGTCGTCGAGCCGACGTCGGTGTGCGCGCCGGTCGCATCGTGGCGGTGGGTGACATCGACGACGAGGCGAGCGAGACCGTCGATGCGACCGACCTGGTGGTCACGCCGGGCTTCGTCGATCCGCACACGCACTACGACGCGCAGCTGTTCTGGGATCCCGGAGCCACGTCGTCGAGCATGCACGGTGTCACGACGATCCTCGGGGGCAACTGCGGCTTCACGCTCGCGCCGCTCGACGCGCGCGACGCCGACTACACGCGCCGCATGATGGCGAAGGTCGAGGGCATGCCGCTGAAGGCACTCGAAGACGGGGTGCCGTGGAGCTGGTCGAGCTTCGCGGAGTATCTGAGTGCCCTCGACGGGAACATCGGTGTGAACGCCGGCTTCTTGGTCGGCCATTGCGCGATCCGGCGCAAGGTCATGGGAGCGGAGGCCGTCGAGCGCGAAGCAACCGACGACGAGGTCGCCACGATGACCGCGCTGCTGGCGGAGTGCATCGACGCCGGAGGGCTTGGCTTCTCCACGACGTTGTCGTTCACCCACTCCGATGGCGACGGTCGACCAGTGGCGTCGCGCGTCGCGAGCAGCGACGAGGTGCTCGCGCTCTGCGCTGCGGTCCGCGCCCACGAAGGCACGACGCTCGAATACGTGACCGACGGATGTCTTCGGGGCTTCCGGCCGGACGAGGTCGACCTGATGGCAGAGATGTCGCTCGCGGCGCGACGGCCGCTCAACTGGAACGTGCTCACGATCGACTCGAAGGAGCCCGATCGTTACCGCGAGCAGCTAGCGGCCAACGCGAACGCGGCGGCCCGCGGTGGACGCTCGGTCGCGCTGACGATGCCGGTGCTCATCGAGATGAACATGAGCTTCCTCAACTACTGCGCGCTGTTCATGCTCCCGGACTGGGCGAGCGTGATGAACCTGCCGGTTCCAGAGCGCATGGCGAAGCTGCGCGATCCCGAGGTGCGGCGCTTCCTGGACGAGAGCGCGCGCTCGCCCGAGGCCGGCGTGATCGCTCGGCTCACGAGCTGGGGTCGCTACATGCTCGGTGACACCTACTCGGCGGCAAACGAGGGATTGAAGGGCCGTCGCATCGATGACCTCGCGAAGGAACGCGGGAACGGGGTGTTCGACACGTTGCTCGACGTCGTGCTGGAAGACGACCTGCGCACGGTGCTCTGGCCGCTGCCCACCGACAGTGACGACGAGTCGTGGCAGCTTCGCAAGGACGCGTGGGCTCGGGACGACGTGCTGCTGGGCGGCTCGGACGCCGGTGCGCACCTCGACCGCATGTGCGGCGCCCCGTACACCTCACGCTTCCTCGCCGACTGCATCCGCGGTCGCCGGCTCGTGCCGCTCGAGCGCGCGGTGCAGATGATCACCCAGGCGCCGGCCGAGCTGTTCGGGTTGCGGGACCGGGGTGTGCTCGCCGAGGGCGCGTACGCCGACCTGGTGGTCTTCGACGCCGACACCATCGACATGGAGGACGTGACGCTCGTCTACGACCTGCCTGGAGGCGAGAAGCGGCTCGCGGCCGGATCGAAAGGCGTGGAACGGGTCTACGTGAACGGGCGCGCCATCGTCGCCGACGGTGCGGCCACGGGTGAGCTTCCCGGTCAGGTCCTGCGCTCCGGCCGCGACACCCGCACCGTCCTCGTCCCGGCCGGCCCGTGATGCTCGTGCGACTACCGTGCGGCGCCGAAGCGAAGCGGAGGCGCTCGCCAGCGAGCGAACGCCCGTGGGTCGGGTATCCCGACCTACAGAGAGCGAGCGAGTAGTGAAGTCGTACCAGCTGCTGATCGGCGGCGACTGGGCGCCGGGCGGCGCCGGCGTGTACGAGGTGATCAACCCTGCGACCGAGGAGGTGGTGGGAGAGGCACCAGAAGCAAGCGCCCAGGACGCGGAGGCCGCCGCGCAGGCGGCGCGCGACGCGTCGCCGGGATGGAAGCGCACGAAGCCCGAAGCGCGTGCCGAGCTGCTGTTGAAGCTGGCGGCGGCCATTCAAGCGAGGAGCGACGACCTGCTGCCGCTGATCATGGCGGAGACCGGCGCGACGGTGACGGTCGGCTCTGCGCTCCAGGTGCCTCAAGCGGTCGCACGCTTCCAGCGCTACGCGAGGGGAGCGACCACAGACATCGGCGTGGCCTTGCCGCCTTCGATCATGCCGACGACACCCTTGGCTCCAGGCGGCGTGATCGGCGGGCAGGTGCTGCGTCAGCCCGTCGGCGTCGTCGCATGCATCACCGCCTACAACTTCCCACTGGTGAACATGGCGGGGAAGGTCGGGCCGGCGCTCGCCACCGGCAACACCATCGTGATGAAGCCGGCACCACAGGATCCATTGGCGATCATCGAGTTCGCCGACATCTGCCGCGAGGTCGGGTTCCCGCCCGGTGTCGTGAACGTCGTCACCGGATCGGCCCCCGAGGTCGGTGCCGCGCTCGTCGAGTCACCCAACGTCGACATGGTCAGCTTCACCGGCTCCACCAGCGTCGGGGTGCGCATCTACGAGGCCGGGGCGCGGACGATGAAGCGGCTGCTGCTCGAGCTGGGTGGCAAGGGGGCGTGCATCGTGTGCGAGGACGCGGACCTGACGAAGGCGATCACCGGGCTCGCGAGCGTGTGGGGCTTCCACTCTGGACAGATCTGCACCGCGCCCACGCGGGCGATCGTGCACAAGAGCCAATACGAAGCATTGGTGGCCGGGCTCGCGGCGACCGCACCGAACCTGACGGTCGGACCGCCCGAGGACCCCGCGACCATGGTGGGGCCGGTCATCACCAGCGCGCACCGCGCGCGCGTCGAGGGCTACATCCAAGGCGGCGTGGACGAGGGTGCCAACCTGGTGGTCGACGGCCGCCGACCCGAGCACATGGAACGCGGCTTCTACGTCGGTCCCACCCTGCTGGCCGAGTGCACGAACGAGATGACTGCCGTGCGCGAGGAGATCTTCGGGCCGGTCCTCGTGGTCGTGCCGGCCGAGGACGATGATCACGCCGTCCAGATCGCCAACGACTCACCCTACGGGCTCTACGACTACGTGTTCTCCGAGGACACCAGCAGGGCGTACGGCATCGCGCAGCAGCTCGAGGCGGGCCACGTCGGCATCAACACCGCGCAGCGCAACCATGAAGCGCCGTTCGGTGGCTTCAAGATGAGCGGTGTTGGTCGTGACGGAGGCGACTTCGGTCTCTATGCGCACACCGAGCTCCAGAGCATCATCTGGCCTGGTTGATGGTGGACGGAGGGAGCACGGACTTGCGGAGCGAACGGAGCGGATGGAGCGCAGCGGAAGCAGCGGAGTGGGAGCGGAGCAAAGATCGATGAAGGCATTGGTGTTCGACGGCGAGAAGGCCGCGATCCGCGACGACGTCGACGTTCGTGCGCCGGGGCCCACCGAGGTGCGCGTGCGCGTGGTGTCGGCCGGGTTGTGCCACAGCGACCTGTCGGTGATTGACGGCACCATCCCGTGGCCGTCGCCCGCGGTGCTCGGACACGAAGGCGCCGGCATCGTCGACGAGATCGGCGAAGCAGTCACCAACGTCGCCGTGGGCGACCACGTCGTGCTGCACACCATGGCGTTCTGCGGCGCGTGCAAGTGGTGTGAGACCGGCCGACCCGCCTACTGCCGCAAGAGCATCTCCAACGCGAGCCAACCATTCAAAGTGGCGGGTGACGACGCGTGGAACTTCGCGGCCACCTCCTGCCTCTCGGAGTACACGGTCGTGCAAGCGGTGCAGTGCGTGAAGATCGATGACGACATCGACCTCAACGTCGCCTGCCTCATCGGCTGCGGCGTGCTCACCGGGATCGGCACGGTCTGGAACCGCACGAACCTCGGCATCGGCGACACGTGTGCGGTCGTCGGCGTTGGTGGGGTCGGTCTCAACGTGATCCAGGCCGCGAAGGTCAGGGGTGCGAGCCGCATCTACGCGATCGACACGGTCGCCTCCAAGGAGAAGCTGGCGCGGGAGTTCGGAGCGACCGACTTCATCGTCGCCGGATCTGACGTCGACGTCGTCGAGACGGTGCGCAAGAACCACCCGACGCAGATCGCCAACATCGTCGGGTCCTTCGGCGAAGGCGGCATCGACTACGCGTTCGACTGCGTCGGGAACCCGGCGATCTTGAACCAGTGCCTCCAGATGCTCGATTGGGGCGGCACTGCAGTCGCCGTCGGTGTGCCCGCGTTCGACGCGACGGTGCCGGCGCAGGTCACGCTGCTCACGCACGTCGAGCGCACGCTGACCGGATCCCGTGCCGGGTCACATCGCCCGCACTGGGACATCCCGCTGATCGTGCAGGCCTACAAGCAAGGGATGATCAAGCTCGACGAGCTCGTGAGCGCGAAGTACCCGCTCGAAGACTGGGAGTCGGCGACGCACGACCTGCACGAGGGCAAGCTCGCCCGCGGTGTCCTCATGGTCTCCGCGGCCTAACGGGGGAACGAGCGCATGGCATTACCTGACGACGTCAAGGAGCTCGCGGCGAAGGTCCGCAACTGGGGACGTTGGGGTGACGACGACGAGATCGGCACGCTGAACCTCATCACCGACGATGTGGTGAAGTCGGCGGCGAAGGAGATCAAGAGCGGCCGGCGGCTCACGCTCGGTCTGCCGATGGACGAGGACGGCCCACAGACCGGCGCGATCCCAGGTCGTGACAACCCCAAGCGCGAGATGATCATGGTCGACGTCGCGTTCACCGGTGATCCCGACAACTTCACGACGAGCGACGACAAGCTCTCGATGGGAGTGCAGTCGTGCACGCACTGGGACGCGCTCGCACACGTCAGCTACGAGGGGAAGCTCTACAACGGCGTCCCGTCGAACACGATCACCGAAGCCGGCGCCGCGAAGATGGGGATCGACAAGATCAAGACCATCGTCGGTCGGGGTGTGCTGCTCGACGTCGCGCGCGCCAAGGGCGTCGATCGAGTGGAGGGCGGCTACCCGCTCACCGGTGACGATCTCGACGCCGCGGCCGAGCTCGGCAAGGTGAAGGTGCAGCCGGGCGACATCGTCCTCGTGCGCACCGGCCACATGCAGTGGTTCCACGAAGGCGATCGTGAGAAGTACGGCGTACCCGCGCCCGGCCCGTCGCTCCAGTCGGTGCAGTGGTTCCGTGACCACGACGTCGCCGCCGTCGCCACCGACAACATCACGTTCGAGGTGTACCCGTCCGAGCGCGAAGACGCTGTGCTCCCGGTGCACTTGCTGCATCTCGTCGACATGGGGATGACGCAGGGGCAGAACTGGGATCTCGAGGAGCTCGCAGTCGACTGTGCGAACGACGGCCGGTACGCCTTCTTCCTCGATGCGTCACCGATGCCACTGACCGGTGGAGTCGGCAGCCCTGTGAACCCGGTGGTGGTGAAGTGAGCGAGCAGGGAAATCACATTGGTACCGCCCCTGGCATGGGTGGCGGCGTCAAGCAGCGCGACAAGATCAAGATGACGCCGGAGGAGATCGAGGCGTTCCTCCAGGGGTGGCACACGATGAGCTGCGCCACCTACAACCACGACGGCACGATTCATCTTGTTGCCATGTGGTACGGCTTCATGGAGGGCGCGCCGGCGCTCGAGACCAAGGCCAAGAGCCAGAAGGTGCAGAACCTCCGCCGCGATCCGCGCATCACGTGCATGATCGAAGAAGGCGACACCTACGACCAGCTGGTTGGCGTCGAGATGGTCGGCACCGCCGAGATCGTCGATGACCCGGATCGCATCTTCGAGCTCGGCAAGACCGTCGTCGAGCGGACCTCAGGTCAGAAGTACACCGAGGACATGCGTCCCGCCGTCGAGATGATGATCCACAAGCGAGTAGGCGTGAAGATCAACGTCGAAAAGTACGTCAGCTGGGACCACAGAAAGCTGTAACCCCAAGTTTTGGCGTCGATAGCGTTCGCTGAGCGACGGTTATCGACGCCAGAACGGATCTAGGGGTGACGTGCAGCCGCTCGAATCGCTGCGGCGACACGTTGCCCGCCGCTCCGAATGTCTTGAGCAGTGATGCCGATCGGCTTCCAGTGCAGCGCGACCAGCGCATTTCGCCGCGGGTTATCGCGTTCTGAAGCTATTCGGCCTGTGTGGTGGCGATAGCTCTCGTACTCGAGGACGATCTTCCAATGCGGGTACGCGAAATCCACTCGAGCGACGAACCGTCCGTTCTCGAAGATCTTGTACTGGCGCTCGGGCTGTGGGAGGCCGTTGCGGCGGAGCATCTGGAGCACCCGAGTCTCCATCACGCTCTCGGTTGGTGCGGCGTGAGGGTCTCGGTCAGCTACCAGCCGCCGAAGAACGCCGATGCCGTTACGCCCCTGCCGTCCGAGTCGACGAATCAGTCCCGTTACCGATCCGCAGGTAAAGAGCTCGCGTCGAAGACCCTCCTCGAAAGCCATCTCGACCACGGAAGGTCGACAGACAGAAGCGAGACCTAGGAGTGTGCACTCGGGTGTCGTTACAGGGATGCCCTGCACGGTTGTCAGATCACAAGCGTCGAAACGCTTGGTCTCATGAACGATCACACCCTCATGCCGCGCTCGTCGCCAGCGAGGGCAAGTGAGCTCAGCAAGATCCCTGCGGCCGCCCGGCAGATCCCAAAGAGCGCCGCCCGAGCGATGAGACGCCCGGGCACGTAGACCCCCAGCCCAGCACGCCGCCAGAAGTGTTCCTTCCCATGTGGCCGGGGCCGCCGCGAACCGATACGCGCACTCGTGGAGACCTACGAACTCTCCAGCAGCGATTCGACGCGTGATCTGCTGTTCTGAGAACCCCAGCGCACTCGCCTGTTGCCGATTGAACACGCCATGGTTCAGAGCCGCGAGCTTGGCAAGCTGTACATCCGCTGCTGTCACACCCGAGTGAACACGCTCGTGCGCGAATGGTGACGCAGCTTTTGGCGTCGATAACAGTCGCTATTCGAACGCTATCGACGCCAAAACTCGGGTTAGGTCTAGCGGGCGGTGACGGTTTCGGTGTCGCGACCGCTTCTGAGAACCGTGCCGGGGTTGTTGCCGGTGAGCTCGGTGCCTCTGACGATCTCGGTGCCGTTGGTGATGACGTGGGCGATGCCCTCGGCTCCTGCGTAGAGACGACCGGCGCCGGCCGGGAGGTCGTTGCGCCATGAGACTGCGCCCGGCTTCACGGTGGCGGGATCGAAGATCACGAGGTCGGCGTGCCAACCCTCGGCGATGCGGCCGCGCTCGCGCAGGCCGTACAGGCGCGCTTGGCGGTCGGTGAGCAGGTGCACTGCCTCTTCGATCGGCATGAGGCCGTGCTCGCGCACTGAGCGGAGCATCGCGGTCGAGAAGCTGAACGTCGACAGCATGTCGAGGTGCGCACCCGCATCCGACGCGCCGACGACGGCACGCGGGTCGCGCCACACGTCGCGGCGCAGCCTCCAGCTCTCGTCGTCGTTCCCGGCGAGCGGCGGCTGGATGATCGTGCGCAGGCCGTCGAGCAGTGAGATGTCGCAGATCGCGTCGAACGGGTCCTGACCGCGCTCGGCGGCGACGTCACCGATCGTGCGACCGGCGAGCCCTTCGTTCTCCTTCGAGAACGTCTCGACGATCGTCATGTTCTTCCAGTTGGCCAGGCCGCGGAACATGCCGGCTTCGGGTGACGATGCGCCATCGGCGAGACGCTTGCGCTCGACCGGGTCGGCCAGTGCCTTCATCTTCTCGTTGAGCGGCAGTGCCATCGTCTTGCGCCAGCCCGGCAGTGCGTCGAGCACGAAGCCGGCCTTGAACGTGAGGAACGTGGTCATCACGTCAGGGACGGTGAGTGCGAGCACCTTGCCGCCCTGCTTGGTCGCGAAGTCGCTCGCGCCGAGCTGTGCCTCCACGTACGGACCGTTCGCCGCGTTGGGCACGAGCACGTTCCAGTTGAGCGGCCGGTTCGCTGCCCGCGACATGTCGGCCATGAGCTGTCGGTGCTGGTCTTCGAACGCGCCGACGTGGGGGATGAACTCGAGCGTCGTGCCTTCGTGCTGACCGGCGACCTCGCAGAGCGCCACCAGCTCTTCGGGAGTTGCGAAGCGCGATGGGACAGGCTCGCCGTCCGCGTCGTTGTGGGTCGTCGCTTGCGACGACGAGAAGCCGAGGCCGCCTCCGGCGATCGAATCGCTGAGCACCTCGCGCATCTTGTCGATCTGCTCGCGGCTGGCTTCGTTTCCCACCGCGTCATCGCCCATCACCACACGGCGGATCGCGCAGTGACCCACCAGGAAGCCCGCGTTCACCGCGACGTTGCCTTCGATCTTGTCGAGGTACTCACCGAACGTGCGCCAGTCGTACTTCACACCTTCGAGCAGCGACTCGAGGGGCATGCCCTCCACGCGGGCGAGCATGCGCGTGAGGTAGTCGATCTCGCTCTCTTCGACCGGTGCGATCGTGAAGCCGCAGTTCCCACCGACGACCGTGGTCACGCCGTGCAGCGGCGACGGTGTGGCTGCGGGGTCCCAGAGCACCTGCGCGTCGTAGTGAGTGTGGATGTCGACGAAGCCGGGTGCGACGATGTGCCCGTCGGCGTCGATCGTCTCGTTGGCGTCCTCGTCGATGTCACCGATGGCGACGACCCGACCCTCGCGGACGCCTACATCGGCGCGCTTGGGCGCCGATCCCGTGCCGTCGACGACCTCACCGTTGCGAACGACCAGATCGAGCATGTGGCTCCCCCTTGGGCAGGCCTGACGCGTCGTCAGGCTACCGTTCGCCCTCGCTGGCGGGGGACGAGACGAAGCGAAGCCGTGGTCGGATGACCGGGACGGCGAAGCGGAGTCGACCCGGGATGGAGGAGGTGCGCGTGGGCGTCGTCGCGGTCACAGGGTCGGCCGGGGGGATCGGTGGCGCGATCCGCGCGCGCATCGAGGCCGAGGGCCACCGGGTGATCGGTATCGACGTGCGCGATGCCGAAGTGGAGGCGGACCTGTCGTCGGCCGACGGGCGGGCTGCGGCCGTCACCGCGGTTGGGGAGCAGGCTGACGGGCCGCTCGACGGGCTGGTCGTTGCCGCAGGCATCGGCGGCAGCACCTCAGCTGCACCGTCGGTGGTGGCGCGCATCAACTACTTCGGTGCGGTGGCGCTTTTGACCGGCCTGCATGATCGACTGGTGGACGGCGCGCTGCACGCGGCGGTCGCGATCGCATCGAACTCGGCGACTGCAGTGCCGATGGACGACCTGTCGCTCGTCGACGCCTGCCTCGCCGGCGATGAAGATCGCGCGGCTTCAGTTGCGGATGGCTTCGACGGCGAAGCGGTCTACGCGATGTCGAAGCTTGCGCTCGCCCGCAAGGTTCGGCGGCTCGCGGTCGAGTGGGCGCCCGGAGTGCGGGTGAACGCGGTGGCACCGGGGCCGGTGCTGACGCCGCTCACCCAGGCCGCGCTCGAGCACCCCGTCACCGGCGATCTCATCCGGCAGCACCCGGTCCCGCTCGATCGGTGGGGCGAGAAGGACGAGATCGCGAACGCAGTGTGGTTCTTGCTCTCACCCGAGTCGTCGTGGACCACCGGCACTGTGCTGTTCGCCGATGGCGGTACCGACGCACTACTCAACCCGGATCGGCTGTAGAGAGGACGCATGGAGCTGCACGCACAAGACGAAGGCCGCCACGCGTCCGGCGACGAAGAGCTGTGGGGCGAGTCCTGGTACCACGACTTCGCGGCCGAAGACGGCTCGTACGGCGGCTATCTCCGCCTCGGTCTGTATCCGAACCAGGGCGTCGCTTGGTACTGGGTGCACCTGGTGCGCCGGGGCCAGTCCCTCGTGTTGATCCGCGATCACGAGGTGCCGTGCCCGACGTCGATGCGTGGCCCGCTCCAGGTCGCGTCGGATCGCGTGCAGGGCACATGGACTCCAGTGCAGCCACTGCGCGCGTATCGCATCACGACTGAAGGAACTGGTGTCGCGCTCGCAACCCCATCCGACGCGTTCCACGGCGAGAAGGGATCCGACGTTCCGATCAGTCTCGACCTCACGTGGGAAGGCGCGGCACCGTGCTTCGCCTACTCGGCGACGACTCGCTTCGAGCAGTCGGCGTGGGTCACCGGTACGATGACGATCGGCGACGAGACCATCGACGTTCATTGCCCTGGCCAGCGCGACCACTCATGGGGTGTGCGCGACTGGTGGCTGTTCCCGTGGATCTGGTGCTCCGGTCGTCTCGACGACGGCACGTGGTGGCACACCGTCCGCTCCGTGAACCCCGGTGCAGAAGCGTTCCAGACCGGCTACATCGTCGACGCGAGCAGTGACGAATGGCGCGAAGTCGCGTCTGTCGACGTCGGCTACGAGCTTGATGACGAAATGCTGCCGACGTCGGTCGATCTGAAGGTTGGCGACCTCGAGCTGTCGATCACGCCCGAGCTCCACGCTCCGGTGCTTCTCACGTCACCCGAGGGCAAGCAGTCGCGCTTTCCCCGGTCGATGAGCGCGGCAACGACGGCGGACGGCCGGAAGGGTCGCTGCTGGCTCGAGTTCAACTTCCCGGAGGGTGTCGCCCACCTCGGGGGCTAGACAGCGGGCGGCTCCGGGCCGGTGCGGGGGAGGTCGAGGATCTTGGCCGACTCGTCGCAGCTCGCGACTGGGCGGCCGACGTCGTCGCACAGCGCTACGGCCTCTTCGACGAGCTCCAAGTTCGTCGGCGTTCGCGCCCCCGCATGATCTTCCAATCCGACGTGCAGATGCGCGCCGCGCTCCAACGCGGCGCGCATGATCGGTGACTCGAACAGGTCTCCACCGATCACCGCCACCGACCAGGGGAGAGTGCAACCCTCCAGCAGCTCGCAGTACGCGTCGAGCGCCGCCAACGACGGCGGGAGCCCGAACGTTGCGCCGGCTCGCTGTTGGGCGGCGCTCGTGACATATCCCGCGTCGCCACCGAAGTAGAGCTTCACCATCGCGCCTTGCGGCAGACGGCCGGCGCGCCACCACGCCAGTGCCGTGCGCAACCAGCCCGGCTCGAAGATGGCCATGCTCGGTCCGAGGCGTTCGCGCTCGCACACTTCGGCCTGATGGTGGATGTCGCCGTAGGAGTTCGCGTACACGAAGCCGGGCGCGGCCGGCAGCCCATCGCCATCAGTGCCGCCGAGGTTCACCGAGCCCGGGTCGATGATCCCGATGCGCAGCCATCCGGTTGCGGCGAGCGGCGCCATATGTGCGTACGCGCCCTCGACTCCCGGCCCGAAGTTGGTCGTCGGGTAGATGAGGGCGTCGGGTCGCTTGGCGAAGACCGGCTCCCAGCCCTCGAGGTAGCGCGCGGCGGACTTCTCACCCGGCACGCCGACGACGTCGCAGTGGTTGTGCACGATCCCGGCGCCGGCCTCGAGACAGGCGAGCGCGTCGGCGGCGATCTCGTCGGGCATCCGGGGCACGTGAGGATTGCGATCCTTGGTGGTGGTGCCGTTGATCGCTGCTTCGATGATGGCTGGCTCCGCCACGGCTTCCTCCTGTCGAGTCGAACGAGGCTAGAAACTACGCCGTGCACATCGATCTCTCGCAGGATGAGCGGGCGCTGCAGCTCCAGATGCGTGAGTACTTCGAGGGGCTGATGACGCCGGAGCGCCGCGCGTCACTCACGGGCGGCGAGGCTGGGGGCGAGGGCTACCGCAACATCGTGCGGCAGATGGGCAAGGACGGTTGGCTCGGTGTCGGGTGGCCAAAGGAGTTCGGCGGGCAGGGACGCACCGCGTTGGAGCAGTACCTCTTCTTCGACGAAGCGAACCGTGCTGGCGTGCCCATGCCGCTCGTGACCCTCAACACGGTCGGCCCCACGCTGCGCACCTTCGGCTCCGACGAGCAGAAGCAGCAGCTCTTGCCCAAGATCCTGTCGGGCGAGATCCACTTCGCGATCGGCTACACCGAGCCGGGTGCCGGCACTGACCTCGCCAGCCTGCGCACGCGCGCCGTGCGCGACGGCGACGAGTACGTGATCAACGGGCAGAAGGTCTTCACCACCGGCGGGCACGACGCCGACTACATCTGGCTCGCGTGCCGCACTGATCCCGACGCACCGAAGCACAAGGGCATCTCGATCATCCTCGTGCCGACCGACGTTGCGGGGTTCAAGCACACGCCCATCTGGACGCTCGGCGGCGGTCACACCAACGCCACATACTACGAAGACGTGCGCGTGCCGGTCGCCAACATCGTGGGTGAGGAGAACGCAGGCTGGAAGCTGATCACCCGACAGCTGAACCACGAGCGGGTCGCGCTCGGACCCGCCGGACGGATCGATCGTCCCCTTCAGCAGGTGCTGCGGTGGGCGCGCGAGACGCGCCGCGCCGACGGTCGTCGGGTCATCGACGATGAGTGGGTCCGCATCTCGCTCGCGCGAGTGCATTCGATCGCTGAAGCGCTCAAGCTCGCGAACTGGCGCGTGGCGGCGGCGCTCGACGAGGGAACGCTCAACCCGGCCGATGCCTCGGCGATGAAGGTGCTCGGCACCGAGCAGCAGTGGCGGTGCTTCGACCTGTTGATCGAGATCCTCGGCGCCGCGGGCTACCTGCCCGATGGGTCACCAGGTGCAGTGCTGCGAGGGAATCTCGAGCAGGCGTTCCGACACGCCCCGGTGGGTACGTTTGGTGGCGGCGTCAACGAGGTGCAGCGCGAGATCATCGGCATGGCCGGCCTCGGTCTGCCCCGCGCCCCTCGTTGAGGACGGGGGCAGGCCATGGGGGCACTCGACGGACTGGGCGCGCTCGTCACCGGTGGCGGCAGCGGCATCGGCGAAGGCTGTGCACTCGCGCTGGCGCGTGACGGCGCGTCCGTCACGATCTGCGGTCGCACCGCTGACAAGCTCGAGGCGGCCGCCGAGCGGCTCCGCTCGGTCGTCGACCGCGGCGCCGAGATCCGCACGATCGTCGCGGACGTCACGAAGGAAGAGGACGTTCAAGCTGCGGTCGCAGCCGCGGCGAAGCCAGAAGGACGCCTCGACGCGGTGGTTGCGTCTGCCGGCGGGTCGCTCCACATGGGTCCGCTCGTGCTCGCCGACCTCGAGGCCGTGCGCGCGACGTTCGAGCTCAACATGATCGGGACGTTCCTCACGCTCAAGCACTCCGCACCTGAGCTCGCAGCGACGCGAGGTTCGTTCATCGGCATCTCCTCTCACGTCGGCATCCAGAGCGAGCGGTTCCTGGGCGCGTACGCGTCAGCGAAGGCGGGCTTGGACCAGCTGTTGCGGGTTGCGGCCGACGAGCTCGGGCCATCCGGTGTTCGGGTGAACTCGGTGCGTCCCGGGATCATCGCGACCGAGCTGATGGCTGCGATCACCGCGGGTGGGCCGGTGCTCGACAGCTACCACCGCAACATCCCGCTCGGCCGAGTCGGCACCGCGGACGACGTCGCCGCACTCGTGCGCTTCCTCGCCGGTCCAGAGTCGTCGTTCGTCACCGGCCAGTGCATCGGGATCGACGGCGGCCAGACGTTGCGCAGCGGCGCAGACTTCTCGCCGTTCGCCGAACCTCTCTATAGAGATCAGCCGGGCTGGGCCCTCGTCGACCCGCCCGACGCTGACGCCTGAGCCCGATGGAAGTCGCCGACAAGGTTGCAGTCATCACGGGCGGAGCCAGCGGCATCGGTCGCTCGACCGCGCTCGAGCTCGCGCGCCGGGGTGCCGACATCGTGGTCGCCGACATCAACGACGATCGCATCGACGAGGTGCGAACCGAGGTGGAGTCGCTCGGGCGGCGGTATCTCGGCGTGCACTGCGACGTGTCGAAGGACGCAGACGTCGACCGTTTGCGCGACGAAGCGCTGGTGACGATGGGGCACGTCGACATCATGATGAGCAACGCCGGCGTGGCCATGCTCGGACCCGCCGAGGGGTTGTCGATGGAGGAGTGGGACTGGATCCTTCAGATCAACCTCTTTGGCGTCATCCGTGGCGCGCGTGCGTTCATCCCACACATGCTCGAACGAGGCAGCGGCTATCTCGTCAACACGGCGTCCGTCGCCGGCCTCTACGCCTACGCATGGGACCACCCGACCTACATCACCGCGAAGTTCGGCGTCGTGGGGTTCAGCGAGGCGCTCGCGCTCTACCTCAAGCCGCAGGGCGTCGGCGTGTCCGTGCTGTGCCCGTCGCTCATCGCCACGAACATGGGCGACACCGCGCGCATGGGCGGAGGTGATATGGCCAAGTGGCTGGGCGAGATGCCCCTCGAAGAAGCCAAGGACGTGTCCATTGTCGGACCCTTGGTTGCCGACGCGATCCGCGACGAGCAATACCTGATCCTCACCGACCCGGACGCGATCCTCCCGCGCGTCAAGCAGCGCGGCGCCAACCTCGACGTCTGGGTCGATTCGTACAGCAAGACCCTGCGCCAACCACCGAACCTGTACCGCTGATCAGGTCTTGCCGAGCACGGCTTGGGTCTGTGTGACCTTTGCAACGAGCTTGCCCGTGTCATCGCTCACCTCGGTCTCGACGACGATGGTCATCGACCCCTTGTGCAGCGGCTTCGCCGTCGCAGTCACCGTGCCGCTGCGCACCGCCCCTAGGAAGTTGGTCTTGGACTCGATCGTGGCGGTGCCCGTAGCGCCCTCGGGCAGGTTGGCGAACGCGCACGCGCCGCCAGCGGAATCAGCGAGCGCCATGATCGCTCCGCCGTGCAGCAAGCCGCCGCCCGTGCAGAGCTCATCGCGCCATTCCATCGACAGCACGATCTCGTCAGGCGCGTTCTTCTCGGCCGTCATGTCGAGCACGCCGCACAGCGGCATCGCCGATCGAAGGAACTCGGTCGCCGCTTCATCCGCCATCGTCGACGACCGCGAGCTCAGCGGATGGCGGTGAACTTCAGCGGGATGTGCTTGAGCCCGTTGATGAAGTTGGACCGCAGACGCGAGACCGGCGCGGTGATCTCGAGGTCGTCGAGGCGATCGAGGATCTCGTCGAACATCACGTTGATCTCCATGCGGGCGAGGTTCGCACCGAGACAGAAGTGCGGTCCGCCGCCGCCGAACGCCACGTGCTCGTTCGGTGTACGAGTCACGTCGAACTTGAACGGGTCCTTGAAGACCTTCTCGTCGTAGTTCGCGGCGATGTACCAGATGACGACCTTGTCGCCTTCCTTGATCTGCTGACCACCGAGTTCGACGTCGGCGGTAGCCGTGCGCCGGAAGTGCATGACCGGGCTGGCCCAGCGCAGCATCTCTTCGACCGCGCCGGGAAGGAGTGAGCGGTCCTTGCGCACCATCTCGAGCTGTTCGGGGTGCTCGACGAGCGCCACCATGCCGTGCGAGATGAGGTTGCGCGTCGTCTCGTTCCCCGCGACCGAGAGAAGAAGGAAGAAGAGGTCGAGCTCGAAACCGGTGAGCTTCTCGCCGTCGACCTCGGCCTCGGTGAGCACCGAGATGAGGTCATCCTTCGGGTTCGCTCGCTTCTTCTCGGCGAGCTCCGCGGCGTACGCGTAGAGCTCCATCGACGCCTGTTGCGAGATCTCCTCGGTGATCCCGTACTCGGGGTCTTCGGCCCCGATCATCCGGTTGCTCCAGTCGAACATCTTGTGGCGGTCCTCTTGGGGGACGCCCATGAGGTCGGCGATCACCTGGAGCGGCAGCTCGGACGCCACGTCGACGACGAAGTCGCACTCGCCGCGCTCGGCGATCCTGTCGATGATCTCGCTCGTGCGCTTGCGCATCGTGGACTCGAGCTCCGACACCATGCGCGGCGTGAAGCCCTTGTTGATGAGTCGCCGGTAACGCGTGTGCATCGGCGGGTCCATGTTGAGCATCAACATGCGCTGCGTCTCGAGGTTCGCCTGGTTGGGATCCCACATGAACACCAGCCCGCGCGAGGACGAGAACAGCGCATTGTCACGGTTGATCGTGACGACGTCGTCGTAATCGGTGACGCACCAGAACGGTCCGCCGCCCCCCTGAATCACGCTGAGCGTGTCATCGCCGGGGTGCCAGAAGACGGGCGCTTCACGGCGCAACGTGGCGAACCAGTCGTGCGGAACGCTGTCGACGAAGCGGTCCTTGTCCCACAAGTTGATGTCGCTGAGCGCAGGCGAGGAGGCCATGGATCCCCAGGCTAGCGACGACCTGACGACCCGTCAGGAACGCCGTTCATCAGGCGAACTCAGGGATGACGTGCTTGCCGAGGAGCTCGATCGACTTCATCACCTTGTCGTGCGGGATGTTGTACGGATTCACCAGGCAGAGGAGCAGGTCGCATCCGGCGGCTTCGTAGCGCTTGCACGTCTCGATGCACTCGTCGGGGTCGCCGACGACGCCTGCGCCCGCGTCGCGTATGTAGTCGAAGGTCAGGTTGCCCATGAGGCCTTCGCGCGACATCTTCAGTGCGTCACCGGTGTACTGATACGTGCCGAGCTCCTGGCTCTGCTCTTCCATCCACTCGGCAACCGACGCGATGAGCGCGCCGCCGGCCTTTGGGTACCACACGAACGACTCCTCGGCGACCTTGTACGCCTCTTCTTTCGTGGGCGCGCAGTGCACCATCGTGAAGGTTGCAGCAGTTTCGTTCTTGAACTTGCCGACCGGTTGCGGACAGTCGGCGAGTCCGGCGCGGTACGCGTCGATCTTCGGGATGAGCTCCTCCGGTGGCAACCCGACGGTGAACGAGCACAGGCCGATGCCTTGGAGCCCGACCTCGCGGTGGCCGTCGAGGCTGCTCGTCGCGCCGAAGATCGGCGGGTGCGGCTTCTGGAGCGGCTTCGGTTGCACGCGCCGCGGCGCGCCCATGCGCCAGTACTTCCCGTCGGCCTGGTACTCCTCTTCGGTCCATGCCGACACGATGTGCCCGAGCGCTTCCTGCCACATCTGGCGCGTCTCGTGCGCGTTGACGTCGAAGCCCTCGAGCTCCATGCGCGTGGACGAGCGGCCCGTGCCGAAGTCGACGCGGCCGTCAGAGAGGAGATCGAGCACCGCGGCCGACTCGGCACTGCGGATCGGGTGGTTGTACGGCGCGGGGAGGAGGCGCACGCCGTACCCGATGCGGATGTTCTCGGTACGCGCCGCGATCGCGCCGTAGAGCACTTCGGGGTTCGAGCAGTGCGAGTACTCCTGGAGGAAGTGGTGCTCGACCGTCCAGAACGCGTGGAACCCGACCTGGTCACCGAGGATCGCCTGCTCGAGGGTGTTCTTGTAGGCCTGGTGCTCGGAGTCGGGCTTCCAGGGCTTGGGCACCGGGATCTCGTAGAAGAGAGCGAACTTCATGGGCACGGCGGCGCTCCCGCTTGTGAACTGGAACAGGTTTCAGTGAGCATACGGGCGTGAAGCGCTTCCAGGGCAAGGTCGCAGTGGTGACAGGCGGCGCGTCCGGGCTCGGCGAGGCCACCTGCACGCGACTCGCTGACGAGGGCGCGACGGTTGTCCCCTTCGACCTCACCGGTGACACCTCGGTCGACGTGACGAACGAAGCGTCGCTGGCCGCGGCGTTCGACAAGGTGGTCACCGATCACGGTCACATCGACGCACTGGCGACGTTCGCCGGCACGCCCGGCGGTGGACCGGTGCACGGTCTCGACGCGAACGAGTGGGCACGGGTGATCGAGGTGAACCTCACCGGCACGTACCTGTCGTGCAAGCACGCGCTCCGGCACATGGTCGAGCAGAAGTCCGGCTCGATCGTCACCGTGGCGAGCGTCGAGGGGATCGAGGGCACCGAAGGCGGGAGCGCGTACAACGCATCGAAGGGGGGCGTCGTCCTCCTTACGAAGAACATGGCGATCGACTACGGCCGCCTCGGTGTGCGGGTGAACTGCGTGTGCCCGGGCTTCATCGACACGCCGATGTTCCGTGACGTCATGGGTAGCGAAGGCATGTCGCAGTACCGCGAGGAGTACCGCGAGCACCACAAGCTCGGACGATTCGGTCATCCCGAGGAGATCGCTTCCGCGGCCGCCTTCCTCCTTTCGGACGACGCTTCGTTCGTCACCGGCCACGCACTCGTCGTCGACGGCGGCTACACGACCGGCATGCGCACCGGCCTCAGCTCCCTCATGGGCCTCGACGGCTGACGACCTGTAACGTGTTCCCGTTTCGAGCCGGGAGAGGCGCATGTACATCGGTCTGACCGACGAGCAGCAAGCGCTCCAAACAGAGGTGCGCGACTACTTCAAGCAGCTGCTCACTCCTGAAGTGCGGGCGAAGCTCGCAGGTGCTGGTGGCGTCGGCAAGGAGAACCGCAAGGTCGTCAAGCAGATGGGCTCCGACGGGTGGCTCGGTGTCGGTTGGCCGAAGGAGTGGGGCGGCCGCGGTTTCTCGGCCGTCGAGCAGTTCATCTGGTTCGACGAGGCGATGCGCGCCGGCGCGCCGGTGCCGATGCTCACCGTCAACACGGTTGGTCCGACGATCATGCGCTTCGGCTCCGACGACCAGAAGGAGTTCTTCCTCCCGAAGATCATGAAGGGGGAGATCCACTTCTGCATCGGCTACTCGGAGCCGGGTGCCGGCACCGACCTTGCCGCGCTCAAGACCAAAGCCGAGCGCGACGGCGACGAGTACATCATCAACGGCCAGAAGACGTGGACGAGCCTCGCGACCGACGCCGACTATGTGTGGCTCGCGGTGCGCACCGACCCGAACGTCAAGAAGCACAAGGGCATCTCGTTGTTCGTCATCCCGATGGACACGCCCGGCATCAAGGTCAACCCGATCCACGTGATGGGCGAGTCCGACATCAACGACGTCTTCTACGAGGACGTTCGCGTGCCGGCGACGATGCGGGTAGGCGAGGAGAACGCGGGCTGGGGGCTCATCACCAACCAGCTCAACCACGAGCGAGTCACGCTGTGCTCGTCGGGCATGGTCGAGCGGGCGCTCGTCGACGTGCGCAAATGGGCGCAGGACTCGAAGCTGCCCGACGGGTCGCGCGTCGCCGACCAGGAGTGGGTGCAGCTCAACCTCGCACGTGTGCACGCACGGCTTGAGTTCCTGCGCCTCATCAACTGGAAGATCGCGTCGGAGTCGGTGAAGGGTGCCCTGCAACCGGCCGACGCATCGGCGACGAAGGTGTTCGGCACTGAGTTCTACATCGAGGCGTTCCGCCTCCTGATGGAGATCCTCGGGCAGAACTCGTACCTCAAGGACGACGCTCCTGGAGCGATGCTCATGTCGCGCCTCGAGCACTCGTACCGGGGCCTCATCATCCTCACGTTCGGCGGTGGCACCAACGAGATCCAACGCGACCTGATTGCGGTGTTCGGTCTCGGCATGCCCCTCGCACCTCGGTAAAGGACGGCAATGGACTTCGCGTTCAACGAAGAGCAGCAAGACCTTCAGGGTCTCGTCGAGAAGATCCTCGGCAGCGAGGTCACCCTCGAGCGCCTGAAGGAAGTCGAGGGGAGCGACACGAACTTCGACCGTGAGCTGTGGGGCAAGCTCGCCGACGCAGGTGTGCTCGGCATCGCGATCCCCGAAGCGCAGGGCGGCGGTGGCTACGGCTTCCTCGAAGCGTCGCTCGTGCTCGAGCAGATCGGCCGCACGGTCGCGCCCGTCCCGTACTACGCGTCGGTAGTGCTCGGTGCGCTGCCGATCGCGCGCTTCGGCACCAATGCGCAGAAGGACGCACTGCTGCCGGGTGTCGCATCCGGCGACACGATCCTGTCTGCCGCGTTGAACGAGACGGGTGCCGACCCGCTTGCGCCCACCACCACTGCGAAGGTCGACGGCGATGGCTTCGTGCTCGACGGTGTGAAGGAGTGCGTGCCGGCCGGACCGCTGGCAGATCGCGTGCTCGTGCCTGCTTCGACGGGTGACGGCGTGATCGTCGCGATCGTCGACACCAAGGCGAAGGGCGTGACGGTCGAGCGTCAGGACACGACGAACCACCATCCCGAAGCGCGCATCACGCTGAAAGGCGTGAAGGTCGGCGCCGACGACGTGCTCGGCTCAACGGCACAAGGGAACGAGATCCTCACTTGGCTCGTCGAGCGGGCGACTGCCGCGCTGTGTGCGATCGCAGTCGGCGTGTGCGAGGAGGCCGTGAAGATGACGGCCGAGTACACCAAGACGCGCGAGCAGTTCGATCGGCCGATCGCCACGTTCCAAGCGGTTGGTCAGCGCGCCGCCGACGCGTACATCGACACTGAGGCCATCCGGCTCACCGGGTGGCAGGCGATCTGGCGGTTGTCGGAAGAGCTGCCTGCGGCTGCCGAAGTTGCGGTGGCGAAGTTCTGGGCGTCGGAAGGTGGCCAGCGGGTCGTTCACGCGGCGCAGCACTTGCACGGAGGCATGGGTGTCGACCGCGACTACCCGCTGCACCGCTACTTCCTGTGGGCAAAGGTCATCGAGCTCACGCTCGGGAGCACCACGCCGCAACTGCTGAAGCTCGGCAAGATCCTCGCCGACGAACCCGTCAGCGTCTGAGTGCCTGACGGCGATCCCGCACCGATCGTCGTCGAGAACGACGGCCTGCGCATCGCTGCCCTCGACTGGGGCGGCGAAGGCGAGCCGCTGGTCATCCTCCACCCGACAGGTTTCTGCGCGGGCTTCTTCGACCCGCTCGCGCGACGACTGCGTGACAAGTTCCGGCCCATCGGTGTCGACCTTCGCGGCCACGGTGGGACCGACAGCCCCGACCCGGCGCACCCGTTCACGTATCCGAAGATGGCGCTCGACGTGCTCGCGTTGCTCGACCACCTCGGGGTGTCGTCGTGGAGCTCGCTCGGGGAGTCGGGCGGGGGCGGCGTGTCGGTGCTGGTCGACAGAGAGCGGCCCGGTGCAGTCCGGAAGATGGTCCTGTGCGAGGCCATCGCGTTCGACCTCGAGCGGGTCGTGCAGACGCCGGCCGGGCCACGCGGAGGCGGCAACTTCATGGCCGACATCGCTCGCAAGCGCCGGCCGGTGTGGCCCGATCGCGAGACGGTGCGCGCGTCGTACGCCGCCCGTCCGCCGCTCGATGCGCTGGCGCCCGAGTTCCTCGACGCTTACGTGCGCTGGGGCTTCGTCGATCGCCCCGATGGGCAGGTCGAGCTGGCGTGCCCGCCTGAAGACGAGGCCCGCATGTTCGAGATCTCAGCCGACGAAGACGGCGCGAAGGCCGCGTTCGCGCACCTCACCTCGTTGTCGTGCGACGCGGTGGTGCTCGCAGGTCTCTCGTCGAATCTGCCCACTGCGTGGTTCAACGCGCAGGCGGAACGGGCCGGCGCTCCGTTCGTCGGCATCGATGGCGGCCACTTCTTCCTGCACGAAGACCTCGATCGGGCCGAGGCACTCGTGCGCGAGCATCTGGCGGCATGACTGACGTCGAACGACTCCTCGCTTACGAGGAGATCCGTCAGCTCGTCGCTCGCTACGCGGTCGCGGTCGACTCCCGCGATCTCGACACGCTGGTTGCCCTGTTCCTCGATGACGTGCAGGTCGGGCGCGACGCCCGCGGTCGCGACGCGCTCAAGGCGTACTTCGAGAGCTCGCTACGTGGCGTTCGGGTCACGATCCTCAACACCGGCACCCACGTCATCGACTTCATCGACGACGACCATGCCACCGGGATCCTCTACTGCCGCGGCGAGGTGCAGCTTGACGACGAGTGGATCGTGCAAGCGATCCAGTACCGAGACACCTACGAGCGCCGTGACGGGCACTGGCACTTCGTTCGGCGCGAGCACCTCCTTTGGCACGCACGCCCGATCGGCACGTCACCCGTCGGACTTCCTGACGCACAGTGGCCGAAGGATCAGATCGGGCACTACGAGCTGCCCGAGGCATGGCCCACATGGGGCGCGTTCTGGGCCGAGGATCCGGACGCGAGGCGCTAGGCCACCACGCCGGCGCGGCGAAGCTTGGTGATGGAGGCATCGTCGTGACCGAGCTCACGCAACACAGCGTCGGTGTGCTGCCCAAGATCGGGCGGCATCGCGCGCGGCGCGCCAGGTGTGCCATGAAAGTCGACCGACGTGTTGATCATCATCACGGTGCTGTCGCCATCGGGCACCTCAACGAACCCTCCACCCGCGTGCACTTGCGGGTCCGAGAGCACTTCGTCAGTCGTCTGCACAGGTGCCCACCACACGTTCTCGCGGTCGAACACCTCGGACCACTCGTCGCGGGTCTTCGTCGCGAAGATCTTGTCGATCGCAGGGATGAGCTCACGGGTGTGCTCCCGGCGCGCGTCCTCGTCGTGGAACCGTTCGTCGTCGATCCACTCCGGCTTTCCGAGCGCGCGGCACACATCGGGCCAATGGCGTTGTCCTTCGAGCCCGACGAGCCAGAACCAGCGTCCGTCTTTGTCTTGGTAGCAGTTGATGACGGGGTTGGTCATCTGGGAGCGCTGCGCGACCGCAAGCGGCACGCCGAAGCGCAATGCCATGTTCAGGTCGAAGCTGATCGTGTACATGCCGTGGCGCAGAAGAGACGTCGCCACCAGCTGACCGTCGCCCGTGCGCTCCCGAGCTACGAGCGCTGCGCTGATCCCACCGGCCAACGTCATCCCGACGCCGTGGTCACCCATGCCGCCTCGCTGGAACGGAGGGATCTCGCCGTCGCGGGTCAGCAGTCCGGCGACGCCGCTACGAGCCCAGAACGCGCTGATGTCGTACGCCGCGCGGTCTCGATCGGGGCCCGTCGTGCCGTAGCCAGTAATGATCCCATAGACGAGTCGTGGGTACTGAGTTCGCAACGTCTCGGGATCGAGGCCGAGCCGCTCGAGTGCGTCGAGCCGGATGTTCGTGAGAAACACGTCGGCCGTGCCGAGCAGCTCGTGCGTGAGCTCGAGGCCTTCGGGCTTCGTGAAGTCGATGACGATGCTGCGCTTCGAGCGGTTGTCCATCTCGAACGGCGGGTTGTACGGCAGGTCGCCGCCGATCATCTTGGCGAAGCCACGCGCGGGGTCGCCCGTCGGTGGCTCGATCTTGACGACGTCGGCGCCCCAGTCGGCTAGCACGCCGCCCGCGGCCGGTCCTGCGACCCACACGCCTAGCTCTACGACGCGCACACCATCCAAGGGTCCGCTCACGGGCGGTGAGTGTACGGACTCGTAACATTCGCGGCCATCGACGTGCTCGTGGTGTGCACAGGCAACATCTGCCGGTCGCCGATGGCGGAAGCACTTCTCCGCGCGCATCTCGCTGCGGTAGGTATCGAGGCGCATGTGCACTCCGCCGGCACCATGGCGTGGAGCACTCCGCCACCTTCGGAGGTCATCGAGGCGATGCGCGAGCACGACATCGACCTCGCTGACCACCGTTCGTGTCAGCTCGACGAAGTGATCGTGCGCGACGCAGACCTCATCCTCGGGATGACCCGTCAGCACGTCGGCCGCGTCGAGGCGCTCGTTCCCGATGCCGGGCCGCGGACGTACCTGGTCGGTGAGCTCGTGCGGCTCGGTCGCGACGTCGGCCCCCGCCTGCCTGGTGAGTCCGTGAGGGAGTGGTTGACACGGGTCGACGCGGCGCGTCCGCACGAGCGGATCCGGGGGCGGGGCGTTGACGAGGTCACAGATCCGCTCGGTGAGCCGTTGGACACGTTCCGGGCGACTGCTGCTCGGCTCGACGCCGAGCTTCAAGCCCTCGCCCATCTGCTCGCTGTCGAGGGCGGTCTCTGACGGTTCGTCAGAAACTGGAACGTGTTCTCGTTCCATGCGAGCATCAACTCGATGGAGATGAAGTGGAGGCGCGGCCGGACGGCCGGGACGCCGGAGCGGAATCGACCCGCATAGTGGACCTCGCGGGCAAGGTGGCCGTCGTCACGGGAGCGGGTTCGGGCATCGGCCGCGCGAGCGCGCTCGCATTCGCGAAGGAAGGCGTGTCGGTCGTGGTCGCCGACATCGACGAGGCTGGCGGGAACGAGACCGTTGGACTCATCCACGACCAGGGCGGCACGGCGGTGTTCGTCCGCACTGACGTCACTGAGCCGCGTTCGCTCGAAGCACTGTTCGAGACCGCCGAGCGCGAGCTCGGAGGTGTCGACATCGTCCACAACAACGCGGGGTTGGTGAGCGGCGAGCCGGCGTGGCCCGACATCACTCCTGAAACGCTCCTCCGCGTGATGAACGTGAACCTCGGCGGTGTCGTCGTGGGCACGCAGATTGCGATCCCGTACCTGCGAAAGCGTGGCGGTGGCGCGATCGTGAACACCGCGTCCCTCGCCGCGTTGTTTCCGATGGCGCAAGACCCGATCTACTCGGCCACGAAGTCGGGCGTCACGATGTTCACCCGGGCGTGCGCGCCGCTGGCCGAGGAGGGGATACGCGTCAACGCGGTGTTGCCTGCGCTCGTTGACACTCCGTTGCTTCCGAAGTCGGGCGACGGCGAGAAGTGGGCGGACTGGGCGTACTCGGCGCGGGACACGCTCGGCATCCTCGATCCGAGTCAGGTCGCTGACGTCGTCGTCGAGCTGTGCCGTGACGACAACGCGGTCGCTCGCGAGGAAACCGTCGGCACCATCCCCAAGGTGTGACGGCATGGTGATCCAGAGCGAGGCGCTCACTCCGAACCAGGCAGCTCGTCGCAGCAGGGTGATCGACGCAGCAATGGCATTGGCCGCCGAGGGTGGGTACGACGCCGTGCAGATGCGCGACGTCGCGACCCGAGCCCAGGTCGCGCTCGGCACGATCTACCGATACTTCTCGTCGAAAGACCACTTGTTGGCGGCGTGCCAGGTCGAGCTCTGGCACGCACAGGTCGAGCACTTCTCGAAGCGCGCCCCTGACAGCGGCACGCCGGCGGACCGCGTCGTCGGCTTCCTGTCACGAGCGATGCAGCGGGCCGCCAGTGATCCGGAGCGGACCGCAGCACTCATCACCGCGTCATCGGCACCCGACCCGGCCGTCCGCGAATGTCAGCTCGAGATCATGGCGATGATCGACGGCGTGCTCGTTGACGCGATGGGCCGAGACATCGACGCCGAACGGCGTAAGCGCATCGCGATCACGCTTCGCCAGCTCTGGTTCTCGTGGCTCCTCAACTGGGTCAACGGCTGGAACGACGCCGCCACCGTCAGCCACCAACTCGAAAGCGCCACCCGCCTCCTCCTCGACTGACCTGACCCCGCTCCGGCCACCCGCGCCACCAACCCCCTCGTTTTGGAGAGCGTGGCGTACCGGATCGGTATGCCACGGCCTCCAAGTTGGACTTTGAGGTGTGAATGTCACACCCGGCGAGTTGCCTGTGCGACATGAATGACGTCATTCGTTCCATCATCGGCCTCGCGCAGCTCCAGGCTGGCGTGTTCTCCCGTTCGCAAGTCCTCGAAGTGGGGGCGTCTGACCGTTGGATCCACCGCCGTCTTGCATCTGGCGAGTGGGTCCAGATCGCCGAAGGCGTCTATCGCCTAGCGGCATATCCCGACACCGCGATGAGTCGACTTTGGGCGACGGTTCTTGCGCCGACAGGCTTGTCGGCGATCTCCCATGAAGCCGCCGCCACACTCCACGGCCTCGCAACGTTCAGATCGCTCGAGCCAGTGGTCACCGTGCGTCATTCGCGGAGCCGGATCGAGCACTTGGCGACCGTTCACCAGTCTCGGCGGCTGTACGACGAGCACATCACCACGGTGCGAGGTCTTCCGGTGACGACGGTTGCGCGGACATTGATCGATCTCGCTGCTCTCTTTCGACGCGCCCGTTTGGAAGTGATCGTGGACGACGCGCTCGCCAGCGGGAACGTCAAGCTCGCGGAACTCGCGTCAACGTTCGATGATCTCGCGGCCCGCGGTCGCAAGGGAACCCGGTTGATGCGAATCATCCTCGAGGCCCGTCTGCCCGGATATGTCGCGCCGCAAAGCAGGGCCGAGTCGTTGATGCTGCGGGTGCTGCGAGAGGGTGGCTTGCCGCGACCCGTGCTCCAGTTCCCGCACCCGTCGCCAATGATCGATAGCTACGTCGACGGTGCGTATGTGTCGGAGCAAATCCTCATCGAGATCGATAGCCGTCGGTGGCACACCCAGATGGCTCGAATCGAGAACGACAAGGAGCGTGATCAGGCCGCGAACCTCGTCGACTGGGATACCTACCGCTTCACCTGGCGGGACCTCACCCAGCGACCCGGGTGGGTGGTCAGCCAGCTCCGCAAGGCCCTGCGCAAAGCCGCTTGACCGTCGTCTTGGAGCCTGTGGCGTACCGAATCGGTACGCCACGCTCTCCAGAACGGGGTATTTGCGACGCGAAAGTGCAACGTGTTCTACTGCCGGGTCGTGGGGGAGTCTCAGGAGCGGTTGACCACTCACACGATCGACTTCCCGTACACGCGCACGCTCGGGCCGGTGTTCAGCGAGTTCCTCACCGGCATGCGCGACGGGAAGCTCGTCGGGATCAAGGGGCGTGATGGGAAGGTCATCTGCCCGCCGACCGAATGGGATCCCGAGACGGGCGACGCGCTCGGCAACGACTTCGTCGAGGTGGGGCCCGGCGGAGTGGTGACGACGTGGGCGTGGGTCACGGAGCCGACGCCGAAGCACCCGCTCGACAAGCCCTTTGCATTTGCCTTGATCCAGCTCGACGGGGCCGACACCGGGCTGATGCACGCCGTCGACGCAGGCAGCATCGACAAGATGTCGACCGGCATGCGCGTGACTGCTCGCTGGAAGGACGATCGGATCGGGCACATCACCGATGTGACCTTCGTACCGGAAGCAGGCTGATGGCTGAGTCTCAAGCAGCCGACCTGAACGCGCCAGTGGTTGGCATGGACTACCACATGCACGTCCAGTACCACGAGGTGCTGTGTCCGGTCATGCGCGAGTTCGCGGACGCGCTCATGGACAAGCGCCTCATCGGGCACAAGTGTCCGCAGTGCGGGCTGATCTACTCACCGCCGAAGGGCTACTGCCCGATCTGCGTCGTGCCGACCGACAAGTCGCACGAGCTCGAGCTGCAGCAGCGCGGCACCGTCACCAACTACACGATCGTCACGCCCGTGCAGTATCACGGCCAGGAAGAGACCGACCGCTTCGCCAAGGCGTCGCTCCAGCTCGATGGCGGTGGGACGCTGAGCCTTCAGGACCTGCTCGAAATCCCGGTCGATGATGTGCGCATCGGGTTGCGGGTCGAAGCGGTCTGGGCGTCCGACGCCGAACGCAACGTCGACGAGGTCACCAACCGCAGCTGGGGCATCGGGGAGAGCGCAATCCGCGGCTGGCAACCGACCGGTGAGCCCGACGTCCCGGCCGACGAGCTCCCGACGAACGTCTTCTGACCATGGCGAAGAAGACCGAAGACATCGCGATCGTCGGCTACGCGCAGTCGCCGTCGTACCGGCAAGCTGAGCTCACCGAACCGCAGTTCCTGTACCCGGTCATCAGCGAGGCGCTCGAGCGGGCAGGCGTGCCCCGCCGCGAGATCGGGTTCACGTGTGCGGGCTCTTGTGACTATCTCTCGGGGCAGACGTTCGCGTTTGTCATGAA
Source organism: Actinomycetota bacterium (assembly GCA_016870355.1). Classification (GTDB taxonomy): domain Bacteria; phylum Actinomycetota; class Acidimicrobiia; order IMCC26256; family PALSA-555; genus SHVJ01. The sequence goes on along the minus strand of VGBR01000004.1, from coordinate 145,820 downwards.
CCTCGACGCGGTTGGAGCGTGGCCACCGATCTCCGAGTCGCACGTCGAGATGGATGGCGCGTGGGCGCTCTACGAGGCATGGGTCCGTCTCCAGCACGGCGACATCGACACCGCGCTCGTGTTCGGATCGGGGAAGTCGTCGCCGGGCAAGCCGGCCGAGGTCTTTCCGTTGCAGATGGACCCGTACACGCTCACCCCACTCGGCGCGGATCCCGTCTCGCTCGCCGCGCTCCAGGCGCGCGCCATGCTCGACGCAGGAAAGATCACCGAAGACGAGATGGCCGAGATCGCGGCCCGCAGTCGCAAGAGTGCAGTGAACAACCCGTACGCGCAGGTGAAGGGTGACGACGACCCGGCCGTGCTGCTGAAGGAGCCGTACGTGACGGCACCACTGCGCAAGCACGATCTGCCCCCGATCTCTGACGGCGCAAGCGCGGTGGTGCTTGCGACGACGGAGAAGGCGAAGGAGCTCACCGACCATCCGGTGTGGATCCGCGGCATCGATCACCGCATCGACATCCACCAGCCGGGGATGCGGGATCTCACCGAGTCGCCGTCGACCCGACTCGCCGGAAAGAACGCGGGCGTAAAGGGGAAGTTCGACTTCGCCGAGCTGAGCGCCTCGTTCTCGCACCAAGAGAAGCTCCTGTGCGACGAGCTCGGCCTCGGCAAGGACGTGGAGATCAACCTCTCCGGCGGCCCGCTCGCTGCGAACCCAGTGATGGCCGTCGGCCTCACCCGCTTCGTCGAAGCTGCTCGCCTGATCGCCGAGGGCGGCAAGAAGCGCGGCGTCGCGCACGCAACCTCGGGCCAGGCGCTCCAGCAGAACCTCGTCGCCGTCCTGGAAGCCGAGTGAGCGAATCCGGAGCGGATGGAGTGAGCAGAGCGAACGGAAGTAGCGGAGTGGGAGCGGAGGCATTGAGGTGAGCTCGCAGCCCGCGGCGGTCATCGGCATCGGCCAGACCAAGCACAAGAAGCGTCGCGACGACGTGTCGCTGCCCGGCCTCGTGCGGGAAGCCGCGCAGCGCGCGCTCGACGACGCCGAGCTCACATGGAAGGACATCGACGCCGTCGTCCTCGGCAAGGCACCCGACCCGTTTGAGGGCGTGATGATGCCGGAGCTGAGCATGGCCGACGCGCTCGGCGCGAACGGCAAGCCGATGATGCGGGTGCACACGGCTGGCAGCGTCGGCGGATCGACCGCGCTGGTCGCGACGCACCTCGTGCAGACCGGCGTGCACGACCGTGTGCTCACGGTTGCTTACGAGAAGCAGGCCGAGGGCAACGCGCAGTGGGGACTCGCCGGTGGTCGCAGCGGTGGCATGGGCGCGGGCGGCATCTTCGCGCCCTGGATGCGCTCATACATCAAGCAGTCAGGTGCGCCCGAGGACATCGGCTGGAAGGTTGCGGTCAAGGACCGTCTGAACGCCTGCAAGAACCCGTACGCACACCTCCAGCTCAAGGACATCACGATCGAGGCAGTGAAGGAGTCCCCGGTCATCTGGGACCCAATCCACTTTCACGAGTCGTGCCCGTCATCCGATGGTGCGGTGGCGATGGTGCTCACCAACGAGAAGGGTGCGAAGAAGGCGCCGCGCAAGCCGGCGTGGGTGCTCGCAACCGCGATGCGCAGTGAGCTCGGAGTCTTCCCGGGTCGCAACAACGTCCGGCCCCAAGCCGGTGTTGAGTGCGCGCACATGATCTACGACCAGGCCGGGATCACGAACCCGCGCGAACAGATCGACATGGCCGAGCTCTACGTGCCGTTCTCGTGGTATGAGCCGATGTGGCTCGAAGGTCACGACATTGCGGGGCCGGGCGAAGGTTGGCAGATGGTCGCTGACGGGAGCACCGAGATCGACGGGAGCTTCCCCGTGAACGCGTCGGGCGGCGTGCTGTCGACCAACCCGATCGGCGCATCCGGGATGATCCGGTTCGCGGAGGCGGCGCTCCAGGTGCGGGGCGAAGCCGGTGAGCACCAGGTGAAGGATGCGCACGTGGCGCTTGCCCAGGCCTACGGCGGCTCCGCGCAGTACTTCGCGATGTGGCTCGTCGGAGACGAGCTCGACGCAGTCGCCAAGAAGAAGTAGCCGCGGTGACCGCGGTCGCGGCTCCGACCGACCAGGAAGCTCCCGAGCTGGCGGCGTTCCGCAACGAGGTCCGCGCCTGGCTCGACGCCAACGCCGAACGGCGCCGTCCGGACGCCAACGAGTTCAAGAAGCGCTTCACCGCGACGTCGGAGACTCCAGAAGAGGAGCGTGCGCACGTTCAGCGTTGCCGCACCTGGCAGCACGAGCTCTTCGATGCCGGGTACAGCGGGATCGCGGTGCCGACCGAGTACGGCGGCCAAGGCGGCACGCCCGCGCAGCAGCGCGTCTTCCAACAAGAGGTCGCGCGCTACGAGGTGGACATCGGGATCTTCACGGTCGGCATGAACATGGTCGTGCCGACGATCCTCGTGCACGGCACTGAGGAGCAGAAGCAGCGCTTCATCCCGCGACTGCTCAACGGGGACGACTTGTGGTGCCAGCTTTTCAGCGAGCCCGGCGCCGGTTCCGACCTTGCTGGTCTCACCACCAAGGCCGAGCGCGATGGCGACGAGTGGATCATCAACGGTCAGAAGGTCTGGAACTCGTACGCACACCTTGCCGACTGGGGCATCCTCATCACCCGCACTGACTGGGACGTCCCGAAGCACCGCGGGATCACCTACTTCTTGGTCGACATGACGACGCCGGGTGTCGAGGCCCGGCCACTGCGCCAGATCACCGGCGTCGCGCACTTCAACGAGACGTTCCTCACCGAGGTGCGCGTCCCGCACGAGAACGTGCTCGGTGAAGTCAACGGTGGTTGGGGAGTGGCGCAGACCACGCTCATGAACGAGCGCGCCATGATCGGCGGCGGCAGCGGGCTCGGTTTCCGTGAGTACTCGGATCTTGCGAAGCGCTTCGGCCGCGATGACGACCCGGTCGTTCGTCAGCGGTTGGCGAGCGCGTACACGCGCTTCCAAGTCCTCAAGTGGCTCGGTGAGAGGGCGCGTGCGGCGGCGAAGGCGGGCAAGCCGCCCGGCCCTGAGAGCTCGGTCATGAAGCTGGCGATCTCCGAGCACGTGTACGAGAACGGCAACCTCGTGCTCGCGATCGAGGGACCCGACGCGATGCTCTACGCGAAAGACGCGTACGAAGACGGCTTCTGGCAGCAGCAGTTCCTCGGACAGTGGAGCATCCGCATCGGCGGTGGCACCGAGCAGGTGCAACGCAACATCCTCGGTGAGCGCGTCCTCGGTCTCCCGTCCGATCCTCGCCCGGACAAGACCGACCCGTTCCGGGACGTCCCCAAGAACGTCTGACGATTAGTCGCGACCGCGATCGGCGATGCCGATGTAGAGCAGCCCGATGCCCGCGATCCCCAGGAGGTAGGCGATCCCCCAGAACGGGAACGGTGGGTTTTCGATCCCGCCCCACCCGAACCGCAGGGCCAGGCAGGCCAGGATGAGCACCGGTCCCAGCCAGATCGCGTGCCGTGGTCTCACGTACCAGGGTCGTGCTGAGGTCGGTCCACTCGTGTCCGTGTCCATCGGAAACTTCCTCGGTCGGCTGCTCATGACGACCTGACGCCGCCCCCCGCTTACCTCTACGCTCCCGCTCGAATGGCTGAGGCGCTCGATGGGCTTCGTGTCCTGGAGATCGGGCGGCAGATCGCCGCGACCTACGCCACCAAGCTGCTGTGCGAGCTCGGTGCCGACGTCATCAAGGTGGAACCCGACGCCGGCGACCCATTGCGCTCGTGGCGCGACGGTGTGCTCTTTCGCTACCTGAACTGCGGGAAGCGGAGCGTCCGTGCCGATCTCATGACCGACGATGCTCGAAGTTGGCTGCACGACAACGTCGCGAACGCTGACTTGATCATCGAGAGCCTCGGCGCCGGTGGGTGTGAAGCGCACCGCGTGGACCTCGACGAGCTCCGCGCGGTGAACCCGGCACTCGCAATCGTGCGCATCTCGGACTTCGGGCAGGAAGGTCCGTACGTCGGAATCGAGACGAGTGGGCTCACGCTCCAAGCCCTTGGTGGCTGGGTCTCGAACCACGGCGTGCCTCATCAGTCGCCGGTCCAGGTCGGTGCTTGGATCCACGAGTACACGGCCGGCACCTACGCTGCGGCCGCCGCGCTGACTGCCGTGCGCGCCGCGCAGCAGCGCAACGAACCGGTCACCGTTGACCTGTCGGTGATGGAATGCCTCGTCGGTGCGCTGCCCTACCCGATGATCGTGCTGGACGACATGCTCTCGGCCGGTCGACCCCCACCCTCGGTGAGCTACTTCCCGCTGCCCGGGATCGTGCGTTGCAAGGACGGCTGGGTCGGCATCAACTGCCTCACCGGGCAGCAGTTCGCCGACGCCTGCGTGATGCTCGGCGTCGACGAGTACGGCACTCGTCAGCTCGAGCTCTCGCCTGGCGGTCCACCGCTCGACGAGTTCTTCGCACGCATCCAACCGTGGCTCGACGAGCGCACCGCCGAAGAGATCGTCGAGATCGGTCAGGCGTTCCGTGTGCCGACGGCACCGGTCGGCGACGGCCGCATGATGCTCGACTACGCACAGTTCGCGGAGCGCCCGTTCTTCGTCGAAGAGGACGGCATCACGATGCCCGGCCCTCCCTACCGCCTCAGCGCGACCCCGTCGAAGCGCCGCGGAACCGCTCCGGCGATCCCGTCCAACCTCACCGCCGGGTTCTGGGCACGTGCAACGACTTCCCAAGTCGTTCAACGTGCCGAAAACCCGGTGGGGTTGCCGTTCGACGGGTTGCGGGTGCTCGATCTCGGATCGTTCTGGGCGGGGCCGTACTGCACGATGTACCTCGGGTCGTTCGGTGCCGAGGTCATCAAGGTCGAGTCGATCCGTCGACCCGATGGCTTCCGCTTCTCCGGCGCGGTGCCTGAGCTCGGCGACGACTGGTACGAGCGCGGCGGCATCTTCGCGGCGGTGAACCTCAACAAGCGCGAGGTCACGCTCGAGCTGTCGCACGAGGACGGGCGGGCGCTGTTCTTGAAGCTGGTCGAGCAGGCCGACGTCGTGCTGGAGAACTTCTCGGCTCGTGTCGTCGAGCAGTTCGGGTTGAGCTACGACGCGCTGTGCACGGTGAAGCCCGACATCATCATGGTTCGGATGCCCGGCTTCGGGCTCGAGGGGCCGTGGCGCGACTACGTCGGCTGGGCGATGGTCATCGAGCAGGCGACGGGCATGGCGAGCGTCACCGGACCGCCTGAGGTGCCGATGCATCCCGGCGGGCTCGCCGATCCGGTGATCGGCATGCACGCGGCGGTGGCGGTGCAGGCTGCCTTGGCCTACCGCGAGCGCACGGGTGACGGACAGCTCATCGAGGTCGCCCAGCTCGAGACGGGTGCCAACGTGACCGCGGAGCTCATCGTCGAGTGGTCGGCGCACGGTGCGGCGCTGCCGCGCGAAGGCAACCGGGATCAGTCCGTGGCGCCGCAGGGTGTGTACCCGTGCCGTGCCGACACCCCGATCCCCGAGTGGGTGGCCGTCACGATCGCCGACGACGACCAGTGGGAGGTCTTCGCGAACGCGCTCGACCATGCGGAGTGGGCATCAGACGACGCGCTCCGAAAGCTCGACGGGCGCCACGCGCGTCACGACGACCTCGACGCTGGCATCGCCGCGTGGACGGCATCGCGCTCCCCGGCGGAGGTGGTCGGTGCCCTCCGGCCGCTCGGCATCCCGGTCGCCCACGTGATCGCCGTCCCTCGCATGTACCACGACCCGCAGCTCAACGCTCGCGAGTGGTTCGTCGAGCTCGACCACGCGATCGCCGGACCCCGCCGCTATCCCGGCTGGCCGATGCGGTTCTCGTTCACCGACGCGCATCATCGCTTCGGTGCGCCGACGCTCGGTCAGCACAACCGAGAGATCCTCGAGGAGCTCGGGTTGTCCGAGACCGAGATCGATCGTCTCGAGCGCGACGGGATCACCGGGACCTCGATGACGCCCTGACCGAAGAGCTCGAGGCGCCGCCGGCAATGCGTGCCGATCGTCAGATCCCGCCGCGGGCGAGCAACGTGAGGCAACGGGCGACGGCTGTGTCAGCCGCGGCCCGTCCACGACGCTGACCTGGATCGAGCTCTGCGCAGCTCCGCCGGGGCCGGAGGCTGTGAGCGCGAACTGGAGGCCGTAGGTCCCGCAGGCCAGGACGAGAGTCTTCGAGCCGTCAGGAGATCCCACGCCTGCACTCTGACTGAGCGCCGTCTGCGTCGAGTGCGAGGTGGTCTAGGAGAACGTGACGTTGATGCTCAGAGGCTTCGAGCTGTCACACTCGGCTGGGTTGGGGAGTGCGTAGTAGGTGTCGATCGTCGGCACCATCGGCTTGGTGGTGGTCGTCATCGACTTGGTGCCAGTCGCGCTTGCGCCGCTCCCGTTCGACTTCACGGTCGTGGTGACGGCTGCTGAGGTGGACGAAGTGGGGCCGGAGGCCGAGGTCGAGGTGGAGCTCGACGCGGACTCCTGGTTCGATCCGGACGCGGCCGCGTCGAGTGATCGCCGCGAATGGTCGTCGCGTATGACCAAGGAGAGGGCCCCGGCGGCGAACAACGCACCGACGACCAGCGAGCAGAGCACGAGGATCGGGACCGAGCACCCTCGGCGCGCCGTGCCGACCGGGTGGGCGTCGGGGATGGGTCGACCGCCCTCTTGGGTGTCGGCTGCGTCGCCGTCGCCCATGGTTGCCCCCCTCGATCAGGGCGATGAGCACGTTACCGACGCTCGAACACAGGGGAAAGGCCGGAGCTGGCCGGTCTTCGGGGGCGCCGGTAGATTGAAACGCGTTCTATGTTTCTCGACTACACGGACGAGCAGCGCGCCCTGCGCAAGGAGCTCAGGGAGTACTTCGACGCGCTCTTGACGCCCGAGGTGCGTGAGGAGCTCGGCCCGCCGGGCGAGGGGAACGCCAAGTTCCGTGACGTCGTGCGGAAGATGGGTGCCGACGGCTGGCTCGGCATCGGGTGGCCCAAGGAGTACGGCGGCCAGGGCCGGGGCACGCTCGACCAGTTCGTGTTCTTCGACGAGGTGCAGCGAGCAGGCGCACCGTTCCCGTTCGTCACCATCAACACGGTCGGGCCCACGATCATGACGTACGGCTCCGAGGAGCAGAAGCGTGAGTTCCTGCCAGGGATCCTGAGCGGCGACATCAACTTCGCCATCGGGTACACCGAGCCCGAGGCCGGCACCGATCTGGCATCGCTGCGCACTCGTGCGGACGACGACGGTGACGAGTGGGTCATCAACGGCAACAAGGTGTTCACCAGCGGCGCCAACCAGGCCGACTACATCTGGCTGGCCTGCCGCACCGATCCCGACGCCCCGAAGCACAAGGGCATCTCGATCATCATCGTGCCGACGTCGTCGCCGGGGTTCAAGTGCACGCCGATCGTGACGGTCGGGAGCGTGGTGACGCAGGCGTCCTACTACGACGACGTGAGGGTGCCGAAGAGCAACGTGGTCGGTGACGTGAACACGGGTTGGCGACTCATCACGAACCAGCTCAATCACGAGCGCGTCGGCCTCGCCGCGCTCGGTGGCACGACGCACCGCCTCTACGACGACATGGTCCAGTGGTGCCGCGACACGCCGTCGGGCGACGGCAGCCAACGCATGATCGACGTGCCGTGGGTCCAGATGGATCTCGCGAAGGCGCACGCCAAGCTGGAGGCGATGAAGCTGCTCAACTGGCGGATGGCCGCGGCGGTCGCGAACGACACACTCACGCCGACGGACGCGTCCGCCGCGAAGGTGTTCGGCGTCGAGACACAGATCGACGCCTATCGACTCTTCCTCGGCATCCTCGGCGCGGTGGGGTACCTGCCGCACGGATCCGCAGGCTCGGCGTTGCTCGGTGACGTCGAGCGCATGGGTCGCTCCGCGCAGATCAACACCTTCGGTGGCGGTGTCGTCGAGGTGCTGCGGGAGATCGTCGCGACGACCGGGCTCGGCATGGTGAGGAGCGGAAGGTAATGGTCGCTGCGAACGGAGCGGCGCGAGCCGAACGCCCGCGGCTCGGGTATCCCGGGCCGCAGAGAGCGAGCCATGGTGATGAAGCGAACGTAGCGAGCGGAAGTAGCGGAGTGGGAGCAGCGCAATAGTGGCGGACGACGCGGCCAAAGCAGCGTTCCTCGCCAAGCTGAAGGAGTTCGAAGGTCGCGAGGTCGGCACGCAGGACGGGGCCGACGAAGTGAACCAAGCGATGATCCGGCACTGGGTCGAGGCGATGGGTGACAGGAATCCCGTCTACACCGATGCCGGCGCGGCCGAGAGGTCGGTGCACGGTCAAGTGATCGCGCCGCCCGTGATGATGCAGGCGTGGGTGATGCGCGGCATCGCGCCACCCTCCCGAGGTCCCGGGAACGCACAGGACGAGCTGATGGCGCTCGTCGAGAGCGAAGGCTTCACCTCGGTGGTCGCGACGAACTGCGAGCAGGAGTACGACCGGATGGTCCACCTGGGCGACCACCTGCGCAACCGCACGGTCATCGACTCCGTCTCAGAGGAGAAGGCCACCGGCCTCGGCGTCGGTCACTTCATCACGACACGGGTCGAATACGAGACGCTCGAAGGCGAGCCGGTCGGCCGCCAGATGTTCCGCATCCTCAAGTTCCGCGCCGGGACCGGCCGCCAGGCCGCGTCCGCCGGTGACGGCGAGGAGCAGGCCCGTCCGAAGCGCCCGCGCCCCGCGCTCAACCGCGACAACCAGTTCTGGTTCGACGCCGCGAAGGAGCACCGCCTGGTGATCCAGCGGTGCACCGGCTGCCAGGCGCTGCGCCACCCGCCGCGCCCTCGGTGCGACAAGTGCGGTTCGTACGAGTGGGACGCCGTCGACGCGAGTGGGCGCGGCACGGTGTACAGCTTCGTGGTGAACCACTACCCGCAGGTCCCGTCGTTCGACTACCCGCTCGCCGTCGGCCTCATCGAGCTCGAGGAAGGCACGCGGCTGGTCGCCAACATCGTCGGCATCGATCCGTCCGAGATCACCGTCGGCATGCCGGTCGAGGTCGAGTTCGTCGACCACGACGCCGACCTCACCCTCCCGGCGTTCCACCCGACCAAGTGATGAGGGCGGAGTAGATGGACTTCACCCTCAGCGAGGAGCAGCAGGCGGTTCGCGAGCTGGCCGCGCAGATCTTCCAGGACCACGCCGACGTCGGTCGCATCAAGCAGATCGAAGCAGGCGAGGAGCGCATCGACCGCGACCTGTGGCGCGCGCTCGCCGATGCGCACCTGCTCGCGATCGCGCTCCCCGAGGCCGACGGCGGCAGCGGGCTCGGGATGATCGAGACGACCCTCGTCCTCGAGCAGCAGGGTCGTGCGGTCTCGCCCGTCCCGTACTGGGCGACGATTGTGTGCGGCGCGCTTCCGATCGCGGAGCACGGATCGCCCGAGCAGCGGCAGCGCCTGCTGCCGGGCATCGCATCGGGCGAGCGGTTCGTCACGGCTGCGCTCGCAGAGGCAGGCCTGAACGACCCGCTGCGTCCTTGCGTTCGGGCGACTCCTGACGGTCAGGGCTGGCGGCTCGATGGGCAGAAGCCCTCGGTGCCGGCGGGCTACGTCGCGGATGTCGTCCTCGTGCCGGCGACGACCGACGACGGACCACGGGTGTTCGTGGTGGACGCACACACGAGCGGCATGTCGCGAGAGAGGGCGCAGACAACTGATCGATCGTTGGTGGCGCACCTCACGTTCGACGGCGCGCCTGCCGACATGCTCGGTGAGGGAAGCGATCGAGCACTGCCCTGGATGGTCGACCGCGCCCTCCTCGGGCTGGCGGCCATGCAGATCGGCGTGTGCGAAGGCGCGCTCGCGATGGCGGCCGAGTACACCAACCAGCGGAACCAGTTCGGGCGACCGCTCGCGAGCTTCCAGGGCGCGCAGATCCGCGCCGCCGACGCGTACATCGACACGGAGGCGATCCGCGTGACCACGTTGCATGCGGCGTGGAAGCTGGACGCCGGCCGCGACGCGACCGCAGAGGTGCTGGTTGCCAAGTGGTGGGCATCCGAGGCCGGTCAGCACGCGGTGCACAACGTCCAGCATCTCCATGGAGGCATGGGCGCGGACGTCGACTACCCCGTGCACCGCTACTTCTTGTGGGGCAAGCAGATCGAAGACACACTCGGCGGCGCCAGCGCACAGCTCGCGCGCCTTGGCCGCGAGATCGCGCTCGGGGAGGCACTCAAGTCATGAGCACGACGACCTCGCTCAAGTACGACGACGTGAACGTCGGGGATGAGCTGCCACAGCTCGACATCCCACTCACCCGCACGTTGATCGTCGCCACCGCGATCGCATCCCGCGACTACCAAGATGTGCACCACGACCCCGGTCTTGCGCAGGAGCGCGGGTCCAAGGACATCTTCATGAACATCCTGACGAGCAACGGGTTCGTGGGCCGGTTCGTGACCGACTGGGCCGGCCCCGACACGCTGTTCAAGTCGGTCAAGATCCGTCTCGGAGCGCCGAACTACCCGGGCGACACGATGGTGATGACCGGCTCGGTCACCAAGAAGGAGGACGGCGTCATCGAGGTGTCGCTTCGCGGCGCGAACAGCCTCGGCGACCACGTCACCGGCACGGTTCTCTTGGAGCTGCCGACATGAGCGAGCGTCCGGAGCCGGGGAGATGAGCGAGAAGCACCGCCTGGTGGACGCCGGTGCCATCGTGGGGATCGGCGCGACCGAGTTCTCCAAGGAGTCAGGCCGCTCCGATCTCCAGCTGGCGATCGAAGCGTGCGAAGCCGCGATCGCCGACGCCGGCTTGAAGCCGAGCGACATCGACGGCTTCGTCACCTTCACCCAGGACACGAACCCCGAGATCGAAGTCGCCAAGAACCTCGGCGTGGGGGAGATCAGCTTCTTCTCCCGCATCCACCACGGCGGCGGCGCGGCGTGCGGCACCATCCAGCAGGCCGTGCTCGCCGTCAGCGCCGGGGTGGCCGACTACGTCGTCTGCTACCGCGCGTTCAACGAGCGTTCCGGACACCGCTTCGGCACCGGCGTGCAGGATCGCGCCCCGGCGCCGACCGCCGACACCGCGCACTTCTCGTGGTACTCACCGCACGGCCTCCTCACCCCCGCTCAATGGGTGGCGATGTTCGCGACCCGGTATCTGCACGAGTACGGGGCGACGAGCGAGGACTTCGGCCGCATCGCTGTCGCCGACCGCAAGCACGCGGCCAACAACCCGAAGGCCTGGTTCTACGAGAAGCCGATCACCCTCCAGGATCACCAAGAGAGCAGGTGGATCGTCGAGCCGCTCCACCTGCTCGACTGCTGCCAGGAGAGTGACGGGGGACAAGCGCTCGTCGTCACGACGCCGGAACGAGCGAAGGACCTCCCGAGCACGCCCGCGATCGTGCGCGCGTCAGCCCAAGGCGCGGGCGAGAACCAGGACATGATGACGAGCTACTACCGGGAGTCGATCACCGGGCTCCCCGAGATGGGGCTGATCGCCCGCCAGCTCTGGAACACCACCGGCCTCGGCCCCGACGACATGCAGGCCGCGATCATCTACGACCACTTCACCCCGCTGGCGCTGCCCCAGCTCGAGGAGTTCGGCTTCTGCAAGCGGGGGGAGGCCAAGGACTTCATCGCCGACGGCAACATCGAGCTTGGTGGGCGGCTGCCCATCAACACCAACGGTGGCCAGCTCGGCGAGGCCTACATCCACGGCATGAACGGCATCGCTGAAGGGGTCCGGCTCATTCGGGGCGAGTCCACGAACCAGCCGCCCGACGTCGAGCACGTGCTCGTGACCGCGGGGACGATGGTGCCGACGAGCGCGCTCGTGCTCGGCCGCGACCACTGACGGCACTCCGGGTTGCAACTCGGCCACGGGCCGTGGTGGTTAGGCTCGGCTCGGATGCGGAGCTGGTGTTGAGCAAAGAGGGGGAAACACCTTGAACAAGCAGACGGGCATCATCGCGGGCGCCTGCGTGGCCGCGATTCTCCTCGTGGGCGGCGTCGCGATCGCAGTTGGCGGTGGCGGCGACGAAGACGAGGCGGGCCCGGACACGACCACCACGACGACGACGCTCGCGTCTTCGGGTGACGGTGGCGGCTCCGGTGGCTCCGGTGGCTCCGGTGGCGGCGGCGGCGGGCCGACCGGACCACAGCCATCGGTCGTGAGCTTCGCCACGCTTTCGGGAAATGACGACGTCGACTGTCACAACGGCAATCAGCAGAACTTCAGTGTCGTCTGGGACACCACCGACGCGGTGCGGGTCGCCATCACGAGCGGCGGCGACAACCTCCCGCCCGACGGTGAGGGCAGCCTTGGCTTCGACTGCCTGAGCGCGCCGCACACCTACACGCTGACCGCGTACGGCTCGGGTGGACGCACGGCGACGTCGTCGCTGACGCTGCCGGCCCGGAACGTGCAGCCACAGCAGCAAGAAGACGAGGACGAAGGTCCCTGAGTCAACCGTGCTACGGGCTCGGCGCGGCCGCGCCGAGCCCACATGGCACGAACATCACCGTGGATCGGCTGGCTCGGGCTGGGCCTTCCGTGCACGCGACTCCGCCACGATCGCCACTCCCGCAACCAAACGCGTGGGTACCCGCCGGACGTCCATCACCCGAACGAACGAGAGAGGGCGCGTTCGGGTTCTGACTCGCTACGGTCGGGCGGTGCAGTTCTCGATGATCTTCGAGGCCCAGATGGCCGATGCGAGCGCGGCCAACGAGCGACAGGTGCTCGCGGACTGCGTGGATCAGGCGGTGTTCGCCGAGGAGATGGGCTTCGACCGGGTGTGGGCCGTCGAGCACCACTGCCTCCGTTGGTACGCGCACATGAGCGCGCCCGAGGTCTTCCTGTCGTGGGTCGCGGCGCGCACCTCGCGCATCCGCATCGGGCACGGCGTGGTGTGCATGCCGTTCAACTACAACCACCCGATCCGTGCCGCAGAGCGGGCCGCGATGCTCGACAACCTCTCCGGCGGGCGTCTCGACCTGGGGGCCGGTCGCGGGGCCACGCTCCAGGAGATGTCGGCGATGGGAGTCGATCCCGATCGTACGTACTCCGAGGTCGAAGAGGCGTTGCGCATGATCGGGAACATGTGGCGTGGCCCGGACGGTGGCGAAGACTTCGAGTGGCACGGTGAGCTGCTGCAGGTCGCGCCCCATCCGATCCTCCCGAGACCCGTGCAGCTGCCGCACCCGCCGCTGTACCTCGCGTGCACCAAGAACGACACCGTCGCGCTCGCAGCCGAGTACGGGATCGGATCCTTGGTGCTCGGGTTCTCGGGTCCGGAGGACATCGCCGCACTACGAACGATCTACGACGACACGATCGCGGCCCGCACCGGGAAGCGCTTCGTGTCCTCAGAAGTCAACAACCACTTCTCGGCACTGTGCCCGACGATCGTGCTCGACGACAAGGATGATGCGTTCAAGGTCGGCGCCCGCGGGCAGCGGTTCTTCGCCGAGGCGATCGCGCACTGGTACGGCAGCGGTCCGCCGCCGAACCCAGGCACCGAAGACGACGACCAACGCGCCGAGATCGAAGGGTCGGCGGAGCGGATGGTGGCGCGACTGCACGAGGCGAAGATCCCGGTCGGGCCGAACAGCACCTTCACGTTCAACCTCGTCGAGCACGCCTACGGCGACTGGCGTGACGCGATCGCCTACGCCGAACGGCTCGAAGAAGCCGGCGCCGACGAGGTCATGTGCCTGATCCAGATGGGCACCGTGCCCCAACAGGCGTGCATGGACACGATCCGCGCCTGGGGTGAGAAGGTCATCCCGCACTTCCGAGCGAAGGCGGGATGACCCTTGTGATCCGCTCGACCGGGCTACGGGCCCTGGTTGATGGTGATCGACACCTGCTTCTGCACGTCTGGACCGTTTGGCCCCTTCGCGGTGACCAGATAGGTGTGGGTCTGCGAACCTAAGCACCCATACGAGAAGCTTGCTGATCCTGCTGGTCCGAAGGTGCCGTACGGGCCGGGACCGTCGACCGAGAGCACGGTCTGGGTCGCGTTAGTGGTGCTCCACGACACCGTGAACTCGTAGGGGTCAGTTGGTGAGTCGAACATGGGCGGCGGATAATCCTTCGTACAGGTGACGGTGCCTGGCTCCCCGGTCGAGAGCGAATCGATCTTCGGGTCGTCGCTAGGCGGTTGCGTTCCGTTCGAGGTCGGGGGGGCCAAGGTGGTGGACGTCGTGCTCGTCGAAGTCGACGCCGAGGTCGAGGTGGACGTGGTGGTGTCGTCCGTCGCTTCCTTCTTGTCGTCACCGCCACCGCCGGCGATCGCGATGCCGCCGCCGATCACCAGGCCTGCGAGCAGGATCGCCAGCGGGATGGGCCACCACTTGCGACCGTCGCCGTCATCGTCGTCGTGACCACCGCCGCCGCCCTGCGCGGGAGGGTCACCACCCGCCATCGTCTGGTCAGCGCCGCCCATGGCTTGGGTCTCGTCGGTCCCGCTCATCGTGTTCTCCTCTAGTCGTCGGTGCTGATCGTGAGCGTGGTCGAGCTGGTCGCATCGGGTGCGCCCGGCCGGCTCGCGGTGAGCGTGTAGGTCAAGGTATTCGTTGCGTTGATCTCTGGGCACTGCACGTCAACGTTCCGGGTGCCGTCCACCTCGACCTGCTGATTGCTCCCCGGTGCCCCCAGGGTCACCGCGGTGGCATTGCTGGTCGCCCAGCTGATCGGCAAGGAGATCGTGTCCTGTTGGATCTGGTGACCACACACGTACGGGTTCTCGGCGAAGCCGAACGAATCGATGCTGGGCGACGGTTGCGCAGAGCCGCCCCCGCCTCCGCTCCCACCGCTGGGCGCCGTCGCGATCGTGGTGCTGGTGGACGTCGAGGTGCTCGCCGTCTCATCGTTGTCCCCACCCCCGCTCCCGATCGCGATGCCCGCGCCGATCACGACGCCGGCCAGCAGGATCGCCAGCGGGATGGGCCACCACTTGCGACCGTCACCGTCGCTGGCCATGTCGAAATCCTCTCGCCGCTGTCGAGGTTACTGCGCTGAGTCCTGACGCACTTGGGATCGGCCGCTTACCGCGGCGCGGCGGCCAGCTCCGACAGCAGCAGCGCTTCGCTCACCATCAGGTTCCGCCAGTCGCCCAGATGCAGACTCTCGTCCTCGCCATGGATGTCGCTGCCGGGGTCGGCCGGGCCGAGCAGCAACGCCGGGATCCCGCCGAACGCCTCGGCGAAGGGCTTCACGAACGGGATCGTGCCGCCCGTCCCCATGAGCACCGGCGGCCGCTCGAAGCCCGCGAGCAGCGCTCGCTCGGCGGCGTCGAACGCCCAGCCCGTGGGCTCGCATGTCCACGCGGGCACGGCTTCGTGCGTCTCGAGCTCCGTGTGCAGGTTGAACGGCACATGGCGCTCGAGGTGCGTGCGGAGAAGTCCGGCGAGCCGGTCGGGGTCCTGACCCGGCGCGACGCGGATGCTGATGCGTGCCGAGGCCGTCGCCACGATCTGGTTGGACGAGCCTTCGATGGGGTGCGAGTCGAAGCCGAGCACGGCGATCGCCGGGCGGAACCACAACCGCTCGAAGATCGAGACGGACGGATCGCCCGCAAGCTCGACGCCGTCGAGGATCCCCCAGGCGCGACGCAAGCCCTCGCTGTGGTCGGGGAGCGCGTCGAGCCTCGTCCGTTCGTGGCGCGTCAGCTCGCGCACGTCGTCCCAGAACCCGTCGATCGCGATGTCGCCGTGCGCGTCGACCAATGACGCGAGTGCACCGGCGAGCGCGAGCACCGGGTCTGGCACCGGTCCACCGGCCATCCCTGAGTGCACGGGACCATCCATCACCGAGACCGTCACGTCGCAGGTCACCAGACCGCGCAGCGAGTAGGTGAGCCCGGGCGTGCCGACGTTCCAGTTCCCGGCATCGGCGAGGAGCAAGACATCGGCCGCGAGCTCGGCGGCATAGGCGCCGAGGAACTCCGCGAGTCGCGGTGAACCGATCTCCTCCTCGCCTTCGACGAGCACCTTCACGTTGCAGGGAAGCGCGCCGGTGACGTCGAGCCAGGCCTTGATCATCGCTCCGTGCGCGACGGCTCCGGCCTTGTCGTCGGCGGTGCCTCGGCCGTACAACCGGCCGTCCCGCTCGACAGGCTCGAACGGGTCCGAGGTCCACCGGTCGACGAAGCCCGGGGGCTGCACGTCGTGATGCGCATAGAGGAGGATGGTCGGCGCACCTTCGGCGTGGAGCCACTCGGCGATCACCGCCGGGGGAGAGCCGCCGGCCTCGGCCAGGCGCACGTGCTCGAGCCCGCACGACTCCAGGTAGTTGGCCGTGACCTGTGCGCTGCGCTTCACGTCAGCGACGTGATGCTCGTCGGCGCTGATGCTCGGGATGCGGACGAGGTGCTCGAGCGTCTCGCGAGCGGCGTCGAAGCCCGCGTCGATCGCGGCGACGACCTTGTCCGTGGGCATCCGGCGAGCGTACTGAAGCATCTCCCGGGTACCCTCCGCGCCGCGAAGGAGGCGGGCCATGGGACGACTCGACGGACGGGTGGCGATCGTGACCGGTGCCGGGCAGGGCATCGGCCGCGGCGTCGCGCGCCGGTTCGCACGCGAAGGCGCGTCGGTCGTCGTCGCGGAGGTGAACCCGTCGACCGGCGAGCAGGTCGCGAACGAGATCGCCGAGGAGCTGGGTGCCACCGCTCGATTCCTCGCAACCGACGTGCTCGACAAGGAACAGGTGCAAGCGATGGTGGCCGACACCGTCGACGACCTGGGCCGGATCGACATCCTGGTGAACAACGCGTACGCCGCCGGTGGGTTCGACCGCTTCGAGCGCAAGCCCGACGACGACCTGCTCCTGGCGTTCCGTGGCGGACCGCTCCACACCTTCTGGGCGATGCAGGCCGCCTTCCCGCACATGAAGGCGCAGGGGTGGGGACGGATCATCAACTTCGTGTCGCTGAACGGGATCAACGCCCACCAGTACTCGGTGGACTACAACGCGGCGAAGGAAGGCATTCGGGCGATCACGAGGACGGCGGCGCGTGAGTGGGCGAAGCACAACATCCTCGTCAATGCGATCGCCCCTGCTGCCGCGTCTCCGGCCTATGTCGCGTTTGCCGAGGCCGCTCCCGACAACGCCAAGGAGATGCTCAAGCAGAACCCGATCGGACGGATGGGCGATCCCGAGCACGACATCGGTGGCGTCGCGCTCTTCCTCGCCAGCGAAGACAGCGACTACATCACGGGCATGACGATGCTCGCCGACGGTGGGAGCCACATCAACGGTGTGCTGTGGGACCCGCCGATGCCAGACTGACGCATGGGCTACGACCAGCTCACGACGATCGAGGTCACTCTCGAACGAGGGGTCGCGTGGGCGACGGTCCATCACCCGCCCATGAACCTCTGGGATCGCTCGTTCACCGCTGACCTCGTCCAGCTCATCGGCGGGATCGAAGCCGATGACGGCGTGCGGGTCCTCGTGCTCGCCAGTGCGGACCCCGACTATTTCATCGCGCACGCCGACGTCGAGATGATCATCGACTTGCCCGCGGACGCGCAGGGAACCCCGGGAGAGCCGGCGCCCGTCAACCTCTTGCTCGAGCGTCTGCGGACCATGCCGAAGGTGTCGATCGCCGCGATCGGTGGGATCGCGCGCGGGGGAGGCTCGGAGATCGCGCTTGCCTGCGACCTCCGGATCGCCAGCCAATCGGCGCGCCTCGCGCAGCCAGAGGTGGTGCTGGGCATCATCCCCGGCGCCGGCGGCACGCAACGCCTCACGAGACTGGTCGGCCGCGCGCGGGCGCTGGAGATCGTCCTCGGGTGCGGTGACGTGACCGGTGACGAGGCCGCCGCGATCGGCTACGTCAATCGGGTCGTCGCCGACGACGAGCTCTTGCCCACGGTGCGGCGGTTGGCGTGGCGAATCGCGGCGATGCCGCCAGCCGTGGTGGCTGGTGCGAAAGCTGCCGTGAACGCCGCCGAGGAAGACAGGGACCTCGGGTTCGCGATCGAGGCCGACCAGTTCCGATCGTCACTCGGCAAGGAAGCGCATGCCCGCATGCGGCGGTTCTTGGATCTCGGCGGTCAGACCCGCGACGGAGAGCAGGATCTCACCTCGATCATCGACGAGCTCAACGCGCAATAGAGGGGCTACGCGTCGACCACCCGAGCGAGCGGGAGCACGAGGTCCCGCTCGACCTCGGTGAGCACCAGCTCGACGGGCGCGGCCACGACGACGTCGTCCGGATTGCGATCGACGATCGTGCTCACCATGAACACGCCCTCGTCCAGACGCACGACGACGGCGCAGTAGGGCGTCCGCTCCGTGAACGCCGGCAGCGTCGGCGGATGGATGACCGTGCGCGCCCAGATCTCGCCCCGACCTGACGCCGCGACCCATTCGACGGCGGTCGAGCCACATGCCGCACACAGCGGTCGTGGCGGGTGTCGGTGCACGCCGCAGTCCGCGCAGCGCTGGATCCGGAGCTCGCCTTGGGCGGCGAAGGACCAGAAGCGGGCGTCGTGGGCCCCGATGGGGGCCGGGCGCGGGTAGGGAGCGCTCATCGGTCGGCTCCGAGCAGGACAGCGCCTGACGGGTCGCTGACCGCCCCGCAGATGAACGCCACCTCGGCATCGGCAACCTGGTTCACCGCAGTGCCGCGGATCTGCCGCACGGCTTCGGGAAGGTGGTTGACCCCGTGCACGAACGCTTCGCTCGTCGATCCTCCGTGCGTGTTCACCGGGAGCGCGCCGTCGGGCCAAAGCGTCTGCCCGCTCTCGACGAACGGTCCGCTGCCACCGCGTTCGCAGAATCCGTACTGCTCCAGCGCGAGGAGCACTGCCACGGTGAACGGCTCGACCATCATCGCCACGTCGACATCGCTCGGCGTGATGCCAGCGTCCCCGAAGAGTCGGCGACTTGCGGTGACGGCGCCACCGTCACGTTCCTCGAACGCCGCGGTCGTGGCGAAGAAGTCGCACAGCTGCACATGGATCGGTGCGCCGTACTGCACCTGGGAGAGCACCTTCACGGCCGGTTGCTCGAGGTCGCGCGCCCGCTCGAGCGAGGTGACGATCACCGCCGCGGCGCCGTCGTTCTCGAGTGAGCAGTCGAACAAGCGGAGCGGCTCGGCGATCGGTCGCGACGCATGCCAGTCATCGATCGTGATCGGGTCGCGCATGATGGCGTCGGGATTGCGGCTGGCGTGGAAGCGTTGTGCCACGGCCTGCATGCCGAAGTGCTCGGCGCGGGTGCCGTACACGTGCATGTGCCGGCTGGCAATGAGTGCGAACTCGTGCGCGGGCGCCGCCACCCCGAAGGGGTAGTGCCACTGCTTCGCGTCGGAGAGCCGGTCGCCGCCCTTGGCCCATGGGCGTCCGCCCTGGTTGGGGTCGATGCCGTACGACGCGGTCTTCGACCGGTTGCGAGCCCGAAACGCGACGACGCACTCCGCTGCGCCC
Organism: Actinomycetota bacterium; assembly: GCA_016870355.1. GTDB lineage: Bacteria > Actinomycetota > Acidimicrobiia > IMCC26256 > PALSA-555 > SHVJ01. The sequence goes on along the minus strand of VGBR01000004.1, from coordinate 126,368 downwards.
TGGTCGACGGCGAGCGCCGCGAGCCCGAGCAGCGACGCGGCACCTCCGCCGCCCGACGGTGTCCGCGCCATGTAGCGCAGCTCGGGGATGCCGAGCGCCGTCATCAGGTCGAGCTCTTGGACCTGCTCAACGTGGTAGCTGACGACGCCGTCGATCGCGGCGACGTCGAGGCCGGCGTCGGCGCATGCCGACCGGATGGCCTCGCACGCGAGGTCGAGCTCGGTGCGCCCCATGTTCTTCGCGTAGGTCGTCTGGCCGATCCCGGCAACAGCAGCCTCCATCGACCGCTTCCTAACACCGAACTGACACCGACGTCAGGCCGATGCTTGACTGACGCCCGTGAAAGCCGCGGTCTTGCGCGAGGTGGGCGGGAAGATGCCGATCGAGGAGCTCACGCTTCGGCCGCTGGAGGCGCACGAGGTGCAGGTGCGCATCGCCGCGTGCGGCGTGTGCCACTCCGACCTCTCGGTGCAGCAAGGCGTGCTGCCCGTCGCCTTCCCGTCGGTGCTCGGTCACGAGGGCGCCGGCGTGGTCGAGGACGTCGGGAAAGGCGTGACGTCGGTGAAGGCCGGCGACCATGTGATCATGGCGCCGATCGCGCCGTGCCGAAAGTGCTTCTACTGCCTGCGCGGGCAACCAACGCTGTGCGAGCAGGGCTTCACCCACATGTTCACGCCGTACGCACAGGCGGGGAGCGATGCGATCAACCCAGGGCTCGGCCCGGCCGCGTTCGGTGAGCAGACGATCGTTCCCGAGGCGTCGGTCGTGAAGGTCGATCCCGAGTTTCCACTCGAGATCGGCGCGCTGATCGGGTGTGGCGTCGTCACGGGTGTCGGCTCGGTCGTGAACTCCGCGCAGGTCGAAGCGGGGGCGACGGTCGCCGTCATCGGATGCGGCGGAGTTGGTCTCGCCACCATCCAGGGCGCGCGCCTTTCCGGCGCGTCGCAGATCATCGCGATCGACCGTGTCGCTGAGCGGTTGGAGCACGCGAAGGGCTCGGGCGCGACCGATCTCGTCGACGCGAGCAGCGGTGATCCGGTTGCCGCGGTGCGCGAGCTCACCGGTGGGCACGGCGTCGACTACTCGTTCGAGGTCGTCGGGCTCTCGGCAACGATCCGCCAGGCCTACGACATGGCTCGGCGAGGCGGCACATTCACAGTCGTCGGCGCCGGTGCCTTCGACGACATGGTCTCGTTCTCGGCAGCCAACCTCATGGTCGACGCCCGCACGATCCGCGGTTGCGTGTTCGGGTCCACCGACCCGCTTCGCGACTTCCCGCGCCTCGTGCGGTGGCAGGAGCAAGGGCTGCTGGACCTCGAGCGGCTGGTGACCAAGCGCATCAGCCTCGATGACATCGACGAAGCGTTCACCGAGATGCTCGACGGCAAGGGTGCCCGCAGCGTGGTGGTGCTCGGCTCGGCATGACCAACGCGGCGCCGGAGGTCGCCGCACGAAACGATGCTCCCACGGGACCTTTCAAGCGTCAACATGCGCGTTGACTCATCGGAAACCTCCCGGGCGCGCCGCGCGAGCGCGGGCAGACTGTTCGGCATGGAGCATCGCGGGGTGGACGAGCTGGAGGCCGGTGTCGACGACGTGCGAGGTGCGCCGAAGGACGACGGGCGCGTCGAGCTCATCGTGGCTCGACCCGACGTCGAGGAACGCACGGTGCTCGAAAAGGCGCGACTCGACGAGGTTGAAGGTCTGGTCGGCGACAACTGGTTGCCGCGCGGGAGTAGCCGATGCGAAGACGGCACGGCCGACCCCGAGGCACAGGTGACGGTCATGAATGCCCGTGCCGCGGCACTGATCGCGGGCGACCGTGAACGTTGGCCCCTGGCCGGCGATCAGTTGTACGTGAACTTCGACATCGGAAACGAGAACCTCCCGGCCGGAACGCGGCTCGTAGTCGGCGACGCGGTCCTCGAGGTGAGCGCGAAGCCCCACACAGGGTGCGCGAAGTTCAACGCCCGGTTCGGCAAGGACGCGCTCAGGTTCGTGAACTCGCCCGTCGGGCGAGAGCTGAACCTGCGCGGCATCAACACGAAGGTGATCACGGGTGGTGCCGTTCGCACGGGCGATGCCGTGCGCAAGATCGCCGGCTAGCTCAGCTCTCGACGCAGCTCCGCAGGAAGCCCTGCACCCGCGGGAGCCAATCGGCGATCACCCTAGGCATCGCGATGCAGGCATGCGGTGCCTCGGGATACACCATCAGCTCGGTGCGGTTGCCGGCCCGAGCCCAACGCGACGCCATCAAGATGTTGTCGTCGATGAAGTGATCGTCGGCGCCGACTGTGAACAATGCCGGTGGCATGTTCTCCAAGTTGCCGAAGTATTGGCCGAACACCAGGTTGGCGCCGATGAATCGCTGTGCAGTGCATCAGCGAGCACGACGCGGCGAAGAACATCCTGTTCTCCGAGGGCAGACCAAGTACCAGGCCAATGACGCGAACAAGGGTCACGACAACACCTTCTTCATTCAGCTCAACCGCGTGGTCTTCGCCGACTGAGCCGCGCCCGTTCGGACGGTGTGCAAGCATCTCGCCATGTCCGAGCAGACAGCGCACGCCCTGGTGCTCGAAGAGCCGCGCACGCTTCGCGAGCGTGAGCTCCCGCTCCCCCAGACTGGCGATGATGACGCGCTGCTGCGGGTCGAGGCGTGTGGTCTCTGCGGGACGGATCACGAGCAGTACACCGGTCATCTCCACCCTGGCTACGGGTTCGTTCCAGGGCATGAGTCCGTCGGGATCCTCGAGCGGATCGGGTCTGCGGCCGCGAAGCGATGGGGTGTCCGTGAGGGCGATCGCGTGGCGGTGGAGGTGTTCTTGTCGTGCGGCACGTGCGCGCCCTGCCAGGCGGGCGACTCGCAGCGATGTGCGCGCCATGGCCTGGCCGACATGTACGGGTTCGTGCCCAGCGATCGAGAGCCAGGGCTCTGGGGTGGCTACTCGCAGTACCAGTACCTCGCGCCTGACTCCCAGGTGTTGAAGGTCCCCGACGCGCTCGACCCGATCACCGCGACGATGTTCAACCCGTTGGGCGCGGGCGTTCGCTGGGGAGTGTCGCTTCCGGGCACACGCAACGGTGACGTCGTTGCGGTGCTCGGCCCGGGCGTGCGCGGGCTTTCGGTGGTAGCCGCGGTGAAGCAGGCGGGTGCCGGCTTCGTGATGGTCACCGGGCTTGGCTCGCGTGATGGGGCGCGCCTTGCCACCGCGAAGCGCTTCGGTGCCGACCTCACCGTGGACGTCGGAGTCGAGGACCCGGTGGCCGCGCTCGAGGACGCGACGGGTGGTCGTGCCGATGTGGTCGTCGACGTCACCGCCCGCGCACCTGCCGCGTTCACACAAGCCGTGAAGCTCGCTCGTCCCGGTGGAACCATCATCCTCGCGGGAACACGCGGCACCACCGACGTGCCCGGCTTCCGACCCGACGATCTCGTGTTCAAAGAGCTGCGAGTGCTCGGCGCGCTCGGGGTCGACACACCTTCGTATCAGGCCGCGCTCGAGCTCCTCGAGGATGGTGCGTACCCGTTCGCGGATGTGTCGCGACACGTTGCCGGACTTGCCGACGTCGACACCCTGCTCGAGACCATGGCGGGAGAAGCCGGTGAACCGCCGCTGCATGCGGTGGTTGATCCATGGAAGGACACATGAGCCGATGACCGAACCCCGGATCCCGATGCTCGACCCAGATGCGACGCGGGTCGCGGCTGAAGAAGCCGGCATCCCGACGACGCACTTGAACGTGTTCCGGGTGCTGCTCAACCACCCGCATCTGGCGCGTTCGCTGTACCGATTGCTCGCGACGCTGCTGTGGCACGGCCAGCTCGATGCTCGACTCCGCGAGCTCGTCATCATGCGCATCGGTTGGCGCACGGGCTCCGTCTACGAGTGGACGCAGCACTGGCAGATCGCTCGTGACCTCGGAGTGACCGAGGAGGATCTGCTCGCGGTACGGGACTTCCCTGACGACGGGCGGTTCGGCCCCGCTGAGCGTGCCGTGCTCACGGCAACCGACGAGACCCTCGACGCCGGCGCGATCAGCCGGGCGACGTGGCAGGAGTGTGCGGCGCACCTGCCGATGGAGCACCTGCTCGAGCTCGTCGTCGCCATCGGCAACTGGCGGATGTTCTCGTCGCTGCTCCGCAGCCTCGAAGTGCCGTTGGAGAACGGCGTGGATCCCTGGCCACCTGACGGCAAGGCATCGAAAGCGCCGTAATCGCTCGGCGTTGCCCGGGGTCAGGAGAGGTTCACAGACTCTCGGCGGCGACCACGTAGCGTGGTTGCCACAACTCAGTGGGGTCCGGAGGAGCGATGGGCGAGTTCTCGAGGTTCATGGCCCGGCGGGGGAAGCTCGCCGCGCAGACACTCATCCTGGTCGCGCTCCTTCCACGAAGAGGCGCAGTTCTCCACTCGCACGGTCGCAGAGCTCGTCGGGCTGGGGCCGGACGATGTGGTGATGTGCGCGGTGCCGATGTCGTGGGGTGCGGGATTGTGTTGGGGACTGCGCTTCGCGTTGCTCTGCGGGGCGACGCTGGTCTCGATGGAGCGATGGGACCTGCGCCTCACGGCTGAGCTCATCGACAAGGAAGGGGGCACGTTCATCTACGGCCCGCCCACGATGGCGCGCGACCTCGTCGACCTTGCCGACGAGTGGCGTCCGGCCGGGCCGCTCAAGATGATCTGTGTCGGCGCGCCGATCCCGCGCCAGATGTGCGTCGATGCCCGTGAGCGACTCGGTCTCTCGCTCATCCCCGGCTATGGGCAAACCGAGCACCTGCACTCGGTGCTCGGGCGCCTCGACGACCCGATCGAGAAGCTGACGGACTCTGACGGGCGCGCGATCCCACACGACGAGGTGCGCGCGGTCGATGACGACGGCAATGAGATGAAGCCGGGGGGCCGGGCGCACTCGAGGTCCGCGGTCCGAACGTGGCGTGCGGCTACTTCCACCAGCCCGATCTCACTGAGCAGACGTTCCGTCCCGACGGGTGGCAGGTCACCCAGGACCTGGGCACGTTCGATCGTGACGGCTACTTGCGGATCAGTGGAAGGAAGCGAGACATCATCATCCGTGGCGGACTCAACGTCAGCCCGCGCGAGGTCGAGGAGCTGCTGCTTCGACTGCCCGACGTGAAGGACGCTGCGGTGGTCGGGTATGCCGACGAGCGCTACGGCGAGAGGATCTGTGCGTTCATCGTGCCGAAGGGGAGCGCGGCGCCGTCTGTCGAGGCGATCACCGATGCCTTCCAAGACATGGGCGTCGCCAAGTACAAGTAGCCGGAGCGCATCGAGCGACTCGACGAGCTCCCGTTGACCAACACCGGCAAGGTGCGGCACCAAGCCCTGCGGGAGCGACTGTTGCTGGGTGCATCGAGTGCGGGTGACGCGAACCCAGCGCGCTGAATACGGTGTCGGTATGGCTGAGACCGTGGAGTTCCCCAGCAACGGCGACATCGCATCCGGGCATCTCGTGACACCGTCGGGATCCGGGCCTGGCGTGCTCGTGATCCAGGAGTGGTGGGGGCTGGACAGCGGCATCAAGGAGATGGCCGACCGGCTCGGCGCGGCGGGCTTCGTCGCGCTGGCTCCCGACCTGTACCACGGTGAGCTCGCTGGGCACGACGAGATGGACAAGGCAGGTGCGCTGATGGCCGCGCTTCCACCTGATCGCGCGGCCCGTGACATGAGCGCGGCGCTCGACTTCCTCGCGGCCCACGACACGGTGAGCGGGAAGGGCCTGGGTGTCGTCGGGTTCTGCATGGGCGGCATGTTGTCGTTGGTGATCGCCGCGAACCGCGCCGACATCAAAGCGTGTGTGCCCTTCTACGGGTTCCCGCAGGGTGACACCGAGCCGGACTGGTCAGGGTTAGCCGCGAAAGTGCGGGGTCACATGGCCGAGAATGACGACTTCTTCCCACCGGATGCGGGGCGCGCCCTCGAATCGAAGCTCAAGGACCTGGGCAAGGACGTGACGTTCACGGTCCATCCGGGGACGGGTCACGCGTTCATGGGGCCGCACAACGCGCTCGGCACACGCGACGCACAGCTCGACGAGAAGCTGTGGCCGGAGGTCTGCTCGTTCCTCCACGCCGAGCTCGACGCCCGGTAATCAGAGGCGCTCGACGAACTCGAACTGTCGCGGCCGTTTGTAGGCCGCGAGGCGCTCGCGGCAGTGACGGTCGAGCTCATCGGGTGTGACGTCGACACCATCACGCGTCACCACGTGCGCCACGACGATCTCGCCCCACTTCGCGTCCGCGGTGCCCACCACCGCACATGCCGCGACGGCCGGATGGCTGGCGATGCACGCCTCGACTTCCGCGGGGCAACGCCGGATCTCGTCGTCACGACCCTCGCGCGCCTTGTTGACCCATTCCGGATCAGCGATCAGCGCGCGCACGAGCGTGATCCCGTCGGCCTCGCCGCGCTCGATGATGCCTTCGGCCTCGTCCGGCATGAGGATTCGGTGGACGGTGAACACCGGTGTGTCGCGAACGGCCTCGCGCACCTTGTGCGCGGCATACACACCGAACAAGTGCGGCGCGTAGTTCGTGCGCATTATCCCGACCCCGCCGATGCCGACGCTCACGTTGAGAAAGTCGACCAAGCCGCTCTGTTCGTACGCGGCGGCGACCTCGGCGCAGTCGCCCGCGGTCAAGCCGGAGAGCCCTTGTGACTGCTCATCGTCGCCCGTGAGCCGGATGCCGACTGCGACCGTGTCACCCACGGCTTCGCGGGCCGCGTCGACGATCTGCATCCCGAAGCGCATGCGGTTCTCGATCGACCCGCCGTACTCGTCGGTCCGGTAGTTGAACTTGGGTGACAGGAACTGGTGCAGCAAGTACCCGTGCGCGCTCTGGATCTCGATGCCGTCGAACCCGCCCTTCTTTGCGTTGACGGCGCAGGTGACATGAGCATCGATGGCGGCGCGGATGTCCCCGTCATCCATCTCACGCGGTGTCTCGAAGTAGTCGGGCGAAGGCGACGGCCCTACCGCGACCTGCTTCGACCAGTTGCCCAGCATCATGGCGCCGGAATGGGTGAGCCGGAGGAACGCCAACGCGCCGTGCTCATGGACCTGACTCGTGAGCTCCTCATAGTGGGGGATGCAGGCTTCGTCCCACCCGTTCGCGTTGTTCGGCATCTTGTAGGCCGTGTTGGGCGCGACGGCGGTCTTTCCCGCGATCACGGCAGCGACGCCGCCGCGGGCGCGGTCGGCTAGGTACCTGCCGTACCGGCGGCCGTAGAACCCGGGCTCGCCCCACACCGGGTTGGGCTCGGTGAACATCGTGAAGTGCGCGCCGCAGATCACCCGGTTGCGCAGCTCGAGCGGACCGACCTTCAACGGCTGGAACAGCAATGGGTGCGCGGGCGCGTTGGACAGGCTGGCAGGCCAACCATGCTCTCGGCGTGGCAGCATTGGGTCATGGCCGACGTGCGTGATGCCCAGCCCGACGCGAACGAGGAGTACGACCCGTTCACCGCCTTCGACGAGGCCGCCGGCGTCGGCCAGGTGCGGGATCCGTACGCGGTGTTCCACGAGATGCGCTCGGAGTGCCCTGTGCACGCAGGATCACAGGCGCACCGCTTTCGCGACCTGGGCGAGGACAACATGGAAGCAGCGCTCATCGGCGACCGCACGCCCTATGCGCTGATGACGTTCAGTGGCGTGCAGCAGGCGTTGAAGGACGGTGAGACCTTCTCTTCCTCGGGCTACGCCGAGAGCATCGGCATGCTCATGGGTCACTCGATCCTCGAGATGGACGAGCCCGAGCACCACCGGTACCGGTCGCTCATCCAGCAGGCGTTCACCCGCAAGGCGATGGAGCGATGGGAGGCCGACATCGTCCGCCCCATCGTCCACGCGAACATCGACAAGTTCGCGGAGCGGGGTCACGCCGACCTCGTGCGCGAGCTCTTCTTCCCATTCCCGGTGCAGGTGATCGCGGAGATGCTCGGTCTGCCGCGTGATGGGCTCCGCGAGTTCCACGCGAAGGCGGTCGAGCTCATCACGATCATGACCGACATCGAGCGCGGCCTGATCGCGTCGCAGTGGCTGTACGACTACTTCACCAAGATCATCGCCGAGCGTCGGATCGAGCCGAAGACCGACGTCATCAGCGTGCTGACTCAGGCCGAGCTCGACGGGCAGCGCCTCACTGACGACGAGATCATCGCGTTCCTGCGGCTGTTGCTCCCGGCGGGTGCCGAGACCACGTACCGATCCTCGAGCAACCTCATGTTCGGGCTGCTGAGCAACCCAGAGCAGCTCGAGGCGCTCCGCAACGACCGCGACCTCATGCCGCAGGCGATCGAAGAAGGCCTGCGATGGGAAGCCCCGCTCACGAGCATCGGGCGCACCGCGATGCGCGAGGTCGAGGTCGACGGCGTGACGATCCCAGCCGGCTCACCCGTGCAGGTGTGCATGGGGGCCGCAAACCGCGACCCGGGTCGTTGGGAGAACCCCGACCAGTTCGACCTGTTCCGTGATCCTCAGCAGCACATGGCGTTCGCGTTCGGGCCGCACATGTGCTTGGGCATCCATCTCGCTCGGATGGAGACGACTGTGGTCGTGAACGCGGTGCTCGACCGCCTTCCCAACGTCCGCCTCGACGCCAATGCCGAGGACGTGCACATCAGCGGCCTCGCCTTCCGCGCTCCCAACCATCTGCCGGTGCTGTTCGGTACCCACTAGCCCGCGCTTCGCGACGGCCGGAGATCAGGGAGACACCGGCACTCTCAACGACGCGAGCGGATTCTCGAGCATGACCTTCCAGGTTCCCGACGTGCCTCCGGGCGTGTACACGCTCGACGTGGCGTGTGTGTTCACCGGGCCTGCCGGCGGCCCAGCCGGGGGGTCTAGAAGATCGTCGGGCCTTGCTTGGGTCGGCCGCTGTCCTTCCATTCCTTCGGCGGCAGCTCCGGTGGCTTGGCGCCGGCGCCGAACATGCGGGGGATCTGTGCGGCGAGCTCAGGCGCGGTCCACCCCGCGTCCTCGCGGGTGAAGACGCGACCCACCTCCCACGCGGGGATGTGCTCCACCGTTCCGCCACGCACCTGGAACGTCTGACCGCTCACCCACCCACCCTCAGGTGAAGCGAGGAAGCAGATCATCTCGGCAACGTGCACCGGGTCGCCGTAGTCGATTCCGTCGGGGGCAACCTCCGCTTGAGCACGCGACCGCCAGCCGATCGCAGCAAGGCGGGTGTACGCCGACGGCATGATCGTGTTCGCCGTGACGCCGTACAGCGCCATCTCTGTAGCAACGGCGTTCGTGAACGCCATGACGCCGGCCTTGGCGGCGACGTAGTTCGACTGCCCGGCGCCACCTTGCATGAGAAGCCCAGTCGACGTGTTGATCAGTCGCCCGTAGCCACCACGCCCCGCCTTCCCTTCGGCGCGCCACCAGCGACACGCCGGCGCGCTCACGCAGAACGTTCCCCGCAGGTGGACGCGGATCACGTCGTCCCACTCGTCGATTGACATGTTGAACGCCATCCGGGGACGACCGAAGCCCGCGTTGTTGACGACGATGTCGAGTCGTCCCCACTCGTCGACGGCGCGCTGTACGAGTGCCTCGCCGCCCTCGGGTGTGGAGATGTCACTGCGATCAGCGACGGCAGCTCCACCGGCGGCGGTGATCTCGGCGACCACCTCATCAGCTGGTGACTCGTCGGTCGTGCTCCCATCGGTTGCGACACCGAGGTCGTTCACCACCACAGAAGTTCCGTACGCTGCGAGACGTGTGGCTTCGGCTCGCCCGATGCCTCGCCCGCTGCCGGTCACGATTGCCACTCGTCCTTGCAGATCGATCATGGCCCGACGCTACGCCACGAGCCGCGCGGCCCGCGGTGGTAGCTATGCTCCGGCCGTGAAGCACCGTGTGCTCACCGCCGCGATTGTGTTGGCGGCGCTTGTGACGCTTGCGGGGCATGCGTCTGCACTCACCGACGAGGACGCGTGTGACCTCGTCAGCGAAGACGCCATCACCGACTACTTCAGTACGGCGCCGACCGAGACCACGCCCGATGGTGAAGAGGGTGTGTACACCACCTGCACCTGGAACATCACGTTCGCGACCGAAACTGGCACCACAAGTGCCATCGCGTTCGTCGGCATCGACAAAGTCAGCAAGGTGGCCAAGCAGGACTTCAAGGCGAACAGCAAGTCCCGGGACGCCGAGAAGGTGGACGGCATCAAGAAGGGCTTCTACCTGGCCGAGGGCAACGCGGGAACCATCACGTTCATCAAGAGCGGGAACTTCGTGAACGTTCAGTTCCTGGGGAGCTCGCCCGAGGATCTCGACGCGAACAAGGACGGCCTGACCTCGATGGCGCAGGATCTGCACCGCGCGCTCTGAGCATCAGACGCGTTCCAGCTGCTCGAGCCGACCGCGTGCCTCGAACCGCGCGCGCAGGTCGGCTCGGTCGGCGTCAGTCATCGGTTGCAGCGACGCACCCTTGTGTGCGCGCCACCAGATGCCGACGGTGTTGGGGGAGTCGCCGTTCCAGCGCTCGTTCCGGAGCTGGCGCTTCAGGATCTTCTGCGTCTCGGTGATGGGCAGCGTGGCTACGACGCGTACGTAGCGCGGTGACCACTTCGTGCCGAGGTCGGCCTGGTTGTCGAGGAACTCGTCGAAGGCCGCGGGGTCGAACGTCGAACCCGGGGTGAGCTCGAGCGCGGCCATCACCTGATCGCCGACAACCTCGTCCGGGACCGCGTAGATCGTGGCCAGCACCACATCAGGATGACGCGCCAGGATGCGCTCGACCGGTGCCGCCGCGAAGTTCTCCCCGTCGACGCGCAACCACTCGAAGTCGCGCCCGGCGAAGTAGAACCAACCCTCCTCGTCGCGGTAGCCGAGATCGCCCGTCCAGTACCAGCCGTCATGGACCCGCTGCGCGTTGGCTTCGTCGTTCTTGTAGTACCCCTCGAAGATCTTGTCGCCGTGCTTGCTCACGATCTCGCCGATGGCTTCCTCGGGGTTGAGCAGGTGTCCGGCGTCGTCGAAGCGCGCCGGAGGACACTCGTCGCCCGTGTCGGGATCGAGGATGCACGTGCCCATGCCCTCGGGTCCGACGCCCAGCGCACCTTTGGGCATGTCCGGCGTACGGATGATGTTGGCGCCGCCTTCGGTGGATCCGTAGCCGTCACCGACGACGCACCCGAACCGTTCGCCGAAGCGCGCGATGTCGAGGTCGGCAGCCTCGTTGCCGAACACCCGTGTGAGCGTGTTGTCGGCATCGTCCCCCTGCTCCGGCGTGGCGAGGATGTACGAGAGTGGCTTTCCGACGTAGTTGAAGTACGTGACGCCGTATCGACGGACGTCGGGGAGGAAGCCCGATGCAGAGAACTTGCGACGCAGCACGAGCTGGGCGCCCGAGAGCAGCCAGGGCACGAAGCACGTGACGATCGCGTTCGAGTGGAACAGCGGCATGGTGCAGTACATGACGTCATCGGGCCCGAGCTCCTGCCCGGCCGCGAACATCGAGCACATGCGGTGCAGTCGACCCTGCGAGAGGATGCACGCCTTCGGCGCGCCGCTGGTTCCCGAGGTGAACAGCAGCAGGTAGATCCCCGTCGGGTCGACCTCTCCTGTCGGCATCGCAGCGTGCGCATGGGTGCTCAAGAGGTCGGAGTACTCAGGCGTGTCGACGTCGATGACCCGCCCACTGGCCGGACCCAGATCGAGACCATCGAGCAGCTCGCGGTGGCGCGTCTCGGTCACGATCAGCTGGCAATCCGTGTGGGTGACGTCACGAGCCAGCTCGGCCCCCCGTCGGGTCGGGTTGATGCCGACGATCGCATCGCCCGTGAGCGCCGCTGCACCCAGCCACGACACCATCTCGGGCGTGTTGTCGAGCAGCACGCCGACGTGGCAGGGGGCGCTGCGATCGAGCGTAGCGAGGAGGTAGCCGGCTCGGGTCGCACAAGCTTGGGTGAGCTCGGCCCACGAGCGCGACTCGTCCTCGAAGCGAAGCGCGACGCGATCACCGTCATCCGCGCGCTCGCGGATCAGGTGCGCGACGTCGCTCACAGCGGCTAGTACGCGAGCTTCAGACCCGGGCGCGGCCAGTCGAACGCCACCAGGCGTCCGCCGCCCGACAACGTCGCGTACGCGGTCTTCATGTCGTCGCCGCCGAAGCACACGTTGGTCGTGAACCGATCAGGCAGCTCGACGTAGTCGTGACCGCCTGTGGGGTCGACGACACAGAGTCCCTCTCCGATCGCGGCGACGATCACGTTGCCGTCGGCCTCGACGGCCATGGAGTCGAAGTGGCCCTTTGTGGCTTCGACGACGGTGGCCATCGGTGTCGCGACCTTTCCTGGACCGGTGACCTCCCAGGCGAGGAGGCGGCCGGTATAGCTCTCGGCAACGTAGACCCGGTCGCCGGCTGGAGACAGGCCGCATCCGTTCGGACCGAGAAGACCCCGCGCCACCTGCGTGACCGATGAACCGTCCGGGAGTCCGTAGTAGAGACCGCCCCTGTCGGTGTCGTCGGCGCGCGACTTCCCGAAGTCGGTGAACCAGAACCCGCCATCGGCATCGAACACGAGGTCGTTCGGACCGCGGAAGATGTGCCCGTCGCACTCCTTGTAGAGGACTCGGTGCTCACCGGTCGAGAGGTCGACTCGGTTGATCCATCCGCCGGAGAAGTCGGGCGGCTGGTTCGACATGTTCGTCAGGTCGAAAGGGATGATCATCCCGTTGAGGTCACTCCAGAGGAAGCCGCCGTTGTTCGCGATGTAGCAGGCGCCGTCAGGCCCAATCGCCGCGCCATTTGGTCCGCCGCCCAGTTCCGCGACTACTTCGTTCTTCCCGTCGACGACACGCGTGAGCGTGCCGCGCCGAATCTCGACGACCAGCACGCTGCCGTCCGGCATGACGATCGGGCCCTCGGGGAACTGGAGGTCGGTGGCGATCTCTCGTACGTCGGGTGCGCTCATGACGTCCCCTCGCGTGGTCGGTGGCGCTGTGCGGCGACTGTTCTAGTCCAGGGTGCCCGCGACGGGCATCGGGCGTTCAGGCGAGTGCTTTCGTGGCGGTCTCGGAGTCGTGGTACTCGCGCCAGAACCGGATCAGGTCGTCCTCGAACCGGAAGATGCCTACGTACCGAATTTGGTACGAGTTGCCGTTGTGCTTCACGGTGCCGTCGCTCGAGTACTCGGCCACAACGGTCTGCCCGTCGGCACCGGGGTACGACGTGGTGACCCCGATCTGGAACGGGTCGAACATCCCGCCTATCACGTCTGCGAGGAGCTTCTCCATCGCGGCGCGGCCGCGGACTGGCATCTCGAAGCCCGCGGGTGCGTAGGCGAGCTCGAACTCGATGTCGTCGTGCAGGAACTCCACGACGCCCGCAAAGTCGCGCGCCGACAGGCGTTCGAACACGGTGTTGATGGTCTTCTCGTGATCGGTTGGCATCGTGCCCCTTTCAGAGCGCGGCGTAGAGCGCGTCGAGGATGGGGAACCACCGTGCATCGTCACGCCGTGTCGTCCACTGCATGCGGTTCATCACGTAGCCGAGAGCGATCCCGGCATCGGGATCGAGAACACCGAGCGAGCCGCCCGAGCCGTTGTGGCCGAACGTCCGAGCACCCGGGCCGAACGAAAACTCGTCGTCGGGCATGGTGATCTCGAAGCCCAAACCGAACCGTGACGGGAGATCCATCACGACGTCGTGCCCATCCACGTGGATGCGCCCGCTCTCGGTCACGAGGTCGGGAGCAACGAGCTCACCGCGTCCATACGCCCCGTAGATCCGCGCCAGCGCTCTGGCGTTGGCGTGGGCATTCGCAGCAGGGATCTCGGCCGAACGGAAAGCCCGGGTGTTCGTGTGCTCGATCACGTTGCAGTCCGGTGGGTTGCCGAACGACTTCGACCCGAGGCCGTCGGGCTTCCAGTGCGAGAAGAACGTCGGAGCGCCCTCGACGAGCTCGATGGCCATGTCGGCCGTTCGCGCGTCCTCGGCCGCGGGCAATCCGAGGAAGCAGTCGACACCGAGGGGGCTCACGACTTCATCGCGCAGGAACGTGCCAATGGTCCGACCATCGGCGCGCCGCACCACCTCACCCACGAGATGGCCGAAGGTCACCCCGTGGTACCCGTGCGCGGTGCCCGGTTCCCATGACGGTGCCTGCTCGGCAAGGGCGTCGGTCATTGCTTCCCAATCCGACAGCGAGCCGAATGGCATCGGGCGCGTGATCGCCGACAGCCCGGCCTCGTGGGTGAGCAAGAAGCGCACCGGAAGGTCGGCCTTCCCCGCGGCGCCGAACTCCGGCCACCACTTCGCCACCGGAGCGTCGAGATCGACGACACCGCGATCCACAAGCATCAAGAGTGCGATCGCTGCGAGGCCTTTGGTGCACGAGAAGGTGCACGCGATCGTGTCGCGCTCCCATGGTCGTGAGCGCGCCTCATCGAGATGGCCGCCCCAGAGGTCGACGACGGGTCGGCCATTGACCTCGATCGCGAGTGAAGCTCCCAGCTCGCGCCCGTTGGCGAAACCGGCGGCGAAGGCGTCCGCCACCGCAGCGAACCTCGGGTCGCAGCGCCCGTCCAGCAGGTCGGCATCGGCCATGGGCCATGACCCTCGCAGTTGCGGTCCCGAACGGGCAAGTGGTCGTATGGCCCCATGGTTGACCAGTCGATCTTCAGCGAGGTCGCGAGCATCGGCTACCCGATCCTCGACTCCGACGCGCACGTCAACGAGCCGCCTGACACGTGGCAGGCGCGAGTCCCGTCGAAGTTCAAGGACCGCGCACCGAAGGTGCTCAACACCGAGCACGGCGACGTGTGGTCCTTCGACGACGGGAAGTCGATGCGGCCGGTCGGGCTCACCGCGACGGCTGGCCTGTCGTACCTCCAGTTCAAGCCGGCCGGCATCACCTACGACGACATGCGACCAGGGAGCTTCGACACCAAAGCTCGGCTCGCCGACATGGATGCCGACGGCATCTGGCTCCAGGTTCTCTACCCGAGCGTCACGCTGTCGGGAGCCAAGATCTACGGCGACGAACCCGCGCTTCAGATCGCGTGCGTGCGGGCGTACAACGAATGGCTCGCGGAGTTCTGCGAAGGCTCGGAAGGCCGACTCGTCGGGCAGGGGATCCTGCCGACCACCGGTGTCGACGACGCCATCGACGAAGCAAAGCGTTGCGTGGAGCTCGGGCACCGCGGCGTGGTGATGTCGGCGTTCCCGAACGGGAGCCTCGACCCGGCTCCCGAAGACGAACCGTTCTGGTCGTTCATGCAGGACGCCGACCTCCCGATCGCCGCGCACATCGGGAGCTTCGTGAAGGGTGTCGCCGTGGACAAGCCACCCGCGCTCGACACCCTCGCGTTCATGGGTGTGGCCGGCGCGAGCAAGGCCGGCGCCAACACGTTGCCGGTGGTGTGTGACCTGATCTTCTCGGGCATCTTCGAGCGATTCCCGGGACTGAAGCTGCTGCTGGTGGAAGCGAACATCGGGTGGATCCCGACGCTGCTCGAGCAGGTCGACGACATGTTCCTGCGCTACCGCTGGTTCACGAACGGCGTGGAGCAGATGCAGACGATGCCGAGCCGGATCTTCCATCGGAACTTCTGGGCAACCTTCATGGTCGACACCGTTGGCATGGAGCTGCGGCATCGGCTCAACCTCGCGCACATCATGTGGGCGACCGACTATCCGCACACCGGCACCGAGTGGCCCAACAACCGAGTGTCGATCGAGCGCAACTTCCGTGGGCTGCCGCGCGACGAAGTGAAGGCGATGCTCCACGACAACTGCAAGGCGCTCTACAAGCTCGACCACGTCCCCGACACGCTGGAGTGAGACTCGACGGCAAGGTCGCGCTCATCACTGGGGCAGCGCGCGGGCAAGGAGCGGCGGAAGCGCGGTTGTTCGCGAGCCAGGGCGCACGGGTCGTGCTCGGCGACGTCCTCGACCAAGAAGGCGCAGCCGTGACCGGAGAGCTCGGCGATCGCGCCGTGTACCACCATCTCGACGTCACGAGTGAGCTGGACTGGGCCGCCGCCGTCGACGTTGCGATCGACGAGTTCGGGCATCTCGACGTCTTGGTGAGCAACGCAGGCATCTCGTCCATGCCGACGCCGATCGTCGACACCTCGCCGGACGACTACCGCCGCGTGATCGAGGTGAACCAGGTCGGCGCCTTCCTCGGCATTCGCGCCGCCGCGCCCGCGATCGTCGCCGCGGGCGGGGGATCGATCGTGCTCATCTCGTCGGTGAACGGCTTCGTCGGCGCCGGTGGGATCGCGGGCTACGTCACGAGCAAGTTCGCGCTGCGTGGCCTGGCCAAGGTGGCGGCGTTGGAGCTCGGTCGGCGTGGCGTGCGCGTGAACTCGGTGCATCCCGGTCCGATCGACACGCCGATGGTGCAGCCCGAGTCGTGGGGCGGCTTCGACATGCGGCCCGCGCTCGCGACGAGCAACCCACTCGGCCGCATCGGCCAGCCAGAGGAGGTCGCCGAGCTCGTCTGCTGGCTCGCGTCGAACGCCAGCGCGTACTGCACCGGCGCGGAGTTCGTCGTCGACGGCGGCTATCTGGCGGGGCCTTTCAACGCGCTCGACACGGATGCATGACCGCAGGCAATGAGGGCGCGCTCGTTGCCCTGAAGGCGCGTGACTACTGGCTCTTTTGGTGTGGCGCCATCGTGTCCAACTCGGGCAACTGGATGCAGACCATCACGGTGCCGTTCGTGATCGACCGCATGACGCACTCGCCGACGTGGGTGGGTTTCAGCGCCTTCATGGCGATCTTCCCGGGAGTGGCCGTGGGTCCGATCGGTGGGTCGTTCGCGGACCGGTTTCCCCGCAAGCAGGTGGTGCTCGTGACCCAGGCCCTGATGATGTTCGCCGCGATCGGGTTGTGGGCGGTCTGGACGACGGGAGCCGCGTCACCGGAGGCGATCGTCGCGCTCATGACGATCTCCGGGATCGGATCGGGGCTCGGGATCGCATCGTGGCAGGCATTCATCCCACAGCTCGTGCCACCCGACCACATGTTCAGCGCGATCCGTCTGAACTCGGTGCAGTTCACCGCGGCGCGCGCGTTCGGGCCAGCGCTGGCCGGCATCGTGCTCGCCGAGTTCGGCGCGGGCACGGCCTTCGGAGTCAACGCGCTCTCGTTCGTGGTCGTGCTCGCGGCCCTCGTGGCCATCCAGCCGCGGCCGGTGGACCTTCCGGCCGCCCCGCCCCGGGTCCTCGAGCACTTCCGTGCCGGCGTGCAGTACGTGCGGCAGCGGCGGGCGCTCGTGGTCCCGGTCATCACCATCTTCATCGTCTCGTTCTTCGGATCGTCTTCGGTCCATCTCTGCGCGCCGTTCGCGAGAGAGGTCCTCGAGGTCGGGAAGGCGAACTTCGGCTTCATGGTGGCGTCGTTCGGGATCGGGGCGGTGCTCGGGACCTTCGCGAACCTCGCGATCGGTGACCGCGTCCGCCGATCTCGCATGGCCATGGCGGGCCTCGTGATGTTTGCGGGCGGCGAGCTCGTGTTCGGCAGCGCCGCGGCGTACGTGGTCAGCCTCATCGGGCTCGCCGGGATGGGCGTCGCCTACATGTTCATCGCGGTGGCGATGAACACCTCGATCCAGGCCCGGGTCGACGAGAGCCACCGCGGTCGGGTGCTGGCCATCTACTTGATGGGGTTGCTCGCGGGGGTGCCGTTGGGTGCACTCACCGGTGGCGCGGTCGCAGATGGCATCGGGCTGCGCGCGACGATCATCGGCGGCGCCAGCGCGATCCTCGCGTTCGCGATCGTTGCGCGTGTCACCTTCGCTGCGATGGGACCGCTCGACGAGACGGTCCCGACCGCGTCGCCGGTGCATGCCGATCCGCTGCTCACCAACCAGCCGACGATCCCCGGAGCGGATTGATCGTGCTCGTCGACACGCACGTCCACGTGGTCAGCGCCGACGAGGCGCAGTTCCCATTGCAGCCGCGCAACTTCACCGATGAGTGGTACCGAGAAGCTCCGTGCACGATCGAGCGACTCATCGAGCTCATGGACAACGCCGAGGTTGCCGCCGCGGTGCTCGTGCAAGCGGTGAGCGCGTACAGTTACGACAACTGGTACTGCGCGCACAGCGCGCGCCGCTTTCCCGAGCGGTGTACGAGCGTTGGAGCGGTCGATGTGACTGCTCGTGACGCCGTCGACCAGGCCAACGGGATCGTGCACGACCAAAGGATGCGAGGTATCCGCTGGTTCGCCGTCCGAGGCGAGGGCGTGCGAGAGCCCCGCGCGCTCTGGGAGGCCATCGCGTCGCTGGACGTGCCGACGGTGGTGACGGTGCTTCCTGATCGCCTGGCCGAGCTCGCTGACACGATTCGGGCTCTTCCGGCGATCCCCCTGGCGCTCGATCATTGCGGGTTCGCCGACTTCTCTCAGGGCCTGCCCGACGCACTCTTGGCCCTTGCGCCCTTCCCGAACGTCTACCTGAAGGTCTCGTCGATCACGCTGGATCTGATGGCCGCCTACGGGGACGCAGCCGAAGCGGTTGGTGAGCTCGCCGCCCACTTCGACGGCCGGCTCATGTGGGGTTCGGACTTCTCGCAGACCCATGACCGTCCGTACGACGAGTTGGCCGAGTGGGGCCGAAAGGGTGCCGCGAAGCTGCCGGACGAACAGCACGCCGACTACCTCGGCGGCAACGCCGTCAGGATGTGGCCCGAGCTCGGTCGGTGAGGTCGATCTCGACCGGGTCGAGACCAGCACGAGCGACGGCGTCGTTGAGCGCGATGAGCGACGGGAAGCCGACCCCGAGCGTCTGAAGTGCCCAACGATGGGCACTGGAGCCGAAGCCAGCCTGGAGAGCCTTGCGGTACGCGTAGATCGCTTCGCCGACGTGCAGGGCGACGGCGGTGCGGAACCCGAGGTGCATGAACCGTGAGCGTGATCGGCTCACGATCAACCCGAACGCCACCATCCCGCCGAAGTTGGAGAGCCACCACTTCGGCTCGACCGCGATGAACGTGTCGGGATCGATCCCCGGGTCGTCGAGCGCGTTCATGCCGGCACGAAAAGGGGAGCGGTGACTTCACCCTCGACATCGGTGAAGATGAGGGGTCGGAACTCGACGCGCACCGGCATCTCGAACTCCAGGGCGTCGAGGTCGCACTCAACCATGCGGGTTGCCAGCCGCACCGAAGGGTCTTCTTCGAGCGCGACCAATGCCGGCGCGAATGGGGTCAGGTCACCGAACTGGGGGAGAAATGGATGCGTGACGACCACCCACGAGAAGAGGGTGCCGCGGCCGCTCATTGCCTCCCAGGCGAATCCCTCGCCGTCACACTGACGGCAACGCTCACGGGGGTACCAACACAGTCGACCGCACGAGGCGCAGCGAGGGATCCGCAGCTCGTTCGCAGCCGCGCCCGCCCAGAACTCGCGGATCGGCTCCCACGACGTGTCCGGTAGCGGGAACTCTCGCCGGGTCTCCATCAGCGCGCCTTGCGCAGGATGAGGGTGGCGGCTTGGGGTCCGGTGTAGCCGCCATAGATTCCGATCTCGGCGTCGGGGACTTGCGCGGCGGCCTGGCCGCGCAGCTGACGCACGACCTCCACCACGTGCGCGATGCCGAGCACGTACGCGTGTGACAGCAGTCCACCATGGGTGTTCGTCGGCAGCTTGCCCGAGTCGAAGTGCAAGCAGTCACCTTCGACGAACGCGCCGCCCTCGCCCTTCTTGCAGAAGCCGGAGTCCTCGAGCTGCATCAACGTGTGGATCGTAAACGGGTCGTAACAGGTGTAGAGGTCGACGTCCGCGTGCGTGATCCCGGCCATGTCGAACGCGACCGGCGCGGCGAACACCTGCGGCGTCGAGGTGAACGGCGACTGCTGCGCCCAGTGCGTGCCGGTGTGTGAGTTGCCGAGGCCGACGCCGGCCACCTCGACCACCTGTTGCCGCATGTCCTTGGCGCGCTCGGCGGAGGTCATCAGGTAGGCGCCGCCGCCATCGGAGATGAGGCAGCAGTCCTCCTTACGGAACGGCGCCACGATCGTGGGCGCGGCGAGGTACTGCTCCATCGTCAGCGTCTTCTCGTGCATGACCGCGGCCGGCGTGTGGTTCGCGTTGCGGCGCTGTGCGACCGCGATCGAGCCGAGCTGTTGTTGTGTGGTGCTGAACTCGA
This sequence comes from Actinomycetota bacterium, assembly GCA_016870355.1. Lineage (GTDB taxonomy): Bacteria > Actinomycetota > Acidimicrobiia > IMCC26256 > PALSA-555 > SHVJ01. Next base: position 106,233 of record VGBR01000004.1, on the reverse strand, counting down.
ACATGTGCCGACGCGCCACCGTGGCGAAGTACACCGGCTGCGGAAACCACCCCATCGGGATCTCGAGGTTCTGCTTGAACAGCTCCTGGGCGTGCGACTCACCCGGGCCGCCGGTCATCTGCGATCGCTGCGTGGCCCACGCGACTCCGAAGGTGTTGAGGATCACGCTCGCTTGTCCGTCGCGCAGAGCTTGGGATGCTGCGTACGGTGCGGCGGCGCCGTGGGTCATCCCACCCCCGCCCTTCGACTCCCACATGTCGTGGCTCGTGCCGAAGTACTCATGGAACGCAGCGACGTCCATCTGCTCGGCCATCGGGATGTACATGAGGCCATCGACGTCGGTTGGCTCCAGTCCCGCATCCTCGAGCGCGCGCTCGACGGCTTGACCGACGATGTCGCTCGTCGTGCGACCCGATGCCTTCGAGTGGTCAGACTCGCCAACACCGCAGATGGCGACTTCGCCGCTGATGTTCTCGTAGTCGTGGGCCCAACCCCAGTCAAGGTCCGTCGCGCTCATGTGCCCACTGGACGGTCGCCGATCATGCCGTCGTCGCGCAGTTGCGCAAGGTCGTCGTCCGAGAGATCGAGGTACTCCTTCAAGACCTCGTCGTTGTGCTGCCCCAGGGTCGGCGACGGTCGATGCATCCAGCTGTTGGCGCGGCGCCGATACCGGAACGGCACCGTCGGCACGGGATGCGGACCGGTGACGGGATGATCTTCGATCTCGAACAGCCCGCGGTGGAGCATCTGCGGGTTCTTGGCGATGTCGCGCCCGTCGACGACGTAGCTCGCCGGTACGCCGCGTGCCGCGAGCGCGCCGGCGACCGTCTGCGCGTCACGGTCCTTGAAGAACCGAGCGAGCGCTTCGTCGATCTGGTCGTGCGCGGCGCGTCGCCCGGCGACCGTCGCAAACGTGGGATCGAGGACCCAAGGCGGTGAGCCGAGCACCTGCTTCAGCTCGTCCCACTGGTCGTCGGTGACCACTGCAAGCGCGACCCACTCTTCGTGTCCTTCACACGCGTACAGGTTCTGAGGGGCACCGAGCGGACCGCGGTTGCCGCTGCGCTCGAGCACCTCGCCGCTCGCGCCGAACTCGACCACCTGCTCGGCCGCTGCGTTCAGCGCCGCTTCGATCATGGTGACTTCGACGAACCGGCCCTGGCCTGACTGCTCGCGATCGCGCAGCGCGAGGAGCGTGGCGAACACCGAGTGCATCGCGGCCAAGGGGTCGCAGGCGCCCCGGGGGATCACCGGCGGCCCGTCGGACCAACCCGTGACCCATGCCATCCCGGTGATGGCCTCCATCGTCTGCGCGAACCCGGTGCGATCGCGCCAGGGACCGGTCAGCCCGTACGCCGGCATGCGCACCTGGATGAGCCGCGGGTTGACGGCATGGACGTGCTCCCAATCGAGCTCGAACTGCTCCATCACCCGCGGCGTGAAGTTGTCGAGGATCACGTCGGCCTTCTCGGCCATGCGCAGCAGGAGCGCGCGACCCTCCGGACGGGTGAGGTCGAGCGTGATCCCGCGCTTGGAGTTGTTGGCGCCGTGGTACAGCGGCGCCCACTCCCACCATCGATCCTCGGTCGGGGGCTTGGTGCTCGTGTAGCGCATGAAGTCGGGCCGGGTGATCGACTCCACCTTGATCACGTCGGCGCCGAGGTTCGCCAGCATCGTCGTCGCGGCCGGCCCGGCCCACCACGCGGTCAGGTCCAGCACCCGGATCCCGGCGAGCGGCAGCCCAGCTCGTTCTGGAGAGTCAGGGCCTCGGTTTCCGTCGTTGTGACTCTCCAGGACGGGCCACGCGACAGTGTCGCGGTGCGCGTCGAGCGCCGGGGCAGGGTCCATCGCGCGTGTGGAGAGGCCCGAGATCCGATAAGGGACGCGCGGCTGCACGAAGCGACCGCTCGGGTTGGGCACGAACGTCCCCTGGTCGACGAAGTGATCGAAGGTGGTGACCGTGGACGCGTTCCCGACCGGACCACAGGGGATGCGCAGCAGCGTCGCGGTCTCGAGCAGCTCGGCGGTCGTGTGCTGCGTCGTGTGCGCGCGGATGAGCTCGAGCGCCTCGTCGCGCCGCTTGAACCGGCCGAGCGCGCCAGCGAGGTCCCGGTCGTGCTCGAGGTCCTCCCGCCCGATCAGGACGAGGAACGAACCCCACTGTGGGGCCGAGTTCGTCGTGAAGGACGCGTATCCGTCCGAGCTGGGCTCGATCGAGGGGATCTCGATCGTACGGGTGGGGCGGCGCATCTCGGGCCACCCGCTGAACTCGGCGAACACCGAGGTGAAGGTGTTCATCGTGACGCTCATGCAGTCGAGCCACGCGACGTCGACGTGCTCGCCGAAGCCATCGCGGGCTGCGGCACGCATGGCCGCGATGGCACCGACCGCGGCGTAGGTGCCCGACACCCACTCGCCGATCCGCCCACCAGCGGCGATCGGTGGCTGCTCGGGCAAGCCGCGTGAGCTCGTCGAGCCGCACCACCCCTGAAGGGTGAACTCGGTCGCAGCCCACGCCGCCCACGGACCGTCCTGCCCGTAGGGCGTGATCGACGCGATGACGAGATCGGGGCGGCGCTCGAGGAGCTCGGTCGCCGGGAACGACTGGGGTGCGCTGCTCTCGACGACGATGTGGGCGCGCGCACACAGCTCGAGCACGCTTGCGTCGCGAGGATCGCCGACGATCGATCGCTTCGAGGTGTGCAGGAACTCGAACAGCGCGCCGGATCGCCAGTGGCGCAACGGGTCACCATCGGGCGGCTCGACTTTGACCACGTCCGCGCCCGCATCGGCGAGCAGCTTCGTGCAGTAGCCACCCGCGATCCCGGTGGAACAGTCGACGACCCGTACCCCGGTCAGCATCGGGAGGGAGCCTAAAGGCTGTCGTGCTCGCTCGACGCTGGGATGCCCAGCGTCGGTCCTACGGACACGCTCGGCTGCTCGTAGAGTCCTCTGTCGTGACGGAGCCTCTCAGGATCGGCACGCTCGGCGCGGCCAAGATCACACCGGGCGCGTTGCTGAAGCCGGCCACGACCGTCCCCGAGGTGCAGGTCGTCGCGGTCGCCGCCCGCGACCGGTCTCGCGCCGAGAAGATGGCGCAGAAGCACGGCATCACGACGGTGCACGACACCTACGACGCCGTGATCGCCGATCCCCGCGTGCAGGCGATCTACAACCCGCTGCCGAACGGGTTGCACGGCAAGTGGACGATCGCCGCACTGGAGGCGGGGAAGCACGTGCTCTGCGAGAAGCCCTTCACCGCCAACGCGCAGGAGGCCGAGCAGGTCGCCGCGGTGGCCGAACGCACGGGGCTGGTCGTGATGGAGGCGTTCCACTACCGGTACCACCCGCTCGTGGCCCGCCTCCTCGAGATCATCAACGGCGCTGAGCTGGGGGAGATCCGGCGGATCGAGACGCACATGGCGTTCCCACTCCCGCCCTTCGGCCCGACGGGTGATGACATCCGCTGGCAGCTCGATCTGGCCGGTGGCACGTTGATGGACGTCGGCTGCTACACGGTGCACCAGGTGCGCACATTGGCGGGCGCCGAGCCCACGGTCGTGTCGGCGGAGGCCAAGTGTGCCGACCCGGGGGTCGACCGCGTGGTCACCGCCGAGCTGGCATTTGCCGACGGCCGCATGGGCAGCATCATGGCCTCGATGTGGTCGCGCCACCTCCTCGGTCTCGGCGCTCGCGTCGAGGGATCCCTCGGCACGATGAAGATCGTGAACATGACAGGCCCGCAGTACTTCCACCGCGTGACCGTGCACCGGAAGGATCCACGGTCGGGCGTTGTGACCAAGCGCAAGGAGAAGGTGAAGGGCGAAGCCACCTACTGGTACCAGCTCAAGGCGTTCGCCGCCGCGGTGCAGGACGGCGCTCCGTACCCGACCACGCCGGCGGACGCGATGGCCAACATGAAGGTGATCGACGCGATCTACCTCGCCGCGGGATTGCCACTCCGACAACCGACGAAGTGACCACCCAGCCGAACTTCGAGCGTTGGTTCCGTGATGGTGAGCGAGTCGAAGGTGACCCGATCCCGGCGGCCACCGTCGTGCTCGTGCGTGGCGGGGACGGCGGTGTCGAGACCCTCATGCTGAAGAAGAACTCCGAGCTCGCCTTCGGTGGGATGTGGGTCTTTCCCGGAGGCCGCATCGACGACGCCGATCGGGAAGGCGCCATCGACATCGAAGCGGCCGCACGACGCGCAGCCGTGCGGGAGGCGCTCGAAGAAGCGGCGCTGGTCGTCGACCAGGACTCGTTGGCGTTCGTGTCGCACTGGACGCCACCCGGGCTCGCACCCAAGCGCTACGCCACGTGGTTCTTCGTGGCACCGGCGCCAGAAGGTGCGGTGGCGATCGACATGGGGGAGATCCACGACGAAGCGTGGATGGGTCCGGCCGATGCGCTCGCGCGCCGCGATGCGGGAGAGATCGAGCTCGCGCCTCCCACCTGGGTGACGCTGCACCATCTGTCGGAGTTCGACACCGTCGAGACACTCATGGCCGACGCGCACGCACGCATTCCCGTGTACTACGAGACGGTGATGGCGAAATCCGACCTGGGACTGGCTGCGCTCTGGGTCGGCGACGCTGGCTACGAGACCGGCGACCTCGACGCACCGGGACCTCGCCATCGCCTCTGGATGACCGGCAACGAGTGGCGGCTCGAGATCAAGCCCTGAACGGACGTCCGTCCAGCCCGCGCACGTCGCGTTCGATCTCGTCGAGGTACGGGCGCGAGTAGAGGAGGCGGCCGGTGGTCGTTGCCGGGTCGCACGTCGCCAGCGCCAGCGTGGCCTCCACGAAGAGCTCCAATGACTCGACGATGTTCGGGTTGGCGTCCATCACATCGCCGACGAGCAGGTCGGCGCCGGGTGTGCGCACGGCCGCGACGGGCGCCAACGAGTTCACGGCGATCCGATCCGGCCAGAGCTCCGCGGCGAGCGCCGTGGTGTACCGATCGAGGGCCGCCTTCGACGCACCGTACGTGCCGGTGGTGAACCTGAGCTTGCCGAGCCCGGCATCGAACGGCGGACCCTTCGGGTGCTTCTTCGTCGCACTCGAGATGTTGACGATCCAACCCGCGCCCCGCGAGCGCATCTCAGGGATGACGGCTTGTGCGAGATCGATCGGCGCATGGAAGTTGAGCTCGAACGTCAACCGCCGACGCTTGAGCGGGATGTCCGCATTCGACATGTACATCGCGGCGGCCGCATTGTTGATCAGGATGTCGATGGGACCGAGCGTGTCCTCGACGGTTGGCACGATGCGAGCGCGGGCGTCGGCGTCGCTGAGATCGGCCGCGATCGCCAACGACCGGGCACCCATGGCCTCGATCAGCGCGACGGTGTCGTCCAACCCTCCTTGGAGCGCGTCATCGGGACCGGTCGCGAGCGTGCGGGCGGTCACCGCGACCGCGGCACCCTCAGCGGCGAAGCGCTGGGCGATGCCGGCACCGATGCCCCGGCTGGCCCCGGTGACGAGCGCGACCCGACCGTCGAGCGCGCCCATGCTCCGGCTTACGTGACGGGCAGCTTGTCGACCGCGAGCCCGAGCTCGGTCTTCTTGCGTGGGCCGCGCTTCTTTGTGAATGCCTCGCGCTGGCGCGTCGTCGAATGGACCTTGTCCTTGTCGTACTTCGGGATGATGTGCTTGCCGAAGGTCTCGGTCGCCTCGATGGCGATCTCGATCGGCATCGTCGTCGAGAGCATCCCGAACACGAGCTGATCAGCGCCGGCATCCTCGTAGCGCCTCACTGCCTTGTCGACCTCGTCGGGCGTGCCGATGCAGACGTTGCCGGCCTTGATGTCGGCGTCGAGCTCGTCAGGCGTCGGCTCGGGGATGAGCGCGGGCCACTGGGGGATGCCCGGTGGCTGCGGGAACGTGTCGAGGTAGTGGAACACGAGGCTGTTCTGGAAGCGCGACGTCATGTTGACCGCGATGTCGCGCGCCTTCTGGCCGTCCTCGAGGCACAGCATCTGGCTCGTCACCATGATGTTGTTGTTGATGTACTCACCCGCGGGCTCGGCCTTCTCGATGTTCTTCTTGTAGACCTCGATCAGCGTTGCCAGCTGCTCGGGCGCACCCATCGTGAAGCAGAGGACGCCGAGGCCCATCTGCGCAGCCTTCTCGAAGGTGCCCGGGTTGCCGGCCGCGATCCACATCGGCGGGTGGGGGTCGCTGTACGGCTTCGGCAGCACGTTCCTCGGTGGCATCTTGAAGAACTTGCCGTCGAAGCTGTACGAGCTCTCTCGCCACATCTTCTTGAACTCGGGCAGGACCTCGTCGATCATCTCCTTGGTCAGCTCGGGGTCGTCGATCCCGAACCCGCGCTGCTCCGTCGTCGATGAGCCGCGCCCGACGCCGAACTCGAAGCGTCCCTTCGAGAGCGTGTCGAGCATCGCCACCTTCTCGGCGATGCGCGCGGGGTGACTGACCGGCGGCGTGATGTTGAAGATGCCGCTGCCCATGTGGATCTGCTCGGTCTTGGCGAGCAGATACGCGATGAACGCCTCGTTCGATGAGAGATGCGAGTACTCGGTGAGGAAGTGGTGCTCGGTCGCCCACGAGTACTTGAACCCGGCCTTGTCGGCCGCGACGGTCCAGGCGACCTCGTTCTGGAGTCGCTGGTGCTCGACGGCCCACTGATCCGCTTCGTCTTCGTACGACTGACGCGGCGTGTACCCGCTGTTGAACAGTCCGAACTCCATGGCGTGCTCCTACTCAGCCGGGAAGAACCGGGGGATCGTACGTCGGGCACCACAAAAATGCAACACGTTCTAGTTTCGGGTCAGGACCCCTTCGCAGCCTTCTTGGCCTTCAGGTAGCCCTTGACCATCTCGCCGAACTCGGTCGGGTTGTACATGTCCTCCTCATAGGAGAACTGCCCGTTGCCGGCGTAGTGGAGCAGGGTCCAGTTGTACTCACGGTGGTCGCTGCCGTCACCGGGGTCGTCCATCACGTTGGCGACCTGGCACATGATCCAGCCGCGCTCCTCGTCGATCATGTACCAGTCGATCGGGAACGCGGTCATCTCGGCGAACAGCGGCTCGTTCATCGTCGACTGGATCCAGGCGAGGATCTCGGCACGGCCCTTCATCCGGCCGTAGTGGTGCTCGTAGTAGTCGGCGTCCTCGGTGAAGCACTCCGACCACTCCGTCCAGTCGTGGCTCTTGCCGGCGACCTTGGCGCGGTCCTGGAACGTCTGGAACGCCTCTTCGATCTCTTCGCGCGACCACTTGCCCACGACGATGGACCCCCCTCAAATGGAACGGGTTCTACGATCCGCATCGTATGCCCGAGCGCAGCGCACCGCCCGTGCTCGTGGTGTTCGTCGGCCTGATGCTCGGCAACGCGCTCGCCGCCCTCGACACCACGATGGTCGCGACCGCCACCCCGACGATCGTCGATGAGCTCCACGGTCTGCGCGACTTCTCGTGGATCACCACCGCGTACCTGCTCGGGGCGCTGGCGATGATGCCGATCTACGGCAAGCTCGGCGACCTCTACGGGCGCAAGCGGATCTTCGCCGTCGCGATGGTCACGTTCCTGCTGGGCTCGGCGCTCTGTGGTGCGGCGGGGACGATGACCGAGCTCATCGTCTTCCGCGGGGTGCAGGGTCTCGGTGCCGGTGGGCTGGTCACGCTGCCCATGGCCATGCTCGCCGATCTCGTCCCCGCGCGCGAGCTCGGGCGGTGGATCGGCTACTCCGGCTTCGTGTTCGCGTTCTCGAGCATCGCGGGGCCGCTCGTGGGCGGCGTGTTCACCGAGCACGCCTCGTGGCGGTGGGCGTTCCTCGTGAACCTGCCGCTCGGGTTGATCTCGCTCGCCATCGTCGAGCGCTTGCTCCATCTCCCCGCGCGACGAAGCCCGCACCGCATCGACTGGTGGGGTGCAGGGTTGGCGGTCGCCGCGGTCGCGTGCATCGTGTTCCTCACCAGCTGGGGTGGCTCACGCGAGCCGTGGGGCTCGACGCTCATCGTGCTGCTCGGAGTTGGCGTGATCGCGTTCGTGATCGCACTCGTAGTGCGGGAACGACGCGCACCCGAGCCGATCTTGCCGCCACGTGTCTTCAAGTTCTCGGTAGCGCGCGTGACGCTGCTGATGAACCTGACGGTCGGCCTGCTCTTCTTCGCAATCTTGTACTTCGTGTCGGCGTTCTTGCAGTTCGTCACCGGCATCAGTCCGGGCGACGCGGGGCTGTACCTGATCCCGATCATGTTCGGCTCCGTCGTCGGCACGATGGTGGTGGGTCGCCTCGTGCACAACTCGGGCCGCTATCGCTTGTACCCGATCGTCGGCACCGTGATCGCGACGGCCGGCGTGCTGTTGCTGCTCCGGCTCGGCGCGGACTCGGGAGCGTGGGAAGCACTGGCAGCGGGCGGCATCTTCGGCTTCGGCACCGGACTGGTCATGCAGGTGTTGATCCTCGCCATCCAGAACGCGGTCGAGCTGCGCGACATCGGCGTCGCGACGTCGATGTCGATGTTCGGTCGACAGGGTGGGGGCGCCGTTGGTCTTGCGCTGCTCGGCAGCATCTTCAACGACCGGCTCGCCGTCTGGTTCCATCGCCTCGTGCCCAGCGGCCTCGGGCTGAACGTCGCCGAGCTGCGGGGTCGCCCCGAGACGCTCGGCAACCTGTCCGCGGGTGTGAAGCACGATGTGGCAACGGCCTTCGCACACTCGCTGCATACGGTCTTCCTCGCGTGCGTGCCCGTTGCGGTGATCAGCATCGTGCTCGCGCTCATGTTGCGCGAGAACCCGTTGCGTGAGCACAGCATCGTGGACGACATCGGCGACGATCTCGCGGTGGCCTACGAAGGTGCGGCTCCATTGGCCGCCGTCGTGAGCGACGACTCCGTGCTTCAGCGGTCGGCAGAGTCGCCACCCACGCGACTCGGATGAAGCTCTCGGCACAGCTCCCGGTGCACCGTGTCGACGCGTTCGACGAGCTCGCGAGTCGCGATGCGATCACCGAGCTCTCGATCGCGGCGGAGGCCGCCGGCTTCGACGCAGTGTTCGTCACGGAGCATCCGTTTCCTGCCGACGAGTGGCTCGCGTCCGGCGGACATCACGCACCTGATCCGTTCGTGTGCCTCGCCGTCGCGGCAACGGTCACCGAGCATCTCCGGCTCCAGACCAACCTCTGCATCCCGGCCTATCGGAACCCGTTCCTGTTGGCGAAGGCGGTGAGCACGCTCGACGCGCTGTCGAGCGGGCGCGTGATCCTCGGGATCGGCGCGGGCTACATGGAAGGAGAGTTCACGGCACTCGGTGTGGACTACGAGGAGCGCAACGAGCTCACTGACGAGGCCATCGGTGCGATGCGTGCGGCGTGGTCAGGGGAGAGCGTGGCGATGGAGGGCCGCCGCTTCTGCGCGGCCGGGAACACGATGCTTCCTGCGGCCGCGCAGGCAGAGGGACCGCCGATCTGGGTGGGTGGCAACTCCCGGCGCGCCATGCGGCGCGCGGTGGAGATGTGTGATGGCTGGGTGCCGATGCCGAGCTCGCCCAAGGCGACGACACGACTGCGAACGCCCGGCATCGCCACGACCGACGAGCTGCGAGGTCGCATCCTCGAAGCACACGAGCACGCCAAGGAGGTCGGGCGCACCAAGGCGCTCGAGGTCGCGTTCATGCCCGTGGGCCTCGACATGTTCACGAACGCGGCTGTGCAGCCGAGCGCCGTCATCGACAGCGTGCATGAGCTCGCGACCGCAGGTGTCACCTACGGCTGCATCACGATCCCGGGCGAGACGCGTGCCGCGGTGCGGTCGAACATCGACGTGTTCGCGGCCGACATCATCCCGGCGGTTGCCGACGCGTAGGCCGCGTTGTCTGGCACCATGCGCACATGGCAGTCAGACGAGTGGTGACAGGCGTCGACGATCAGGGGCGGTCGACGTTCCTCTCGGACGGCGACGCATTCGGCGGTGATCAGTGGGCTGAGGTGTGGCTGACCGACCCTGCGCAGGGGCTCGACGCGGTGGTCGACCCCCGAGACGGCATGCGAGTGCTCGAACCGCCGGCGGGTGGCTCCGCCTGGCGCGTGTTCACGGTGCCGCCAGACGCGCAGATGCGCGAAGCGATGGCGAACGCGGCCGGCCAGATGGAAGGTGTCGAGGCGGACGGCATGCACACCACGAGGACCATCGATTACGTGATGGTTCTCGAAGGCGAGATCAGCCTCGAGCTCGACACCGGCGAGGTGCTGCTCCAGCCGGGCGATTGCGTCGTCCAACGCGGCACTCGCCACGCCTGGCGCAACCGCAACGACTTCCCCGTGAAGATGGTCGCCGTCATGCTCAGCACCCGACCCGCCACCTAACCCCCGAGCATGTGATACCCGAACTGCTATTGCGGCTCCAGCGTCACATGCTCGTTAGCTGGGTTCGGAGATCTCTTCCCAGCACATGGTCATGACCATGGGATCGAGCTGGAGGAGCTCGGGATTCACCGTGATCTTTCCGTCGGCGAACGCCTGCTGTTGTGCGTCGGCGAAGGACTGCCAGTCCTCGACGTCGACTTCGTAGAGCGCGAGGTAGCGACGGCCCGCGCCGTCGTCGCCCGGCATGAGCTGCTGCGGGGCGAGCTTGAAGCGTCGGCACGACTTCACGCCGGGAATCGCCAGCACCTCCTTGACGTGCACGTCGTCATACCACTGGTTGAAGTCGTCCTCGACCTGGTCACTCACCGGGTTCGACAGTGCGATGAACACACCCTTGGGCATCGCGCACGCTCCTCGAGATCATGTTGGTTCGGCTGACCGGCAACGTCTGGCCGGTGACCCACTCTGCCGCATCGGACGCGAGGTACACCAACGCCGCGGCGACGTCTTCGGGACGGCCGAGTCTGCTGGTAGGAGGGGTGGTCGGCGACCTTGCCCTCGAGCCCTGTGTTCACGGCTGCTTCAGGCTCGCGATCACGGACGCGAGCGTCTCCGGTGGAGTGTCGTACGGCATGGACAGACCGACGCGATCCACCTTGCCGCCATAGCGCTGCGCGAGGAGGCGGCCCATCTCGTCGGGCTCGCCGCAGACCGCGATCGTCTCGCGCACTTCGTCGGTGATCAGCGTGGGCATCACGTCCCAGCGGCCTTCCTTCGAGAGTCGGTTGAGCTCGGTCTGCAGGTCACCCCACCCGTGCGCGTCGAGCGTCACCCGGTACGAAGGTGTCGATCCGTAGAACGCGAGCAACACGTTCACGCCCCGGATCGCCTGTTCGACCGCTTCGTCGTTCCCGCCGGTGCACACGATGGGTGTCGCCGACAGCGAGAAGGTCGAGCGCGACCGATCACTTGCTGCGAGCCCGGCCTCGAACGCCGGCACCACGTGCTCGTGGAAGTAGCGCTCCGAGTGGAACGGGTGCACCAGCAGTCCGTCGGCAACCTCCCCGGCTGCGCGCGTCATCTTCGGCCCGAGCCCAGCGACCCAGACCGGCGGCGGGCCGTGAGGATTCGGGCCGGGATCGAAGAACGGCGTCATCAGGGTGTGGCGGTAGTGCTCAGCGCGAAACGCGAGCGGTGTCCGTTCTTGCCACGCGTGGTGGATCGCCTTGATCGCCGAGACGAGCTCGCGCATGCGCGGGACCGGTGCGGTCCATGGCATCGAATACCGGTTCTCGATGTGGGGACGGATCTGTGATCCGAGGCCGAGCGCGAACCGTCCCTGTGACAGACGCTGAAGACCGTCCGACATCTGGGCCAGGTCCATGGGGCTCCTGGCGAACCCGATCGCGATGCTGGTGAAGAGGGTGGCGCTCGTGGTGTGCTCGGCGGCCAGCGCGAGCGAGCAGAACGGCTCGTGCGCGGCCTCCGCGGTGTAGAGACCGTCGAAGCCGGCATCCTCGAGCTCACGGGCGACGCGCGATGCATCGGTGATCGCGCCGCGCAGATGATGGTCGATCAGCATCTCGGACCGCGGACGTTACTCTCGGGCCCGTGGCCATTGAGGGGCATACGCCGGTGCTCGTCGGCGTCGGCTTCGCGAGTCAACGCGTCGCCGAACCGGGCGGCGGGCTCGACGTGCGAGAGCTCATGGCCGAGGCTGCGGCAGGTGCCGGTGCCGACAGCGGCGCGCCACGGGTGCTGGCCGAGGTCGGTCGCATTCTCTCACCGCGCGGGACGTGGGACCTCGTGGCGCCTGGTGCGTTCGTCGCCCAGAGGATCGGCGCGTCGAGTGCGCACTCGGTGCGGGTCTCGCTGGGCATCCCACAGCAGGCGCTGCTCAACGACGCGCTGCTGGCCATCATTCACGGTGACGTCGCGGCCGCGCTCGTGGTGGGAGGAGAGGCGCGACATTGTGAGGTGCTCGCCCGACGGGCCGGCGTCGAGCTCACGCCCATCGACGAAACCGAGCTGGAGCCAGATGAGGACCGGCCACTCGATCGCATGGACGAGCTGATGACGCCCGCAGAGCGCGAGGCGCGCGTCGTCCTGCCCATCCAGCAGTATGCGCTGATCGAGAACGCGCTCGGACACGCAGAGGGGCGTTCGCTCGAGCAGCACAAGAACGAGATCAGCACCCTCTATGAAGGCTTCTCGAAGGTCGCCGCGAAGAACCCCCGCGCGGCCTTCCCCGAGGTCCGGTCCGCAGCGTTCCTGCGAACGCCCGGGACGGGCAACCGTCCGATCGCGTTCCCGTACAACAAGTGGCACGTCACCCAGATGAACGTCGACCAGGCGGTCGCGATGCTCTTCACGTCGGTCGACAAGGCGCGAGCAGCCGGCATCGACGAGGACCGTTGGTTGTACCCGCACGTGTCGTTGTGGTCGAGCGCCGCGTGCTCGCTCGCCATCCGCAAGGACATGCACCGCTGGCCGTCCATGCGAGTGCTCGGTCAGGCGGCGGCCGACCACCTCGGTGAGCCGTTGGCGAGCGTCCCTCACGCCGAGCTCTACAGCTGCTTTCCGGTGGCAGTGCGGGTGCAGCAGCGCGAGCTCGACCTCCCGCTCGATGGCGTGCCCACCGTGACCGGGGGCATGGCCTTCGCGGGTGGGCCGCTCAACAGCTACGTGCTCCACGCGAACGCGGAGATGGCGGTGCACCTCCGCGAGCACCGCGGGGATCGAGGTGTAGTGGGCGCGGTGAGCGGACTGCTCACCAAGCCGGGCCTCTCGGTCTGGTCGACCGAGCCGCCAAGCGATGCACCGCTGATCGACGACCTCGCGGCGCCCGCGAGGGCCTCGACCGACGTCGTCGAGAGCGTCACCGGCTACGAGGGAGACGCCACCATCGCGACGTACACCGTGGAGTACACCGGGATGGATCCCACGAAGGTCGACGTCATCGCCGACACCCCAGACGGCAAGCGCTGCGTCGCGGTCAGCGAAGATGACGCGCTCGCGGCGCAAGGCACACAAGAGTCATTGATCGGAATGCAGATCCGGGTTCACGGCACGACGTTCGACGCGTAGACGAGGTGATGCGCCTACCAGAGCTCGTCGGTGTAGGTGTCCGTGCCGGGAACCGTGGAGCGGAACGGGGAGGCGAAGACGATCTCGCCGAGGCCGGCCTTCGAGAACGCATCGCCCAGTGCGGCGAACTTCGCGTCGAACACCTCGATCGGGTCGTCGAGCGTCCACGCCATGATCAGCACGCGGTTGTCGGCCTGAGTGTCGGGTACGTCCGACGGCCGGTCACCGCGCAATGGGAGCGGTGTGCCGATCAGTGCCACGTCCGTCGGGCACGGCAGTCCGTGGAACCACTCGGTGACGTCCGCCGCGCCCTTGCCGTCGGCCATCTCGCCGATGAGCACGATCATCCCCGCATAGGCGCGGTCGAGCGCGAGCTCGACGGGCATCGAGCTGCCCGGCGCATTCACCTCTCCGGCGTACTCATAGAGCGCCGTGTGGATGTGGTCGCGCTCGTTGAACATCCGGTCGTTGGCGTGGAGCCAGTTGACCTGCTCCACCCCCCACTTGTTCCAGTCGTCGTGGTGACCGTCCAGCACCCAGTACACCGCCAGATACGAGCCGACCATCGGGTCGGGCGTGATCGGTGACCCCTTGGGATACCGGCGATGTTTGCACTCCTTCGTCGCGACATACCGCGCACCGCCGAACTGCCACGCACCGATCATGCAGCCGGCGTAGAAGTGATCGCGCTCGTACCAACGGTTGTACGCGACCTCGTGGCCCTTGTGCGGCTCGACCATCGTGAACAAGAGCGATCCGACCCGGATCTGGCGGTCGTCCCGCGGCACATCCGGCGTCTGGTACCGCTCTTCGGATACAGAGCTGGTCACGTCTTCTCCTTCTCGGCGAGCTCGGCGAGCTCGGCGAGCGCAGCCTTGTCGATCTTCATCATCGGTGTCACGGGCAGATCGTCGAGCACGATCACGCGATCGGGCGCCTTGTAATCCGCGATGCGGTCTCGACACCACGCGCGCAAGTCGTCCGTCTCGATGTCGCCGCCGGTGGACCCGTCCGCAGGTACGACGAAGGCCACTCCGATCTCGCCGAGGCGGTCGTCGGGAGCACCGATCACTGCGACGCGACCAATCCGAGGATGCTCGGTGAGCGCGCCCTCCACCTCGGCCGGGTAGACGTTGTAGCCGCCGCGGATGTACATCTCCTTGAGTCGGCCGGCGATGCGCAGGTTGCCATCAGTTCCGATGAAGCCGAGGTCGCCGGTGTGCAGCCATCCGTCGTCATCGATCACCGACGCGGTCAGCTCGGGATCGCGCCAATAGCCGACCATCATCGCGGGCGAGCGCGTCAGCACCTCGCCGACCTCTTCGGTTGCCACGTCGTGGCCGTGCGAGGGGTCGACGATGCGCAGCTCCACATCGGGCGCGGGACGACCGACGGTCGTCGCGACCATCTCATCCAGGTCCCCGACGCGGGTGCTCGTGGTGACGCCGGCTTCGGTGCTCGTGTACCGCGTGAGCACCGGGCACCCCAGCACCTCGCGCATCCGACGCACGAGCTCCGGTGGAATCGCCGCCGCGCCCAGGCCCGCAACCCGCACGCCGGAGAAGTCCGTCTTCGCAAGGTCGGGGTGCTCCAGCACTGCCTGCCACTGGGTGGGCACGCCCGTGGCCATCGTGATGCCTTCTTCGCGGATCAGTCGCAACGATTCGGCGGCGGACCAGGGCTCACCGGCGAGCACGACCGTCGTGCGATGCACGATCTCGTCCCACACGCGCGTCATGTACCCGACGTGAGGGAAGGGGAGGACGGAGAGGCGACGATCACCGAGCTGGGTGAGCTCGCCGATGTTGCGCGAGATCGCGGCTTGGCGCTCGTGGTCGTAGACCGCGCCCTTCGGCGCGCCCGTGGTGCCGCTCGTCCACACGATGCAGGTGGCATCCGAAGGATCGAGCTTCGGCAGGCGCGGCGGTGGGTCGGCCGCGAACGCGTCCTTCAGATCCTCGACCGGGAGCACGAAGCCGGGATCGGGTCCGTCCGGCAACGACGCGCCGTCGCCCAACACCGTCACCTTCGGCTCGGTGCGGGCCACGATGCTCGCTTGCTCCCGCGGGCCGAGCCGCAGGTTGATCGCCGACGTGATCGCACCCACCCGCAGTGCACCGAGGTAGCAAGCGGCGAACTTGATCGACGACGGGAGCAAGAGCACCACGACGTCACCGCGTGCGACACCACGATCCAACAAGGTCGCCGCGAACCCATCAGCTACACGGTCGAGCCACCCATAGGTGGCTCGTTTGCCGTCGTGCACGTAGGCCTCGCGCTCTGGATCCTCCTGCGCCACATCACGAAGGAGATCAGCAGTGAGGCGCGTGCCCGTCACTCGCGGCACTGTACCGGCCGTTGCCCTCGAATCTGACCGGTTGTTAGATTCCGCGTAGCCGACGCAGAAGGGGTTCTGATGGCGCGCTTCACTGACCGGGTGGCGATCGTCACCGGCGCAGGCTCGGGTCTCGGCCGCGCGACCGCCGTGCGACTCGCATCCGAGGGTGCGACCGTCGCCGTGCTCGACCTCAACGAGACCGCAGCGAAGGAGACGGCGAACGCGATCGAGAGCGATGGCGGAAGCGCTCGCTCGTACGGCGTGGACGTAGGCGACTGGAGCTCGGTCGAGTCGACCGTCGGCGCCGTGGCAGGTGACCTCGGCCGTCCGCAGGTGCTCGTGAACTGTGCGGGCGTCGGGACGTTCGTGCGCACCGAGGACGAGAGCGCGGAGAACTGGGCCCGCATCATCGGCGTGAACCTGACCGGCACGTTCCTCATGTGTCGAGCCGTGCTCCCGCACATGCTCGCCTCGGCCGGCGAAGGGGGCGGGGGAGTGATCGTGAACGTGGCCTCGAACGCGGGGCTCATGGGTCAGCCCTACTCCGCGGCGTACTGCGCATCGAAAGGCGGCGTGGTCAACCTCACCCGTGCCCTGGGCGTCGAGTACCGCGCGCGTGGCGTACGCGTGAACGCGATCGCCCCCGGTGGGATGAACACGCCGATGATCGAGTCGTTCGGCTTCCCCGAGGGTGCGACCGCGCGGGACTTCGCCGCGGTCACCTCTCCGATCGGATACGCCGAGCCCGAGGAGCAAGCCGGATTGATCGCGTTCATCGCATCGGACGAAGGTCGCTACATGGTCGGCCAGATCGTCTCGATGGATGGCGGCATCACGTGCGGGTAGCACGCCGATGACGACCGACACCGAGGGTCTCTGGCAGCTCGTCGACGCTCGTGCCGAGCAGTCGCCCGACCAGCAGATCGCGATCGACGAGGAGGGCCGCACGCTCACTGCGGCGGAGTTCCGTGACGCTGCCCTGCGTGCCGCGGCAGGTCTGCATGACCTGGGCATCGGGGCCGACGTGGCCGTGTCCTGGATGCTCCCGACGTGGTTCGAGTCCGCGATCCTGGTCGCCGCGCTCTCCCGCCTCGGCGCGGTGCAGAACCCCATCCTCCCGCACCTGGGTCCGCGCGAGATGCGCTTCATCGCCACCCAGACCGGTGCGAAGGCGTTCATCGTCCCGTCGGTCTGGCGCGAGCGTGGGTACGCCGAGGAAGCGCGCGCGATCGCCGGCGACCTCCCCGACATGCAAGTGATCGTGTGTGACCGAGAGCTGCCCCAGGGCGATCCCGCCACGCTCCCACCGCTCGTTGCGCCCACAGGGCCGGACGATGCTCCGGTGCGGTGGGTCTTCTACACCTCGGGCACCACGGCCGATCCCAAGGGTGCGCGTCACACCGATCACACGGTGAAGGCGTCCGCGATCGGGATGATCGCCGCGCTCGAGATCACCGACGCCGACCGCTCCGCGATGGTCTTCCCGTTCACGCACATCGGCGGCATCGGTTGGCTGTTCGCGGTGGCGCTCACGGGCGTGACCGGTCTGTTCGTCGAGTCGTTCGTGCCCCAGACCACGATCCCGATGCTCCAGCGGGAGAAGGTGACGCTGGCCGGCGCGGGTACCCCCTTCCACATGGCGTACCTCGCGGCGCAGCGTCAGCAACCCGACACGCCGCTCTTCCCGGAGGCGCGCGCGTATCCCGGCGGGGGCGCACCGAAGCCACCACAGCTGCACTACGAGGTGAAGGAGGAGCTCGGGGGCGTCGGCATCGTCTCGGGCTGGGGGCTCACCGAAGCCCCGATCCTCACCATGAACACGATCCACAGCACCGATGTGCAGCTCGCGGAGACCGAGGGGACCACGACACCCGATGTGCAGCTGCGCGTCGTGAAGCTCGACGGCACCGAGGCGCAGCAGGGTGAGGAGGGTGAGCTGCGCGCCAAGGGCCCGCAGGTGTGCAAGGGCTATCTCGACTCCTCGCTCGATGCCGACGCGTTCGACGAGGCCGGTTGGTTCCGCACGGGCGACCTCGGCGTGATCGACGCCGACGGCTACGTGAGCATCACGGGGCGACTCAAGGACATCATCATCCGGCACGGCGAGAACATCTCGGCCAAGGAAGTCGAGGACCTGCTGTTCACGCATCCCGCGATCGCCGATGCCGCGGTGATCGGCCTGCCCGATCCGAAGACAGGGGAGCGCGCGTGCGCGATCGTCGTCGTGAACGAGGGGGCTGACGCGCCGACGCTGGCGCACCTGTTCGAGTTCCTCACCGAGAAGGGTCTCACCCGACAGAAGGTGCCCGAGCAGCTCGAGATCGTCGACGTCCTCCCGCGCAACGCATCGGGCAAGGTCCTCAAGCACGAGCTCCGGGCGAAGTACTCCGCCTGACCGTCAGCGGGATCGCGTCGCGGCTTCGGTCACGAAGGCGTCGAACAGCCCCTGTTGCGAGGCGTCCGTGTCGGCGGTGTCCTCGGGATGCCACTGCACTCCGACGACCCAACGGTCGGGGTCATCGAGCTCGATCCCTTCCACCACGCCGTCGGGCGCGTGCGCGACGACACGAAGGCCGTGCCCGAGCGCTTCGACCGCCTGATGGTGGTGTGACGACACGCAGGCGTGGGTCGTGCCCATCGCGGTCGCCAGGCGACTCTGCGGCTCCACCTCGACGTCGTGTGGCTGCGCGCCATCCTCGACGCCCGGGATGCCGTGCCCGACGAGTCCCGCGCGATCGGTGATGTGCTGGTCCAGCGTTCCCCCGAGGGCAACGTTCAAGACCTGATGTCCCCGGCAGATCGCGAGCACCGGCATGCCGGCGCGGATCGCACCACGGCACAAGTCGAGCTCGGTGGCATCCCGATCGTGGTCGACGCCGTAGATCGTGTCGCTGTGCTCCTGCCCATACCGATCCGGTGAGAGGTCTCCACCCCCGAGGAGCATCAACCCGTCGTATCGGTCGAGCAATGCGCTGATCTCCGCGTCACCGGCCGACGTGGGTCGCGCCATCCGAGTGACCGGGGCGCTGCGCACCGGCGTGATCTCGGTCAACTCCCACAAGAGCGTGCGCACCGAGACCCCATTCGGAGGGTTCAAGCGCAGTGGCCTCGGGCGCGAGCTCGGCATGCACGCGATGCACACCTACACGGAGGTCAAGAACGTCTTCTTCTCCTCGGAGAGCTGAGGCGCTCGTTCCCACGCACGGCGCCGGAGGCGCTCGCCAGGGAGTGAGCGAGTACTACGGATCGCGAGGTCGGTTCGTCCAGCGGCGCTTCTCGAGGGTCTGGAACCAGCCGCCGGCGACGCCGGTGCCACCGTCGGTCGGGATCACGTGCCCGGTGACGAAGCGTGAGAGATCGGACGCGAGGAACAGCACGACATCCGCGTTGTCAGCCGGCGCGCCGACGCGACCGACCGGCACCCAGATCGGCCAGCGGTCCTCGAGCTCCGGTGGCACGAACTTCGAGTAGTCGACCTGTGTGGTCTGGGTGACGTCCGGCGCGATCGCGTTCACACGAACACCGTGGGGCGAGGTCTCGAGCGCCAGGCAGCGAGTGAAGTGGAGGACGGCGGCCTTGTAGGCGCCGTACACGGGGTCGGGCGGGTACCCCCGGATGCCTTCGATGGACGAGACGTTCACGACCGAGCCCGAGCCCCGCTCGACCATGCCGGGCACGACGGCCCGGCAGCAGCGCATGACGTGCAGCAGGTTGATGTCGTACAGCGCGCCCCAGTGCTGCTCGTCGCTCCGGAGGAACGGCTGGGCTCCGAGATAGTGCCCCACGTTGTTGACCAGGACGTCGACGTGCCCGGAGTGGGCGAGCGCGGCTTCACCCATCGCGGCCACGGACGCGGCATCGCGGACGTCGGCCACGAACGACTCGGCGCTGCCGCCCTCCGCCTGGATCGCGTCGACCCGGCGTGTGGCCAGCTCCGCATCGATGTCCACGACGACGACGTGCGCGCCTGCTCGCGCGAGCGCATCGGACGTGGCGCCTCCGATCCCGTCCGCGCCGCCGGTGACGATGGCCACGCGATCGTGGAGACGGATCTCGGCGTTCACCCTCGGCCCCCGAGTCGTTCCGTGAGCTCGTCGAAGAACCGGTCGCTCGACTCGTCGTCGGACGTGAACGCGGTGTACGTGAGGTACACGTCGGTCACCCCGACGCCGGCGAGTGCGCCCATGCCGTTCATCGTTGCCGTGACCGACGGTGCACCGTCGTCGCCCCGCACGATCGGGAGCGGAGCCCGCACGCGGAGCTCGTCGGGCGCGCGCCCGGCCGTCCCGTAGGCGGCCCGCAGCGTCTCGACCCCCGTGGCGATGCCGTCGAGCGTCTCACCCATGATCGGGATCCAGCCGTCGCCCAACGTCACGATCCGGTCGAGGTTGCGCTTCGTGAGCGTGCCCGAGAAGAGGACCGGTGGCCCGCCCGGTCGCACCGGCTTCGGCTCCGACCACACGTCCTCGAACGATACGGACTCGGAGTGGAAGGACGCGGGGCTGTTGCTCCAGAGGGCGCGGCACGCGGCCATGTGATCGGTGAGCACCTGGCCCCGGCGCGCGGGGTCGATGCCCTGGGCGACCAGCTCTTCGGCCTGCCACCCCGTGCCGACGCCGAGCTCGACCCGGCCGCTCGAGAGCACGTCGAGGGTTGCGACGGTCTTGGCGAGCAGGGGCGCTGGTCGCAGCGGCACGATGAGGATCCCGGTCGTGAGCCGCAGGTGCTCGGTCGCGACCGCGATGGCGGTGAGCACCGTGAGCGGCTCGAGCCACGGTGCGTCGGACGGGAAGGGGAACCTGCCCCATGGATAGCGATCGACGTGCTTGCCGAGCAGGACGTGGTCGGCGAGCACGACGCCGTCGACGCCCGCGCCCTCGGCGCGCCGCGACAGATCGACGAGCGCCCGCGGGTCGTCACCATGACGGTGGGTCCCGACCGGCAACGAGAGCAGCACGCCGGGACCCACGCGGCGCAAGGTAGACGCTCGTGCTCGGGGTCGTCACGTGGTGATCCTGATCGCAACGCTCGCCCGCATACGCTCGGCATGATGCACCGTCCCTGCGCAGCAGTCGCCGCGCTCGCGTGCGTCGTGAGCGTGTGGGTGCCGGGCGCGCCAGCAGCCGAGCCCGATACCTCGGCGCTTGCGTCCGACCCGGCGATCCAATGGGAAGCGTGCAACGGCGACGCGGAGTGCGCGGTGCTCCAGGTTCCCCTCGACTACGACGTCGCGGGCGGGCGGACCATCGGCATCGCGTTGGTGCGGTACCGGGCACTCGACCCGCAGCGCAGGATCGGATCGCTGCTCATGAACCCGGGCGGCCCCGGAGCTTCGGGTGTCGAGTACGTGCTGGCTGCCGCGGGTGGCCTCCCGGCGCGGCTCCAGGATCGCTTCGACATCATCGGCTTCGACCCGCGTGGTGTCGGCGCCAGCGAGGGCGTCGACTGCCTCGACGACCTCGGCCCCTATTTCGATGCGGAGTGGGCGCCCGACGACGAGGCTGAGCGGCGAGACCTCGAGGAGGAGGCGCAAGCGCTCGCGGCGGCGTGCGAGCAGTCCGACGGCGACATCCTCCCGTTCCTGCGGACCGAGCTTGCCGCGCGCGACATGGATCGCATCCGGGAGGCGCTCGGCGACGAGCAGCTCACCTACGTCGGGTACTCGTACGGGACGTATCTGGGCGCCTGGTACGCCGATCAGTTCCCCGAACGAGTGCGCGCGCTCGTGCTCGACGCACCGATCGACCCCTCGCTCGATGCGATCACCATGCAGGTGCAGCAGGCCGTCGGCTTCGAGCAGGTCCTCGACGACTTCCTCCAGTTCTGCGCCCAACAGCGCAGCTGCCCGTTCCATCGTGGCGGTCGCTCGGCATCCGCGTACGACCGTCTCCGAGCGGAGGTCGGCGCGACGCCCTTGCTGGTGAAGGTCGGCGGAGAACCCCGCGACCTGAACGGCAGCCGCTTCGACCTCGCCGTCACCCAGGTCCTCTACGAGGGCACGAGGGGGTGGGGTCAGCTCGCGGGCGCACTCGACGCGGCCGATCGGGGCGACGGGTCGGACCTCCTCTTCTATGCCGACTACTACACGGGTCGCATCGACGATGGCGAGTACGAAGACGGTCAAGAGTCGTTCCTGGCCATCGGGTGCGTCGACGGGCCGTCGGTCGGCGGGGTCGACGGCATGCGGGAGATCGAGCGATCCGCCGAAGCAGCCGCGCCGCGGTTGGGGCGGTCGATCGTGAACGGGAGCCTCGTGTGCGCGTACTGGCCGATCCCACCCGATCCTCCCCGCGCCTTGACGGCGGAGGGTGCCGAGCCGATCATCGTGCTCGGCGCGCGTCACGATCCGGCCACCCCGTTCGCGTGGGCGAAGGGACTCGTCGCGCAGCTCGAGTCGGGCGTGCTCGTCAGCGTGCGGGGCGCGCATCACGCATCGTTCGACAGCGGCAACGCGTGTGTCGACCGACTCGTCGTGCGCTATCTCACGCGGCTCGAATCGCCGCAGTCGGGCACGCGCTGCTAGTCCTACACTCCGGCGTCGTCCCCGACCGAACGCCTGCGCCGCAGAGAGCGAGCCAATCGAGATGGATCTGCGCTACTCGGAGACCGATGAGGCGTTCCGGGCGGAGCTGCGCACGTGGCTGGCCGGAGCACTCTCCGAGCTGCCAACGCCACCGGCGCGGGACGATTGGCCGGCGCGGGTCCGCTACGACACCGAATGGCAACGTCGGTTGTTCGACGCGGGCTATGCGGGCATCTCGTGGCCCGCCGAGTACGGCGGACGGGGCGCATCGCCGAGCGAGCAGCTGGTGTTCCTGGAAGAGACGACACGAGCACGCGCGCCCTACGTCGGTGTGAACTTCGTCGGCACGCTCCACTGCGGTCCCACCCTGATCGCCGAGGGCACGGATGCCCAGAAGTCCGCGCACCTGCCTCGCATCCTCCGGGGTGAAGAGGTGTGGTGCCAGTGCTTCTCCGAGCCCGATGCCGGCTCCGATCTGGCCGGCCTGCGCACGCGGGCCGTGCGCGATGGCGACGACTACGTGGTGACGGGCCAGAAGATCTGGTGCTCGTTCGGTCATGTGGGCGACTTCGGAGAGCTGCTCGTGCGCACCGATCCGGACGCGGCCAAGCACCGCGGGATCACGTGGTTGATCCTCCCGATGGACCTTCCGGGGATCGATGTGCGCCCGATCGAGACCGTGCTCGGTTCGTCGGAGTTCTGCGAGGTGTTCCTGGACGATGTTCGCGTGCCGGCCGCGAACCGCGTGGGGGACGAGAACGACGGGTGGCGCGTCACGAACGTGACGCTCTCGTTCGAGCGGGGGACCGCCTTCGTCAGCGAGATGGTCGACGCGTTGCGCCTGGCTGAAGAGCTCGCGCCTGACGTGCACGACCTCAGCGATCGGCGTGAGCTCGCGCACGTGGTCGCGCAGCTCGACGCGCTGTGGGCGCTCACCAAGCGCAACGTGTCACAAGCCGCTCACGATGGTGCTCCGGGCCCCGGTGCGTTCATGTTCAAGCTCGCGTACTCCGAGGCGCGTGACCGCCTCGGTGAGCTCTGCATGCGCGTGCTCGACCGTGGTGCGTTCGACATCCACGACGAGCGGGTCGAGGAGCGTCTCCGCACGCTGTCGTTGCCGATCGCGGCGGGCACGTCACAGATCCAGCGCAACATCATCGGCGAACGACTCCTCGGGCTCCCGAAGGAGCAGCCCTGGCCTCGGTCGGCGTGATGGAGCAGTCGTGAACTTCGACCTGAGCGAGGACCAGGTCGCACTGCGCGACGCCATCCGCTCGCTGTGTCGCGGGAGGTTCACGGGTGAGCGGGTTCGCAAGGGCTTCGACCAGGCGATGTTCGACGAGCTCGCCACCACTGGTGTGTTCTCGCTGCGCGCCGATGGGTTCGGCTGGGCCGATGCTGCCATCACGTTCGAGGAGCTCGGCCGTGCCGTCGTCCCCGGTCCACTCGTGTGGACGCACCTGGCACACGGGGTGGCCGAGGGCATCGTCACCGGCCTCGAGCGGCCCCGTGACGGTGCGCCGGCGCTGCTCGAGCACCTCGCGGTGGCCGATGGCATCGCGGTGGTGGACGACGACGGCATCTCGCTGGTGCCATCGGACGCCGTTGCCGGTGTCACCGCGCTCGACTGGCCGCTCGATCCGCTCACGCCGGTGCACCGCATCGATGCGCTCCCGACCGGTGAGCGCATCGGCGGTCGTGACGAGGCGGCCGCATGGCGCCGCGGCGGCGGACTCTTGACCGCCGCGTTCGAGGTGGGCATGGCCCAGGCCTGCACCGAGGCCGCGACGGGGTACTCGCTGGCCCGGCGGCAGTTCGACCGTCCGATCGGCTCCTTCCAGGCCGTGAAGCACATCCTCGCGGACATGGTCGTGCGGGCGGAGGTCGCACGGACCGCGGTCCACGCGGCTGCGGTCACGATGGACGACCCCGGCATCGGTGACCGCGAGCGCGCGCTGTCGGGCGCGCGCCTGCTCGCGGCTGAGGCGGCGGAGAAGAATGCGAAGGGCTCGCTCCAGGTCCATGGCGGGATCGGCTTCACCTGGGAGGCCGACGTCCATCTCTACCTGAAGCGCGCGTGGATGCTGAGCACCGCGTTCGGGAACGTGCATGTCCACGCCGACGCGCTCGCGGCGCGACTCGTGAGATGAGTGGGCAGCGAGCCGATGGAGGCGACTGGGGTCCCCTGATCGAGGATCTCGGGCTCCGGCGTGAGGCGGCGCGGGGGATGGGTGGCGCCGAACGGCTCGACCGACATCGCGCCGGTGGTCGACTCGACGCGCGTCAACGCATCGACGCGCTGTTCGACCCGGGCACCTTCGTCGAGCTGGGGACGCTGGTCGGCTCGGTGCAGCGGGGTGTCGTCCCGCCGGTGCCGGCCGATGCCCTGGTCGCCGGTCACGGTCTCGTGCAGGGTCGCCCGGTGCTGGCCGGCGCTGAGGACTTCACGGTGATGGGCGGATCGATCGGCCATGGCACGACGGCGAAGCGCCAACGCCTGGCCGAGCTCGCGATCCAGGAGCGCGTGCCGCTCGTCATGCTCCTCGAGGGAGCGGGTGAGCGCACGCAGAACGCGTTCGAGCGACGCGGCCGCACACCGAACGACCTCCAGACGCTGGCGCGGCTGTCAGGACTCGTGCCGACGGTGTGCGTGGTGATGGGCGCGTCGGCCGGCCACGGCGCGCTGACCGCGCCCCTCATGGACTACGTCGTGATGGTCGAGGGCGCATGCTTGTTCTCGGCTGGTCCTCCGCTCGTGAAGTCGTCGATGGGGGAGGACACCACCAAGGAGGAGCTCGGCGGCACGCCGGTGCACACGGTCACGAGCGGCGTCGCCCACGACGCGGTGCCGGACGACGCGGCCGCGCTGGCACTCGTCCGTCGCTACCTCTCCTACTTCCCCTCGAATGCCTGGCAGCGACCACCCGATGCGGTCGATGGCTCCGATCGCGCGCCCCGCGCGGTGCCCGAGCTGATGGACCTTCTCCCAGCCGACCCACGAAAAGGCTACGACATCAAGCCGGTGGTGGAGGCGGTGTTCGACGATGGGTCGGTCCTCGAGCTCCAGGCAGCGTTCGGCCGTTCGATCGTCACCGCGCTCGCGCACCTCGGAGGGACACCGGTCGGCGTCGTTGCCAACCAACCGGCGGTCAAGGCCGGTTCGATCGATGCCGACGCCGCGGACAAGGCTGCCCACTTCCTCGAGGTGATGGACGCCTTCCACCTCCCGGTCGTGTTCCTCGCCGACAACCCGGGTGTCCTCGCCGGCACCGCGTCGGAGCGGGCGGGGATCCTGCGGCACTCGGCGCGGATGTTCGCAGCGCAGGCGCGCCTGCGCTCACCCAAGCTGCACGTGACGTTGCGCAAGGCGTACGGCTTCGGCTCGTCGCTGATGGCGATGAACCCGTTCGATGCACAGACGGTGACGCTCGTCTTCCCCGGTGCTCGACTGGGCGCGATGCCAGCCGAAGGCGGTGGTCAGGCCGCCGGGCTCGAGGGCGACACGCAATCGCTCCTCGAGCATGCCGAGCTCGGCGGCGCATACACCTCGGCCGACACGATGGGCTACGACGAGGTGATCCAGCCGGCGGAGCTGCGCAACGCGCTCCTCGGCGCGCTCCGCCTCACGGGAGCACATCGGCTCGGGCCGGTGGAACCCGCCGCGCACCATCACATCCGCCCCTGACGCCTCGGGCGGCCGCGACTCGTCCGACCGACCCGTCTCCAAGCCTCGTCGACGAGCGTGTCCGCGAACCTAGCGGTGGGCCGCGCGGCTACTCGACCGTGGTGAAGCTGGGGGTGACCGTGATCTCGGTGGTGAGGCTGTTCGCGACGAAGCACTCGTGGTGTGCGACGTCGCACAGGTGGGCGAGCCGCTGCTCGGTGACCTCGCCGCGCACCGTGATGCGGGGTCGGAGCTCGATCTTGGTGATGCGCATCGGCGTCGGCGAGTCGGGCATGACACCCTGCGCGTCGTCGACGTAGTCGACCACGTCGATCCGTGCTCGTGCGGCAACCGCGAGGAAGGACAGGAGCTGGCACGACGACGCCGCGAGCACGACGAGCTGTTCAGGGTTCAAGTGGGACGGGTCACCACGGAACGCGGGATCGGCGGTGAGGTCCAGCACGCCTTCCGCAGGGGTGGCATGACCCTGGTGCGCACGGTCGTACGCGTCGTAGCCCGCTCCCGTCGAGCCTTGCCACGTGCACGTGACGGTGTAGAGGTGGTCGTGACCGGTCACGTCTTGCGCACCACCCAGATCTCCTCGGCGGGCCACTGGTGAGCCCATTCGACCGGGGCGAAGTCGGTGAAGGTCGTCGTCGCGTCCGCCGGTGCCTGGAGCTCACGGAGCTCCTCGACGACGAAGCCGTGCATGCGGAAGATGCGGATCCACTCCCCGTAGGTGACGTCGAAGTCGAGAGTCCCCTCGCCGTAGTACGACACGCGGTTCCCGAAGTACGGCCGTTGCAGGCGGGCGACCTCCCGCTCCTTCTTCTCGTCGTAGCACAGCGCTCGGAGGATCGTGGCCTTGTTGAAGATCAACCGCCCTGCTGTGCGCAGGACGCGCGCCACCTCGGGTACGGACCGCTCGGGGTCACAGAACGACATCGCGCCGTGGTCGCAGAACACGAGATCGAACGACGCTGCGGCGAGGGGGATGGCCTCGCCGCTGGCACACACGAGTGGGACATCCAGCCCCGCGGCACCGATGTTGCGGACAGCGTGGGCCAGCTGGCTGCGGGACTGGTCGAGTCCGATGACGCGCGCGCCGTCCTCGGCCAGCTGGATCGCGCGCTGGGCGCCGCCACAGCCGTACTCGAGGACATCGAGACCGCGAACGTCCCCCAGCACTCGGAGCTCGGCCTCCGGAACGGCCCACACACCCCACGCCCGCTGGGCGATCTGCTCGGCGTGCTCGGCCTGGTAATCGTCCGCGTCGGCGTCCCAGAAGTCGCGGTTGATGCGCTCGTGGTCCGTCGTCACAGAGAACGTCGTGCGAAGCGCCTCGGCGGAGTGTGCGCTACTCGTCGAGGAGCTTCTGGCGATCTTCGCGGGCCCTGCGCCACTCGTCGCGGAACGCGTCGAAGCCCTTGCTGGCCGCGGAGCCTGCGGCACCCGCGGCTGACTGCACTTCGGTCGCGAGCTTGGAGAACGCGTCACCCAGGTCGGAGACCGCGGACTCGGCTTGCTTGGCCACGACCTTCCACGCGTCGGTGCCGACCGCTTGCGCCTCGTCGAGCTTTGCCTTGGCCTCACCCTGCCGCTTGCGGAGCGCCTAAACGCCCTGCTGGAGCCGGTCGCGCGCCTCGGCCTGCGCGAGATCGGCCTGGACGCGCAGCTCGTCGATCTGGGACTTGATCTTGTCGAGCGCGGACTGCGCCTGCTCTTGGTATTCGCTCTGGTTCGCCGGCTCGGCCATCTGTCCTCCGCAATCTTGGGTGGGTCGGGTTGCGATTCAGCCCCTGGCGAGATCGATCAGGAGATCGGCCACCAGCTCTGGGCGTGAGAGAAAGGGCGAATGGCTCGTGGGCCACTCGATCGTATGGGTGCAACGCGCCGCGAGCACGCGCTGGAGGCCGACGCCGACGGCGCGGTCCTCGGTGCAGATCGCGTAGGTGCTCGGCACATCCTGCCATGCCGCCTGCGTGGCGACGCCCTGGAGCTCAGCCATCGACTGCTTGCAGAGGCGCGCGACGGCCTGCGCGGCGTCGTCAGGTGCGCAGTCGGCGTACAGCCCGCTGATCGCGACGGTGGGGTCGAGGGTGCAGGTGCCGTCGTCATGGATGCGGATCGCATTCGCCAGCTCGGAGTCGGGGCCCTCGCGCGGCGCCTCAACGGTGGCGGCCGTCGTCGCCGACTCGCCAGGCGCGACTGGGAACGACGTGAGGTACGCGAGGTGTCGTACCCCGGGAAGGCCGGCCGCACCCTCGCTGACCACAACACCGCCATATGAGTGCGCGCACACCACGACGTCGTCGACGCCGGCCAGCACCTTGCGCAGTGCCGCGGCGTCCCCGGCCAGATCCGTGAGCGGCTCGGTGCTGTCACCGTGCCCAGGAAGGTCGATCGCGATCGAGTCGATGCCGGCCGAGTCGAGCAGCGGCT
The DNA here is from genome assembly GCA_016870355.1 of Actinomycetota bacterium. GTDB lineage: Bacteria > Actinomycetota > Acidimicrobiia > IMCC26256 > PALSA-555 > SHVJ01. Next base: position 77,847 of record VGBR01000004.1, on the reverse strand, counting down.
GGACCTTCTCCCAGCACCAGGCGCCGTGCCAGGCGCCATGGACCAGGACCACCGTTGCCGCCACGCGCGTCAGACTACGGCCGCACCGATGAGCGCGAGGAGGGCCACATGACCGCGATCGCACCGTCCACGTTCGTCGACGCCGACGGCCATGTGCTCGAACATCCCGATCGGATGCTCGAGTACGCGCCGAAGCAGTACCACGACCGGATCTGGCACATCGAGACCGACGACGCAGGCAAGGACTGGGTGATGTTCGACGGCGATCGTTCGCCTGCGAACACCTTCGCCTACGCGGGCTGCGGTGGCATGCCTCCCGAGGTCCAGGCGAAGGCCGCGGCCGGGGAGATCCGCTACGCCGACATCCGCCCGGGCGCCTTCGAGCCCGAGCCGCGCTTGTCGGACCTCGACGCGGAGCGCATCGACCAGACCGTCCTGTATCCCACTAACTTGCTCGGCATCGCCGGGGTCACCGACGTCGACTTCGCAGTCGCGCAATGCCGCGCCTACAACGACTGGCTGAGCGACTTCTGTGCCGCGGCGCCCGACCGCCTGTTCGGCATCGCGATCATCCCGCAGCAAGACCCGGAGGCCGCGGCCGCGGAGATCGCCCGCGCTGCGACCAAGCCCGGTCTCGTCGGCACGTTCGTGCGACCGAACCCGGTGGTCGAGTGGAAGCACTTCCTCGATCCGGTGTGGGACCCGATCTGGAAGGCGGCGTCCGACGCGGGGTGGCCACTCGGCCTGCACCCGTTCCTCGCCGGCGACGTGCCTGGCGCGGTGTTGGGGCTGCACCTCAACACGATCAAGTCGCGCACCGCGCCCTTCGAGATCCAGGGTCAGCTCAACATGACCAACATCTTCTGGACGCAGTGCATCGGGAACCCCGTCGACATGATGACGAGCCTCGCGTTCGTGCTCGCCGGTGGCGTGTGCGAGCGCTTCCCGGAACTCACGTTCATCGTGCTCGAGACGAACGGCGGGTGGATCACGCCGTGGATGGAGCGTCTCGACCACCACTACAAGATGTTCGGGTTCGACGTGCCGGACATCACGATGGCGCCGTCGGAGTACTTCCGCCGCCAGTGCTACATCTCCTTCGACGCCGACGAAGAGACCCTCGGGCTCGCGGCGGAGTCGGAGTATGTGGGGGCCGAGCGGATCATCTGGGCGTCGGACTACCCGCACCCCGACGCGAAGTTCCCAGGCACCGTCGATGAGCTGCTGACGAACATCGGCGGGATGGACGCCCCGTCGCAGCAGGCGATCGCCGCCGGCAACGCCCGCCGCCTCTACTCCCTGCCCACGCCAGCCTGATCCAGCGGCCCGCGGGTCGGGCGTCAAGCACGGGGCCTGCCGTGCCGATCCATCCCCGTGGCCGCCATGTCCCACGCTCGACGGTCTCGCGCGCTCGCCGCACTGGTCGGTGTCCTGACCGCGCTCGCCCTCGTAGTCGGGAGCGGGGGATCGGCGGCTGCACAAGAGGTGATGCCGCCGACCGCTCCGGCCGAGGGTGCCGGCCTGCTTCCGGGGCTCGACGCGCGCCTCGTAGGTGTGGGCATCGAGTATGCGTCGTCGTCGCGTGACGTCGACGCACTTCGCGCCGCGCAGGCGACCCAGGCCGCGCTCGGCCAAGAGCTCTTCGCCCTTCACACGCAGCAGGACGCGTTGATCGCTCGGCTCGGCTTCCTTACGACTGCACAGCAGAACGCGACCAACGCGCTGATCCAAGCCGAGCTCGACGTCGACCGCCTCACCGGGATCGTGTATCGGCGCGGGAACACCGAGTGGTTCACCACACCGATCCCCGAGATCGAAGACGTGTTCGCGGCTGAGCGAGTCAACCAGATCGGCATATCGGTCACCGAGCAGCTCGTCGCTGCACAGGAGCGAGCGAAGCAGCTCCGCAAGGCCGCGACGAAGGCCGCCGCGAAGGTCGCGGACGAGCGCGTGATCGTCGACACGCGTCTGTTCCAGGTCGAGCTCGTGGAGCTCCCAGCCGCGAACCGAGAAGTCGAAGCCCTCAGCGTCAACGCGGCGGCGACGCTCGCGGGCGCATCGGTGAACGGGCTCGGCATCCCGCTCGCCACGCTCGACGCGTACTTGCGTGCCGAAGCGACGCTGGCGCGGGAACGCCCGCAGTGCGGATTGCAGTGGTGGATGCTCGCCGGCATCGGGCGGGTCGAGTCGAACCACGGACGATACGGCGGCGCGCAGCCGGGTCGGTTCGGCAACGTGACGCCCCGGATCATCGGCATCGCGCTCGATGGCCGACCTGGAGTCGCCGCGATCTCCGACAGCGACGACGGTTCGTGGGACCTCGACCCGGTGTGGGACCGCGCGGTCGGCCCGATGCAGTTCATCCCGTCGACCTGGCGGGGCTACGCCGTCGACGGCAACGGGGACGGCGCGACCGACCCGAACAACCTCTATGACGCCGCCGCGGGAGCGGGTCGGTACCTGTGCCGAGCGGCCGGTCAGCTCGGAAGCGCCGCATCACTGACGCGCGCGTACCTCGCATACAACCACTCGGACGCCTACGCGGCACGCGTGCTCCAGCTCGCCCGGGACTATCAGGCGCTCGGGCTGCCACCTCCCGTCGCGTAGCGTTCGGCGAGGGCGCGTTCCTCGGCGCGGCGGGTGAGCGGTGCTGCGAGCACACCCAGCATCGATGACACCGCGATGATCACCAGGATCGACACTTCGAAGATCAGCAGCACCACCAACAGCACCAGGAACGCGACGGCGAAGTCCACCGCGAAGTGAACGATCAGCGGTCGTGGGTCGCGCGGCGGGAGCTCGTCTGGAGGTTGCGCGGTCACCTTCGTGCGGGTGCGCGCTGCTACCTGCTGGTTCCCGTCATCACGTCGACGGTGATCGTCCCTTCTCGTTCCACGCGTGGACGTCGGGTCATCGATCGCACCTCGGTGTCGACGCCGATCGCCTCGGCCCGCAGTGCGCCCACGGTGCAGCGCTCCTTCGGGATCACAGAGAACGGGTCGTAGGAGAACTCACGCATCGCGTTGAGGTGCGTGACCTTGTTGATCTCGCCGTCGGTGAGGTCCGCGCCGGCGAACTCATCCATGAACTGCTCGGGGGAGCGTGGCCACGTGGAGTCGGAGTGCGGATAGTCGATCTCGACGCAGACTCGATCAGCTCCGATGTCGTCGCGCAACATCTTGAGGCCGGCCCGGTCGGTGATGTAGCAGAGGATCACGTGCTCCAGGAAGACCTCGCTCGGGAGCTTGTCGCCGAAGTCGGCATGCGTCCACGCGCTGTGGCGCTTGAACGAGTGGTCGATCCGCTCGAGGAAGTACGGCACCCATCCGATCCCGCCCTCCGAGAGCGCGATGCGCACACCGGGGAACTTCTTCCAGATGGGGGAGTGGGTCAGGTCGGCTGCGCACTGTACGAGGTTCATCGGTTGCAACACGATCATCACGTCGAAGGGCGCGTCGGGCGCAGTGATCGCCAGCTGCGACGACGAGCCGATGTGCATGCACGCAACGGTGCCTTCGTCTTCGCACGCCTTCCACACCGGGTCCCAGTGATCGGTGTGAAAGCTGGGGAGACCCAACGGGACCGGGTTCTCGGGCAGCGTGACCGCGTGGCAGCCCTTCTTGGCGACACGACGGATCTCGGCCGCAGTCGCCTCAGGGTCCCAGATCATCGGGATCGCGAGGGGGATGAAACGGCCCGGGAACGAGCCGCACCACTGGTCGATGTGCCAGTCGTTGTACGCGTTCGTGAGTGCGATCCCGGCGTCCTTGTCGTCGAGCTGGCCGAACAGCCGCCCAGCGAACCCGGGGAGCGACGGGAAGCAGAGTGAGCCGAGCGTGCCGTTGGCGCTCATGTCGAGCACGCGCTTCTCGACGTCGAAGCAGCCGTCGCGCAGCTCGTCGAACGAGGTGGGGTCCATGCCGTACTCGTCCATCGGGCGGCCGGCCACGGCGTTGAGCCCGACGTTGGGGAGCTCCATCCCGTTGAACTGCCAGACGTCGGCGCCATCGGACTCGCGGTGCACGATGCGGGGCGCGATGTCCTTGTACTTCTCGGGTAGACGGCCATCGAAGAGATCCGGTGGCTCGACCACGTGGTCGTCGACGCTGACGATGATCATGTCGTCGATCTTCATGGCGCTTCCCCCTCGGCCGCATTGGCGCGGTGGTGCATCGTCCATGAGGGTACCCGCGGCGACAGTCCGTTCACCGGGGCAGCGGATCACCGATCGGTCGATCGGTGGGCCTCATGGTGGCGGGAGGCTGGCGAGCACCAAGTCTTCGTGGGCCAGGGCGTCAACCTCGCAGTCCCACGGACGCGTGTTCGCCCAGAGCCCGGTGACGTTGTGTCCTCCGGCGTTCAGGAACTCCAGTCCGTCCGGGAGTGACGGATCACCTCGCACTGACCACTTGTGTTCGTGCAGGTAGCGATGGTGGTACGGGCACACGAGGATGAGGTTCCACAGCTCGGTTGGCCCGCCGTCGGCCCAGTGGATGATGTGGTGTGCGTGCAGGAACCTGGTTCGATCGCAGCCGGGGAAGCGGCACTCGCGGTCACGCTTGGTGAGCTGGCGCCGCATCCAGCGCGGGACGTGACGGGTCTCGCGGCCGATCGTGACCGGACACCCGTTTTGCATCTCGTAGATGATCTGTGTGGTGGCGTCGCACGCCAAGCGGCGCACAATCTCGATCGCCAGGTCGAGCCCGGAGTCGAGGAGCTCGCTGCCGGGCGTGCTGCTGGCCTCGAGCAGTGCGTCGGCGGGCGCGCTGATGAGGATCAGCGCGCGGGCTGGCTCGGCATCATCCGCGAGCCGCTGGGTGGCGAGGGCCACGAGCGCGTCGGCCTGGCGGGCTTCCCACGGCTCCCACGATCCGTCGGGCCGCCGGCCAAGCCTCCTCGCTTCGAGCTCGATGGCGCGAGCGAAGATCGTGCCCTCCGCGTCAGGCAGCGCGCCCCTGAAGCACAGCATCCCAGCGTCGAAGTCGAGCCACATCCGCAGCTCGCGCTGGCGGTTTCGCTCCAGTGCCTCCTGACGGGCGACCAGCTTCGTGCGGCGCACCATTCGTTCGAGGTGCTTCGGTGACCACGTCGACCCCTCGACGGACCACATCTCGTCGGAGTCGGGGCCGGCGAGCTGGGAGACCGGATCGAGCTGGTCCCACGAGATCCGGCCCTCAGCCGCGGCATCGGCGACGTGGGGAAGCTCTCCGAGCTTGCGCGCCACCCGCACCTGGGCATTGGCGGTCTTCCTGGAGCAGGTGGATTTGGCCATCATCCATGACTCTGTGTCGATGGCGCCGCAGGCTTCGTGGACCTGGCGCTCGTCGAGGATGTTGAGCGCGAGCAGCTTCAGGTGCCGGGCCCGAGCCTCCAGCGCCTCGGCGCGGCCGAAGATCGACTCGACCTCGGGGGTCGGCAGGTCCCGCATCCGGGCCAGCGTGTTGGCGCTCTCGAACATGCCCCCACGATGACAGGGGGGTGTGACAGTGCCCCGCAGGCCGATGACCTGCGAAATCAGCCCCTCAGGATGTGCCCCGGGGCCGCCCCGGTCCATGCACCGTCGTCGAGGAGCGTCTCGCCGTTGACGATGACCTGGCGGTAGCCGTCGGCGTCGACGACATAGCGACCCGAGTCGGCGGGGAAGTCGCGCACGTACCTCGGAGCATCGGGCGTGCTCAGCCGCTCGCGGTCGATGAGGAGGATGTCGGCGGCCATGCCCTCGGCGAGCGTCCCGCGGTCCGCGATGCCGGTGGCGTGCGCGGAGACGGACGTGAGCCTCGCGACGGCCTCTTCGAGCGTCAGTACATCGGGCACCCACTCGGTGAGCAGTCTGGTGGTGTAGTCGGCGCCACAGAAGGAGAGGAGGTGCGCGCCACCGTCGCTGCTCCCCGCCATCATGATCGGCGAGCGGATCATTCGCGCGACGGCTTCTTGGCGCTTGCGGCTCGGCGGGCCGGCCATCACGAACTGGGTGGCGAGCCCCTCGTCGAGCGACAGGTCGAGGAACGCATCGAGCGGGTCGGCGCCCGTGGCCTCGGCGATCTCGCTCACCGACTTGTCGAGCCACTGCTCGTTCTCCGGCTTCGTCACGTGCTCGACCTTGAGCACCTGCCACGCGAACACGAACGAGCGGCCGCGGGGGTCGGCGATCTCGACGCGCATCTGCTCCCGGAGCGCCGGGTCGCGCAGGCGCTCCTCGCGCGCGGGGGAGGGGAGCGTGAGGGTGTCGCGGAAGCTCGGCATCTCGTCGAACAGGAACGTGGAGTCGAGCGAGAAGTGCGCACCCTGGCGGTTGCTCGCGAACATCGGGTGCAGCTCGATGCCGTCGGCGTGCGCCTGCTCGGCGAACTCCAGGCTGCGTGACCATCCGTCGGGCGCGTGGGGCATGACCGTGAGGTTGTTGAGGTGCAACGGGCGACCCGACGCTCGCGCCATCGAGAGGATGAGGTCGCGGTCGTCGTCGTCGTACCCGGTGAGGAACGTGCGGGGGATGAACTCGATCGATCCTCGGCCGAACTCGGCGAGCACCGACGCGAGCGCTATGAGCTCTTCAGGTGCGGCGTAGTTCGACGGCACGCCACGCCCGTCGTGGGCCACGTGGAGCTCGAGCTGGGACGACGTGAACCCGATCGCGCCTTGTTCGAATGCCTCGCGCACGAGCTGGCGCATCGCTGAGATCTCGTCGACTGTCGCGGTGCGCTCGGACGCGTCGTCGCCCATCACGTGGCGGCGCACCGCGCAATGGCCGACGTTGGCGCCCACGTTCACGCCGACCCGACCTTCGAGGCCGTCGAGGAAGTCGCCGAGGCTCCCACCTCGGAAGGTCACGGCTTGGGAGAGCGCGTCCGGTGACATCCCCTCGACACGGCTCAACATCTGGAGGAGCCAAGGGACGTCCTCGGGCTTCGCGGGCGCGAACGTGAAGCCGCAGTTGCCGGTGAGCAAGGTGGTGACACCGTGCCACGAGGCTGGCGACGCGGTCGGATCCCAGTGGAGCTGCGCGTCGTAGTGCGTGTGGACGTCGACGAACCCTGGCGTCACGAGCAATCCGTCGGCGTCGAGCGTGCGATCCGCGCCGGCATCGACTGCGCCAACAGCAGCGATCCGCCCGCCGTTCACTGCGACATCAGCGGTGCGCGCCGGCGCGCCGGTGCCGTCGACGACAGTGCCGCCGCGGACGATCAGGTCGAACGTGGGCGCGCTCACTCGGGGAGCGGGATGCCGTACATCTCGAGCGCGTTCAGTCCGTAGAGGCCCTTGCGCTCGGCGTCGGGCAAGGAGTCGTTGTGCTCGCGCAGCTCGTCGACCACACCCGGGTACTTCGCATCGTTGTGCGGGAAGTCCGACGCCCAGATGTACCGGTCGGCGCCGACGAGCGCGGCGAGCGGCCCTGGTGTGCGCTCACCGGGATCGAAGCTGATCCAGCACTGACGCTTGAAGTACTCCTCGGCGCTGAGCGACATCGGTGCAGCAGCCCACGAGTAGCTCTCCTCGAACTCGTTGAGGCGGTCCATCCAGTGGGCGATCCACCCGCCGCCACTCTCCAGCACGACGACCTTGAGCGCGGGATGCCGTTCGAGCACGCCGCCGTACACGAGGTTCGACAGCGTCATCATCTGGTCGATCACCGGGATCAGCGCGTGATGTGTGCCCGGCGCCATGAGCTCTCGCATCGCCAGCGACGCCCCAGGCATGTCGGCGAGGCCCGCGATGTGCAGGCCGAGCGGAAGGTCGGTCTCTTCGAGCGCTTCCCAGACGGGCGTGTAGTCGTAGTGGTGGAACGGCTTGCCGAGGTACGCGTTCGGACGTACGAACGTGCCGACCAGCCCGAGCTCGCGCACGCGGCGCGCCTCGTCGGCGGCTGCCTTCGGGTCCTGCAACGGGAGCGCGCCGGCTCCCTTCAAGCGGTCGGGCGCCGCGCTGCACCACTCGGCGAGCCAGTCGTTGTAGACCTTGCACGACCACACCGCGAGCTCGGGGTCCTTGATGCCGCCGAGCTTGAGCCCGAGGCCCGGGTACACCACCGAGAGGTCGATCTCCTCGGCGTCGAGCACCTTCACGCGCTCGTGCGGGTCGAACCCCGCGGGGTTGAGGTCTTCGTAGTGCCGACCGCGACCGAAGTCGGCGAAGCTCTCGCCCGCGTTGCCGAGCCCGACGAGGCCTCGGTCGGTGGCCATGCCGTCCTCGACGTGGCACTCGTCGTACCCGGTGCTCTCGTTCCACCGAAGGCGGATGCCACGGTCGGCGAGGTGCGACGGGAGGTTGCGCTCCCAGAGGTCGGCCGGTTCACAGACGTGCCCGTCGGCATCGACGATGAAGTCCCGCGGCTCCGGAGCTCTGGCTCCTGACGCTGGTGTCATCGGGGGGTGTTCTTGGACGGCGGACCTCCCGTCAACCTCGTGCCAGTCATTCGCCGGCAGCCTGTTGGAGCTCGATGACGTTTCCGGAAGGATCGGTGATCCAAATCTGGGTGACGTCGCCCTGTGCGTCGCGCGTGTACGCGATGGCGCGAGCCTCGAGCTCGGCGATCGCCCCGTCGAGATCGTCGACGGCGAAGCACGCGTGATGGTCGGCGGGCCGGATGGTCTCGTGCCCCGCCGGCGCGTCCACCAAGTGCACCTCGGCATCGCCGACGGCGAACCAATGCCCGTCGATGCCGGGGATCTCGGGGCGGGGAATCGCTTCGAGACCGAGCACGTCGGCGTAGAAACGTCGCGCCTCGTCGAGACGACCGGCGACGTTCACGCTGCTGTGAGCGATCCGACGGACCTTCACGCGGGCTCCTCGAGCTGTTCCATGAACTCCAGCCGGATACCACCGGGCGCGGTCACGAACGCGATGCGACGGGTGCCGAAGGGTCCGGACACGACCGCGGGTCCCCACACGATGTCGTGACCCTCCAGCTCACGGTCCAGATCGTCGGTGAAGAGCGCGGGATGAAGGAACCCCTCGGCGGGCAGCGATGTGGCGTCCTCGTAGATGGCCCGTGTGAAGAGCGTGATCTGAATCGGCCCCAGGAACACGTCGGCGCGACGAGCGTTCTCCCAGTCCATGATGTTCTCGACGCGCGCTCCCGCGTGGCGGTAGAAGTCGACGGCGGCGTCAAGGTCCGTGACCTTCACCGCGAGGTTCGCCATCCCCGTCACCGCCACGGCCGCGGACGCTACTGCCTCGAACGATGACGACCCATCAGGGGGCCAGCGTGTCTTCCCCGACGTGGACGCGAATCTCGAAGCACTCGCGCTCGTGAGCCGTCAGGAGGTGATCGCGCGCGCGCCGATCCACCCGGCGAATCTAGCCAGGGCCGCGCGAATCGTTGCTGCTACGACGACGGACGCTCCAAGGCCTGCGCCGGACCGCTGTCGCCCACCGGCGCGTGGGGCTGTACCTCGATGGTGTCGAGATGGACCCCGGGCGGTGCGGTCACCGCGGTGACTGCGGCCTGCGCGACGTGCACCGGTTCGAGGATGTGGTTGTGACGACCGAAGCCGAACCGCGACCAGTACGTCATCAGGTCTTCGAGCTCGTCCATCGGCCACCCGAATCCGAACTCGCTCAGGGTCGGTCCGACGCGGATCTTGCTCGCGCGGATACCGGTGCCTTCCAGCTCCAAGACCAGGGTGTCGGCGAACGTCTCGAGGCCGGCTTTGGTTGCGCAATACGTGGAGAGGCGCGGTCGTGGATGACGGGTCGCGTCGGACGTGATGAACACCAGGTCGCCGGCGGCGTCTCGAGCGCGCATGGACGCAATCGCAAGCCGAGACATCAGGATTGGCCCGGTCAGGTTGGTCGCGACCTGCTGTTGCAGCTCATTCGCGGGGAGCGTGTGCACCCAGCCGGGCGTGGCCAGCGCCGCGTTGTTCACAAGCACGTCGAGTGGACCCAGCTCGCGCTCGACCGCTGAGAAGAAGGTCTCGGCCGATGCCGCGTCCGCAACGTCGAGCTGGTGCACGAAGGCCGTACCGCCCGCGTCGCGAACCAGGGTCGCGGTCTCCTCGAGTCGCTCGACTCGTCGGCCACCAAGCGCCACCGGCCAGCCAAGCTTCGCCAGCTCGACGGCGATCGCGGTGCCAATGCCGGAACCGGCCCCCGTGACGATGGTCGTGCGCGCTGCGCTCATCGCCCAGACCCTAGAGCTTGCTCAACTGATTCCGCCCCACGCCACGACCTCGCCCGCGGCTTCGACGAGCAGCGCCGTGTCGTCGAGCGCGATCGGAACTTCGATCCTGGTGACACCAGGCGACGCGAGCGCACCAGCGACAAGCTCCAGATGATCATCGGCGCGCCGTACGTCGCCGCGCTCGCCCCAGACGACGATCAGGAGCGCGGCTTTCGAACCCGCGGGCGGGATCGTTGCCAAGGTGGCGTCGTCGACAGGCGCCGTGGTGACTGCGATGGCTGGACGGCCCGCACGCGCGGCCTCGCACGCGAGGGTGACCGCGACGCCAGGTGCGGGTTCGGCGGGCACGATGACACGCCGCGGTGCACCGGCGTCGAGGGGTGGCGTCGGAAACGTACGCGCCACCCACAGCCCCGCGACGCCGGGGTCGGCAACGACGAGACCGTCTCCCGGCAGCGCATCTCCGAGATCGGAGACGGCGCGCGCAGGATGCAACGGGACCTTCTCGTCGAGGTATCCGGGCTGTGCGACTGCCGCGAGTCGCGGGTACAGATCATTCGGGACAGGGTCGGTCGCGACGTAGTCACCCGCGAAGGCTTCCAATTCGGTCGGCGCGACGACTTCCACCGGTGCGAGTGCGAAGCGATCGGTCGGCGACTCGCGCTCGTCGATTCCCGTCGCCACGATGAGGTCGGCGCTCCCGAAGCCGAGCAGCTCAAAGTCACGCGCCTGGAGCCCGCAGGTTCCAAGATGGTGCGGGCTGTCCCATGCGAAGACACCCTTGGCGCCCCACGTGTTCGCGACACCCAGCTGACCCGCGGCGGCGAAGTGGCGCAAGCCGTGGATCGCGTTGTCGTCGATGACTCCTGGGCCCGCGAGCACGACGATGCGACCACGATGCTCGGGCACGCGTCGCAGGGTACTGACCAACTGCCGATGATGGGACCGGCCGGTAGCCTCACCACTGTGACTTCGGAGGTGCTGGCGCTCGACGGGCGCGCGCTCGGCAAGCGGGGCGCGGCCACCCGTCGCCGGCTGCTCGATGCAACTGCGAAGCTGCTCGAGACCCATGGCGTGCGCGACCTGCGCGTCGTCGACATTGCCCGCGAGGTCGGCACGTCGCCCGCGACCTTCTACCAGTACTTCCGGGAGGTCGAGGACGCGGTGCTTGCGCTCTCAGCCGAAGTAGGCGAGGACCTCGCGCCGCTCAAAGAGCTGCTCGCACGACCGTGGGACGACGAGCGCGGCCTGGCCAGCGCCCGTGAGCTCGTGGACGCGTTCGTCGGCTACTGGGACACGCACCGCGCCGTGCTTCGCACGCGCAACCTTGCTGCCCAAGAAGGTGACCAGCGATTTCGTGACGGTCGGAACAAGGCGTTGCGTCCGCTGCGCGAGGGACTCGCCCGGAAGGTCGAAGACGCGCAGCGCAACGGGCGCGTGGCCAGCGAGATCACGCCCATGGCGGCCGCCGCGGCGCTCGCCGCGATGATGGAGCGCATGGCGGCGTTCCACGTCGAGCTCGAGATGTGGGGCGTCGAACGCACCGATCTCGTGGAGACGACGGCGCGGATCATCTACCAGACGGTCACCGGAGAGGTGCGCTGACCTCGGTCGAACCGCTTGTGCGCACGGTGAGCTCGAGGTCGCGGCCGAACACCTTCTCGAAGAGCTCCCGCTTTCGGCGCGCACCCCAGAGCTCGAGCTCCGCGTCGTGCTCGGTGTGGACCTCGATGACCACCAATGAGGGCCCGACGCGCACGTCGATGTGCTCGACCGCTGCGGACCGCCCGCGGTCCAGCCCGTCGGCGATGCGCAGGATCGCGGTCATGCGGCGCAATCGATCGGTGTCGACCAGCGCGTGCTCGTCGCCGGGATCGGGAGTGCCGCGCCGGTGCCAGCGGGCGAGGGCGCCGAGCAGCTGCACCTCAGCGGGGGAGAAGCCGCGGAGTCGACCGTGCTGCACCAGATAGGCGCCGTGCTTGTGGTGCCCTGACGGTGACACGTGCTCGCCGATGTCGTGGAGAAGCGCCGCGTGCTCCAGCAGCTCGCGGTCGTCACTTCCGAGTTCGTGCAGCTCTTGGGTGCGGTCGAATAGCGTGAGTGCGAGGTCAGCAACCTTGCGTGCGTGCGCCTCGTCGGAGTTGCACCGGCGAGCGAGCCCGTTCACGGACGCGCCGCGCAGGGCGCGCGGATCTTCGGACCAATCGGCCGGGTCGTGCTTGCGGATGGCGTCCAGCACGATCCCCTCGCGCAGTGCCCACTCGCTGACCGTCAGCTCGTCGAACCCGAAGAGCTCCATCGCGGTCGCGAGGAAGATCGAGCCGGCGGCGATGAGATCGACGCGACGGGCTTCGAGCCCGTCGAACCGCAATCGCTCCGCCGCTGTCGACGAGAGGATCTCCTTGTGCACAGCCTGGAACTCGTCGCGTTCGAAGGTCAGCTGGTTCAGCGACACCGGTACGTCCTCGGCGCGTCGCGCCGCAACCATGTGCGCGAGATCATTGAACGTTCCGCTGCTCCCCACAAACAGCTTCGGTTCGTAGCGCGTCACGATGTTCGCGACGGGCGTGAGCGCGTCGACGACGTGCGAGCGGAGGCGGCGCCGGTCCTCCTTCGTGATCGGATCGCTCGACACGAACTCGCCGGTGAGTCGGGCGACGCCGAGGTTCTCGCTCGTGGCCCAGCGCAGGCCGCCCGCATCGCCAACCATGATCTCGACGCTCCCGCCACCGAGGTCGAAGCACAACGCGGGTGCGGGCTCCAGGAGCACGCTGGCGCGGATGGCGCCGAAGATGAGCTCGGCTTCACGGTGACCGCTGATGACCTCGACGCCTACGCCGGTCTCGGCTTGGATGCGGTCGACGAGCGCGTCGCCGTTCGCCGCGAGCCGGATGGCGCTGGTTGCGCACGCATGCAGCTCGATCGCTCCAGCAGCGTCGGCGATGCGCTTGAACCGTTCGACCGTCGCCACCGCGGCATCAGCTGCGGCGTCGGTGATGCGGCCCTCGCGGCTCACGACGTCGCCGAGGCGGAGCATCTCCTTCTCACGGCTGATGGACTCGAAGTGCCCGTCGGGGTGCACGTCGGCGACGAGCAGGTGGAACGAGTTCGTGCCGAGATCCAGCGCGGCGATGCGCATCCATTCACGGTACCGGTACGCTCCTTGGTCTCCCGCCATCCACCGCCCTCTTGGAGATGACCATGGCTGACCTCAACGCCGAGCCTCGCATGCTGATCGACGGCAAGCTCACCGACGCGTCGTCGGGCAAGACCTTCGAGAACATCAACCCGGCGACCGAGGAAGTGATCGGCGAGGTGGCTGATGGCACGGTCGAGGACATGGACCGTGCGATCGCGTCCGCGCGCCAGGCGTTCGACGAGACCGACTGGTCGACCAACCGGGATCTGCGGAAGAAGACCGTCCAACAGCTGAAGGACGCGCTCGACAAGCGCCGCGAGGAGCTCCGCCCGCAGATCGTGGCCGAGGTCGGGAGCCCGATCGGCCTCACGTACGCGGTGCAGATGGACACCTGCATCGACGACTTCCAGTATGAGATCGACTTGATCGACTCCTACGAGTGGGAGACCGACCTTCCCGTCCACGAGTTCATGGGGATGCGGAGCGCGCGCCGGGTGCTGCGGGAGCCGGTTGGCGTGGTCGGGGCCATCACTCCGTGGAACTTCCCGTTCATGCTCAACCTGTCGAAGCTCGGTCCGGCGCTCGCCGCGGGCAACACCGTGGTGCTCAAGCCGGCACCCGACACGCCGTGGAGCGCGACCTACATCGGTCGTGTCATCGCTGAGGAGACCGACATCCCGCCGGGTGTGGTGAACATCGTCACGTCCGGCGACAAGGCCGCCGTCGGTGAGGCGCTCACGGGCGACCCGCGCGTCGACATGATCAGCTTCACCGGTTCGACCGGGGTGGGACGACGAATCATGGCCCGCGGTGCCGACACGCTGAAGAAGGTGTTTCTCGAGCTCGGCGGCAAGTCGGCGAACATCATCCTTGACGACGCCGATTTCGCATCGTCGGTGGGGATGGGTTCGATGACGTGCGTGCACGCCGGCCAGGGGTGCGCGATCACGACGCGCATGCTCCTGCCGGAGTCGCGCTACGACGAGGGCGTCGAGATGCTCAAGGCGTCGTTCGAGAGCTTCCCGTACGGCGACCCGACCGACCCGGGCAACGTCATGGGTCCGCTGATCAACGCGAGCCAGCGCGAGCGCGTGCTCGGCTACATCGAGAAGGGTTCAGCGGAAGGCGCGAAGTTGCTCGTGGGCGGCAAGCGGCCCGAGCATCTGCCCAAGGGCTACTTCGTGGAACCGACGCTGTTCGTCGACGTCGACCAGGACGCGACCATCGCTCAGGAGGAGATCTTCGGGCCGGTGCTCGCGGTACTCAAGTACACAGACGACGACGACGCGGTGCGGATCGCGAACAACTCGAAGTACGGGCTGTCGGGCTCGGTCGCGTCGGCGTCGCTGGACCGGGCCATCGGGATCGCCCGCCGCATCCGCACCGGGACGGTGTCGGTGAACGGCGGCGGCTGGTTCGGCCCCGACTCGCCGTTCGGTGGCTACAAGGACAGTGGCATCGGCCGTGAGCACGGCATCGCTGGGTTCGAGGAGTACCTCGAGACCAAGACCCTCGGGCTGCCCGACCCCGCGTAGCCTGGTTGCCGACCCAGAGGGACGGATGGCCCCAGCAAACGATCTCAAGTCGTACCTGCCGACGTTCAATTCCGTCGAAGAGGAGCGCCAGCACCGCAAGGAGCGGCTCGCGGCCGCGTTCCGCCTCTTCGGGAAGTTCGGCTTCGACGAAGGCGTCGCGGGTCACATCACTGCGCGGGACCCCGAGCACCTTGATCACTTCTGGGTGAACCCGCTCGGGACGGCGTTCAGTCACATCCGCGTGTCCGACCTGATCCGGGTGAACGAGCAGGGCGAGGTCGTCGAGGGCAACGCGATGGTGAACACCGCGGCGTTCGCGATCCACTCGCAGGTGCACGCGGCTCGGCCCGATGTCATCGCCGCGGCGCACGCGCACTCGATCTACGGAAAGTCGTGGTCGTCGCTCGGTCGGCTGCTCGATCCGCTCACGCAGGACTCCTGCGCGTTCTACGACGATCACGCGCTGTTCGACGACTACACGGGTGTGGTGCTCGACCTCGAAGAGGGCAAGCGGATCGGTCACGCGCTCGGTGAGCACAAGGCCGTCATCCTTCGCAACCACGGGCTCCTGACCGTCGGCCACTCGGTCGACGAGGCAGCGTTCTGGTTCGTCACGATGGAGCGCACGTGCCAGGCCCAGCTCTTGGCTGAAGCCGCGGGCACTCCGATCTTGATCGACGCTGACCACGCTGCGCTGACGGCTACGCAGGTCGGCAGTCACCTCGGCGGTTGGTTCAGCTTCCAGCCGATGTACGCCAAGATCACCAAAGAGCAGCCCGACCTCTTCGACTGACGCATCCCCAAGCGTCAGGACTTCGCGAGCTTGGCTTCCATCTCTGTCGCGTAGGCCTTCGTGCCGATGAAGAACGCGTCGGGGTCGTTGAACTTGTTGATGGCGACGTCCTTGAACCACGCGGGAACGTACGTCTCAAAGGTGCCGGCCTCGATCTGAGCGACGATCGGCTCGACGATCGACTCCACTGGCTCCATCGGTGTGCCCTCGTGGTACCCGGGCTCGTTGTCCGGCAGGTGGAACAGCTCTGTGTCGAACACGCCCGGGTTCACCACGTGTACGAGCACGTTCGTGTCCCTGAGGTCGACCACCATCGACTCCGAGAAGGCAGTGAGCGCCGCCTTGCTCGCGCCGTAGGCGGCCTCGATCGGTGGTCCGAGCCGGGCGGCGACAGAAGAGATGTTGACGATGCGCCCGTCGCGCTCGATCAAGCCCGGGAGCAATGCGAGCGTGAGCCGAATCGGGGAGAAGTAGTTGATGCGCATCACCGACTCGACCGTCTCGGGGTCGAGCCGTGTAACGTGACGGCGCTTGGGGATGCCGGCGTTGTTGACCAGCATGTCGACACCGCCAAGCTGTTGCTCCACGTCGGTCGCGAAACCGGCGATTCCCTCGAGGTCGTTGAGGTCGATGATCCACGAGCGTGAGTCGGGCGCGTGCTTCTGCACTCGCTCGAGCACTTCGGCGAGCTTGTCCTCTCGGCGACCGCACAGCCCGATCGTCGCGCCGCGCTCCGCGAAGCCGACGGCGAGTGCGGCGCCGATGCCGGCCGACGATCCGGTGATGAGCACGTGCTTGCCGTCAAGTGAGTACGCCATGGCAGGCATGCTCGCACAACCCTGACCGCGTCGTCCCCCATAGGAGGGGGAAGGTGACGAGTAGCCTGCGCCGCAGTGACCGTCGACCCATCGATCGCGCTGCTGACCGATCGCGTCGCGATCGTGACCGGCGCTGCGGTGGGCATCGGTGAGGGGATCGCGACGACGTTCGCTCGCTTCGGCGCACACGTGGCGATCTGCGACCGCGATGTCGAGAACATGGACAAGACCGCGAGCGCGATCGAGGCGGAGGGTCGTCGCGTGGTCGCGGCCGAGCTCGACGTGCGAGATGGCGACGCCGTCACCGGGTTCCTCGACGGCGTTCGCAGCGAGCTCGGTTCCGTCGACATCTTGGTGAACAACGCCGGCGGCGGTTTCTACGCCAACTTCATGGACGTGAACGCCAAGGGCCAGGATTCGCTCGTTCGCGAGAACTTCGTGAGCGTCACGCACTTCATTCGCGGCGTGGTGCCGTTGATGTCCGAGAGCGGCGGCTCGATCATCAACCTCACCTCGATAGAAGCGCACCGCGCCGCGCCGGGCTTCGCCGTGTACAGCGCGATGAAGGCGGCGGTTGCGAGCCTTACGGGGACGCTGGCGTTGGAGCTCGGACCACAGTGGATCCGGGTCAACTGCATCGCACCGGATGTGATCCCGACACCGGGAATCGGTCAGGAGATGGGCGTGCACACGCCGCTACCGGTCGAAGGGCATGTGGACGACATCTCTGCGGCGGCGGTGTTCCTGGCGAGCGACATGAGCCGTTTCGTGACCGGTACCACCATCCATGTGGACGGGGGCAATCTGATCGCCGGCGGCTGGCACCGCAACGAGGACGGCAGCTATCTCACGCACCCGGCGATGGGTCGCGGCGCGTGAAGTTCGGCATCGCGCTCGGCGCGGTCCACCACACCGCGTTCATGGACGTCGCGCTCGAAGCGGAGGCGCTCGGCTACGAATCGGTGTGGCTCCCGGAGCATCTGGTGCTCACGTCGCAGATGAGCCGGTCACCGCATCCCGGCGAGGAGCATCCACCGGTGCCGCCACACGTGCCGATCTACGACTGCTTTTCGTGGCTCGCACACCTCGCGGCCAAGACGACGAACGTTCGTCTGGGCACACACGTCTACAACATCGGCTTGCGGCATCCGTTTACGACCGCACGTGGCGTCACCACGCTCGACATCCTCTCGGGCGGTCGGCTCGAGTTCGGGATCGGTGCGAGCTGGTTGGAAGAGGAGTGGACCGCCACCGGCCTCGACTTCAAGACCCGCGGGCGCCGCGTGGACGAGTCGATCGAGGTCTGCAAGCGGTTGTGGACCGACGAAGAGATCCGCCACGAGGGCGAGTTCTTCCAGTTCGATCCGGTGATGTTCGAGCCGAAGCCGGTCCAGAAGCCGCACCCGCCGTTGCTGATCGGCGGTGAGAGCAAGGCGGCACTCCGGCGCGCCGCGAAGCACTGCGACGGGTGGATCGGCATGAACAGCGACTTCGAACGCGCCGAGATGCTCGTCAGCCAGCTCCGCACTCTCCTCGACGAGCACGGGCGTGACGCCTCCACCTTCCAGTTCTGCTTGGGAGGGAAGGTCGCATCGCGTGACGACGTGAAGCGCTGGGAGGAGATCGGCGTGACGCGAATGGTCTTCGCACCGTGGCGTCGCTCCCGCGAAGCCATCGACGGCATGCGCAAGTTCGCCGACGAGATCGGCTTCGACTAGTCGCGGAGCAGTAAATCCGGGTTGGCGTCGAAGTCTTTGATGGTGCCCTTGTTGCGGAGCCCGACTTCGATCTGCGGCGGTTGCATCGAGAAGCAGACGCCGGCCATGAGCGGCTCCATCTCGATGGACGCGTCCACCGCATCGAGGTCCATGCCGCGGCCCATCCCGATCTCGCACGCGCGCCGCAGGACGATGATCGGCTCGGACTCGTCCGGCGCGAAGGTGGCGTCTGCCCACCGAAGGAAGCCGCCGCGCCACGGCGCTTCCGAGAACGGTGGTGGCGCGATGAGCTCGCGACCCTCGAGCATCCACGTGTGCAGCAGCTCGCCATCGCGCTGGATGTGCACGTCGACGGTCTTGGCCGTGACCCGTGAGGGGATCGCCACGTCGTACTGACGGGTCGTGCCTACCTCGCCACCACGAGCGGCGTGAGCGATTGCGAGTCCAGCGAGGTCGAACATGTGCGTGCAGTTGAGACGAGGATCCGTCACGTCGCCCACCGCCAAGCAGCGAGGCGACAGCTCCATGCCTTCCAGCGCGCGCAGTGGCACACCGGCGTCACAGCAGGTGGTCCACGGCCATCGCCGCGCTCGTGCCTCCACCGCCGTGACGTGTTCGCCGTCGTGGCTCACCGTGACCTCGAAGTGATGGAAGTCATCCTCGAGCCCACCCTCGACGGTCCCGTCGTCGTCGACGACGGTGAGTCGGATGCGTCGGCGGTACGCGCCTTCGGGGAAGCAGGCAGCCATTCGGTTCGCTTCCGCTCAGGCGCTGCGGGTGCGACCGCCGGGGTAGTTACCCCCGCCGAACTGCTCGTCGAGCGCGTCGTAGTCGATCGCGAACCCACCGATCTTCGGCAGCGCGTCCACGAACTCCACGGATCGCGGCTTCTTGTAGGACGCAATCGACGCGCGGCAGTGCTCGATGATGTCGTCCTCGGTGACGGCCGCGCCCTCAGCGCGCACCACGATCGCCTTCACGCTCTGCACCCACTTCGGGTCGGGTATCCCGATGATGGCGCACTCGGCGACCGCGACGTGCGCCACGATGCACTGCTCGACCTCGACGGGATAGATGTTCTCGGCAGCGGACTTGATCATCCGCGTCTTCGGTCCGACGAACGACAGCGACCCGTCGGTCTCGCGCTTGCCGAGGTCGTTCGTGTGGTGCCAGCCGCCGCGCGAGCGCGCCGCGTTCTCCTCGGGTCGGTTCCAGTAGCCGTTCATGACCGTGAGGCCGCGCACGACGATCTCGCCCGTCTCGCCGGTAGGCACGTCGTTGTCCTCGCCGTCGACGACGCGAATCTGCACCACGGGCGACGGGCGTCCGTGGGTGCCGATCGCGCCGAGGCCGAGGCATGTGAACGTCATCATCCCCATTGCTTCGGTCTGGCCGTAGCCACCGGGGGCCGCGGCCCAGGGGCTCTCGTCGGGGCTGCACATCGCGTCGAGCTCATTCCGGCCGCGGGGAAGGCGCAGGCTCGACAGGTCGTAGCGACCGTCGGCGTTGAACTCGACGAGCTGATCCATCATCGGCCCGACGAGGAAGGCGCCGGTGCAGCGCTCCTCGGCGATCACGCGGCAGAGCTCCTCGCCCTCGACCCGTCGGAGGAACACGTTGGTGCCGCCGGCCACGAACACCGAGAAGGTGTTCATCAGTGTGCCTAGGTGAAAGAGCGGTCCGCTGTTGAGGAACACCGACTCGCCGGTCACGCCCGTGATGTGGCCGTACACCATTCCTTGGGTGATGCACGCGGTGTGACTGAGCATCGCTCCGTTTGGTCGACCCCCGAACGCGGCGGTGTAGATGATGATTGCGGCCGACGCCTCGTCGACCGGAATGTCCATGTCGTCGGCGTCACCCGTGACGAGGAACGCTTCGTATCCCTCCGGGCCGTCGTCGTCATGGCGGATCCAACGGGCAGAGGCGGTGGCGCGCTCGCGTCCAGCAAGGACCGTCTCGCCGACCTCTTCTTCTTGCCAGATGACGACCTTCGGCGCGAGATCGTCGATGACGAAGGCGAGCTCGTCGGGGCTCTGACGCCAGTTGGCTGGGCAGAACATGGCGCCGAGCTTCGAGCACGCCAGCAGCAGCTCGATGACACGGAACGAGTTCTGCCCGAGCCACAGGACTCGCTCGCCAGTGGCGACGCCTTCTCCGGTGAGCGCGTGCGCGAGTCGGTTCACCCGATCGTCGAGCTCGGGATAGGTGAGGCGAGTCGCGCCGTCGACCAGCGCCAAGACCTTCGGTCGCGCGCGCCGGTGCTCGCGTAGTTGGTCGCCGAGCGTCGCGCCGTGGAGCAGATCGACGAAAGCAGCGGTCAGTGGCCCGGCTCCAGGTTGTCGCGGTAGGCCATCGTGAGGAGCTCGATCAGCTGGCCGTCGGGATCGCGCACGAAGACGCCGACGCCGATGTTGGTGTCGTCGAGCACTTCGCCGCCATAGTCGCCGATGCGCGCGCAGATGTCGTCGATGTCGCAGCTCACTGAGATGTGCGTGAGCCCGGGCTCGTTCATCGCGCGCTCGCGCACGGGGAGGGCCTTCGCACCTTCGCCGGAGAAGTGCAGGAGCTCGAGGATGAACCCGTCGCGCTTTAGGTACACCGCGGTCATCCCCATGGGGTTGTTCAGCCGCAGGAGCTTGCTCGACCCTTCGTCGGGAGGGTTGATCTCGCGCAGGAACTCGAACTCCAAGAGCTCTTCGTAGAAGCGTCGCGACCGCTCGAGGTCGGTGACGCAGTGCCCGAGGTGGTTGAACACGACCGGCATCTTGAAGCCTGCTACTTGTCCTTGGGTGCGCTGACGTTGATCGCGAGCGTGAAGGTCGTCTTGCAGACCGGGTCGCCGGTCTTGGCGTCCTTCCACTCCGTCTCGGTCACGTAGAACTCGAGCTTTCCACCGCTCGACTTCTCCTTCTCGTAGACGTCGGCGATCGTGCCGGTGCCTTCGAGCACGTCGCCCACCTTCGGCCAGCGGTAGTACTCGAACGCCTGCTCACCGTGGAGGATCGCTCGGCCTGGGCCGCGCAGCTTGTCGATGGGAAGCCCAGCGGCGCCGCCGGTGCCGATGGAGCCCCAGTACGGCATCACGAACGGGAAGGTGGGGGGCACCGGCGCGTCGTCACCCTTGTAGGTCGTGTCGTCGTCGAGCAGCGATTCGGCGAAGACCCGCACGGGTCCGCGCTCGATCACCACTGTCTGCGTGCCGGTCGACTGCCCCTTGAGCTCGGTGAGTGCCACGAAGTCTCCTGCGGTCCGTTCCCTGACGTGGATGTCAGCCGCGGACGGTAGTCGATACGCTCTCGACCGATCACGCCGAACAGGAGCGCACCTTCATGGGCGACGCCGTCATCGTGTCTGCGACCCGCACTGCGATCGGGACTGCGCGCAAGGGTTCGCTGGCGAGCTTCGATGCGTTCGAGCTCGGCAAGCTCGCCGTCGGCGAGGCGCTGAAGCGGTCCGGAATCCCGGTCGACGACGTCGACGACATCGTGCTCGGCGAGGTGCTCCAGGGCGGCGGCGACATCGCGCGTTACGCCGCCATCGAGCTCGGGATGATGGAAGTGCCGGGCATGGCGCACAACCGTCACTGCGCATCGAGCCTCGCCTCGGTGCAGACGGCCGCAGCCAACATCAAGTCCGGCATGGACCGCGTGGTGATCGCTGGCGGCACGGAAAGCCTCACGCAGTCGCCGCAGGTGTTCAAGAAGATGGGCGGCCCGTTCTCGGGTGTGCAGCAGTGGCTGTCGCCGAGTCACCCCGAGACGCCCGACGCGCCGGGCATGGACATGTCGATCACGGTCGGTTGGAACACCGCGCAGCGCGCCAACGTCACCCGCGAAGAGATGGACCACTGGGCGTACCACTCGCACATGCGTGCCATCGCCGCGACCGACGACGGGCGCTTCAAGGAAGAGATCTTCGCGGTGGACGTGCCGGCGGGGAAGGGTGAGACCCGCGTCTTCGACGTCGACGAGCACCCGCGGCGCGAGACCACGCTCGAGAAGCTCGCGGCACTCCCGCCGCTGCACCCTGAGATCCCCGGGTTCTCGATCACAGCCGGCAACTCGTCTGGTCTGAACGACGGATCCTGCGCGCTCGTGCTCTGTGATGACGGGTACGCGCAGGATCACGGCATCGAGCCGCTCGCCATCGTGCGGTCATGGGCGTCATCAGCGTTGCCGCCGGCCGACACCGGGCTTGGACCGACCATCGCGATCCCGAGGGCGCTCGACCGTGCCGGACTGAAGACCGACGACGTCAAGCTGGTCGAGATCAACGAGGCGTTCGCGTCGATGGCGGTCGCCTCGAGCCGCATTCTCGGCTTCGATCACGAGATCGTGAACGTGAACGGCAGTGGCTGCTCACTCGGTCACGCGGTTGCGAGCACGGGCGCGCGCATGGTCACGACGCTTGTGCACGAGCTTCGTCGCCGCGGTGGTGGCATCGGTGTCGCGAGCATGTGCGCGGGCGGCGGCATGGGGTCCGCCACCGTCCTGGAAGTGCTCGCGCCGTAACGGGCGCGGCGCTACATTCCGGCGATTCCCGCTGACTTCGCCTCCGACCTGAGCGTCGCGCTGGCGCTGGCCGACGTGGCCGACGCGATCACGATGCCGCGCTTTCGCGCGCGCGACCTGCACGTCGAGACGAAGCCCGACCTCACGCCTGTGAGCGAAGCCGATCGCGCCGTCGAAGCCGCGCTTCGCGAACAGCTTGCGACCGACCGTCCCGACGACGGCGTGCTCGGCGAGGAGATGGGTGAGACCGGAGCGGGATCGCCTCGGCGATGGATCGTCGATCCCATTGACGGGACCATGAGCTACGTGCGCGGAGTTCCCGCGTGGGCGACCCTCATTGCCCTGGAGTCCGAGGGAGTGATGTCAGTAGGAGTGGTCTCCGCGCCGGCGTTCGGTCGTCGGTGGTGGGCCGCGAAGGGCTCGGGCGCATTCGCCGACGGAGAGCGGATCCAGGTGTCCGAGGTCCACGCGTTGGAGGATGCGCACGTCTGCGCGCCCAACGAGCGCTACTTCGAGTCGGGCCATCGCCGACGGCTCGCAGGACTCGCGGAGGGGTGGCGTTCGATCACCCGTCGCGCGTGGCGACCGGTCGGCTTTGCCGACTTCTGGGGTCACATGCTCGTCGCTGAAGGTGCCGTCGACGTGATGGTCGAGCCGACCCTGAGCCTTTGGGATGTCGCCGCGCTGCGTCCGATCGTCGAAGAGGCCGGGGGCCGCGTCAGCGATCTCTCGGGTGACGGTTGGGCACACGACGGGCCGTGTGTGACGACCAACGGCGTGCTGCACGATGAGGTGCTCGACATGCTCAACGGATCTCTCAAATGAGCACCGAGGTCACGGTCGGCGTCGACATCGGCACGTCGTCGGTGAAGGCGATCGCGGCGGACGGCGATGGCAACGTCGTCGCCAGTGCAAGGGTGCCGCACGCGTTCCGAGTTCCATCCCCCGGTCGGTTCGAGCACGATGCCGACGTCGCGTGGCGACGCGGACCGCGCGAGGCGTTGACACAGGTGGCGAAGGATCTCGACGTGAAGGCGGTCAGCCTCGCCGCGATGGTGCCGTCGTTGACCGCGGTCGATGCCGATGGCACGCCACTCGTGCCCGGTTTGCTGTACGGCGACGAACGTGGTCGCGAAGCCGCCGGCGGGGGAGGAGCGAAGGCACCGACCGAGCGCGGTGAGCTGCTCGGATTCATGACCTGGGCGAAAGGTGAGGCACCCGACGCGGCCGGGTTCTGGCCCGCGCAGGCGGTCGCCAACCGGTCGCTCTGCGGTGAGGCCGTGATGGACCACACGACGGCCGCTACCGCGCACCCGTTCTTCGACTACCAGGACGGTTGGAGCGCGGCCGTCGGCGAACAGCTCGGTGTGCGAGTGGATCAGATGCCGCGCGTGCTCCCACCGGGCTGGAAGGCGGGACAGGTCGACGGCGACGGTCCGGCGCTCGCGTCGGGGTCGATCGATGCCATGGCGGAGCAGATCGTGGCGGGCGCCGACGACGACGGCGATGTGCTCGTCATCCTCGGCACGACGTTGATCATCTGGGCCGTGACCACAAGCACGGACTCGGTGCCGGGCTACTGGACGATCCCGCACACCGCGCCCGGAAAGCTGCTCGTCGGTGGGCCGAGCAACGCGGGCGGTCTTTTCCTGAACTGGGCGACCGGGTGGCTCGGTGTCTGCGGACCCGCCGAGCCCGGACGCGTGCCGGTGTGGGCGCCGTATCCGCGTGGTGAGCGCGCTCCGTTGCACGACCACACCCGACGCGCCGTGCTCGCCGATCTCGATCTGACGCACGACGCAGGCGCGGTCCGTCGGGCCACCTACGAAGCGTCGGGGTTCGTCGTCCGCCGGGTCCTCGACACCGCGCGCGAGCACATCGGGCTCCAGCCCCGGCGCATCGTTGCTACTGGTGGCGGTGCGCGCGTCGACGAATGGGTGCAAGCCGTTGCCGACGCGACCCAGATTCCGGTCGACTGCGTCTCGGTGCCGGAGGGTGGCGCGCTCGGTTCGGCGTGGTTGGCGCGGATCGCGGCCGGTCTCGAGGAAGTGTCCGCCGTGAACGACGGCCGCAAGTGGGCGCGTGTGGGGCGAACCATCGAAGCGGACGCCGCGTGGGCCAAGCCGATGGAGGAGCGGTATCAGCGGTTCCTCGAGCTGTCGTGAGCTCGACCCGTCGCGCCGCGGCCGCCGGTACGCTCTGATTCCGTGACCACTGTGTTGGACGCGGCCGGCCAGTTCTCGGACTGGGACCCGCTCGCGCAGTACCCGATCGACCCGCCTGGCGCTCGCGATCCCTATCCGCGGCTCGCCGAGTGCCGCCGCTCGAAGCCCATCGCCACCCGCAACGCCCGCGACGAGCACGGGAACATCGTCGACGCGTTCGAGGTGTACCGCTACGACGACGTCGCAGCGGTGATGAGGGACAACACCACGTTCTCATCCGAAAGCATCCGCGCTGACATGGCACCGGTGATGGGCGAGCACGTCCTCGTCGGGATGGACGAACCGGATCACAAGCGCCTTCGTTCCCTCGTGCAGTTCCCGTTCCGCCCCAAGTCGATCGCGCACTGGGAAGACGAGCTGGTGCGCCCAGTTGTCGACGGGATGATCGACCGGTTCGTCGACCGCGGCCACGCCGAGCTCGTGCAGGAGTTCACCTACACGTACCCGGTACAGGTGATCGCGGTGATCCTCGGTCTTCCGCACGAGGACCACCTCCAGTTCCACCAGTGGGCGAACGCGATCACCAACTTCGCGGCCAACCCGAAGACGGGATTCATCGCGGCCCGCGAGCTGCGGGCCTACTTCGCCGACGTCGTTGAGGATCGCCGCAAGCACCCTCGTGACGACATCGTCACCGAGATCGCCGTTGCTGAGATCGACGGTGAGCGGATCAGTGACGAAGAGACGTTTTCATTCCTCCAGCTGCTGCTTCCCGCCGGCGCCGAGACCACTTACCGCGCGACGGGCAACTTCCTCTTCGGTCTGCTCAGCAATCCAGACCAGCTCGACGCCATCCGTGCCGACCGGTCGTTGATGACGCAGGCCGTCGAGGAATCGATCCGCTGGGGTCCGCCGCTCCTGATCACGTCACGCATCGCGACGAAGGACACCGAGATTGCCGGCACTCCTGTTCCTGCTGGTTCGCAGGTGATCGCCAACGTCGGATCCGCGAACCGTGACGAGACCCGTTGGGAGCGGGCCGACGAGTTCGACATCTTCCGCGAGTCCGTTCCCATGATCTCCTTCGGTGTCGGCGTGCACATGTGCCTGGGGATGCACCTGGCGCGGATGGAGATGCGCACCGCGGTGAACCGGTTGCTGGATCGCTGTCCGAGCCTTCGCTTCGACGCCGAAGCCATCGAGCGCGACGACGTGCACATCCACGGCGAGACCTTCCGGTCGCCGACCGCGATTCCCGTGTTGTTCAACCCTTCCGGGTCGCCTCCGCAAGCTCCGGCTCCCACCGCGCTCGGGCGGCAGAGCCACACCGAGCGCCTCGCGAGTGTGACGTGACACTGCGGATCGAGGTCGACGCCGAGAAGTGCATGGGTGGCGGCAACTGCGAGTTCTGGGCGCCGAAGACCTTCGAGATGGGCGACGACAACATCTCGCACGTCATCGACCCTGACGGAGATCCAGAAGAGAAGATCGTGCTGGCCGCGCAGGGTTGCCCGACGCAAGCGATCGCGGTCTGGCGCGGCGAAGAACGCATCGCGTAACCGAGGAGATCGTCGGGTATGCCGATCGGAGTCACAGAGGAACACGTCGCGCTCCATGAAGCCGTGCGTGGCTGGGTGGAGCAGCACTGTCCACCCGCCGTCATGCGCGCCCGCCTCGACGAACCGATGGATGAAAAGCCGTCGTTCTGGGACGACCTCGCGCAGCAGGGATGGCTCGGACTGCACGTCGACGAAGCGCACGGCGGATCGGGCTACGGGTTGCTCGAGCTCGCGGTGGTCCTCGAGGAGCTCGGGTACGCGCTCGCGCCTGGGCCACTGCTTCCCACCGTGCTCGCGACCGCCGTCATCGCGTCGTCGAAGAACGAGGCGGCCAAGGCCGAGCTCCTGCCGGCATTTGCCAGTGGCTCGCTGACGGGTGCACTCGCGGGCGGTGACGGTTGCGGACTCATCGGCAAGGAGAGCGCGGAGGGCATCCACCTCGGGGGTGCGATCAAGGCGGTCGCGGGCGCGCACCTGGCCGATCTGATCGTCGCCCCGGCCGGCACCGAGGATGGCGCCGTCTGGGTGGTGATCCCCACCGAAGACGTCGAGATCAACGAGCTGCCCAGTGTCGACTCGACCCGCCGCCTCGCGTTCGTGGGAGTCAACGACCTCGTCGTCCCCGCGAATCGGCGTCTCGATGGAGTGGAGCCGTTCGGCGTGCTCGAGCTGGTGGGCACGCTCATGGCGGCGGAAGCGGTCGGTCTGGCGCAGTGGTGCGTCGACACCGCAGCGGCCTACGCGAAGGACCGAGTGCAGTTCGGCCGTCCGATCGGTCAGTTCCAGGGCATCAAGCACAAGTGCGCCGACATGTTGTGTCGCGTCGAGCTCGCCCGTGCGGCGGTGTGGGACGCGGCGCGCGCCGACGACCACGAGCGAGCGCTCGTCTCGGCGGTCGCGGCAGGTCTCGCGCTCGACGCCGCGTTCGAGAACGCCAAGGACTGCATCCAGGTGCTCGGTGGCATCGGGTTCACCTGGGAGCACGACGCGCACATGTACCTGAAGCGGGCCATGGCGATGCGCAACGTCATGGGGCCGGCCAGCCGGTGGCGGCAGCGCGTCTGCTCACTCGCGCTCGGTGGTGAACGGCGGAGGCTGACCGTCGACCTCGGGGAGCGAGGAGAGCAGACGCGAGCCGAGGTATGTGCGTTCCTCGAGGACATGACACCGCTCGAGGCGACCGACCAGCGCAAGCGCGTCGCCGACGCGGGCTACCTGATGCCCGCATGGCCGAAGCCGTGGGGACGCGAAGCCGATGCGGTCGAGCAGATCGTGATCGACGACGAGTTCCGTGCCGCGAAGGTGCAACGGCCTTCGATCATGGTCGGCGGGTGGGCGCTGCCGCCCGTCATCATGTACGGCACCCAAGAGCAACAGGAACGGTGGATCCCGCCGACGCTGCACGGTGAGATCACGTGGTGCCAGCTCTTCAGCGAACCGGGTGCCGGCTCCGACCTCGCGAGCCTCACCACGAAGGCAACTCGCGTCGAGGGCGGCTGGCTGGTGAACGGCCAGAAGGTGTGGACGTCGATGGCGCACTACGCCGACTGGGGGATCCTGCTCGCGCGCACGAACCCCGAAGCGGCGAAGCACGACGGGATCTCGTGCTTCATGGTCGACATGAAGAACACCGAAGGCGTCGACATCCGGCCGCTTCGAGAGCTCACCGGTGACGCGATGTTCAACGAGGTGTTCTTCGACGACGCGTTCATCCCCGACGACTGTCTCGTCGGCGCCGAGCACGACGGGTGGCGCGCGGCCCGCACGACGCTCGCCAACGAGCGCGTGTTCATGGGCGGCGGCATGAGCTTCGGCGCAGGCCTCGAGAAGATGCTCGAGATGGTCGTTCGCGCCGATCAGCACCATGACCCGCTCGTGCTCGACACCGTCGGCGGGCTGGTGGCCACCGCGCACGCGCTTGCATGCCTTGGCTTCCGGCTCACGCTGGCGACGCTGGCTGGTGCCGACCCGAGCGGGTCCGAGGCGTCGGTCCGCAAGCTGCTGGGTGTCGTGCACGACCAGCGGGTTCAAGAGGTGGGCGTCGGTCTGCTCGGGGTCGACGGCGCGATCGCCGACGGCGACGGTCTCACCTGGAGTCGCGGCTTCCTGTTCAACCGCAACCTCACGATCGCCGGCGGCACCAGCGAGATCCAGCGCAACATCATCGGCGAACGAGTCCTCGGCCTCCCACGCGACCCCTAGCCAGGTTTTCGGCACGCTGAACGACACATAGTTGGGTTCAACGTGCCGAGAAACCTCGGGATGGGCTTGGGCTACAGCGGGGGGAGGTCGATCTGCTCGCCGGGTTCGATGAGGTTGACATCGCCGGAGCGGATCTTCGATCGGTTCGCGTCGCACACGCGGACCCAATAGGGGTGGATGTCGGCCGGCGAGAGCGACGCGCGCTCCCGACCTTGTGTGCTCGCGAGGTGCTGCGCCGCGATCTCCCAGAGGTTGTCTCCGGAGACGACGGCGTGCGTCTGGCCCCTGCTTGGCGCAGCTGCCGTTGTGGGTGCCGGTGACGGCGGCGATGGTGCACCTGGGGCGGTCGGCTCCGGATCTGTTGCCTTTACCGTCGGCAGTGGCGTTGACGGCTTCGGCGCCGTCTTCTCGGGAGCGGGGACTTGCGTCTTGGTGTCGTCGGAGTCCTCGACCGGCACCGTCGACGCTTCGGTCTGCGCGGCAGGGTCGCCGGCGCGTCCGGTTCGCACATCGATGGGTGGCGCGATGTCGACGTTCGGGTCCGGATCGGGCAACGGGTCAGGGAGGGGCGCGGGCTCTTCGACGACGACCGTGGCGTCAACCACCTGGTCGGACGGTGGCGCAGTGCCGGCCATCGCCGGTGCGCCGCTCATCACGAGCGCTCCGCTCATGATCGATGCCGCCAGGGCTCGGTCGACTCGTCGCCGAAGCACCGGCAAGGTGAGACGACCTGCAGCTGCCACGGCCGTGGGGATCCGCGCGAGCCGTGCTGCCAGGTACAGGACGGTCGACACGAGCAACCAGGTCGCGAAGCCGAACGCGATCGCGACGGCAAACTCCGGCTCGCGGACGAATCGGTAGAGCACGATCACCGCGCCGACCTCGGCAATGATCGTGAGCACGAGCGGGAGCGTTCGGCGCATGGTGACCTCGCAGGGTTAGGGACAGGGGTGCCCGCCATGACCCCCGAAGCGCCCAAGTGTCACGCCATCCACGTCTGTTGTGGGGTGCGGGTGCTACGTTCCGCGTAACTTCACGCCACTCACAGGGGGTACCGAGCGTGCTGGCCGAAATCCAGATCTTCGAGAAGTTCGGGATCGACTTCCTGCTGCGGTGGGGCCACGTCCTGGTGGGCATCGCCTGGATCGGGCTGCTCTACTACTTCAACTTCGTGCAGGTGCCGGCGTTCGCCGAGCTCGAGCCGGGCACGCGCAACCAGACCGTCGACAAGCTCGCGTCGCGGGCGCTGTGGTGGTTCCGGTGGGCAGCCGCCGCCACGCTGGTGTTCGGCCTGCTCCTCGCCATCCACCAGGAGTACGACGGCGACCCGCAGCTGTTCAGCAGCGACTACATGAAGACGGGTTCGGGTCTCAGCGTCGTCGTCGGCATGCTGCTCGGCATCACGATGTTCCTGAACGTCTGGCTCGTGATCTGGCCGAACCAGAAGAAGGTCATCGCGAACGCCCGCAACGTCTTGGGTGGAGGCGAGGCCGACCCGGGTGCTGCCGACGCCGGTCGCAAGGCGCTGCTCGCGTCACGTCAGAACGCCATCTTCTCGTTCGCGATGTTGATGTTCATGGTCGGTACCGCTCACTTCTTCACCGCCTATGGCAACAACGAGGGACTCCTCGACGACCGCGGGATCTTCTGGGCGATCACGCTGGTGCTGTGGGCCGGGCTCGAGGCGAACTGCCTCTTCAACCGAGGTACGAACCTCGGTACCTGGATCTACGAGAACCACAAGCGCGCGATCGGCGCGGCGCTGGTGCTCGCTGCCGTCTGGTACGCGCTCTGGGAGATCATCTTCGGGTAAGCGACCGGCTCGAATCCACTGACGACGCCCGGCTTCGGCCGGGCGTCGTCGCGTCCGGCGCTAGACGCCGAGGAGATCAGCGATCCTTGCTCGGTGATCCGCGGCGGTACCCAAGAGAAGGCCGTTGGTCTTGGCGTGGCGCACATAGAGGTGCATGTCGTGCTCCCACGTGTAGCCGATGCCTCCGTGGATCTGGATGCCTTCCCGGCTCATCTTCCGCTCGCAGTCGCCTGCCGCGACCTTTGCTGTCGATGTGGCCAGCGAACGACGTTCGTCGTCCTCAGCGATGGTCAGTGCCGCGAAGTAGCCCGTCGCGCGGGCGCGCTCGAGCACCACAAGCATGTCGGCGAACTTGTGCTTGATCGCCTGGAACGATCCGATCGGGACGCCGAACTGCTCCCGATGCTTGGCGTACTCAAGCGTGACGTCGAGGATGGACTGGCACACACCGACTGTGTCGAGTGACAGCGCCGCCACTGCTTCTTCGATCGCTCGCCGGACGGCCGTGGCGACCGAAGGCCCGGGTTCGCCGAGCACCCGATCGTCGGGCACGGTGACGGTGTCGAGGTTGATCCGGGCCAAGCCGCGAGTCATGTCGAGCGCAGTCATGGGCGTGATGTCGAGATCGCCGCTCGCGACGACGAACACACCGACACCATCGTCATCGCTCGTGCCTTCGACCCGCGCCACGATCGCGATCTCGTCTGCGGTCGCTCCTCCGAGCACCGCGTCCTTCCGGCCGCGGAGTGTCCAGCCGCTCGCGGCTCGTGTGGCGGTGGTGGTGACGTGCGCGGGATCGAACGCGGCGGTTGGCTCGGCCAGCGCGAGCGCACCCGTCAGCGTGCCTTCGGCGACCGGGCCGAGGAAGCGGGCCTGCTGCTCGGCCGAGCCGGCTTCGTGCACCACTGGCACGAACTGCGTGACGGTCGAGAGGTAAGGCCCGGGCGCGGCAACCCGACCAAGCTCCTCGACCACGACCGCCATCTCGACGCAACCGAGCCCGAGCCCACCGTGCTCTTCGGCGATCGTGAGCGCCGGCCAGCCCAGCTCGACCATGTGCTTCCACAACCCATCGACAGACGCGCCGTCTTCGACGACCTCGCGCACGAGGCTGATCGGGCACTCGCGGACCAACATCGCCCGTACGCCGTCACGCAGCTCGTCTTGCTCGGCAGAGAACTCCAGCTCCATAGGAATTCGGAAACTAGCCGTTGGCTCGCAGACGGCCGGCTTTGCCGGCCGTCAATCTCAGTGTCGCGTCGGGCGGGGCACACGGGGAGGGCCTGCCCTCCCCGTGAGAGTTGTCAGCCATCGTGACCGAGGAGCGTGGCGAGTGCTCGCCGATCGACCTTCTCGCCAGCCGTGAGGGGGAGCGCTTCGACGACTCGCACGTCCTCGGGCAGCTTGTAGCCCGCGAGCCGGTCCCCTCCGAAGTCGCGCAGCTCTTCCAGTGACGGTGGCGTGCCCGGGTCGCGAGGCACGACGAACACCACGCCTACTTCCCCCATCACGGCGTCGGCACGGGGAACCACCGCGGCGGCGGCCACGGCGGGATGCGTCGAGAGCACCGCTTCCACCTCGACGGGGTAGACGTTGTAACCACCGCGTACGTACATCTCCTTGCTGCGGCCGACGAGTCGAAGCCGGTCCTGGTCGTCGACCCAACCCAGGTCGCCGGTGCGCACGTACCCATCCGCCGTGAACGCCGCGCGCGTCGCTTCGGGATCCTTCCAGTAGCCAGTCATCGTGGCGGCCGAGCGCAAGCAGACGCCACCCACTTCGCCCTCGGCAACGGGCCGGTCGTCCTCGTCGAACACGCCGAGCTCGACCGCAGGGTGCGGGCGCCCGACGCTGATCACCGCGTCTTCCTCGGGGTCGTCGAACGCGGTGCCCAGTCCGATGCCGGCCTCAGTGCACGAGTACCGAGTCGCGAGTGGTGCGCGAAAGCGGCGACGGGTCTCCTCGGCCAAGCCCGGTGAGAGCGGGCCGCCACCGGTGACGATCATCTTCACGCTGCTGAGGTCGAACTCGTCGAACTTCGGGTGCCGCAACATCAACGCGAGCTGGGTTGGCACACCGCCGGCCGACACCATGCCCTCACGCTCGATCATCTCCAGTGCACCCTGAGCCGTCCAGCGAGTCATGAGGAACGTGAGCCCACCGCGTTGCAAGTTGCCGGGCAGCTTGGTCATGAAGCCGAGGTGCGCGAACGATGTGCCGTTGAAGTTGCGAACTCCGCCACCCCACGTGTCACCGACGTCGTTGTGCGTGATGAACGACAGCTGACGGTTGCAGTAGAGGGCGCCCTTGGGTGTGCCGGTGGTGCCGGACGTGAAGATGATCGCGACCGGCCGTTCGGGATCTTCGGGTAGATCAGCAACCGGCTCGGACCGCTGAAGATCAGCAAGGAGCCCGTCGACCGACTCAGCCGCAGGGATCTCGATCGACTCGTGATCGGAAGGCGCGAAGCCCGGCGCCGCCAGCACCAGACGTGGCTCAGCGCGGACGAGCACCGCGTCGCGTTCACCTGCGGTCAGGCGATCGTTCACGCCTGCGGTGATCGCACCGACCTTCGCGGCTGCGAGGTACGCAACGACGTACTCCGGGCCGGGCGGCAAGATCACGCTGACTACGTCGCCGCCGCGCACACCGCGATGCGTCAACCCGGCCGCGACCGCGTCGGACACCCGATCGAGATCGTTGTACGAGACCGTCCAGCCGCCAGCGGTCGTGTACGCGGGCGCACTTCCGAAGCGGCGGGCGGCCTCGCGTAGGGTGGCGGTGAGCATCGTTGTCCGGATCGTTCCTGTGCCGGGAGACTCGGTGGGCGAATCGTACAAGTCGGCGAACGACGAGACCGCGGGAACGCCTGCGCGTCAGCGCGAGCTGCGCGCGCAAGGGCGCGAGACGATGAGCCGGTTGCTCGAAGCCGGTCTGTGTGTCTTCGCCGAGCGCGGCTACCACGCCAGTCGTGTCGACGACGTCGTGCGGGAAGCGAGGACCTCGCACGGAACCTTCTATCTCTACTTCACGAACAAGGAAGACCTCCTGCGCGCGCTGGCCGTCGACTGCGCGCAAGAGCTGGCGAAGCTCGCCGACACGATCGGACCCATCACATCGGACGCAGCCGGTCGGGCCGAGCTGCGCTCATTCCTCGGCCGCTTTCTCGAGACCTATCGCCGCTACGGCCCGGTGATCCGCGCCTGGATGGAAGATCAGGTGGGGGAGCGGGAGATCGACCGGTTGGGCGTGAAGGCCTTCACGGCGATCGGTGACCGCCTCGGACGGCGCATGCGGGAGGCTGGCTCTGCCCTCGCTGTGAGCGACGAGGCCGCTGTCGGCGCGCTCATGGCGATGCTGGAGCGCTTCAGCTACGCAGTCGCGTCACGTCGTGTGGTGATCGACGACGAGACGGTGCTCGACACGCTCAGCACGATCGTGCATCGTGGCTTCTTCAACGCCAGGTTCTGACCTCTATGCGGGAGTCGCGTTCGCGATCGGAACCGCGAATGCTCGACACCAGATCAGCACCGTCCACTCACCGGCAACCACACGTGCGTCAGCAGGGACGTCGTAGTACTGGGTGCCCTGGTTCCCGCGCAGGTCCGACAGGAACATGCCATCGTCACCTGGGGCCTCGCGGTTGGCGCCGGGCACGACGTAGACCTTGTAGTCGGGGCCGGGTTCGATGTCGATGTTCTCGAGGCCGACGATGAACGAGCCGTCGGAGCGCTGGTACAGGACCACCGAGCCGGTCGCATCGTGATCGATCCCGCGCAGCTTCCCCGTCGCCACTGAGACCGGGGTGGCCTCGGTCGTGGGGCTCGGTGCCTCGGGATCAACGGCTTGCGGTGCCGAGGAGTCCTGGTCGCGTGCGGGCAGCGTCTCGACGACCTTCTTGTCGAAGAGCGAGGGCACCACGAGCGAGACGACCAACACGAGCGTGAGCACGGAGAGGACGCCGACCCGAAGCCATCCGTTGCTGATCAGCCGCGGCAACACGACCAGCCAGAGCACGACCCAGGTACCGAAGATCGCGGCTGCGATCAAGAAGGCCTGGGTGCCCGAGAACACGTCGCGCACGGAGTTCGGGCTGACGATGGCCTTGGCCGAGAACGCCAGCACGAGGACCACGACCGGCGCCAGCTCGACCCACCGCGGCACGTCTCGACGGGCTGACGCGGAGGCTGGCCGACGGTCCTTGGGCGTATCGGTGATCGTCACGATCGGTCTACGGAGCCGCAGTCGCGGCTGGATGACCGGATCAGCTGCTGCCCAGCAGCACGGTGCTGGCTGAGGAGAACCAGCCGCCGGTCCCGTTCACGCAGGCGATCCGAGCGTTCTGCACCTGACGGTCACCGGCTTCGCCCCGGAGCTGCCGGACCGCCTCGACCAGCAAGAACATCCCGCGCATGCCGGGATGGCAGGCCGAGAGCCCGCCTCCGTCGGTGTTGGTCGGAAGCGCGCCTCCGACGCGCATCCGGCGGTCTTCGACGAACGCTCCACCTTCACCCTTGCCGCAGAAGCCGAGAGCTTCGAACGTGAGCAGCACCATCGGCGTGAACGCGTCGTAGAACTGGCACGTGTCGACGTCGGCTGGCGTGAGTCCGGCGCGCGCAAACGCAAGCGCACCCGACCGTGCGGCCGGGGATTCGGTGAAGTCGTCCCACTCGCTCATCGTCGTGTGGGAGACGGCTTCACCCGTCCCGAGCACGACGACGGGTGGCCTCCGGAGGTCACGCGCTCGTTCGGCTGAGGTGAGGACGACTGCGCCGCCGCCGTCGCTGCGGATGCAGCAGTGCAGCTTCGTGAGCGGGTCGGCCATCATGCGCGACGACTGCACATCGTCGAGGGTGATTGGGTCGCGGTAGTAGGCGTCCGGATTGAGAGAGGCGTTGTAACGGCTCGACACCGAGATCTCGGCGAGCTGCTCGATCGTAGTGCCGAACTCGTGCATGTGACGTCGCGCCGTCATCGCATACTTCGAGATGAGCGTGTGGCCGTATGGCACCTCGAACTGGATCGGGCCGCGCACACCGAACGAGAGGTTGGCCGTCGCCCGGCGGCGCGCCTTGAGGTCAGCGCGCGTCGTCGACCCGTACACGAGCACCACGACGTTGGCGTGCCCGGCCTGGATCGCTGCCGCCGCGTGCTCGACCATGAACTCCCACGTGCTTCCTCCGACGCCCGTGCCGTCGACCCACGTCGGGCTGAGCCCGAGGTACTCGGCGACTTCGATCGGTGCGAGCAGCCCCGTGCCGACGGACCCGAAGCCGTCGACGTCGTCACGGGTGAGCCCAGCGTCGGCCAGCGCGCGGCTCGCGGCTTGGTAGTGGAGCTCAAAGGGAGTCTTGACGTCGACCCGACCGCATTCGGACAGCGCGGCGCCGACGATCGCGGCCTGCTTGCTGGTCGCGCTCACTGCGGGCCGGGATACCCGGCCCGCGACCGTTCGCTGCTCCGGCGAGCTCGATCGCTTCGCTCACTCGCCGCGCGTGGCACGCCGCCCGTCTCCCTTACCGAAGCTTCCAGTCGACCCGCTTGCCGCTCTCGAACATCTTCTGACCCTCGGCGATGGAGTCCTGGTTCGTGCCCATCGCCACGTACGCATATGCCATCGCAACCGCTTGACGATTCGAGAGCTCACGCGCCGCCCAGATCGCTCGGAGCGTGCCCTCGATCGCGAGAGGTGGCTGCGCTGCAATCGCGTTGGCGGCCCATGCCGCTGCATCGTGCAGCTGCTCCTTGGGCACGACCTCCGAGACCAGGCCGGTGTCGAACGCTCGTTGTGCGGAGAGGCGCTCGTAGTTCCCGAGCAGCGAGAGTCGCATGATGTCGCCGAAGGGCATGCGGTCGTGCATGTGGATCGGTTCGAAGGCCGCGGTCATGCCGTACGTGACGTGCGGGTCGAAGAACGTCGCGTGCTCGGCCGCGATGATGAACTCGACCTCACCCAGCATGTAGAACGCGCCGCCGCACGCCATCCCGTTCACTGCGGCGATCACGGGCTTCCAGAGATCGCTCGACTTCGGCCCGATGTTGTCGCCCGGGTCGTTGAAGTGGAACGGCGTGGAACCTCGCCCGACGACATCTGGGTCGGTGGTCTCGTCGTGCTGACCACCCATCTGCTCCATGCGGTCGATGCCGGTACAGAACGCCTTCTCGCCTGCGCCAGTGAGCACGATGCAACGGACGTCTTCGTAGAACCGCAGCTTGCGCCAACAGTCGTGCAGCTCGCGTTGCATGAGCGAGTTGAACGCGTTCAACCTCTCGGGGCGGTTCATCGTGACCCAGGCGACGCCGTCCTTCTCTTCGTAGAGAAGGGTCTCGTAGTCCGGCCAGGAGCCCATCGCTCTTATCCCCGCTGGATCCGCGCGATGCCGGGGTTCACCGTGTTGAACACGTACTTGTTCAGCGTCGGGCCGATCTCGGCCGGATCCCACTGCGTGGGGTTCCCTTCCTTGTCGGTGCTCAGGAACTGCTCGCCGAGCTCCCACGGCTTGTAGAGCGCGAGGTTGTTGCCGACGACGCGCAGCACCTGACCCGTCAGCGGGATCGAGTCGTCGGATGCGAGGTAGACGACGCCCGGCGCGGAGTTGCCGGGGTTCATGCCGTCGAACTCGGTGTACTCCTCGGGGTTCTTGACCTCGACGCCCTCCATGGCCTGGCCGACCATGCGGGTGAACCCACCCGGGCCGATGCAGTTGGCGCGCACGCCGTAGCGTGCGAGCTCGAGGCTGGCGATGATCGTCATCGCGGCGATGCCGGCCTTGGCCGCGCCGTAGTTGGACTGGCTCGCCTGGCCCTGGAGCCCGGCGCTCGACACCGTGTTCACGATTGAGGCGCGCGGCTGGTTGCCTTCCTTGGACCGCTCCCGCCAGAACTTGGAGGCGTGGGACATCGTGTTCCACGTGCCCTTCATATGCACGCGCACGACCGAGTCAAAGTCCTCCTCGGGCATCGTGAAGATCATCTTGTCGCGCAGGATGCCGGCGTTGTTCACGAGCACGTCGAGTCCACCAAACGTCTGGATCGCGGACTTCACGAGGTTCTCGGCACCCTGGTAGTCCGAGACGTCGTCGTAGTTCGACGCGGCCTCGCCACCGCGAGACTTGATGACGTCGACCACCTCATCGGCGGCCCGCTGGTCGGATCCCTCACCGGTGACCGACCCACCCAGGTCGTTCACGATCACCTTCGCACCGTGATCGGCGAGCATGACCGCCTCACCGCGACCAACTCCACGTCCGGCACCGGTGACGATCGCCACCTTCCCGCCGAGCATCCCCATTTGCGCGTCCTTCCGAGTCCGTTGAAAACTGACGGCGGCGTCACGGTACCGCGACGCCTGCCGCGAGCGTCAAACGACGACAGGCCAACGCGTTGGGGGGAGCACACGATGGCGGTCGATACCAGCGTGATCGGAAAGCCGACGAGTGCGAACCGGGTGCGCATCGAGCGTGGGCCGGTGTCGTTCTTCGCCAGCGCGCTGAAGGACCACAACCCCGTGTACTCGGACCCGAGCGCGGCGAAGGTTGCGGGCTTCGACGACCTTCCCGCGCCGCCCACGTTCAGCTTCGCGATGTTGCACATGGGAAAGGTCGGCCAAGAGCAGCCGCCCGATCCTACGAAGGGCACACACCCGATGAACGAGGTCATGGGGAACCTCATGAAAGAAGGCGGGATCGTCCTTCACGGTGAGCAGGACTTCGTGTTCCATCGCCCGATCGTCGTCGGCGATGTCCTCGTGAGCGAGGGTGTGATCAAGGATCTCTATGAGAAAGAGAGCAAGGGCAAGGTGATGACGTTCATCGTCATGCAGACCGTCTGGAAGGACGAGAAGTCCGGCGAGCCCGTCGTCACCGAGACCTTCAACCTGATCCACCGGAAGTAGCTCGCGACGTCATGGCTCGTCTCGACGGCAAGGTCGCGATCATCACTGGCGCGGGCCAGGGCATCGGTCTCGGCTACGCGAAGCGCTTCCTCGAGGAGGGCGCCAAGGTCGTGGTCGCCGAGCTCGACGAGGAGCGCGGCAAGGCCGGTATGCAAGAGCTCGAGGGCAAGGGTGAGGCGATCTACGTTCGCACCGACATTGCCGACCCAGAGTCAGCCGAAGCTTGCGCCAAGGAGACTGCCGAGACGTTCGGCACGATCGACATCCTGATCAACAACGCGGCGCTGTACCACGACATCGACAACACCGATGTGAGCTTCGAGTACCTGCAGAAGGTCATGAGCGTGAACCAGCACGGCGCATGGCTGATGGCTCGCGCAGTCGCGCCGTACATGGTGACGCAGGGTTCAGGGCGCATCATCAACCAGTCGTCGGGTGCGGCGTACTCCTACCTGTTCCCGCCGATGGAGTTCTCCGGCCTCGGCAACTTCAGCTACAGCATCACGAAGTGGGGAGTGGTCGGCCTCACCAAGTTCATGGCCGCGCAGCTGGGTCAGTACGGGATCACGGTGAACTGCATCGCGCCAGGCATCACGATGACCGAGGCGACCAAGAAGGTGGTGCCCGAGGAGTTCCTTGGCGGCATGACCGCGATGACCGCGATGAAGCAACGCCTCGAGCCCGAAGACCTCGCCGGCGCGGCAGTGTTCTTTGCCAGCGACGACGCCAAGTTCTGCACCGGCCAGACGCTGGTGATTGACGGCGGCCTGGCAATGCCGGCGTAACGAGCGATCCGTCACGCCCTGCTCGGGGGGACCAAGATGGTGCGCATGGCGGATGCAGGGAAGCACGCGTGACGCGACGAAGCAGGCATCGTGGGCAGCCGGTGGCGCGAGTGCTCGTCACCCTGGGGATCCTTGTGGCGGCAACAGCTGGTGCGATCGGAGCAGAGGCCGCGACATCGACGAAGAGGAAGGTGTCGTGCAAGCGGGTGTTGAAGCCAGCGGAGATCGAGGCGATCGTCGGCGTCGCGGTCACGGCGAAGAGCTCGAGTGGGTCGGGTGGCTACCTCCAGTGCCAGTGGGTCGTGCTTCCCCGGGCAGGTCGACCTCGGCGCGGGCACTCCCGACGCGGTGAGCTACGACGGTGTGGCGTTGGTGATGCCGCCGGGTGTCACCGATGAGGAGCTCGACGGGATCGGCACCGAGGCGTTCCTGCGCACCGACGACGTCACGGGGGCCGTGCTCGCGTTGTACGGGCGTACGACGAGGTC
Organism: Actinomycetota bacterium; assembly: GCA_016870355.1. GTDB lineage: Bacteria > Actinomycetota > Acidimicrobiia > IMCC26256 > PALSA-555 > SHVJ01. Next base: position 38,304 of record VGBR01000004.1, on the reverse strand, counting down.
GGCGTTCTCGTTGAGCCTGGTGGCACCCGATCAGGATCCGGACACGGTGCGGGAGCAGATCGTGGCCCTCGCCGAGAAGATCGCGACGCGCCTGCGAGGACCCGGACACGAGTGCGTGTCACGGCGGGCCTTGCGGCGCTCGTCGCCGCGGTCGCGGTCACGTCGCCGGCGCGCGCCGGGGGCGAGGCGGCGTTGGTGGAAGGGACGTGGAGCGGGCGCTTCCAAGCGCTTGCCACCTACGGCTTTTCCGTCGAGGGTGGTCACATCACCACGATCCTCTCTGCCGACGGGCCGCTGGGGCTCGACGTGGTGAACCGGCGGGTCACGGGAGCGTGGTCCATCGAGGGGATCGTGATCACGCGGGTGGTCGTCACCCCCGCGGTGCTACCCGGACCGAGCGTGATGCCGATCCGGGCGAACGGGGTGGTCGGGGGCGCGGCATCGGCCGCGGCTGCGGGAGGGTCGGTCACCGCCAGCGGGCCCTAGTACGCGCACCGGCTCAGCGACCCCGACGACGAAATGCTCGCTGAGACGATCGAAACGCTGGCCAGCGAGCTGGTGACCGTGCTCAACGCTGCGCTCACCGGCGAACGCCCGCTCGACCGCCGCGCCCTCGTGGTGATCCTCGGTGAGATGGAGCGGGTGCACGCGACGCTGCGCGACGTCCGCCGGTGCGAGGGACGCAACTGGAGCACTCCGTTCGCAGCTGTGATCGGGCAGGTCCTCGATGCCGTCGCCGCCGGCAGTGCGGACCTTCCGGCCCAGGATCTCCAGATCCTGGTGGAGATCGGCCTACGGACCGGCGCGTTCGTGGATGCCCCGCCCGAGCGGGAGGCCCAGCTGGTGGACGTCTTGCGCGAGAAGCTTGCCCAGGCACAAGCCGCGGGGGACGCCCGCGCAGCCGAAGCGGTCGCGCTCACCGCGGCGGTGCTCGGTCAGGGCGATCTCGCCGCGGAGGCGTTGGAGCTCGAGCGGAGCCTGCGATGAAGCGGGGCTGGCTCGTGGGGGTCATGGTCGTCAGTGCGGGGCTGACGTTGGTCCGTCACCCGCCGGGGCGAGCACGCGCGCCGGTGACTCGAGGGATCCGCTGGCCGAAGCAGTCGCCGACGGTGACCTCGTCGCGATCACGGTGAAGGCGACCAAGGGGGAGCGGCCCACGTTCCGCTGGAAGCAAGTGCGCGGCGCCGACATCTACCTCGTGTCGGTGCGCACGAAGGCAGGCGCGCCGGTGTGGGCCTGGTCCGGGGAGGCCACCACGGTTCGCCTCGGGGCGGACCTCGGCGCGGCCGCGGCCCGGGGCTGGAAGAGCCTTCGGCGGTGCAGGTGCTCGCCCTCGACGCCGAAGGCCGCTTGATCGGCGCGTCCAAGGCGCGCCCCGTCGGTCCACGGGGGTGACGAGAGCGAGGCGCTACTCGACGACGCCTGCCGCTTTGAGTCTGTGCTGTTCTTCGGCTGACAACCCCAAGAGGTCGCCGAGCACCCAGTCGTTGTCCTGGCCCATGGTGGGGCTGGCGCGGTCGTAGCCCTCGGCGGGCGCGTCGGCGATGCGGAAGCCGTCGTGCTCGTAGAAGCCAGGCCCCATGAACGGGTGGTCGAGCGCCACGAAGTGGCCGCGGTGCGCGAGCTGGGGGTCGTGGTGCACATCGCCGAAGTCGAAGACCGGCACCGCTTCGAGTCCGAGCCCCTGCAGCTGCTCGGCGATCTCGAACCGCTGGCGTGACTTCGTCCACGCGCCCACGATGCTCTCGACTTCGTCGATGCGCGCCATGCGGTCCGCGAACTTCGCGAGCCCGGGATCGTCGACGCCGATGACCGATGCGAGCATCGACCACTCGTCGTCGGTCCAGCACGCGATCGCCACCCATCGATCACCGACGCCACCCTCGTCGGCGCATGGGAACGCGCCGTGTGGCACGGCGCGGCGCGAACGGTTGCCGTCACGCACACCGAGGAAGCCGTCGAGCTGGTAGTCGAGCAACCATGGCTGCAACGTCCAGATGCCCGACTCGACCTGGGCGAGGTCGAGGTAGCAACCGCGACCGGTGCGGCGGTGGTAGTGCAGCGCCGCCGCGAGACCGGTAGCGACGTAGCGCGGCGCGAGCGAGTCGGTGATCGTGCCCATCGGGCCGACGGGCTCGCGGTCGGGCCATCCCGTCAGCCAGTTGAACCCAGAGAGTGCAGATCCCTGGCCGCCGAACCCGGGGTAGTCCTTGTGCGGACCGGTCTGACCGTTGAGGCACGCACTGATCATCACCAGATCGGGCTTCACCTCGACGAGTGAGTCGTAGTCGAGACCGAACTTGCGCATGGCCTTCGGCGCGTAGTTCTCGGCGATCGCGTCGGCCCACTCGACCACCAGCCGCTTGACGAGCGCGACGGCTTCAGGAGTCTTGAGGTTGAGCGTCACGTTCTTCTTGCCGACGTTCAGCGCGTCGTACAGCTCGGACCCTTCGACACCGTGCGGATTGCTCGGCCCGATCGCCATCATGCGTAGGAAGTCAGGTCGGGATGCCGACTCGACTCGAATGACCGTCGCCCCGTGCTCCACGAAGTATCGAGTCGCGATGGGACCCGCGGCGCCAGAGCCGAACTCCAACAGCTTGAGCTCGTGCCACGAGCCTTGGCCGGGCTTCCATCCCGATGGTCCCGAGCCACTCGCGGCGCCGTCCCACGTCGTGCGCGCGGTCCCTAGCTCAGGAGCAGGCGAACGCGGTGAGATCTGGTCGACGTCACCGTCGTTCGAGCGCACCTGCGCGAACGACACGGCGAACTGCTTGGCGTCACCGAGCGGTGCGAAGAACCCCCGCGCCTCGAGCTGCTTGCTCGCGAGGATCTCCTTGGGGGAGTTCGCCGGTGCGAGCATCATGTTCGTCTCGCACGCGAAGTCATAGAGCTCCTGCATCGTGTGCCGCGAGAAGTACTCGAGGAGCGCCTTCTCGACGCCACGGATCGCCTCTTCGGGCGCAGTGGGAAGGTCCCACGTGTCCCAGTCCTGCGCGAGGAGCACCGACGCGTCGATGCCGTCGTCCGCCACCAGCTTGGTGATGAGGTTCAGGCTCGGGATGCGCGCTTTCCCGCCCCGGAGCCCGAACGACACGTAGCCGTCCTTGCACGGCCAGATCTCGCGCGCTCGGCCCATGATGGCGCCCTGGCGCGCACCGCGGTAACCGCCGCGGTGGTAGCGCGCCGGTTGCGCCATGCTCGCGATGTCGACGCACTCCTGCATCGAGAGGTCGACGCGTTGGGGCTTGCCGGTCCACAAGCCGCTCAGTGCCGCGAACGCAGCCTCGCCTCCGGTGTGCGCGTACCCCGAAGGCTCGGTGCAACGCACCGGCGCGCGGTCCGGATCTCCAGTGGCGTACATGTTCCCGCTCGAAGCGAGCACGCCAAGATCAGACGCCCGCCACCCGGCGCGGGGTCCGGTCAAGCCGAAGGGCGTGATGCTGACCCACACGGCTTGGGGGGCTCGGCTGGGATCGACCTGCAACGTGCCGGCTTCGCCCGGGGTGTCGATCACGACGTCGGCTGCCTTCAAGATGTCGTCGAGGGCGGGGTCGTCGGGCCCCGAGACCTCGAGGCTGGCCTTGCCCGCACCCCATGCGAGGAAGTGGGTGGGGATCGCCCGCAGGGGAGAGCCGCCGGTGGGTTCGACCATGACGATGTCGGCGCCGAGGTCACCCAGGACCCGGGCAGCGATCGCGCCGGGCTCGCCAGCGAGGTCTACGACGCGAAGTCCATCCAACAACGTGGCCACGGGTCACTCCAGAGGGGTTGTCGCCTGACAGCGGCGTCAGCGTACTCTTGGCATTCGCGGCCACAATTGGACGCGCATCTGCTGGAACGAACGAGGGGTTTGCATGTCCGAACTGCGAATCGTCGACGCCGACTGCCACATCCTCGAGCCGCCGGACCTCTGGAAGAACTGGCTCCCGGAGAAGTACCAGGACAAGGCACCGCAGCTCGTGAAGGACCACGAGGGCGGCGACGCGTGGTTGCACGCGGGCAGCACGCCCGACCCGATCGGCCTCGTGTCGACCCCGGGCAAGCCGTTCGACGAGTTCAAGTGGTACGGCGTCACCTACGAGGACGCCCGCGCCGGTTGCTACAACGGCGCCGAGCGGCTCAAGGACATGGACACCGACGGCGTGTGGGCGGAGCTCCTCTTCCCACCGCAGCGCACGGTCGGCCACTTTCTCGGTGACAGCGACGACGACTTCCTGCTCGCCGGCATCGAGGCGTACAACAACTTCTTGTTCGAGGAGTTCTGCGCACCGGACCCGACGCGTCTGATCGGCCTGGCCCAGATGCCGTCGATCGGCATCGATACCGCGGTCGACGGCATCCGCAAGGCCAAGGCGCGCGGCGCCAAGGGCGTGATCATCTCCAACTGGCCGTCAGGTGGAGAGAGCGTCTCCGAGGACGACGACCCGTTCTGGGCGGCCGCGTGCGACGAGGGCCTCCCGGTGTCGATCCACATCAACATCATCAGCCGGAAGGCGCGGGCCGCACAACGCAAGGCCGCGGAAGCGGCGTCGTCGGGTCCTGGCCTCTACGACATGACGAGTGCTGCGACGCGCGCCAAGGCGATCGGTGGGATGAGCAACGTGTTCTCGGCGACGGCCGGCGCGATCACGCAGATGATCTTCAATGGCGTGTTCGAGCGGTTCCCCGAGCTCATGGTGTGCTGGATCGAGAGCGGTGTGGGCTGGATCCCGCACTTCATCGAAGCGGTGGACGACCGCTACTGGCGCAACCGCGTCTGGGGCGACCTGCCGATCAAGCACCCACCTTCGTTCTACTGGTACCGCAACAACGCGGCCACCTTCATCACCGACCGCTCCGGCATCGCGCTGCGGCACGCGGCTGGCCTCGACAACATCATGTGGTCGAGCGACTACCCGCACCACGGCAACGACTGGCCGTACTCGCGCAAGGTGATCGAAGACACGATGGGTCACATCCCGAACGACGAGAAGGCGGCCATCGTCGGCGGCAACGCCGCGCGCATCTGGCACCTCGACGATTAGACGGGGAGGGCAGGCCCTCCCCGTCAGCCCCTCCCGGCGCGACTTGGTGCTGCGCGCTGTTGTTCCGGGGCGGCGAAGCCACCCCGGGGCGAGCCGAGGGCTACGTACTCAGTCGACCTGAGGAAGCGCTCCACGCTCGATCGCTCCGAGGGTGAGGCGCTGGATCGTTCGGTGGTGGAGGTAGTCGACGATCTTTCGCGCCTTGGGGACGATCTCAATCGCGGCGCGGCCTGCGGTGTCCTGGAAGTCGACGAGCTCGTGGTCGGACCAGGGGATCGAGCCACCGGTGGTGAACAGATCGATGATCTCGAGCTGGGTGGCTTCGATGCCGCCGGCATAGATCCGCCCGAGCTCGACGAGCGCGTGCAGGGGCATCCCCAGTGCGTGGAGCTCGGCCATGCTGCGGAGCAGGTCGAGGTCTTCGGCGTCGTACGCGTCGCGCCCGTACTCACCGGGCTCACGCAGGAGCGCGGACGCGCGCAGCGCGTCGGCCAGCTCGGTGTCGATCCCTGACCGTTCGATCAGCTCCTCGAGCGTGTAGGCGCGGCCGCCGACGTCGGCGAAGATCCCCTCGACGAGGCCCTCGCGCTGCTCGGCCAGGAGGGCCTTGATCGCGGCGAGCGAGAAGCGACGGGCCTGGAGCTCCTTGATGCGCTCGAGCCGCTCGACGTGCTCGGGGCCGTAGAGGTTGGCCCGCCCGCAGCGCTCAGCCGCCGGCAGCAGCCCCTCACGCTGGTAGTAGCGAATGGTGCCGACGGTGAGTCCCGCTTGGCGGGCGAGGTCGTCGATCCGCACCCCGGCGTGAGGGGCCGTGCTCGGAGCAGGAGGAGTGGTGTCGGTCATCGTCCCTCGGCTCGGGGGGCATCCCTGGTGATGCCCAATGTGACGTCCGTCACGAAACTTGACAGCGTCTACACTATGAGTAGATACTCTCAGTGTCAATACACCGGTTCTTGTGCACAAAAGCACAAGGGCCGCAAGATCGAGAGGAGGACACACATGGCGACCGAGACCCAGGATCGTGCGAAGGCACTGGCTTGGCTCGCTCGGCAGCTCCGGTGGGAGCGGGCACTGTCCGACCTCCGCACCGGCACCGAGCCGGCGGCCGAGCGCAAGGCGGCCTGAACAAGAACTACGCCGGTGGCGCGGCGGGTCTCCCCCCGTCCCGCCGCCATCCCGGTGTACGAAGAGCCCCGACCTCAGGGTCGGGGCTCTTCTCTTTCGGGGCGAGCGCGGCGTCAGGCCCGAACCCATCTCGGCAGGGTGACGTCGTCGACCTTCTGGAAGACGACGCGCACCGGCTCGCCGATCTCGATCGTCGACGGGTCGATCTCGTTGAGGGCGCCATCGGGTGACGCAAGCAGGTTCCCGACCATTCGGATCGTCGGGTCCTCGTCGAGCTCCACCACGATCACGTTGTAGGGCGCGAGCTCCGCATAGGCGGGCAGGAGTGGGGGATGGGGCACGACGAACCCCCACACCTTGGCGTTGCCGGACGCGCGCTCCCACTTCGTCTCGACCGATCGACAGTGCGGGCACATCGGTCGCGGTGGGAACCGCCAGTTCCCACACGCGCCGCACGCTTGCACGAGCAGCTCATCGCGAGCCGCGCCAGCCCAGAACGGCGCGCCGTTCTCTTCTTCGACGTCGGGCAACAGCAGCTTGGCTTCCATCATCACCATTGCTCCGCTTCCGCTCCGCTCATTCCACCACCGTCGCATCCGCTCCGCTCGCTTCGCATGGTTGGGTCAATTTCTCAGGAGGAGTGCGCTCGTCGGCACACCCTCACCGCTCGTGACGAGACAGCTGTCGGCGTTCTCGACCTGACTCGTCGACGTGCCGCGCATCTGACGCACGCCTTCGAGCACGAGGTTGAAGCCGTGCACGTACGCCTCCGACATGCCGCCGCCGGCGGTGTTGGTCGGCAGACGACCGTTCGGCCACTCGAGCGCGCCGTCGTTCGTGAACTCCGCGCCTTCACCTCGTCCGCAGAAGCCGTAGCCCTCGAGCGAGAGCGGCACGAGCGGGCTGAACGCGTCGTAGATCTGCGCGACCTTCACGTCGTCGGGCTTGAACTCCGACCCACCCCACAGCTGACCGGCCGCAGCCCACGAGGGACCGAGCAGCGGATCCTCGTTGAAGTAGTTGATCATCGTCTGGTGCTGGGGCGGAATGCCCTGCGCGGCCGAGTGCACGTACACCGGCTTCGTCGGCAAGTCCTTGGCGCGCTCCGCGGGCACGAGCACCGCGGCAAGCGCGCCGTCGGTTTCCAGGCAGTTGTCGAAGAGGCACAGGGGCTCGGAGATCCAGCGCGCTTCCATGTACTGCTCACGACTGAGCGTCTTCTCGCGCATCGTGGCGTTCGGATTGCGGTTGGCGTGCTTGCGGAACGCGATCGCGACGTTCGCCAGGTGGTCCCGGGTGGCGCCGTACTCATGCATGTAGCGCCGAGTGAGCATCGCCACCTCGTCGACCGGGCGAAGCAGCCCGAACGGGCGGCTCCACATCCAGTGGTCGTCGAGCCGTGCCGGTACCTGCGACCACGGCCGACTCGCCTTCGCGGCGCGCTTGCGGGCTCGCCACGCCACGGCGACTCGGCACTGCCCGGTGGCGACGGCCATCGCTGCATGCAAGATGGTGCCGCAGCCGGCCCCGCCGCCGTAGCCGACCTGCGAGAAGAAGGTCACGTCGCCGAAGCCCACGTTGCGGGCGATGTCGACCTCGCGGTTGAGCTCCATCGTGAACGACGCAGTGCCGTCGACCTCCGAAGGCGCGATGCCACACTCGTCGAGCGCCATCGAGATCGCTTGGCAGCCGAGCGACAGCTCGCTGTCCTCGATCCCCTTGCCGAACGATGTCTGCCCGATCCCGGCGATGGCGACCTTGTCTTGGAGGAATGCCTTGGCCACGGCAGCTACCAGCCTTTGAACTCGGGATCGCGGCGCTCCATGAAGCTCATGCGGCCCTCCATGCAGTCCTCGGTGGCCGTCACGAGCTCGACGAGATGCGATTCCTGTTCGAAGCTCGTGGCCCGGTCGACATCGGGCGACTGGTTGAGCAGTCGCTTCGCGTACCCGATCGTGCGCGTCGGGCCGGAGGCGAGCCGCTCCGCCCACTCCTTGGCCGTCGCGTGCAGCTCGGCCTGGGGCACCACCTTGTTGTAGAGCCCGAGCCGCTCCGCCTCGTCGGCATTGACGTCGTCGCCGAAGAACACGAGCTCCTTGGCCTTCTTCATGCCGACGACGCGGGGGAGCAGGTATGCGCCGCCGCCGTCGGGGATGAGGCCGCGCCGCACGAACACCTGGATCAACCGCGCGTTGTCCGCCGCCACAGCGAGGTCGCACGCCATGACGATCTGCGCGCCTCCGCCGGCCGCGGTGCCGTTCACCGCCGCGATGACCGGCTTCTCACAGTCGAGGATGCCGCCGATGAGGCGCTGGATCCCGGAGCGGATCATGCGGGACGCGTCGCCGGTCACCCGCTCGGGCATCCCCTCGGGCTTCGGTGGCGGCTGCGCGCCACCCGCCCGCAGGTCCGCGCCGGTGCAGAAGTGCTTCTCGCCGCTGGCGGTGATCACCACGGCGCGGATGTCGTAGGACTCATTCGCTTCGGCGAGGTGGTCGATGATGCGGTTGCGCACGTCGGGCGTGATCGCGTTGCCCGAGTCCGGTCGGTTGATCGTCAACCACCGCACGTTGTTCTCGGTGGTCGACAGAAGGTCTTCATCAGTCATCGATTCCACTCTTGGCTCTCCGCGCCGGGCCATTCGGGCCCCGGCTCTCTGCGCCGCAGGGTACCTGCATCATTGGTCGACTCTGCGGGCTCCGTCTCCACCGGCATCGGGGTGGCGAAGCCACACCCGATGTCTACGCGCGGTCGTTCACCTTTGGCCGAAGGATGGCACGGGTAGGGTCGCCCGGTCATGCCGACGACGACCTACGCAGTGGTCGGCGCGTCACTGGCGGGCTTGCGCGCGGCGGAGGAGCTGCGCCGGCTCGGGTTCGACGGGCGCGTCGTGATGATCGGGGAGGAAGCGCACCTCCCGTACGACCGTCCGCCGCTCTCGAAGGACGTGCTCGCCGGCTCGACTCAACCCGATGAGATCGCGCTCCGGCGCCAGTCCTACGACGACCTTTCGCTCGACCTCCGGCTCGGACGGCGGGCGACCGACCTCGACGTCGCGGGGAGAGTGGTGACGCTCGACGATGGCGAGCGCATCGAGTTCGAGGGATGCGTGATCGCGACGGGAGCCCATCCGCGGGAGCTGCCAGACACCCCCTCGCTCGAAGGCGTCCACGTGCTGCGGACCCTCGACGATTGCCTCGCCATCCGCACCGAGCTCGAGCGCAACCCCCGCGTGGTGGTGGTCGGGGCCGGCTTCATCGGCGCCGAAGTTGCCGCGACATGTCGGGGACGACACCTCGACGTGACGATGCTCGAAGCGCTCCCCGCGCCGATGGTGCGCGGCCTCGGTCCCGAGCTCGGCAACGTGCTGGCCCGGTTGCACCGAGACCGCGGCGTCGATCTGCGCACCGCTGTGGGCGTGGCCGGGTTCGAAGGGAAGGATCGGGTCGAGCAGGTGCGCCTCGACGATGGCTCGACCGTCGATGCCGATGTGGTGGTGGTCGGGGTCGGCGTTGTGCCCACGACGGCATGGCTCGACGGTTCGGGACTCACCATCGACAACGGCGTCGTGTGTGACGCGACCTTGCTCGCAGCTCCGGGAATCGTGTGCGCGGGAGACGTCTGCCGCTGGCCGAACCCGTTGTTCGACGACGAGCTGATGCGCCTGGAGCACTGGACGAACGCAGCCGAGCAGGGGATCGCGGCGGCGCAACGGCTCCTGACATCGGACGACGCGGCAGTACCGTTCGCGCCCGTGCCGTTCGTGTGGTCCGATCAGTACGACGTGAAGATCCAGGTGGCAGGCCACGTGCGCGGCGACGACACGATCGAGGTCGTCGACGGGTCCTTCGGAGAGCTGCGCTTCGCGGCCGCGGTCGGTCGCAACGGCCGGTTGGTCGGCGGTGTGGCGTTCAGCCGTCCACGCGTGTTGATGCAGCTGCGTCGGCTGGTGAGCGAGCGCGCGAGCATCGACGACGCGCGTGCGGCGCTGGCATCGTGAGCGAGTCGCTCGTCGCCTGCGACGCGCCCGACGAGGCAGGGATCGCGGTCGTCACGCTCACTCGAGCCGACAAGCGCAACGCGCTCTCGATCGCCCTCCGCGATCAGATGAGCGACGCGCTCGACGGGCTCGCCGCCGACGAGGGCTGCCGAGTCGTGATCATCACCGGGGACGGAGAGGTGTTCAGCGCGGGCTTCGATCTGGACGAGTTCGCCCAGCCTGAGCGAGCCGACGAGCTGTGGGCGTCGAGTGACCGGTGGCACCGCACCGTGATCGAGTTCCCGCTCCCGACGGTCGCGGCCGTCAACGGGCCAGCGTACGGAGGTGGATTCGATCTCGCGGCCATGTGCGACCTTCGGATCGCGGCTCACACCGCGGTGTTCGCGCATCCCGAGCACGCGTTCAGTCAGGTTGTGTACGCGCCACTGCACGATCTCGTCGGTGGAGCAGTCGCGCGTGACCTCGCGCTGACTGGCCGTCGCATCGATGCCGAGGCCGCGCTCCGGCTCGGCCTGGTCAGCCGGGTCTCGTCGCAGGCGGACGTCCTCGACGAGGCGCGCACGACGGCCACAGAGATCGCGGCGGCGCCGCGCAATGTGCTGGTGCGTATGAAGGCGAAGATCCTACGACGCGCGGGGATCAACCTCGACACCACGCTCGACATCTGATCTTCGGATGGAGTCGCGCGAACGCCTGATCACCGCACGATTCGCGCTCGTGGTCGCGTCGGGATTGCTGTACTTCTTGGCTCTCGGCGTGGTCCTGCCGGTCGTGCCGCAGTACGTGAAGCACGACCTCAATGGCGGAAGCGTCGAAGTCGGCGTCGCGGTCGGCGCACTGTTCGTCGGCGCGGTGTTGCTGCGACCGTACGCGGGTCGTCTCGGTGATCGGTTTGGGCGACGCGTGCTCATCGTCAGCGGGGCTCTCGTGGTCGGAGGCTCGGTCCTTCTGTACGGCGCCGTCGACTCCCTCCCGTTCCTGATCTTCGCTCGAGCCCTCACGGGACTCGGTGAGGCGGCGTTCTTCGTCGGTGCCGCGGCGATGATCGCCGACCTCGCGCCGATGGACCGTCGCGGCGAGGCCTTCAGCTATTGGTCGGTGGCCGTGTACGGCGGGATGGCGTTCGGCCCCGCGATCGGCGAAGCCGTGCTCGATGCTGAAGGGTCGGGCACGGTCTGGATCGTGAGTGGCGCGCTCGGTGGCCTCGCCGCGCTGCTGGGCGCGTTCAGTCGCGAGGTGCCCCGTCCCGAGGGGGAGCCGATCGACAAGCGGATCATCAACCGCGCCGCGGTCGGCCCGGGCACGGTGTTGTTCTCCGGCCTCATCGCGCTTGCCGCCTTCAGCGCGTTCGTACCTCTCTATGTAGACGACGTGAGCCTGGGGAGCGCCGAGACGGTGTTCTTGATCTACGGCGGGCTGGTGCTGGTGGTTCGGGTGGTGGGCGCCAAGCTCCCCGACGTCCTGGGTGGTCGAACCGCGGGCACGCTTGCCCTCGCCTTCACGACGCTCGGCATGTTGGTCATGGCGAGTTGGGGGACCACCGCCGGCCTCATCGCCGGAACGGTTGCGCTCGCGGCCGGGGCGTCGTTGCTCTATCCCGCCCTGTTGCTGTTAGCGCTCGGTGCCGCGCCCGACACCGAACGAGCATCGGTGCTCGGCACGTTCAGTGGCTTCTTCGACCTCTCCCAGGGGCTGGGTTCCCTCATCGTCGGAGGCGTCGCATCGTTCGGCGGCTACCGAGCGGCGTTTGCGGCCGGCGCGGTCGCCGCCGCCATCGGTGTCATCGGCCTGCGGCTCCGACCAACGACGACCACCCATCCCGTCGTGCTCGACGACGCGGGCGCGCTCGCGTCCGAGCATCCGGCCCCGTGACGTCGCTTCTCGCCACGAACGACTTCCCGCCCAAGGTCGGTGGGATCCAGTCCTATCTCTACGAGCTGTGGCGCCGACTGCCGGCCGACGAGACGAGTGTGTTCACGACAGCGCATGCCGACGCAGCCGAGTGGGACGCGCGTCAGGCGCTGCGCATCGTGCGTGCCGACGCCGGCTTCCTCTTGCCGACGCGGGCCATGCGCCGACGCGTCGACGCGCTGGCCTCTGAGGTGGGCGCCGATGTCGTGTTCGTCGACCCGATGGTACCGCTCGGAGCAATCGGCCCGAAGTTGACCAGCGCGCCCTATGTAGTGGTTGCTCACGGGGCAGAGGTCATGGTCTATGGGCGCCTTCCGGTCACCCATCGGATCGGTCGGCGTGTGCTTCGCGGCGCGGCGGGTGTGATCGTGGCCGGCGCGTACACGTCATCCGTCGTGACCCGAGTGGCCGGACGAGCGGTGCCGACGCTGGTTTTGCCACCCGGTGTCGATCCCGACCGCTTCCGGCCTGTCGCCGCCGAAGTGCGCGCTGCGACTCGGGCGCAATTCGGCATTCCGATCGAAGCTGCGCTGGTGCTCGGTGTGAGTCGCTTGGTCCCGCGCAAGGGCTTCGACGTCGTGCTCGATGCGGTGCACGGCCTCGACGGTGTTCACGTCGCGATCGCAGGCACGGGACGCGACGAGCAGCGGCTGCGCCGACGGGCGCGACGCCTCGGAGATCGGGCGCACTTCCTCGGCCGCGTGTCCGACGCGGATCTACCCGCTCTCTACGCGTGCGCAGACGTGTTCGCGATGCTGTGTCGCGATCGATGGGCCGGGTTGGAAGCCGAGGGCTTCGGGATCGTGTTCCTCGAGGCTGCAGCGTGCGGGATCCCGGTGGTCGCCGGCCGCAGCGGGGGATCGGCCGAAGCAGTGCTGGACGGCGAGACTGGGCATGTCGTCGAGCCCCGCGACGTCGTTGCCGTGCGCGACGTCCTAGGTCAACTGCTGGGTGACGACGAAGCGCGGACCCGAATGGGAGCCGCGGCGCGGCAACGGGCGGAGACGGGCTACTCCTACGACGCGCTCGTGCAACGACTCGCCCCACTCGCCCGCGGCGACCTCACCGTTTTCGAGCACCCGTAACGTGGGGGTGCGTCGCTAGCCTCGGCAATCGTGCCGGGCGGACGGATCATCGCGACATCGTGGGCGTCGAACCTGTTGTTCGCGGCGACGGCGGTGCCGCATGCGCTCGGCGTCGACTCGTTCAAGGCTCCCGCGGTCGCTACTGCACTGCTGCTCTTCGCGCTGTCGATGGTCGTGTGGCCCTGGGTGTTCGCGGCTGCCTTCACGAGGAGCGCGCAAGGAGACGACATCGTGGTCGCCAACCTGTTCCTCACGGTTGGTGACGCACCTCGCGAGGTTCGGATGCAGCTGTTCTGGGCCCTGGCGGTCAACGTCGTGATCGCCATCGGCACCACCGCGTCCGAGCCCTTCGGTGCACTGGTCCCGATGTTGTCGCTCGGTCTCGTCGGCCTCTGGGCCGCGCGCTACGGCAGGTTTCCACCACGACCAGGCTCGACCTCGTAGGGCCTCTTCCGGTCGACTCCGCAAGCTCGGTCTCCGCCGGAGATGCGAGCGGCCAAGCCACTCGATCACCTGGTTTGCACAGGGCCAAGGGGCTTGGTTCGATGGAGGTCCATGGCCGACGAAGCGCACGACCAGATCTCGGTGGCGGCATCGCCAGAGCGGTGCTGGGCCGTCGCGACCGACTACGAGCGCTACGCCGACTGGGCCAAGGACGTGAAGCACGCGGCGGTGCTCGAACGCGACGAGCAGGGGCGGGGTACGCGGGTGGAGTACCGGGTCGCGGGGCTGGGGCGCAGCATTCGCTACGTGCTGGTGTACGACTACGGCGAGGCGCCTGACGCCTTTTCGTGGTCGCTCGTCGAGGGCGACGTCCTCCGTCGCCTCGACGGGCGGTACGGGTTCGAAGTCGAGGATTCGGGTACGCGCGTGACCTACGACCTCGTCGTCGACGTCGCGATCCCGCTGCCGGGCCTGATCAAGCGCCGCGCCGCCGGGATGATCATGGGCACCGCGCTGAAAGAGCTGAAGAAGGAGGCCGAGTCGATGAGTGAGCCGCTTCGTGAGGTGACCACCGACGATCACATCCAGTCTGACGACGACAGCAAGCCGGACGACGACAGCAAGGTCGAGCCTCCACGCGAGCTGCGCGCCACGATCGCCGACGCAACCGGGTCCAACGGCAGCACCAGCGAACCAGAGTCCGACGACGAGTCAGCACAGAACCTCTTGCCGCCGACAGCGATCGAGTCGTTGGTGAGAGCGTTGCTCGAAGCCAGCCCCGAGGTGGCGGAGCACGTGGTGCGTGCCGCCCAGGAGCTGCTGCTGGCCGCACAATGCGTCGTCGATGCCGTCAGCGACGCGGTGCACGAGCAACAGGACCTGCGGCGGGAGCAGACAGACGCGGACCCGTCGACCGAGCTCTCGGACGCGGAGATCCTGCGGCACCTCGACGTCGCCGAGTGACGAGAGCGACCAACCCGTCGGCTTCGCCGACGATCGGCATCGATCTCGGGGGCACGAACCTTCGCGTTGCCCTCGTGTCGCGCGACGGCGACATCGTCGCTGAGGAACAGGTGCCGACGCCCGACACGTTCGAAGATCTCGTTGCCGCGATGGCCGAGAACGTTCGTGGCCTCACACCGCCGGACACGGTGACGGCGGTCGGCGTCGGCACCGCGGGGATGGTCGACTTCGAAGGCACCGTCCACTACGCGCCGAACCTTCCGATGTTGCGACGCGCGCCGCTCGGGAAGTCGTTGCGAGAGACGCTCGGCGTGCCGATCGTGGTCGACAACGACGCGAACGCGGCCGCGTGGGGCGAGGTGTGTCACGGCGCCGCGCGCGGTTGTCGGCATGCCCTCTTGATCACGCTCGGGACGGGAGTCGGCGGCGGAATCATCCTCGACGGCGGCATCTACCGCGGCGCGCACGGCTTCGCGGCCGAGGTCGGGCACTGGCAGCTGGATCCGGACGGCCCCCCGTGCGCGTGTGGGGAGCCGGGGCATTGGGAAGCGGCGGCATCGGGAACGGCGCTCGGCGAACTCGGGCGTACTCGGGCAGCGGAGGGTCGCGCACCCAACGTGCTCGCGCGAGCCGACGGCCAGGTCGACGAGATCACCGGTTACCACGTTGGCGACGCGGCGGAGGCAAGAGAAGAGGACGGGCTCGCCATCATCGAGGAGTACGCAGGCTTCGTCGCGCTTGGCTTCGTCGGGCTCGCCAACATCCTTGATCCCGAGATCATCGTGGTGTCGGGAGGGCTCGTCGCACTCGGTGATCTGCTCCTCGAGCCGATCCGAGCGGCGTTCGATCACCATCTCGAGGGTGCCGACTACCGCCCCGCGGTGCGCGTGGTAGCCGCCGAGTTGGGTTCGCGCGCCGGGGTCGTCGGCGCCGCCGCATTCGCTCGCGAGCTCGAGATCGACGGGTAATGGACCGTATGCGGCTCGGCATCACGCTCCCTTCGTTCGTGGAGAAGCCGGAGGTGGCGTTGGAGGTCGCGCGCGTTGCCGACGAGGCGGGCGTGGACGGGGTGTTCGTCTACGACCACCTGTTCCGACGTGGCCGCGACGGCGAGCGTCGACCCGCGCTCGAGGCAACCGCGCTGCTCGGCGCCGTGGCCGGCGCGACCTCGCGAGTCACGATCGGCACCCTCGTACTCCGGTCCTCCCTGCGTCCGCCGGCAACGACCGCGAACATCGTCGAGACCGCGGCGCGCTTGGCGCCAGGCCGGTGCGCGATCGGGATCGGCGCGGGTGATTCGGAGAGCAAGGAGGAGAACCAGACCTTCGGGCTCGACTTCCATGAGATGGACGTCCGCATCGCCCGGCTCGAAGCGACGGTGCGCGCGGCCCGTGATCACGGCGCACCGATCTGGGTCGGTGGTCTCGCTGCACCCGTTCGCGCTATTGCGGCGCGTGAGGCGGATGGGTGGAACGCGTGGGGACTCGATCCCGCCAAGTTCGCCGCTCGAGCGGCGGAGGTCAGCGCCGCCGCGGCGCGTTCGCCGTTCGAGTGCAGCTGGAGTGGGCTCGTGGTGCTCGACGAGTCCGACGACGCGGCACGGGACCGGGCCTCACGGCTGAATCCACCGCCGGACGCACTCGTGGGAGGACCCGAGACCGTCGCGGGAACGTTCGCCGCCTTGGCGGACGCAGGTGCCGCGTGGGTGATCGTCGGTGCCATCGATGCCAGCGACCCGCGCACCGCTCGGTTGCTCGGCGACGTGCGGAGCGCCGTCTGATCGTCAGGGGAGTGGGTCGACCGGCTCCCCGGTGCGCTCACCGAAGTACTCGAGCGCGCGCTCCGCGCCGATGTTTACGAACACACCTTCGGCTTCTGCGGTCACCGTCTCGCCGTGCAGCATGCGGCCGACCGTTTGGACTCGCCGACCTTCGATCTTGTCGATGTGCGATTCGATCACGAGATCGACACCCAGCGGCGTCGGCTTGCGATAGCGAATCGTGAGCCGTGCGGTCATCCCTGGATGGCCGGTGGCGACGTTGGTGATCCCGAGTGCTTCGTCGAACGCGAGCGCGACCCAGCCTCCGTGGACGTAGCCCGGCGGACCCTCATGACACGCGGTGAAACGACCGGTCGATCGCAACGTTTCGTCGACTAGCTCCCAATCGAACGGTGGCGCGACCGCGTTCACCTCGCCGACCAATGGGCTGCGCGGCAAGAAGTCGCCATGATTTGCTCGCTCTCTGCGTGGCGGCGTGCCCGCCCCGCGGGTAGTCGCTCGCTCATGCAGCGCGGCCAACATTGCGTCGAGTTGCTGTGCGATGAGCTCGAGTTGCGCGTCCTCAGCCGGCAGGGTGAGGAGTGCGTCTACGAGGCGCCGGGTCGACGCTGCGAGCTGAAGTCGCCCGGGCGTTGTGAAGGTCGCCGCGTCCGGATACCACTCGGTTCCTGCGGGCACTACTTGCCCTTGAAGACCGGCTTGCGCTTTTCGGCGAACGCGCGCGGCCCCTCCTTCGCGTCCTCGCTCGCGAACACCTCCCACCCGATCTTGTCCTGGTGCTGCATCGCGTCGTAGTCGGACATGTGCTCGGTCTCACGCCAGGCGCGCAGGATCGCCTTCGTGGCCAGTGGCCCACATTCCGCGACTTGCTGCGCGACGCCGATCGCGACCGGGAGCGCCTGCCCGTCGGGGACGACCCGGCCGATGAGCCCGATGGCGAGCGCCTCGTGTGCACTGACGGCGCGGGCAGAAAGGAGGATGTCCATCGCGATCGTGTACGGGAGCTGACGGGGGAGGCGACAGGCGGACCCGCCGAGCGGAAACAGGCCACGGCGGGCCTCCCACACCCCGAACGTTGCCCCCTCGCCCGCGATCCGGATGTCGGTGCCCTGGAGCATCTCCGTGCCGCCAGCGACCGCGTAGCCCTCGACCGCGGCGATCATCGGCTTGGAGCAGCGGTAGTTGCGCAGCAGACCCTTCCAGTGGATGTCCGGCTCTTCGCTCATCCGCTTCTCGACGTACTCGCTCCGCGGTTGGTTCAACGAGACGAGGTCCATGCCTGAGGAGAACGCGCCGCCGGCACCGGTGAGCACGGCGGCGCGTACGTCAACGGTGTCGTCGACGTAGGCGTACGCGTCGGCCAAGCCGACGAGCATTGCGGGGCTGAGCGCGTTCTTCTTCTCTGGCCGGTTCATGGTGATGATCACGACAGGTCCATCGCGCTCGGTCGTGCAGTGCTCCGTCGAGATCGACAGCTTCTCCGACATCCCGGCTCCTTCAATGTGCGTCGTTCGCTTCTCTGCGTCGTTCGCTGCGGCGCAGGGTACCTGCCCTGTCGGTCGACTCCGCAGGCTCCGTCCACTCTCGGTCGACTCCGCAGGCTCCGTCTCCGCCAGTGACGCTGACACCTGCAAGAGCCCCGAGGATCCTGGCGCGCACCCCTGGTACCGTCGTTGCGTGGACTTCCGCCGCATCGACGCTTTGCCGCCGTATGTGTTCGCCACCATCGATGCACTGAAGATCGATGCGCGGCGAGCTGGCGAAGACGTCGTCGACCTCGGCTTCGGAAATCCCGATCTCCCGTCACCGACGGTGGCGGTCGAGAAGCTGTGCGATGCGGCGCGCAACCCGAAGAACCACCGCTACTCCGCCAGCCGCGGCATCCCGAAGCTTCGCCTCGCGATCACCGACCTCTACCAGCGTCGCTTCGGGGTCGAGCTCGATCCCGAGACGCAGGCGTGCACAGCCATCGGTGCGAAGGAGGGGTTCTCGCACCTGATGTGGGTGCTGCTCGGGCCGGGTGACGCTGCGCTCGTGCCGAGCCCGTCGTACCCGATCCACATCTGGGGTCCGTTGTTCGCCGGCGCCGACGTCCGCCATGTCCGGCTCGGACCCGACCAGGACTTCTTCGCCAACCTGCTCGAGGCCTGGGAGGAGTCCTGGCCCCGGCCGCGGGTCATCGTGCTGTCCTTCCCGCACAACCCGACCACGACCTGCGTCGACTTCGAGTTCATGCAGGCGATGGTCGACTTCGCCCGTGAGCACGACGTGCTGTTGGTGCACGACAACGCCTACGCCGACCTCGCGTTCGACGGGCACGATCCACCGTCGATCCTCCAGGTCGAGGGGGCGACCGACGTCGCGGTCGAGATCTACACGCTCACGAAGTCGTTCTCGATGGCCGGGTGGCGCATGGGCTTCGTGCTCGGCAACGCCGAAGTCGTCGCTGCGTTGGCGAAGATCAAGAGCTACCTCGACTACGGCACGTTCCAGCCGATCCAGATCGCGGCAACGGTCGCGATGAACGAAGAGCCCGACTTCCCGAAGCAGGTGAACGAGGTCTACCGCGGCCGGCGTGACGCGTTGATCGACGGCCTCGCCCGAATCGGGTGGGAGATCGAGAAGCCCATGGGCACGATGTTCGTCTGGGCGAAGATCCCCGAGCCCTACGAGGAGCTCGGCAGCCTCGAGTTCGCCAAGAAGCTCGTGCAGGACGCAAAGGTCGCCGTCGCCCCGGGCATGGGGTTCGGTCCCGGTGGCGAGGGGTTCGTGCGCTTCGCCCTTGTGGAGAACGAGCAGCGGATCGGCCAGGCCGTCCGCGGGATCCGGAAGGCGCTCGAAAAGCTCGGTTGACCGTTGCAATCCAGCGGTCGCGGGCCGCGCTCGCCCCTCGTAACCAAGCCTCAGCGCTTCTAGTCTGAACTCGGATGCTCTACTGGATCATGAAGGGGGTGCTCACGCCCCTTCTCCGCGGGCTGTACCGGGTTCGAGTGCATGGGCGTGTCAACGTGCCCCGCAAGGGTCCGGTGATCCTCGCCGCGAACCACCGCTCGTTCCTCGACTCGCTCTTCCTGCCGCTGGTCGTCGGGCGCCGGGTCACCTTCGTCGCCAAGGCCGAGTACTTCGACTCGAAGAAGACCGCGTGGTTCTTCCGCGGTGTCGGCCAGATCCCCATCCGTCGCGAGGGCGGGAGCGCCAGCGAGGGAGCACTCGCCGCGGCCACCGACGTCCTCGAGAGTGGCGGGGTGTTCGCGATCTACCCCGAGGGCACGCGCACCCGTGACGGGTTCACTCACCGCGGGCACACCGGGGTGGCGCGCCTCGCCATGCGAACGGGTGCACCCATCATCCCGGTCGGGATGGTCGGCACTGACGAGTGTCAGCCGGTGAACAAGAAGCTGCCGCGCCTCTTCCGCACCGTGAACATCCGCTTCGGTGCGCCCATCGACGCGGCTCGCTACGCCGAGGACACCGAGGGACTCGCGCTGCGGCAGCTGACCGATGAGCTCATGTTCGAGATCGTCCAGCTCTGCGGAGCGTACGAGTACCAGGACACGTACGCGACGAAGCGCGCCGAGGACGTACCGACCGACATCGCGCACGTCGCACCGCTCCAACCTTCTACTGCTGCCGCGTAGCTACTCGGCGGCTTCGGTCGCCCAGCCTCGGGATCGTTCGACCGCGCGCTTCCACTCCTCGTAGCGGGGTTGCACTTCGTCGGTCGACATCTCCGGTTCGTACGCGGCTTCTTCTTGCCAGGCTGCTGCTGCGTCGACCGGGGAGCTCCAGACGCCTTCGGCGATTCCTGCGAGATACGCCGCGCCGAGGGCGGTGGTCTCCTTCACCTTTGGACGGCGTACCGGGACGTTGAGGACGTCGGATTGGAACTGGCAGAGGATGTTCATGACGCTGGCGCCGCCGTCGACTCGGAGCTCGGTGATGGCGTGGCCGGACGCTGCGGTCATGGCGTCGACGACGTCGCGGGTCTGCCACGCCATGGACTCGACGACCGCGCGAGCGAGATGCGCGCGGGTGGTGCCTCGGGTGATGCCGAGGATGGCGCCGCGCGCGTATGGGTCCCACCACGGTGATCCGAGGCCGGTGAGTGCGGGAACCATCACGACGCCGCCGGTGTCGGGGACGCTCTCGGCGAGCGGGCCCGTCTCCGCGGCGTCGTCGATGATGCCGAGCCCGTCGCGCAGCCACTGGACCGCCGCGCCGGTGGCAAAGATCGCGCCCTCGAGCGCGTAGGCGACGTCGTTGGCAGTCGTCCATGCGACTGTGGTCAGGAGGCCGTCGACCGGCGCGGGTCGGTTCGAGCCGACGTTCATCAGGACGAACGAGCCGGTGCCGTAGGTGTTCTTGGTCATTCCCGGCTCGAAGCAGGCCTGACCGAAGAGCGCCGCCTGTTGGTCACCTGCAATCCCGCTGACCGGGACGCGCAGGCCCGCCGCGCACGTGGGGTCGGTGACCCCGAAGCGTCCGAGGCTCGGTCGCACCTCGGGAAGGCATGAGCGCGGCACACCGAAGAGGGCAAGGAGATCGTCGGACCAGTCGAGCGTGTCGAGGTCGAAGAGCAGAGTTCGACTCGCGTTCGTCGTATCCGTGCTGTGCACACCGCCGTGGGTCCCGCCGGTGAGGTTCCAGAGCACCCACGAGTCGACCGTGCCGAACGCAAGGTCCGCGTCCGTGTCGACGCCGCCTTTGGTGAAGAGCCATTCGAGCTTCGTGGCGGAGAAGTAGGGATCGAGCACGAGCCCGGTGCGCGCGCGGATGAGCGCCTCGTGCCCGCCGACACGCAAGTCATCGCAACGACCCGCTGTGCGGCGGTCCTGCCACACGACTGCGTGGTGCCGCGGTCGGCCGGTCACCCGATCCCACACCACGGTGGTCTCGCGCTGGTTCGTGATGCCGATGCCGGCGACGGTGTCGACCGTGCCGAGTTGCTCCACGACTTCGGCGAGCGTGGCCGCGGTCGCGGCCCAGATGTCGTCGGCGTCGTGCTCCACCCAACCAGGGCGGGGGAAGTGCTGCGGGAACTCGCGGTACGCGAACAGGCCCGGAGCGCCGTGCTCGTCGACGGCCACCGTGCGCACGCCGGTCGTGCCCGCGTCGATCGCAAGGGTGATGCTCATCGGGAGGTGGTCCGGGCGCGCCGACCCGTCAGGATTGCGAACCCCAGAACACCGACTCGCCGGACTTCGTGTCGCCCGGTTCGTCGAGCACGTCGGCCAGCTTCGCGGCGAGCGTGGGCGCTGCGTTCGGCAGCTGAGCCGCGTGCGACGGGGGAGGAGGGGTGAGCCGCGCGATCAGCTCACCTGCGAGCTCACGCTGGCGGCGACGGAACTCGAAGACCAGCCGGTTGCCGCCAGACGCGAGCAGCGAGACCTGCACCAGCGGTCGACGCCGCTTGACCTTCTCCAAGGTGAAGGTCTTGTAGCGCTTGCCGATCACGAGGTCGGAGGCAGTCGGGCCGCCGCGACCCGCGTTGAACACGAGCACGCGGCGGTCGGTGAGGGCCATCAAGTACTGGCGGCGCGCGAGGAACGCCAGGGGCACACGGGACCGGGCTTGCACGGCCCAGCACTCGCCGGTTGAGGTGACCCGCTCACCCTCGATCAGGACGGCTTTCGCCGCGTCCTCGACCTTCTGCTTCGAAGCACGCGCCACGCGCCGACGACATTACCGGCGCCGCCCTTGATCCGCGCGCTCATCCTCCCGGCGGCCGGCTCGGGCCGGTTGAGGCAGGATGGGCACGACGCGCGAACGAGAGGAACTCATGCGCATCGGTCTCCTCACGGGTGGTGGCGACTGTCCGGGGTTGAATGCCGTCATCCGGGCCGTTGTGCGTCAGGGCGAAGCGCACTACGAGCACCAGCTGGTCGGCTTCCGTCACGGTTGGCGCGGCCTGGTCGAGGACGAGCAGATGCCGCTCTCGATCTCGGCGACCCGCGGAATCTTGCACCGCGGCGGCACCATCCTTCCCACGTCGCGCACCAATCCCTTCAAGGATCCTGCGCAAGTGGAGGCGGTGCTCGCCACCATCGAGCGCGTGGGCATCGATGCGCTGGTTGCCATTGGCGGCGAGGACACACTCGGTGTTGCGGCACGCCTTGCTTCTGACCACGGCGTCGCCGTCGTGGGCGTTCCCAAGACGATCGACAACGACCTCTCGGGGACTGACGTCACCTTCGGTTTCGACACCGCGGTGCAGATCGCCACCGACGCGATCGATCGATTGCACACGACCGCAGAAAGCCACGACCGCGTGATGGTCGTGGAGGTCATGGGCCGCCATGCCGGATGGATCGCGGTGCACTCAGGACTGGCCGGTAGTGCCGACGTGGTCCTCGTACCCGAAGAGCCGTTCGACGTCGGGGCAGTGTGCGACCGGATCGCGCAGCGTCATTCGCGCGGCGCGGGCTTCTCGATCGTGGTGGTCGCCGAGGGCGCGGTGCCCAAGGAGGGCACGATGGCCACGCAAGACCCGGGAGTCGACGAGTTCGGCCACGTGCGGCTCGGCGGCATCGGGAACCTGCTCGGACCTGAGATCGAGGAGCGCACCGGGTTCGAGACGCGCGTGACGATCCTTGGTCACATCTTGCGCGGCGGCACACCGACCGCCTTCGATCGCATTCTCGCAACTCGCTTCGGGCTCGCAGCCGCCGATGCCGCGCAGGCGCGGGACTTCGGCAAGATGGTCGCGTTGGCGGGGACCGACATCGTGCGCATCCCGATCGGTGACGCGATCAAGGAGCTCAAGACCGTCCCGCGCGAGCTGCTGGAGCAGCTGGAAGTGTTTCTCGGGTGAGGCGCGACGGCGCGGGCGGTGAGGGCTGATGGGAACACCGCTCGACGATCTTCTCGACCTGTTGGAGCTGGAGGCGCTCGAGGAGAACCTCTTTCGCGGCGTGAGCCCCGACGAGGACCGGCAACGCATCTTCGGCGGTCAGGTCGCCGCGCAAGCACTCATCGCCGCCGGCCGCACGGTGAGCGACGATCGTCCCGTCCACTCGCTCCACTCATACTTCTTGCGGCCCGGCGATCCCAACATCCCGGTGATCTTCGAGGTCGACCGCATCCGCGACGGGCAATCGTTCACGACGCGCCGCGTCGTCGCGATCCAACACGGCAAGGCGATCTTCAACCTTGCCGCATCGTTCCAGATCATCGAGGACGGCCCCGACCACTCGATGGAGATGCCCGCGGTGCCGGCGCCGGAGGAGCTCCCGACGTTCCGCGAACGGCTCGAGCCCTACCTGCCGCGACTCGGCGAGAGCATGGTCGAATGGCTCGTGCGCGACCGCCCGATCGACTCGCGTCCGGTGAAGGATCCGCACTGGTTGGAGCCCGCGCCGCGCGAACCAACCCAAGACGTGTGGATCAAGACGAATGGTGCGCTGCCCGACGATCCGCTGTTGCACGCTTGCGTTGTCGCCTACGCATCGGACCTCACGCTGCTCGACACCGCGACCTTGCCCCACGCCATCGGCCACGACGGCCGGTTCATGATGGCGAGCCTCGATCACGCGATGTGGTTCCACCGCCCGTTCCGCGCCGACGAGTGGTTGCTGTACCACCAGCAAAGCCCGTCGGCGTCGAACGCTCGCGGTCTCGCGGTCGGCCACGTGTTCCGCGAAGACGGGATCGTCGCGGTCACGGTGATCCAAGAGGGCCTCCTGCGCCCGATCAAGGATCGTGCGAAGCATGGCTGAACGTGCCGATGACGGCTGGGTCGATCTGCGCTCTGACACCGTCACGACGCCAACTCCCGAGATGCGGCGTGCGATGGCCGACGCCGAGGTCGGTGACGACGTGTACGGGGAGGACCCGACCGTCAATCGCCTGGAAGCGTTGGCTGCGGGGTTGCTGGGCAAGGACGCCGCCCTCTTCGTTCCATCCGGCACGATGGCCAACCAGCTCGCGCTGCGGCTCATCACTCGGGTCGGCACTGAGGTCGCGTGCCCGGAACGTGCTCACGTGTACCGCTACGAAGGAGCCGCCGCGGCTCGCAATGCCGGCGTGCAGCTGCGGCCGCTCGCGGATCCGAGTGGGGTCCTGACCGCGCAGCAGATCGAGGACGCGGTTGCCGATCAGGCGCACCACCTGCCGCCGCTTTCGGCGATCTCGATCGAGAACACGCACATGCCGGACAGCGGGCGACCGTGGCGCGCCGAGGACGTCGACGCAGTGGCCGCGACCGCGCGGCGTCACGGCCTCCGAGTGCATTGCGACGGCGCGCGCATCTGGAACGCGGCGGTGGCCGTCGGCGCATCCCCGGCGGACCTCGCAACGGGATGCGACACCGTGATGTTCTGTCTGTCGAAAGGGCTGTCCGCGCCGGTCGGTTCGCTGCTGTGCGGATCGCTCGATGTCATGACCGCAGCCCGCGACGAACGCGCTCGCATGGGCGGAGCGATGCGCCAGGTGGGGGTGCTGGCCGCGGCTGGAATCGTTGCGCTCGAGCAGATGGTCGACCGGCTCGCCGAGGACCACGGCCGAGCCCGTCGACTCGCCGAAGCGCTGGCCGACCAGTTCCCCGGGAGCATCGACCCGAGTGCAGTGCAGACGAACATCGTGTGTGCGCCAGTCCAGGACCTGCCCGACAAGATCGTCACCCGCCTGGAAGAGCAGGGAGTGCGGTGCGGCACCATCGACGCACGTACCGTGAGGTTCGTGACGCACAAGGACGTCGACGACCCGGGCATCGACCGTGCGATCGCTGCGCTGCGCGCACTCGATCGATGACGCTGATCACCGACGCCCCCGCGCGGGCACTTGCCGTCTACGCCCACCCGGACGACCCCGAGATCTCCGCGGGCGGCACGCTGGCCCGCTGGGCCGACGCCGGCACGTCGGTGTGGGTGCTCATCACCACTCGCGGGGAGAAGGGCACCAACGACCCCGACGCTGACCTCGACGAGCTCGCGCGCATCCGCATCGAGGAGACCGAAGCCGCGTCAGCCAAGCTCGGCTTCGTCGACCACTTCCACCTCGACTACGGCGACGGCGAGATCAACGACAACCGGGATCTCGTCGGTTCGATCGTTCGCTGCGTGCGCGAGGTGAAGCCCGAGATCGTCCTGTGTCCTGACCCGATGGCCGTGCTCTTCGGAGACGCATACTTCAACCACCGCGATCACCGAGTCACGGGCTGGGCGACGCTCGACGCCGTCGCTCCCGCCGCCGGCAACCCTCATTACTTCCCCGAGCACCGCGCCGAAGGGCTCGACGTGCACCACGTCGGCGCCGTCTACCTGTCGGGCACGCTCGAACCGAATTGCTGGGTCGACATCAGTGACACGTTGGAGCGCAAGATCGACGCGCTCTTCTGCCACCAGAGCCAGCTCACCGAGACCGGGGAGTGGTTCCGGGAGTTCCTCCGCACCAGCGCCGAGCAAGCCGGTCTCGGTGCGGGTGTGGCGTACGCCGAAGCGTTCCGGCGAGTGTCCTTCGGCGCCTAGTTCGACGAAGGGTTCTTACCGCGTCGCCATTCGGACATGGCGCGCAGGACGAGGACTGCGACGATTCCGACGCCGAGGGCGCCGAACGCTGCACCGAGGACCGTTGCGAGCAGCCGGTTCGGGTCGCAGTTGCGCTCGCAGTCGAGGTCGGCGACGCCGTAGCCGATGATGCCGCCGAGGACGCCGGCGACGATGACGCTGCCGAACGCGAGCAGGAACGCGGTGCGCGAGGGCATGGTGGGCGGCGCTTCACGACCGACCGGCTCGTTCACAGTGGTGATGGTACGGGGCGGCTGTGGCGTGGCATCGAACGTGTCACAGCCGGGTCATATCCTGAGCCACATGCGGGAGTGGCTCGTGGCCGGTGCCCTCGTCGAAGCATCTGACGGAGTGCTCCTCGTGCGCAACGTGCGTCGGGGCGGACGCGAGGAATGGAGCACCCCGGGCGGTGTGATCGACGCGGAGGATGATTCGCTCCTCGAGGGCCTGACGCGAGAAGTCGAGGAAGAGACCGGGTTGCGCGTCACGGAGTGGGAAGGCCCGCTCTACGAGGTGGTGTGCGAAGCCGTCGAACTCGGATGGATCCTGCGCGCGGAGATCCATCGCGCCGTCACCTATGAGGGTGACCTGCGAGTCGAGGATCCCGACGGCATCGTCGTCGAGGCGCAGTTCCTCCCGATCGACGAATGTCTGGTGCGGCTCGCACCGGGCGCTCGTTGGGTGCACGAGCCGTTGTGCGAATGGCTCGCCGAACGCTGGGGACCGACCGCGCCCCGCGGCTACCGCTACGACGTGCACGGTTCGAGTCACGAGGCGCTCTCCGTGCGCCGCGCCACGTGAGCGAGGGCACCGAACCGGCAATCCTGCATGTCGACCTCGACGCCTTCTACGCGTCGGTCGAGCAGCTCGACGACCCTTCGCTCCAGAGTCGACCCGTCATCGTCGGTGGCCTGGGTCCCCGCGGTGTCGTGGCCGCGGCAAGCTACGAAGCCCGGCGCTTCGGCGTGTACTCAGCGACGCCCATGGGTCGCGCCCGGCGCGCCTGTCCCGAAGGGGTGTTCCTCGCGCCGCGCTTCGAGCGCTACGAAGAGGCCAGCCATGACGTCATGGGCATCCTGCGGTCGTTCACACCGCTGGTCGAGCCGCTGTCGATGGACGAAGCGTTCCTCGACGTCCACGGTGCCCGTCGTCTGCATGGCACTGGTCCGGAGATCGCAGTGGCCATCAAGGCGCGTGTGCGTGACGACACTGGACTGACCGCGTCGGTTGGCGTCGCCACCACGAAGTTCCTCGCCAAGATCGCGAGCGACCTCTCGAAGCCCGACGGTCTCATCGTCGTCGAATCCGGCAAGGAGCTCGAGTTCCTCCATCCGCTCCCGGTCGAACGGCTCTGGGGAGTCGGACCCGCGACCCGGAAGCGTCTCGATCGCTTCGGCATCCGCACCATCGGCGACCTGGCTGCGCTACCCGAGGAGACGCTCACCCGTGCGGTCGGCGACGCGCATGGTCGACACCTCCATGCACTCGCCTGGAACCACGACGATCGTGGCGTCGAGACCGAACGGCGGGCCAAGTCGGTCGGTCACGAAGAGACCTTTCCGCGCGACGTGGTGGATCGCACGATCCTCGAACGCGAGGTGCTCCGATTCGCCGACAAAGTCGCATCACGGTTGCGCAGAGCAGGCCTCGCCGGTCGTACCGTCCATCTGAAGCTCCGCTACGGCGACTTCAAGACGATCACGCGCTCCCGGACGATCGCTGAGCCGACCGACCTCGCGGCCGACTTCGCGCGCATTGGCACCGAGCTGTTGCGGGCGGTTGACCTCGGCGCCGGCCTCCGTCTTCTCGGTCTCTCGGTGTCGCAGCTGCAAGAGGCAGTCGCGGTCCAGGAAGCGTTCGGGCTGGATGACGCGGAGAGCCCTCGCGGCAGCGAAAAGACGCGCCGCGATCGCGGCGACCTCGAACGCAGTGTCGACCGGGTTCGAGCGCGCTACGGCGACGAGGCAGTGATGCCGGCCCGATTGGTCCGCACGCGCAGCGAGCGCGACGCGTGACGTTGCACATCGGGCTCGTCGGGTGCGGGTTCATCGGGATGGTGCACTCGGTTGCGCTGCGCGCCGTCATCCGGGCGGGGCTGGTTGACGCTGCCGTCACGCACACCTGCGACATCGACGGTGAGCGGGCGGCCCGCATGGCCGAGCCGCACGGCGCCATCTCCGGCACGGATCTCGAGGCGTTGGTCGACGCGGTCGACGTGGTCTGGGTGTGCACCTGGACCGCCGAGCACCGGGCAGTGGTGCAGGCCGCGGTCGACGGTGGTCGCGCGGTGTTCTGTGAGAAGCCGCTCGCGCCGACGCTCGCCGAATGTGAGGTCGTAGCGGCGCTCCTGGAGCAGGTGCCACACCAGGTCGGCCTGGTCCTCAGGCACGCCCCCGTGTTCGCGGCGACCGCTGATGCCGTCGCGTCTGGGGCGTACGGGCGGCCGCTCGCGACCTCGCTGCGCGACGACCAGTTCTTCCCGACCCAGGGTCAGTACGCGTCCGAATGGCGGGCCGACGTCGCCAAGGCCGGGGGCGGGACGCTGCTCGAGCATTCGATCCACGACGTCGATGTGCTGGCGTGGATCCTCGGACCGCCGGCGTCGGTGCGAGCGGAGACGGCAATGCGCTTCGGTCATCCCGGGATCGACGACGTGGCGGTCCTCACGCTCGGATATCCGGACGGCTCGCACGCGACGTTGCTGAGCGTCTGGCATCAGATCCTCAGCCGGAGCTCGAGCCGACGGCTCGAAATGTTCTGCGAAGACGCGTACCTGTGGGCCGACGACGATCACCTCGGGCCGCTGCACATCGAGACGAGTCAGGGGGAGACTCTCGTGCCCGGCGAGCTGCCCACGTGGGAGCGGCAGCTCGACGTGCCGGCCGAGTACCTCGCGCCGATCGTGCAGTACGCGGTACCGACCAAGGCGTTCCTCGACGGGATTACGGCCGGTGGCAAGCAAGGCTGGCCCGACGCGTCGATCGCGCTCCGCGCACACCATGTGGTTGATGCCGCGTACCGGTCGTCGGCCGCGGGCGGCGTGCTCACACCGATCGGCCCTTGAGGCGTACCAGTCGGCCGGTCGCCTCGCGTTGAGACCAGGCCATTGGTGCGCGACAATGGCGCGCCGGGTCGCACGATCCGATCTCGCACACCGAACGAGCCCTTTCATGCCGCTGTCCGAGGACGAACAACGCATCCTTCGGGAGATCGAGGCCAACCTCTCGGTCACCGACCCGAAGCTCGTGCAGCAGGTGTCGGACACGACCCTGTACCGGCACTCGGCGCGGATGATCAAGTACGCCGTGCTCGGGCTGATCGTCGGCCTCGTGCTCCTCGTCACCACGTTCACCAGTGTGCTGCCGCTGGCGGTGCTCGGCTTCCTCGCCATGCTGGCCTGCCTGCTGGTGATCGAGCACCACGTGCGCAAGATGGGGCGCGCCGGACTGGAGTCGCTGAGCGCGAACCGCGGCGGGGCGCTCAAGGGGATGTTCGGCAATGCCGGACGGCGCGGGCGCGACCGCTGGCAGCGAGACGACGAAGACCCTTCCTGACCGCTTTTTCTGGTCGCCCTCGCAAGCGTCGGGCTCTCGGAAGTGCAGCGGTCGGCACAGCCGCCGCTGCACTGCCCGCTCTCTGAGCGCGGCACCCGTCGCGGGGGTGTACAACACCCGACGTGGGCTTCAGCGGTCAGCAGGCGGCACGGTTGGCCGGGTGCTCCGCGGCGCAGCTCGAGTACTGGGAGCGGTGTGGGCTGGTGGTGCCGCAGTCCGATCCCGCGGACGGCGGCGGGCCCTACTCGTTCCGTGATCTGGTCGTGCTGCGAATGGTGCGGTCGTTGCTGGATGCCGGGCTTTCGATGACACGCGTCCGACGCGCGGTGGGAGAGCTGCTCGCGGCGGGTGAGGACATCGGGGAGTTGCAGGTGGTCACCGACGGCGAGCACGTCTGGGCGTGTCGAGACGACGGGCAGATCCTCGACGCGTTGCGTCATGGGCAGCTTGCGCTCTTCGTTGCGGTCGATCGCATCGCGGCCGACGTCGAAGCCGATGTGCGCGAGTTCTCGCGCGACCGTCAGTCGTTCGTGGAGGGCTTGCGGGGTTTCGACCACCCCGCCGGGTCTGGTTCCTGAGGCGAGGCGCGCCCCACTCCCGACGACACCGGTTCGCGGCGACGCAGCGTCGACGGATCCATGCGGGCGCGCAGCCGTCCGACGAAGCCGAGTGAACGGCCGAGCTCGCGATGGAGGGTGTCGACGTGATCCCAGACGTCGTCGACTTCATCGGGATCGGGCTGAGCCGCCCCGTAGCGCACTGCTCCGTATGCATCGGCAAGCGCGCGCAGCGGTTCGGCCGTCGTGTCACCTGCACGTACGGGAACCTGCCGTGCGACCTCGAGCGGCGTGCTCGACGGGGCCCACGCGTGGCGATGGTCGGTGAGGTCGTCGACCGCTTCGGCCCACGCGCCGGTGATCGCCACCGCGGGGTCGGCGTGACGACGCCGACGCGAACGTCGACTCGCCTTCAAGCCGAGCACGATCGCGATCGGACCGAGGATGAGCACGAGCACCGCGAGCACCACGGCCGCGAACCACGGGACCCCCCCTGCGCCCTCATCGGTCGTGTTCGGGTCGGGATCCACAGTGACGCCGCCGTCGGTGCCGGTGACCGGTGTGGTCGACGGTGGGGAAGTCACGGTGGTCGACCCGGTGGTTGGCGACGTCACCGTCGTCGTAGGTGTGACGGGAGCGGTGGTCGCCTCGGGTTCGCCGGGCAGGTCGCTGCCGCCGGGTGCACTCGCGCTCGGCGGCGTCGGGTCGAACGCGTGCGTCCAACCGATCGATTCGCCGAGCCACACCTCGGGCCACGCGTGCGCGTCGTGGTTCGTCACCTTGTAGACGCCGTCTTCGAGCGTGCCAGGGGTGAACCCGACTGCGACGCGCGCCGGGATGCCGATCGCGCGGGCCATTGTGGCGTACGCGCTCGCGAACTGCACGCAGTACCCGTTCTTGCTCTCCAAGAAGCTCACGATGGCCGCTTCGTCGTCGCCGAACTCGACGCTCGGGTCGTAGGTGAAGGATCCGTCGCGGAAGAACTCGCGCAGTGCCAACGCACGCTCGTAAGGCGTGGCCAGACCAGCCGTGATGAGCTCGGCTTGCTCGATCACGCTCGCCGGGAAGTCGCCCGGCAGATCGGTGAACTCGCGCAGCTCGTCAGGAACGGGGTCGTCACTGCGGGCGGCTGCACTGTCGTCCAACGCCAATGTCGGCGCGTTGGAGATCACCGTGTAGCGCATCCCGAAGACACTGTCTTCGAGCGTCACCAGCGTGGATGACGAGCGCACCACCAGGACGTCCGAGGTGCTCACCTCGACGGGCTCGAACGCGGCGGGCATCCACCGCTCGCTCAAGCCGCGGATCCGGAAATGCTGCTCGAGCGGGAACTCGGCGTCGGACTCGTCGAGGCCCTCGGCGACGCGCTCGTCGCCTTCGGCGGTGAGGGTCCATTGCCCGCCGCCGACCGAGCGGTACTTATCGAGTGCGACGATCCGCCAGTAGTCCTCGCGCTCAGCCTCGACCGAGAAGAGGACCTGTTCGTCGCCGAGACGGAGCTTGTCGCCCACATCGAGCAGCGGCGGCACGCTGGTGCGATAGCTGTCGCCCGAGTTTTCGCGGCCGCTGCCCGACGTCTCGAACAAGGGCTTGTCGCCACCAGGCAGCACGGGCGCGGCAGCTACCCCGAGGCCGATCGCAACGACGGCAGTGACCGCGCCCGCCGCAAGGAAACGGGGTGCGTCGACCACCCGCCGCGGTCCGAGACGGGTGCGCCGATGCTCGAGCAGGACCTGGTGCTGGAATCCGAGGAACACGCTCGCACAGGCACCGAACGCCGCCACGACCACCCATTGGCCGTCGTCGAGGCCGAGCGCCGCGATCCAGATGAGGACCATCAAGCCCGGCGCGAGTGCGCCCAGTGACGCCTGGCGTCGGAACGCGAGCTCGTCGGCGGCCACAGCTGCGATCCACACGACGATCGCCGCCAACAGCACTGCACCATGGGTGGCGCGGATCGGCACTTCGTCGACCGTGATCACACGCCACCCGCCGCTGAGCCGGCCGCCGAGATCGGTGATCACGTCCGGCACCGTCACGATCAACAGCACGAGCAGCCCCGCAGTCGACGCGCCGATCGACGCCGCGCTGCTGAGTCCGCGCCACCGCGTCAGTGCACAGATCGCGTGCGGAAGGAGCGCGGCGAGGAGGAGGGGGAGCACGTAGTCGCCGGTCGCGAACACGCGGCCGAACGCGACCACAAGCGTGGCGCTGACCGCGCCGAGCGCTACAACGACCGGGAGCTGACGAGGTTCCATCGCCGTGAGCTTCGGGAGGCGAAGCGATTCCATGCCGCAGGGAAGTCGGTCGAAGCGTCGACGACCGGGATGAGAGCGCGCGCGTCGCTCGACGACCCGGTGGCGATCGCGGTGACGAGACAACGCGGCCGCAGCAGGGCCAGCGCGTCTGCGAACTCGTCGTCGAGGTAGCCGGTGGCACCGACCACCGCGCCGATACCGAGGCGATCGCGGAGCCCGGCCACCACCCGCGTCAGGTAGTCGGGGTCGCCCGTGGAGACCACGGCGAGCCGCTCGAGCAACAGCTCCACCATGCCTGGCCCGGGCCGACCCAGCACCTCTCCTTTGGTCGTGACCGCTTCGAGTGGTGCGTGCGCGCGTCGGAGGGCCACGGCCAACGAGGCGACGATTTCGACGGCAGACTCAAAGCTCGCCTCATCGTGCACGTGCGATCGGGTGTCGAGCACGAGGACCACCCGTCCGGGTGACGCCGCCTCGTCCTGCCGTACGAGCAGCTCGCCCCGGCGCGCGCTCATGCGCCAGTGCACCCGCCTCGGATCGTCACCCGGCTCGTAGTCGCGCAGGGCCAAGAACTCTCCGAGCGGCTCGAGCGCAGGAGCCCGCGCACCTTCAGCGTGCGCGGCGGGCTCACCACCACCGCCACGCGCGGGTGGAACTACTGCATGCACCCGCGGACAGATCACGACGTCGTTGGGTTCGGTGATCGGGAACGTCCGGCGCACGACTCCGAACGGATCGGTGATCGAACCGACGAGCGGGCCGACGAGGTGACGCCCGCGTCGCCGGGTCGGGATCCGATACACGGCACGGATCGTTTCGTCAGCGTCACCCGGCGGCACCAGAAAGCGCGCGGCGCGCTTGCCGTCGTCGATCCGATCGGTGAGCGTGAGCAACGGCGTTGCCGTCGTCGTGACACCTTCCAGCACGATGCGCCCCTCGGTGCCGACGTGCAGTCGCGCCGGTCGGACCGATCGCGTCATCCGCAGCGCGGGTCGACGCGCTCGTACCCACACGACGCCGACGCCAAGGAGGAGTGCCGCGCCGATGCCGAGCCCGGCCAGCGGTCCGGCTCCGAGCACGCGGCTACCGAGCACCAGCCCGGCCGCGGCGCCTGCGAGCGTCCATCCGCGCCGCGTCAGGGTGACGCCGGGCGCGGGCGGGGCGACGCCGCGACCTTCCATGGCGGAGGTCAGCCGGAGGTGCCGGGCACCGCGACCGATGCCACGGCGGCGTGCACCACGTCGGCGGTCGTCACGCCGCGCAGCTCGGCTTCTGGTCCGAGCAGCACTCGGTGCTCGAGCACGGCGGGGGAAAGGAGCTTGATGTCGTCAGGGATGACGTAGTCGCGCCCGGTGCTCGCGGCGAGCGCGCGTGCGGCGCGCTGCAGTGCCAGCGCACCACGAGGGGAGACGCCGAGCACGAGATCAGGATGCCGACGGGTCGCTTCGGCCAGATCGACGATGTACGCCTGCAACGCGGGAGCGACGTGCACCGACACGATCGCGTCGGCTGCGGCCGCCACGTCGGCTGCGGACACGACCGCTTCGAGCTGGTCGACTCCCGCGTGTGCGACACCTTGGCTGTCGAGGATGGCGACTTCGGCGTCGCGGCTCGGATAGCCCATCGGTACGCGCATGAGGAAGCGGTCGAGCTGCGCTTCCGGCAGGGGATAGGTGCCTTCGAGCTCGACCGGGTTCTGGGTCGCGATCACGAGGAACGGTCGTGGCAGCGCGTACGTGCGCGAGTCCACCGTCACCTGGTGCTCTTCCATCGATTCAAGCAGCGCCGACTGCGTCTTCGGCGACGCGCGGTTGATCTCGTCGGCCAGCACGACGTGCGCGAAGACCGCACCCGGGCGGAACTCGAACTCGTTCGTCGCCCGGTTCCACACCGACACCCCGACGACGTCGGAAGGAAGGAGGTCCGGGGTGAACTGGATGCGATGCGCCGTCGCGGCGATCGAGCGAGCGATCGCCTTGGCCAGCGAGGTCTTGCCGACCCCGGGCACGTCCTCGATGAGCAGGTGGCCCTCGGCGAACAAGCAGACCAACGCGAGCCGCACCTGCTCGCGCTTGCCTTGGATCACCCGTTCGATGTTGCGCAACAAGGCTTCGAAGATCCCGGCGACGTCTACGCGCCGCGCCGCCGCAGGTTGCGCCATGAGGGCAGGGTACCTGGACCTACCGTTGTGACTGTGGGCACCTGCATTGGTCGGCATCGCAGGCGATGCCTCCTGCTCCGGCGGTCGGCAAAGCCGCCGCCTACGCGGTCGACGCCGCGAGGCTCGTGGGCGCGCGCTGCCCTCGCAGTGGCGATCCGTCCGACGCTGTGGCGCACGGCGCTGCGCCAGCTCGCGCGCACGAGCCGGCCCGGATGGTGGCGGCGACCACCGTTCATCCCGCGCCCGGACCCGGCCTACCTCCACTTCCGCCTGGAGACGCAGTACGGCAGTGACAGCGCGCCCGCGCCCGGCGACCTCGTGACCTACCTCGAGTGGTGCCGCGACGAACACCGCCGACAGCTGGCAACGAACGCGTAGGCGGCGGCTTCGCCGACCGCCGGAGCAGGAGGCATCGCCTGCGATGCCGACCAATGGAGTCGGACCAAGCCGGCGCGGGCGCGCCGGTAGACTCCTCGCCAGTCTGGTCCGAGAGGAGGTCGCTCGAGTTGGGGAGAGCGCTGCTGCTCAACGCCAGCTTCGAGCCGCTCTGCGTCGTCTCGGCCCGCCGAGCCGTCGTGCTCGTGCTCAAGGAGAAGGCGGAGATCCTCGAGCGCAACGGCGCCGAGTTCCGCTCCGAACGCACCAGCATCCCCGCCCCCTCGGTCATCCGACTGGTGCACTTCGTACGCGTGCCCTTCAGAACCCGCGTCCCACTCAGCAGACGAGCCGTCTTCGCGCGTGACCACCACCGCTGCCAGTACTGCAACCGCAACGCAGAGAACATCGACCACGTAGTCCCAAGAAGCCGAGGCGGCACCCACACCTGGGAAAACGTCGTAGCCAGCTGCCGCAACTGCAACGCCAAGAAAGAAGACCGGCTACTCCAAGAAGCCAACCTCAGGCTGAAGAGAACACCGAGAGCTCCCCACGCAGCCCTCTGGCTAGTAGCAACAGCAGGCAACCCAGACCCAGCCTGGACCTCCTACTTGCCGAGCGAAAGAGAGCCGAACGCGCCAAGAGAGGCCGTCCCCGCGTAGCCCCGCTCTTTCTCGCCACAACCCCGGACTCCTAGGCGCAGACGCGCGTGAGCTCTCCGCGGGACCCTCGCGGTCACGTTCGCCAGTGCGGGGGACTGCGGCGAGGCATCGGGCGACGGCGCTGCACCTAACTTCGCCCGAGCCCCTACGCCGGCCATCCGCCAGAGGCGGATCGGCCGTCGGCTCTTCGAGCCGGGTCTCGGCCGATCGGTGCAACTGCGCCGCACCCGACACCGTCGCCTCCGCCCCGCACCCGCGGTCGAAAGGCCGCTTAGCGCGCAGCTCTCGTGAACTGCGGTGGGTCCCGGGGCCTTCGTCGAGGCGCATTGCGGAGACGCAGGCCCTCGCCTCTAGCGCCCGCAGGGCGCCGCTCGCGCTGCGGCGGAGCACCGCGCCACGACGGAGCGTCCCGGGCACCCACCGCCTCCCGCCAAGGCGTGGACCCGGGCTTCGGCGCGCCAGACGCGGGCATGGCGCCCCGAGGTGACGAGCGAAGGGGGGAGGAGGGGTGGGGGTTGGGTGACGAATGGGGGAGATGGGGGAGAAGGTGGGTTGGCGGGGGGGGAAAGTGGGTCTAGATTGCTCGGAAATGGTGGAAAGTGGAGGGAACACCCTGGTGGGGGTGCGCTCTCCCTAGAGGGGGACCGTGGATGCATTTCTCGGGGAGTTCCCACACTCCCTGGACGACAAGGGACGGCTCATCTTGCCTGCCCGGTTTCGCCCCGCCCTCGAGGGCGGCGCGTACCTGGCCGCGGGACAGAGCAAGTGCCTCGCCGTCTACACCCCCGCGGAGTGGGAGGGCGTGGTGACCCGCGCCAAGGAGCTCGCCCGAGAGGGCGGTGACCGCATGGTGGTGGCGCGGACGATCTTTGCCCTCGCCAGCCAGGTCGTGCCCGACAAGCAGGGACGCGTCCCGGTGCCGCCTCCGCTTCGCGAGTACGCCGGGCTCGACCGCGAGGTCGTGGTCAACGGCGCGCTCACCCACATCGAGATCTGGGACGCCGAGCGCTGGCGCGCACACCGCGCCCAGGGCGAGGCGCTCCTGGCTGGCGACGACAGCCTCCCCGGCATCGTGGTCTGACGGACAACGACAAGCGACGAAAGGAGTCCTCGCGAGCGACGCAGCCAACATCACGGACCCGTTGCGGGTCTGCTGCCAGCCCTCCGGTCGGCGCGGTGAAGCCCCTACTCCGCCCGCTTCCACCGAGTCGATTCGGGGAGAAAACCGAACGGCACTCGTCCGGTCGGGGGGCTGGCAGCAGACCTGGGCGGGACCCGAGCGACGAACCCGCAGCGCCGAACGGTAACAGAGGAACCGGTCATGACTCGGTACGAGCACCAAGCAGCGATGACCGAGGAAGTGGTCGAGCTCCTCAGAGCGGTACCTGCAGGTTGGATCGTCGACGCAACGGTCGGGGGAGGCGGGCACGCCCGTGCGCTCCTCGAAGACCGGCCCGACATCCGAGTCCTCGGGATGGATCGAGACCCCGAAGCGGTGACCGCCGCAACTGCGGCACTCGCCGAGTTCGGGGAGCGAGTCCGGGTGGTGCACGGCAACTTCAGCCAGCTGGCGGCGATCGCGAGCGAGGCGAGCGAGGGAGTGATCATGGGAATCCTGTTCGATCTGGGTGTCAGCAGCCCGCAGCTCGACTGGCCCGAACGCGGCTTCTCGTACTGGGGTGACGCACCACTCGATATGAGGATGGATTCGGCCGGTGAGCTGACGGCCGAGAAGGTCCTCAACGAGTACGACGAGGAAGCACTCGTCGACGTGCTCCAGCGCTACGGCGAAGAGAAGTTCGCGAAGCGCATCGCCGCGCAGATCGTCGCGCGTCGCCCGCTCGAGACGACCGGCGACCTCGTCGCCGCGGTGAAGGACGCGATCCCTGCACGCGCGCGTCGTCGTGGCCCGCACCCGGCGCGCCGCACGTTCCAGGCGATCCGGATGGAGGTCAACCGCGAGCTGCCGAACCTCGAGGCCGGCCTCGACGAGTCCGTGCATCTGCTCGCGCCAGGTGGCCGCATCCTCGTGCTGAGCTACCACTCGCTCGAGGACCGCTTGGTCAAGGATCGCTTCACCCAGTGGACGGGTGTGAGCGAGCAGCCGCCAGGGTTGCCCGTGGAGCCTGTCCGCAAGCCGCTTGTGCGGGTGCTCACGCGTCGGCCGATGCGGCCGCGTCCGGCCGAGATCGCGACGAACCGACGTGCGCAGAGCGCGCGGCTTCGTGCGGCCGAGAAGGTCCGGGCGAGCTCACCCTCATGACCGCAACCGTCCTCGAGCGCCCGACGCGTCGCTCGGCCCCTGCTCGTGCACCGCGCACGCACGGTGCGACCGCGCTCGCGTTCCCCAAGACGTGGGGTCCGTATCGCGCGCCGGCACCGCGGCCCGCGCTCCAGGTGGTTCCGGTTCGCACCCAGGTGCGCCGGCGTCGCCGGACGCTCGCGCTCGTGAGCGGTGCGGTGATCACGTCGCTGACCGTGGTCGGCTTCCACGCGCTGCTCGCTCAGAGTCAGGTCGCGCTCGACGAGCTCGAGCGGCGGACGGCGATCGCGGAGCGTCGCTACGAAAATGCGCGCTACGAGTACGCGCAGCTCTCGTCTCCCGTTCGCATCACCGAAGCGGCTCGGCAGATGGGGATGGTGCCTCCGGGTACTCCGCCGACGCCCGTCCCGATCAGTGGGGAAGCCCCGCCGCCCGCCGACGCGCCCAGCACGACCATGAACGGTTGGACCGAGGTGAAGCCGACCCTCGGCGACTCGCCGTGAGCGCCGGGCCTTGACGACGTACCTCCCCGATTCGCGCGCGCCTCGATCGGCATACCCCCCTGTGCCGAGGAAGCGGCCGCCGGCAGTGCCGGCGGCCGCTTCGCGCGTCGGCGGCGGCTTTGCCAACCGCCGG
>VGBR01000003.1 GCA_016870355.1 Actinomycetota bacterium | reverse complement strand
GGCGGGGAGGGTGCCGGCGGCGAGCGACCAGGTGTAGGGGGTCGCGCCGCCGGTCGCGGCGAGGGTGGCCGAGTAGGCGACGCCGGTGGTGCCCGCGGGCAGTGACGTGGTCGAGATCGTGAGCGGGTCGGTGCCCGGCAGGGCGCACCGGACCGCCGAGTTGTCGGTGACCGAAGCCCAGTTGTAGGAGAACTGTGTGCCCCGCGTGCCGTCGACGTTCTCGGTGCCGATGGTGGCGCCGGCGCCCCCATTGTGGGCTGCCGACGTGCCGACCGTGTCGAGGTACTGGAAGAGCACCCCGTCGACGCCCTCGGTGATCACGGCCTGGAAGGTGATCTTAGACCCGGCGGCGGCGTAGAACGGCACGTCCTCCCAGGTGACCACGAACTGGCGCGCGCCGGCGGCGCCGATCGTCATCCAACTCACACGACCACCGACTCCGGGATTGAGGTCGTCCCACCACGGGGCGGCGTAGTTGTTGGGACTGGTCGCCGAGGGAATGGGCCCGTTTTGGTAGGCGGAGACCGGGGAACCGAACCCGAGGATCCCGTTCGATCCCACGTAGACCTCGGTGAACGGCGTACCCAGGAACTGAGTGGTGAACCCGAGAATCATGAGGACGGCGGAATCGTCGGTGAGGTTCATCGCGGTGGCGGCA
Source organism: Actinomycetota bacterium (assembly GCA_016870355.1). Lineage (GTDB taxonomy): Bacteria > Actinomycetota > Acidimicrobiia > IMCC26256 > PALSA-555 > SHVJ01. Next base: position 260,269 of record VGBR01000003.1, on the reverse strand, counting down.
GCCGGGTTGATCCAGGCGAAGGTCGTGGCTGCGCACACGTGGAGGGGCGGTGGAGCAGCTGTCGTCGCCCGGGCGGGGTCGGTCCAGGCGGTCGTGCTCCCGGTGCCGTAGGCGTTGCCGGCCCGGATCCGGAAGCAGTACTCGGTGGACCCGGTGAGTCCGTCGATCGTCGTGCTCGTCGTGTCGGCACCGACCGTGGCGACCGCGGCGAAGGTGTCGCAGTTCCCGCTGGTCACGCCCGCCCGCTGCACCTCGTGGTACGACTCACCGGTCGTGCCGTCGGTCCAGGTCAGGCGGACCTGGGAATCCGACAATGCAGTGGCACCGAGTCCGGTCGGCGCACCGGACACCGGCGCGGTCGCGGGGCGGCACGCCCCGACGAGAGCACCGACGTCGAGGCGGCCGCCGGTGGCGGTGATGCCGGCGAGCGATGGGGTGGGCGTGGCGGTGGAGAGGATCGCCGCCCGGATCTGGGCCGCGGTCATGGCGGGGTTCGCCGACGCGCAGAGCGCCGCAGCGCCCGACACGTGCGGCGTGGCCATCGACGTGCCGCTGTAGGTGGAGTAGGTGTTGCCCGGGGTCGTCGACGCGGTGCCCGCGCCGGGGGCACCGAGGTCGACACGGGTGGCGCCGTAGCTGGAGAACGAGGCCTTGGCCCCGCTCGAGGTGGTGGCGGCCACGGCGATCACGCAGTCCCAGCCGCGAGCGGCGCCGGCCGCCGTACGGGTGCACTCGTAGTTCGACGGGTAGTTGTTCGTGACGTCGTTGTTGGAGTTCGAGTTGCCGGCGGCGGCGATGAAGAGGATGCCGGCGTCGCCCCCGCGATTGATGGCATCGAGCAGGGCCTGGCTGAAGCCACCGCCCCCCCACGAGTTGCTGGTGGCCACGATGTTGAGGCCGTGGCCGACCTTGAGCTGGGTGGCGTAGTCGACTGCTCGGATCGCCTCAGTGGTGGTGCCGCCGCTCGGCCCGAGGAACTTGGCCGAGATCAGGGTGACGTCCCAGTTGACGCCGGCCACACCGATGCCGTTGCCGCCGACCGCGCCAATCGTGCCGGCGACGTGGGTGCCGTGGGCATCGCCGCCGGCGTCGAAGACGGACCGGTCGTTGTTGTGGAAGTCCCAGCCGTTCACGTCGTCGATGTAGCCGTTGCCGTCGTTGTCGATGCCGTCGACGGGGTCGAACGGGTTGGTCCAGATGTTGTCGGCGAGGTCGGGGTGCGAGACGTCGATGCCCTCGTCGATCACCACGACGTAGACGCTGGCCGAGCCCACGTACCCCGCGGCCCAGGCCTCACCGGCCTGGCTCCCGAACGGGTTCGACGGCGACGTGGCGTCGCCGTACATCCCCCACAGTCCGCCGGAGGTGTAGATGGGGTCGTTCGACGTCGCGGCTGGCGTGAGTATGTAGTTCGGCTCGGCGATCTGCACGTCGGGGTCGGCGCGGAGGGTCGCCACGGCTTGGGCCACCGACTTGGAGCCGTCGAGCGTGAGCACCTCGGTCCGCGTGGAGAGGTCCGAGACGGGTGCGGCGTCGAGCGCGCCCACCGCAGCCTGGGCATCGCTGCGGTCGGCGGCGTCGGCGGAGGACGCGTACTTCACGATGACCTCGCCCTCGACGAAGGGCGCCTCGATGAGAACCGGCGGCGGCTCCGTGTTCGGTGGGGCCGGGACGGTCGTCGGGGTCGTCGTCGGGGTCGTCGTAGGGGTCGTCGTGCTGGTGGTCGCGGCCGACTCGTTCGCCGGGGCCGTGGTGGAGGTGCTCGTCGGGGCGCCCGGGGTCGGGTCGGCGGCGACGGGGGCGGCCACGAGCGCCGCGAAAACGGTGGCGACGAGGGCGGCGACCGCGGGACGGCGCAACGACATGACACGTGGATCCTAACCGTTGCTGGAGGCGGCCGAATCTACGCACGGGTCTCGCCCGCCCTGCCGTCCTCTCCCGCCCCGCCCTGTCGCACCCTGTCGCACCCTGTCCCACCCTGGATCGGAGTCCCCGTGCCCCGCCCCGCCCACCGCCGCCCCCGCCGGGCCCGCCGCCCATCCCGACGACGTCGACTTCGGAGCCGCGGGAACGGTCGCCACGTGGACCGATGCCGGCATCGATGTCGCGTACTGAATCGTCACCGACGGCGATGCGGGCGGCCACGACCGAGCGGTGTCACGCCACGACATGCGGGAGATCCGACACGCGGAGCAGACCGCCGCAGCCAAGCTCGTCGGCGTCACGGAGCTGCACTGGCTCGGCTACCCCGATGGTCGCGTCGAGGCCACGCTCGATCTTGGCCGCGACCTGTCCCGGGTCATCCGTGAGGTGCGGCCCTAGCGCGTCGTCTGCCCGTCTCCCGTCCGCAACTTCGGGCGCATCTACGCGAGTCACCCCGACCACCTCGCCACCGGGGAGGCGTCGATGTGCGCGGTGTATCCCGATGCGCGCAACCCGTTCACCCGGGCGCGTCGGCGCCGAGCTCTGCGAACACTGCGTCGACGGCCGGGTCGCGCTCAGCCCCGGCCGGAACGGCGGGAAGGAGCACGGCAGCGCCGATGACGAGCGCGACGAACGCCCTTCGCAGCTTCACCGGCTGGCGGTCACGTGCTCGAGGAAGACGGCGAGGATGTGGGCGGTTGCGCCCCACACGGTCTCGTCGGGCAGCTCGAAGAAGTGCACGGGTCGGTTGCGGTTCGTCCCGGCGCCCGTGGTCGACGGCACGTCCCACCGTTCCTCTCGGAAAGTGGCGTCATCGAGCAGCTCGGCGATCGACACGTCGAACACGCTCACCACTTCGGTGAAGTCGGGATGGAGCTCGGGACGGCCCGGCAACAGACCGACGAACGGCGTCAGCCGGAACCGGCCCATCACCGTGACGATGCTGTCGAGCTCCGCGACGACGTCGACGGCGCGGGGGTCGAGCCCGATCTCCTCGTGCGCTTCGCGGAGTGCGGCGTCACGCAGCGACGCGTCAGTCTCGTCGTCGAGCTTGCCGCCCGGGAACGCGATCTCGCCTTGGTGCGACGGCATCGTGTCTGGGCGCTTCGTGAGGAGGATGCGGGTGTCGCCGCCCTCTTCGAACATCGCGAGCAGCACGGCCGCCGGCCGAGCCGTCGCGGGCGGGAGCGGACGGCGAGGCGGAGGAAGTGACGCGCACGCGGCGCGCACGTCGTCGATCGTGAACCGACGCTCGTCGGGCGTGAGCCGCGCCCACGACGGCGGGCTTCCGGGTCGAGCCGTCGGTGGCCGCGGGATCCGTTGGCGTCCTCCCCGCGCTGGCATCACTACTCGGTCACTCACTGCGGCCGGGGATACCCCGGCCGCGGGCGTTCGTTCCCTGGGCGAGCACCTCCGCCCCTCCGTCGCTCCGGTGCCGCGCGGAACGACGGGAGGAGCGTGCGCTCGAGGGTTCCCCTACTTGCCGACCTTGGCGAGCACGTCGCGGCTGGTGAGGATCAAGAGGTCCTCGCCGTCGATCTGGATCTCGGTGCCGCCGTACTTCGAGTAGACGACGGTGTCGCCGACCGCCACGTCCATCGGGATGACCTCGCCGGTGTCCTCGGACCGACGGCCGGGGCCGACGGCGAGCACCTCACCCTGCTGGGGCTTCTCCTTGGCGGTGTCGGGGATCACGAGCCCGCTCACCGTGGTCTCCTCGGCGTCGCTTGCCCGCACCACGATGCGGTCTTCCAGCGGCTGCAGCTTCATTCGTCACGCCTCCTGCGGCGGTCGGTTCCAGGTCTTTGGCACTCACAAGGGGCGAGTGCTAACAGCAAGATACCGGGCCGCTCCGAGGCTCGCAAATGGGCATCACTCCTCGGTCGCTCGCTGCGGGCGGGGATACCCCGCCCGCGGGCGCTCGCTCCCTGGCGAGCACCCTCGGCTCCTCCGTCGCTCCGGGCGCCGCATCACAAGCTCAAGCTGGGGGCGACCCCGGCGTCGAGGGGCGTCGGGCCGTCGGCCTGGAGCCGCCACCAAGCGGCGGCGGCGATCATCGCGGCGTTGTCGGTGCAGAGGTCGCGAGGCGGCAGGAACGCCCGTCGCCCGGTCGCCGCGGCGACCTCCTCGACCCGCGCCCGAAGGCGCGAGTTCGCGGCCACGCCCCCGCCGAGCACCAGGGTCGAGGCGCCGGCTTCGTCGGCCGCCCGCACGAGCTTGTCGACGAGCTGGTCGACCACCGCGGCTTGGAACGACGCGGCCACATCAGCCACGTTGCCATCGGGATGCTTGCGGATGTGCTGCACGACCGCGGTCTTGAGACCCGAGAACGAGAAGTCGGGTTCCCCCGGCATGGCCCGCGGGAACGCGATTGCGTCGGGTTCGCCGTCACGTGCGAGTGCGTCGATGAGTGGGCCACCCGGATAGCCAAGCCCGAGGTGACGCGCGACCTTGTCGAAGGCCTCACCCGCGGCGTCATCCACGGTCTGCCCGACGACGCGGTACTTCCCGTGGTCTTCCATCACGACCACGAGCGTGTGACCGCCGGACGCAACGAGCACCGCGAGCGGGGGCGTGAGGTCAGGTTCCTCGAGCCACGCCGCGTAGCAGTGCGCTTCCAGGTGGTTCACGCCGACATACGGGAGATCGGCGACCAACGCGAGCGCCTTCGCCGCGCTCACGCCGACGAGCAGCGCACCCGCGAGGCCGGGACCGTGACAGGCGGCGACGGCAGTCAGCTCCGGCAGCTCGACGCCGGCTTCGCCAAGCGCGTCCGCAACCACTGGGCCGATGAGGTCGACGTGCGCGCGGCTCGCGATCTCCGGCACAACTCCACCAAAGCGAGCGTGCAGATCCACCTGGCTCGACACCACCGACGACAGCACGTCGGTGCCATTGCCGACGACGGCCGCGGCCGTCTCGTCACACGACGTCTCGATGCCCAAGACATTCGCTCCCTCGCTGCGGGGCGGGAACCACCTCATGGTCGACTCCGCAGGCTCCGTCTCGTGCGGTTCGGGCGGCACAGCCACCCGGTCCGCGGCCCCGCGAGCGCTCGCTCGCTGGCGAGCACCCTCGGCTCCTTCGTCGCTCCGGGCGCCGCGTGTCATGAGATGACGGTCTCGCCGGGGAGCGCACGCTCGATGCTGTCGAGGAGCGCGATGTAGTCGGCGCTGTCGACCCCGTGCGCCCACATGATGAGCGCGTCCTCGTTGGTCTCCTGGTAGTAGTTCTTGCGCACGCCGACCGGCGCGAAGCCGAAGCGCCGGTAGAGGTGCTGTGCGGCGAGGTTCGAGAGCCGCACTTCGAGCGTCAGGTTCTGCGCGAAGCGAGAGAGGGCTTCGCGGGCGACCGCGGCCATCAACCGGGTCGCGACCTTGTGGCGGTGCCAGTTCGGATCGACGGCGATGGTGGTGACGTGGCCGTCTTCCGCGGTCATCATCAGGCCGGCGTAGCCCACGACGTCCCGCCCGATCTTGGCCACGAAGTACGAGCGGGTCGCCCGCAGCGCCAGCTCCGACAGGAACAGCGAGTGGCTCCAGGGCCGGGGGTACACCTGCTGCTCGATCTTGAGCACCGAGCGCACGTGGCGTCGGCGCATCGGCAAGATCTCGACGGTGATGGGCTCCGTGATCATGATGACGCTCGCATCATCGACAGAAAGTCATCGTGGGTGGACCTTCGCGATGCCCAACGACTGCGGTGCATGTACATCATCGAGGGGTCGCCCAATGAAGTTCGGCGTCGCTCTCGCGCAGGTACAGAGGATGGACCTCCCAGGGCGTCGTGAACTCCTCACGCTCGGCCCGGGCCGTGGCCAGCTCGATCAGGGCCCCGACGCTCGGCATGTCGAAGGCGGGCCCCGCCTCCTCGGCCCGCTCCAGGTCGGCGAGCTTGCTCCGGTAGCGGGCCACGCCGTCTCCGGCGAGGAGCACCTCCTCACCCCCGGCCTCGAGGTCGGCGATCAGGTCCCCGACCGGACCGACGGCGTACTCGCCTTCCCGTTGGAGCCCACCGGGCACCGATCGGTAGCGGGCGTGGAAGACCTCTTTCCTGCGGGCATCGATCACCGCCACCACCATGCGGCGAGTGTGCCGGAGCGGGTACGCGACAAGGTCGAGGGTGGGGACGGTGACGACTGGGATGCGCAGCGCCTGCGCCATGACCTTGGCGGTGGTGACACCGACCCGAAGCCCGGTGAACAGTCCCGGACCCACACCGACGGCGATGGCCGCGAGCTGGTCGAGCCGTACCCCCGTCTGCGCGCAGACGTACTGGATGGCGGGCGCGAGCTGCTCGGCATGGCGGCGTCCCCCGACGACGCGCACCTCACCGCGCACCGCGCCGCTGTCGCCGATCGCGACCGCGACCTGCGGCGTGGCGGTGTCCATCGCGAGGACGAGCATCAGCCGCCGCCCAGGACGGCACCGAGCGCGGCGGAGCGAGATCCCCACGACGGCCCCGACGGCGTGAACGTGAGTGTTCGCGTTGACTCGTCATCAGCAAGATCGATGGCGATCTCGAGGTGTTCCGGCGGGAGCAACCCCGCGACCGCGTCGCCCCACTCGACGACCATCACGCCGTCGTCCGCGAGGTCTTCGAGGCCGAGGTCGAGCAGCTCCTGCGCGGTGTCGAGCCGGTACACATCGACGTGCACCAAGCGAAGTCGGCCCTCGTACTCGCGCGCGAGGGTGAACGTCGGGCTCACCACGACCTCGTCGACACCGAGACCTTCGGCGACACCCTTCACCAGCTCCGTCTTGCCCGCGCCGAGCGGTCCAGCGAGCAGCACGATGTCGCCCGGCTCGAGCAGCGTCGCGAGACGGCTGCCGATCACGCGAGTCTCCTCAGGCGCGTGCGCCATGAGGGTCCCGGCCACGGTGGGCCGGCGTTCGGGTTCGGTCACCTGGCCTCGAGACGGCGTGCGAGCGCTCGCTTGGCCACCACGAAGTCTGAGCGCGCTTGTGCGAGTGCAGGGCCGCCGTTCCTGAGCACGGCGGCGGGATGCAACGTCGGGACGAGCACCTGCTTCTCGCCCGACTTCCCGAGCGCAACCTCGAACTCCTGACCGCGCAGCTTCGTGATGCCGATCTTGGTGTCAAGCAGCAGCTTCGTCGCGAAGTTGCCCAACGTCATGATGACGTTCGCCTCGAGGAACGCGAGCTGGGCCTCCAGGTACGGACGGCACGTCTCGATCTCGATGGGCTCCGGATCACGGTTGCCCGGCGGACGGCACTTCACGACGTTCGCGATGTACACCTCGTCGCGCGTCATCCCGATGCCTTCGATCAGCTGCGTGAGCAGCTTTCCGGCGCGTCCGACGAATGGGATCCCCTGCTTGTCCTCTTCGGCGCCGGGCCCCTCGCCGACGAAGACCAGATCGGCGTCACGCGCACCCACACCGAACACGACCTGCGTACGACCAGCGGAAGCGAGCGGGCACTTCGTGCATCCGAGCGCCTCGCGCTCCAAGTCGTCCCACGATGCCCAGGTCGGCGCGTGCGAGGAGGTCAGTTCCTCAGGGTCGAGCAGGCTCACCCGTCAAGTCTGCCGGACGGCGTTCCTCACTGCCTCGGCCACGACCTCAGTGACGACGACGCGCAGCCGGTCGAGTGCGAACGGCTCGGCCTCGTCACGCGGCGTACCGGTTCCGGTCGCGAGCGCGAGCACGAGGTCGCCGTCGTGGCGGGTGTGGGCCGGGCGGAGCGACCGGGCCAACCCGTCATGACCGCTCTGGGCCAAGAGCTGGCATTCGAGCTTCGAGAGGGGCGCATCGGTCGCGACCACCACCAGCGTGGTCGCCTCGAACGGCCTCGGCTCCGGGAATGGCGGTGCATCGGCGGGCGCGCTCGACCCAGCGATCACCGCCCCGTCGTCGGCGACGACGTCGCCGACGGCATTCACCACCGCGATCGCGTCGACGTTCAGGGAGCCGGAATGGGTCGCGATCCCGAGACCACCCGGCACCTTGTCGTCGGCGCCGCGCCACTTGCCGATCGTGGCGCCGGTGCCGGCACCAATTCGGCCTGATGACGTGTCCGACTTCTTCGCCGCGGCCTCGACGGCGACCCGGCCTTCGTCGGGACCCGGTCGGTCGACATCCTCAGCGAGGTCGTAGATCGCGGCGGTAGGGACGATAGGAACAGGGCCACCGCGCGTCGGGAAGCCGCGGCCTTGTTCGGCGAGCCACGCCATCACGCCGTCGGCAGTCGCGAGGCCGAACGCGGAACCGCCCGTCAGCACCACGGCGTCTACACGTTCGACGGAGCGGGTTGGTTCGAGCAGCGCGGTCTCGCGCGTCGCGGGCGCGCCGCCGCGCACCTCGCACGACCCGACGGTGCCTTCAGGACACAACACCACCGACACGCCAGTCCCACGACCGGTCCAGTGACCGAGCGAGATGCCAGTTGTGGGGAAGTCCGAGCTCAACCGGCCGCGGCGTCCCGATGGATGCTCGGTGACACGCCGAGCTCGCGCGAGAAGTCCACGAGCACCTCCTCGAGCTCGTCGGGACGCTCGAGCATGATCGTGTGCCCCGCGCCTTCGATCATCACCATGCGCGCGCCGGGGATGAGTCGGGCGATGCGCTTGGACTCGAAGCGGGGCGTGAGCATGTCGGCCGACCCGCAGATGATCAGTGTGGGGAGATCGATCTGCTCCAGGTGAGGTGTGAGGTCCATCGCGAGCAGCACGCTGAGCGCGTCGCGGCTCGTCTCCGCCGAGCACTCTGCGAGCATCTGCCGAACGAGCTCGACGTGACTTGCCTGCGGATCGCGACCGAACCCGAGTCGCGCCAGCATCGTGCCGACATCGTGGTTCGACATGATCCGGGCGAAGTCGAATCGTTCGGACATGCTCTCGGTGAGCGCGCGCAGCCTGCGGGCCGCGCTCACCTGGGTCTTGGCCAGCGACGAGAGCAGCACGAGCCCGCGCACATGCTCGTGCGCGTCTGCGGTGAGCTGCGATGCGAACGCCTGCACCGCGACGCCACCCATCGAGTGCCCGACGAGGATGGCGTCGTGCAGATCGAGCTCCTGGAGCATGGTGCGCACGTCGAACGTGAGGTTCTCGATCGAATGGCCGGAGTCGCCGCACTTGGAGCTGCCGTGCCCACGCGTGTCGAACGCGACCACACGGAAGCCGAGCCGCGGCAGCGCGTCGAGCTGCTTCACCCAGATCCGCGAGTCGATCGTCACGCCGTGCAGCAGCACGATCGGCGTGCCGTCGTGTGGTCCCGCCTGGATGACGTAGATCGTGCCGCCGTCGTGGCTCTCGAGATGGCGCACGTCGTCGAGCGGCAGCGGCGGAAGGTGGCCGGCGTCGGGATCGGGGCGACTGCGCAGCCCGCGCAGCACGGCCCTCTGGGTGACGTAGCCCGCGCCCGCCAGGCCCGCGGCGAGACCGAGCCCGACGCCCGCGGCCTTCAGCGCCTTCTTTCCCGCGCTCACGGCACGTACACCTTGGGAAGCCGAGGCCCGATCCTGGTCGTCACCTCGTAGGGGATCACGCCGAGTCGCTCCGCCCATTCCGTGGCGGTGACTTCCTCGTCACCGTCGCGGCCGAGCAGCGTGACGGGCTCATCTGGATCGAGCATCGGCCCGTCGGGACCGAGGTCGACCACCAGCTGATCCATCGTGACGCTGCCCGCAATCGGGAACCGACGACCCCGGATCAACACCTCACCGCCGGTCAACCCGAGGTTCCTGGGCACCCCGTCGGCATACCCGATCGGCACGGTGACGACGTGCGTGTCGCCAGGCGCGCGGTAGTGGCGCCCGTACGACACGCTTTCGGCCGAGGCAAGAGGTTTGGCGTGCGAGACCTGCGCCTTGATGGACAACACCGGCTGGAGATCCGCGCTGCCGGCAAGGTCCGGTGAGGGCGGGATCCCGTACATGGCGATGCCACAGCGCACCAAGTCGTGTCGGGCGCGCGGGTGCGCGATCGCTCCCGCCGAGTTCGCGGCGTGCACGATGAGCTCGTTCGCGCGGTCACCGAGGGCGGCGAGCACGTCGTCGAAGCGATCGAGCTGCTCAGCGTTGTACGGATCGTCGGGAACGTCGGCGACCGCAAGGTGCGTGCAGACCCCTTCGACGTCGATCTCGGGGCGCGCGTCGATGTGCGCGATCAGCGCGGCGGTCTCCTCGGGGCTGCAACCCACGCGGTGCATCCCAGTGTCGACCTTCACGTGGACACGGAGCGGTTCGGCGCCCGCGTCGGCCACGGCCTTGGCGAGCGCGTCCACTCCGTCGTTCGTGTACATGACCGGCGTGAACCCGTGCTCGACGATCGCGGCGGCCGCCGCGGCAGGTGGCTGCGACAGGATCAGCACGCGCGCGTCGATTCCCGCCTCACGCAGCTCGATCCCCTCTTCGGCGAGCGCCACACCGAGCCACTCGGCACCCGCGTCGAGTGCGGCCTGCGCGACCCGCACCGCGCCATGCCCGTACGCGTCGGCCTTCACGACCGCGAGCAAGCGCGCGGGTGCAGCAACGCTCGCAAGCGAGCGCACGTTGTGGCGGACGGCGTCGAGGTCGACCTCCGCCCATGCGGGCCGGTAGCCCGGGCGCGCGGCCGATGCAGACGGGGTCACGTGGTGTCGGCCACCCTCACGTCGTGTCGGCGACGCGGCGCACGATGTCGCCGCGGGAGATGATCCCGACCAGCGCGCCGTTGGCGTCGATGACGGGCATGTGGGTGATGTCGTCCTCGTGCATCCGCGTCGCGACGCTGGCGAGCGTGTCGTCGGGCGACGCGGCCGGGAAGTCGGTCTCCATCAGGCCGTCGACGGTCGTGGCGACCATGCGCTTCAGCTCTTCCTCGAAGTGCTCCTGCGAGCCCGGCATCGGGAAGTCAACACCGAAGAAGTTGAGCCACGTGGGGACGTGCAGGTTGCTCTCGGACACGATGAGGTCTTCGTCGCGCAGCAGCCCCACGACCTTGCCGGTGTCGTCGACGACGGGCGCCGCGCCGATCGCCTTGTCGGCGAGGGTGTCTGCGGCTTCTTCGAAGGACTGGTCGGGCCGGAGGGTGACGACGTCCTTGGTCATGACCTCTCCGACGAGGGTGGTCCCGGGCATCAAGTCTCCGGTGCTTGGAAGGTGTGGGGGAGCGCCGCCACGAGGTCGCCGGCGACGAGTCCAGTATGCCCGGCGACGTCGGCGGACAGCCCGTGGACCAGCGTCCCTGCGGCTGCAGCCTCGAACGCCCCGAGCCCCCGGGCCAGGAGCCCGGCGATGATCCCGGTGAGCACATCGCCGGTGCCGGCGGTGCCGAGCCAGGGCCCGTCGACTGCGTTCACGGCCACGCGCCCGGTCGCGCCGGGCTCGGCCACGACCGTTCCGGGGCCCTTCAGCAGCGCCACGCAGCCGGTGGCGTCGGCGAGGCGGCGGGCCGCGGCAAGGCGATCGTCGCCGACCTGATCGCCGAGCAGCCGCTCGAATTCGCCCTCATGGGGCGTGAGGACGGTGGGGGCGTTGCGCGCGCGGAGGTCGGCCGAGTGGCCCGCGAACGCGTTGAGCCCGTCGGCATCCAGGACGAGCGGCGCGTCCACTGTGGTCACGAGCTCGCGGACGACGGCCGTCGTCGCTTCGTCCGTGCCGAGGCCGGGTCCGACGGCAAGCGCACGGAAGCGGTCGAGCGCGTCGCGCACGTCGTCGGCGATGCCCGTGAGAGCACCGTGAACGTTCGCGGGCATGGCCTTCGTGATCACCTCACCGCCCGATGCGCGCGCGGCCATGTCGTCGCCGGGCACCGCGCACCACACGATCCCCGCGCCCACGCGCATCGCGGCCGTGCTCACCAACATCGGCGCGCCGGTCATCCCACCCGAGCCGCCGATGACGAGAAGTCCGGACCGCCACTTGTGTGTGTCGGTCTCGACGACGCTCGCCAACCATCCACGTACGTCGGTGTCGGTCACGAGCCCGACGCGCCGGTCGTCGTCGGTGAGCTCGATGCCGATGTCGGCAACTCGAACGTCTCCCGCGTGGCCTCGACCGGGTTCGAACACGAGACCGGGCTTGTGCGCCGCGAACGTCACGGTTGCGACAGCGCGCACCGCGTCGCCCTGCACTGCGCCGGTTGAGCCGTCGATGCCTGACGGAATGTCGATCGCGAGCGTGGGAAGGTCAAGGCTCCGGCGCGCCACGAGCGCAGCATCACCTTCGAGCGCGCCACGGAAGCCGGTGCCGAACATCGCGTCGATCATGAGATCGGCGCGCTCGATGGTGCGGTCGAGCGCGGGCTCGGGCACGCCGTCCTTCAACTCGAACACGTCGACGCGCACACCCCAGCCGCGCAGGATGCGCGCCGCGACGAGGCCGTCGCCGCCGTTGTTGCCCTTGCCGCACACGACGACCACTCGCTTGCCGTACGCGTTGCCGAGCCGCTGGCGTGCTTCCCACGCGACCGCTCGCCCGGCCCGGTCCATCAGCACTTCCATCGGAGTGCCGGCCGCGATGGTGCGCTGGTCGGCCTCGGCCATCGCTGCCGGCGTGACGATCGGGAGCACGTCAGGTCTCGTCGGGCAGGTTCCGCCCGATCGCGATGGCGACTGCGAGCGCCGTCGTCTCGGTGTGGGTGAGCGAGAGCTGCCATGCGACGATGCCGCGCTCGGCCGCCATCTCGGCCGCGCGCCCGTGCAGCTTCACCGACGGTGCACCGCTCTTGGCCTTCGCGACCTCGACGTCACGGAGCTTGAACTTCCACAGCCCGACGCCCATCGCCTTCATCACGGCTTCCTTCGCGCCGAAGCGTGCCGCAAGGCTCTTGGCCGGGTCTTTCTGCTTCGCGGCGTATGCCCGTTCCTCGTCGCTGAAGAGTCGTTCGTTCAGTCGCTCGCCTCGGCGCTCCATGGCCAGCCGGAAGCGAGCAACCTCGACCAGATCCGTGCCCAGACCGACGATGTGCACACACCAACGATACGGGCATCGCCGCAGTGCCATGATCGAGTCGTGGACTTCCCGCAGTACAACGAGAAGGTCGCGGCTGGCCTCGAGAACGCACCATCCGACGGCCCTGGCATCATCGGCTATCTCGGCATCCGTCACACCGAGGTAGGTGCCGGCGTGCTGCGCGCCGAGCTCGAGGTGCGCGACGAGCTGCTCACTCCGTTCGGCAACCTGCACGGTGGCGTGATCGCCGCGTTGTGCGATCACGTGCTCGGGACCGTCTGCTACCCGGTCATCCCGAAAGGCGCATGGGCGGCGACGACCGAGTTCAAGCTGAACTACCTCGCACCCGTCACCACCGGCACGCTCGCGGCAACCGCGAACGTGGTGTCACTCACGAAGAGCACGGCCGTCGTGCGCATCGACGTCGTCAACGACGGCCGTCTGGTGTGCACCGCGCAAGGCACCGTGCTCATCAAGCTGCCCAAGAGCTGACGAACGGGTCAGCCCGTGACGCGCGCAGCGCGCGAGCGCGACCGCCCGGTTCAGGAAATGGCCGTAGCGCGGCAGTGCTCGTTTGCTTCGGCGAACTGCGCGAGCGTGTGCTCGGTCGACCACGGGTGCGGTTCGTTCGTCTCCGGGTCCCATTCCAAGCGCGGCGTGCCGCAACCAGGGCGTCGATGTCGAACTTCGTGCTCAGCCGGTGATGTGTACCCGCCCCGAACCTCTACCGGCGCCAGTGCTCAGCGAGCACGTTCACCGGGTCGGTGAGGAGCTCGACGACCGGCACCGTAGAGAGGACGCCGTCGTCGAAGTTCGGCTCGGTCTCGGTGACGGCGTCCCGAAGGGCGCCGTAGCGACCCTGGTAGCCCTGGAGGACGGCGCGCATGGTCTCGGCCGGCAGCGTGCCGACGTAACGCACGTGGAGCAGGGTGAGCCCGACCGTCTGGTTGTGCTTCACCTCGGGCACGATCACGAGCGTGCGACCGTCATCGGCGCCGCGCAGCGCGGTGACGTCACGTTGGGTCGCCACCCGGTGCTTCGCGCCGCGGAGCGTCGGGTCGATCTCGGTGCGCGACTTGAGCCCAGTGGCCACGCCGCCACGGTCGACGACGTGCAGCGTGGCGGTGTCGGCCGCGAGGTCGCCCTCGATGCGGTAGCGCGTGTACCCAGTGACCTCATCGATGGCGGGGTCGAGATCGACGAGCGTGCGCAACGCGCGGTAGCTAAGCCCGTCGCGCGGCGCGCCGGCCGCGAGCACCGCCTGCACGAGTGGCGCTTGGAGCAGCGACTCGTCGGAGCGCGAGATGCCGACCGTGACCGTCTTGGCCTGGTGCTTGATGGCGTCGACCGGGCGCTTGAGCTCCTCGATGCCCTTGGTGAGCGCGGCCGTGAGGTCCTCGACGACCGTCGACGGCGTCCCGACCTTGCCGTGCTCGATCTCGTAGGAGTCGAGCGACACCGCGCCGGTCGCGTATCGCAGCAGTGAACCGACACGTGAAGCCGTGCTCGCTTCGAGCGAGCCGTCGTAGGTGCCAGCGCGCAGCCCGTCATGGAAGGCCCGCGACGGTGCTTCGAGCCTTGGTGCCAGTCGGTCGAGGAGCGCGGCCGGATCGCCAGACGCCGCGGCCTCCACCGCGGCGCGGGCATCGTGCAACGGCCGGCTCGACGCGTCGATGGCGAGCGCGGCCTCGTACCCGAACAGGTGACCGGCGACCGTGGCCAGCACGAAGTCGAGGTCGGGATGCACGCTCGGGACCGGGATGGTCTCGAGCGCGGCCGGATATCGCGTGCCGTCGTCGGCGATCACGATCGGTGACGCCCGGTGGGCGCGGTAGATCGCCACTTCCTTGCCTACGTCGTCGGCGTTGGATCCGACGAGCCCGGCCGCGCACACGAGGATGAGGGGCTCGGACGAGAGGTCGATGTGCTTCTTGTCTTCGGTGACGTCGTAGGCGATCGCCTTGTAGCACAGCTCCGAGAGCTTGATGCGCAGCTCTCGCGCCGCAATCGCGTTCACGCCGTTGCCGACCACCGCCCAGTAGCGCTTGCTGAGCACGTGCCGCTGGGCGACCGCACCGATGTGCTCACGCTGACCGACGACCGTGCGCATCGCCTCGGGGAACTCGCGGAGCGCGCTCAGCCGTCGGTGGGCTTCGTCAGGATCCAGCACGCCGATCGCATCGGCGAGCGCAACCGACAAGAGATGGCCCGCGGCGATCTGCGCGTAGAACGCCTTGGTCGAGGCGACGCTCATCTCCACGTCGCGACCGTCGGAGGTGTAGAGGACGCCGTCGGACTTGTCGACGAGATCGCTGTTGCGACGGTTGACGATCGCGATCACCACGGCGCCCCGGTCCCGGGCGAGGTCGACCGTGCGGTTCGTGTCGGTGGTTGTGCCGCTCTGGGAGATCGCGATGATGAGCGTGTCGGACATGTCGGCGCGCAGGCCGAAGCCGGAGAGCTCGGTGGCCGGGATCGCTTCAACGACGAGCCGCTCACCAGCGAGCTGCTCGAGCGCAGTCGCGAGGCTCTGACCCGCGACTGCGGCAGTGCCCTGACCGATCACGGTGACGCGTTGGATCGTGCGGTCACGCAGCCGTTCGGTCACCGACCATGGGAGGGTGTCGGGGCCGAGCGCGACGTGGAGTCGTCCGGCCTCGTCGACGACCTTGCCCCGCATCGTCTTGTGGAACGAGTCGGGTGCCTCGGAGATCTCCTTGAGCAAGAAGTGTGGATACGCGCCGCGGTCGATGTCGCGGGTGGTGATCTGCGCGTGCTGCACGTCGGCGTCGGTGAGGGGCAGCGCCGTCCCGTCGTAGGCAAGACGGGTGATGCCCGCGAGCTCGCCGGCCCGCGCGGCGTCGACGACCATGATCTGGCCGCGCGTGGCGGCCGCGCGCGCGGGGTCGGTAGGCGTCTCGCCGTCGAGCCGCACGTAGGTGGCCGTCTCTTCGACGAGGCCGTAGGGCTCGCTCGCGACGACGAACGCGTCCTCGGTCATGCCGACGTAGAGCGCCTGACCACTTCCCCGCAGTGCGAGGAAGAGCTTGCCGGGGTCGGCAGCGGCCGTCGCGCCGATGGCGACGGATCCTTCGAGCGAGGCGACCGTGGCGCGGAAGGCCTGGGTCGCGTCGCTGCCCGTTGCGAGCTTGCGCGAGACGAGCGCGGGGATGACCTTGGCATCGGTCGTGATCTCAGGGGGCGGCGCAAGGCCCTCGAGCACCGTGAGGTCGGCATGGTTGTCGACATCACCGTTGAGCGCGGCGGCGACGTACGGCCCGTCGACGAGGCCGTCCTCTTCTTGGTTGAGCGGGTGGGCGTTCGGCTCCGAGATGATCCCGACACTCGCCCAGCGCGTGTGCCCGAGAAGCGTGACCTCCGCGTCGGGTGACGCGAGCGCGAGCTTGAGCAGCTCGTCGTCACCGATGCTCTTGCGAAGGTGGCGCACGTTGTCGCCGAGCTCACCGATCTCGGCGGCCGCCTTGTAGACGAGCGAGAGCATCCCCTCAGGTGTGCGCACGGCACCGTCAGCGAAGAGCGGGTCGGCGGCGCGGCGCTCGATCAGTCCGCGCACGGCCGCGTCGGTGAAATCGAGGCCGTGGCCGTGGACCAAGAGGTGGACGCCGGCGGAGTCGCGGCCACGTACTTCGAGCCGATCGAGCGCTGACAACGCGACCTGCACCGACGTGTAGGCCTCGATGGCAGCTGGCGTTGCGTCGGCACCGGCGAGGTCGGCCACTGCCCTCGCGTTGCGCAAGCGGTCGTTGCGGACCGCCCACACCGCATCCTTGGCCCGCAGCATCGCCGCGTTCACCGCTTCGAGGCTCGAGGCTTCGAACGACGCTGCGTCCTGGTCGAGCCGGCGCTCGGCCGTGGTGAGGAGCTCGGCAAGCTGCTCCGAGTGGTGGTCGATGCCAAGCGCGCCCGGCCGGTCAGTCAGGAGCGCGGTGACACCGGGTACGCCGCGCAACGCAGCGTCGACTCGCTCGATCGCCGCCGCGGCGTCGGTCAGGCTGGGGACGTCACCGTTCCAAGCCGCCAGGTTCGTGACTGCCGCGGCGAGCTCGTCGACCAGCGGCCCCAACGCCGGCGCGAGGCGCGACGAACGACGGCGAACGACCCCGATGATCCCGCACATGAAGCGTCCAGTCTACGAGAGCACCTGTCGCCAGGAAATGCCCCAAACCCCCCGTTTTGGCGTCGATAGGCCTCGCTCAGCGGACCTTATCGACGCCAAAACGGGGGATGTGAGGCCTATCCCGGGGGTGGGGCGAAGCTGGCGCGCTCTACCAGGTCGACCAGTCGGTCGGCCACGAGTTCGGCGCGCTCGACACTTGGTGCCTCGACCATCACTCGCACGACCGGTTCGGTGCCCGATGGGCGCACGAGCACGCGGCCGTCGGGATGGAGCTCGACGGCGATCTGACGCGCTTCCTCCCAGAAGATCGTGTCCTTCTCGATCGCGGCGCGGTCGCGCACGCGTACGTTGCGCAGCACCTGTGGGAACTTCTGCATCACGCCAGCCAGTAGGCCAAGTGAGTGGCCGGTGCCGTTGACGACGTCGAGGAGTATCGCGCCCGTGAGTGCACCGTCAGCGCCGACGGAGTGGTCGGAGAAGATGATGTGCCCCGATTGCTCGCCGCCGATCGCGAGGTTCCGGCGCTCGAGCTCGTCGACGACGTTGCGGTCGCCCACGTCGACCTCGACGAGCTCGATCTCGTGCGCGGCCAGGCATCGCCGCAGTCCCATGTTCGACATGATCGTGGCGACTACGGCCTTGTTGCGCAGCGCTTCGCGTTCGTTCATGTCGAGCGCGCAGATGGCGAGGATCTGGTCGCCGTCGATGATGCCGCCGCGCTCGTCGACGGCGACCACGCGGTCACCGTCACCGTCGAACGCGAGTCCGGCCCGAGCGCCGCTCGCGACGACCACCTCCTGGAGACCGGACGGATCCGTCGATCCACATTCCTTGTTGATGTTGGTGCCGTCGGGCCAGGAATTGAGCACCTCGACCTCAGCTCCCAGCTCCTTGAAGATCATGGGCGCGGTGCGGAACGCAGCGCCGTTGCCGCAATCGAGCACGACCTTCAACCCGTCGAGCCGACGGCCTTCGAGCGCCCCGACCACGTGGCCGACGTACTCGTCGATCGGGTTCTGCATCTGATGGTCGACACCGATGCCCGCGCCACCCGGGCCGGGTTCGGGCGCATCCATCGCGAGCTCGCGCAGCTCCGCTTCGACGCGGTGCTCCATCTCCTCGGTGATCTTGCGACCGCCGGGCGCGAACAGCTTGATGCCGTTGTCTTCGTATGGGTTGTGACTCGCGGAGATCATCGCGGCGGGCGCGCCACGCTCCTTCGCGAGGTGCGCAACGCCGGGAGTCGGGAGCACCCCGGCGAGCTCCACCTCCGCACCCTCGGCAGTCAATCCGGCGACGATCGCAGCCTGGATCATCGGACCCGATCGGCGCGTGTCGCGTCCGATCACGAACGGTTGCTCGGTGCCCATGACGTGCGCGAGCACACGTCCCAACGCGGTGACGAGCTCCGGGGTGAGCTCGCTGTTCGCGAGGCCGCGGATGCCGTCGGTGCCGAACTTGAGTGTCATGGGCTGGTGAGCCCCGATCCGCTCGTCAGCGCTTCGAGTACTGGGGCGCCTTGCGGGCCTTCTTCAGGCCGTACTTGCGGCGCTCCTTCTCGCGGGCGTCGCGCACGAGCAGCCCGGCCTTCTTCAATGTCGGTCGAAGCTCGTCGTCGAGTGCAACCAGCGCACGCGCGATCCCGAGGCGCAGCGCACCGGCCTGCCCGCTCACGCCACCACCGTCGAGCGACGCCTCCACGTCGTACACGTCGCGCGTCTCGGTGAGTCGCAGCGCTTCGGTGGCAGCTTGCTGGTGCGTGAGGATCGTGAAGTACTGCTCGAGTGGCTTGTTGTTGATCACGACCTTGCCGGTGCCGGCGCGCACGCGCGCGCGCGCCACCGCTTCCTTGCGGCGACCGGTCGTCTGGATGAGCGGCTTCGGCAACGGTGCTCCTTGGCGCCTAGGAGGAACGCTTGGTGGTGGACGTCAGTGTACGGGGTTGCGGCTTCTGCGCGGCGTGCGGGTGCGTCGCGTCGGGGTAGACCTTCAGCTTCTTCAGCATCTGGCGTCCGAGCGGGCCCTTGGGGAGCATCCCCTTCACCGCGAGGCGCACCACTCGCTCCGGGTCGCGCGCGAGCAGGTGCTCGAGCGACTCCGAGCGCAGACCGCCCGGGAAGCCGGAGTGACGTCGGTAGAGCTTCTGCTCGCGCTTGCGGAGGCTGAGGTCGAGCTTGGCCGCGTTGATCACGACGACGTGGTCGCCGGTGTCGACGTGCGGCGCCCAGATCGGCTTGTGCTTGCCCCGCAGGACCACGGCGACCTCGGACGCCAGCCGGCCGAGCACCGCGCCATCAGCGTCGACGACGTGCCAGGCGCGCTCGATGTCGCTGGGCTTGGGTTGGAAGGTCGGCACGCGTGTTCCCACCAGAGAAAGGAGGATGTGGCTGCTCGGGCCGGCTGACCGGCCCGAACGTGGCCCGCCATCCTACCGAAGCGGCGTGATTTCAGGCAATCGGCGCCATCGGCAGCAGTGCGAGACGCCGGTAGCCTGAGTCCGATGGCGCTGACGGACCAGACTCCGGCCTGGCTGACACCCGAGTGCGAGGCCGACGCCGACGCGGCGCTCGCGATCCTCACCGACTCGGCACTCGAGCCGATCGTCGACATGGTGCTCCTCGCTCGAAACGGTGCCTACGAGGCGCGGTCGGCCGAGGGCTCGGTGCAGTTCCGGCGCGACGGCAACGGCGGATACGAGGTGCTCGACACGGAGGGCACCAGTCCCATCGCCGATCAGTCGACCGACCGGTTCGTACCGTTGGAAGAAGAGGTTGCGCACAAGAACCCGCGCCGGCGCGACAACGCCTACCCGCACGCCTTCGACCACACCGCGCAGCTCTTCGACCACCCGGCTGCCCCCGACCTGTGCGTGCTGCACTCCGCCGACCACAACTGGGAGGACCAGGGCGGCCACCGCGGCGAGCACGGCTCGCTCGGGATCATCCAGGCCCGCGCGCCACTGGTGCTCGCAGGCAAAGGCGTCCGCAACGACGGACTGGTCCCGCGATCGGCCCGGTTGGTCGACATCGCGCCGACCGTGCTCGAGCTCCTGGGTATCGACCGCGACACCGATGGCAACCACCTCAATGGTCAGGACGGCGTGGTGCTCAGCGACTCGCTCGATCTGTCGGCAGGGTCGGCGAAGCACGTCGTGGTGCTCCTCTTTGACGGCACGAACTCGAACGTGCTCTACGACATGGCCGCGCGCGGCGAGGCGCCGAACGTCGCGCGCTTGATGGGGATGGGGACCGCATACCAGCACGGCGCGATGGCGGGAATGCCCACTGTCACGTTGGCGAACCACACCTCCGTCGTGACGGGTCGCCTGCCCGGACACCACGGCATCCTGCACAACGCCTGGTTCGACCGCCGCACCGGTCAGCAGGTGATCACGAACTCGAACGCGACCTGGCCGACGGCGATGGAGTCGTGTGTCAGCGGTGTCGACTCCATCCACGACGCGGTCCACCGCGCCGAACCCGGGGCGTTCACGGCCGCGGTCAACGAGCCGTGTGACTTGGGCGCTGATTACTCCACGTTCCACTTCTTCCGCCGCGGTGACGTGCCGCCGATCCCCAAGTCACCCGAGGGCCTGCCTCACACCACTGACCGGTTCGTCCGGCCTTCGAAGGACTACTCATGGTCGTCGGTGGTCGACCACATGGGCGCCGATCAGGCCGTCGGCATCTGGGGTGGCTCGTATCGCGACGAGTCGTACGCGCAGCTGCCTCGGTTCATGTTCTGCAACTTCACGCTCACCGACTCGGCGATGCACGAGGGTGGACCGCACTCCGAGGTCGCCGCAGCCGCGGTGCGTGACAGCGACGGCCGCATGGGCGAGATCCTCACCGCGGTCGAGAAAGCCGGCGTGTTCGACGACACCGCGTTCGTGCTGATCGCCGATCACGGCATGGAGGAGTCAGACCCGTCCGTCAACGGCGACTGGGACGTGGCCCTGCGCGAGGCGGGCCTGACATTCCGCGACGAGGGCTACGGCTTCCTGTACCTGGGTGAGCAACCGGGCTGATTCGCAGCCCGCGGTCAGGCCTTCAAGATCCCGGCGAACACACCCAGCGCCACGACCAACCACGCGGTCTGCACGCGGAACCGGCGCTCGATCTGGGCCATGAGCCGGGATTCGAGTGCGACGAGCTTCTCGTCGAACGCGTCCATCCTGGCTTCGAGCTTGGTGAACCGAGCGCCGACCTCGCTGAACCGTGCGCCGACCTCGCTGAACCGTGCGCCAACCTCGCTGAACCGTGCGCCAACCTCGCTGAATCGCGAGCCGATCCTCGCTTCCAGCGCATCGAGCCGTGCATCGAGCGCTGACCACGTCACCAGGTCGGACCACCCACCGGCCGGACGATCCATCAGGTAGGTCGCTTCGTCCACGCCGAGCTTCTCCTCGAGCAAACGTCGGATCTGGACACGCACGTCTTCGACGGACATCGACTGCCTCCTCGGGAGTCCCGATCAGCAGTCGTTCTGGCCGACTACGAGCCGTTCGCCAGGGCAGCCCCGAGGCACGTCCGCCGCGGTCGCAGCCGTCAGCGGCAGTCGACGGCGACCTGAAGCGCGGCGCATACCTCGCGCATGCGTGCGTCGCTCAGACGCCCGAGGCGTTCGACCAACAGCCCGAGTGGTACGGATTGCACGGAGTCCAGGTTGACGGCGCTGAGTCGAGGCACTGGCTCTTCGGAAGGATCGAGCTCGACCTCTGTCGAAAGACCTCGGAGCGTCGTCGTACATGGCGCGATCAACGCTCGACGCAGGCGTGGGATCGCAGGGTCCCTCGTCAAGACGACGACCGGACGTCGACCGACTGCGGGCTCAACACACCACCAGACTTCGCCCCGAAGCGGGACGGTCACGTCTTGTGCACAGCGTCGAGGAACTCGGCGAGGTTGCCCCAATCGTCGGGCTCGTCGAGCGGGTGCTCGTCGTAGGCCGCGTACGAGGCGTCGATCTGTGCCCTGCGGTGTTGGGCAACGAGCATCGTCAACTCGCTGTCCCAAGCTCCTCACCTGACACGCCGTTCACACTCTGAGCGCATGGTGGTGACCATGAAGCAGCTCGCCATCTCCCTCAGCATCTGCATCGCTGCCGCGGTCTGGGCCGCTGGCGCAGGAAACGCCGGCGCCGCGGCTGCCGCATGCGACGAACCCGTTGTCACTCGCGACGTCTCGTACGTCGAGGAGCCGGTCTCAGACCTCCAGGCGCTCGACGTCTACGGGTTCGAGACTAAGAAGTGCGATCCGGTGCCCGTGGTGGTGTGGGTGCACGGCGGCGGATGGGCGATCGGCGACAAGCGCCGGATCGAGGAGAAGGCCACCTTCTTCAACGACCTCGGCTACGTGTTCGTGAGCATCAACTACCGGCTCTCCACCCGAGGCGTTGCCGACCACCCGATTCATCCCGACCACGCCGACGACGTGGGTGCGGCCATTGCCTGGGTGGAGAAGCACATCGACGAGCACGGTGGAAACGGCAATCGCATCGCCTTGCTCGGGCACTCGGCCGGCGCTCACCTCGTGGCACTCGTCGGGCTCGATCCCGACTACGTCGAACAGGCTGGTGGCGACTTCGGCAGCGTGCGTTGCGTGATGTCGAACGACACCGAGTCGTACGACCTCGTGACACGGGCCGAATCGGTGCCTTTCCTCATCCCCAACGCCTTCGGCCAGGACAAGTCCGCGTGGCCCGACGCGTCACCCATCAATCACGTCGACGATGTCGACGTGCTACCCGACTTCCTCATCGTGCGCCGCGGCACAGCTGCGCGCCGGGCAGCACAGACGCAGTTCGGCGCCGCGCTCGAGGAAGCCGACGGTGACGTCACGTACGTCGACGCGCCCGGATACAGCCACGGCGACGTCAACAAGCTGATCGGCGCCGACGCCGAGACCGTCGTGACTCCACCCATCGAGGAGTTCACTAAGGCCTGCCTCGGCTGAACATTCTCGGGGGTGGGACCTAGTAGCCGACCTTCATGAGGCAGAGCCCTTGGGGTGGGGCGAGGCGGCGTGCCGCCTGACGGTTGTTGGCTCGGATGATCGGCATGATGTCGCCGGGGCTGATCCGACCGCTGCCCGCTTCAACGATGGTGCCCACGACCGAGCGCACCATCTGCCAGCAGAAGGCAGTGGCTTTGATCTCGTAGACGAGCACATCGTCGTCGCTGTCGATCCACTGCGACTCGAGCACCCGCCGCCGCGTCGTCGTGCCTTCCGGACCCTTCCGGCAGAACGACGCGAAGTCGTGCTCGCCCACGAACGGATCAGCCGCTAGCCGAAGCTGCGAGAGGTCGAGCTGCTCGGGCACCCACCACGAGTAGCGGGCGAGGAACGGGTCGGGCTCGGGCCGGTTCACGATCGTGTACTGGTAGCGCCGCCACCGCGCCGACCGGCGGGCGTCGAACTCCGCAGGGGCGTGATCGCAACAGCGAACGACGATCTCCGGCGCGAGCATCCCATTGAGCGCTCGGCGCAGGTGCTCAGGATCAGCCGCGGCCAACGTCTGGATGCTCACCACCTGGCCCCAGGCGTGCACGCCAGCATCGGTACGTCCCGCGCACACCAAGCCCAGGACTTCGCGTGGTGAGTGCAGCACCTTCTCGAGCGCGTCCAGCAACGTGCCCTCGACCGTGCGTTGGTCGGCCTGCGCCGCGAAGCCTCGGAAGTCCGTGCCGTCGTACGCGACGACGAGCCGGAGGCGGCCCCCAGTGGGTGGGCCGGCCTGGCTCACCCCAGCTCCTAGACGAGCTCGATGCGCGCCATGGGCGCGTTGTCACCCGGCCGGGGACCGAGCTTGAGGATGCGCAGGTAGCCACCCGGGCGCTCCGCGTAACGCGGTGCGATCTCGGCAAACAGCTTGTGCGTCGCGCGCTTGTCGTGCATCGTCGAGATCACCTGCCGCCGGTCGTGCACCGTGCCGGCCTTCGCCTTGGTGATGAGCTTCTCGGCGTACGGGCGCAACGCCTTGGCCTTGGCTTCAGTGGTCACGACGTGCTCGGCCTCGAAGAGGCTGGCGGCGAGATTCGCCATCATCAGGCGCTGGTGCGCCGGATCACGTCCGAAGCGAGGACCCTTGCGAGGCGCGGGCACGGGAGGACTACTCCTTGACCCGCAGCGCGAGCCCGCGCTCGTCGAGCTTCTGGAGCACTTCCTCGAGCGACTTCGAACCGAAGTTCGTGATCGCCAGGAGGTCGTCCTCGGTCTTCTGCACGAGCTGGCCGATCGTGTCGACGCGCGCCCGCTTGAGGCAGTTGCGCGGCCGCTCCGACAGGTCGAGCTCCTCAATCGGCAGCTCGAGATCGGGCGATGCCGACGTGGCCGGCGACACCTCACCGAGCTCGAGGCCCTTGGGCTCGTCGGAGAGGTCGGCGACCAGGCTCACGAGCGAGCGGAGCGTGTCACCCGCCGAGGCGAGCGCCTCGCGCGGCGTGATCGAACCGTCGGTCTCGATCTCGAGCGTGAGCTTGTCGTAGTTGGTGGCCTGCTCCACACGGGTGGGCTCCACCGAGAACGCGACCCGCCGCACCGGCGAGAAGATCGCGTCCACGGGGATCACACCGATCGTCGACGTGCGCTTGTTGCGCTCCGCCGACAGGTAGCCGCGGCCCTGCTCGACCGTGAGGTCGATCGCGAGCCGTCCCTTGGCGTTCACGGTCGCGATGTGCATCGCGCCGTTGAGGACCTCGAAGTCGGACGTGGTCTGGATGTCGGCCGCCGTCACCTCACTCGGGCCGCGCTTGTCGAGGCGCAGCGACACCGGCTCCTCGCTGCTGCAGCGCAGCACGAGGTCCTTCAAGTTGAGGATGAGGTCGGTGACGTCTTCCTTCACGCCCGGGATGGTGTCGAACTCGTGGAGCGCCTCGTCGAAGCGCACCTGCGTGACGGCTGCGCCGGGGATGGACGACAGCAACGTGCGACGCAGGCTGTTGCCGAGTGTGTGACCGAAGCCCGGCTCGAGCGGCGAGATCACGAACGACTGGATGTTGCCTTCGGCCTCGCCGGCCTCGACCTCGGGACGCTGGATGATCAGCATGAGCTGCCTTCTTCTTCGCTTGCGGGGGGACTACTTGGAGTAGAGCTCGACGATGAGCTGCTCGCGCACGGGCACGTCGATCTGCTCGCGCAGTGGCATGTCTCTCACCGTCACTTGGAACGCGTCGGCGTTCACCTCGAGCCACTGCGGGATCGCACGGTCGATGGTGTCGAGGTTGTGGCGCACCACGATGTTCTTCTTGGCCTTGTCGCCGAGCGTGATCACGTCTTCCTTGCGCACCTGGTACGACGGGATGGTCACGCGCTTGCCGTTCACAAGCACGTGGCCGTGACGGACGAACTGGCGGGCCTGGTTGCGGCTGGCCGCGAAGTTGGCCCGGAAGACCACGTTGTCGATGCGCTGCTCGAGCATGCGCAGCAAAATCTCGCCGGTGATGCCGGCCTCGGAGTTGGCAGCGGCGTACATGTTGCGGAACTGCTTCTCGAGCACGCCGTAGATGCGACGGGCCTTCTGCTTCTCGCGCAGCTGGATGAGGTACTCGCTCTCGCGGATGCGACCGCGGCCGTGCTCACCAGGCGGATAAGGCTTGCGCTCCACCGGGCACTTCATCGACTCGCATTTCGCGCCCTTCAGGAACAGCTTCATCCGCTCGCGGCGGCAGAGCTTGCACACAGAAGCCGTGTACCGAGCCACTACACCCGCCTCCGCTTCGGTTGACGGCAGCCGTTGTGCGGGATCGGCGTGACGTCCTTGATGCCGACGACCTCGATACCCGTGTTCTGGATCGTGCGGATGGCGGTCTCGCGACCGGAGCCGGGGCCCTTCACCATCACGTCGACCTTTCGCACACCGTGCTCCATCGCCCGGCGCGCCACCGTCTCCGCAGCGAGCTGCGCCGCGAACGGCGTGCTCTTGCGGGAGCCCTTGAAACCGACGTTGCCCGACGACGCCCACGCGAGCGCGTTGCCCTGCTGGTCAGTGATCGTGATGATCGTGTTGTTGAACGACGACTTGATGTGCGCGACGCCGTACGCGACGTTCTTCCGCTCTTTGCGCTTCGGGCGTCGTCCACCCGCTGCCGGCTTGGCCACCGAGATCCTCTTCTTCTGCTCGTTCGACTACTTGCGGGCCTTCTTGCGACCGGCCACGGTCTTCTTCGGGCCCTTGCGCGTCCGCGCGTTCGTGCGCGTGCGCTGACCCCGGACTGGCAGGCCCCGGCGGTGACGGATGCCTTCGTAGCTTCCGATCTCCACCTTGCGCTTGATGTTGGCGGCGATCTCACGGCGCAGGTCACCCTCGACCTGCAGGTTGGCGTCGATCCACGACCGCAGCTTGGCGACCTCATCGTCGGTGAGGTCACGCACGCGCGTGTCACGCGACAAGTTCGTCTGGTCGCACACGGTCTTGGCGGTGGTGCGGCCCACGCCGAAGATGTAGGTGAGCGAGATCTCCAGCCGCTTCTCGCGGGGGATGTCGACGCCAGCGATTCGTGCCACTAGACCCCTAACCCTGTCGTTGCTTGTGCCGCGGGTTCGTGCAGATGACGCGCACCGACCCGTGACGACGGATCAGCTTGCACTTCTCGCACATCTTCTTGACTGACGGTCGAACCTTCACGCTGCACTCGTCTCGAACTACTTGTATCGGTAGGTGATGCGGCCACGGCTCAAGTCGTAAGGCGTGAGCTCGACCTGCACTCGGTCTCCCGGAAGGATTCGGATGTAGTTCATCCGCATCTTCCCGGAGATGTGCGCGAGCACCTTGTGCCCGTTCTCGAGCTCGACACGGAACATGGCGTTCGGGAGCGGCTCGACCACCGTTCCCTCCACCAGAATCGTGTCGTCCTTCGGCTTCGCCAGGGCTTCCACCCACCTCTTGTCAGGCCTACGCGGGCGCGCGAAACGCCCTCAAATACTCACTTGTGAGCCTGTCCAGGCTACACGGTCCCCACAGCCCTTGAAAAATCAGCGTTGTCACACTCCGGGCGCATCTGTGTATCACAGATCGTGATACGTTCACTCCTGATGCCCAAGGCCATCTCGGTGCGACTCGACGACGACGCTCTGCGCGCCCTCCGGATGCTGGAGAGCACGGGCGTGAGCCGGTCGGAGGCCATCCGCACCGCCGTCATCGAGGCAGCCGAACGGCGCCGCCGGCCCGAGGCGATCCGCGCGGAGGTCGCACGGATCGCCAACGACCCCGTCGACAGAGCCGAGATGGCCAGGGTGCTCGAGGAGATGGAGGATCTGAGTGACCCGTGGTGACATCCACGAGGTCCGGCTCGGCCAAGCGACCGGACATGAGCACGGCGGCCGGCGCTACGGCGTGATCGTCCAATCCGATGTGTTCGACGGCCTTTCGACCGTCATCGTCGCACCCACCTCTACGCAGGCGGTCGCCACATCGTGGCGACCCGAGATCGCCCTGGGGGGAAGGGTGACGCGCATCCTCGTCGAACAGACGAAGGTGATTGATCGACGTCGTGTCGGGCGCCGTGTGGGTCGCCTCAGCACCGAGGAGACCTGGGAGCTCGACGACGCGCTGCGGGCGATGCTCGGGTTGGGCTAGTGGAAGCCGAGCCGTTCGAGCTCATGGATCGGCCGCCCGTGCGGGTGTCGGGCCACGCCCCATCACACACCCCACCCTCAGCGACCCCTGGTCGCCTCCTTCAGATCACGGTGCTCCCGGCACGACGTCGTTGCCTCGGGTCGCCCACGCCGAGCTCACCTAGGCGCCGGCCTTGTCCTTCGACTCTCGCGCCGCGGCCCCGAACACACCCTTGGACATGGTCGAGCTCTCGGAATCGCGCCGACACCGGTAGATGTTGGCGCGGGCTTCATGGATGGTCGCGTCGTCGGGCGCGGCTGCCGAGGCCCATTCGACGAGGTGAGCAGCCAACCTCAGGTCGCCCTCTTCTGCGACCTGGCGGGCGCGATCCGCGAGGGCGGTCGCACCTCCCGCCAACGTGGCCACCTCGCGCGCGATCGCGCTGTCGGCCGCTGGCTTGAGCCGGGACGGGTTGCCGTCGTACCAGCCGCCGTACAAGCGCCAGAGGTTCCGAACGATGAACTCGGGCTCGTCGTAGACGGGTCGCAAGTACGGCCGCTCGAGGAGCTGGGACGGAGCCTCGACGGTATGGACGATGTCGTCGAGCGTGGCACCGGCGTTCATCATCGCCAACGTCTCGTTGAACAGGTGCTCGAGCAGGGCGGCTGTCTCAGTCAGCGCCTGATGCACGCGGTCAGCACCGACGATGGGCAGGCCGTGGCCTGGGAGAAGCGTCTCGGCATCGAGCTCCGCCATCGTGCGCAGCGCCGCTGCCCACTCCTTCGGGTAGCGCTGGACCTTCTGCGGGTTGCCACAGTTCGGTGAGGCCCAGATGAAGAGGTCGCCGGTGCACAGCACCCGACGCCCCGGCACGAACACCCAGGTGTGGTCGTCGGTCTCACCCCGAGCATGGTGGAGCTCGAAGTGCTCGCCGCCGACCTCGATGTCAAGCCGGTCGCGGTAGGTCTCGTCGGGATACCGGTAGTCGACCGGCCATTCGAAGCTGTCGATGCCGAACTGCCGGCGGTTGATCGCTCCGTTGTACCCCGCCGTCTCCTTGTAGCGGTCAAAACGAGCTGGGACCGCGGCGTGTGCCACGACGTGCGGTGCAGAAAGGCGGCGCTCGCGGTTCTCTTCCTCGTATCGCTCCACGCCGAAGCAGTGATCGATGTGTCCGTGCGTGTACACGACGGTGTGCACACTGCGATCAGTCCAGCTGCGCAGCGTGTCCCGCGCGGCTCCCGACAGCAGTGAGCTGCCGGTGTCGACGAGCAGGAGCCCGTCAGGGGTGTCGAACGCGCTGACGTTGGCAAAGGATGCGACGAAGCCGGTGTCGTCACGCACGACGGCGATCTCGCCGAGGTGGCGGAGCGGATGATGCTCGGAGGTGTCGACCTCACCGCGCCAGAGACGATCGGCGAGGTCGAGAACGTCGGTCACGGCGACCTCGAACTGCCTATTCCGGCAGCGTCAGGACTTCGGGGCCGTTGTGGGTGACCGCGATCGTGTGCTCGAAGTGCGCGGACCGACGGCCGTCTCGGGTGATCACGGTCCAGCCATCGCCGAGCACTTCGGTCTCGGCGCCGCCGGCGTTGACCATCGGCTCGATCGCGAGCACGAGCCCTTCCTTCAGCTTCATGCCCTTGCCCGCCGGTCCGTAGTTGGGGACCTGCGGCTCTTCGTGCATCGCGGTGCCGATGCCGTGCCCGACGTACTCGCGCACGACCGTGAACCCTGCGGCTTCGGCCCGACCTTCAACCGCGGCGCCGACATCGCCGAGACGCTTGCCCTCGACCACCTGCTCGATCGCGGCCTCCAGCGACTCTCGAGTGACGTCGATGAGGCGTTGCGACTCCTCATCGATGTCACCGATCGGCACGGTCACGGCCGCGTCGGCGTGCCAGCCCTCGATGATCGCCCCACAGTCAATAGAGAGGATGTCGCCGTCCTCGAGCACCACGTCCGCGCTCGGGATCCCATGCACGATGACGCCGTTCGGTGAGGTGCAGACCACCGCGGGGAAGCCGTGGTAGCCGAGGAAGTTCGAGCGGGCCCCACGGCGGTCGATGACCTCACGGGCGACCGCATCCACGTCGAGCGTGCTCGCACCGGGCTTGGCGGCACGGATGCACTCCTCGTGCATCTCAGCAACGACCTTGCCAGCGCGCCGCATGAGGGCGATCTGGTCGGGTGTCTTGCGAGTGATCACAGTGGGTCAGGCGTCTTCGGTCATGCGCACCTCGACGGTGGCAACGAGCGACTCGAACACATCTTCGCTGTCGCCAATGCCGTCAACGTGCGCGAGCAGACCGCGGCGCCGGTAGAAGTGGATGAGCGGCAGTGTCTGGATCTCCCAGAGCTCGAGGCGCCGCATGACCGCCTCCTCGGTGTCGTCGTCGCGTTGGACGACGTCACTGCCGCAGACATCGCAGATCCAGTCTTCCTTCGGCGGGTTGTCGACGTGATACGTCGTCTGGCACTGCACGCACACTCGCCGCCCGGCGATGCGGTGCAAGGCGATCTCGGTTGGCACATCGAGATCGATGACGACGTCGAGGGGGAAGTCGGCGAGTACGCGTTCGAGCTCCTTCGCCTGGGGGACCGTGCGTGGGAACCCATCGAGCACGAAGCCGCGCTTGACGGCATCGGAGTTCGTCAGCACCTCCCTCACGACACCAATGACGATCTCGTCCGGAACGAGCTCGCCCCTGTCCATGTAGCGCTGCACTTCGAACCCGAGCTCCGTGCCCTCGTTGATGGCCGCTCGGAACACGTCGCCGGTCGCGAGGTGGATGACGCCGTAATGCTCGGCGAGCCGAGAAGCCTGGGTGCCCTTGCCGGCTCCCTGCTTGCCCAGCAGCACCAAGTGGGGGCCGCGGTCAGACATGGGTGTTAGGAGAGGAATCCCTCGTAGTTGCGCATCATGAGCTGGCTATCGATCTGCTTCATCGTCTCGAGTGCGACACCCACCGTGATGAGCAGTGCAGTGCCGCCGAACGGGAACTGCTCGATGTCCCACAGCGCGAACACGAGCAGCGGTGTGATCGCGATGAAGGCAAGGAACAGCGATCCCGGCAGCGTGATGCGGTTGAGCGTCTTGGCGAGGTACTTCTCGGTGGGCGGACCCGGACGAATCCCTGGGATGAACCCACCTTGCTTGCGGATGATGTCGGCCTGTTGCATCGGGTTGAACGCGATCGCGGTGTAGAAGTACGCGAAGAAGATGATCAGGATCGTGTAGAAGCCGATGTAGAACCAACCCTGGTTGTTGACCAGGTTGTCGTTGATCCACTCCTGCACACCTTGGGCGCTGTTCCCCAGGGCCGATGCGATGAGCGCGGGGAACGATAGGATCGAGCTGGCGAAGATCACCGGGATCACACCCGACTGATTGACCTTCAGCGGGATGTAGGTGCTCTGGCCGCCGTACATGCGGCGCCCGACCACACGCTTCGCGAACTGAACGGGGATGCGGCGCTGCCCGGACTCCACGAACACGATCGCGACGATCATGCCGATGCCGATGGCGAGCACGACGAAGAACTGGAGCGCGCTGCCCTCGCTGTAGACGGCGCCCCCCTGCGCCGGCAGCGTGGAGACGACCGACGCGAAGATCAGGATCGACATGCCGTTGCCCACTCCACGCTGGGTGATGAGCTCGCCGAGCCACATCACCAACGCGGTGCCGGCCGTCCAGGTCATGACGATCAGGGCCGCACGACCGGCGTTGAAGTCCGGGATGAAGTCGATGTCGTTCGGGAGGCCAGAAGCGCTGAGCCCGATCAGGCCACCCTTGCCCTCGTGCAGCGCAAACACGAAGCCCGTGGACTGCATGAGCGCGAGCGCCACGGTGAGGTAGCGCGTCCACTGCGTGATCTTCTTCTGACCGGTCTGTCCTTCTTGCTGCCACTGCTCGAGCTTCGGGATCACCACGCCGAGCAGCTGCATGATGATCGACGCGGTGATGTACGGCATGATCCCGAGGAAGAACACCGCGACGTTCGTGATCGCGCCACCGGAGAAGAGGTCGAGGAACCCGACGACGCCACTGTTCGCTGACGCGTCCTGAAGGTCTTTGATCGCGTTGAAGTCGACGTACGGAACCGGGATGTGCGCGCCCAGCCGGTACACGCCGACGATCAGCAGCGTGAAGAGGATCTTGGACCGGAGGTCCGGCACCCGGAACATGTTCCGGAGTCGGGAGAGCATTGGGGCTGGATCAGCCTTTCGCCTGGGGCTCGGTCAGCCTAACGGTTGGTCAACGCGTTGTTTCCGCCGGCCGGGGGACGCCGATCGCCCCACGGCGGCGGGATCACCTCGGTAGAACCGCCTGCCCCCTCGATCGCGCTCTTGGCGCTCGCCGAGAACGCGTGGGCCCTCACGGTGAGCCCCTTGCCGAGCGTGCCGCCACCCAGCACCTTCACGAGACCCTGCTTCGCGACCAGACCGTGCGCGCGCAGCTCATCGGGGCCAACGGTGCTTCCTGCGTCGAACCGCTCGAGCGTGTCGAGGTTGACGACGGCGTACTCGACTCGAAACGGGTTGCGGAATCCGCGCGCCTTCGGGGTGCGTCGGTGCAGCGGCGTCTGACCACCTTCGAAGCCCGGCTTCACGTTGTCGCGCGCGCCTTGGCCCTTCATGCCGCGGCCCGCGGTCTTTCCACCCTTGCCGCCGATGCCGCGACCGACGCGCTTCGCCTTGGTCTTCGCGCCCTTCGGGGGCTTCAGGTCGTGCAGCTTGATGGTCATCTCTTCCCGCTCTCTGGCACTTCGCGCCGGGCCGCTCCACTCCATCTCGGCGAACGGCATCGCGCGGCGCAGGGTACCTGCGCCGCTGATCCTCGCCTCCGGCTCATACCTCTTCCACCTTCACGAGATGAGGGACGCGTCCGATCATCCCGCGGATCTCGGGACGGTCGGGGTGCTCCACCGTGTGATTGATGCGCCGCAGGCCGAGCGCGCGCAACGTGCCGCGCTGCTTGGGCTTGGTGCCGATCGCCGATCGGACCTGCGTGATCTTGAGGGTACCGGCCATGGCTTACGCGACCTCGGTGACTTCCGGCTTCGGGTTGTTGCGCTCGCGGTAGGCGCGCAGCATCCCGCCTGTCGACACCTCTTCCGGTGACTTGCCGCGCAGTGCCGCCACGTCCTCGGGTCGACGGAGCGACCGCAGACCTTCGATCGTGGCGCGCGCCACGTTGATCGCGTTCGACGATCCGAGCGACTTGGCGAGCACGTCGTGCACACCGGCGGCTTCGAGGATCGCCCGGGCCGCGCCACCGGCGATCACGCCGGTACCGGGTGCGGCCGGCTTCAGCAGCACGCGCGCAGCGTCGTGCTCACCGATGATCTGGTGCGTGATCGTGGAGCCGGCAAGCGGCACGTTGAACTGCGCCTTGCGGCCTTCTTCCATGCCCTTCTGGATCGCGGCGGGCACTTCCTTGGCCTTGCCGTACCCAAGACCCACGTTGCCTTCGCCGTCACCCACGACCACGAGCGCGGTGAACGAGAACCGCCGGCCGCCCTTGACCACCTTGGCGACGCGGTTGATCGCGATCACGCGCTCTTCGAACTGACCCTCAGGCACCTAGAACTCCAATCCTGCTTCGCGTGCGCCGTCGGCAACCGCCGCAACGCGCCCGTGGTAGCGGAAGCCACCGCGGTCGAACACCACGGACGTGACGCCCGCAGCCTTGGCGCGCTCACCGATGCGCTTACCCACGCTCTTGGCCGCATCAACGTTGGCGGTCACGCCGCCACGAGCGTCCTTCTCCATCGTCGACGCCGACGCCAACGTGCGACCTGTCGTGTCGTCGATCACCTGCGCGTACACATGCCGGGCCGAACGGAACACTGAGAGGCGCGGGCGCGCGGCGCTGCCCCGCACGTGCTTGCGCACACGACGGTGGCGGCGCTGGCGACTGGCGACCTTGCGGAGCATCTCTCCTCTCTTCCCTACTTGGCCGACTTGCCGGCCTTGCGCAGCACGCGCTCGTCGACGTATCGGATCCCCTTGCCCTTGTAGGGCTCGGGCTTGCGGATCTTGCGGATGTTGGCCGCGACCTGACCGACGAGCTGCTTGTCGCAGCCGCGGACGGTGATGCGCGTCGGCTGGGGCACCTCGAACGTGATGCCGTCGGGTGCCTCGAACTGCACCGAGTGCGAGAACCCGAGCTGGAACTCGAGCTTGTTCGGCCCTTGCGCCGTGCAGCGGTAGCCGACGCCCTGGATCTCGAGCTCCCGGGTGAAGCCTTCGGACACCCCGGTCACCAGGTTGGCGAGCAGCGAACGGGTGAGACCGTGGAGCGCGCGGTTCTCGCGCTCGTCGTCGGGACGCGTCACGACGAGGTCGTCGCCCTCGCGCGCGACCGTGATCGACGCCGGCGCTTCGTGCTCGAGCTCCCCCTTGGGGCCCTTCACCCGCACGCGCGCGCCTTCGATCGCCACCTCGACCCCCGACGGGATCGGAATGGGCTGTTGGCCGACTCGTGACATTCGTGCTGCGACCTTTCTCCGCTCTTAGCGCTTCGCGCTGGGCCTCTGGGCCCCGTCTCGGGCGGCGCAGGGTACCTGCGCCGCGATTCCTCGCCTCACCAGACGTGACAGAGGACTTCGCCGCCGACCTTGCGCTGGCGCGCTTCACGGTCGGTCATGAGGCCCTGGTTGGTCGAGAGGATCGCGATCCCCATCCCACCGAGCACGCGGGGCACATCGGTGGCCTTCGTGTACACGCGCAGCCCGGGCTTCGAGACGCGCTGGATGCCCGAGATCGTGCGCTTGCGGTCGGGCGTGTACTTCATGACGATCCGGAGCTTCTGGCCGGGACGCTCGGGGTCGTCCTCGACCGCGAAGTCGGTGATGTACCCCTCCTTGGCGAGGATGCCCGCGAGCGCGGCCTTCAGCTTCGACGCCGGCATCACGACGTCATCGTGGAACGCAACGTTCGCGTTCCGGATGCGCGTGAGCATGTCGGCGACGGGATCGGTCATCGTCATGTGCGCACCCCCCTCACCATGAGGCCTTCGTCACGCCGGGGATCTCGCCGGCGTGCGCCATCTCGCGAAAGCAGATCCGGCACAGCCCGTACTTGCGGTACACCGCGCGCGACCGGCCACACCGCCGACACCGCGTGTAAGCGCGCACCTTGAACTTCGGCTTGCGCTGCTGCTTCTGGATCAATGCCTTCTTCGCCAACGGTCAGCCCTCCTCGCCGGCATCGCGGCGGAACGGAAATCCGAGCGCACGCAACAGCGCGCGCCCGTGGTCATCGGTCGTCGCGGTGGTCACCATCGTGATGTCCATGCCGCGCACCGTGTCGATCTTGTCGTAGTCGATCTCCGGGAAGATCAGCTGCTCGGTCACGCCGAACGTGTAGTTGCCGCGCCCGTCGAACGAAGTGGTGCTCATGCCGCGGAAGTCACGGATGCGGGGGATCGCGAGGCTCACGAGCCGGTCGTAGAACTCCCACATCCGGTCGCCGCGCAACGTGACCTTCGCGCCGATCGCGTTGCCTTCCCGCAGCTTGAAGCCGGCGATCGACTTCTTCGCCTTGGTGACGAGCGGCTTCTGCCCGGTGATCACGCTGAGGTCAGTCACCGCGCCGTCGAGCAACGACGCGGTCTGCGTCGCGAGGCCGACACCGCAGTTGAGGACGATCTTCTCGAGCCGCGGCACCTGCATGACGTTCGAGAGGCTGAGCTCGCGCTGGAGCGCGGGCCGGATCTCGTCGTCGTAGCGCGCCTTGAGGCGCGGCTTCTCGCGCGTCGGTGCAGCCACTACTGCCCCGCTCTCGGCGCTTCGCGCCGGGCCGCTCGGGCCCCGCAGGGTACCTGCGTCGCTTGTCCTCGCCTCATAGGTCCTTCCCGCACTTCTTGCAGACGCGCCGCTTCTCGCCGCCCTCGACGACGTATCCAACCCGCGTGCGTCCGCACCCGCCGTGGACGATCGCGACGTTCGATATCGGCAGCGCCATGTCCTTGTCGATGATCCCGCCCTGCTGCGTCGACTTGGTCGGCCGCTGGTGGCGCTTGGCAAGGTTCACGCCGTCGACGATCACCATGCGCCGCTCGGGGATGACGCGAGTGATCTCGCCTTCCTTGCCGACGTCCTTGCCGGAGAGGACCACCACTCGGTCGCCCTTGCGCAGCTTGAGCTTGAGGGGTGCGTCAGCCATCACAACACCTCCGGGGCGAGGGAGACGATGCGCATGAAGCGCCGATCGCGCAGCTCGCGACCCACCGGGCCGAAGATGCGCGTGCCGCGGGGCTGGAGCTGGTCGTTGATGAGCACCGCTGCGTTCTCGTCGAAGCGGATGTAGCTGCCGTCGGGACGGCGGCGCTCCTTCTTCGTGCGCACGACGACGCACTTCACGACCTCGCCCTTCTTGACGGGCGCGCCAGGCACGGCGTCCTTCACGGTGGCCACGAAGATGTCGCCGATGCCCGCGTAGCGCCGCCGGGTGCCCCCGAGGACCTTGATGCACAGGACCTCGCGAGCGCCCGAGTTGTCGGCGACCTTCAGGCGGCTTTCTTGCTGAATCACGAGCTATCGGGCCCTCTCGAGTACTTCGACGACGCGCCAGCGCTTGAGGTGCGAAAGGGGACGCGTCTCGCTGATGCGCACGCGGTCGCCCTCTTTGGCGTCGTTGGCTTCGTCGTGCACGTAGAACTTGCGGGTGCGCTGCAGCGTCTTACCGTAGCGGCGGTGCCGCACGCGGTCGGTGACGGCGACGACGACGGTCTTGTCCATCTTCGCGGACACGACCGTGCCTTCCCGCACCTTTCTGGTCGCGCGCGCTGCCTTCTCCTCGCCTGCCATCAGCCGTCACCTTCTTCTGTTTCGGCTGCCTCGATCTCGCGCTCGCGCAAGAGCGTCTCGCAGCGTGCGATGTCCTTCCTGACCTGCCCGATGCGGGCGTGGTTGTCGAGCTGCCCGGTCGCGTTCTGGAAGCGCAGGTTGAACAGCTCCTCCTTCGAGGTGCGCAGACGGGTGACGAGCTCGCCGTCACTCATGTCACGCAGCTCCTTGATCGGCGCGGGCATCAGGCTTCATCCGTTCTCAGCACGAAGCGGGTCTTGATCGGCAGCTTGTGCATCGCGAGGCGCATCGCCTCGCGGGCGATGTTCTCGGGCACGCCGGCGAGCTCGAACATCACGCGGCCGGGCTTCACGACCGCAACCCAGTGCTCCGGGTTGCCCTTGCCCGAACCCATGCGCGTCTCGGCCGGCTTCTGCGTGACCGGCTTGTCGGGGAAGACGTTGATCCACACCTTCCCACCACGCTTGATGTGCCGGGTCATCGCGATACGAGCGGCCTCGATCTGGCGGTTGGTGATCCAGCCGGGCTCGAGCGCCTGGATGCCGAAGTCGCCGAAGTGCACGCGCGTCGCGCCCTTGGCCTGTCCCTTGCGGCGGCCGCGTTGCACCTTGCGGTGACGGATCTTGCGCGGCATCAACATTCTTGCTGCGCTCCCACTCCGCTACTTCCGCTTCGCTCCATCCGCTGCGTTCGCTCCGCAGTCCTTTGGCAAGCCGTCATAGTCAGCACCTAGTCCTCGTCGCCGTGGAACTTCGGCGCTTCATGGTGCTGACGGGTGCGGCGCTCGATCTCTTCCTCTTCGGCGAGGAGTCGCTCGAGCTCGGGGTCGGCTTCCTTCACGAGCGGGGTCGCCTCTTCGGGCACCTCGTCGGGCGCGCCCTCCACCGGCACCTCGACTGCTTCGTCGCGCCGGCGCCGACCACCACCGGCGCTGATGACACGCCGTCGTGGTGTCGCCTCGCCCGAGGTCTCGCCGACGGCCATGGCCGCCTCGCGCATCACCTTGTCCTCGGCCGCGGACTTGTAGGGGAGGATCTCGCCCTTGTAGATCCAGACCTTCACGCCGATGCGCCCGAACGTCGTGCGCGCTTCGGCGTTGCCGTAGTCGATGTCGGCGCGCAGCGTGTGCAGCGGCACTCGACCTTCGCGGTACCACTCCTTGCGCGACATCTCCGCGCCGCCGAGACGGCCGCCGCACTGCACGCGGATGCCCTGGGCGCCGGCCTTCATGGCGGTCTGCACCGCGCGCTTCATGGCGCGCCGGAAGGAGACACGCCCGGCGAGCTGGTCGGCGACACCCTGCGCGATGAGCGTGGCGTCGAGCTCGGGCTGCTTGATCTCCTGGATGTTGAAGTGGATCTTCGGGTTGCCGGTGATCTTCATCAGCCCGGCGCGCAGCTTGTCGGCCTCGGAGCCGCGGCGGCCGATCACGATGCCGGGGCGCGCGGTGTACACGTCGACGCGCAGGCGGTCACGAGTGCGCTCGATCTCGACGCGACTGACCGCCGCGTGGGGAAGCTGCTTGCGCAGGAAGTCGCGGATCTCCCAGTCCTCGATGAGGCTGTCGTTGTACTCCTTGCCCTCCGCGAACCACCGCGACTTCCAGTCGGTGGTGATCCCGAGGCGGAACCCATAGGGGTTGACCTTCTGGCCCATCTATCCCGCTCCTGGCACTTCGTGCCGGGCGCTTCGCGCCCGCCGTCGTCCTCTTTGGTCGCCGTCGCGAGCGACGGCTCCTGCCCCGGCTCGGGCGGCACGGGATACCCGTGCCGCTGATCCTCGCCTCATTACGTGTCCTTCTTCGGCGCGCGCTTCGTCGCCTTCTTCGTCGACTTCTTGGTCGTCTTGGCCGCCTTCTTCGCCGGCTCGGCCTTCTTCGCCGTCTTCTTGGCGGACTCGGCCTTCTTTGCGGTCTTCTTGGTGGTCTCAGGCTTTCTTGGTCGCCTCCGCGACGCTCCGGCTCCTGCGTCATCGGTCGGCGAAGCCGCCGATGCCGCGGCCGCCTTCTTCGTCGTCTTCTTCACCGTGCGCTTCGCGGGCGCCGCGTCCTCGTCGTGCTCGTGCTCGTGGTCATGATCGTGATCGTCGTGATCGTGGTCGTGCTCGACGGCGGGCCGCGCGCGACGCGTCGGGCGCGGTCGGCCCACACCGGCGGCGCTGGCCTGGCGGCGCTTCTCCAGGTCATCACTCTCGAAGCGCGAGAGCACGATCGTGATGTGGCTCGTGCGCTTGTTGATCCGCACACCGCGACCACGAGCCCGTGGGCGCCAGCGCTTGAGGATCGGACCCTCGTCGGCGTATGCCCGCTTCACGAACAGCTCGTCTTCGGGCACGTGATCGTTGTGCTCGGCGTTGGCGACCGCGGAGTCGAGGAGCTTGCCCACGTCGCGCGCGACGCCCCGCTCGCAGAGGCGCAGCGTGTCGCGCGCGTCCGCGATGTCTTGGCCCGCGATGAGCTTGAGGACCGGTCGGATCTTCGTGGGCGAAGTCCGCAGGTAGCGCAGGCGCGCCGCGGTCTCAGGCACCTGGCCCCTCTCGTCTCGCCGATCGCTCCTGTCCGGAGTGGATGCGGAACGTGCGGGTGGGTGCGAACTCGCCGAGCTTGTGCCCCACCATCGCCTCGCTGATGTAGATCGGCACGTGCTTGCGGCCGTCGTGCACCGCGATCGTGTGACCGACCATCTCGGGCGTCACCGTCGAGCGGCGCGACCACGTCTTGATCACGTTCTTGGTGTTGGCCGCGTTCTGCTGCTCCACCTTCTTGAGAAGATGGTCGTCGACGAACGGGCCCTTCTTCAGGCTGCGAGGCACGCGCTACCTCCGGCTTCCACGACCGCGCCGCCGGCGCACGATCTGCTCGCTGGACTTCTTCTTCTTGCTGCGGGTGCGGCCCTCGGGCTTGCCCCACGGCGACACCGGGTGACGACCACCCGAGGCCTTGCCCTCACCACCGCCGAGCGGGTGGTCGACCGGGTTCATGGCGACACCGCGCACGTGCGGGCGCTTGCCCTTCCACCGGTTCCGTCCCGCCTTGCCGATCTTCACCAGCGACGCTTCGGCGTTGCCGACCGCGCCGATCGTGCCGCGGCAGTCGATGTCGACGCGACGCATCTCCGTGGACGGGAGGCGGAGCGTCGCGAACTGACCTTCCTTGGCGACGAGCTGGATGGCCGCGCCCGCACCACGTCCGAGCTTGCCGCCGGCGCCGGGCTTGAGCTCGACGTTGTGCACGGTGGTGCCGACGGGGATGTAGCGCAGCGCCATCGCGTTGCCGGCGCGGATCTCCGCGCCATGCCCGCTCTGGAGCATGTCGCCGACGGCCACACCGGTGGGGGCGATGATGTAGCGCTTCTCGCCGTCGAGGTAGTGGAGCAGCGCGATGCGCGCGTTGCGGTTCGGGTCGTACTCGATGCTCGCGACCTTCGCTGGCACGCCGTCCTTCTCACGCTTGAAGTCGACGGTGCGATAGCGCTTCTTGTGGCCGCCACCCTTGTGGCGAGTTGTCATGCGACCGTAGGAGTTGCGGCCGCCGGTCTTGGGCTTCGAGCGCGTCAGCGAACGCTCGGGCTTCGACTTGGTGATCTCGACGAAGTCCGAGACGGTCTGGAACCGGCGACCGGCACTCGTGGGCTTGCGCTTGCGGATCGGCATCAGCCGCACTGCTCCGCTCGCTGCGGCGCAGGGTACCTGCGCCGCGGGCGCTCGCTCTGGGTGTTCCGCTCACTCATCGTTCGCTTCACCTAGCTCCCGAAGATCTCGATCTTGTCGTCGCCCGCAAGGGTGACGATCGCCCGCTTCTGCGCCACCTTCGAGGCCCACGCACCCGTGCGGCGGTTGCGCTTGCGCTTGCCCGCGCGGTTGAGGGTGTTCACGTTCTTGACCTTCACGTTGAAGATCGACTCGATCGCCTGCTTGATCTCGATCTTGTTGGCGTCGTTGGCAACGAGGAACGTGTAGACGCCCGCGTCGTACTGCGCGTACGACTTCTCCGAGACGATGGGCTGGATCACGATGTCGCGAGAGTCGCGGCTCATCTCCATTGCCTCACTCGCTGCGAGCGGGGGTACCCCGCTCGCGGGCGCTCGTTCCGCTGCCTTCGGCAGGAGCCTCTTCGTCGACCGCGGCCTCGACCTTGGTTGCCGTGGTCGGTGCGGCCTTCGGCTTGACGGTTGCCTTGCCCGAGAACTTGGCGCTCGTCGTCTCGAGCGTGGTCTTCGAGAACACGATCCAGTCGTTGAGGATCACGTCGTGCGCGTTGAGCTCCTCGGGCACGACGATCTGCACCTTCGTGCCGAGGTTGCGGAACGACAGCCAGGTCGCGTGGTCCTTGCGGTCGAGCACGAGCAGCACGCGGGGGATGTGCTCCTTCGGCGGCCGGAGCCCGAGCGCGATGAGCACCTGCACTGCCTGCTTCGTCTTGGGCTCGCTGATGCCCCACTCGTCGACGACCTTCACGCGGCCCGCAGAAGCGCGGTCCGACAGCGCCGACTGGAGTGCGAGACGGATCATCTTCTTCGGGGTGCGCTGCGAGTAGTCGCGCGGCTTCGGCCCGTGCGCGACGCCACCACCTCGCCACTGCGGCGAGCGGATGGAGCCGTGGCGAGCGCGACCCGTGCCTTTCTGACGCCAGGGCTTCGCGCCACCACCAGCCACCTCGGCGCGCGTCTTGGTGCTGTGCGTGCCGGCGCGCTTGTGCGCGAGCTGCGCAGTGACGACCTGGTGCAGCACCGCGGTGTTCGGCTCGATCGCGAACAGCTCATCGGGCGCATCCACGGTGCCGGCCTTGGTGCCGGTCGCGCTCGTGACGTCGAGCTTCACGACGCAACCTCCTCGGCTTCGGGCTCAGGCTCGGGCGCGGTCTCTTCAGCAGCTGCGGCCTCGGGCGCTTCCTCGGTCTCGGCTTCCGGCGCGGGCGCTTCCTCAACAACTGGCTCTTCGCTGCGCGGCGTGAAGGTCGCGGGTCCGCCCTTCACCGCGTTGCGCACGAACACGACGCTGCCTGCGGGTCCGGGGACCGAGCCCTTGATGAGCAGCAGTCCGCGCTCGGCATCACCTTCGACGACCTCGAGGTTGAGCGTCGTCACGCGCGCGGAACCCATCTGGCCCGGCATGCGCATGCCCTTGAAGACGCGCGATGGCGTCGCGCACGCACCGATCGCGCCGGGCACGCGGTGGGCCTTGTGGTTTCCGTGGCTTGCGCCTTGGCCCTTGAAGTTGTGACGCTTCATGACACCGGCGAAGCCCTTGCCCTTGCTGATGCCCATCACGTCGACGCGCTCGCCCGCAGCGAACACATCCGCGGCGATGACTTGGCCAACTTGGTAGGGAGAGAGGTCGTCCACGCGCAGCTCGGCGAGCGTGCGCGCGGGCTCAGCGTTGGCCTTCTTCAGGTGACCGAGCTGCGGCTTCGACAAGCGCGCTTCCTTCGTGGGTCCGAAGGAGAGCTGCACGGCCGCGTAGCCGTCACGCTCGGGTGTCTTGAGCTGCACGACGCGACAAGGCCCGGCCTGGATCACGGTCACCGGCACCACCCGGTTCTCCGCGTCCCAGACCTGGGTCATGCCGACCTTGCGGCCCAGGATCCCTTTGACGGCGTTCACGAACTTCTCGTCTTCTTCTCTTCTTGTCTCTCACGCGAACGCTCCCCCGGCCCGTTGAGCCGGCGGAGCGTCATCTCGGTT
The DNA here is from genome assembly GCA_016870355.1 of Actinomycetota bacterium. Taxonomy (GTDB): domain Bacteria; phylum Actinomycetota; class Acidimicrobiia; order IMCC26256; family PALSA-555; genus SHVJ01. Next base: position 218,262 of record VGBR01000003.1, on the reverse strand, counting down.
GTGCCGTGCGGTTCTGCGAGAGGCGCAGCCTGCGCGGACGTAGGTTGGCCACACGATCCGGTCTGATGGAGCGCCGGACGGAGGACAAAGCCCCCACCCGACAAAGCCGGGAAATACTAGCGATTCAGCCCTGAGGCGGCGAATGGGGGCGGTGCCGGTCGAGCCTCCGAATGCGCAGGTTGCCGGCCAAGAGCAGCAGGGCGATCCCGAGAAGAATTGCGGGACCGCTGATGACGAGGGCCAACGGCCCACGAGTTCCCCACCCCGGATCTTCGAGGAGCAGCAGGTAGACCGGCCACAGGATCGCACCAATGATCAGCACCACGGCTGCGATCGCCAGCCACTGCGGGAGCGTCATCCTGCTCACTCCTCGCTCGACCGGCCCGTGAGCTTTCGACCAGCAGAAAGGCCGTGAAGCCGAGCCATTGGATCCCGCGGACGAGCCACCCCGAACGGCAAGAGGTCGGACCACGTCAGCCGACCTTCGTGCTCCGGGTACCGCAAGAACCAGGACCGGCTCACATCGGGCAGATCGTCCGGTCGCCGCCCGCCGGTCAGCCGTTCCATCTCGCGCCGCTCCCGCCGACCCACGGCCTCGATCGTACGGCGCGCCCGCCGCGTTCCGTGGCGCAGCGCGCCGTATGGGTCTAGTCCCATCGTCACACTGCGTGGGGTGCGGTCAGCCGAGGCCGCGGGCGTCTTGCTTCAGAGCGGTGTCGACGCAGAGGGCGGCGGCCACGACCAGGCTGCGGAGCGGGTCGTCGAGTTGGTCCTTGATCTCAACGACGTAGTTGTCCGCGGTGGTGAATGAAGTCTTGAGGAGGCCTTCCCACTTCTTCGTGATTCTGGCGATCTCGTTGCCGCTGGCGTCCTGGATATTGAAGTTCCAGGCTCGCCAGTTCTCCGCGTTCAGCGATCCGATTGGCTGACCGCCGACTTCGAGCGAGAAGCTGATCTTGCCGAACACGTTGTTCTGCTTCACCTGGCCGACTTCGGTGCCGTCGGGGCGGGTGATCGCGAAGCTCGACTTCACGATCTTGCGGGGCCGGGTGAGCACGAGGAGCACTTCGCCGCTCGCGTCGCGGATCTCGTAGGTGTGCGTCATGAACTGGTCGAGGCTGCTCACGAAGCGGAGCACCTTCTTTGCCGTCGATTGACCGACCTGCGCGACGGCACCGATCTCGTTGCCTTCTTGATCGAAGACCTTGTACTCGGTGACCAGCTCGATCAGCTTCGTCTTCTGGTTGACGACGAGGATCGCCTCGTTGAGCAGCTTGGAATCAGGCATCAACCCTCCAGGACCCCACCCCGCTCGTTGGTGACGAGCGAGAGCTAAGCGGTTTGGATCTTGATCTCGATGTCGACGCCGGCCGGGAGGTCGAGACGCTGGAGCGACTCGACCGTCTTGCCCGTCGGCTCGACGATGTCGAGGAGGCGCTTGTGGATGCGCATCTCGAAGTGCTCGCGCGAGTCCTTGTCGACGTGTGGTGACCGGACCACGCAGAACCGACGGATCTCCGTCGGTAGCGGGACCGGTCCCCTCACCTTGGCCTGCGTGCGCACGACCGTCTCGACGATCTTCTTCGTCGACTGGTCGATGATCTCGTGGTCGTACGCCTTCAGACGGATCCGAATCTTCTGGCCTTTCGAATCCGCCATCGCCCTGAGCCCTAGGTAGCCGACTACTTGTTGATCTTGACGACGCGGCCGGCGCCGACGGTGCGGCCACCTTCACGGATGGCGAACCGAAGACCCTCTTCCATGGCGATCGGCGCACCGAGCTGCACACTCATCTCGGTGTTGTCACCAGGCATGACCATCTCCGTGCCATCGGGCAGCTGGATGGCGCCGGTGACATCCGTCGTGCGGAAGTAGAACTGCGGCCGGTAGTTGGCGAAGAACGGCGTGTGACGGCCGCCTTCCTCCTTGGTCAGCACGTAGACCTGCGCCTCAAAGTCGGTGTGCGGCGTGATCGACCCCGGCTTCGCCAGGACCTGACCGCGCTCTACCTCCTCCTTCTTGGTGCCACGAAGCAGCGCGCCGATGTTGTCGCCGGCACGGCCCTCGTCGAGGAGCTTGCGGAACATCTCGACACCGGTACACACCGTCTTGGTGGTGTCCTTGATGCCGACGATCTCGATCTCCTCGTTGACCTTGACGATCCCGCGCTCCACACGACCGGTCACGACCGTGCCACGACCGGTGATCGTGAACACGTCCTCGATCGGCATGAGGAAGGGCTTGTCGACGTCACGAGTCGGCTCGACGATGTGCGAGTCGACGGCGTCCATCAGCTCGAGGATCTTCCCGGCCCACTCACCGTCACCCTCGAGCGCCTTCAGCGCCGACACGCGCACGATCGGCGTGTCGTCACCGGGGAACTCGTACTCGTTGAGCAGCTCGCGCACCTCGAGCTCGACCAGCTCGAGGATCTCCTCGTCGTCGACCATGTCGGCCTTGTTCAGCGCGACCACGATCGACGGCACACCCACCTGACGAGCGAGCAGCACGTGCTCACGAGTCTGCGGCATCGGGCCGTCGGTCGCCGCGACCACGAGGATCGCGCCGTCCATCTGCGCGGCGCCGGTGATCATGTTCTTGATGTAGTCGGCGTGGCCCGGGCAGTCGACGTGTGCGTAGTGACGGTTCTCCGTCTCGTACTCCACGTGAGCGATCGAGATCGTGATCCCGCGCTCCTTCTCCTCCGGCGCCTTGTCGATCTCATCGAACGCCGTGAAGGCCGTGTTCGAGTTCTTCTCGGACAGCACCTTGGTGATGGCCGCGGTCAACGTGGTCTTGCCGTGGTCGATGTGACCGATCGTGCCGATGTTGAGGTGCGGCTTGTTGCGCTCGAACTTGGCCTTGCTCATCGGAGCTCCTGTGTTCCTTTCGTGGTGACGTGCCGGAGGGCGACTATTCGCCTCGCACCCTGGCGGTGATCTCTTCTGCGATCGACTGCGGGACCTGTTGGTACGAGTCGAACTGCATCGTGTAGGTCGCGCGGCCTTGGGTGCGCGAACGGAGGTCGGTAGCGTAGCCGAACATCTCCGCAAGCGGCACCTGAGCACCCACCACCTGCGTGTTGCCGCGCTGCTCCATCCCCTCCACCTTGCCCCGGCGCGAGTTCAGGTCGCCGATCACGTCGCCCATGTACTCGTCGGGCATGACGACCTCGACCCGCATGATCGGCTCGAGCAGCGCCGGCTTGGCCTGCCTTGCCGCCTTCTTGAAGGCGATCGACCCTGCGATCTTGAACGCCATCTCGCTGGAGTCGACGTCGTGCGCCGACCCACCGGTGAGGATCGCTCGCACGTCGACGAGCGGATAGCCGGCGAGCACGCCGCCCTCCATCGCCTCCTGGATGCCAGCGTCGACCGCAGGGATGTACTCCCTCGGCACGTCGCCGCCACGAACCTTGTCGATGAACTCGTAGCCACCACCCGGGCCAGTCGGCTCCAAGCTGATGATCACGTCGGCGTACTGACCGCGACCACCCGTCTGGCGGATGTACCGCTCCTGGATGTCGTTGATCGGCTCGGTCACCGTCTCGCGGTAGGCCACCTGGGGCTTGCCGACGTTGGCGGCGACGGAGAACTCGCGCACCATGCGGTCGACGAGCACGTCGAGGTGCAGCTCGCCCATGCCCGAGATGATCGTCTGACCGGTGTCGTCGTCGGTGCGGACCTGGAACGTCGGATCCTCCTCGGACAGCGCCCCGAGCGTCTTGCCGAGCTTGTCCTGGTCGACCTTGGTCTTTGGCTCGATCGCGACGGAGATCACCGGCTCGGGGAACTCCATCCGCTCGAGCAGGATCGGCGAAGACGGATCGCACAGCGTGTCGCCGGTGCTCGTGGTCTTCAGCCCGACGGCCGCGACGATGTCACCTGAGAACACGCCTTCCTTGTCCTCGCGGTGGTTCGCGTGCATCTGAAGGATGCGACCGACGCGCTCCTTCTTGTCTTTGGTGACGTTCAGCACCTGGCTGCCCGTCGGGAGCTTGCCCGAGTACACGCGGAAGTAGGTGAGCTTGCCCACGTAGGGGTCGCTCATGATCTTGAACGCGAGCGCGGCGAACGGCTCGCTGTCGTCGGCGCTCCGCTCCACGGGATCGCCGCTCTTCACGTCAGTGCCGACGATCGCCGGGATGTCGACGGGGCTCGGCAGGTAGTCGACGACCGCGTCGAGCAGCGGCTGCACGCCCTTGTTCTTGAAGGCGGTGCCGCAGAGCACGGGCACGACCGAGTCGTTGATCGCCGCGGTGCGCAACCCGCGACGCAGGTCCTCGGCCGTGATCTCCTCTTCAGCCACGTACTTCTCGAGGATCGTCTCGTCGTGATGGCTCACGACGTCGATGAGCTCGTGCCGCCAGTGCTCGGCGTCGGCCTTCATGTCGCCGGGGATCTCCTCGGTCTCGTAGGTCTCGCCCATCCCGTCGTCCCAGACGAGCGCCTTCATCTGGAGCAGGTCGACGACACCCTTGAAGCTCGCCTCCGCGCCGATCGGCAGCTGGGTGAGCGCGACGTCGGCTTCGAGGCGGTCCTTGATCATCTCGACGCACCGGAAGAAGTCGGCGCCGACGCGGTCCATCTTGTTGACGAAGCACATGCGCGGCACGTTGTACTTGTTGGCCTGACGCCACACCGTCTCGGTCTGTGGCTCCACACCTGCGACCGCGTCGAACACCGCCACTGCGCCGTCGAGGACGCGCAGCGACCGCTCCACCTCGACGGTGAAGTCGACGTGGCCGGGGGTGTCGATGATGTTGATCCACGTGTCGCGCCACTTACAGGTGGTTGCTGCGCTCGTGATCGTGATCCCGCGCTCTTGCTCCTGGACCATCCAGTCCATGACCGCGGCGCCTTCGTGAACCTCACCGATCTTGTAGGTCTTACCCGTGTAATAGAGGATGCGCTCGGTCGTCGTGGTCTTGCCCGCGTCGATGTGCGCCATGATCCCGATGTTGCGGACGCGCGCGAGGGGGACCTCCCGGAGCACGGGACCGCCCTTGCCCTTGATCTCTTTCTCTGTGACTGCCATCTCTGCCTTCTCGCTTCTTCTCTTCGATCGTGTCGTGCTGTCGGGTCACCCCTCCCGGCCCAGGGAGGCACCGGACGGTGGAGGGCGAGTTCCGGACGCCGGCCGTAGCCGAGCCCGGAAGAGACCCGGGTCGGAGACCCGAGCGCCCGTCGGCCTGTGGCCGACGGCGGGAGCAGGGGCTCCGGAGGATGCGCGAGGCGTGCCGGCGCTCCGGTGTTCGTCCCGCAACCGGCTGGCGCCGGTCACGTGACCAACAAAGTCTACGAAGTGCCCGACCGCGCGACCGGAATCAAAAGCATCACCACCGGTAATGGGCGAATGCTTTGTTGGATTCCGCCATCTTCTGGAGGTCGTCCTTGCGCTTCATCGCCGCGCCGAGGCCATTGCTCGCGTCGAGGAGCTCCGCGCTGAGGCGCTCCGCCATCGTCTTCTCGCGGCGTTGGCGTGAGTAGCCGACGATCCATCGGATCGCGAGGGTGGTGGCACGGCGGGGGCGCACTTCTACCGGTACCTGGTAGGTCGCGCCGCCTACTCGTCTGCTTCGTACCTCAAGGGCTGGTCTTACGTTCTCGACCGCGCGCTTCAGGGTTGGGACTGGGTCGCCGCCTGTCTTCTTCTCGATGTCGGTCAGGGCGTCGTAGACGACCTTCTCGGCGAGTGAGCGCTTGCCTCGCTGGAGCACCTTGTTGACGAACTGGGTGACCACGACCGACCGGTAGATCGGGTCGGGGAGGAGGTCGCGCCGCGGCGCGGGCCCTTTGCGCGGCATCTCAGGCGTCCTTCTTGGTGCCGTAGCGGCTGCGCGCCTGACGGCGGTCGGACACGCCGGCCGCGTCGAGCGCACCGCGGATGATCTTGTAGCGAACACCTGGGAGGTCCTTCACGCGGCCGCCACGCACGAGCACGATCGAGTGCTCCTGGAGGTTGTGACCGACACCCGGGATGTACGCCGTGACCTCGTGTCCTGACGTGAGTCGCACACGCGCCACCTTGCGGAGCGCGGAGTTCGGCTTCTTAGGGGTGTGGGTGAAGACGCGCGTGCAGACGCCCCGCCGCTGGGGCGAACCCTTGAGCGCGGGCGCCTTGGACTTCTCGCGCTTGGTCTCACGGCCCTTTCGGACCAGCTGCTGGATGGTCGGCAACGTCTTCCCTCATGTCCCTAGGTACACAAAACCGGACCGAGTGAGGTTAGTGCTCCTCCCTCGCCCTTGCCGGGTCGGATCCGCTCGGCGCCGGGGTACCCGGCGCCGCCCTTCGGGTCGCTACTCCTCCGTACCGGTCCCCTCGTATCCCTGCTCGGGCAGCTCGACGACCGGTGCGATCGTGCCGTAGTCCTCCGCCTCACCGATGACCGCGCCACCAGCGCTCGGCGCGAGCGGATCGGGGGTGCCGATGGAGTCGCGCAGGTACGCGGCCATCGCCTCGGCGTCGATGTCGGTTGAGTAGAAGGGCAGCGGCTCGTAGTCGGGCGCCTCGGTCGTGATCTCCCGGTAGACGGGCATGCCCGTGCCAGCCGGGATCAGCTTGCCGATGATCACGTTCTCCTTGAGCCCGAACAGGCCGTCGGTCTTGCCCTCGATCGCCGCTTCGGTGAGCACACGGGTGGTCTCCTGGAACGACGCCGCCGAGAGCCACGAGTCGGTGGCCAGCGAGGCCTTGGTGATCCCCATGAGCTCGGGGCGACCCTCGGCCGGCTGCTTGCCGTCCTCGACGAGCTGGCGGTTCATCTCGGCGTAGAGACGCGCATCCACCTTCTCGCCCGGCAGGAACGGCGAGTCGCCCGGCTCCGACACCGCGACCCGGCGCAGCATCTGACGCACGATCACCTCGACGTGCTTGTCGTGGATCGACACGCCCTGCTCCCGGTACACGCGCTGCACCTCGTCGGCGAGGTACTGCTGAGTGGCGCGGATGCCCGCGACCTCGAGCAGCTCCTTCGGGTTGCGCGGCATGTCTTCGGCGTATGCCGTCGCCGACTCTGGTCCGCGAACGGCCGCGTACTGCCGTGCGTGGCGCATGGTGGTCATGAGCGGGTCGCCCACTTCCACGTCCACGCCGTGCTTGACCAGTGGGTAGAAGATGTGGCGCTGCGTCGAGAACGCGCTCGGGTCCTGGAGGACCTCTTCACCCTTGTCGGTGACCACGTGGATCACCGGCTCACCACGGTCGTTCTCCGAAAGGTGCACCGTGCCGGACACCGACGCGAGGCCGATGTAGACCTTCGGGCTCCGAGCCTCGAACAGCTCGACCACACGCGGCAGACCGTGGGTGATGTCCTCACCCGCGACACCACCGGTGTGGAACGTCCGCATCGTGAGCTGGGTGCCGGGCTCACCGATGGACTGCGCCGCGATGATCCCGACGGCCTCGCCGAGGTCGACCGGCTTGCCCGTCGCGAGCATCGTGCCGTAGCAGCGCGCGCACAGCCCGGTGAGGGAGTCGCACGTGAGCACGGAGCGCACGCGCACTCGCCCGATACCTTCCTTGCCGTCCATCTTGAGCGCTTCGACGTGCTCATCCTGGATCTCGGTGTTGCGCGGCATCGTCGACCCGTCGCTGAGCTTCACGTCTTCGAGCAGGCAACGGCCGAGAAGCCGCGTGTCGAGGAAGCGCGTGTCGGCGTCGGGCGTGATGCCCTCGACCCAGATGCCACGCGTCGCCTCGCAGTCCTCCTCACGGATGATGAGCTCCTGCGCCACGTCGACGAGTCGACGGGTGAGGTAACCGGAGTCGGCGGTGCGAAGCGCCGTGTCGGCGAGGCCCTTGCGGGCACCGTGCGTCGAGATGAAGTACTCGAGCACCGACAGACCCTCACGGAAGCTCGACTTCACCGGGCGCGGGATGATCTCGCCGCGCGGGTTGGCCACGAGGCCGCGCATGCCGGCGATCTGGCGCACCTGGACGATGTTCCCGCGAGCACCCGAGCCGACCATCATGTCGATCGGGTTGAACTGCTCGGAGGACATCTCTGCCTCCATGGCGTCCTTCACCTGGTCCGTGGCGTCGGTCCAGATCTCGATCTCCTTCTGGCGACGCTCGTCGTCGGTGATGATCCCGCGGTCGTACTGCTGCTCGATCTTGTCGGCCTCAGCTTCGAAGTGCTCGAGGAGCTGACCCTTCGTGCTCGGCGTCTTCACGTCGGCCATCGAGATGGTGAGACCGGCGCGCGTCGAGAACTCGAACCCGAGGTCCTTCAGGTTGTCGAGGCTCGTCGCCACTTCGGCCCGCGAGTAGCGCTCGACGAGCTCGCTGACGATCGCGGTGAGCTCGCGCTTCTTGAGGCCCGCCCTCGCCGTCGCACCCTGGAACGGGAAGTCGGGCGGGAAGGCCTCATTGAAGAGGAAGCGGCCGAGCGTGCTCTCGACGATGACGGTGCCATTACCGTCGTCGCCGCGAACCACCACGCGGTCCTCGTTCTTGGCGTCGCGCGCCGGGAACTCGTCGGCCGGGAAGCGGCCGGCGGGCATGCGCACCTTGATCTTGGCGTGCAGGTCGATGCCGTCAGGCCCCGAGCCGTTCTCGCCGGTGTGCCGCTGGTCGTACGCGAGCACTGCCTCGTCGAGCGACGAGAACACGCGGCCTTCGCCGTGCGCGCCGTCGACCACCTCGGTGAGGTAGTAGCAGCCGATGATCATGTCTTGAGACGGCACCGCGATTGGACGGCCGTGCGCGGGCGACAAGATGTTGTGCGCCGAGAGCATGAGGATGCGCGCCTCGGCCTGCGCCTCCGAGGAGAGCGGTAGGTGCACGGCCATCTGGTCGCCGTCGAAGTCGGCGTTGAACGCCGCACACACGAGCGGGTGGATCTGGATCGCCTTGCCCTCGACGAGCACCGGCTCGAACGCCTGGATGCCGAGGCGGTGCAGCGTTGGCGCGCGGTTCAGGAACACCGGGTGCTCCTTGATGACCTCTTCGAGCACGTCCCACACCTGCGGGCGGGCGCGCTCGACCATGCGCTTGGCCGACTTGATGTTCTGCGCGAACTCGAGGTCGACGAGCCGCTTCATCACAAACGGCTTGAAGAGCTCAAGCGCCATCTGCTTGGGCAGACCGCACTGCTGGAGCTTGAGCTGCGGGCCGACGACGATGACCGAACGGCCGGAATAGTCGACGCGCTTGCCGAGCAGGTTCTGACGGAAGCGACCCTGCTTGCCCTTGAGCATGTCGGACAGCGACTTGAGCGCGCGGTTGCCGGGGCCCGTGACGGGACGCCCGCGGCGGCCGTTGTCGAACAGCGCGTCGACGGCCTCCTGGAGCATGCGCTTCTCGTTGTTGATGATGATCTCTGGCGCGCCGAGGTCGAGGAGTCGCTTCAACCGGTTGTTGCGGTTGATCACGCGGCGGTAGAGGTCGTTGAGGTCCGAAGTCGCGAAGCGGCCACCGTCGAGCTGCACCATCGGGCGCAGGTCGGGCGGGATGACCGGCACGGCGTCGAGCACCATCCCCATCGGGGAGTTGATGGTCTTGCCGTGCATGTCGAGCCGGTTGAATGCGCTCGTGACCTTCAGCCGCTTGATCGCCTTCGCCTTGCGCTGACCCTTGGCCGTAGCGATGGTCTCCTTGAGACCCTGCTCCTCCTCGGACATCTCGAGGCGCGAGATGAGGTCCTTCACGGCCTCGGCGCCCATGGCGCCGGTGAAGTACTCGTCGAAGCGGTCGCGCAGGTCGCGCCACACGCGCTCGTCGTCGACTATCTGCTTCGGTGCGAGCTTCTCGAACGTGATCCACACCGTCTTGAGGTGCTCGACCTCGGCGTTGACCCGGTCGTTGATCTCCTCGACGTCCTTGGCGCGCGCCTTCTCGGCCCGCTCGAGGTCGGCCTTCCGGGCATTGCCGCTCGGCGACGCCTTCTCGAGCTCCTCGATCTCCTTCTCGAACTCCTGGTCACGCGCCGCGAGCCGAGTGGCGCGCTCCTTCTCGAAGTCCTCGAACTCGCCGCGGATGTCGGCTTCGAGCTCGGGCATGTCCTTGTGCCGGTGCTCCTCGTCGACCGAGGTGATGAGGTGCGCGGCGAAGTAGATGACCTTCTCGAGCGTCTTCGGCGCGATGTCGAGCAAGTAGCCGAGACGGCTCGGGACACCCTTGAAGTACCAGATGTGCGTGACGGGCGCGGCCAGCTCGATGTGGCCCATGCGCTCGCGCCGCACCTTCGAGCGCGTGACCTCGACGCCACAGCGCTCGCAGATGATGCCCTTGAACCGGACGCGCTTGTACTTGCCGCAGTAGCACTCCCAGTCCTTGGTGGGCCCGAAGATCTTCTCGCAGAACAAGCCGTCCTTCTCGGGCTTGAGCGTGCGGTAGTTGATCGTCTCGGGCTTCTTCACCTCGCCGTTGGACCACATGCGGATCTGCTCCGCGGTGGCCAGCGCGATGGACAGCCGTGCGCTCTCGTTCACGTCATGCATCTACATCTCCGCTCTCGGCGCGATACGACTGGCAAGGCTCGCTCGGTGCCGGGATACCCGACGCCGCCCTCCGGGCCGCTCGCCGCGGCGCCGGGCCGACCTCGTGACGTCGGTGCACTCGTCAGTCATCAGTACCTGCTTGCTTGTTCGCGGGCTCGGGCTGCGTCTTCTTCGTCGGTGCCGCGCTCGGGCCTCGACAGGTCGATGCCGAGCGCTTCGGTGGTGCGGAACGCGTCCTCGTCGAGCTCGCGGATCTCGACCTCCTGGCCGAGCTCGTTCATCACGCGCACGTTGAGGCAGAGCGCCTGCATCTCCTTGATGAGCACCTTGAAGCTCTCGGGGATGCCGGGCTCGGGGATGTTCTCGCCCTTGACGATCGCCTCGTAGACCTTCACGCGGCCGAGGACGTCGTCGGACTTGATGGTGAGGATCTCTTGGAGCGCGTACGCGGCGCCGTAGGCCTCGAGGGCCCACACCTCCATCTCACCGAAGCGCTGGCCACCGAACTGCGCCTTCCCACCCAGCGGCTGCTGGGTGATCATCGAGTACGGGCCAGTGGAGCGCGCGTGGATCTTGTCGTCGACAAGGTGCGCGAGCTTCAGGATGTAGACGTAGCCGACGGTCACGGCGCGGTCGTATGGCTCACCGGTGCGACCGTCGTAGAGCATGGCCTTGCCGTCGTTGTCGACGAGGCGCTGCCCGTCGTCGCCGTCGGTGTTGAGCTTCTCGAACAGCTGCTGGATCGTGCCGGTGACACCGCCCTGGTCGACCTCGTCCCAGTGGGCGCCGTCGAACACCGGGCTGCTCACCCACACCGAGGGCTCGGTGATGGTGCGCGTCTTGGAGTCGACGCGCGGACCGCGCCGCTTGCCCTCCCAACCGTGACGCGCCACGTAGCCGAGGTGCGCTTCGAGCACCTGGCCCACGTTCATGCGGCTCGGCACGCCGAGCGGGTTGAGGATGATGTCGACTGGGGTGCCGTCGGCCATGAACGGCATGTCCTCGCTGGGCAGGATCTTGGCGATCACACCCTTGTTGCCGTGGCGGCCGGCGAGCTTGTCGCCCTCGCTGATCTTGCGCTTCTGGCCGACATAGACCCGCACCAGCTGGTTCACGCCCGGCGGGAGCTCGTGGCCCTCGTCGCGCGAGAACTTGCGCACGTCGATGACCTTGCCGGTCTCGCCGTGGGGGACCTTCAGCGAGGTGTCGCGCACCTCGCGCGCCTTCTCACCGAAGATCGCACGCAGGAGACGCTCTTCGGGCGTGAGCTCGGTCTCCCCCTTGGGGGTGACCTTGCCGACGAGGATGTCGCCGGGGCCCACCTCGGCACCGATGCGGATGATGCCGTCTTCGTCGAGGTCCTTGAGGATGTCCTCGGAGAGGTTCGGGATGTCGCGGGTGATCTCCTCAGCGCCGAGCTTCGTGTCACGCGCGTCGATCTCGTGCTCCTCGATGTGGATCGACGTGAGCACGTCGTCCTTCACGAGACGCTCGGAGATGACGATCGCGTCCTCGAAGTTGTGGCCCTTCCACGGCATGAACGCCACGAGGAGGTTCTTGCCGAGCGCGAGCTCGCCCCCGTGGGTGGACGGGCCGTCGGCGAGCACGTCGCCTTCCTTCACCGTGTCGCCGGTGTCGACCAGCGGCTTCTGGTTGATGCACGTGCCCTGGTTGGACCGGCGGAACTTCGAGAGCCGGTAGGTGACCTTGCCCTTGCGGGTGCCGCTGTCGTACTCGACGACGATCGCCTCGCCGGACACGTCGGTGATCCGACCGTCGCCCTCGGCGATGATCAGGTCGCCGGCGTCACGGGCGGCGCGTGCCTCCACACCGGTGCCGATGAACGGCGCCGTCGGGCGCAGCACCGGCACGGCCTGGCGCTGCATGTTGGCGCCCATGAGCGCGCGGTTGGCGTCGTCGTGCTCGAGGAACGGGATGAGCGACGTGGCCACCGACACGATCTGCTTCGGTGACACGTCCATGTAGTCGACCTCGTGCGGGTCGACGTAGGCGACCTCACCGCGCTTGGCCCGCACGAGCACCTTCTCTTCCTGGAAGTTGCCCTGCTCGTCGACGGCGGCGTTGGCCTGCGCGATGACGTAGCGGTCCTCGTCGTCGGCTGCGAGGTACTCGATCTTGCGGGTGGCCCGGCCGCTCTCGACCTTGCGGTACGGGGTCTCGATGAACCCGAACCGGTTGATGCGCGCGTAAGTAGAGAGGTAGCCGATCAGGCCGATGTTCGGGCCTTCCGGCGTCTCGATCGGGCACATGCGGCCGTAGTGGCTGGGGTGCACGTCTCGGACCTCGAACCCGGCCCGCTCGCGCGACAGACCGCCCGGCCCGAGGGCCGAGAGGCGGCGCTTGTGCGTGAGGCCGGCCAGCGGGTTGGTCTGGTCCATGAACTGGCTGAGCTGGCTGGAGCCGAAGAACTCCTTGATGGCCGCGACCACCGGCCGGATGTTGATGAGCGTCTGCGGCGTGATCGCCTCGACGTCCTGGGTGGTCATGCGCTCGCGCACGACGCGCTCCATGCGCGACAGACCCACGCGCACCTGGTTCTGGATGAGCTCGCCCACCGAACGCACGCGGCGGTTGCCGAAGTGGTCGATGTCGTCGCGGAAGTAGTCGTCGGGCTGGTCGTTCGAGTGCAGCTTCACCAGGTACGAGACCGTGGCGAGGATGTCGGCGCGCGACAGCTGGAAGTCGACCGGACCCTTCTCGGGGTCGGCGTTGGGGACCGCCAGCGCGTGCTTGGCGAGCGGAAGCTTCTTGTACTCGTCGGTGAGCTTCTTCGACACCTTGTGCCGGCCGACCTTGGCCATGTCATAGCGCTTCGGGTTGAAGAAGAGGTTCTCGAGCAGCTGGCGCGCGGAGTCGGGCGTCGGCGGCTCACCCGGACGCAACTTGCGATAGATGTCGATGAACGCGGCTTCCGCGTCCTCGGTGTTGTCCTTGACGAGCGTGTTGAGGATCGACTGGTACGGCGAACCGTTCGGGTCGAGGATGAGGTTCGCAAGCTCCTCGGGGCTCTCACCGAAGCCGAGCGCCTTGAGGAGGATCGTGACCGGCTGCTTGCGCTTCCGGTCGATGCGCACGTAGACGATGTCCTTCTTGTCGACCTCGAACTCGAGCCACGCACCGCGGCCCGGGATCACCTTCGCGTCGACGATGTCCTTTTCGGGCGAGGTCTTGTCGGGGCTGATGTTGAAGTAGACGCCGGGCGAGCGGACGAGCTGCGAGACGACGATGCGCTCGGTGCCGTTGATGATGAACGTCCCGCGGTCGGTCATCATCGGGAAGTCGCCCATGAAGACCGTCTGCTCCTTGATCTCACCGGTCTGGGCGTTCATGAAGCGGGCGGTGACGAACAGCGGGCGCGCGTAGGTCATGTCGCGCTCGCGGCACTCGTCCTCGGAGTGCTTGGGTGGGTCGAAGACCTGGTCGGCGAGCTCGAGCTTCAGCGTGCCGGTGAAGTCCTCGATCGGCGAGATGTCGGCGAGGACCTCGGCGATGCCTTCTTCGATGAAGTGGTTGAAGGACTCACGCTGGACAGCGATGAGGTCGGGGAGCTCGAGGACCTCGGGGAGACGGGAGAAAGACAGTCGTTCGCGGGACGCGAGACGAGGCAATGCGACTCCTTACAGAGCGAGACGGCGCGCGCGGAACAGAGTGGAGACGATCAGCGGTGACACGAAAGGGCAGACACGACTGAGGCGAGTCTAGTAAGACCCGCCTGCCGCTGCAACACGCGTCAGCGAACTAACCCCCCGGAGGGGGCCTCCAACATCTCTGGTCGACTCCGCTGCGCCCTCCCGGTCGTCCGACCAGGGCTTCGCTTCGTCTCTTGGCTGCGGGGAACCCTAGGACGACCCCGCGGCCGGGTCAAGGGTTTGCTCGTCTCTTGGTCTGGCCCTGCTGCAGCCGAGGCCAACGGGTGCCGGCACGCCTCGCTGATCCGCCCGAGCCCCTGCGCCCACCGTCCGCCAAAGGCGGACCGGCGGTCGGCTTGGACCACTCGGGCGTCTGCTGGGACTTGGGGATGGGTGGGTGCTTGGCTGCACCGGCGGGTGCCGCGGTCGTGGCCACGACCCCGAGCAGCACCGCGAGCACGACGGCGGTGGTCGTTGGCGAGCAACCTCGACGCGTGGGGCCAACCACCAACCTCGAGCCGTCGGCGTCTGGTCGGAGGGAATCAGCGAGTGCGTTTCTTCGCCGGTGTGGCCCGCTTCGTCGCCGGGGCCTTGTGAGCTGGAAGCGCCGGCAGTGCCGGTGCGAGCTCGCGCCACGCCCGGCGGAAGATCAGTCCCGACAGCACCGCGAGAAAGCCGAACGCGAGGAACTCGGCGAGCCCTTCCATCCTGATCACGTCGTCGGGGTACGCCGCGCTCGTGACGATGTTGGGTGCGAAGAACTCGAACACCGCGTACGCCATCGTTGTGAGCGACACGGCGAGCGTAAGACCTGCCACTGCCGCCACCCCGCTGCGGTAGGTGCGACCAACCCGGACCACCACGGCGTCCTTCGGTGCCCCGGCCTCGAGGCGGAGCCGCCAACGACGGGTGAGCACGAAGAGCGCGCCGGTGATGATCGCCACGAGGCCACTCGCCACCGTGTGGTCGTAGTTCCCGTTGTTGCCGGCGTTCGTCGAGAAGTCGTAGATCGGGAACGCGCCGCTCATGCCGTAGCCGAAGAAGTCCAAGTTCGTGTAGCCGAAGTAGTAGGGCGTCGCCGCCTTCCGCTCCGCGTGGTTGACCACGAGGTCGGTGAGGCTTCCCGCCGCGCCGAACGCCGCGTAGAGCGCGACGAACAACGTGATCAGCCCGATCGCACCGAGGTAGCGCGCGATCGGCCGGTACCCGCGTGGGTCCGGTTCGCCACGCGCCGCGAGGAGGACGGCGATGGCGCTGACAACGAGCGCCACCGACAGGAGCGAGTACAGCTCCGTCGACAGCGGCGAGAACGGGTCGAGGATCACGGTCGGGCTACTTCAGCTCGACGGTGGCGCCGGCGCCTTCGAGCTGCGCCTTGGCCTTCTCCGCGTCTTCCTTCGACACCTTCTCCAGCACGGGCTTGGGTGCGCTGTCCACGAGGTCCTTGGCTTCCTTGAGCCCAAGGCTCGTGAGCGTGCGCACCTCCTTGATGACTTGGATCTTGGTGTCGCCGGCCGCCGAGAGGATGACGTCGAACTCGTCCTGCTCCTCGCCGCCGCCGCCACCACCGTCACCCGCAGCCGCGGCAGGACCCGCGGCGACGGCGACCGGTGCAGCCGCGGTCACGCCGAACTCCTCTTCGAACGCCTTCAAGAACTCGTTGAGCTCCAGGACGGTCATGTTCTTGAACACGTCCAGAAGGTCAGTGGTGCTCATGGTTGCCATGTCAGTTGCTCTCCTCATTGCTTGTTGATTCGTCCGCCGCGTCGTTTGCGGCTGCGACCTCTTCTACGGCCTCGCTCGCTGCGGCCGGGGGTACCCCGTCCGCGGGCGCTCGCTCCGCATCGGACTCACTTTCGGTTGCGTCGGGCGTTGGTGCTTCGGCGGTCTCGCCCGCGGCCACGCGCTGGTCGGCGTAGGCCTTGATGCCGTACGCGAAGTTGCGGGTGAACGCCTGGAACAGACCCGCGGCCTTCGTGAGGGGCGCTTGGAACCCACCTGCCAGGCGCGCCAGCAGCACGTCGCGAGGCAGCACATCGGCGAGCGCGGCGAGGTCGGCGGCGGTGAGCAGCCGCTCGTCCATCAGGCCGCCCTTGAGCACGAGCGCCGGGTTGGTCCTGCCGAAGTCGCGCAGTGCCTTGGCCGCGATCACCGCGTCACCCTTGACGAACGCAATGGCGACTGGTCCCTCCAGCATCGGCAGGAGGTCGCTCAGCCCCGACCCTTCGACAGCCAGCTTCGCCAACCGGTTCTTGAAGACCTTGTACTCGGTGCCGGCCGGGCGCAGCGCAGCGCGGAGCTCGGCAAGCTGCGTGACGGTCAGGCCCCGGTACTCGGTGAGCATGGCGGAGTCCGCCTCGCTCAGCCGAGTGCGGATCTCCTCGACGACCGCAACCTTCTTCTCTGTGGGCATCGTGCTCCGAAATGACGATCGGGGCGCCTCAGACACGCTAGGACACCCCGTTTTCGGAGGTCACCTCGTGCGGCGGGCGAGCCCTTATCTCCTAGGGAGACCGCAGGTCTGTGGCAACGAATGAAGTTGTGAAGGCAGAACTCTAGCGATCGGCCGACTGGTGAAGCCAAAGCGAAACTTTTGGCGTCGATAACAGTCGCTATGCGAACGCTATCGACGCCAAAACCTGGGGTTCAGGCTGCGGCGACGCCCTTGAGGCTGTCTTCGAGCTTGGCGAACGCGGGGTCGATCTTGATGCCGGGGCCCATCGTGGTGGCGGCCACTGCCGTCCGCACGAACTTCCCCTTCGACGCCGCGGGCTTCGCGCGCAGGATCTCGTCGAGCACCGCGTGGTAGTTCTCGAGCAGCGCCTTGGCCTCGAAGCTCGCCTTGCCCACCGGCACGTGGACGTTGCCGTAGCGGTCGGTGCGGTACTCCACCTTGCCAGCCTTGAACTCCGCCACGGTCTTGCCGACGTCGTTGGTAACGGTGCCCGTCTTCGGGTTCGGCATGAGCCCGCGCGGCCCGAGGGCGCGTCCGAGCTTGCCGACCTGGGCCATGAGATCGGGCGTGGCGATGGCGACGTCGAAGTCCATCCAGCCACCTTCGATGCGCTTGATGAGGTCGTCGGTGCCGACCACGTCGGCGCCAGCCGCTTCGGCTTCACGGGCCGCGTCGCCAGCCGCGAACACTGCGACGCGCGCGCTCTTGCCTGTGCCGTGCGGCAGCGACACGGTGCCACGGATCATCTGGTCGGCTTTGCGGGGGTCGACACCGAGCCGGAACGCAACGTCGACCGTCTCGTCGAACTTCTTCTTGCCTGACGCCTTGACGAGCTCGAATGCCTGCGCGGGCGGGTGGAGCTGCTCCGCGTCGAACATCTTCACGCTGTCGTCGTAGGCCTTGCCACGCTTCGTCATTCCGCGGCGTCCTCGCTCGCCTCGCTCGCCTCGCTCGCGGCCTGTTCGGCGGCGGCGGCGGCCTTCGCCGCGGCTTCTTCAGCAGCCGCGGCTCGCTCTTCCGCGGCCTCGGCGGCGGCGGCTTGCTCGGCCTTCCCAGCCACCACGTCGAGACCCATCGACCGGGCGGTGCCCTCGACCTGTCGCATCGCGCCTTCGAGGTCGATCGCGTTGAGGTCAGGCATCTTGGTCTCGGCGATCTTGCGCACCTGCTCCTTGGTGACCGCGCCGACCTTCTCGGTGCGCACGTTCTGCGCGCCCTTCTCGACGCCTGCGGCCTGACGAAGCAGGAAGGGTGTGGGCGGCGTCTTGGTGACGAAGGTGAACGAGCGGTCTTCGTAGATCGAGATCACGGCGGGGATCACGAGGCCGCGCTGGTTCTCGGTCGCGGCGTTGTACGCCTTGCAGAAGTCCATGATCGCGATGCCGTGCGGACCGAGCGCGGTACCCACCGGGGGCGCAGGCGTCGCCTGCCCTGCCGGGATCTGGATCTTCACCGTTGCTGCAAGCTTCTTCTTCGCCATCGTCTCTATTGCCTCGCTCGCTGCGAGCCGGGGTACCCGGCTCGCGGGCGCTCGCTCCGCGTGCTTCCCGCGCTCCGCTGCGCTCCGCTCGGTACGCGTGTCGTCGTCATCATGTCCTTCACTACAGCTTGGCCACTTGGCCAAACTCGAGCTCGACCGGAGTCTCTCGCCCGAAGATGTTCACGAGCACCTTGAGCTTGGAGCGGTCGACATCGATCTCGGAGATCGCGCCGTTGAAGTCGGCGAACGGGCCGGTGACCACCCGCACCTGCTCGCCCTCTTCGAACTCCACGCGTGGCCGCACCTTCTTCTCGACCACCGGGCCACCCTCGGGCTTCTCGACGCCGAGGATGTCCTCCACTTCCTTGCGCGACAGGGGCACCGGCTTCGAGCCGCTGGGCCCTACGAATCCGGTGACACCCGGCGTGTTGCGCACGACGTACCAAGAGTCGTCGTCGAGATCCATGCGCACGAGCAGGTAGCCGGGGAACACCTTCTTCTGCACGACGCGCCGCTGGCCGCCCTTGAACTCGATGACGTCCTCCATGGGGATGAGGACCTCGAAGATGCGCTCCTCGACGTGCATCGAACGGATGCGGTTGGCGAGGTTCGACTTCACCTTGTTCTCGTAGCCGGCGTAGGTGTGCACGACGTACCAGCCACCCGGCCGGTCGTACGGGCTCGCCTCCGCCGGCGCGGCCGCTTCGT
Organism: Actinomycetota bacterium; assembly: GCA_016870355.1. Taxonomy (GTDB): domain Bacteria; phylum Actinomycetota; class Acidimicrobiia; order IMCC26256; family PALSA-555; genus SHVJ01. Next base: position 199,527 of record VGBR01000003.1, on the reverse strand, counting down.
CGCCCTCGGCGTCCGCGGCTTCGTCGATGTCGGTGACGTCGACCAGCTCCGCCGACCCGTCGATCGTGGCCGACTCGTCGGTTGCGGCTTCGGGTGCGTCCGCGGTCGTGGTGTCGGGGACCGTTGCTTCGGGAGCCGGGGACTCGACGGCCGCGATGTCATCGGCGGTCGTGGGCTCGGTTCCGAGCACGTCGGGCGCGGTCTCCTCGACGAAGTCGCGCACCTCGGCCTTCGCCGTGGCGTAGTCGATGCCGGGAACCTCGGCAGCGGGCGCGTCGGTGGCCTTCGACTCTTCGACAAGCTTCTCCTGACGAGCTTCTTCCATGAGCTCGTTCACGCGCTCGTCGAACGACTTCTCGTCGGTCGTCACGCTCTCGGGGTGCGGCGCGTCGTTGTCGGGCGGAGTGGGGTTCGGAGTCATGAGGAGGGAGGAGGTCTCAGTCGAAGAGGCTGAGCACGAGCTGCGACGCGCCGTAGTCGAAGCCGAAGATGAGAGTGGTCATGAACACGACCGCGATCAGCACCACGACCGTGGAGTTGATGACCTCCTTGCGGGTGGGCCAGGCCACCTTCTTCAGCTCGGCGCGGACCTCGCTCACGTACGTGCGCGGTCCGACCCGCTTCTTGCGGATCTCGTCGCGGGGCGCGGGACGCGAGCGGTCGGGCGCGGCCGGGCGATCGGCGCCCTGGCGTTGCATCAGCCGCTTCGTCTGTCGGTTCACGCGCTCTCGCCTCGGTCCTTGTTCATCGGGTGGAGTTCTGAGCAGGGCAGGAGGGACTCGAACCCCCAACCGCCGGTTTTGGAGACCGGTGCTCTACCAATTGAGCTACTGCCCTCCGTGGCCTGGCGTGCGGGGGCCAGCGAGCCAGGTTACATGACCTCTTGCCTGCGCTCCCAAGGCGCCGGGGCGCGCGGACCGCGGGTCAGGTGGTGGCGAGCGCGGCGGCGGCCCGGCGGCGGGAGCGCTGGACCGCGATGATCGCTGCGGCGGCTCCGGCGGCGGCGACCGCACCACTGATGGCACCCACGTACGCGACCTTGCGCTTGTTGAGCAGCGAGCGGATCGCGTGCTGCTCGGACGCGTCGCCGATGGCGGACAGCGTGAGACCGAGCAGGCCCGGGGCCGGCTCGAGGAGCTGGGTGCGCAGGAGCTGGAGGCCGCGCAGCATCCGCTTGTAGCGGGCGAGCTCGGCCTGGCAACGCAGGCACGACTCCACGTGTGTCTGCACCGGCAGCGGCACCGGCTGATCGTCGTCGAGGCTGGACGGGATCAAGAGGGCGACTTCGTCACACTGCATGGGCCTTGACCTCCCCGTCGTCGAGCAGGTCACGCAACTTCTTTCGACCTCGATGGAGCCGAACTTTCGCGGCCGCTACCGAGATCCCGAGCTCCTCGGCGATGGCTTCGTGCGGGAGCCCGTAGACGTCTTTGAGGATCACGATCTGGCGAAGCGTCTCCGGGAGGCGCTGCACGGCCTCGGCCAGCTCGGCGCGGCCGGCGGCCGACTCGGCCATGGCGTCGGGGCTGGCCTCGAGCCGGATCTCCGTCGGCTCCTCGATGTCGTCGATGTTCGTGGTGCGCTGACGCCGGCGCTTCTGCATGTGCGTATAGGAGGTGTTGGCCGTGATGCGGTACATCCACGTGCTGAACTGCGCATCGCCGCGGAACCGCTGGAGGCCCTTCCAGGCCCGGAGGTAGACCTCTTGCACCACGTCCCGTGCATCCTCCTCGTTGCCGGTGAGTCGGACGGCCAGGGTGTAGGTGTCGACGTAGGTCCGTCGCACCAGCTCGTCGAAGGCCGTCCGGGATCCGTCCCGGGCGGCTTCCACGAGCCCCTGAAGGTCGTCGCGGTCACCGGATTCGTCGGTCTGCATAGGACTCCCGGCGACCCTACGGCGTTACCTCCTGGTAGGCGAACCGCAGCAGCCGTGGGCGCCCGTGCATCTCCATTGGTCGCCGTCGCAGGCGACGACTCGTGCTGCGGCGGTCGGCAGAGCCGCCGCCTACGCGAGACTCCGCAGTGTGAAGTTCGGGCTGTTCTACGAGCACCAGGTGCCCAGGCCTTGGGACGAGCGGGACGAAGGCCAGGTGTTCCGGGAGGCCTTGGAGCAGGCCGAGCTGGCCGACCGGTTGGGGATCGATTGCTTCTGGCTGGTCGAGCACCACTTCCTCGAGGAGTACAGCCACTCGAGCGCACCGGAGGTGTTCCTCGCCGCGGTGTCGCAGCGCACCGAGCGACTGCGGCTCGGGCACGGGATCGTGCAGATGCCGCCGCAGTTCAACCACCCAGCGCGGGTGGCGGAGCGCGTGTCGACGTTGGATCGCTTGTCTGGTGGACGGGTCGAGTTCGGCACGGGTGAGTCGTCGTCGGGAGCCGAGCTGCTCGGGTTCAACATCGAGCCCGACGACAAGCGCGCCGCATGGGACGAAGGACTGAGGGTCGCGCTGCGCTGCATGACCGAGGCGCCGTTCACCGGCCACCGCGGTCAGTTCGTCACGATGCCGCCCCGCAACGTGGTGCCCAAGCCCGAGCAGAAGCCGCATCCCCCGGTGTGGGTGGCGTGCACGCGACGCGAGACCATCCACCTCGCGGCGCAGTACGGGATCGGGGCGCTCAGCTTCTCGTTCTTCGACCCGGAGGAGGCCAAGCACTGGGTCAACGACTACTACGCGACGCTCGCATCGGAGTGCGTGCCGGTGGGCGATGCGGTGAACGCGAACATCGCGTGCGTCACCGGCTTCATGTGCCACGAGGACGCGGCCGAGGCGGTGAAGCGGGGCGCGGAGGGCAGCAACTTCCTCGGGTACTCGCTCGGTCACTACTACGTCTTCGGCCGGCACAAGCCGGGCGCGACCGATCTGTGGCGTGAGTACAAGGAGCGCCGGGTCGAGCACGGGTTCGACCCCGAGGCCGCCGTGGCCGCGGCGGCCGTGGCCGAGCACGTCGCCGGTCTCGGCGCCAAGGTGACCGCAGAAGGCACGACCGGGTTGCAAGGGGCCATGGGCACCCCGGCCCAGGTGCGTGACTACCTCCGCCGCTACGAGGAGTACGGGGTCGACCAGCTGATCCTCTCCAGCAGCGCGGGCAAGAACCGCCACGAGCACGTGTGCGAGAGCCTCGAGCTCTTCGCCCGCGAGGTGCTTCCCGAGTTCAAGGATCGCGAGGAGCAACGCGAGCGCGAGAAGGCTGAGCGCCTCGCCCCGATCATCGAGGCAGCGATGGCCCGCAAGCCGGCCAGCGATCACCCACCGCTCGATCCTGACTACGTCATCAGCGCGCTCCCCCGCGCGGATGCCGATCGCGATGAGTCATCGAAGTTCCACCAGTGGCTCGACGACTACGCCGAGAAGATCGTCAGCGGCGAGGACGTCAGCAAGCGACTCGCGTAGGCGCCTCGTGGACAACGACGCGGTGATCATCGAGGTGGGTCTCAACGAAGCCACCGCGCGAGCGCAGAACCCGCACGTCGCGTACTCGCCGGCGGAGTGCGCAGCAGACGCGGGTCGATGCGCGTCGGCCGGCGCAGCCGTCGTGCACTGGCACGCCCGCGACCCTGAGACCGGTGAGCAGCGGCTCGGCGACGTCGAGCTGTCGGCCGAGGCCTACGCGGAGATGCAGTCGCGCGGCGTGCTGGCCTATCCGAGCTATCCGATCGATGTACCGGTGGAGCATCGTCTCGACCACGTCTGGGCGCTGCGCGAGCTCGAAGGGATGGAGATCGCGCCGATCGACATCGGATCGGTGAGCGTCGTGCTGTGGAACGAGCAGGCCGGTGAGCTGTTCAGCGTCGAGCATTCGGGCGTCGTCAACAACCCGATCGGTTTCACCGCCGACGCGCTGGCCAGGGCGAGCGAGCTCGGCATGCACCCGACACTTGGCGCGTTCGATGTGGGCTTCACCCGCACGATGGTGCTGCTGCACGAGGACGGTCGGCTGAAGCCACCGATCTTCCACAAGATCTTCTTGTCGGGGTCTTGGGCCGTCGGGCCGTTCCCGAGCGAAGCCGCGCTCGACTTCCACCTCGCGCAGATCCCGGATGACCTCGACGTCGAGTGGATTGCGGTGCCCTACTCGCTCAGCGATCCTGCGCTCGTCGAACGACTGTGCCGTCATGCGATCGAGCGCGGCGGCGGCATCCGCATCGGCATCGGTGACAACCCGGCGGCGCATCCGGACGCGACGAACGCCGAGCTCGTGGACCAGGCGGTGAAGTGGTGCGAGGAAGCCGGTCGCCCCGTGGCGACAACGGCGGACGTCAGAAAGCGGTTCGCGCTGTCCTGAACGGAGAGGGGGCTAGCGGGTCTCCTTGTGGAGGGTGTGCCGCTTATCCCACCGGCAGTACTTCTTCATCTCGATGCGATCGCGGTCGTTGACCTTGTTCTTCATCGTGATGTAGTTGCGCCGCTTGCACTCCTCGCACGCGAGGGTGACCTTCAGGCGCTTGTCTGACTTCGGCATCTCTATGGCCTCTCTCGCTGCGGCGCAGGATACCTGCACCGCGACGCTGCGCTCCTCACTTGACGATCTTCGTGACTCGGCCCGCGCCGACGGTACGACCACCCTCGCGGATAGCGAAGCGCAGACCCTCTTCCATGGCGATCGGCGCGATCAGCTCGACGGTCATCTCGGTGTTGTCGCCCGGCATGACCATCTCGGTGCCCTCGGGCAGCACGACCGCACCGGTGATGTCAGTGGTGCGGAAGTAGAACTGCGGCCGGTAGTTCCCGAAGAACGGCGTGTGGCGCCCACCCTCTTCCTTGGTGAGCACGTAGACCTGCGCCTCGAAGTTGGTGTGGGGCGTGATCGAGCCAGGCTTGGCCAGCACCTGACCACGCTCGACCTCTTCCTTCTTGGTGCCGCGGAGCAGGGCGCCGATGTTGTCGCCCGCGCGGCCTTCGTCGAGAAGCTTGCGGAACATCTCGACACCGGTGCAGACGGTCTTGGTCGTCTCCTTGATGCCGACGATCTCGATCTCTTCGTTGACCTTGACGATCCCGCGCTCCACACGACCGGTCACCACGGTGCCGCGGCCCGTGATCGTGAACACGTCCTCGATGGGCATGAGGAAGGGCTTGTCGATGTCACGCACGGGCTCGACGATGTGCGTGTCGACCGCGTCCATCAGCTCGAGGATCTTGCCGGTCCACGCCTCGTCGCCCTCGAGCGCCTTGAGCGCGCTGACGCGGACGATCGGCGTGTCGTCGCCGGGGAACTCGTACTCGTTGAGGAGCTCGCGCACCTCGAGCTCGACCAGCTCGAGGATCTCCTCGTCGTCGACCATGTCGGCCTTGTTGAGCGCCACGACGATGCTCGGGACGCCGACCTGGCGGGCGAGGAGCACGTGCTCGCGGGTCTGCGGCATCGGGCCGTCGGTGGCCGCTACCACGAGGATGGCTCCGTCCATCTGCGCGGCTCCGGTGATCATGTTCTTGATGTAGTCGGCGTGACCCGGGCAGTCGACGTGCGCGTAGTGCCGGTTGTCGGTCTCGTACTCGACGTGCGCGATCGAGATCGTGATGCCGCGCTCCTTCTCTTCCGGAGCCTTGTCGATCTCGTCGAACGCGGTGAACGCGACGTCAGGGTTCTTGTCGTGCAGCACCTTGGTGATGGCCGCGGTCAACGTGGTCTTGCCGTGGTCGATGTGACCGATCGTGCCGATGTTGAGGTGCGGCTTGTTCCGCTCGAACTTGGCCTTGCTCATCCGTCTGGTTGCTCCACTCTGGTAGCGGTGGCGGGACTCGAACCCGCGACGCCGCGATTATGAGCCGCGTGCTCTGCCAACTGAGCTACACCGCCGAGCCCCCTTACGGACTCGAACCGTAGACCCCTTCCTTACCATGGAAGTGCTCTGCCGACTGAGCTAAGGGGGCGAAGCCCGTCAGGTTAGCAACACTGCGAAAGCCGCTCCGAAGCGGTTCTACCGCGGCTACGTTCCGCGGCGATGTCGGAGCTGTCGTTGCGTCTCGTCGAACGCCGTGACGCGGCCGCGATCCGCGACATCTACAACCTCGAGGTGGCCGAGTCGACGGTGACGTTCGACATGGTCCCTCGCACCCTCGACGAGCAGGTCGCCTGGATCGACGAGCACTCGGGCGGTCACCCGGCGATCGTGGCCGTCGACGAGCAGGGCGTCGTCGTGGGGTTCGGCTCGCTCACGTCCTACAAGGATCGGCCCGCCTACGCCACGACCGTCGAGGACTCGGTCTACGTCCACCGCGACCACCGGTCGCGCGGCGTCGGGAAGCTCCTGCTCGAAGAGCTGGTACGCCTCGGCCGTGACCATGGTTTCCACGCCATGATCGCCCGCATCGTCGGTGACCACGGGGTGTCGATCGCACTCCATTCCGGGTGCGGGTTCGAGCACGTGGGCGTGGAGCGCGAGGTCGGACGCAAGTTCAACAAGTGGCTCGACGTCGTGGAGATGCAGCTGATCTTGTAGCGATCAGGTGCGCTCGCGCGGCGCCCTGGTGGACTTCTTCCCTGCTGTTCCGCCATTGGCGCCAGTCGCGCGAGTCTTCGTCGCTGCGATCCGCCTTGGGCTGCCGTTGCCGCTCGGTGCCACCGGGACTTGGCCTTCCCACTCGTCGCGCCCATTCAGCTTCGGCAGTGCCACCTCGACCTTGCCGTGCTGTGCGTGCGCGCCGACGACGAGGGAGTGATAGGCCTCCGCATGCTCGACGAACGAAGACTTCCAGTAGGTGCGCCCGTCGATGAGCGGTCCGGGCTTCCCCTCGATGACCGCTTCGATGTCCTCGCCGGTGAGCGTCTTGTGCGTCTCGAGCGCGTGCGTGACCGCGAGGATCTCGACCCGGTTCGTCGCCAGCAGCTGCTCGGTCCGTGCATACAGCTCGGCGAGCTTCTCCTCGATCCGCGACGCGAGGGTGGTCTTGAGGAGGTTGCGCTCCTTGTCCTGGTCGCCGGTGCCGGGCTGGCCGCCTCCACCGATCCCCACGCGGTGCGTCACCCCGTGTGAGGCGATCGAGGAGCCCATTCCCCAGTAGCCCTCCATCAAGATCGACATCTGGGTCGCGGTCTCGAGGTCTCCCGACACGCCCGACGACGAGTCGCCGTCGAAGAACATCTTCTCGCCCGCGAGCGACGCCAGGCTGACCATCACGTCGGCCTCGTAGTCGGACCGCCAGCGGGTGAACAGGTCCTCGGGCGGGATCGAGCTGACCATCCCGAGGTAGTTGCCGCCCTTCTCGATCGTCGCGATGTCGATCACGAGGTGGTGGCGCACTCGATACGCAACGACGGCGTGACACGCCTCGTGCAGAGCGGTTGCATGCCGTTCCCGCTCGATGTACTCGACGTCTTCAGGTGGGCCGAGGTCCTTGAACTGCTTGGCCTTGACGACGTCCTTCCACGACACCACATCGCGGCCTTCGCGAATCGCGTTGATGAGCGCTTCGTTGACGAGATCCTTGATGGTTGCGCCGGTCGCGTACGGAGTGATCGTCGCGAGCCGATCGATCTCGTCGTCCGTCAGGGTGTGGTTGATCTTCGCGAGGTAGCCCGCGTAGGTGCGGATGCGCCCAGGCTTCGACGGGTATCCGACCTTGTAGATCCTGTCGATGCGACCGGGGCGCAACATCGCGGCGTCGAGCTTCTCGGGCAGGTTCGTGGCCATCACCACGAGGAGCCGGTAGCGCGGTGGTGGCTTCGGCTTGATGCCGAGGGCGCGCCGGACGTGTCGGTTGAAGATGCCTCGTGGCTTCTTCAAGCCCGAGAGCTGCGCGAGCAGCACCTGGAGCACGCCTCCGCCCATGCCGCCCATGCCACCCATGCCCATGATGAAGCGGTTGCGCCGCGCGCCCTCGTCGACGTCGAGGTCTGTGTCGGCCTGGAACAGCGTCGCTCGAGCGTGCTCGGACAGGTAGCCGAGTCCACCGCATGCCCGAGCGTTGCTGAACGGAGAGGGTGTTTTGGCCGGGAGGCCCTGTCCGGGCATGCCCGCGAGCAGCCCGCGATTGCCCAGGGCATCCGCTTCGTCGAAGAACACCACGACGCCGCCGTACTTGAGCGCGTACTTGCGCAGCTTCCGGAACAGCAGGATCACCTTCAGCGGACCGATGCCGATGTTGAGCATCGACGCGTCGACGTTCACGAACGGCATGCCCGTCTCGCCGGCCATGGCCTCGGCCATGAGCGTCTTGCCCGTTCCCGGTGGCCCCCACAGCAGGATGCCGCCGGGCACGTAGCCACCTTTGTCCTCGATCACCTCCGGGTTGTCGAGGAAGAGCAGGTTCTCGGTGATCTTGTTCTTGACCTGATCCTGGCCCCAGACGTCAGAGAACCGCGTGTTGATGTCGTCGGGGAAGAACGTCTCCACGCCGCCGCGTGTCATGAAATAGAACATCAGGAAGAACTGGAAGCCGATCCAGAAGAGCAGGAAGATCCCCGCCTGCACGATCGCCGGTGCGGCGTCGATCGCTTCGCTCAGCGCATCGAAGTACGCGGTGAACGGCGAGGTGTCGAAGATCCGCCCGAGGAGGATGGCGCCGATGACAATCGCGATCAGCCACTTGGTTGCACGCGCGATTCGATAGCGGTTCCAAGGGTTGAAGCGCTCCATGTAGCGGTTCCACGACCTGAACACGCGCTTCGACCAGAACTGGTGGTAGCGACTGGATCGCTCGCTGACGAGGTAGTGGACCTGTCGGAGCAGCTCGAGCCCGGCGAGCACGAGCACCCACAGCTTCGAGTCGAGGGTGATGTTGATGGCCTCGGAGACCGGGAGGATCGGGTTGTCGGCGACCTCCGCGGCAACGAAGAAGGCGAAGAGCCCCACGAGCAACAAGAGGAACTTGATCCGGTCCCACCAGCCGGACTTCCGCCGAGTCGGCAGCTCGTCGAGACGCGGCCGGCTGCTGATGAACTCCTCGTGTGGGTGTGGCGGAGCCTGTGTCATCTCATTCCTCGACGGTCAGCGAGTCGATGACGCGCTTGATGTCCTTCTCATGCTCCTCGTAGCACTGAGACTCACAGAACACGAACAGGCTGTACACCTTCGTAGCACCTTGATCCAGGAGCGAGACCTGATTGAAGGTCAGCTCTCGATTGGCACTGCCTCGGACGAAGACACCGACGAGATGCACCCCGAAGAACCCACCCTCGAGCTCGATCCTCTCCTCGTTGAGGATGGCTCCCGTGCCTTCCTCCGACAGCGTATCGATGTCGACCATGAAGTTCCTCAGGCCGAATATTGAGGCACTGTCGCTCTGCTGCCGCGTGAGCTGCTGGACCGTTGCGCTCCCGGCCGGGCTGGTCCGCGGACGGAAGACGTGCTTGATGGATGGTCGAGGGTGGGCGTCGAAGCCCACTTGCCACACAACGTCGCGGAAGGCCTCCTCCGCCTGCTCCGATGAGCCCTCGGCGATCAGCTCGACGATTGCGTCTTCGTCGTACACCTTCCAATCGTCGGGAACCCGGAAGTACGCGTTGTCGGCACCGTTCTTGATGTAGGTGTAGCCCGTGCTCGCGCATGCGCCAACGAGCATCGAGACCGCGAGGGCGAGCCCCGCGATCCGAGTTCGCGTGGAGCCAGCCCGGCGGATCACGCGCCAAGTATCGACCATTCCTTGGGTACTACGAAGGCGCTGCCCCTTTGGATGGCGCACACGCGAATCGGCCCGCCACAACTCGGTGAGGCGGGCCTTGTGGTGGGCCGGGTTGGATTCGAACCAACGTAGGCTGTGCCAGCGACTTTACAGGCCGCTCCCTTTGGCCACTCGGGTACCGACCCTGGGAAAGCGAAGCGTACAGTAACGCCCGTGCCAACGTTCGACGTAGTTTCCGAAGTCGACTTCCAAGAAGTGCGCAACGCGGTCGATCAAGCGAGTCGCGAAGTGTCGACCCGCTTCGACTTCAAGGGCACGAACAGCTCGATCGAGCTCAAAGAGAAGACGATCGAGCTGCACACCGAGAGCGACCAGCGGCTGAAGGCGCTCACGCAGGTGCTCGAAGAGAAGTTCGTGAAGCGCAAGGTATCGCTGAAGTCGTTGTCCTACGGCAAGGTCGAAGAGGCGTCGAAAGGCACCGTGCGCCAGGTCGTCACGCTCATGGTCGGCATCAACCAGGACAAGGCGAAAGAGATCGGGAAGTTCATCAAGGAGCTCCAGCTCAAGGGCGTCTCACACCAGATCCAGGGTGATCAGCTCCGAGTGAGCGGCAAGAAGCGCGACGACCTCCAGACCGTCATCGCCAAGCTGCGCGAGCAGGACTTCGGCATCCCGCTCGACTACACCAACTTCCGGGATTAGGCGGGGAGGGCAGCGCCCTCCCCGCCTCATCGGTCAGTGTGTGATCGCCACTCGTTGCCGCGGAGTCGTTCGACGCGCTCAGCGGTGGGCGGGTGGGTGCTGAAGAGGCCGGCGAAGCTGATCTTGCGGCCGGTGAGCGGGTTGACGATGTAGGCAGTGGCTTGCGCGGGTTGCACGTCCATCGGCACCTGCTTGGCGTAGGCCTCGATCTTCTCGAGCGCGCGGGCCAGCGGTTCGCCGTCGCCGATGGTCTTCGCACCGGTGGCGTCGGCCCCGTACTCCCGCGAGCGCGAGATCGCCATCTGGATCACCATCGCGGCGATCGGGGCGAGGATCACGAGGGCAAGAAGCCCGATGATGCCGCCACCATCGTCGTCGTCCCTGCCGCCGAACATCGCACCCCACATCGCGATACGCGAGACGAACATGATCGCCATCGCGACCGCGGCAGCCACTGATGAGACGAGGATGTCGCGGTTGCGCACGTGTCCCATCTCGTGGGCGAGCACACCGCGCAGCTCCTCTTTGTCGAGCACCTGGAGGATGCCCTGCGTGACGCACACGGCTGCGTGGTTCGGGCTGCGGCCGGTCGCGAACGCGTTCGGCTGCGGCTCGGGTGAGATGTAGAGGCCGGGCATGGGCATGTCGAGCCGACGCGCCAGGTCTTCGACCGTGGCGTAGAGCTCGGGTGCCTCTTGCTGGGTGACGGGCTTCGCGCGGGCCGCCTTGATCGCGAGCTTGTCGCTGAACCAGTACGAGCCACCGACGAAGAGCAGACCGATCACGAGTCCGATCGCGAGGCCGCCGTTGCCGCCGACCGCGCCACCGATCCCGATGAACAGGCCGCCGAGCGCGGCGAGAAGGATCGTGGTCTTGAACGTGTTCTTGAGTGCCGACATTGGGGTCATCACCTCTTGGGCCCTCTGATTCGGGCCATCATGATGCAATGCTAGGCCCCGCCGATTGGTTCCCCCGATCGCGTGGTTTGGACGCCGAAGAGGCGGGCGATTCAGCGGCTGGCCACCAGGAGCACGAGCCCTGCCGCCACCACGACCGACGACACGAGCCGGGCCCGTCCAAACCCCTCTTTCAGCAGCAGCCACCCGGCCGCCGCGCCCAGCACGACCGACGACTCCCGGAGCGCGGCGACATACCCAACGGGTGCAAGGCGGACACCCGCCAAGACCATCGCGTAGGCGACCACCGATGCGGTTCCCCCTGCCGCAACCCGCTGCCAGTCCGATCGCAAGTACCGCGTGAAGTCACCGACCCGACCACGGGTCCACCCGAACACCGAGATGGCGATGCCCGCGCCGATGAATGCGGCGATGCCGTAGGCAACTCCGCTGTCCGTACGCCGCGCACCGGCCGCATCGAGCGCGGTGTACGTACCGATCGTCACCGCGGTGAGCCCGGCCCACAGCAAGGCCACGTAGCCGACGTGCCGACGCACGAGAGAGGCCAGCCCGCCGGAGACGATGGCGATCGCGAGCCACGACCACGTCGACAGGTCGTCAGACAAGAACGCAACCCCTGCGATTGCGGCAACCAGCGCACCGCCACCCCGAGCGAGCGGATACGCGATGCCGAAGTCGCCATGGTGGTACGCGCGCACGAGGGCGACCACGTAGACGACGTGGACGATGCTCGTGATGACGAGGTACGGCAGCGAGTCCGCCTGGGGAAAGCCGATCGCGACGAGCACGGGGAGCATCACGATCCCGCCCACCAGGAACTGACCCCACGCGGTGAAGAAGCGCGACTCGCTGGTCTTGAGCAGCAAGTTCCAGCCTGCGTGGAGCACGGCCGCGCCGAGCGCGAGCAGCGTTGCTTCGAGCATCGCTCAGTCGTAGTAGCCGGAGTGGAAGTAGATGCAGGGCACCTTCTCGGCGCGGAACATCTCGACGTTGCGACGGTCGTCTTCGATGGCCAGCTTCAGCTCGAACCCGTACTGGCGCAGCTCCCACACCGACGTCCGCTTGAAGTCGCGCGACTGGTCGTAGTCACCCCATGGGCGCATGAGGAGGAGATCCCACCGGATCTTGTAGTGCTCCAACCATGCTTCGGTGAGATGGTGCACTCGTTCCGGCCTCGCCGTGAGGAGAACGACATGCAGGTCGCCGTCAAGGAGGTCGAGAAGCACCTTGACCTCTTCGATCACCGGGTCCTCGCCACACGCTTCGAAGAACGCTCGCCAATCGCGGCGGGGCGCCTCGAGATAGTGCTGACGGCTCGTGGCGTCCGACAGCACGCCGTCGATGTCGATCACCGCGATCCGGCCCGGCTCAACCAGGCCGTCCCGCCAGCGCCAGTGCTCGGGGTGCCTCACGACTGGCAACGCGGCGAACGAGCGCAGCGAGTGAGCTCGCCGGAGCGACGAGCGTCCCCTAGGGCGACCGCAGGTACCCTGCGGTCGAGCGAGTGCGACAAGGGGAGATGCGTCAATCTTGTTCAGTTGCCTGTGCGAGGTAGCGCGACTTGATGCCTTCGACGACGGACGGGTCGGCGAGCGTCGTGGTGTCGCCGAGTGCGTGATCCTCGCTCACGTCCTTGAGGAGGCGGCGCATGATCTTGCCGGACCGCGTCTTCGGTAGGTCTTCGGTGAACAGGATCGACTTGGGCTTCGCGATCGGCCCGATCGTGTCGCCGACGTGGTCGCGCAGCTCGTCGACGAGCGCGTCGCTTGGTTCGTTGCCCGAGCGCAGGATCACGAACGCGGCGATCGCCTGACCGGTCGTCGCGTCGGTCTTCCCGACCACCGCCGCTTCTGCGACCGCGGGATGACTGACCAGCGCGCTCTCCACTTCGGCCGTCGAGATGTTGTGCCCGGAGACGAGCATCACGTCGTCGACCCGTCCGAGCAGCCAGAAGTAGCCGTCGGCATCGCGCTTCGCGCCGTCGCCGGCGAAGTACTTGCCGTCGAAGCGGCTCCAGTACGTCTCCTTGTACCGCTCGGGATCACCCCAGATGCCGCGCAACATCGACGGCCAGGGGCGCGTCAGCACGAGGTAACCGCCGCCGGGGATGCCGACGCTGTTGCCCGCGTCGTCCACCACGTCCGCGCCGATCCCCGGGAGTGGGAACGTCGCGCTGCCGGGCTTCAACGTCGTTGCGCCTGGGAGCGGCGTGATCATGATGGCCCCGGTCTCGGTCTGCCACCACGTGTCGACGACCGGACAGCGCCCGCCACCGATGTGCTGCCAGTACCAGACCCACGCTTCGGGGTTGATCGGCTCACCGACCGAGCCGAGCAGTCGCAGCGATGACAGGTCACGCTTCTCCGGCCACTCCGGACCCCACTTCATGAACGTTCGGATCGCGGTGGGCGCGGTGTAGAGGATCGTCACCTTGTACTTCTCGACGATCTGCCACAGCCGGTCCTTGTCAGGGAAGTCGGGCGTGCCCTCGTAGAGCACACTCGTCGTTCGGTTCGCGAGCGGCCCGTACACGATGTACGAGTGACCGGTGACCCAACCGACGTCGGCTGCGCACCAGTACACGTCGTTGTCGGAGTGCAGGTCGAACACGTGGCTGTGCGTCCAGCTCACCTGGGTGAGGTAGCCGCCGGTGGTGTGCATGATGCCTTTGGGCTTGGCGGTGGTTCCGCTCGTATAGAGGAGGTAGAGCAGGTCCTCGGCGTCCATCGGCTCGGGCGGGCACTCGGTGGACTGCTCCGGCACGAGGTCGTGCCACCACACGTCGCGGCCGTCGGTCCAGGGCACGTCCTGCTCGGTGCGGCGCAGCACGAGCACCTTCTCGATCGACGGACACTCCGCGACCGCGACGTCGGCGGTGTCCTTGAGTGGCACGACCGCGCCGCGACGCCACGCGCCATCGCCGGTGATGAGCACCTTTGCCTGCGCGTCGTTGATCCGGTCGCGTAGCGAGTCGGCCGAGAATCCGCCGAAGACGACCGAATGCGGAGCACCGATCCGCGCGCAGGCGAGGAGCGCCATCGGGAGCTCCGGCACCATCCCCAGATAGATGTTGACGCGGTCGCCCTTCTCGACACCGAGTGCCTTCAGCGCGTTCGCGAGACGACTCACCTCGTCGAGAAGCTGTGAGTAGGTGATCGTGCGCGTGTCACCAGGCTCGCCCTCCCAGTGATACGCGACCTGGTCGCCGTGGCCGGCCGCGACGTGACGGTCGAGGCAGTTGTAGGAGGCGTTGAGCTTGCCGCCGACGAACCACTTCGCGAACGGCAGGTCCCACTCGCAGACCGTGTGCCACTCCTCGAACCAATCGAGTGCGGCGGCGGCCTGGGCCCAGAAGCCTTCGGTGTCGGTGTCGGCCTCGTCGTAGATCTCGGCGTCGACGACGAGCGCGTCCGCCTTGAAGTCCTTCGGCGGCGGGAACGTGCGCCCCTCAGCGAGCAGGGATTCGATCGTCTCGGGCATGGTTCCTTCCGAACGCGGGTCGGTCAGGCTATCCGGCGCTCCAACGTGAGCACCTTGTGAGCCCCGAGGCCCGACCGATCGGTGAGCGCGGCCGCTTCGACTGCGCGGCTGCGACCCGCGATCGCTTCGAGATCTCCCTTCGCGGCACCTTCGTTCCAGATCGCGGTGCCTTCGGCGACGAGCTCATCGATCCCCAGATCGCGCAGCCAGTCAACCTGGGTGGTCTCACTCGTGACGGCGAAGCCGGCGCGCGCCGCCGCGGACCGGAGGTAGCCGAGCGGCACGTCACATGTGATGTCCTGCATGCCGGGCGCGACAAGTGGGGCCGTGCCGCGGTCGTGCGCCGCGTACGTTCGGAGCCATTCGCTTCCGCGCTGGATGAGACCGTCGGTCTCGTCGGCGTAGTCGACGATCAGGACTTCACCGCGGCGCAGCATCGTGGCGGCCCGCTCGAGCCAGCCCCGGATCGCTTGCGTGACTGGAACGCGCGCTCCCGCAGGCGCATCCACATTGCCGGCGACGTGATCTGCCTCCTTCGAGAGCTCAGGCGGCGCGGGCACCAACGTCTCGACGAAGGTGGCATCGTCGAGCGCGACGCGAACCTCACACCAACCGTCCGCCGCTCGTTCAACGATGTGCACGGGCAGGTTGTCGAGAAGCTCATTGGCGATGACGACGCCATCGAACGAGATCGCGGGCACCGTGTCGAGCGAGCTGACGATCGGCCCGGTGCCCGGCACTGATTGAGGTGCGTCGTCGGCGTCGGCGCCGTGCACGAACGGTCCGAGGGCTTCGTCGGCCGGCTCCAGCGTCAGGCGTTCGCGTTGCTCGTCGCGCAAGCGCGCCGAACGCTCGACGAGCACGTAGCGCAGCGCGGGTGCGCACGCCGGAGAAGCGCGGAGCACATCAGCCGCCAATCGACCGCGACCGGCGCCAGCTTCGACCACCACGAACGGATCGGGTGCACCAAGCTTCTGCCAGACCTTGTCGAGGTACCGCGCGACCAGCATCCCGAACAGCGACCCAACTTCGGGACTGGTGACGAAGTCGCGACCCGCGCGCCCTGCTCCCCCACCGCTCGCGAAGAACCCATCGGGTTCCTCGTAGAGCGCCATTTCCTGGAAGTCCGCGAACGAGATCGGCCCCTCGCGTCTGATGCGGGAAGCGATCCGCTCCGACAAGTTCACGCGTTCAGTATTGCGACGTGCGCCAGGAGCCATCGGCTCGCACCGGGGTGGCTTTGCCGCCCCGGGACACCATCGCCACGGAACGAGCCGCGCTGGGAGGGGCAGGCGGGAGGGCCTGCCCTCCCCGCCAATTACCCGGGCGTGAAGGCGAGCTCGCCGAGTCTCGCGATGGCCTGGGGGTAGACGCCGAGGGCGAGGACACCGACGGTGACGATGAGCATTGCGGCGTTGAGCGTGAGGGGCGTGGGCACCGCGGTGCGCTCGACCGCGGGATCGGGCTCGCGGAACCACATCTGACGGCCGACACCGGCGTAATAGAAGAAGGCGATCACCGCGTTGATCGCGGCGACCACGCCGAGGATCACCGCGCCGGTGGTGCCCGAGTCGAACGCGGCGCGGAACATCACCAGCTTGGCAAACCACCCGGCCAGGAACGGGATGCCGGCGAGTGAGAACAGGAAGATCGTCATCATCACCGCGAGCGCGGGATCGGTTCGCCCGAGTCCGGCGTAGCTGGAGATCTCGGCCGAACCCGTGCGACGCGCGACCGCGATAACCGCCGCGAAGGCACCGAGGTTCATGCCCGCGTAGATCAAGAGGTAGACGACCACTCCTTCCCATGCGGAGTTGCTCGAGACATCGGCGGCTACTGCCAGCGGAACCAGCATGAAGCCGCCTTGCGCGACCGACGAGTACGCCAGCATGCGGACGATGTTCGTCTGCCGCAGCGCGGCGAGGTTCCCGAGCGTCATCGACGCGGCCGCGAGCACGAAGATCACCGGCTGCCACGAGCCCTTCGACGGGAAGAACGCGATGTTCACGATCGTGATCAGCGCTACGAAGCCGCCGGCCTTCGATGCGACCGAGAGGAAGGCCGTGACCGGAGTCGGCGCACCCTCGTACGTGTCGGGGGCCCAGAAGTGGAACGGCACCGCGCTCACCTTGAACGCGAAGCCGACCAGCGTGAGGAACACCCCGACCGCGAAGAGCGCAGGTTCGTTGGTGTCGACGAGGTACTCGCGGATGCCCACGAGCTTGTTGGCACCGCTCACCCCATAGACGACCGACATGCCGTAGAGCATCACTGCGGTCGAGATGACACCGATCAGGAAGTACTTGAGGCCGGCTTCGTTCGACTTCGTGTCGTGCTTGCGCCACGCGGCCAATGCGAACGTGGGGATGGTGATGGTCTCGAGCGCCACGAAGATCGTCACGAGGTCGCGCGCCGAGGCCATGACGGTCATGCCCAGCACGGAGGTGAGCAGGAGCACGTAGAACTCGCCGCGGTAGTAGTCGCCCTCGCCGATGTAGTGGAAGGACACCAGGATCGTGAGATACGCCACGATCAGGAACAGGCCCTTGAACACCAGCGCGTAGTTGTCGACCTCGTACGTGCCACCGAACATCGTGCGGTTGGCGCCGTCCACCGACAGCGTGATCACCGGCACGATTGCGCCAAGCACGCCCAGGCTCGCGAGGCGCGGGACGAGCTCGGATCGCCGCGCGACGAGATCGACGAGCAAGCAGACCGCGACCGTGACCGTGAGGACGATCTCCGGCGCGAGCGCGTGGTAGTCGATCGTGGGGTTCATCTCTCCGCTATCCCGAGAAGAGGGTGGACACGTTGGTGACGGCACCGTCGGTGACGTCGAACAGCAGGTTCGGATAGATGCCGAGCACGAGGATCAGCACGAGCAGTGGCGCCCACGCGAGCCATTCCGGTACGTGCACGTCGTGGACGTGTGCGTTCTCGAACTCCGGCTTCGGTGTGCCGAACGCGACCCGTTGGAGCATGAACAGCAAGTAGCCGGCGGCGAGCACGGTACCGATGGCCGCGATCACCATGAACGTTCGATACGTGGTGAACGCGCTCGAGCCCGCGATGCCGTCGAGTGCAGCTGACGGGTCGTAGGCCGAGAGGATCGCGGGGAACTCACCCCAGAACCCGGCAAGGCCCGGCAAGCCGAGCGAGGCCATCGCTGAGAAGCCGAGGATCCAGCCGAGCTTCGGCGCCTGGGTGAGCAGGCCGCCAAGTCGACTCATCTCGCGCGTCTCGTAGCGCTCCTGCACCGACCCAGCGACGAAGAAGAGCATGCCGGTGATGAGACCGTGCGCGACCATGCCGAAGATCGCGGCGTTGATCCCGAAGTCGGTGAGCGTCGAGATGCCGAGCATCACGAAGCCCATGTGCGCAACTGACGAGAACGCGATCAGGCGTTTCATGTCGGTCTGCGCGAGACAGCACAAAGCGCCATAGATGATGCCGATCACTGCGAGCAGACCGATCCACGGCGCCCAGTCCTTCGCCGCGTCGGGGAGCATCGGCAGCGCGATCCGCACGAAGCCGTACGTGCCGAGCTTCAGGAGGATGGCGGCCAGCAGTACCGAGCCCACGGTCGGCGCCTCGGTATGCGCGTCGGGGAGCCATGTGTGGAACGGGAACATCGGCACCTTGATCGCGAAGCCGAGGAAGAACCCACCGAAGATCAGCATCTGGGTGGTGTGATCGATGCCCGCGCCGCCGAACTGGGTGAGCTGCACCATGTCGAAGGTCTGCTGCTTCGAGGTGAAGAACAGCGCCAGGAACCCGACGAGCATCAGCGCCGAGCCGAACAAGGTGAACAGGAAGAACTTGATCGACGCGTACTCGCGGTTGGGACCGCCCCAGACGCCGATCATGAAGAACATCGGGAGCAGGACGACCTCGAAGAAGATGAAGAAGAGGATGAGGTCTTGGGCGACAAACGTTCCGTTCATGCCCACTTCGAGCAGCAGCACGAGCGCGAGGAACGCCTTCGCGTTACGCGGCTCCGGGAAGTGGTCCCAGGAGTAGATGATGCAACCGATCACGACGAGCATCGACAGGATCAGCAGCGGCAACGCGATGCCGTCGATGCCGACGTGGTACCGGCTGCTGATGACGTCGATCCACGATTCGTCGGCTTGGAACTGGAGCTTCCCGCTCTTGTCGTAGTTGAAGTCGACGAGGATCCCGATGCCGACCGCCGCGGTGACCACCGACGTGGCGAGCGCGGTGACCTTGATCGCCTGCTCTTGCGCCCGTGGAATCAGCAGCACGAGCGCCATGCCGACGAGCGGGATGAAGACCGCCAGGGTCAACGCCCAGTCATCGAACCATTCCATGTGGAGGTCTCTCCCCTCAGTCGACGTTGGCGAGGAACACGGCCAAGGCCATGACGCCAACGGATGCGAACAGCAGCAGCGCGTAGCGCTGCACCCGACCGGATTGGACAGTACGAACGGCACCACCGGCTTCACCCGTGCCGGCAGCGATCGCGTTGATGGATCCGTCGACCACACGCTGATCGAGAGCGTCGTACGCGAAGCGACCGGCGCGTGCCGCGCCGCGGCCTACGCCCTTCACCACGGCATCGATCACGTTCTGATCGAACCAGTAGTAGGCGCGCGCCACGCCACCGCGAATCCCGTCGACGATCACGTTCTCGTAGAGGAAGTCCAGGTAGTACTTGTTCTCGAGGAACGTGTAGCCGCGGCCCGCGAGCGCGTTGCGCTTGGTGAGGCCGGCGAACGGTCCGAGCTCCTCCTTGCGGAACCACAGCGATGCGGCAATCCCGATGCCGACTAGCGCGATCGCGACCGAGATGATCGCCAGGCTGTAGTCGAACTCGGCGTGGACCAGGTGTGGGAACGCGAACGTCGGCTCGAACCACTCGGTGAACTTGTGGATGCCGAGGGGAACGGCGTTCGCGAACCCGGCGAGCACGGAGAACACCGAAAGGATGATGAGCGGAACCGTGATCGCGCGCGGTGACTCGTGCGGGTGGCCGTGACCGCGGTACTCACCGAAGAAGGTGAGGTACACGCAACGGGTCATGTACGCCGCGGTGAGCACCGCGCCGATCAGGCCAACCACCACGAACGCGTCGAAGCCGCTCTCGCCCGCGGTCGCCAGGATCTCGTCCTTCGACCAGAACCCGGCGAGCGGAAAGATCCCGGCGAGCGCGAGCGAACCGATCATGAACGTGGCGAACGTGACGGGCATGTGCTTGCGCAGGCCACCCATGTCGGACTTCATGTCGAACGAGTGGTGACTGCCGGAGTGGCTCACGGATCCGGCGCCGAGGAACAGCAGCGCCTTGAAGAACGCGTGGGTGAAGAGGTGGAAGACGGCTGCAGTCCACGCGCCGACACCGAGTGCCATGACCATGTAGCCGAGCTGGCTGATCGTCGAGTAGGCGAGGACGCGCTTGATGTCACGCTGCACGAACGCGAGCAGCGCGCCGATCAGGATCGTGACGCCACCGATGATCGCCATGAAGTTGGCGCCACCGTCGTGGATGTTGAAGCCCTCGTACAACACGGGGTACACGCGCGCGCCGAGGTAGACGCCGGCGACCACCATCGTTGCCGCGTGGATCAGCGCCGACACCGGCGTGGGGCCGGCCATGGCGTCGGGCAGCCAGGTGTGCAGCGGGAACTGACCGCTCTTGCCGATGATCCCGATGAAGAGGCACAACGCTCCGAACATGAGGAGGCTGTGCTGTGCTTCGCCGCCGAGCGCGTACTCGTTGATGCCAACGATGCTGAACGTGCCGGCGGCGAAGAACATGATGATCACGCCGATCATCAAGCCGATGTCGCCGACGCGCGTGGTGAGGAACGCCTTGATCGCGGCTCGGCTGTTGGCGCGGTCTTCCCACCAATGGCCGATGAGCATGAACGAGCAGAGGCCGACGAGCTCCCAGCCCACCAACAGCTGGAGCAAGTTCTCCGAGACCACCAACGTGAGCATCGATGCCGTGAAGAGCGACAGGCACGCGAAGAACCACGTGTAGCGGCGGTCGTCGTGCATGTACGCGGTGGAGTAGATCTGCACGAGCAGTGAGATCAGCGTGACGACGAACATCATCATCACGGTGAGCCCGTCGACGGTCGTACCGACGCCGAACTCGGTGCCGCCGCTCGTCCACCAAGTGAGCGTGTGGACGACCGGTGCGACGCCGTGCTCCGCGCCTCCGGCGGCAAAGATGCTCTTACCCAGCGCGACCAGTCCGTGCGACTCACCGCCGGTGGCGTCCTCGACGCGGTTGATCCACTCCACGACTGCGACGCACGACAGGAGGAACGACGCACCGACGGCCGCGATGCCGATCTCGGCGCCGTGCTTGGGCGCGCGCTTGCCGAAGAACATGATGACGAAGAACGAGACCGCCGGCAGGGCGGGGATGATCCAGGCGTAGTCGAGCATCCGTCAGCCCTTCAGCTGGTCGATCTTGTCAAGGTCAGGGCTGCGCAGGTTGCGGTAGATCAACATCACGATCGCGAGGCCGACACCGACTTCGGCCGCGGCGATGGTGATCACGAAGAGCGCGAAGACCTGGCCGCTCACGTCCTGCACATAGGCCGAGAACGCGATCAAGTTGATGTTGACAGCGTTCAACATGAGCTCGACGCTCATGAGCACGAGCACGCCGTTGCGTCGCGCCAGCACGCCGTAGATCCCGATGCAGAAGAGCACCGCGGCGAGGATGAGGAAGGCGTTGAGATCCATCGTCGTCTCAGTCCCGCCGCGCCAGCACGACGGCACCGACAAGCGCCGCGAGCAGCAGCATCGAGACGACCTCGAACGGCACGAGGAAGTCGCGGAACAACGAGTTGCTCACCGTGCGCGTGCGGCCCTGCTCGACGAGCGCGTTCGTGAACTTGATGTCGGTGCCGCCGAAGGCATCGACGAGCAGCGCGATCAGGACACCCAGCACGAAAAGCGCGACCACACCCGCGGCCCAGCGCTGGTCGTTGTCGAGCTTGCCTTCCTCGGTGCCCATGGGCGCGCGGGTAAGCATGATCCCGAAGAGAAAGAGGATGACCACCGCGCCGATGTAGATGAGCACCTGCACCCATGCGACGAACTCGGCGACGAGCAGGATGTAGATCGCGGCCGCACCCGCGAGCACCACCACGAGGAACAGCGCCGCGTGCACAACGTTGCGGGATCGCACCACACCCAACGCCGCGGCCATCATCGCGAGAGCAATGACCCAGAAGGCAATGTCCCGCTCCCACATGTCTCAGTCGCTCCCCGCGAGCCGGGTTACCCGGCTCGCGGACCGTCGCTCCTTGGCGAGCTCCCCCCGCTGCCCTCCGGGAGCCGCGCGGTCTGAGTGAGCGAGGAGGCGCACGGTCACTTCTTCTTGCTCTCGGCGCCGGCTTCGAGCGGCTCCGGTTCGGGGACGGACTCCATCCACTCGCCGAGCCTCGCCTTGTCGTGCAGCAGGTTGGCGATCGAAAACTCCGAGTACTCGTACTCGGGGCTCCAGAACAGCGCGTCGAACGGGCACACCTCGACGCAGATGCCGCAGTACATGCACAGCGCGTAGTCGATGTCGAAGCGATCAAGGACGCTGACCGAGCGCGGCCGACCGCCCTCACGGCGCGGTGGACGCTGCTCTTTGTGACCCTCGATGTAGATGCACCAGTCGGGGCACGAACGCCCGCACAGCATGCAGACTGTGCAGTTCTCTTCCTTGAGCGCGATGACGCCACGGGCGCGCGGCGCCGGCTCTTCCTTCTCGTGCGGGTACTGCACGGTGACCGCCGGCTTCAGCATCGTCTTGAGCGTGACGCCGAGGCCTTTCAGCAGGCCGGGTGGCTTGATCTTGGGAGGCATCAGAGCGCCACCTTCTCCATCGGCTCGCTCCCTGCGGGCCGGGGTACCCGACCCGCGGCCGGTCGCTCGCGGTGGCCAACCATCAGAACGCCACCTTCTCCATCGGCTCGCTCCCTGCGGGCCGGGGTACCCGACCCGCGGCCGGTCGCTCGCGGTGGCCAACCATCAGAACGCCACCTTCTCCATCGGCCAACCATCAGAACGCCACCTTGAAGACGCCGGTCAGGAGGATGTTGATGAGACCGATCGGGATGAGGAACTTCCACGCCAGCGCCTGGAGCTGGTCCTCGCGCAATCGTGGATAGGTGAACCGCACCCAGAACATGAGGAACGCGACGATCATCAGCTTCGCGAACAGCACACCGGGGCCGAGGATGTTCGCCCAATCCCCGTCGACGCCGGGAATCGACCAGCCGCCGAGGAAGAGCGTGGCCGCCAGCGCGGAAAAGCCGAACGCGGTGCCGAACTCGCCGATGAAGAAGAAGAGGAAGCGGAAGCCCGTGTACTCGACCATGTAGCCGGCGACGAGCTCGCTCTCGGCCACGGGCATGTCGAACGGTGTCTGCGTGAGCTCGGCTTGTGAGGCGACGAGGAAGAGGCCGAAGCCGATGAACTGGGTGAGGATGAACGGATTGCCGATGAAGTCCCAGCCGAAGATCTCGCCGTTCTGCTGCTGGAGCACGATGTCCTGGAGGCTCATCGAGCCGGCCTGGATGACGACGCCGACCACCGCGAGCAGCAGCGGCAGCTCGTACGCGATGAGCTGCGCCGCGGCGCGCAGCGCACCGAGGAGCGCGAACTTGTTCGCGCTCGCCCATCCGGCCATGAGCACGCCGATGACCGAGAGGCTCGACACCGCGAGCGCGTAGAACACGCCGATGTCGAGGTCCTTGACCACGAGGTCGGGTCCCATCGGGATCACCGCGAACACGAGGAACGTCGACAGCACGACGACCGCGGGCGCGGCCGCGAACACGCGCTTGTCGGCCTTGGTCGGCATCACGTCCTCCTTCTGGAGGAACTTGATGCCGTCGCCGATCAGCTGGTACCAGCCGTGGAAGCCGCCGGGGTCCATCGGACCAAGTCGGCTCTGCATGTGGCTCATCACCTTGAGCAAGAACACGTAACCGAGGATGAGCGCGCCGGCCGGGATGATCATGAGGATGACGATCGTCTTGATCGCGAGCGTCGTGCCCCACCCGATGTCGAGCGCGAACATCACCTCTGGTCGCCTCCGCCACGCGCTCCCGTGCGTCCACACCGCGCTCCGCTGCGGCTCCGAGTGAGAGCGATCATCGATCGATGTCCCCGAGGATGAAGTAGAGGCTCGCGAGGATCGTGATCACGTCGGGCACGAACACGCCCTGCAGCAACCACGGCAGGATCGACACGTTGCTGAAAGACGCCGACCGGATCTTGACGCGGAACGGACCAGTCGCACCCTTCGACACGACGTAGTACGCCATCTGCCCGAGTGGGTTCTCGGTCTCGACCCACACCTCACCTTCGGGCACCTTGATGATGCGCGGCACCTTCGCCATGATCGGTCCGGCGGGCATCCCCTCGAGGCACTGGAGCACCATGCGCGCCGCTTCGCGCGTCTCTTGGAGCCGCACCCAGTAGCGCGAGTACGAGTCGCCGTCGGGGTGCGTCCACACCTTGAAGTCGAGGTCGGGGTACGCGAGGTACGGGCGCGCGTCGCGGCGCAGGTCCCAATCGACGCCCGACGCGCGCAGGTTGGATCCCGACACGCCGTACGCGGTGCCGACATCACTCGGAATGATCCCGATCCCACGTGTGCGGGCCCCGAAGATCTCGTTGCCGAGCACGAGGTCTTCGAACTGGTCGCACGCGTCGAGGACGATCTTCATGGTGGCGCGGGTCTCGGCGATCCATCCCCACGGAAGGTCGTCCTTCAGCCCGCCGATGCGGTTGAAGTTGGGGTGGAACCGTCCGCCAGTCGCGGCCTCGATCAGGTTGAGGACGTGCTCGCGGTCACGGAACCCATAGAACGCTGGCGTGAGCGCGCCAACTTGCAGCCCCATCTCGCCGAGGAAGAGCAGGAACGTGGCGATGCGCGAGAGCTCGGTGAGCGTGGTGCGGATCCACTGCGCACGCGGCGGTGCCTCGATGCCCATGAGCCGCTCCGCGGCGTCCATGAAGGGCACTTCGTTGGCGAAGCTCGACAGCCAATCGATGCGATTGATGAGGGTGGTCACCTGCGGATACGTGCGGAACTCGGTGAGCTTCTCGTAGCCGCGGTGCATATAACCGATGACGGGGTCGGCGGTGAGCACGCGCTCGCCGTCGAGGCGAATCACGAGACGCAGGGTGCCGTGCGTCGCCGGGTGCTGCGGTCCGAGGTTGAGGACCATGTCGCCGGTGTCGAGCTCGACGTTCATCCCAACCGATGGTTCGCTCACTCCGGGCTGGGGTACCCAGCCCGGCCCTTCGGAACGTGCGCTCGCGTGCGTCGGCGCCGTCACGTTTCAGCCTCGGTGGCAGCTTCGCTCGGCGCGTCTGTGTCGGGTTCGCCCGGCATCGGCTCGACGTCGACGAGACCGGGCCACGGCTTCACGACGCGCGCGAGCAGCGGGTAGTCCTTTCGCAGCGGGTGACCCTCGAACTCGAACGGTAGATAGAGATGACGAAGGCCGGGATGGCCGTCGAACGTGAACCCGTACATCTCCCAGCACTCACGCTCGTGCCAGTCGGCTCCGGAATACACCGGCACCCAGGACTCGACGCGCGGGTCGGCGTCGTCCACATCGGATTTGAACGTGAGCCCCCACTTCTTCGAGGTGGACTGCACGTGCGCGAACACTTGGAACCGGCCGGCTGAACCTGCGGCGCCGAACGTCATCTCGGTGGGCTGAACCGGTGACGAGGTGTCGCCGCCGGCTTCGTCGCCTTCACGCGGCGCCGGCTGCCAATCGATCCCGGAGATGAAGGAGAGGTAGTCACACGCCAGGTGCTCCTTGGCCACCTCGGCGGCGCGGCGCCACTGTGCGTTGGCAACGCGTACGACGAGCCCGCCGTGTGCATCGGCCGTCTCGAGGATCGCGTCGCCGTTGAACCCCGCGCTCTTCAAGAGCGCGAGCAGCTCGTCGTGCACGGGGTTCGGCTCCGGTGGAGCCTCTGCTTCGATGGGCTCGGCTGTGGTCCCAGGTTCCGTCGCGTCACCCGCGGCTACGGCCGAGGACGCCTCGGCCGACCCTTCGGGACGTTCGCTCCCCGTCGGTGCATCACCGGTCGCGTTGTCGGGTGTGGACGTTGCTTCGTCAGCCAACGGTGATCGGCTCCCCGCGCCAGCGCTTGGCCATCTCGTCGTTGTCGAGACCTTCGTTCTGGATGCGCTCCTGAAGCAGGACGATCCCCTGCAGCAGCGCTTCCGGCCGCGGCGGGCAGCCAGGGATGTACACGTCGACCGGGATCACTTGGTCGACACCTTTGGTGACGGAGTACGAGTCCCAGTAGGGACCGCCGCAGTTCGCGCACGCGCCCATAGAGATGACGTACTTCGGATCGGGCATCTGCTCGTAGAGACGCTTGATCGCAGGCGCCATCTTGTCGGTGACGGTGCCCGAGATGACGACGAGGTCGGCCTGGCGCGGGCTCGCGGGAAACGGGATCACACCGAGGCGCATCAAGTCGTAGCGCGGGCTGGCGAGCGCCGCGCCCATCTCGATCGCGCAGCACGCGAGCCCCCACTGGAACATCCAGAGGGAGTACTTGCGGCTGTAGTTGAGGAGCCAGGTGAGCGGCTTCGGCAGCTTGCCCTTCTCGACTAAGCCCACTTCAGCACGCCTCCTGCATTGGGGCGCGCTGCTGGGGAGCTGTGTGCCGAACGCGTCGCCTTCATGCCCACCGCAGCACGCCCTTTCGCCACGCGTACACGAGGCCGAGCGCGAGCAACACGATGAACACCGTCATCTCGACCACGCCGAACGTGCCGAGACCTTCGAGACCGACCGCCCACGGGAAGATGAACACGGCCTCCACGTCGAAGATGAGGAAGAGCAGCGCGTAGATGTAGTAGCGGGCGTTCGACTGGCCCCAGCCCGCGACCGGATCGGATCCGGCTTCGTAGGTGACGTACTTCTCGGCCTGCGGTCGGACCGGGCGGATCAAGCGACCGGCACCGAGCATCGCCCCGACCATCAACAGCGCCGCGCCGATCAGCACGGCGACCGCGAAGTAGTCCCGGTAGAAGTCTCTGACGCCCAAGATCTCCGCCCTCTGAAGCATTCGGGGCCTTGCCGCGCGGCAGCCTATCTGCGGGCGTTCCATTGGCAGCAAATGGTGGAACCGTGTGCTCGCCTCGGCGCGCGACCATCACTTGGTGGTGAAGAACCCCCGCTCGGGACGACCTCGCGGCGAGCCGCTGACGGCCTTCGTGCTGTCCGGCGGCGCCAACCAGGGCGTCAGTCAGGTGGGGATGCTCCGCGCACTCCTCGAGCGCGGCATCCTGCCCGACGTCGTCATCGGGACCTCCGCGGGTGCGATGAACGCGGCGGCACTCGCCACGTCACCCACCCTGGAGAAGATCGACCACCTCGACGAGATGTGGTGCGCTCTCGACGGCGAAACAGTCTTCCCCGGTGGCGCGCTCCGTCGGGCGTGGAACATCCTTCGCCGCGACGACCACCTCATCTCGAACCACGGATTGGGTGGTGTGATCGACCGGGCCGAAGTAGCGCCGACGTTCGCGGAGCTCCAGCTCCCACTCCGGGTGATCACCACCGATCTGATGACGGGCGACGAGATCGTCATCGTGAGCGGTCCACTCCGGCCCGCACTGCTTGCCAGCGCGGCGATGCCTGGAATCTTCCCGCCGGTCGATCTGAACGGGCACCGGCTCGTCGACGGCGCGGTGGTGAACCTCGTGCCGATCTCGCACGCGATCGCCGGACCGATCGAGCGCATCTTCGTGCTCGACGTCTCCGACCCCAAGGGCGAACGCACGATTCGCTCACCGCTCGACGTGCTCATCCGCGCGTTCGGCATCTCACGCGATCAGCGGCTGGAGCTCGAGCTGCAATGGGTGCCGAAGGAGATCGAGCTCGTCGTCATGCCGCGCGCGGTCGATGATCGCGAGTTCTTCGACTTCTCTGGCGGGCGCGAGCTCGTGGACGAGTCGTACCGACTGGCATCGGAAACCCTCGACGATCTCGAGCGGCGCTCGGGCTTCCACCGTCTCCGGCGTTGGTGGAAGCGTCTGGCTTCCTAGACGAGCGAGAACAGCTCCCACTCGTCGGGGACACCCTTGAGCGTGTGACGGCCGCGGTCTTCGAACTCGAGGCCCGAGCCGACGGTGAGGTCCTTCACCGTGCGTGACGGGCCTTCGAGCGTCGCGAGCACCCCGTCGCCAGTTGTCTTCACGACCCTGCCTCCGTGCGCGACGACAGAGTCGCTGCTGATCTTGTCGTGCCGGTCGAGCAGATCCCGCCACGCTCGATCCCCGAGGCCGGCAGCCCGTTGCGTCGAGTCGACGATGTCGGTGAACAGCACCGTCGCGCGGAATCGCTCGGTGGGCAACGCGGCCGTCGGCTCCGTACCGGTGAAGAACTTCTCCAGCTCGTCGAGGAACCAGGCATCCCTCCCGCGGAACGTGAGGTGGTAGTCGGCGTCGTGCTCCACGAAGCGAGCGCCCGGGATCCCCTCGGCGAGATGGCGGCCGAAGGACACCGGGACCAAGGGGTCGCCGCTGCTGTGCAGCACGAGCGTCGGTGCTGACACCGTGGGCAACACCGCGAGGATGTCGATGTCCATGTTCCGCTCGAGGATGTGGCGCGCCATCCGAGGTGAGCACGCGCCGCGCTCGTAGCGGGCGACGAGCTCGGTGACCTCTGCGTTCCCTTTGGGGATGTGCTGGCAGAAGGCGCGGAGCGCGTCACCGGTGCCCCAGCGCCGCTCCACCTCGTCGAGGAAGGAGGGGATGAACGAGTCGTCGAAGCCATCGGGGTACCCGGGACCCTGCCGGATACGGGCCATGGTTCCGTAGAGCGCCATCGTCGTGACTCGCTCCGGATAGGCGGCCGCGAAGAGCACCGACAGCGGACCGCCCTCGGAGATCCCGAGGAGCGCGGTGCGCGCGAGTCCGACATGATCCACGACGGCCCGGATGTCGTCCATGCGCTCCTCGAGGCTCCCGAAGCCGAAGTCGCGATCGGACAGACCCGTGCCGCGCTTGTCGAACACGACACACCGGGCGAACCGACCCACTCGCTCGAGGGTCGGAGCCAGCGCGGGCGTCTCCCACACCATGTCGAGGTTCGACACGAAGCCGGGCACGACGACGAGGTCCATCGGTCCATCGCCGAACTCCTGGTACGCGATGCGCAGATCGCCCGATGTCGCGTACTGCACCGGCTCGCGCCTCACATCGTCACGCTACCGTCACAAGAACGTGGCGTCCTTGGCGAAGGTGAGCCAGGCGCCGGGGAGGATGCCGGCGAAGAGGACGGCGGCAGTGGTGACGGCGAGCACCGCCGCCGTCCAGCGGTCGACGGGGCGGTCCTCGCTCGCGTCCGCGGCTTCACCTCCGGGGCTGGTGAACAACGCGACCGCGATCCGCAGGTAGATGAACGCAGCCACGACCGCGGCCAGCACGCCGACGATCGCGAGGCCGTACTCCCCGGCGTCGACGGCGGAGGAGAAGATCTCGAGCTTCACCACGAAGCCGCCGGTGAGCGGCACGCCGGCCTGCGCGAGCACGAAGAAGCCCAGCAGCCCTCCAACGACCGGGCGCCGGAGTGCGAGACCTCGATAGTCGTCGAGAGAGTGCTTGTCGTCACCCTTGCGGGTGGCGACGGTGATGACGGCAAACGCACCGACCGTCATGAACGCGTACACAAGCAAGTAGAAGAGCGACGCCTGACGTCCGCGCGCGGTATCGACCTGGAGCCCGATGAGGATGTAACCCGCGTGCGCGATCGACGAGTAGGCGAGGATCCGCTTCACGTCGGTCTGGATCACTGCGGCGATGCTGCCGACGGCGAGCGACAACACCGCGAGCCCGAGGATCGCAGGGCGCCAGTCGGTGCGATAGAGCGGGAACGCGACCCCGAGGAGACGAAGGAGCGCGGCGAAGCCAGCGGCTTTCGTGGCCGATGACATGAACGCCGTCACCGGCGTGGGCGCGCCCTGGTACACGTCGGGCGTCCACATGTGGAACGGCACGGCCGCAACCTTGAACCCGAGCCCGACCAACAGGAGCGCGAGCCCGGCAAGCAACGTGCCCTGCTCGAACAACGTGTTGGCCGAGAGGAAGTCGGCGATCCCGGTGAGCGACGTCGTCCCGGTGGCGCCGTACGTGAGCGCGATCCCGTAGAGGAAGACCGCGGACGAGAACGCTCCCAGCACGAAGTACTTGATGCCTGACTCCTGTGACGACAACCTCCGCCGGTCGAACGCGGCGAGCACGTAGAGCGGGATCGACAGGAGCTCGAGCGCGACGAACACGACGATCAGGTCGTTGGCGGTCGTCATCGTGAGCATGCCGGCGGCCGAGAGCAGCATCAACGCGTAGTACTCGGGCGCTTCGAGCTCCTCGCGCTCGAGGTACGACGCGGCGAGGAACAGTGACATCGCGGTCGCTGCGAGCACCACGACGCCGAGGAAGACGCCGAACGTGTCGAGACGGACCGCGCCGGCGATGGTGGTGATCGTGCCGTCGTCGCGGACTTCGTTCCACTGAATGCCGAGGAGCACGCCGGCAGCCGCGACACCGGCGAGGCCGACCCCGAGCGAGATCTGGTTCACCGGCCCGCGCTTGCGCAGGATGGCGCGCACGAGAATCACCACGAGCGCAGCGACGGCGAGCGCGAGCACCGGCCCGATCGCGAGGAAGTCGACGTCGGGTCCGACGATCCGCGTGCCCGTGTCGATGCCGCCGCCGATCACTCGTGGCCCCCGTCGTCATGACCACTCGGCGCGTCCTCGAACGCCGGCGCGGGTTCCCGGTAGTCACTGCCTCGCTCGACTTGTTGGATGACTTCCTTGACGTCGGGTTCGATGACATCGAGCACCGGCTTCGGCCAGATGCCGAGGAACAGCGACAGCGCGAGCAGCGGCACCACGCACGCGAGCTCGCGGAAGCCGATGTCCTTCATCTTGGCGTTCTCGCCGGTCGGTCGACCCATGAACGTACGCTGGAACACCCACAGCAGGTACACGGCCGCGAACACCACGCCGATCGCGCCGACCACCGCGTACGGCTTCTCGACGATGAACGTGCCGATGAGCGCGAGGAACTCTCCGATGAAGCCGGAGAACCCAGGCAGGCCGATCGATGCGAACGCCGCGACGCAAAAGAGGCCACCCAGTACCGGCATCACCTTCCAGAGACCGCGATACGCGTCGACCTCATAGCTGTGCCGCCGGTCGTAGAGCATCCCGAGCAGCAGGAAGAGCGCGCTGGTGGTGAGACCGTGGCTGATCATCGTGAACACGCCACCGTCGAGGCCTTGGGTGGTCAACGCGAAGATGCCGAGCACCGCAAAGCCCATGTGCGCGACCGACGAGTACGCCACGATCCGCTTCACGTTGGGTTGCATCGCGGCGACGATCGCTCCATAGATGATGCCGATCGTCGCGAGCACAAGGAGGAGCGGCGCGAGGTCCACTGCTGCTTGCGGGAACAACGGCAGTGAGAAGCGCAGGAAGCCGTAGACGCCCATCTTCAGGAGCATCCCGGCGAGGATCACGGAGCCGGCCGTCGGCGCTTCGGTGTGCGCGTCGGGCAGCCACGTGTGCAGTGGGAACAGTGGCACCTTCACCGCGAACGCGGCGAAGAACCCGAGGAACAGCGCTTTGGCCGCGCCCGGATCGAGACCTTCCGGCGCCCAGGCCGTCAACGTTGCGAGGTCGAAGGTGAGCTTCCCGGTGTGGTCCGAGTGCAGGAAGGCGAGCACGAGCACGCCGACGAGCAGGAAGGCCGAACCCGCCATCGTGAAGATGAAGAACTTGAGCGCGGCGTAGGTGCGGCGTCCGTGGCCCCAGCCGAGGATGAGGAAGTACATCGGGACGAGCACGAACTCGAAGAAGACGAAGAAGACGATCAGGTCGAGCGAGAGGAACACGCCCATGAGCGCGGCCTCGAGCGCCAGCATCCACGCGAAGAACGACTTCGTGCGCTCGGTGATGTTCGCTGACGCGAACAGCGCGATCGGGAAGAGGAGCGCGTTCAACGCCACCATGAACAAGCTGATGCCGTCGACCCCGACCTTGTATTGCACGCCGAGGTCGCCGAGCCACTGCTCGCGTTCGACGAACTGGTAGCCGCTGCCGGCCTCGTAGTGGAACAGGAGCCATCCGGCGAGCGCGAGGACCGCGAACGAGAAGACGTAGCCCGCGAGCCGTACGCACTCGGGGCGGCGAGCTGGCATCGCCATCACCACGAGCGCGCCGAGCGCTGGGGTGACGATCAGCGCGGAGAGGATCGGGAAGTCGGATTCCATCTCAGCGGCCCGCGTACAGGAGAAGGAAGAGGAGCAGCGCGGCAGTGCCGATGACGATCCACAGTGCGTAGTTGCGCACGAGACCGCTCTGGGTCTTTCGCAAGCCACCCGCGGCGCGCTGCACGAGTGTGCCGACGCCGTTCACCGCTCCGTCGATGCCCCTGGCGTCGGCCGTGTCACTGAGCCACCTCGCGGCGCGGTGGAGAGGACCACCGACCACCCTGCTGACACCGGCATCGAAGTAGTAGGCGTGTCCGAACACGCGCCCCATCGGGCCAAGCCGTTCAATCACCGGGTCGCGATCAGCAGCGGCGAGGCCCTTTCGGTACAGCGCGACTGCGAGCGCGATCCCCACGATGCCGACGACCACCGAGACGCCGGCCAGCGCGAAGCCCTCCCAGAACGACTCTGGGTGCACCTCGTGCACGTCAGCGAACGACGGGTGGAGCCACTCGGTGAGGAACTCCAGCCCCTTCAGCGGGATGTTGATGAACCCGCCGACGATCGCCAACCCGGCGAGCGCGAGCACCGGCAGCGCCATGGTCGGCGGCGCCTCGTGCGGCGGATGCAACTGGTCCACCGTGGCCGCCCGCGGTGGCGTACCGAAGGCCACCGTGGGTTCCGTGGGATCCCATGGCGCGTGATCGTTCGCGGATGGTTCCTGCGAAGCAGCGGAGTGAGCGTCCGCGTCCGGGGTATCCCCGGACGCAGCGAGCGAGGCAGTGGTGATGGTGCCGCCGAACACCAGAAGGATGAGACGCGTCATGTAGAAGCCGGTGAGCGCAGCTGTGACGAGACCGAACAGCCACACGCCGTACTCGTCATTGAGGAACGCCTTGGTAAGGATCTCGTCCTTAGACCAGAAGCCCGAGAAGGGCGGCACGCCTGCGATCGCGAGCCAGGCGATCGTCATCGCCCCCGCGGTGAGCGGCAGGTACTTGCGGTACCCACCCATCACGCGCATGTCCTGGTTGTCGCGGTTGCCGTGGATCACCGACCCGGCCCCGAGGAACAACGTGGCCTTGAAGAACGCGTGGGTGACGACATGGAAGATCGCGGCGGCGTACGCGCCCACACCGAGCGCGAGGAACATGAAGCCGATCTGGCTGATCGTCGAGTACGCCAGCACGCGCTTGATGTCGGGCTGCACGAGCGCAACCGTCGCGGCGAGCAGGGCGGTGCCGGCGCCGACCCACGCGACCACGGTCATCGCATCACCACTGACCTCGAAGTACGGGTGTG
This sequence comes from Actinomycetota bacterium, assembly GCA_016870355.1. GTDB lineage: Bacteria > Actinomycetota > Acidimicrobiia > IMCC26256 > PALSA-555 > SHVJ01. Next base: position 166,326 of record VGBR01000003.1, on the reverse strand, counting down.
CGCGAGCAACCAGGAAGACACCTGCGGTCACCATCGTCGCGGCATGGATGAGCGCAGAGACCGGTGTCGGGCCTTCCATGGCGTCGGGCAGCCAGAAGTGCAACGGGAACTGCGCGCTCTTCCCGACGGCGCCGAGCAAGAGGAGGAGCGCGATGACCGTGGTGGTGCCGCTGGCGAGGCCTTCGGCCGCGCCCAGCGCCGAGTAGTCGAGGCTCCCGACCTTCAGGAAGATGAGGAACATCGCGATCATGAAGCCGACGTCACCAACGCGCGTGGTGATGAACGCCTTCTTGCCCGCAAGCGCGGCGCCCTGCCGCTCGAACCAGAACGAGATGAGCAAGTACGAGCAGAGCCCGACGCCCTCCCATCCGAGGAACGTGACGAGGAAGCTCGACCCGAGGACGAGGATCAGCATCGACGCGCAGAAGAGATTCATGTAGGCGAAGAAGCGCGAGAACCGCTCGTCGCCGTGCATGTAGCCGATCGCGAACAAGTGGATCAGCGTCCCGACACCGGTGACGAAGAGGATGAACGTCACTGAGAGCGGGTCGGCGAGGAAGCCCATCTCGACGTGCAGACCGCCCGACGACAGCCACTCGAACACGTTGCTGATGTGAGCTCGCTCGTGCTCGGGAAGGTCGTGAAGCGCGAAGAACATCACGACGGAGACGAGGAAGGCGAGACCCATCATCCCGGTCGCGAGCCAGCCGGCCTTCGGCTCACCGATTCGGCGGCCGGCGAGCATGAGCATCGCCGCGCCGAGCAGCGGCAGGAGTGGCACCAGCCACACGAGGTCGAGCAGATCTCGTGCCATCTAGCCCTTCAGCACCGTGAGGTCGTCGGCGGTCGCGCCGCGACGCCGACGGAAGATGGCAACGATGATCGCGAGGCCAACCGCGACTTCGGCCGCGGCCACCGCCAGTGTGAAGAACACCAGCACCTGTCCCGTGACGTCGTCGAGCATCTCCGCGAAGGTGACGAACGTGAGGTTGACGGCGTTGAGCATGAGCTCCACGCACATGAACATCACCAGCACGTTGCGGCGAACGAGCAAGCCAACCGCGCCGATCGAGAACATCAACGCCGCGACGACGAGGTAGTAGCTGCCGGTGATCTCGAGGCTGAGGATCACGTTGCCCCCTCGCCAACTGGCTCCTCGACCGCTGCGTCGTCCGGTCGCTGCCCACTTCCACTCTCTGGTCCCGCTCGCTCAGGAGCCGGGGTACCCGGCTCCTGCCCTTCGGGACGCTCGCCACTCCGACGGGCGAGGACGATCGCGCCGACGACTGCGACGACCAAGAGTCCGGCGGTGATCTGGAACGCCCACATGTAGTCGATGAACATGACGTGCGCGACTCGCTCGATGTTGTTGTAGTCGGCGAACGCACCTGTGCCGCCTTCGATCGGCGCGCCTCGGGCCGTCCGCGCGCCGGTTGCCCACTCGTGGCCGGCGAGGAACACGATCTCGGCCAGCACGAGCGCACCAAGCGCGATGGCGGCGGGGCGCTGCACCTTCACCGGGTCTTCGAGCGACTCGTGTCGGTCGACACCGAGCAGCATGATCACGAAGATGAACAACACGACGATCGCGCCCGCGTAGACGATCACCTGCACCGCCGCGACCAGCTCGGCGTCTTGCAGCAAGAAGAACACCGCGACGCTCAGGAGCGTCTGCACGAGCCAGAGCGCGGAGTGCACGGGGTTGCGCGACAGCACCACACCGAGCGCACCGCCGAGCGCGGCCGCGGCGAACACGAAGAAGAGGACCGTCGTCACGGGGAGGACTCCTCGGACTGACCCTTCTCGCCCAAGCGAACGCCGAACCCGAGCTCACCTGACCAGCTCACGCGCCCTTCGAACTCGGCGGAGCCCGACGGTGCGGTCGCGCGCATCCACGCGCTCGTGCGGTCGTCTTCGCCGCCGTGCCACAGCTCCCACGGCTGGCGCCGTGCGCGACCTTCGTCGTCGACGAGGAGCTCGTCACGCGTGTAGATCGCGTCCTCGCGGTTCGTGAACGAGAACTCGAAGAGCTTGCTCTCGGTGATCGCCTCGGTCGGGCAGGCCTCGACGCACAGGTCGCAGTGGATGCAACGTAGGTAGTTGATCTCGTAGACGAACCCGTAGCGCTCACCAGGAGACACCGGAGCGTCGGGAGGGTTGTCAGCGCCGCGCACGTAGATGCACTTCGCGGGACAGACACCGGCGCAGAGCTCGCAGCCGATGCACTTCTCCATGCCGTCCTCATATCGGTTGAGGACGTGACGACCGTGGAAGCGCTCGGGCTTCGGGCGCTTCTCCTTCGGATAGTGCTCGGTGACCTTCGGCTTGAACACCTGCGCCAACGTCACGCGGAAACCGCTCAGCCTCCCCATTACTTGATCTCCTCGACTTCTTCGCGTTTGGGGATGCAGAGATAGAGGATGCCGAGGATCACGAAGCCGCCCACCAACGCGCAGGCGGCGGTGATGATGATGTCGATTGCGCCCGCGCCGACGTCCTGCGCGACCTTGAGGACCGCGGTGATCATCGCCCAGACGAATGCGATCTCGATCAGCAACTTCCAGCCGAGGTTCATCAGCTGGTCGTACCGAAGGCGCGGCAAAGACGCGCGCACCCACACCGTCGCGTAGAGCAGTACGAGCAGCTTTACCATGAACCACACGACGGGCATGACCCAGACGTTGAGCCAGCTGCCCGCGTCGATGCCGAGTCCCGTGAGGCTCGGCCCCGATGGACCACCGAGGAAGAGCGTGACCGCGATGGCGCACATCGTGATCAGGTTCATGAATTCGGCGAGGAAGAAGATCGCGAAGCGAATGCCCGTGTACTCGGTGTGGAACCCGCCGACCAGCTCCTGCTCGGCCTCCACCAGGTCGAACGGCGGGTGGTTCGTCTCCGCCATCGCCGCGATCAAGAAGATGACGAACGACACGATCGTCGGCACGAGGAACCAGTGCGTGTCGCCCCGTCCGATGATCGAGCCGAGACCGTCCCAGGCTTGACCGTCGACGATCTCGCGCGTCGAGAGCGTGCCCGACTGGATGAGCACGGCGACGATCGCGAGACCCATCGCCGCCTCGTACGAGAGGAGCTGGGCCGAGGCACGCACCGCGCCGAGCAACGGGTACTTCGAGCCCGATGACCAACCCGCGAGCATCACGCCGTAGAGACCGATGCCCGACATCGCCAGCAGGAACAGCACGCCAATCGGCGGATCGGCGAGCTGCAGCTGAGTGCGGTGATCGCCGATGGTGACGACGCCACCGATGGGGACGATCGCAAACGCAAGGAACGCCGGCAGGATCGACAGGTAGGGCGCGAGTCGGAAGACGCGCTTGTCAGCCGTGGCCGGTTCCGACTGCTCCTTGAAGAACAGCTTGATCCCGTCGGCGAGAGTTTGGAGGATCCCGAACGGACCCGCGCGCTGCGGACCGATCCGGTTCTGCATGTCGGCGATCACCTTGCGCATGAACCAGATGTAGAACATCACAGCGACGAGCAGCAGCGCGAACACCAGCACGGTCTTCACGATCACGATCACCACCACCGTGAAGTCGATGTCGCCGATGAGGAGCGGGTCGCTCCCGAGCAGGGCGCTCACGACAACGTCTCCACTCGCACGTCGGTGACCGGTGCGTCGAGGTCGATGAGGTCGGATGCACCCGCGCCGTCTCGGTTCGTCGCGAGGAACGCGAAGCCCTCCGGCGTCGATCGATCGACGTGGATCGGAAGCTCGACGGACGCCCGCGGCGAGGTCACCCGCACGACGGTGCCATCCTCGACCCCGATGCGGTCGCGGTCACGCGCGCTGACGAGCAACCGCGCGTCTGACGTCGCCAAACGCGCCAGCGACGGTGACTCGGAGGTCACCCGGTCGTTGCCATAGAGCGTGCGGGCTGCGATGACACGCAGCGCGTAGGAGTCGCGCGGCGCAGCCGCCGGCGCGGGTGCCTCCATCGACCAGGTGTGGAGGGCAACGGCCGGCGCGGGTGGCGCCGCAACCTCTCCGTTCCCGACCTCATCAGCCGCAGGACGGAGGGGCTCCCACGAGACACCGGCCCCAGGAGTCGCCGGGACGAACGTGACCTCGTCGAGGTGATCCGCGAGCGGGAGCACGACGCCGTCCCGCGCGCGTCGCAGCAAGGCTGCGTCGACACCTGCGAACGCGGGTGCCGCTTGCGCGATCTCGTCCTGCACCTCTTCGACGGTCTCGAGGTCCCAGTCGGATCCAAGGCGAGCCGCGAGCTCGGCGGCGATGCGCCAGCCCTCCATCGTGCGGCCTTCGGGGGTGATCTTGCGGCGCAGCACCGAGACCCGACCTTCGAGGTTCGTGGTGGTGCCCGCCTGCTCGCCCCACACTCCGGTCGGAAGGAACACGTCGGCCCGCTCGGCAGAGTCGTCGGGGAACGCGCCGACGCAGACGACGCGCTCCACCGCGCTCAGTGCTTCTCGCGCGAGCGCGCGGTCGGGGAAGTCCGTGAGCAGGTCACAGCCGACGAGCACCAGCGCCTTGATGGTGCCGTTGGCGGCGGCGCGCAGGATCCCAGTTGCATCGAACCCGGTTGCGTCGGGCGTTCCGCCCCACGTAGCCGACAGATGGTCGCGCCCCGCGTCGAGCGACACACGTCCTGGGAGGAATCCGGGCGCGAGCCCGAGGTCGAGCGCACCGTGCACGTTGCCGCGGCGCAGCGCAGACAGGAAGCGCGCGCCGTGTGACTTAGCGAGCTGGCTTGCGGCGTGGATCGTCGCGGCCGCCGGTTCCGCGACGGATGGACGCCCGAGGACGACCACCACCGGCCCATCGCCGGTGATGCCATCGATGATCGACGCCACTTGGTCGACCGCCTCTTGGACGACGCCTGGCGCGTGCCGGATCACGTGCGCCGCGCTGCTCGTCAGCCCGTGGTCCCGCGCCGCGACGTCGATCAACGGCACACCGAGGTCGACCGCGGCCCGGCGCACACGCAGCGCGAGGACGGGGAGCTCTTCCTTGAGGTCCGGGCCGAGAAGCACGATGGCGCGGGCCCGATCGAGGTCGGCGATCGTGGCGCGCGGCATGCCGAGCACGACGTCGGCGGGAAGCCCGTCGGCGAGCTGCGCGTCGACGTTGTCGGTGCGCAACACACCCTTGGCGAAGCGCGCCCAGGCATAGGCGTCCTCGTTCGTTCCTCGCGCGCCACCGAGCACGCCGATCGCACCAGGCCCGTGCTCGTCGCGCACGCGGCGCAGCGCGGCCGCGGCGGCATCGAGTGCTTGTGGCCACGAGGTCACCTCGAGCTCCATGCCGCGGCGAAGGCCAGGGGCACGGACGCGCGCTTCAGAGTGCACCCACTCGTAGCCGTAACGGCCCTTGTCACACAGCCAACCGTGGTTGACGGGCTCGGAGTCGACGCCGAGGAGACGTACCAACCGGTTCGACGTCGAGTCGAGCGCGCCGCGGCAGCCGACCGCGCATGCCTGGCACGACGTCTCGACGGAGTCGAGGTCCCACGGGCGGGCGCGGAAGCGGTACGGCTTCGCGGTGAGTGCACCCACCGGACAGATCTGCACGGTGTTGCCGGAGAAGTAGGACGAGAACGGCTCGTCGGGATACGTGATGACCTCGGTGTGACCGCCGCGTCCGCCGAAGTCGATGAGCGCGTCGCCGGCAATCTCCGCGGCGAAACGTGTGCAGCGGCCGCACTGGATGCAGCGCTCACGGTCGAGCATCACCAAGTCGCTGATCGGGATCGGCTTCGCGAAGTGTCGCTTCTCCTCGACGTAGCGCGACTCGCCGGGGCCGAACGCCAGCGTCTGATCCTGGAGCGGGCACTCGCCGCCGCGGTCGCAGACCGGGCAATCGAGTGGGTGGTTGATGAGGAGCATCTCGAGCACACCGTCTTGCGCGGCCTTCACCGGCGCGCTCTCGGTGCGCACGACCATCCCGTCGACGACTGGGGTCGCGCAGCTGATCTGCAGGCCGCGCATGCCTTCGACCTCGACCAGGCACATACGACACATGCCGACGGGCTTCATCCGTTCGTGCCAGCAGAAGCGCGGGATGTAGGTGCCGTGCTCCTGGGCGGCCGCGATGAGCAGCTGGCCGCGTGGAACCTGCACCACCTTGTCGTCGATGGTGACGGTGACCATGTCCTGGTCGCCGGCGACCGGGATCGTGTACCGGTGGTCCGACGGCCACTGCGACATCGGAACCGCATTCGCGCTCATCGCGCCGCCCCCGTCACCCGTTCTCGGCACGTTGGTTGTTGCATAGCAACAACCAACGTGCCGAGAAGCCCCGGGGTGATGGCGATCAGGGCGGTCATGCGGATGCCACCTGGAGGGTCGTGCGCCTGTCGGCGTCCTTGGCCAGGCGGGCGCGGATCTCCTCGCCCCAGTACTTGTTGAGGCTGAGCGTCGGGCTCATCGTGCTCGGCCCGAGCTGGCAGATCGTCGTCATGCCCGGCGGCCAGGTGACACCAGGAGAGATGGTGTTGCCGAAGCCCATCAGCAGGTCGAGATCGTCCGGCCGACCAAGACCGTTGGCCATCCGGTACAGCACCTTCTCGAGCCAGCCCGATCCTTCCCGGCATGGCGTGCACTTGCCGCACGATTCGTGCGCAAAGAACTTCGCGATCCGCCATGCGACAAGCACGGGGTCGATGGTCTCGTCGAACACCATGATCGCCCCCGACCCGAGCATCGTCCCCAGCTCGGCGGCGCGGTCCATGTCGAGCGGCTCGTCGAGGTGCTCGGCCCGCAACCACGGTGACGACGCGCCGCCGGGGATGAAGAAGCCCAGCTTCTTGCCACCCGAGACGCCACCGGCGAGGTCGTCGATGAGCTCGCGGAAGGTCACCCCGAGCTCGATCTCGTAGTTGCCGGGGCGTTCGACGTTGCCCGACACCGAGAAGATGCGCGTGCCGGTCGACTTGTTGACGCCCATCCCCGCGTACCACTCGCCGCCTTCGCGCACGATATGCGGGACCGTCGACATCGTCTCGACGTTGTTCACGATCGTCGGTGCCGCGTAGAGGCCCTGCACCGCGGGGAACGGTGGCTTGATGCGCGGCATTGCGCGCTCACCTTCGAGGCTCGACAGGAGGCCGGTCTCGTCGCCGGCGATGTAGCAACCCGCGCCGCGGTGCACGATCAGGTCGAGGTCGTAGCCCGAACCGAGGATGTTCTTGCCGAGGAAGCCGTTCGCGTACGCGTCGTCGACGGCCGCCTGCAGCCGGTCGGCGCCGAGCGCGAACTCGCCGCGCAGATAGATGAACGCGTGGTGCGCCTGGATCGCGTACGAGGTGATGATCGAGCCCTCGACGATCTGGTGCGGATCCTTCTCGATGAGCATGTGATCTTTGAAGGTGGCGGGCTCGCCCTCGTCGGCGTTGACCGCGAGGTACCGCGGGAACACGTCCTTGGGCAGGAACGACCATTTCTGCCCGGTGCCGAAGCCGGCACCGCCGCGACCGCGAAGACCCGACTTCGTGACCTCGTCGATGAGCGCGGCCGGCTCCATACCCATCGCCTTCTCGAGCGCGCTGTAGGCCTTGTTGTGCGTGCGCGCCGCGTCGAACGTCCACGAGTCGTCGGTGCGCTCGCGCAAGAACTTCGTGACGACGCGCGTCTCCTGCGCGGCCATCAGGTTGGGCTCCCGGAGATCGTGCGCGCCTTCAGCGCGCCCGACTTGTACTGCTCGATCAGGTCGGTGGCCGACTCGGACGTGACCGGGCCGTGGAACTCGTAGTTCACCTGCATGACCGGCGCTTGATCGCACGCCGCGATGCACTCGACCTCTTCGACGTGGACGTCGTGGTCGTCGGCGTACTTGGTACGCAACGCTTCGACGAGCGCAGGCCCTCCGTTCACGAGACACGAGACGTTCGTGCACACCGACACGACGAGCTTGCCGATCGGCTCGCGCTTGAACATCGTGTAGAAGGAGCACGTCCCGAGCACGAGCGCGGGCGTAAGTCCGAGCAAGTCCGCGATGTCCTCCATCGCGTCGGTCGTCACGTAGCCGTCACGGTCTTGCGCCATGTGCAGCAACGGCAGCAGCGCGCTCTTCGAGTGTGGGTAGCGCGCGACCAGCTCCTCGGCCCGCCGCCGTTCAGTGTCCGTGAACGTCACCGGTCGACTTCTCCCATCACGGGATCGACGCTGGAGATGATCGCCACCGCGTCGGCGACGAGCGCGCCTTCGACCATCGCCTCCATCGACTGGAGGTTGTAGAAGGACGGCCCCCGGATGTGCATGCGGACGGGCTTCCCCGTGGCATCGGACACGAGGTAGCAACCGATCTCACCGCGGGGTGACTCGATCGCGACGTACGTCTCCCCCGGCGGAACCCGGAAGCCTTCGGTGAAGAGCTTGAAGTGGTGGATGAGCGCTTCCATCGACTCGTCGATGCGCGCTCGCGGCGGCGGCGTGATCTTGCGGTCCTGCACGCGGTAGTCGCCGGCAGGCATCTTCTCGACGCACTGACGGACGATCTTCAGCGACTCGCGGATCTCGTTCAGACGGATGAGATAGCGGTCGTAGCAATCGCCGTTCTCGGTGTAGATGACGTCGAAGTCGACCTGGTCGTACGCGAGGTAAGGCTGAGCCTTGCGGAGGTCCCACGGGAAGCCGGTGGAGCGCAGGATCGGTCCTGACGCGCCGAGCGCGAGCGCCTGCTCGGTGGTGATCACGCCGACGCCGACGAGCCGCTCGAGCCAGATCGGGTTGTCGTTGAGGAGGTCTTCGTAGTCGCGCATGCCGCGCTCCACGGTGTCACAGAGGTCGAGCGTCGACTGCTGCCACCCGTCGGGCAGGTCCGCGGCGACACCGCCTGGACGGATGAAGTTGTGGTTCATCCGCAGGCCGGTGATCGTCTCCTTGTAGCGGAGCACCTCTTCGCGCTCACGCCAGCCGTAGATCATCATCGACAGTGCGCCGATGTCCATGCCGTTCGTGGCCTGGAACAGCAGGTGCGACTCGAGCCGCGAGATCTCGCACAGCATCGTGCGGATCCACGTAGCGCGTGGCGGGATCTCGACGTCGAGGAGTCGCTCGACTGCGAGTGCGAACACCGTCTCGTTCGACAGCGGCGCGAGGTAGTCCATCCGCGTGACGTTTGTGCCGCCCTGCACGTACGTGAGCTCTTCGCCGGTCTTCTCCATGCCGGTGTGCAGGTAGCCGATGACCGGCTTCACGCGCAGCACGGTCTCACCGTCGAGCTCCATCATCACGCGCAGCACTCCGTGGGTCGACGGGTGCTGCGGACCCATGTTGACGATCATCGTTTCGTCGTCTTCGGGCCAGAGTCCGCCAGTCACGACGAGCTCGCGCGGCGTGCGCTGCATCTCCTGCGCGCCCTCGTCGGTCTGACGATCGAGGCGAGCCTTCTCCATTGCCTCGCTCGCTGCGTCCGGGGATACCCCGGCCGCGGCCGCTCGTTCGGTCGGCGCAGGGTGCGCGTGCTTCATCGGGGGCTTGGGTCGCCCTTGAACGCGACGGGCACGCGGCCGGGCGCGTCGTCCTTGCGCAACGGGTACCCCACCCAGTCGTCGGGCATGAGGATGCGCGTCAGGTCGGGGTGGCCGTCGAAGGCGATGCCGAACAGGTCGTACGACTCCCGCTCGCCGAAGTTCGCGCCGGAGTAAAGGTCGGTGATGCTCGGCACGGTCGGCTCGTCGGCGGGCACCTCGCAGATCGTGCGGATCCGGCGGTTCCGTGGGTGCGACAGGAAGTTCGCGACGACTTCGAACCGCTCCGGCGCGACGCCATCCACGCTGAGGCGCTCCTCGTCGACGAGGTGGTCGACCACGGTGACGTCGAGGCACTGCGTGAACTGCTGCTCGTCGCGGAGGAACGCGACGACGTCGTGCCACGCGCCACGGTCGACATACACGACCGCCTGCCCGTGGGAGTCGTGGAACACCGTGCCCGGGAACTTCTCGGCAACTGCCGCCGCGACTTCGTCCGCCTCGCTCGCTGCGGCCGGGGGTACCCCGTCCGCGGGCTCTCGCTCGGGCTCGCCTGGCTTGTGAATTTCTTCACTTGGCACGGCGTCGTCAGGCATCCGAGGTCTCCCGCCGTTCCCTACGCCGACCGCGCCGCGACGGCCAACCCCGATGGAGATTGTCCGTCGCGTTGTTCGATCTGGATGCCGGCGCCGCGTCCGGCTTCTCGGCGCGCCAACAGCGGCCCGGAGCGGATCTGCTCGTGCAGCGTGAGGATCCCGTGCATCAACGTCTCTGGGCCCGGCGGACAACCCGGCACGTACACATCGACGGGCACGATCTGGTCGACGCCCTGCACGAGTGCGTAGTTGTTGAACATCCCGCCGGTGCTCGCGCACACACCCATCGAGATGACCCACTTCGGCTCGACCATCTGGTCGTAGACCTGCCGCAGCACCGGGGCCATCTTCTGGCTCAGTCGGCCGGCGACCACCATGAGATCGGCCTGGCGCGGGCTGGCACGGAACACCTCCATGCCGTAGCGCGCGAGGTCGTAGTGCGCTGCGCCGGTCGCCATCATCTCCATCGCGCAGCACGCGAGACCGAACGTTGCCGGCCACACTGAGCTGCGGCGCGCCCACTTCACGAGGTCTTCGAGGCGCGCCGTGAGGAAGTTGTGGGGAATCGTCTCCATCCCCATTACGCGACCCCCATTACGCGACCTTCTCCTCTTCCTTGGGCTCCTCTTCCTCGGATCGTGCCCCCGCCGTCGGCTCGAGGCCGTCACGGCCTGGCGTGCCGGTCGCGCGCAGCACGCGCCCGTAGAAACGAGAAGTGGCCTTGCGCGCGGGACCCCAGTCGAGCGCACCGGTCGACAACAGGTAACCGAACGGCACGAGCAGCACTAGGAGGAACACGCCCATGACGACGAGCCCGTACGTGCCGAGATCGTTCAGGAGCGTGGTGAACGGGTAGAGGAAGATGATCTCGACGTCGAGGACGATGAACGCCATCGCGACCAAGTAGAACTTGACCGGGAAGCGCTCGGCGGGCTCGTGCTCGGGCACGATGCCGCACTCGTACGGGGCTTCCTTCGCGGAGGTCGGACGGCGCGGTCCGAGCAGCTTCGACGCGGTGAACGAGAGCCCGACGAACGCGATGACCAGGACGATCATCGCCAGGATCGGTAGGTACTGCGCCAAAGCTGTGTTCCTTCGAAGAGGCAGCGCGCAGGCTATCCGAGCCCTCTTGGAGCCGAGAAAACGGCTACCCGCCTCAGTCGAGCGAGTAGCCGATCCGGTCGAGCGCCGCGAGGAAGGGCGCTTCCCATGCGTCGCGGGAGCGCACCGGCGGCGGCTCTGAACGCGCCGGGTCGTCGAGGAACGCCATGACCGCGTCCGCGATCGTCGCCGGGTCGGGCATGCACACGGCCGCGTTGCCAAGCTCGAGCTGGTGCATGAGGTTCTCGCGCCCGTGCCCAGGCACCACGTCGAGGAGCACCATGCCCCGCCCGACCACTCGTGCCTCGGTGCAGGTGTCGCCCGAGCTCGTCACCACCACGTCGCACGCGGCCATGAGCTCCGGCACCTGCTCGGTGAAGCCGAAGGGACGGATCGACGGGTTCGACTTGGCGAGCGAGCCGAGCTTCCGTTCGAACTTGCGGTTGCGACCGGCCACAGCCAGCACGAACAAGCCCGCGCGTGAGAGCCGGAGCGCGACCTCGTCGATCGGACCCACCCCCCACGCGCCGGACATGAGTAGGACGCAGCGCGCGTCGTCGGGCACCTCGAACATTGCGCGGGCTTCGGAACGACTCGGCGCGTCATAGAACGCAGGCCGCGCCGGCGCGGGGACGATCTCGACGCTGGCCCGGGGTCGGTACGCGTGCACCGATTCGGCCGCAGTCTGCGACGTCACGAGGAACAAGTCGGTTTCGTCGTGCACCCACATGCGATGAAGCCAGGTGTCCGTGCAGAGCACGACGCTCAGCACGTCATCATCGCGTTCACGCCGAAGGCGCGCGGCGGTCGCGGCCCCGGTTGCGAACACCGAGATGAGCAAGTCCGGGCGCGTGCTCTCGAAGTGCTTCATGAAGCGAGGCCAGATGTTCCGAACTGCGAGGCGGTCGAGACCCCGCGCGACACGAGATCCGCGCCGAAGGTGCGAGAAGTGAAACCCGTCGTACACCGTGGGTCTCCAGAACAACGTCTTGAAGACCGCGTCCCCTGCGGGTCCACCGGCCCGACCGAGCAGTTCCATCGCATCGAGCACTCGGCTCTTGACGCCGTGCGGCGAGAGCGCGTCCGCGCACGCTTCAGCAACCACGTCGTGTCCCGCGCCCAGATGTCCAGAGAGGATGAGCGCGCAATGCTCGTTCAACTTCCTACCCACAAGATCAGGCTACGAGTTCGCTGAGCGTGGTCGCTTCGAGCTCGCGATGTGCGAGCTCGTCAGCGATCGGGCCGAGCGAGTCCAAGACGCGATCGACCGTGCCGGGCGGCGAACTGTCGTCACTGTCGTGCAACAGCACGATCGCACCCGGCTCGAGCGATGCGCACACGCGGCCAACGACCTCGTTCGCGTCGACGGCCTCCCACTCGCGTCCCCATGCTGACCAATGCACGAGCTCGAGTCCGCGCCCGCGCGCCGCGAGCATCGTGCCGAGGCTCGACTGGCCGAACGGCGGCCGGTACCACCGGGGCAGGACGCCGCAGTCGCCGGCGACTTCGAGCGCGGCATCGAGATCATCCCGAATCCATCGCGGCGTGCGCGCGAGATGGTGCTCGTGCAGGTGACCATGGATCCCGATCTCGTGACCCCGGTCCACGGTCTCCATGACCAGCTCGGGCGCCTGCTCCATCCGGCTTCCGAGGCAGAAGAAGGTGCCGCGCAAACCGAGCTCGTCGAGTCGATCCAGCACGAGCGGTGTGGTCTGCGGATCAGGGCCGTCGTCGAACGTCAGCGCGACGCGGGGTTGCTTCGGGCCGCGCCATCGACACCAACCGCCGGGGATCGCGCGCATCGGGCTCCACTGACCGAGCGCGACCACGCTCGGGAATGCGTGCACGAGCGCGCCACCGAGCAGCACCCGCGAGAGCCTCACTTGGCGCCAACCTCGCCTAGCGCTCGGCGACCTTCTCGGCTTCCGAGGTGCGCCATTCGACGTAGCGGCGCATGCCGTCTTCGAACGACACGCTCGGTTCCCAACCGAGGAGCTCGCGCGCCTTGTCGGCGGACACCGTGCGACCGGCGAAGTCACCCTGGCGCGCGTGCACATACTCCACCTCGGTGGAGCTGTCGACGATGTCGATCACGGTCTCCGCGATGCGTCGGATGCTCACTGGCTCCGCGCCTTCGAGGTTGATCACTTCGTTCTCGGCAGCTTCGCCGAGTGCGAGCACATGAGCGCGCGCCAGGTCTTCGATGTACACGTAGTTGCGGTACTGGTTGCCGTCGCCATCGATGCGGATCGTCTCGCCCCGCAGCGCGGCTTGCACGAAGCGCGGGATCACGAGCTCGTCGCGCATTCGCGGTCCGAACGGGATGCCGTAGCGGAGGATCGTGAACGGCTGACCGTAGAGGTCGAAGTAGTTGTGCACGAGCATCTCGCCGGCGATCTTCGACGACGTGTAGACGTGACCGGCGGTGGCCAGGAAGAACGGTGAGTCCTCGTCGACTGCGTCACCGACCGCGCCCGCGTAGACCCAGACCGTGCTGGCGAGGATCGCGCGTCCCACCCCATTGCGACGCGCGGCTTCCCACACGTTCGCGGTGCCCACGATGTTCAGCTGCACCGCGCCAACGGGGTCGTCGAACGCATCGTTCACGTTCGAGACCGCCGCGAGGTGGAACACCGCGTCGCACCCGTTCGTTGCGCTCACCAGCGCGTCGAGGTCGAGGATGTCCACAGCCAGGCTGTCGACGTCGCTGCGGTGGGCGCCGCGCACATCGAGCACCACCACGTCGTGACCCGCATCAGCCAGGGAGTCGATGACGTGCGAGCCGATGAAGCCCGAGCCTCCGGTGACGGCCGCGCGCATCAGGACCTCGCCACGGCGTTGATTGCGTCGATCACGGCGTCTGCTTCGTCGTCGGTCATGTCGGAGTGCAGCGGCAGGCACACATGCCGTGCACATACATCTTCAGCCACTGGGAGCAGCACCTGAGCGATGTTTGCGAACACCGGTTCGTGGTGCAAGGGACGGGCGTAGACCTCACCGCTCATGCCGATGCCGTGTTCCTCGGCGAGCCGCTTCTTGAACGAGTCGCGATCGATGACGGGAGCGAGCATCGCCGGGTACTTGTAATAGGCGTGCTCGCAACCCTCGGCCGGCAGCAACGGCTCGACGGTGCCGGATCCGTGCAACGCCGCGTCGTAGCGCGCGGCCACGCGGCGACGCACCGCGAGGAACTGGTCGAGGCGACGGGTGTGCACCAGGCCGACCGCGGCGTGGAGCTCACTCATCCGCCATGCCGCGCCGAGCCGAACGTGCGCACCACCAAAGAACCCGGCCTTGCCCTGGTCGCGGTAGATACGTGCTTCATCGGCGACGCTCTCGTCATCGGTGACGATCATCCCGCCCTCGCCGCTGGTGATCACCTTCGTGGGGTAGAAGGAGAAGCACCCCATCGCTCCGAACGTGCCCGCAGATCGATTGCGGTACGCCGCGCCGTGCGCGTGTGCGGCATCCTCGAGCAGGAAGATGCCGCGCTCGTCACAGAGGGCGCGAATCTCCTCCACTTCCGGCGACACCAGTCCCCCGATGTGCACGAGCACGACGCCAGCCGTGTCGTCCGTGAGCGCCGCACGCGTCGTCTCGGCGGAGAGCGAAAGCGTGTCGGCCGACACGTCGGCGAACCGCGGCTGGCCTCCAGCGTGCATGACGGCCGCCGCGGTCGCGAAGAAGGTGTTCGCCGGCACCAGGATCTCGCGTCCGGCAACTCCGAGGATGCGCAGCGCTATCTCGATTGCCGACGTGCCGCTGCTCACGGCAATCGCATGCGCGACGCCATGTCGTTCTGCGAACTCGCGCTCGAGCTCAATCGTGCGCGGGCCCAACGTGAGCGAGCCCGTGCGCAGCGCTTCGTCGACGTACCCGGCGATCTCGGAGCGGTCGGCGTCCGAGAACACGACGCGAGCGGGTGGGATGCGCAGGCTCATCGCGACACTTCCGCAGTCGGCTCGTCGTCACCGGTGATCAACGGGTTCCTCCCGAGCCAGATCAAGCCCGCAAGCATTACAGCAACCGACGCGCCAACCGCGAAGCCTCGGACGCCGCCCGCGGCGATCGTCTCGCCGAAGAGTAAGGCCCCGATGAGGGTCGACACGAGAGGGTCGACGACGTTCATCGTGGGCAGGACGACCGTCGGATGGCCCGCTTGGTACGCGCTCTGGATCAGCAATGTCGCGAGGATGCCCGCAGGGATCAGCGCGTACGGCTGCCAGGACCCGAAGGTCGCGCCGACGCCGTCCTCCAACTTGTCGGCGAAGGCCTTGGTGAGCACGGCCATGAAGCCGTTCGCGACCCCTCCAGCCACCGCCAGCAGCACGGCCCGCGACACACCGTGCGAACGCAGCGCCCAGATGGCGGTAACCGCGGCGACGGGCACGACCGCCGCGACGCACAGCAGCCAGCCCGTCGTGTCCGAGGTCGCGGTGCTCTGCTCGGTCGGCGATGCCGCGACGAGAAAGGCGGCGACACCGAGGATCGTGCATCCGACCCCCGCCCAGTCGCGTGGTCGGAGCCGACGGTGGGTCCACGCGGCTGCGATCGCGAGCGTGAACACCAGATCGAGCGTGAGGATCGGTTGCACCAGAACCAAGGACCCGCTCGACAGCGCGGCCGCGTGCAGCGCGAAGCCGCCGATCTCGCACGCAAGCCCGAGGAGCCACAACGGCCGTCGGACGAGTCGCGTGAGCAGCCCGACGCGCAGCGCGTGCTCTTGAGGCACCTCGAGCGCGGCACGGTGCTGAAGCGCGACACCCAGGCCGAAGACCGCGTCGGCCAGAAGCGCGAGCGCGATCGTCATGAACGGAATCTGGTCAGGGCTCGGGTGCGATGGCGACGAGCTTCGCGACCGCTTTGTACGCGAGCTCGGCCGGGCCCACTTCGTCGGGGCGGAGCAGGTTCGCCATGATTCGCAACACCCACTCCATGAGGCTTCGGCTCATGAACCCGACGCGAGTGAGCTCGCGCATCACCGCCGGGTTGCCGATCGCGCGCACGAACGCGCGCGCCACCTTGAAGTAGAGGGCGTACTCCTCGTCGAGCCGTTGCTCGTAGGTGCGCAGCGCGAGCCCGTCACGGGTCGTGAGCGCTTCGCCGACCGCGTCTGCTGCGAACCGGCCCGTCTCGTACGCAACGGAGATGCCTTCGCCGTTGAACGGGTTGACCGAGCCGGCGGCATCGCCGACGCACAACCACGTCGGTCCGACTTTCGGCCGAATGGAGAACCCGGTGGGCAGCTTCCCGCCAGTGGGTGCTCCGCACGCGGTCTCGGGCGAGATCTTCCACGACTCGGGCGCGGTCGCACAGAACGCGTCCATCAGCCGCGAGGTGTTGACGTCCTTGAAGCCGGTGTAGGTGTCGAGCAGTCCGACGCCGACGTTGATCGTGCCGTCGCCGACCGGGAACACCCATCCGTATCCAGGGAGGTTGTTGCCGTTGCGGTCGTGCAGGTCGAGGTGGCTCTCGATCCACGGCTCGTCGTGCCGCGGGCTCTTGAAGTACCCCCGCAGCGCCATGCCCATCGGGTAGCTGCGGTCGCGGGCGGTGCCCAGCGCGCGCCCGAACCGGGAGTTGGAGCCGTCGGCCACGACCACGTACTTGGCCGATGCGGTCTCTGTGGTGCCGGTCTCGCTGCTGCGCAAGACGGCGCCGGTGACGAGCCCGCCCTCGACGACGGGCTCGACTGCCTCGGTCGCGGGGCGCAGCGTCGCCCCGGCCTTCACTGCCTGCTCGGCCACCATCTCGTCGAGATCCCGGCGCCGAACGACGTACCCGTACGAGGGATACAGAGGATGCGTCGGCCAAGCGAGCTCAAGCGTCGTCCCGTGGGCGTGCGAGCGCAGGCCGCCGAACCGGAGGTGGTCGGCAAGCCGGTCGCCGAGACCCATCGCTTCAAGCTGGTGCACGGCCCGCGGCGTGAGCCCGTCGCCGCAGGTCTTCTCACGAGGAAAGCGCTTCTTCTCGACCATGAGGACGCGGTGGCCCTGCTCCGCGAGCCAGTAGGAAGCGGCCGCGCCGGACGGCCCCGCCCCGACTACGAGCACGTCCCATCTCTCTGCCACGGGTGAAGTCTCACAGAGAGGGTGCGATCTCGTCGCACGCGGAACTCGTCGCGGATGCGAGAGGTTCGCCGCGGGCCGGCTTTGCCGGTCCGCGACTCGCGGGACGCCGAACCAGTCGCGCCGGGAGGGGCAGGCGGGCAGGGCCTGCCCTCCCCGCCAGAGATACCTGCCTCCCCGTGATTCAAGAATGTGTCGCTGCCACCGGTAGCGTGGTAGGAAACGGCCCGCGAGAAGGGCTCCAACGGCATTCGGGTGCGACCGCTCGGGGAGGACGACGGCGAAATGCCCAACCTGCTGCCCGACTGGTCGTTCGACTTGCCTTGGGGACTGGGCGAGTGGGACACACGAGCTGCCGGCCGTCTGATCTGGTTCTCGATCCTCCTCATCTACGGCATCGCGATCGTGGTCGCGCTGATCATGCCGCCGAAGATGAAGCGGCCGTTCCCCGACTTCATCGGGTACGCCGCCATCCCCGGGATCATCGTGACCGGCCTCGTGCTCGGCGCGGTCATCAAGGACTTCCAGCGCACGATCATCCTCGCCTTCCTCGCGCTGTTGGCCGCGCACATCTTCATGCTCGTGCTCAGCCGCAAGGCGCGTGATCCTGAACGGCAAGCCACATGGGCCGAGTGCTTTGCCGGGTCAGTCGGCGTGTTCGCGCTGTTCGCGTTGGCCTATGCGATCGTGCCGCACGAGTACTTGGAGTTCGCGAACAAGCAGCTGCTGTGGGGCGACAACTCGAAGTTCGTGTTCCAGTCCGGTGAACCGATCTTCGGCTTGTTCTACAAGTACCCGTTCAGCTTCGACTTCCCGGCCTTGCGCGACATCATCGTGACGGGGATGTACGCGCAGTTCCTCGTGATCAACGTCATCCTCTGGACCAAGTGGCAGAAGCGGTTCGAGGTCAAGGAAGCGCCGACCGAAGAGACCGCGCCGGCCAAGCGCTCGCGCTTCGGTCGTCCGCTGCGGCGCACGAAGGCTGCTGAGCCCACGGGCCCAGTCGCGCCCGTGCCGGAGGGTGTGTGATGGCGAAGACCGACGCCAACCCGCCAATGCCGGACTTCGTGACCGACTACCAGCTCCAGGAAGTCGACCCGGCGTTCCTCGCGCAGTCGGTGAAGCCGAAGCAGTTCCTGCACATCGATCAGGCCGAGTGCATCCTCTGCGAGGGCTGCGTCGACATCTGCCCGTGGAAGTGCATCCACATGGTGTCGGTGTCCGCGATCGCGGAGGCGGTCGGTACCGACCAGCCGGGCGAGGACCCCCGGGACCACGTCGCGTTCATCGTCGACGAGGACGTGTGCACCCGCTGCGCCCTGTGCGTAGATCGCTGTCCTACGGGTGTCATCATCCTCGGCAAGCTCGACCCGAACGTCGCCGAAGGCGACCCTCACACACGAACGAACCGGCACGGCTACGCCTACGGCGTGCGGTTCTGACTCCAGGAGCATCGGTGGCGAACGGCAACGGCAGCGGGAACGGGAACGGCCAGGGAGGCCGGGAACGCGTCGCGGCCGCACTCGAAAAGGTCGACGAGAAGGTCCGCGGGTCGCAGGCCTGGACCGCGATCTTCCGCCCGGGCTCGATCTACCGGCGCGGCTACACCGACAGCCCCCGCAATCGCTCCTACGTGATCATGAACAACGTGCTGTACCACCTTCACCCGGTGAAGGTGAAACGGCACGCGGTGAAGGTGTCGTACACGCTCTGCCTCGGCGGCCTGTCGTTCTTCCTCTTCATCCTGCTCACCGTCACCGGCATCTTCTTGATGTTCTTCTATCGGCCAACGGAAGCCGCCGCGTGGTCCGACATCAAGACGCTCGAGACCGCGGTCACCTTCGGGTCACTCGTGCGCAACATGCACCGATGGGCTGCGCACCTCATGGTGCTGTCGGTGTTCCTGCACATGTGTCGCGTCTTCTACCACGGTGCCTACAAGGCGCCGCGCGAGTTCAACTGGGTGATTGGTGTCGTGCTGCTGCTGCTCACGCTGCTGCTGTCGTTCACCGGCTACCTGCTGCCGTGGGACCAGCTCGCGCTCTGGGCTGTCACCGTCGGCACGAACATGATGGGGTACACCCCTGTCTTCGGGAGCAGTGTCAAGTACGTGCTGCTCGGATCGAACGAGATCAGTGGTGACACGTTGCTGCGCTGGTACGTGCTGCACGTGCTGCTCTTACCCTTCGTCATCGTGATCTTCATGGCTGTCCACTTCTGGCGCGTCCGCAAGGACGGCGGCATCACCGGGCCACTGTGATGACCGGCCAGAGCACGCGGACCGAGCGAAGCGAGGGGAGCCCGCTGGAGCGGCGAACGTCCCGCAGGGCGACGGTCGGGTATCCCGGCCGTCGAGAGAGCGCGACCGGAGAGTAGATGGCGGAAGTACCCGAACATCTGCTGCAGCGCTCCCGCGAGCGGCGCAAGGC
This sequence comes from Actinomycetota bacterium, assembly GCA_016870355.1. GTDB lineage: Bacteria > Actinomycetota > Acidimicrobiia > IMCC26256 > PALSA-555 > SHVJ01. The sequence continues at coordinate 146,683 of VGBR01000003.1, read as the reverse complement.
CCTCGGTCTCCCGGTTCCGGGAGAGGAAGAGGGTGAGGCGCCCGCGGCCGCTGACGCGGGTGGAGGGGACGCTGGCGCTCCCCCTCCGCCGCCAACGGGTGGGGGTGGTGACGCCGGTCCGCCCACCGATGGTGCTGATGGAGCGGGTGGCGGTGACGAGGGCGGAGGCGGCGACACCGGCGGGATCCCCGCGCACCTGCTCGAGCGCTCGAAGCGGCGCCGCGCCGCGCTGGCTGGTGAAGCCGCGCCGGCAGCGGCCGCGGGCGGTGGTAGCGGCACGGCGACCGCGGTGGCAGCACCGCCTGCGCCCACCGCAACCGGCCCAGCCGGTCACACGCAGCGGCTGCTCACGGTGGTCAAGTCCGGCTCGATCCAGCAGACGCGCGCCGAAGCGCAAGACAAGGTCCATGTCTGGCCGCACCTGCTCGTCATCGAGTTCGCGTCGATCCTGATCCTGCTCGCGGCGGTCACGATCTTCTCCGCGTTGGTGCGGGCACCGCTCCTGAGCCTCTCCGACTTCAACAAGACGCCGAACCCGTCGAAGGCGCCGTGGTACTTCCTGGGTCTCCAGGAGCTGCTCACGATGTTCCACCCGATGGTGGCCGGCGTGACGATCCCGGGCGTTGGCCTCGGATTGCTCGCGCTCGCGCCGTTCATCGACAAGAACCCGTCGCACAAGCCGAAGGACCGCAAGTTCGCGATCGCGGTCTTCACCATGTTCATCATGCTGTGGGCGGTGCTCGTGATCATCGGCTCGTTCTTCCGGGGCGCGGGGTTCAACTTCGTGTTCCCATGGAACGACGGCATCTTCTTCGAGCTGTAGGGAGAGCGGAAGCGTGGAGATCGCAATCGCCATCGTTGCCGTGCTCGGCTTCGCGGTGCTCGCGCTCCTCGCGACTGCTCGGAGCCGCGTCGGGGCCGGTCGCCTGAGCCGCGAGACGCGCCGCGCCGACGCGTCGGAGCCCGCACCCGAAGCCGAGCCCGCTCCCGCGCCGGGCGCTGAGCTCGAGCCGACCGACGAAGCCGCACGGGCACGCGCCGACGACGCTCGTCGCGCCGCGGCGGGCGGATCGCTCGTCCCCACCGGTGAGACGGGTGTGGCCCGCTACGAACCCGTCGACGAGGAAGAGCTCGGACTCACCCGCCGCATGTTCTTCAACCGCGGCATCCTCACCGTGCTCGGCACGAGTGCAGGCGCGTTCGGCGTTGCATCCCTCGCCTTCCTGTGGCCAGCGAGCGGCGGCGGCTTCGGCGGCGTGGTCACCGTGGGGAAGATCGGTGACATCGAGGACAAGCTCGGCGACAAGGAGCCCTTCTACAACGCCGGCGCGCGCACCTACATCCAGGAGTACCCAGCGAACGCCGTCAAGAAGGCCGAATCGATCTATGACCCGCGCATCCTCACCGGGATGGAAGCCGGGTTCGTCGCGCTCTACCAGAAGTGCCCGCACCTGGGGTGCCGCGTGCCGTGGTGTCAGTCGTCGCAGTGGTTCGAGTGCCCGTGCCACGGCTCGAAGTACAACCGGGTCGGTGAGAAGAAGGGGGGTCCGGCCCCCCGCGGCATGGACCGCTTCGTGATCACCATCAACGGCGACAGCCTCGTCGTCGACACGAGCGAGCCGATCCAGGGTCCGCCGATCGGCGTCGACACCACCGGCCAGGGGCAAGAGGGCGCCCCGTGCGTATGAGCTCTCGGATCCGGATCACCCAGACACGCGGACCGAGCGAGGCGCAGCCGAGCGAGGGGAGCACGCGGAGCGAGCGCCCGCGGGCCGGGTATCCCGCATCTCGGGTCGACGCCGCAGGCTCCGTCTCGTGCGGCGACGGCTGGCAGAGCCACACGCCGCCGCGCTCGCAGCGAGCGAGGCAATAGAGATGAGCTTCAAGCTGACGCTGATCATCCTCAACGTCATCGCGGTCGCGGTGACGCTCGCTGTCGTCTTCTGGTACGTCGGCAGCAAGAAGCGCAACCCGGAATCGGAGCCGGCGAACCTCACGCCGTTCCTCCCCGACGAGCAGCTCGAGGGCCGTCGCCTCGAGCGCGTGCTGGCCACGTCCTTGATCTCCGCCGCGATCATGCTGATCGCCCTGCTCGCCTACTTCATCTGGGAGCCGTGGCGCACTGAGGCCGGCACCGACCAGTTCCTCGAGCGCTCCATCGAGCGCGGCGCCACGCTCTTCGCGAACGACCAGATGGACGAGTACCAGTCGGAGTTCTCGCTGTTGTGCGCCGACTGTCATGGTGAGGAGGCGACGGGCGGCACGGAGCAAGAGATCATCGAGTCCGACCTCGACGAGTGCCAGGAGGAAGAGAACCAGGGCAACGTCGACGTCCCGCAGTGCCTCCCGATCCAAGTGACATGGTCGGCGCCCGACCTCACCCGCGCATCGTTGATCTACTCGCGTGCGCAGCTGATCGACATCATCACCTACGGCCGCCCGGGCACGCCGATGCCGGCCTGGGGCGTGAAGAGCGGCGAGGGCGCGAAGAACGCCCAGAGCATCAACGACCTCGTGAACTACATCACCAGCCTCGCCATGACGTCCGAGGAAGCGACGCAGCAGTCGACCGAAGCGATCGACACGTACCGCGATGAGGCCGAGGCCAAGGTGACGGACCTTCAAGCAGCCGTCGACGAATCCACCGCGGCGCTCACGGCCGCGCAAGCCGACCCGGCGACGAGCGAAGACGACCTCGAGGTGCTCACGGACGAGCTCGAGCTCGCCCAAGAGCAGCTCGCGCTCGCGACGGCGTACCGCGACGACGTGGCGACCCTCTCCGACGGCGCGATCCTCTTCCGGCTCAACTGCGCGCGCTGCCACACGAAGGGCTGGTCGTACTTCGAGAACGAGCCTGAGCGCGTCGACCTTCCTGTGCTCCCGCCGCAGGGCAGCGGGGCCTACGGCCCCAACCTCACCGGCGGCGCGGTGCTGCTCCAGTTCCCCGGCAAGAGTGGTCTGCTCAACCAGGTCGCGTGGGTCACCGACGGCGTGCCGGCCAACAGGGCGTACGGCGCACGCGGAATCTCGTCTGGCCGCATGCCGCACTTCGGGAGCGTGCTCACCAAGGCCCAGATCCGGGCGATCGTCGACTACGAGCGTGAGCTGTTTGGCGACGTGTCCAGCGAATCGGCAGGCGGCGGGAGCTCCGAGAGCGACGCTGACGAGGAGACGAACGCGTGATTCCGCTCGCGTCTGAAGTGCTGCACAAGACGCTGTGGTACCCGACGATCCTCGGGATCCTGGTGGTGCTGTTCGCGGTGGCGCTCTTCTGCGGCTCGATCTACGTGCTGCTGGCGACGAACCTCGGCGCGCGACTCGGCTTCCTGGTCACGTTCACCGCGCTGACGGGCTTCATGGTGATCCTGACCTCGCTGTGGATGACCACCGCGTCACCGCTCAACACGTTGCGCGGCCGCGTACCGGAGTGGAAGGTCTTGGAGGTCGTCGAGTCCCCAGGAGACGCGAAGACCGAAGCGGTGCGCAACATCGAGACCGAAGGCAAAGAGGTTGGTGACGCCAAGGCCGCCGACGTGAAGGCGACGACGGATGTCGCGCTCGTGACCCATGTGGAGATCCCCGCGGGCGAACCGCTCGAGGAGGACGCCAACGAGTTCGCGCTCTTCAGCGAACAGCCCGATTACAAGGTCGAACACACCTACGAGATCGGTGGGAGCAACCCCAACCCGCTCGACTTCGAGCTGAGGCACACCCCGCTGTACGCCGTGGCCGAGTTCTGTGAGCTTGCGCCACTCGACCCCGACGAGTTCCCGTTCGGTGTCGCACCGCCGAAGAACCCGCCATGTGACGAGGAGTCCGAGAACAACGGCTTCATCGTGCTCGAGCGCGACCTCGGTTCCGTCCGCATCCCACCCATCGTGGCGTTCGTCTCGTCGACGTTGCTGTTCATCCTCGGGTTGCTCTTCCTCCACTGGAGGGAGCGCGACGAACAGGAAGCTGAGAAGCGCGCCGCGTCGACCGAGCTCGTTCCTGCCGGCACCGGCGCGTAGCGAAAGGCCGACCGATGAAGAAGCTCTCCCTCGTCATCACCACGTTCGGCGCACTGCTGGCGCTGGCAGTGCCGGCGGCGGCGCAGCAGCTGATCGACGCCGGCCGCGGTCACGTGGACGGATCCGGCGGCCTCGCCTTCATCGTCTTCACGATCATGGTCTTCGCGATGGGTGCAGCGATGTTCTTCATGGACCGCATCCGCCGCCGCGCCACCGACGGCGACTAGCCCAAAGCGTTCGCTAGATCGTTCGGGCCGCTTCCGCCGCGAGCTCGATGGTCTGGTCGATGTCGGCGCTGGTGTGCGCCCGGCTCGGGAAGATCGCCTCGAACGCTGAGGGTGCGAGGAACACACCTCGATCGAGCATGGCGTGGAAGAACTTCGCGTGGCGCTCGGTGTCGGCTTTCTGAGCCTCGTCGTAGTCACGCACCTCTGTCGCTGAGAAGAACAGCCCAACGAGCGTGAACGCGCGGGGAACCTGGATCTCGAGCCCCGTCGTTGACAGTGCCTCGCGAAGACCATCGGCCAGACGCGTCGCGCGCTGCTCGATCTCGTCATACACCCGATCATCGAGCTCGGCGAGCACCGCGAGCCCAGCCGCGGTCGCCAGCGGGTTGCCCGAGAGCGTTCCCGCTTGGTACACGTCACCGAGCGGCGCGAGATGGTCCATCGTCGCCGCGGGACCACCCACCGCGGCCAGCGGCAACCCGCCGCCGATCACCTTGCCGAAGATCGAGAGGTCGGGCGCGATGCCCGCGCGTCCTTGCATGCCGTCGGCAGAAACTCGGAAGCCGGTGATCACCTCGTCGAACACCAGCAGCGTCCCGGCCGCGGTGCACGATGCGCGAAGGTGCTCGAGGAAGCCCGCGGCCGGAGGGACGAGCCCCATGTTGGCGGCGATCGGCTCGACCAGCACCGCGGCGATCTCGCGACCGTGCTCGTGCAGCACTTCATCGATGGCGGCCGGGTCGTTGTAGGGCACGACGATCGTGTCGGCCGCGGTGCCCTCGGTGACGCCGGCGGATCCGGGGAGGCCGAGCGTGGCCACACCGCTGCCCGCCGCGACGAGCAGCGAGTCGGTGTGGCCGTGATAGCAGCCGGCGAACTTCACGATCTTCGAGCGGCCGGTGACGCCTCGCGCGAGGCGCACGGCGGTCATGCCGGCCTCGGTGCCGGACGAGACGAGGCGGACCTTTTCGACCGATGGCACCCGATCCGCGATCGCTTCAGCGAGCTCGACTTCGCCCGAGGTGGGCGCGCCGTAGGACGTGCCGCGCGCCGCGGCTTTCTGCACGGCCTCGACGACCTTGGGATGCGCATGGCCCAAGATCGACGCGCCCCAGGACTGCACGTAATCGAGGTACTCGCGTCCGTCGGTGTCGGTGATGCGCGCGCCGGACGCCGACGCCACGAAGAACGGCTCACCGCCAACTGCGGCGAACGAACGTACCGGTGAGCTCACACCGCCTGGAATGCGCGCTTTGGCGCGTTCGAACCAGTTCATGGTCGCGCTCACTCGGGAGCGGGGTACCCGCTCCCGCCCTTCGGGTCGTTCGCTACTCCACTCACGTCTGGAGGCGCTCGGCGACCTCGCGGGCGAGATACGTGAGGATGAAGTCGGCGCCGGCGCGCTTGATCGCAGTGAGGTGCTCGAGTGCGACCGCGTCACCGTCGATCCAACCGTTCGCGGCCGCCGCCTTCAACATCGAGTACTCGCCGCTCACGTGGTACGCGCCGACGGGTACGTCGAACCCGGCGCGCACGCTGGCGATCACGTCGAGGTATGCGAGCGCCGGCTTCACCATCACCATGTCGGCGCCTTCGGAGATGTCGAGCGCGGTCTCGTCGAGCGCCTCTCGCGCGTTCGGGGGATCCATCTGGTACGACCGGCGGTCGCCGAACTGCGGCGCGCACTCGGCCGCGTCTCGGAACGGCCCGTAGAGCGCCGACGCGTACTTCGCCGAGTACGCGAGCACCGCCACCTCGTGGTGGTTGGCGTCAGCAAGGGCACGCCGGATGGCCCCGACCTGGCCGTCCATCATCCCTGACGGCGCGATCACGTCGGCCCCAGCATCAGCCTGGGTGATCGCGATGTCGGCGTAACGCTCGAGGGTGGCGTCGTTGTCGACCTGCTGATGGCGATCGAGCACGCCGCAGTGGCCGTGATCGGTGAACTCGTCGAGGCAGTCGTCGGCGATGAGCACCATCGACTCGCCCACCTCGTCGCGCAGCGACCGCAACGCGGTCTGCACCACTCCTGACGGATCGCTGGCCCCGGAGCCGAGCGCGTCCTTGCGGGCCGGCACACCGAAGAGGATGAGCGCTGGCACCCCGAGATCGGCCAGCGCCCGCGCCTCCTTGCGGAGGCTCTCCTGGGTGTGCTGCACGACGCCCGGCATCGACACCACCGGTTCGGGCGTGTCGATGCCCTCCTTCACGAACAGCGGCGCCACGAGATCGTCGACGGACAGCCGTGTTTGCGCGACCAACCGGCGCAACGCCGGCGTGCGGCGAAGACGACGAGAGCGCTGCTCGGGGAAGGGCACCTCCCAATGGTAGGGCGCCTCTAGCTGCTCAACTCCTCGACAACCACGCTCACCAGTCCATCGATCGTCGATTCGGACGCCTCTCTCGTCACGGTGAGCCCCAACTTCCGGGCCGTCTCCGAGGTGATCGGCCCGATCGAGAAGATCGCCGTCAGGGGGACGGGTAGCTCCCCGATGGCCTCGCAGAAGCTCTTCACCGTCGACGATGACGTGAAGGTGATGGCGTCGACGGCGCCCGACCGCACCCGCTCGAGCATCGCTGGATCGGGCTTCGTCGGCACGGTGCGGTACACCGACAGCACGTCGACGAGGTAGCCGCGAGCCTTCAGCCCTTCGGGCAGCACGTCGCGTGCGTCTTGCGCCCGCGGCAACAGCACCCGCTCACCTTCGAACGACGGGTCTGGGAACGCCTCCAACATCGACTCAGCGACAAAGCGTTCGGGCATGAGATCGGCGCGGATGCCTCGCGCGAGCAGCTCCATCTCGGTGGCCAATCCGATCACCGCGACGCGCGAGTGAGCAAGCGCGCGGGCATCACGCAGCGGGTTCACGAGTCCCTCGAAGAAGGCGCGCACTGCGTTCGCGGAGGTGAACACGATCCATCCGTACTCGTCGAGCACGGGAACGACCATTTTCATGGGCTCGATCGCGATCGCGGGGATCTCGAGCACCTCGGCACCAAGGTCGACCAGCTGCTCGTGCAGCTCGCTGGCCTGCTCACGCGCGCGCGTGACGACGACGGTGCGTCCGAAGAGTGGCCGAGACTCGAACCACGTGAGGTCGAGGCCGGCGACGTCGCCCACGACGATCACCGATGGGGGCCGCACCTCGGCATCACCGATCGTTGCGAGCGTCGCGCGCACCGTCTCCTGGTCGGTGCGGGTGCCGTTGCGCACTGCCGCGACAGGCGTATCGGGGGCGCGACCGCCTTCGATCAGCGCCTGCGCGATGTCGCCGATTCGACCGGCGCCCATGAGGATGAGCAGCGTGCCGCCGCTCGCCGCGAGCGCGGCCCAGTCGACGTCGGTGCGTCCCTTGGTGGGATCTTCGTGCCCGGTGACGACCGTGAAGTGCGTCGACACGCCGCGGTGCGTCACCGGGATCCCCGCGTACGCGGGCGCGGCGATCGCGCTGCTGATGCCGGGCACGACCTCGAACTTGATGCCCGCGGCCGCGAGCGCTTCGGCCTCCTCACCACCGCGACCGAACACGAACGGATCGCCGCCCTTGAGCCGGACGACGTTTGCACCTGACCGGCCGTGCTCCACGAGCAGTGCGTTGATGTCGTCCTGCGACATCTCTTCCGAACCTGGCGTCTTGCCGACGTCGATGCGCTTCGCCGTCTCGGGCACGAGATCGAGCAGCGCACGCGACGCCAAGCGGTCGTAGACCACGACGTCGGCGTTGAGCAGCAGCTCCCAACCACGGTGCGTGATGAGGCCGGGATCGCCGGGTCCGGCACCAACGAGCGCGACCGTCATGTGAGCTCCTCGGCGAAGCGGAGTGCTTCGGCCAGCGCGCGGCCGGCAGACTCCGGATCGGTGTCGTTGACCGTCTCGCGCAGCACGATCCGACCATCGAGCGAGGCGACCAGCCCTTCGACCTCGATCTCGTCGCCCTTTGCACGCGCGAGCGCACCGACCGGAAGGTCGCAACCACCGCCAAGCTCGGCGAGGAAGGCGCGCTCGGCGTCGACCGAACGGTGAAGATCGGCGTCGTCGATCGCAACGAGTCGCGCCCGTGTCGCATCGTCGTCCTCGCCGCACTCAACTGCTAGTGCGCCTTGCGCTACTTGCGGAAGCATCACGTTCGTCGCCATGCGCTCGGTGATGTGCTCGTCGAGCCCGAGCCGGTCAAGCGCGGCGGCGGCAACAACGATCGCGTCGAAGTCGGCGGCCTTGCGCAGACGCGTCTCCATGTTGCCGCGCAGCTCGGCGAACCCGAGATCGGGACGGAGCGCCGCGAGCTGTGCGCGGCGTCGCACCGAACCCGTCGCCACTACGGCCCCCGTGCGCAGGTCATCGAGGGTCGACCCGACGAGCGCGTCACGCGGATCGCCACGCTCGGGTACAGCGGCGATCACGAGGCCGGGCGTCGGTTCCGACGTCAGATCCTTCGCGGAGTGCACAGCGATGTCGGCGCGACCGTCGAGCACCGCCTGCTGCACCTCCTTCACGAACACGCCGGTGCCACCCATCTCGTGGATCGGTGTGTCGGGACGCTTGTCGCCGCTGGTCTCCACCACCACGAGCTCGGCATCGTCACCGAGCAGCGCGGCCACCCGTTCGGCTTGCCATCGAGCCAACGGGCTCCCACGGGTCGCGATCCTCATTCCCGATCACGGCGCGGTGCGCCGACGTTCACTCCTCCGCGGGTCGTCGAGCGCGAACAGCTCGTTCAGCGCGTCGGCGTAGAGCTCGCCCCGCGCGGTGCCCGCGGCTTCCTTCAAACGGATCGTCGGCTCGTGCAGCAGCTTGTTCACCATGCTGCGGGTGAGGTGTTCGACCGCGGCGCGCTCCTCGGGCTCGAGCTTCGCCAACTTCGGCGCGAGCCGCTCAACCTCTGCGAGCCGGAGCTCTTCGGCGCGAGCACGGAACCGCTCGACGAGCGGCGCGAGCTCTCGTGCCGAACGATCGAGGCGGAAGCGGTCGAGCTCGTCGTTGATGATCACGCGGACCTTGCCGACCTCCGCGCGGCGCGCCTCGAGGCTCGCTTCGCCCAGCGCCTTCAAGTCGTCGATGTCGAGGAGGGTGACGCCGAACACTTGGCTTACTCCGGGGTCGACGTCGCGCGGCACCGCCACGTCGACGACAAGCAGTGCGCGGCCGTCACGCCGCTGCATGACCTCTTCCATGTCGCCGCGCTCGATGAGCGTTGCCGACGCGCCGGTTGACGCGAGCAGCACGTCACTCGTCACGAGCGTGTCGACGACCTCGTCGAGCGCGATCGCCCGTCCCCCGAAGCGGCGCGCGAGGTCGCGGGCCCGAGCCTGACTGCGGTTCGCGACGATGATCTCGCCTACGCCGGCACCCGAGAGCGCGACCGCCATGCCTTCACCCACATCGCCGGCGCCGAGCAGCAGCACGCGTCGCCCGGCCAAAGAACCAAGTCGATCGCCGGCGAGCGTGACCGCGGCCGATGCGATCGACACCGCATGCCGGCTGATGCCGGTCTCGGTGCGGGCACGCTTGCCGACCTCGACCGCGTGCCGGAAGGTGCGGGAGAGCAGCTGACCGGTCGCGCCTTCACCCTCGGCCACCTGCCACGCCTCGCGCACCTGGCCGAGGATCTCGCCCTCGCCGATGATCATGGAGTCGAGCCCCGCCGCGACACCGAAGAGGTGGGTCACGGCGGCATCGTCGATGAACGTGTAGAGCTGCTCGGACAGGGCGTCGGCGTCGAGGCCCGAGCCCTCGGCGAGGAAGTGTCGGACGTCGTCGACCCCGTCGTGGAAGCGGGTTGTGCGGGCGTAGACCTCGGTGCGGTTGCACGTGGAGAGGAGCACGACCTCGGCAAGGTGCTCTCGGGCCGCGAGCGAGTGGAGCGCCTTCGGCAGCCCGGAGGGGGGCACCGTCATGCGCTCGAGCAAGTCGACCGCGGCGGTGCGGTGGTTCAGTCCGACGACGACGAGAGACACGCTTCGAGGAGCTCCTTGGCTTCGGCCGTGCGGCCGGCGCGGATCAATTCCACCATGCCGGAATCGAGCGCCCGTCGCCAATCCACGCTCTCGGTGGAACGGCCGCTGGCCCTCACACCTTCCCTGGCCTCGGCGAGCAGGTCGCAGGCGGTCGCGTACTCCGGCCCGAGCTCGGCGGTCAGGCGGTCCTTGAGCCATGCGGCCAACGCCGGGCTTCGCCCGCCGGTGCCGATCGTGACCACGAGGTCGCCCTGGCGGACCACCGACATGAGGGTGAACGAGCAGTGGTCGGGGTCGTCGGCCGCGTTCACCCAGAGGTGACGGGCCTCGCCAGCCTCGAACACCGCTCGCTGCACCACGGGATCATCGGTCGCGGTCGTCACGAGCCATGCGTCATCGAGGTCGGCTGGTTCGAAGCCTCGCTCGTGCGCGGTGAGGCGCTTCGCGTCGCGCCACGATGTGATCTCCTCGCCGAGGTCGGGTGCGACCACGTGGACGACGGCGCCCGCGTCCAAGAGCGCCTCGACTTTGCGCGCCGCGATTCGTCCGCCGCCGATCACCACGCACCGCTTGCCCGCGACGAGCAGGTTGACCGGATAGCCCACCATTCCCGCTCTGGGCCCCGCCGGCCGGGCCGCTCGGGCCCCTCCCTCGCTCATGTCAACCTGCACTTCACACCGGCGAGGGCGTCCGGTGCTGTTGGTAGAAGGAGAGGATCTGGAGCTCGGTCGCAAGATCGACCTTGCGCAGCGTCACGTGATCGGGAACGGTCACCACCGTCGGCGCGAAGTTGAGGATGGACCCGACGCCTGCGGCGACCAGGCGATCGGCCACCTCCTGCGCGGCCGGTGCTGGCACCGCGATCACGCCGATGGCGACCTCGCGCTGCGCCACGATCACGTCGAGCTCGTCGAGCGACTCGATCGTCAGCTCCCCGAGCGGGCGACCGACCTTCGACCCGTCGGTGTCGACCAGCGCGACGATCCGAAAGCCTCGGGCGCCGAAGCCTCGGTAGTTGGCGAGTGCGTGTCCGAGGTTGCCGAGCCCGACGATCACCACCGGCCAATCGTGGGTGAGGCCGAGCTCGTTGGCGATCTCGTCGACGAGCTCGCCGACCACGTAGCCGACACCCCGTGTGCCGTAGGTGCCGAGGTAGGAGAGGTCCTTGCGCACCTTGGCGGCGTTGACCCCTGCAAGCTCCGCGAGCTGCTCGGACGACACGGTGGTGACGTCCTGATCGGCGATCTCGAGCAGAGCCCGGTAGTAGAGAGGGAGCCGCGCGACGGTCGCCTCCGGAATCCGGCGGTCCTCTGCGATGGCAGCGCTCCCTCCCCACGTGCCGGGCCAACCCGTGCACCGAGACGCCAGGGTACCGCCCGCTCGTGCATTTCTTCACAAGGTCACCAGTACGCTCGCTCGGCGTGGTGACCGGGCTGGCGTTCCTCGCGACCGCGTTGGCCGCGCTCTTCGCACAGGGCGCACTCCTCCGCTGGCAGCAGCGACGGAGCCCGCACCTTTCCGCGTGGGCCGTCGCGCTCGCATTGTTCGCGCTCGCTTCCGCCGCGCTCGCGCTCGGGACCTCGAACGGGTGGGACCGCGGCACGTTCCGCGTGTTCTTCCTGTTCGGCGCGGTTCTCAACGTTCCCTGGCTTGCTCTCGGGAGCGTGGCGTTGCTGCTCGGCTCTGACGTTGCCCGCCGAGCGCGGTGGTTCCTCGTGTTCTTCTCGGGGCTGGCAACGGGTGTGCTGCTCAGCGCGCCGATGGAGGCGGTACGGGGCACCGAGATCCCGGTCGGCAAAGACGTGTTCGACGCCTTCCCGCGGGCGCTGGCCGGCATCGGGAGCGGCGTGGGCGCGACGGCGATCCTCGCTGGCGTGGTGTGGTCGGCGGCGCGGTATGCCAGCAATCACCAGGGGGCCGACCGTGGCCGGCTCGCACTCGCGAATGCACTGGTTGCGCTCGGAACGCTGGTGCTCTCCGGTGGAGGGATCATGCAGGGAGTGGTCGGTGACGACGAAGCGTTCGCGCTCACCCTCGCGGTCGGCATCGCCGTGATCTATTCGGGATTCCTCGTTGCGGAGGGACGCCGGAACACCCCCCGCGCCCTTCCGGGCTAGTCGCGAAGCTCTCGGCGGAGGAGCTTGCCGGATACCGCTCGCGGCAGCTCGGTGACGATCTCGTAGCGGGACGGGCACTTGTAGCGGGCCAGCGCCTTGGCGCTGTGCAAGCCGAGCTCTTCGGGATCGAGGTTCTGTCCGGATGCTGCCTTCACGTAGGCAACGACGGCTTCCCCCGTGCGTGGGCTCGGCTCGCCGACCACGGCCGCGTCGGCGACACCGGGATGCGCGCGCAGCACGTCCTCGACCTCCACCGGGTACACGTTGAAGCCCGACACGATGATGAGGTCCTTGGCCCGGTCGACGAGGCGGAGGCCACCGTCGTCGCCGACCACACCGACATCACCGGTCCGCAGCCACCCGTCGGACGTGATCACGCGCTCGGTCGCCTCGGCGTCCTTCCAGTAGCCGGCGAACACGTTGGGTCCCCGCACCCAGAGCTCGCCGGGGTCGCCAGCGAGTGCATCGCTGCCGTCCTCGTCGACGAGTCGCACCTCCATGCCCGGGAGGGGCGGGCCGATGGAGCCAGGCTTTGGCGCGCGGTCCATCAACGCGGTGGTGGTGACGATGGGCGCAGCCTCGGTGAGGCCGTAGCCCTGATGCAGCGCCACCCCGAAGCGCGCCGTGAACGCCTCGGCAACTGCGGTCGGTAGCTCGGCTGCACCCGGCACCGCGAGGCGCACCTTCGCGAAGGTGTCGGCCGGGATGTCGGCGTCGAGCCAGGCCGAGAACATCGTCGGCACGCCGCCGACGACGGTCACGCCCTCGGACGCGATCGTGCTGGCGGTCTCCACTGGGTCGAAGTGATCGACGAGCGCGACGTCGGGGGGCGCGAACCGCAGCCCCGGGTGGTCGAGGACCTGGCGGATGTTCGCGGCGAGGTTTCCGTGGGTGAGCATCGCAGCCTTCGGCGTGCGGCCGTGCCCGAGGTGAAGAGGAGCACCGCGAGGTCGTCGTCGGCTCGGTCGAGGGGTGTGGCGCCCTTGGCAGGGAGCGCATCGAGGTCCACGGGCACGACACCCTTCGCGGCGACGGCACCGAGCATCGACACTGCGGGCCCGTGCGCGAGCACGAGGCGGGGCGCGACCGACGCGAACTCGCGCTCGAGCTCGGCCGGCGGTGCCAACGGGTTGAGCGGCACGGCCGCCGCGCCGGCCCAGAGCGCCGCGAGGTACGAGACGACGAACTCCTCGGCGTTCCCGCTCACCACCACGACCCGATCGCCCGGCTCGACGCCCTGGTCGAGGAGCACCGCGGCGAGCTGGCCGACCTGGGCCGACAGCGCGGCGTAGGCGTCGCGCGATTCCCGTGCGCCACCGTTCGCACGCCGTTCCTTGAGGATGAGCTCGATCTCGGCGTCGAGTGCTGCGTCGATCTCGGCGCCTTTGTCAGGCGAGAGCCGGTACATGCCGCACTTGGCGCTGTCGGCGTCGACCCATCGGCGCAGCTGCCGGTTGTCGTGCAGCCGCTTGGCCCAGGCTTCGTCGTCAGGCTCCGCGGCCGCGCGCACCCGTCGACAGCGGTCCGTCAGCCCCTTGAGCGAGATCCCCTGCTTGGCTTCGTGCACGAGCTCGGATTCGGCGTTGGGGTCCTTGCGCGCGGCCGCGGCGATCTCGTTGGCTTGTTCCTGGGAGATCTTCCCGGCTCGAAGGGCGGTGTCGGTCGCGGGCAGCTCGGTGAGCAGCGCCGCAGTGCCCAGCGCGCGCTCGGCGCGCATCACATTGGTGCCCGTCTTGCGGGCCACCCACTCCGCCGCGTTCCGGGCACCACTCTCGCGGTAGGCGCCGGTCTCGTCGGCCCGCCTGCCGAACAGTGCGGCCCCGGCCTCACCCAGGTGCGAGATCCGAGCGAACCGCTCCACACCTCGGACCGCGCCACGGGCGTCGTACGTGCCGGTCTCGACGTCGCGCACGAACGACTCGATGGTGGCGATCGCACCGTCGAGCTCTTCGAACATCGCACCTCCCCCCGTCGCACGGGATGGTCACGGGACTTGCGGGGAAGTGGATTGGCCCTGGGTCTTGCTGCTCGAGATCACCATACCGAACGTGTGTTCGCTCTGTCAAGCCGCTGGCCGAAAATCGACCGGTATCCGGGCTGGTCAGAGCTCTCTTCGAAAGAAGTTCGAAAAACCTCGTCGAGCTCGAGGAGAGAGGCACCGGCCGCGGGCGTGGGCCTTGGGGCGGGCTGGGAGACCGGTGAAAGCCGCCGGGAAGCCCGACGGCATCCACGCAACCCACGCCCGCGAACCGGAGTCCTTCCCGTTTCGGCCACCCTTCGTGGGATCTTGAGCGCTTCCACCACGGAGAATGAGAATTTGCCTGCACCTGATCTGGGTGGAGGGCCGGCTCAGCCGTTGCTGAAGACCCCGACCTTCAGGACGAACTGGAGCAGGGCCGCCAGCAGGATCAGTGCCATGAGTGCGGCAATGGCGATCGAGGTCCCGGGGCGCACAGGGGGTGATTCTCCCGTCAGGGGGCGGGCGCGCCCGCATCGGCGACAGTGGCACCCGGCGGGACGAGCGTGACAGGGTCGCCCGCCCGCAGCCCGAACTCGGCGGCCGCCGAGCTCCGGTCGAGCGCGAGGGCGAGCATCCCGTACGAGTCCACGAGCAGCACCAGCTCGGAGGGCTTGGCGTCGGCGTAGGCATGCACCCAGCGTGCCGACTTCACCCTTGACCCCATGCGCACCTCGACGGTGCCCGCCGGGGAGCCGCCGAGGGCGCTCAGCTCCTCGGGCCCGAGGTTGAGCTGGCAGTTGCCGAAGCGGTCGACCCACCACACCTCGGCGTCAATTGCGCCACCGTCTCCGATCTGGGGCAATCCGACGAGCCCGGGGACGAGCCCGGCGGGATCGACGGCCGGTCCGAGGTCGGTGATCAGGGTGCCCGTGGCGAGGGCAGCCGCCGCGGGGGCGAGGATGTCCCGGCCGGCGAACGTCGGGCCGGGCGCAGGGAGCTGGTGCTCCTCGTTGGTGATGGCGACGACCGCCTCGGCCCCGCCCATCATCGCCACGGCGGGGGCGAGGAGCCCGTTGTCGGGGCCGACCAACGTGCCCGAACCGACCGCGACGGCGACGAGCCGGCGATCGGTGGCGACACCGGGATCGACCACAGCAAGCACGACTGCCCCGTCGGGGAGGTATTGGACGGCTCGCACCAGGGCGAGGCCCCCAGCCCGGACGTCGTGGGGAGGCAGATCGTGGGTGATGTCGACGATCTCGAGCTCCGGCGCGAGCCCGAGCATCACCGCCTTGCAGACCCCGACGAACTCATCAGCCAGGCCGTAGTCAGAGAGAAAAGCAACGACTGGCCGATTCGTCATGTGCAAGGGAGGGCGGTTGGAACCCGCCCGCGGCCTACCCCGCCTGCGTGTACCGCGAGGCGAGGTAGGCGTCGACGTCGGCCGGAAGCACTCGGAACGAGCGCCCGACGCGCACCGCCGGCAGGTCTCCCGCCTTGATCAGGCGATAGACCGTCATCGACGACACTCGCAGCATGTCGGCCACCTCCTGAACCGTCAGGAAGCGCGCTGTTGCAAAGGACTGCGCCACGCGGCACCCCTCTCCCCCGCTCTCGGCGGGACAGGTTAGGCGCCCGGGGCTTGTGTTGTCGAGTGTGGCTCGTGAGTGCTCGACGGCACTGGTGCGAGCAGTGATTCGGTGACGACGTCGTAGGCGCTCGGGGGTCGTCCATCGTGCATCGGCACCACGCACACCGGGAGTCCTCGACGAGCCGCCACCCCGATGGCGAGGGCATCGAGGTCCGCGAAGGCGATGGTCTGGTAGCCGTCGCCGACGGCCGCGGCCGCGAAGCCGTGGTCCGCCACCGCCAGCTTGGGTCGGCCGACGGCGAACAGCCACTCGTCCCCGGCGAGCACGCCGTCGTCGGCGAGCACCGAGAGGCCGTCGCTCACGACCGTCACGCCGTCGTGTGACCACAACGACTGCTCGCCAGCACCCTCGACCACCTGGCGGTCGCAGGTGAGGAGCTCGGCGCCGGCCGCGGCGGCATGCGCGGCGAGGCCCCGGTACATGGGGAGCAGCGAGGCGGGCCGCCCGGTGGCGAAGGCGATCCGGGCGCCGGCCCCGACGGCCTCCGTGAGGATCCCGGCGGCGGCAGTCATCGCCTCGAGCGTCCGGGCCGGATCGATCGACGCCCTGGGGCCCCGTCCGTCCCATCCCCAGATGGCGTCGAGCGCCGCGTACGCCTCATCGCGGGTGACGCGCCCAAGGTCCAGGCCGAGGAGGCTCTCGGGGGCACCCGCGGCGAGCCGGGCGACCACATGCTCGACCTCGGCGCGCCCGAGCTCGGCATGAGGTCCGGCGACCCGTCCGAGCAGCAAGCGGCGGTTCGGGGTCGGGGGCGGCGAGACCCGGGGCTCCTCCGGCGCGGCTTCGTCGCGCGTTCGGCGCGGCTCGGGCTCATCGAGCCGCGGCGGACGATTCCGGCAAGGCCGCCGACTCATTGGTCGCCCAGCTGTCGCGACCGCTCAGTGGCCGCGCGCACGGCGTCGAGGAACGCCGCGCGCACGCCGCGCTGCTCGAGTGAGTGCAGCCCTGCCGCGGTGGTTCCACCTGGTGACGTGACTGCGGCGCGCAGCGCCTCGGGACTCTCGTCGCCACTCGCGAGGAGCTGCGCGGAACCGAGCAACATCTGGCGCACGAGTGCATCCGCGGTCTGGCGCGGCAAGCCGGCGAGGACGCCCGCCTCGATCAGCGACTCGGCTACGAGGAACAGGTACGCCGGACCTGAGCCCGACAAGCCGGTGACGGCGTCGAGATGCGCTTCCGGCACCTGCACCACGGCTCCGACGGCGCCGAGCACGCGCTCAGCGGTCTCGAGATGGCCTGGGGTGGCGTGCTTCCCGCCGGCGATCGCCGTCGCGGCCTTGCGAACGAGCGCGGGTGTGTTCGGCATCGCGCGCACGACGGGCCGACCGGGCACCGCGGCCTCAATGGCCGCGATCTTCACGCCGGCGGCGATCGAGATGACCAGGGCGTCCTCGGCGAGGCTGCTTGCGGCCTGCTCGAGCACCGCGGCGACATCTTGCGGCTTGACTGCGACGACCACGATCTCGGTGTCGGCGACGGCCCACGCCGCGCTCGGCACCACCCGCACGCCTTTGCAACGCTCTTCGAGTTCCCGCCGGCGGTCAGGATCCACCTCGGCGACGGCGATGGACTCGGCTTCGTAGCCCGCGTCGAGCAGACCCCCGATGAGCGCCTCGCCCATGCGTCCACCACCGAGCAGCGCGAGTCCGCGGTTCACCCGTTCAGGGTAGCCATCACCCTGGGCGCGCTCGTTGCGCCGCAGGGTACCTGCGGCGCGGCCGCTCGCCAGCGCCTGCGAGCACCTCCGCTTCCTCCGGAAGCTGCGGTGCCGCGCTTACGTAGGTGTCAGGAGCCCGAGGAACTTCGGGAGAGCTCCGCACTTCCCCGAACGAAGCGAACCGTCATGCACCTCGGGCCCCGTGACGCCGGAGGCGCAGCGGCCTCCGCGCCGGCACCCGTCGGCGCTGGCACCCCGCCGGACACGCGGAGACCGCGTCGGTGACTGCAGCGGGACTATCGACCGAAGGCGAGACGAACGATGGGTTGGAACCAGGTCTCGACCAGCTCGTAGAGCACCCCGATGATGCGGTCGAGCTCGTACTCAGTGAGGTGCTCGAGGGCCACGCGACCCGTGAGGTAGAGGTCGCCGTCGGGCCCGATCGAGAAGCGCGTGCCGTACATCGAATGGTTGCGCTGCAGGAGGAAGCGGTAGAGCTCGAGGTGGTTCGAGGGTGGATCGGGCAAGAAGTAGACCTCGTAGCGCAGCGTGCGCTGGTGGAGATCGAAGTAGATGGTCGTGGCGTCACGACCATCGCAGCCGAAGCGCACGTACCAGCGGCGAAGCTCCGGGTCGTACTCGACGGTCTGGATGTAGGGCTGAGCCGCGACCGGCCCCTCGAGGTGCGCGGCGACCAGCGCGTGCGCAGCCCGTTCGCGAGCGTCGAGGTCCAACTCCCCGCTCTCGGCCCCGTGGGCCGGGCCGCTCGGGCCCCGCTCGCTGCGCCGCAGGGTACCTGCGTCGCGGCCGCTCGCTTCGGTGTCCGTCAAGCGCACTGCACGAGCTCGCGGGCGGCGACGTCGGCATACAGACGTCGCAAGCGCGCCGCGGTCATGCTCCACGCGTATTGGCGCGACCGCGCCACTGCCGCGGAGCCCATTCGCTGGGCGCGGCGCTCGTCGGCGAGCAACAGCTGCACCGGCGCGGCGTAGTCGGCAGCCGCGCGACCGGCAACGAGGAACCCGGCCTCGCCGTCAGCCACCAACGAGCGAAGGCCGCCGACTTCCGACGCGACGACCGGAGTGCCGCACGCGGCCGCTTCGAGCGCGACGAGGCCGAACGACTCGGTGCGCGACGGGACGATGCACACGTCGGCGGCGCGGTACCAGTCGACGAGCGCGGCGTGGGGCTGGGGTTCGACCCACCGCACGCGATCCGTGATGCCGAGCTCATCGGCAAGCGCACGAAGGCTCGCGAGCTCGCGCTCGCCGTCGGCACCGCTCGGGCCGCCGACGATGACGAGCGTTGTGCGGTCGTCAGGAAGCGCGGCGAGCGTTCGCAGCGCGACATCGGCCCCCTTGAGCGGCTGGATCCGGCCGACGAACAGGACGAGCGGGCCCGCGGGCAGACCGAGTCGGCGCCGTGCGGCACGCGCGTCACCTGGAGAGAAGAGCGCATGGTCGACGCCTGGGGGGATCACCTCGATGCGATCGGGAACGGCGTTGTACGCGGCGAGCTCGTCCACCTCATCGACGGTCGACGCCACGATGCGGTCACTACACGCCACGACCTCACCCTCGATGTGGGAACGCTCGGTCGAGTCGTCGTCGATGCCGGCGCTGACCTTCGTGCGGGCCAGCGTGTGGAAGGTGGTGACGAGCGGGAGGTCGAGCTCGTGCTTGAGTCGGTGTCCCACCGCGCCAGAGATCCAGTAGTGCGCGTGCAGCGCGTCGACCTCGCCCGCGCTCGCCAGGTAGCACCGGCCGGAAGCGATGAGGTCGTCCACCAGCATCGGCAGCGACTCCTTGGGCACCGGTCGGCGAGGCCCGGCGTCGAGGTGCACGACCCGGAAGCCTGGCTCCACGTCCATGATTGGCGGCTGTTCGGCGTGGTCGGCGCGCGTGAGCACGTCGCACCCCACGCCCGCTCGGGCCAACGCCGACGCGAGCGAGTGCACGTAGACGTTCATGCCGCCGCTGTCACCGGCTCCCGGTTGGGAGAGCGGTGACGTGTGGAGGCTGAGCATCGCTACTCGTTGCACGGACATGGAAACCTGATCCTACCGGTCAACATTCCCCACTCCCGCCCCGAGTGCAGGCCGAGTGCGGTTGGTGTCAGCGGTTCTCGGCCTGGAACGAGCGATACACCTCGATGAGTGCTTGCTTCTGACGGTCGTTGAGCGTCTCGTCGCGCAAGATCTCGTGCTCCACGTCTTGCTGATCTCCCCGCGGCTCGAGGATGCCCGCGCGCACGTACAACGTCTCGGCGGAGATGCGCAACGCGCGCGCGATGGATTGGAGGATCTCGGCGCTCGGCTTGCGCAAGCCGCGCTCGATCTGACTCAGGTAAGGGTTGGAGATCCCGGCGCGATCGCTCAGGCTTCGCAGCGACAGGCGCGCGTTGCGGCGCTGGTCTCGGATGAAGGACCCGAGGTCGCGCAGGCGCTGCTCGATCGCGTCAGGCACCGGCGTGCCGCTACGCGTGCCCGACCTTGTGCCGCTCCGTGAGATCGGCTTCGATCGCATCGATCACCCGGTGCAAGGCCTTGCGCTTCTGAGACACGTCTTCTTCGAGCTGGCGGAGCTGATCGAGCGTGGAACGCAGGTCGTCTTCGGAGAGCGTCGGCAGGCTCACGAGCGTGGCGTCGGTGATCAGGCTCTCGAGCCCGCGCTTCCATTGGATGCCGGGAGCCGGGCCGATGTGACGCGGCAGGTGGCTCGACGCCGGGTCGTGGCGCGGAGTGTCGTCGGCGAGGATCTGCGGCAGCGCGGCAACGAGGTCGCCCACTGATCCGCCCCGGTCACGCCGGTCGAGCTCGGCTTCGACGATGTCGATGCGGGCCTGGGCCAGAACGCGCACATACGAGACCTCGGTCTCGACCGCGAGGCACTCCTCGTGCATCTCACGGACCGCGTCGACGTCGAGGGTGCCGAGCTCGCTGAGGTACTCGGGCTCGAGCATCACGTCGAGACGGCGTCGGTGCTGCTCAGGCATAGGGGTCAACGGTACCAGTGGTCCCTTCTTGGGCCGCGCGTGGCTGGCGTGTCGCGTACGCCACGATGGGGAAGAACAACGGTCGAGGAGGATCTCATGACGTACACACTCCCTGATCTCGGCTACGACTACGGCGCGCTGGAGCCACATCTTTCGGCCCGCGTGCTCGAGCTCCATCACGGCAAGCACCACAAGGCCTACGTCGATGGCGCGAACCAAGTGCTCGAGAAGCTTGCGGACGCGCGCGAGACGAGCGACTTCGGGTCGATCAACCAGCTCGAGAAGAACCTCGCCTTCCACCTCTCCGGACACATCCTGCACTCGATCTTCTGGAAGAACCTGAGTCCCAATGGTGGCGGCAAGCCGGCGGGCGATCTCGCGAGCGCGGTCGACGAGCATCTCGGTTCGTTCGATGGGTTCAAGACCCAGCTCACCGAAGCCGCGGTGAACGTGCAGGGCTCCGATTGGGGTGCGCTGTCGTGGGAGCCCGTGGGCCAGCGACTCATCGTCGAGCAGGTCTACGGCAGCGCCTGGTTGGTGACAGCTCGCGCCTAGTCAGCCACCGCTGACAGGGGGCAACACCGCGACCTCGTCGTCGGCCGCGAGTACCGTCGCATCACCGTCAGCTGGCTCGTCGCCGTTCACCCACACCCTGGCGTGCGCGAGCACCTCGGCGAACTGGGCTCCATACGTTGTGCGCGCGTAGGCGAGCACGTCACCGACGGTTGCGGCGTCGATCGCCTCCGATGAACGACCGGCGGCATCGCGGGCCGCGGCGAACAGACGCAGCGTGACCGTGGGCACCCGGCTAGGTGTCGTCCCCGGGTGCGCCGTCGACGACTTCGAGCTCGTGCTCCAGCGCGGCGAGCTCTCGTTCGAGGGCCTCGAGGTCACCGAGGTCGCGGTCCTGGGTGTTCGGATCGGGCTCAGGAGTCACAAGGGGAGCGTAGAGCGATCGCTACTGGCCGGAGAGACGGAGCTCGAGCACCGCACACTCTTCGGTGAGCAATTCCTCGAGCAGTGTCAGTCGCTCGGCCGCGGTGTCGATCTCGAGCAGGCGTTGCGCGTCCAACGGGCCGATCGGTGCAGTTGCCGCGGCCTCGAACGACGCCTGCACCGGATCGTCGGAGAGCGTGAACTCGAGCGGCGCCGTGGGATCACCGAGCTCGGCACGCATCGCGAGCGCGCGGCGCAACAGCCCCTCGACGCCGGCCGCCTGGCCGTCGACGGCGCTTCCCGCATCGTCCCGGAGCCGCTCGACGCGCGCCTGCGGGTACGGGTCATCGGGAAGCCATTCGACGACGCGCAGTCGCTCGACTCCGACGTTCATGAGCACCCACCGCCCGTCTTCGAGCTCGCCGGCTTGCACGATGCGTGTCGCGGTGCCCACATCGAAGCGGATGTCGCCGCCGCCGACCTCGTGCCCGCGTTCGATGAGCACCACGCCGAACTCACGGTCGCCGGCAATGCAGTGCTGGACCATCTCTCGGTAGCGCGGCTCGAACACGTGCAACGGGAGAACCGCGTGTGGGAACAACACCGTTCCGAGCGGGAACATCGGCGTCGGATCGGCCATGACGTCAGTTCGCGCGCGCTCGATACGCAGCCGCGGCGCGCTCGGCTCGGTCGGCCGCAGTTCCGTCGAGCTCTTCGGCGATCTGCGCGAGCTCGGCCGCAGCTTCTTCGAAGCGACCGAGCGTGCCGAGCAGGGCGGCCGCCTCGCGTCGCTCGTTGGCCGAGACGCCCGGAACGCGGAGCCGCAGCCGCACTGTCCAGATCGCGCTCGCGGGATCTCGGGCAACGTATGAGTGGACGAGGTTCGCGAGCATGCGAGCGAGGATCGCGTGCGTGCCTACCGGCTGGAGGAACTCGGGGCGGAACGGCACATCACCGCGTGTCCCGGCGAAGCGCGCTCGGCATCCGTCGACATCCAAGCGCTCTCCGCCGTGAAACGGATCGAAGAACGTGTCGCTTCCGCTCCCTACAAGGAAGTGTCCAGGCATCCCTACACCCGAGAGCTCCAGCCCAACGCGGCGACCGACTTCGATCATCAGCACACTGAGCGTGATCGGCAGCCCAAGCCGACGGTCGAGCACGACGTCGAGGAACGAGTTCTGGGGATCGGCGTAGTCGACCGAGTTGCCGATGAACCCGCGCTCCACGAACAGGTACGTAGCGAGCGCATCCGCGGAAGACGGTGCGCCATTCGCGAGCTCGTCGAGCCGAGCGCGCTGCGCGTCAACGTCGACCTCATGGTCGTGCGCGGCGATGAGCAACACAGCCTCGTCGAGCGGCACGTCGTGCTGGTCGCGCTGCACCAGCTCGACGAATCGCTCAGTCGGTTCCATGTGAGTGCGACGGTACACTCGACGCGGTGCCACCCGATCTGCGCGACGAAGTAGCGACGCGACTCCGACGGGTGCAGCAACGGCTGACTCCCAAGCGCTTGGCGATCGTCGAGGTGCTCGCGGGCGCGTCGCGCCCTCTCGCACTTCCCGAGATCCTCGAATTGGGCGACGGGCTCGCGCAGAGCTCGGTCTACCGGAACCTCGTGGTGCTGGAGCGA
The DNA here is from genome assembly GCA_016870355.1 of Actinomycetota bacterium. Taxonomy (GTDB): domain Bacteria; phylum Actinomycetota; class Acidimicrobiia; order IMCC26256; family PALSA-555; genus SHVJ01. The sequence goes on along the minus strand of VGBR01000003.1, from coordinate 123,545 downwards.
GCGGGCGTGGTGCACCGCATCGTCACCGCCGAAGCGTCACGGTTCGAGCTCGCTGAGGAGCTCACCGGCCATCATCATCACCTCATCTGCACAAGCTGTGGGATGGTCGAGGACGTCCCCGCGGCGTCAGGGCTTGAGGCGTCGCTCGCCGATGCCGTCACCCCGGTCGAGGACGCGACCGGGTTTCGCACGAAAACCCACCGCATCGACCTCGTCGGTCTCTGCAAGAACTGCTTGTAGGCCCGCTCACTCTTCGAAGAGCGGCTCGCCTGCCACCAATCTGCGCGCGACTTCGGCGAGATCTGCTTTCCCCAGCTCACCGGACCAGCGACCGGCGACGGTCCCGTCCGAAGCGACGAAGACCATGTACGGGAAGCTGCCCGCGCCGAACGCGATCAGGGCGCGGAGCTTCGGGTCGTCGAGCAGCACCGGCTTGAACGGCCAGTCCTCGCGCTTGAGCCACTTCGACGGCGGGTAGTTCGCGGCGTCCTCACTGGTATTCGTCGTGATCGCCTGGACCACAACGCCGTCGAGCTTGCCTTCCTCGGCGAGCTCGACGATCACCGGCACTTCGGCCTGACAGTGCGGGCACGAGTGCGCGAGGAAGATCACGATGCGGGGCTCTGTGGTCGGCCCGACGGTGACGCTCTGGCCGGCGAACCCCTCCCCGGTCAGCGTCGGCGGTGTCTTGCCGTTGATGGGATCGTCGCTGGTCGCGAAGGTGCCTTCGTCAGGGATCGGCAGCTTGCTGCCGTCGATCTTCGACGCCCAGCAGCGCCGAATCGAGCGAGGAGCGCGAGCGCGGCGAGCGCGAGCACACCGAGGTTCGCAACGAACGTGAGGACGGTGAACGAGGTGTTCGCCGTCTGGGTGTCGACCATGACCTAGTCGTCGATGTCGATCTCGCTACGGATGGTGCGCTGCGTGAACTCGGACACGACCACTTTGGCTGTGATCTGCCAGGTGCCTTCGATCGGGAGTGCAAAGCCGGTGGCCGTGAAGTGGCCGGCGCTGATCTTCGCGAGCGGGACTTCGAGGCCGACGATGTCCTCGTTCGGAAGGTCGAAGGTGATCGTGAGGTCGGTCACGTCCTTCACCTTGCCGCTCGGCGTGAGCGCACTCACATGGACCGCATTCTGCCCGCGCTGGCCAGGCACCACGGCGACGTCGACCCACACGCCGCGCGCCTTCAAGGTGACTCCGATGGCGTTGCCTTGCGCATTCTCGGCTGCACCCTTTGCGGGCGGCGCATTCACCAGCAAGGCGGTGATCGAGAGCACGAGGATGCCGCCGAGCACCTCGGCGCACACCGAACGACGGAGCCGCCGGAGCTCGGTGGCTTCATGGGCGGCCCTCTGCGCTTTGGTGAGCGCCGGCGGGGAGTGATCGTCGGCGCCACCGGCAACCACCGGAACTCGTCGACCGGACTTCTCGACCGGCTTCGGCCAGAGCATGTGCACCGCTTCACGGCTGAACACGGCGAGGACGAGCAACGCCGTGAAGAGCACGAGCTTGATCACAAGCATTCGCCCGTACTCGGTGCTGCGGAGCGCGGTGAGGTTGCCGACCTGGCGAATGGCTTGGAACGTCCCGGTCGCCATGATCGCGACGACGCACCAGAGCGCGAAGCGCGACCACGTCGAGATGGGCTGCTCGATCTGCGCCGCCTTCCACCCGCGACGGAGCACGACGGTGGCGAGCGTTGCAAGACCTCCGAGCCACAGCGCCATCGCCAGCACGTGGATCGTGTCGGCAGCGACCGCGAGCTCCACGAGGTCACCGGACGTCGCGTGCCCTGCGAGTCCTGGTGTTGCCGCCACGAGCACGCCGAACACCGCGGCCGCCCCAAGCCACGGGCGCGGCACCGGCCGCGGTTCGTCGCCGTCGCGCGCGAGCAACATCCACAGGATCGGCAGCCCGAGGAGCAGCAGCCCGATCCGCGCGATCCCCATCTGGCCGTAGCGACTGTCGATCGTCGCGTCGACGAGCTCCGATTCGAACACGTCACCGAGTCCCACCCCGGCCGCGTACGGGCCGTACACGAGCACGCTGACGATGGTGGCGACCATCGTGGTGCCCCATCCGATCCAGACGAGACGCCGGTTGATCGTGACGGCGCGGGCGCGCGCCCACACGATCACGCCAAAGGTGACACACCCGATCATGAGCGCGAGCCCGGCGAACAACAGCCCGCGTGAGATCCCGTAGATCGCGCCGACCACTTGCTCACCTTCTTCGCCACTCAGGAGCTCTTGGGCGAGCGCTTGTGCGCGAGGGCTGAACGCGTTTCCAGCGTTCCCGACTTGGAACGTGAACGCGCCGTTGACCGGGTGCGCGTCACGTGAGGTGACGCGGTACGTGACGACGTAGGAACCGTTCGGCACTTCGCTCAAGGGCAGGATGACGAGGTTGTTGCGGGTCTCGACCTCACCCGCTTCGAGCCGGTTGCTGTCGGCGTCGTAGACTCGGACAGCGCCGAACGACGCATCGACCGGCTCCGAGAACGAGAGGGAGATCTCGTCGGGTGCGATCTGGAGCACTTGCCCTTGTGAAGGCCTGGACTCGAGCAGGTTCGCGTGCGCGCCAGCGGGAGCCGCAAGCACGCCGACCGCGATCGCGGTCAGGCCCAGCAGCACGAGCAGGCGGCGCAGGCGATGTGTCATCGGTGATCCACGGTCGTCGAGTTGCCCCCGAGCCTCGAAGGAAGAGCCAAGTATCGCCGCTGCTCGGAGCTGACGATCGTCGCCCGTCAAGGATGGCCGCTACCGCCGATCGTCTCGCAGTCGTGGCACTCGAGCTCGACGGTGGCGTGCTCGATCCCGAACCGCGTGGCGAGCATCGTCTTGAGCGTGCGGCCTCGCGCTTGGGCGTCGTGCAACGTCGGCTCGCCGTCGAGCACGACGTGCACCGAGAGGGCGGGCACCTCCGACCCCAGCTCCCACACGTGCAGGTGATGGACCGCTTCCACGTGGGGTTGCTCGATGAGTGCTGCCTCGAGCGCGTCGAGATCGAGCCCGCGGGGTGCGCCTTCCAGGAGGACGTTCGTGGTGTCGCGCAGCAGCTGCCACGCGCCCACCAGCACCAGCACCGCGATGATGAGCGATGCGATCGGGTCTGCCAGCCGCGCATCGAACGCAACCACCGCTGCACCGGCCACGGCCGCGGCCAGCGAGCCAGCAGCGTCGGTCGAGAGGTGGAGCCACGCCGCGCGCACGTTCAGGTCGTGGCTGCGACCGCGCGCGAGCAGCATCGCGCTGAAGCCGTTGACCGCGAACGCCACCAGGGCGACGACGAGGACGCCGACGCCGTCGACCGAATCGGGATCGTCGAGGCGCGACACGGCTTCGGCGATGACCCAGACCGACGCCGCGACAAGGAGCAGCGCGTTGACCTGGGCGCCGATCGCTTCGAAGCGCATGAGCCCGTAGGTGTGGCGCGCGGATCCCGGCTTGGGCACCAACGAGCTGGCGACGAGCGCGATGCCGAGCGCGACGACGTCGGTGGCTTGGTGTACGCCGTCGGCGAGCAAGGCCAACGACGAGAACACGAAGCCGGCCGTGACCTCGACTACGAGCAGTCCCGCGTTCAAGCCGAGTGCGATCCAGAGCATCCGGCGGTGGTGGTCGGTCGTCGCGCTGAGCCGACCGTGCTCGTGGGCCACGCCACGACGGTACCGCCGGTCAAATGACACCAGTGGCCTGGCCAAAGGACCAGGATGTCGGTCCCCGACTCGAGAAGGAGCTCTGATGGACCTCGACGCGCGCCCGCGCTGGTGGTTCACGCCAGTCATCGCTCTCGCGCTGCTGGCGTTGCTAGCTGTTCCCGCCGCCGCGCACATCGAGGCCGAACCGAACCGAGTCGAGCCGGGCGAATCCGCGACCGTCGGCTTCCTCGTGGAGCACGGGTGCGACGACTCCCCCACCATCAAGGTGACGCTCAAGGTGCCCAAGGGCGTCAAGGACGTCGAACCCGTCGAGAAGGAAGGCTGGCGCGACGACGTCGACGGGCGCACCGTCGAGTTCGAGGGTGGACCGCTCGATGCCGAGACGCCGGACACGTTCTCGATCTCATTCACGGCACCCCACAAGACCAAGCTGCTGAGCTGGAAGATCGTGCAGGCCTGCACCGACGGGCTGATCCGGTGGATCGACACGTCCGAGGACGCCGAGAACCCGCCGGCCGTCGTGGCGGTGGGCAAGGACGTGCCGAGTCACGACGACGAGGCCGACGCTGAGGAGCCCGAAGAGGGGCACTGACCAGCCACTTTGCGGTTCTCAGAGCAGTTTTGAGAACTGCTCTTAGAATGTGGCAGAGTCCGGAGCTTGCGAGGGCGACCAGAGGAGGCGGGATGCCCGGCGATGCCGCACTGCAAGCGCGCAGCGTCTCCCACTCGTTCGGGGGGTCGCCGGCGCTCGACGACGTGTCGCTGCGGGTGGGTCGGGGCGAGTTCTGCGCGCTCGTAGGGCCGAATGGTTCGGGAAAGTCGACGCTGGTTCGGATCCTCGTGGGGTTGCTCCGGCCGGACGCCGGCGAGGTGCGGTGCCTCGGCAGGGACCCTCGGGCGCTCGAGGATCGGTGGCGGATCGGCTACGTCCCCCAGCGGCACGCCCTCGCGCCAGCGCTCCCGGCGACCGTGGAAGAGGTTGTTGCGACCGGGCGCGTCGCTCGGCGGGGTTGGTGGCGACGGCCGCGCGGTGACGACCGCGATGCGGTGCGCCACGCCTTGGAGGCCGTCGCGCTCGAACCGTTCGCCACGCGCACGGTGGGGACGCTGTCAGGCGGCGAGCAGCAACGGGTGCTGATCGCGAAGGCGCTCGCGAGCGAGCCCGAGCTGCTCGTGCTCGACGAGCCGATCGCGGGCGTCGACGCGGAGTCCCAGGTTGCGTTCCGAGACTCGGTCGTGCACGAGGTGCGCGACCACGGCGCGGCGGTGCTGTTGGTCACCCACGAGCTGGGCGCGGTCGCCGCCGATCTCGATCATGTGCTCGTGCTCAAGCACTCGATCGTGTTCGACGGCACGCCCGACGAGCTCGCGGCGCGGGGCGTGAGCTTGGGTGTGCACGCCGACGACCTACCGCTCTGGCTCGAGCGCCTGACGTGAGGCGGTGCGGTCAGCAGACGGCGCGCACCGAGGGGTAGGGGTTCACGGCCGCACCGTGGCCGGGATGGATCTCGAAGTGGGTGTGCGTCGCCGTGTAGCGCGCGTCGCCCGTGTTGCCCACGTATCCGATCACTTCGCCTTGCGCGACCCGGCGCGGACCACCTTCGTACGCTTCGAGATGGAAGTAGTAGTAGAGGTTCCCGTCGTCCCCGCTGAGGTACGCGCCGTTCCCTGACGTGTTACCGGCGCGGAACGTGACCAAGCCCGACACAACTGCCACGTTGGGCGTGTTGCGTGCCGCCATCAGGTCGACACCCTGGTGCGAGCCTTGGTGCCGTGGGTGCCCCCACGAGTCGATGAACGAGACCGCGCCGCGGATCGGGCAGACGATCCCGCCCACCACGCCTGCGCCGCTTCTGCCACCGGCCCGGTTGCTGGCCTCCCGGGCGATGGACGCGGCGATGTCCCGGGCGCGCTGGGCCTCCTCGACCTTGCGGAGGTATTCCTCCAGCGTGGCCAGGGCGGTCTGGGTCGCGGTGAGCTGCGCCTGCACCTCCGCCTGCCGCGCTTGGGCAACCTCGAGGGCGCGGGCCTGCTCGGCCTGGTGCTCCTCGAGCGTGGCGCGCTGGTCGTCGAGCTCATGGTTGATCCGGGCGAGCCGCCGGATCGCGTTGTCTTCACGCCGCTTCGTGCGCGCAAGCAGCTTCTCGCGGCGGAGCACGTCGAGCGGGTCGGCGGTGGTGAGCACCGCCTCCTCGTCCTGGAGCGTGCCGTGCCCGGTGTAGGCCTCGACTGCCCGGCGCTCGGCGATCTCCTGGAGGCGAGCGGCCTCCTCCTTGTTGGCGGCGATCTCGGCCTGGAGCGCAACGATCTGGGCCGTGACCTCCTCATAGCGCCCGATTGCGGCCTCGTACTCGACCGCGGAAGCGTCGGCGGCCTGCTGGGCCGCGGCGACGGCCGCCTTGGCGTCCTCGACGGGGTCGGCGCCGGCGGGGGTCGCGCCACCCCAGACCAGGCCTAGGACGAGGGCGGTCACCGCCACGACCGTTCGTCGGCAACGGCGTCCGGACCGGCCCACAGCGGCCCCTTGGGATGGCGTGGACAACTTCAGCAACATCATGGGGGCGCGTCCCGGTGACCTCGAATCACCGGAGCCGCCCCAGGCTACGCGTCGCTCGCTGCCCAGCACAACGCCCACCTGGTTGCCTTGTTTCGGTCATCAGTAGCCTCCGGCAATGCAACGGCGGCTTCGCCGACCGTTGCCTTTGCGTGAGCCCGAAGCTTGCGAGGGCAACCAGGGGAGGCGGAATGCGGTTGGCGGGGGCATGCGCGCTGGTGACCGGGTCGACGTCGGGGATCGGCAAGGGCATCGCGGTCGGTTTCGGCGCCGAGGGCGCCGCCGTCGCCGTCCACGGCCGGAACGCCGAGCGGGGCGCCGCCGTGGTCAGCGAGATCGAAGAGGGTGGCGGCAAGTCCCGGTTCTTCGCGGCCGACATCTCCGAAGAAGGCGCCTGCGCCGAGCTGGTCGAGGCTGTGGCCGAGTGGGCCGGTGGCCTGACGGTCCTCGTGAACAACGCCGTCGGTGGGTCGCTCGGGGGTGTGGAGACGCACGACTCGAAGGTCGGCGACATGGACACCGCGCACTGGGAGTCGGCGCTGCGCATGAACGCGACCGCACCGATGTGGCTGTGTCGGGCGGCGATCCCGCTGATGCGCGCGGCCGGCGGCGGCTCGATCATCAACGTCTCGTCCCGACAGGCCGAGCGGCCGAGCGGTGGGCTGAGCGCCTACGCCGCGAGCAAGGGCGCGATGAATGCACTCACCCGAGCGATCGCGGTCGAGTATGGCGGCGAGGGCATCCGGTGCAACACGATCAGCCCCGGCTACGTGTTGAACGAACGTCGCGACGCCGACATCACGCCGGAGCGACTCGCCCGATTCCAGGGGATGCACGTCACCCGCTTGGGTGAAGCAAGCGACGTGGCGCACGCGGCCGTCTATCTCGCGAGTGACGAGTCCGGTTTCCTGACCGGCATCAACCTCCAGCTTGACGGCGGCAGCAGCATCGCCCGCGCGCTGACCATCGGATGATGCACCCGCGCGTCTCTCTGTCGGCGATCTCGTCCTTCAAGTGGGCGCTCGACGAGGACCTCGCGTTCTACGAGCGCGCAGGGATCACTTGCATCGGTGCATCGCTCGCCAAGCTCGAAGCCGCCGGTATCGAGGCGGGTGCACGGCGTTTGCGCGACGCGGGACTGCGGGTGTCGAACCTGATTGGGATCGGGCCGTTCCGCCTCGACAACCCCGGGCAGTGGCCGACCCAGCGTGACCGTGTGCGCGGCGCGGTCGACGCGGCCGAGGCGGTGGGTGCCGAGTGCATGATCCTCACGACCGGCCCGGCCGGCCAGCTCCCTTGGGAGGAGGCCGCGGATGCACTCGAGGCGGCGCTCACTCCGGTGATCGAGGACGCGCACAGCCGCGGGATCCCGTTCGGCCTCGAGCACACGAACTCGCTTCGCGGCGACGTTGGCTTCATTCATTCGTTGCGTGACTGCGTGGACGTGGCGCGACGACTCGGGATCGGGGTGTGCGTCGAGACGAACGCCTGCTGGGCCGAGCGCGGCCTCGCCGACACGATCCGAGATGGAGTCGACACGTTCCGCATCGTGCAGGTGAGCGACTACGCGATCGGCACGACGTCGACGCCGGCGCGCTTGGTGCCCGGCGACGGAGACATCCCGTTCGAGCGCATCCTCGGACAGATGCTCGGCGCGGGGTACTCGGGCTGCTTCGACCTCGAGCTCATCGGTCCGAAGATCGACGAAGAGGGCTACGAGTCTGCGTGCACGCGCTCCGTCAACAACCTCGGCGAGCTGTTGGAGAAGCTCGGCGCCTAGCTCGACCTTCAGACCAACCATTCGATCGGGCCGAGGTGAAAGCTGCAGTTGGCGAGGTGGCGCTCCTGCTCACCCGGCCACGTCGAGAGCCGCAACCGCGGGTAGGCGAGGTCGCCCTCCGGCTCGAGTCGTAGCCACGCAAGCGGAGCGTCGTCGGATGCGCGGTCGCCGGCGCGGACGATCAAGTCGCGGATCCGTGATTGCTGCTCCGCGCTCAGGTACTGCCACATGACCGAGTGGAACACGACGGTCGTCACACCAGGCATGGACTGCCCAAGGTGATCCCCGAGCCAGTCGCCGGCATCCGCCCGGTCGACCTTCACAGGCACATGCGCGGCGATCTCGAGTGCGGCAGAAAGGAGGTCGAAGCGCTCGAGCTGGTCGGCCCAGACGTACGACAAGAGCGTGAGTCGTCCCTCTTCGGCCGCGATGTCGACCGGGTCGAGGTCACACCCTCGACGCTCAGCGACCGTGAGTGGCGCGCCAAATGGTGGCTCGGCCTCGGACCAGAGCCCGGCGAAGCGCACCGCCGAGTTCGATGGACCGAACCCGCGATCGTTCTGCTGGTAGCGGAAGTGATCGAACCGAAGATTGAGGCCAGCACTGGCGCCGATCTCCAATGCACGCACCGGACGCTGAATCTGGCTCGCGATCATGAGGAACCCGCCGATCAGCGATGCGGAACGACCGACCTCGTTGGTCTGCGGCGGCCGGGAGAGCGCGTCGCACAGTGCCGGTGGTGCTGATTCGAACAATGCCCTCAACGCGAGCCATGCCGCGTCGAGGTCGCCGTCGCCACCCGTTGACGGCAGATGACGCGCGTAGTCAGGCGCATCCCCCACCAGTGCAAGCCGGTGCGCACCACCGAGGACGCGGATGGGATAGGCATCGTTCAGCGGCGCGCGTGCGTAGGGCTCGAGCAACGACCACGTCGGGCCACCAGCCTCGACGTCCTCAGCCATCCGATTGCAGAGCTGGGCGGTGAGCGGAGAGCCGAGCACGGTTCCGCCCCGGCCCTGCCGACGGAACGTGCTCGCGAGCGTCTCGCGCCCGCCGCTCAAGCGGGCGGTCCCCATGGCGCGCGGCCAGCGTCGACAATTGGCACTGGCGCGCCTTGTGCGGCCTCGACCATGTCGAAGTAGAGGTCGGGGAACGCGATGACCTTGCCCTCCGCGCCGATCAGCAGCTGCAAGGCCCAGGCGCGCGCCAGCGATCGACCGGTGGTTGCTTCGACGAGCCGTTGATCGAGGATGAGCGACTTGCCCCGTCGTTGTTCGACGCGGGTAGCCCCGACATACCGCTCGTGCATCCACCCTTCGCTCTCGTACGAGACGTGCAGCTCGCGGACGACCAACGTCATCTCCTGCCGTCGCACGAACCGCGGCCAGTCAGGTGCGAACTTCGTCGCGACGTACGCGATGCGCAGGTCGTTGAACATCCGCACCGCCGCGGTGTTGTTCAGGTGGTCCTGGTACTCGTCCGCGTCGTCGGGCTCAGGGATCACATCGAACACGGTGGCGAACCCCTCAGCGCGCAGCGCGTCAACGCCGGCCGAAGGCTGCGGCTCCCCCTGCACGATCCCGCGCACCGGCCACGGGTTCTGCCAGTCCGCGCCCTCGCCGCGTCGCTCCGGTTCGGTCACGACCAGAGGAAGTTTCCGCCGTCGACCATGAACGTATGGCCGGTGAGGTAGCGGCAGGCGTCGGTGCAGAGGAAATGTGCGACGGAGCCGATGTCGGTCTCGGGATCACCGTTGCGCCCCATCGGGCACGTCCGCATGAACTCCTCGTAGTGCTGCGTGCCCACGGCGCGTGGTGGTGCCGCGGCGGGAGCGATCGCGTTCACGATGATCCCGTCGGCAGCCCACTCCTTGGCCGCTGTGCGCGTGAGCGCTCGGATCGCCTCTTTCGACGCGTTGTACGCGCCGAAGGTGGCGCCGCCGACGCGACCCATGGACGAGCCGAAGTTCACAATGCGCCCCCAGCCTGCGGCCTTCATGTGTGGGTAGACCGCCTGCATCGCCCACAACGTCCCGAGCACACCTGAGCGGTAGAAGACATCGACGTCTTCTTCAGAGATCTCCTCGATCGGCGCGTTGGGACGGAAGGTCTGGGCGTTGTTGATGATCGCGTCGACCTTGCCGAAGGCATCCAACGTTTTGGCGACCATGTCGTTGATGCGGCTCTGCTCGCGGATGTCGACCTCGACGCCGAGGTTTGGCGCGCCGAACTTGGTGAGCTCGTCGCACGTGCGTTGCAGCTTGTCGGCCTGGTAGTCGGCCACGACCACCGTCGCGCCGGCCTTCCCGAGATGGTGCGCCATCCCGCGCCCGACCCCCTGCGCCGAACCGGTGACGATGATCACGCGACCCTCGACCGAGTGCATCGCCTTGATGTCGGCCGAAGTGATGTCCTCGTGCAGCACCTCAGGCGCCGATCAGCTCGACGAGCACACCGTCGGGATCGCGCACGGTGGCCATCACGACCGTGGAGTCGTTCGGGCCGGGCAGCTCGATGCGCCGCGGCTCGCCACCCAGTCCGAGATCGCGCAAGCGTGCGAGCACCTCCGCGGTGTCGCCGACGAAGAACGACAGCAGGAAGAAGCCGGTGGTCGGCGCGTCCGGCGGTGGCGGTCCGTCAGGTGTGCCTTCGAGTCCGACGAGCTCGACGATTCCTGAATCCGGGTTCGCCGGGTCACCGAGGAACACTGAGCGCAACCGTGTGGCCGTGGCGCCGAACAACCCCTGCCAGTCGCCGTCGAACTCGGTGTCCATCATCACTTCGAGTCCGAGACCCTCGCGATAGAAGCGCAAGGACGCGTCGAAGTCGCGAGCGTTGATCGCGCTGTGGTGCACTCGGCCCGGCATGAGGTCGAACCTATCGCTCGCGTACGCTGACCGGCCATGCCGACCGTGTTCACACGAATCATCGATGGCGAGATCCCCGGCACGTTCGTGTGGCGTGACGACGAGTGTGTCGCGTTCCTCTCGATCAATCCGGTGAATCCGGGTCACACGCTAGTGGTGCCGCGCGCGCAGGTCGACGAATGGACCGACCTTCCGCCCGCGCTTGCTGCGCACCTCATGACCGTCGCGCACACGATCGGACAAGCCGTAAGAGGCGCATTCACGCCGATACGAGTCGGATTGCTCATCGCGGGGCTCGAGGTACCGCACACGCACCTTCACGTGATGCCCATCCACTCGGGCGAGTCCGACCTGCACCTCGATCGGGCAGGCAACGCAACACCCGAGGAGCTCGCCGAAGCCGCCGAGAAGATCCGCGCCGCGCTGCGCGACGCCGGCGCGTCGGGGGTCAGCGAGTAGCAGCCGCTTCGCGCCGACGACCGATGAGGGTGCCGGTCACGAGGATCGCCACACTCGCGAAGAGGATCATCGAGGACAGCACCTGGATCTGCGGGGGAATCGCGCGCTGCGCTGCGCCGTAGATGTAGATCGGGAACGTCGTCTGGTCCCCCGCATTGAAGAGCGTGATGATGAAGTCATCGAGCGAAAGAGCGAAGCTCAGCAGCGCGGCGGCGAGAATCCCGGGGATCATCAGCGGGAACGTGACTTTCAGGAACGTGCGAACTGGCCCGGCGCCGAGGTCCATCGCCGCGTCTTCGAGCGTCCAGTCGAACCCGCGGAGACGTGCCTTCACCGTCAAGGACACGAAGCTCACGCAGAACATGATGTGAGCGATCAGGACCGCGTCGAAGCCACGCGAGTCCGGCACGGGTGACGGATAGGTGCGCGCGATGAAGAGACTCGCCAAGGACGCGCCGAGCACGATCTCGGGCGTGGTGAGTGGGAGCACGAGGAAGAGGTTCACGAAACCACTCCCTTGGAACCGATAGCGGGTGAGCGCCAACGCGACCAGCCCACCGAGGACGACTGCGGCTGCAGTGGCGATCGCAGCGATCTTCAGGCTGAGCACCAGAGCGTCCACGAGGCCCTGTTCGGCAAACGGGTCAGCCCAGTTGTCGAACGTGAAGCCGTCCCATTCGATGTTGTAGGTGGAGTCCTCGGCATTGAAGCTGAACGCAACGATCACCGCGATGGGGACGAACAGGTACAGGAGCCCCAGGCCTGCGTAGAGGCTTAGGAACCACGAGCCGACTCGCCGGAGCCACGGCGGCGGAAACGCGCGTTGCACCTCGACGCTCGCCGGCGCATCCACGGTCGCGGGCTGGTCCTGCACGGCGGTCATCCGGTGAGATCCTCCGTGCCGAGCACCTTCGCGTAGACGAGCACGGCGATGGTGATGATCGCCATCAGCACGAACGAGAGGGCGGCTGCCGTCGGGTAGTCGAGCTGCACCAGGAACTGGTTCTGCACGACGTTGCCGATCATCGACGTCGTGGGTGAGCCGAGTAGCTCGGCGTTGATGAAGTCACCCGACGCCGGGATGAACGTGAGCAACGTCCCGGCGAACACGCCCGGCAGTGACAACGGCAGCACCACCTTCTGGAAGGCGCGCGCTGGCGTTGAGTAGAGATCGCGCGCGGCATCCACGAGGCTTCGGTCGATCTTCTCCAGGCTCACGTAGATCGGCAGGATCATGAACGGAAGGAAGTTGTACGTGAGCCCACCGATCACTGCACCGGGCGTCGCGAGCAGTCGATCGGAATCGCCGAACAGCCCGACGTCTTGCAGGAAGCCGACGACCGGGCCCTCGTCGAACAGAATCGTCTGCCACGCGATCGTTCTGATCAGGTAGGTCGTGAAGAACGGAACAACAACCAACCCGAGCAGCAGGTTCTTGTAGGTCCCGCCACGAAACGCGATCACGTACGCGAGCGGATACCCGATCGCGATGCACAGCAGCGTCGCGATCCCTGCGTAGAGGAACGACCGCTGGAAGTGGTCGCCCCATCCGTCGATCGTGCTGGTGATGATGTAGGTCGCGAAGAACGCCGCGACGAGGGCACCGACGAGACGCACGCGAATCCGGTGCCAGAGATCCCGGCGAGCCACGAACACTGCGACCGTGATCGCTGCGACGATGGCGGCAGCGATCAGCGCGTTCCTCAGCGCGTCCAGGAACTGTGGACCGAATCGGTCAAGCCCGTCGGAGAAGTTCGACCACTTCCACGTGAAGTCGAGGTCCGACGGCACGAACCGTTCCGGCTGGTCCGAGAGCGCAGCGCGCAGCAGGATCGCCACGGGGACGAGGAAGAACAGCGTCAGCCAGATGATCCCCGGGCTGAGGAGTCCGTAGGGCGCGAAGCGGCCACGCTTGGGAGCCGACTCGACCGCACCGGCCATGAGTCAGACGACTGCCAGCTTACGCACCCGTGATCTCGGCGTAGCGCTCGTCGAAGCGCTCTTCCTCGTCGGGATCGAGGAGCGGGAACTGCACGAGGCGGTCGAGCACGTCCTGCGGCGGGAACAGGATCGGGTTCTCCGACGCGGCCGGGTCGACGGCCGCGAGCTCGTCCGTGATGTCGGCCAACGGTGAGATGTAGTTGGTGTAGGCAGCCACCCGCGCCGCGTTGACGGGGTCGTAGAAGTAATCGCACCACGCGGCGACCTGTTCGTTGCGGTCCGACGTCGCCACCATGCACATCACGTCTGCCCAGAAGCCGTTAGCACCCTCCTCGGGGACGACGAAGCGCAGGTTGGGTTCGCTCAAGCTCAGCTGACCAACGTCGCCTGACCACGCCACGTTCAGTGCGAAGTCACCACTCAGCAGCTGCTGCTGATAGCTGTTGCCGGTGAACCGACGGATCTGGCCGCTCTGCGCGGCGTCCTCAAGCCGGTCGAACGCTGGCTTCGCGTCGTTGAACGTCACGCCTGCGGCGATCTCCTCACGGGTCATGCCGGTCGAGAGCATGGCGAGTGTGAGCGAGTCGCGCATCTCGAGCAGCCACCCGACCTTGCCCTTGAACTCGGGATCGAAGAGATCCTCGACGCTGGTGATCTCGCGCCCGGTGACCTCGATGTTGTACGCGATGCCCGTGTAGCCGGTCTGCCACGGCAGTGTGAACTCACCCGTTGGGTCCCACACCGGGTCCTGGAGCTCGGACTTCAGGTTGCCCGCGTTCTCCATGAGGTCGAATGGCAACGGCTGCACGTAGCCGAGCTCGATGAGACGCGCCGCCATCCACGTCGTGGGCATGACGATGTCGAACCCGATGTGATCACCGTTCGCGAACTGCTCCTGATACTTCGCGAAGAAGGTGTTGTTGTCATCGATGCCGTCGGAGTACTTCAGCTTGATCCCCGTCTGCGCCGAGAAGTCCTTCTTCGACTTCTTGTCGATGTAGAGGATCCAGTTGAGGACGTCGAGCTTGCCGCCGACGTCGGCGCCTGCACCGGCCGCACCCCAAGCGGGCGAGCCACCCAACAGGTACGGCGCCGCGGCGAGACCGCCCGCAGCGGCCGCGCCTCGGGTGATGAACTCACGGCGACTGAGACCGCGCGTACTCGTTGAACTGGATCGCTTGCTCATGCGTCGCTCCTCGCGAAATGGACTTGTCCTATTTCTTCGATCTCGCGCGCCTCGCCTCCAAGGCGCTCATCAGCAATCGGCAGCAGTCGCGCCGCGTCTTCGTCCCAGGTGAGCCATACCTGGTCGTTCGGACGCAAGGCCGGAAGGTCGTCGTCCGGCCCGATGTGCGCGACGATCTCGCTTCCGTCCGACGTGCGCAGCTCGGTGCGCACGAGGGGACCCTGGAAGGTGAGCTGCGCGACCGACGCACCGAGCCGTGCGCCCTTCGTCGATGGCTCGGTCATCGACAGTCGGATGCGCTCGGGTCGCAGCATCAACGTCGCAGGGCTCCCGATCGCGAACGATGCACCCGCGGAGCTGGCGCTCACTCGCGTGTCGTCGGGGAACTTGACGGTCGCTTGCTCGCCATTCACGGAGTCGACCGTGACCCGCAAGAGGTTGGCGACACCGATGAACCCGGCTACGAACACCGACGCCGGCTTGTCGTAGATCTCCTCGGGTGAGGCGATCTGCTCGACGTGTCCCTCGTTCATGACCGCGATGCGATCCGACATCGTCAGTGCCTCTTCTTGGTCGTGCGTCACGTAGACGAACGTGATGCCGACCTCGCGCTGGATGCGCTTGAGCTCGAGCTGCATCGCCTGGCGAAGCTTGAGGTCGAGCGCGCCGAGTGGCTCGTCCAGGAGGAGCGCGCTCGGGTAGTTCACCAGTGCACGGGCAAGCGCGACACGCTGCTGCTGCCCGCCCGAGAGCTGACCGGGCTTGCGTTCCGCGAACTGCGAGAGGCGCACGACGTCGAGCAGCTCTCGGACGCGCTTCGACACTTCCTCTCGTCCCGTTCGCCGGCTGCGTGGACCGAAAGCGACGTTGTCGAACACCGACATGTGCGGGAACAGCGCGTAGTGCTGGAACACCGTGTTCACGTTGCGCTTGTAGGGCGGCACGCGCGACACGTCCTTGCCCTCGAGGGTGATGCGGCCGCTCGTCGTTTGCTCGAAGCCGGCGATCATCCGGAGGGTCGTGGTCTTGCCACAGCCCGACGGACCGAGCATCGAGAAGAACTTACCGCGCGCGATGGCGAAGTCGGCCTCGTGCACCGCGACGAAGCCGCCGAAGCGCTTGGAGACCTTCTCGATCCCGATGACGGTATCGTCGGCCACGATTGCTCCCCCTACCTGAGGCGTAGACTACCCACGCTTTCCCGGGCTTTGCCCGCGCCAGGCAAGGGAATCCACCGACAGGGGCGCCGCTGACGACGGATTCCCTTGCGGAAGTGCGTCGACAAGGCCCAACATCAGGGCCAGGCCAGCCGCCCAGCCCACACAGGACGAAGAGGTGACGGTCGATGCCGAAGCAGAACTTCATCGGGGGCAAGTGGCTCGACGCCAAGAGTGGTGCGACCGACAAGGTCGTGAACCCGGCAACAGGTGAGGTGCTCGACGAGGTCGCGTCGAGCGATGCCGCGGACGTTGTCGATGCGGTCGACGCGGCGAAGGGCGCGTTCGCCGAGTGGTCCGCGACCACACCGCGCCAGCGCGCCGAGGCGTTGCTCAAGATCGCCGATGCGGTCGAGAAAGACCTGGACAACATCCAGAACCTCGAGATCGACAACGTCGGCAAGCCCGTCTCGATCATCGAGTTCGAGATGGATCTCACCGTCGACAACTGGCGTTTCTTCGCTGGCGCCGCACGCTGTCTCGACGCTGCCGCGGCCGGTGAGTACATGGAGGACCACACGTCTTTCCTCCGGCGCGACCCGTTGGGCGTCGTCGCGTCGATCGCGCCGTGGAACTACCCGTTGAACATGGCGACCTGGAAGGTTGGGCCCGCGCTTGCCGCGGGGAACACCGTGGTCTTGAAGCCGTCGGAGCTCACGCCGCTGAGCGCACTTCGACTGGCGGAGATCACCGCTGACATCCTCCCGCCCGGCGTGCTGAACGTCGTGACCGGTCAGGGTGAGACCGCCGGCAACGCGCTCGTCACGCATCCCGAGGTCGCGATGGTGTCGCTGACGGGTGATGTGGCGACCGGCAAGGTCATCGCGAAGGCCGCTGCCGACTCGCTGAAACGTGTGCACCTCGAGCTCGGCGGTAAGGCGCCCGTCATCGTGTTCGACGACGCCGATGTCGAGGCCGTGGTCGCGAGCCTCGCTGAGGGTGCGTATTACAACTCGGGGCAGGACTGCACCGCGCCGTGTCGCGTGCTCGCAGGACCGAAGGTCCACGACGCGTTCGTGAACGGCATCACCGACGCGGTGAGGGACATCAAGACCGGCGACCCACACGACCCCGACGTCGCGATGGGTCCGGTCGTGTCGGAGGACCAGCTCGCGCGGGTGACTGGGATGGTCGACCGTGCCCGCGAGGGAGGCGCAGAGGTCACGATCGGCGGTGCCGCTCGCGGCGGTGCGGGCTTCTTCTACGAGCCGTCCGTGGTGGTCGGCCCCACGCAGGACGCAGAGATCGTCCAGCGCGAAGTGTTCGGACCCGTCATCACTGTGCAGCGGTTCGCCGACGACGACGAGGCGCTCGCGTGGGCGAACGGCGTCGACTATGGCCTCGCGTCGAGCGTGTGGACCAAGGACGTCGGACGCGCCATGAAGATGGCCGCGCGGCTCCAGTTCGGGACCGTGTGGATCAACGACCACATCCCAATCGTCTCCGAACTCCCGCACGGCGGCTTCAAGCAGTCAGGGTACGGGAAAGACATGTCGATCTATGCGATCGAGCACTACACCGAGCTCAAGCACGTGATGGTGAAGTGGTGAGCGAGCCGTTCACCACCAACGCGGAGCGAATCGCGTTCTCTGAGCAGGCTCGGCTGCTCGACGCCACGACGAAGTCCAAGGCGCTGTTCGAGCGCGCGGTGAAGCACCTGCCGCTCGGCGTGGGGTCGTCGTTCCAGGCGGGTAATCCCTACCCGATCTACTTGGAGCGCGGCGAAGGGGCGCGGGTGTGGGACGTCGACGGCAACGACTACCTCGACTTCCACGGCGGGTTCGGATGCAACGTGGTCGGACACGCCCACCCCAAGATCGTCGAAGCGATCGACCGCGCGGTGCGCAGTGGCACGCACTTCGCGGTGACAACAGAGAAGGCAGTCGAGTTCGCCGAGGAGCTGTGTCGGCGGTTCCGGCTCGACAAGGTCCGGTTCTGCAACTCCGGCACCGAGGCCACGATGGATGCGGTCCGGATCGCGCGCGCCGCGACTGGCCGTGAGGTCGTCGCCAAGATCGAAGGCTCGTACCACGGGCACCACGACACCGTGATGTTCTCCGTCGTCCCGAACGCGGACGCGATGGGCGGGCGCGAGCAGCCGGCGTCGACACCGATGTCGCGGGGCATCCCAGCCGAGATGGCGAAGTGGACGACGGTCGTGCCGTTCAACGACGCGGCAGCCGTCGAGCGGCTGTTCTCGGAGCGGGGCTCGGAGATCGCGTGTCTGATCATGGAGCCAGTGATGATGAACATCGGCGTCGTGCCGCCCGCGCCCGGCTACCTGGAAGCAGTGCGCGAGCAGTGCACCAAGCACGGGGTCGTGTTCATCTTCGACGAGGTGAAGTCCGGCGCCACGATCGCCGAAGGTGGCGCCACTGAGCGCTACGGCGTGCAGCCCGACCTCGCGTGCTTCGCGAAGGCGATTGGTGGCGGCACGCCCGCGGCGGCGTTTGGTGGCAAAGCCGAGGTGATGGACGTGATCGAGCACGGTGCCGCGCAGCAGGGCACGTTCAACGGCAATCCGCTCGTGGCGGCTGCTGGCGTCGCCGCCCTGACCGAGGTGCTGACCCCCGACGCGTACGAGCACCTCGAGAAGCTCGGGTCACGGTTGGCCGACGGGTGTTCAATGGCGATCGCCGAGCACGGGATCCCCGCACACACCGTCGACCTGGGCGCGAAGGGGTGTATCTCGTACCGCGCCGAACCGCTCACCAACTACCGCGACTTCCTGGAGACGCGCACCGATCTGTACGCGGCGTCGTACCCCTGGGTCGTGAACCGCGGCGTCTTCATGACACCCGGTGACGAGGAGCAGTGGACGATCTCGGTGCAGCACACCGAAGCCGACGTCGACAAGTACGTCGAAGCCTTCGCCGACTTCTGCGCCGCCCTCGCGAAGTAGTCAGCCCTTCCGCATTCTGGGGACGCTCAGGGTCGCTATGGCGACCTGAGCGTCACGAGAATGTTCCCATCACCACCGAGAGCCACCAGTCGGCGAACGCGTCGGCGTCGACGCTGCGCACCACATCGGCGTCGCGACCCTTGGCGTCCACGATCGTCCGCGGGACGCCCTCGATCAGCTGACATCGCACAGGGAGGCGCTCGATCGTCACGAACGATCGGTCGACCACGCATGCGACCGTGAGCGGATCGTGGAGGAACGCAACCACATCGCTCGTTCCTGCAGACGCAAGCGTGCGCTCGAACCAGATGTCTACGAGCACGGCGAGCGCACGACACAGATCGTCACCACCACGTAGCGCGTCGACGTGACGGCGCCGAAGCGGGCAGCGGAACGTCACGTCGATCGGCACATAGATCGTCTCGAACCCCGCGTTCAGCGCGTCGAGGGCGCCCTCCGGGTCACACACCAGGTTCCAGTCACGATCCGGCGGGTGCTCGGTGCCGTCGAGCGAGACGATCGGCCCGAACGAACCGCCCATCACCGCGAGCAGACCCGTGCGCTCGATGATCGACGCGTCTCGGGTCACCGCGGCAGCGATGTTCGACTGCATGCCGACCGTGGCGATCGTCACCCCCGAGTCGATCGCACCAAGCAGGTCCACCGCACTTCGATCCGACAGCGGAGCCTCATGGCCCGCCTCGACTCCCTCCCCCTCCCGACCCGACCAGTTCGGCGCGTCGGCGTCGACCCGCACGCCGGCGGCAACCTCGACGTCGGTAGCTCCCGCGATTGCCAGCAGGCGCGCGGCGAGGTGCGCACGAACGGTGGTGTCGCCCGAGACCGTCGTCACCGCCCGCAGGTCGACATCGGGGTGGCGGATGGCGAGAGCAAGGGCCAGGGCGTCGTCACAGTCGCTGCCGATGTCGGTGTCGAGGACCAGCGGCACGCTCACGGCACCGACGTTACGGGCTCTGCCAAACTGCGCGGCATGTCACTTTCACCAGCTGACGACTACCCGATCCATCAGGGTGCCGAGGTCGTCCGGCACCCGCTGACGTCGGATCGCAACTTCTACGACCGCTACTACTTCATGCTGCACAGCTCGAGCGACGAGCTGATGCTCGTCTTCGGAATGGGTCAGTACCCGAACCTGTCCGTGCAGGACGCGTTCGCGCTGGCTCGCACCGGCACGATGCACCGTGTGGTCCGTGCTTCACGCACGCTGGGTGCGGATCGGATGGATCTCAGCGTCGGACCATTTCGCATCGAGGTGCTCGAGGGCCTCAACAAGGTGCGCTACGTCCTCGACGCGAACGAGCACGGACTGTCGTTCGACGTCACGTTCAGCGCCTCCGCACCGGCCGTGCTCGAGCAACGTCACTTCATCCGTCAGTACGAACGCGAGACGTTCAATACGCAACGCTTCGCCCAGACCGGCCACTACGAGGGCACGATCACGATCGGCGACGACACCATCGACGTGGATGGCGGGCGATGGCAAGGCCCCCGCGATCGTTCCTGGGGTGTGCGCCCCGTCGGTGATCCTGAACCCGCGGGCATCGCAGCGTCAGGGGTGGAGGGGCCGGCGATGAGCATGTGGAACTACGACCCGATGATGTTCGACGATCACACGATCGTCTACATCTGCGCGGAGAAGCCCGACGGGTCGCGTGATATGGAGCAGGCGTCCAGAGTGTGGAGCGACCCCAGCAAGCCGGTCGAGCACCTTGGCCGACCGGAGCACGAGCACGAGTTCATCCCTGGCACTCGCCGGATCAAACGATCAAAGCTCTCGTTCCCTCACGCGCCTGATGGCCCGCTGGAGATCGAGGTGACGCCGATGATCAATGCGCACATCGGCGTCGCAACCGGGTACGCGCCTGAGCCCGATTGGAAGCACGGCATGTACCAAGGCGAGCTCGTGGTGCAGGGCGTCGATCTCGACACCGAGAAGGACGCCGACCGATTCGCGGTGCCGATGGTCGACGCGGCCGCGAAGTTCGAGACCAACCAGGGCAAGACGGGCTATGGCCTCCATGAGTACATGTTCCTCGGGCCATTTCCGAAGTACGGCCTCACCGGCATCCTCGACGGCGCACCCTGAAAGGCGGACCACGCATCCTCGTCGGCGACTTCAACCTCTACTCGAACATCGCGACACCGATCCTCACCGCAGGTGGCTTCAAAGAGGTGAAGCACGGGCCGACGTATCCCGTCGACAAGCCCGATCGGTCGATCGATTACATCGCGCTCGACGGTCTCCAAGCGGTCAGCATCGAGGTCGTGCGGTTGCCCGTCGGTGACCACCGCGCCGTGGTCGTCGAGGTTGCCAAGGGCGGCACCCGTCTTTCCAGCGCAAAGCGCAAAGCGCCAGCGAAGCGTCGCTAGCCGGTGGCGCGGCCTTCGAGGAGGTCGACGACACGGTTCGGGGTGAGTGGCTGATCGGTGACCTTGATGCCGCGCAGCGCAAGGGCATCGGCGACCGCGTTGAACACGGCCGGTGGTGAACCGATCGCACCACCTTCACCCATCCCCTTGTGGCCGCCGGGCGTGGGTGAGCGCGTCTCGATGTGGCCGTATTCGATCGTGGGCACCTCGGCGGCGGTCGGCACGAGGTAGTCCATGAACGTCGTGGTGAGCGGATTGCCATCATCGTCGTAGACGAGGTGCTCGTAGAGCACGCCGCCGATCCCCTGCACCACGCCCCCGGCAACCTGACCTTCGACGATCATCGGGTTGATCATCACGCCACAGTCCTCGCTCACCACGTAGCGCAGCACCTCGACCAACCCCGTCGTCTCGTCGACTTCGACGGTGCACGCGTGACAAGCGTTGGACCACGTGATGGGTGGAGCCTGGTACGAGACGGTGGCTTCGAGGCTCGGACCCACATCGGGCGGGAGCTCGGCCGGTGAGTTGAGCGCGACCCGCGCCACCTCAGCCAGCGTGATCGCCTTCGCCGGCGTGCCGCGCACCGCGATGTTGCCGTCTTCCATCTCCAGGTCCTCGGGCGCGGCTTCGAGCAGATGCGCGCCGATCTGGAGCACCTTCTCGCGCACCTCGAGTGACGCTTCGCGCGCCGCACCTCCGGCGATCACCGCAGTGCGGCTGCCGCCGGTGCCACCACCGAACGGGGACGTCGCGGTGTCGCCTTGGACCACCGTGACGGACTCGATGGTGACGCCGAGGTACTCGGCGACCACTTGCGCCATCGTCGTCTCGATGCCCTGACCGTGGGAGCCGGTGCCCATCATCACCGTGACCGCGCCGCTCGGTTGCACGCGTACCGTTGCCGTTTCCACGCCGAGCGCACCGTTGCTCATGCTCGTGGGCTCGGCGTACAGCCCGATGCCGATGCCGAGCAGTCGGCCTTCCTCGTCGAACGCGCGACGTTGTTCGGCGCGAGATGCGTCGTAGTCGATGATCTCGACGGCCTGCTCGAGCGTCTCGGGCAACGTCACGTTCTCGATCGGGATGCCTGCCGGCATCGTGTACGGCAGGTCGGACGCGTGCAGCACGTTGCGGCGGCGGAGCTCGAGCGGATCGATGCCGATCTGGCGGGCCGCAAGATCGATCATCTCCTCGCGCGCAACCGACTCCAGCATCCATGGCCCGCGGTATGCGCCACGCCCGCAGGTGTTGGTCCAGATCTGTCGAGACCGGAAGCCGAGCTGCGGCACCTTGTACGGACCGGTGAACAACATCGCCGCGAACGGTCCGGTGCCGCCGGTGCCGCCGACCGGGAGCGCGCCACAGTCTTCGAGGTGGTCGAGATGTGCGCCGAGGATGTGGCCTTCTTCGTCGAGCGCCATCCTCACGGTGATGGCGTCAGCCCGCGCATGGTTCGACGCGATGAGGTTCTCTCTCCGGTCCTCGATCCATTTCACCGAACGGCCGAGGTGGTGCGCGGCCGCGATCACCGAGAGCTCGTCGCGCTGTACGAAGTACTTCTGCCCGAACCCGCCGCCCACGTCGGCGCCGCGAACCCGGATCAACTGCTCCGGCACACCGAGGAAGCGCGCGCACACCTGCCGAACCTCGTGCGGGTTCTGGGTGGAGATCTCGACATCGAGCGAACCGGTCGACGGCGTGTAGGTGGCAACGACGCCGCGCGTTTCCATCGGCACGTTGGTGTGGCGGTGCTGATGCAGCGTCTCCGTGACCACGTGCGCGGCCGACTCGAACACGGCCTCGAGGTCGGGTGACGGTGGACCGCCCACATCCATCGCAACGTTCGAGTCGAGCTCGGAGTGCACGAGCTCGGTCGCGTCGGCCGCAGTCTCGTAGTCGACGATCGGGTCGAGGATCTCGTACTCGACGTCCACCAGCTCGCATGCGTCTTCAGCGACGTAGCGGCTTTCGGCGACGACGATCGCGACCGGGTCGCCGACGAAGCGCACGTCGTCGCCAGCGAGTGGTTGCACCGGCGCGCACGGGCCCGGTGGGTTGCTCGTCGCGGCCCACATCGTCGGTTGCATCGAGCCGGGCGCGGTGTTGAGGTCAGCGCCGGTCAGAACGGCGTGCACTCCTGGGAGCGTCCTTGCTTCGTCGACGTCGATGCGAACGATCCGTGCGCGCGGCACATCGCTGCGCACGAACGCGGCGTGAAGCATCCCTGGAACGGCGACGTCGTCGACGTAGCGGCCGCGGCCCGTCAGCAGGCGGGGGTCCTCGACGCGCTTGACCTTCTGGCCGACGAAGCGTCCCGCGGTGGACGTGCTCATGAAACCCCCATTGTGCATCGCCGTGATGCGCGGGGGAAACTACTCCGCGTGAAGGCCGAGCTCCCCGTGACCGCAGCCGACGTGCATGACGCCGCGGCCCGCATCGCTGACGGCATCGTGCGAACGCCGTGCTCCGAGTCCCGAACCCTGTCGGCGATCACCGGGGCCCAGGTCTTCGTGAAGTTCGAGAACGTGCAGTTCACCGCGTCGTACAAGGAGCGAGGCGCCCTCAACCGCGTCCTTCAGCTCACCGACGACGAGCGAGGCCGCGGAGTGATCGCTTCGTCCGCCGGCAACCACGGCCAAGCGATCGCGTACCACGCGAGTCGCCTCGGCATCCCCGCGACGGTGGTCATGCCCGAGACCACCGCGTTCGTGAAGGTCGAGCGGACCGAGACGCTCGGCGCCACCGTCGTGCAGCACGGAGCGAACGTGCTCGAAGCTGCGACGCACGCGCGTGAACTGGCCGCGCGCGACGGACTTGTGTTCGTGCATCCGTTCGACGAGCCGATGGTGATCGCGGGTCAGGGCACGATCGCGCTCGAGATGCTCGCCGATCATCCGGACCTGGAGGTAATCGTCGCGCCAGTGGGCGGTGGCGGCATGCTGTCGGGCATCTCGCTGGCCACGCGGGAACTCGCGCCCGACGTCGAGCTCATCGGCGTGCAAGCCACGACGTGCCCGTCGATGGTCGCCGCGCTCGCTGGAGAGTCGAAGCCCGCGATCTGCGAGACGGTTGCCGACGGCATCCAAGTCGGCGAGGCTGGGAAGCTCACACGCGAGATCGTGGGCGCGCTCGCCGACGACGTGATCACCGTGAGCGAGGCACACATCGAGGAGGCAATCAGCCTGTACCTCGAGATCGAGAAGACGGTGGCCGAAGGCGCCGGCGCGGTCACGCTCGCGGCGCTGCTGGAGCACGGCGATCGCTTTCGCGGCCGGCGCGTTGGCATCGTGCTGAGTGGCGGCAACCTGGATCCAAGGGTGCTCGCAACGGTCATCACGCGGTCGCTTGCACGCACCGGGCGATTGACCCATCTGTCGGTCGACCTGAGCGACACGCCCGGTGCGCTGGCACGACTCGCAACGGTCATCGGAGATCACGGCGCCAACATCGTCGAGATCGAACACCGCCGCGACCTTCCGTCACTGCATCTGCGGCGCGCGCGGCTGGAAGTAACGATCGAGACGCGTGACCAGGAACACGTCGACGAGGTCGTCGCCGCGATCGAAGCCGAAGAATGGCCCGTCCAGCGCGAGTCCATCGCCGGCGTCCAAACCTGAACTAACCATTGGTTGGTTACAGCTGGGTACGGCCCCGCTCAACGATGGCTTCTCGGCGCTTTGCCACTTCTTCGGTGTCGATGCCGCCGGCAAGCCACGCCCGATTGACGACCTTCTCCACGTCCCACGCGCCGTCGTAGAGGTTCGCGGCGATCTCCTCGTAGGTCCTGAGCATGCGGCGAGTTCCCATTTGATCGTTGCCGACGACTGCTCTCGCGAGCTCCTTCGTGAACGGGAGCAGCTCGTCGTGCGGCACGACGTGGTTCACGAGTCCCCAGGTGAGCGCGGTCGGCGCGTCGAGGAAGTTGCCCGTCATGCTCAGCTCGCGGGCGCGCCGCACACCGATCGACTCAACGAGGAGAACCGTCAGGCCCCAGCCCGGCATGATCCCGACGCGCGAATGAGTGTCAGCGAAGGCCGCTCGTTCGGACGCGATCAACATGTCGCAGTTGAGCGCGAGCTCGAATCCACCGGTGATCGCAGGTCCGTTGATCGCACCGATGAGCAGCTTCGTGTGGGGCGGGAATGGGCCACGGAACGGATACATCCCGAACTCGTCACGACGGTACGGGTCGCTCGCATCCTCCTTGGTGGCGCTGAACATCGAGGCCGACGGCGACCCGATCTCCTTCAGGTCGGCACCGGCGCAGAACGCAGGATCGGCACCGGTGAGGATCATCACGTCGACGTCGTCGCTCGCTTCGAGGTCGCCGATGGCACGCGCCAGCCCGAGACCGAGCGCGCCGTTGATCGCGTTGCGTCGATCAGGTCGGTTCAGGGTGATCGTCGCAATCCGCTCGTCGACATCGACGAGCAGAACGTCCGGTTCGTCGCTCATGCCCAGCCGTACAGCCGCTCGGCGTTCCCGCCGAGGACGGCAGCCTTCTGGTCATCGTCGATGTCGTCGCGATCGGCGATGTGACGCACAGTGTCGGGGAACTCAGCGTCCCAATGCGGATAGTCGGATGCGTACGCGATCGAGTGCACGCCGAGCCCGGCCAGCGCGTGCGGAAGGTGCTTCTCGCCCTCGCATGAGATCACGACCCGGCCGTCGTCGAGGTACGCGCTGGGTGCCTTGCCGATCAACGGCATCTCTTGCGGTCGCTTCTCCCAGTGCTCGTCGAGGCGCTCGAACAGGTACGGGCCCCATGCCGCGCCGGCTTCGAGGAACAGCGCGCGCAGCTTGGGGAACCGATCGAGGACTCCGCCACACACCACCGTGGAGGCCGCGAACATCACATCGAACGCGAACTCAAGGGCGTGCAGCGTGGCGTACGAGTCGACGAACTTGTCGTAACAGAAGCGCGGCCCGCCGGCATGGAAGCCGACGGGCACATCGAGCTCCTCAGCGAGCGCATAGAGCGGGTCATTGACCGGGTCGTCAGGGTTCTTGTCGAACACCGCACATGGCACTGTGATCGAGACGAAGCCAAGATCCGTGACCGCGCGCCGAGCCTCGTCACATGCATCAGGGATCGATCGCATCGGGAGCACCGGCGTGCCTTTGAGTCGCTCGGGATCGACCGCGCAGTAGGCCGCCAACCAGTCGTTGAACGCGCGGCAGCACGCGATCGAGAGCTCGACGTCCGCGATCGCGTAGCACCCGAGCGCGGCGGTCGCGTAGAGGATCGCGACGTCGATGCCTTCCTCGTCCATGTCGACGAGTCGCGCCTTCGGGTCCACGCCTCCTTCACGCTTGAGCGACGCTTCGACGATCCCCTCGGGAACCCACGCGCCGCGGCCTGTGCCTGGCGGGATCAGGTTGCCGTCGAAGTTGTAGCGAGTGGTGCCGCGATCGTCGCGGTCGATACGAGGACGGCGATCCATGAACTTCGGATCGAGGTGCTCTTCCCACAGCACGTCGGGTTCGAAGACATGCCCATCAACGTCGACCACTCGCGGCATCTACGTCGCCTCTGCTTCCGTGGGCGGTGCAGCGCTCCCACCGCGCGTGATCGGCTGCGTGTCGTCATCGGCGGTTGCCGGCGGAGGCTCTGGCGATACTGCTGGTTCCGGCACACTCTTCTGGAGCATCTCTGGCGCGCGGGCCTCAACCATGCGACGAATGCCGTCGCGCCAGTCGACCTTCGCTTTGCCGATGAGCTCGTGCATCCGGGTGAGGTCGCACGTGACGCTGCCGATCGTGCTCTTCGTCACCTCGAACTTTGGCTCGAGCCCGGTCAGCTCGCCCAGGTACGTACACCAACCCTCGAGCGTCGTCGGTGCGCCTGCCCAGTTCACGATCGTCGCGGGAACGCTCGCGACCTCGAGGAGCTCGGGCACCTGGCGGATCAGGTCGTCTTCGTGGATCGGGTTGAACCGGTTCGGCATCTCGGGATGCACCGGGATCGCCGTGCCCGACTGCATGAACAACAGGTGATACCAGGGCCAACCACCGTTGTCGCCGTACGGTACGTTGAGTCGCGCGATCGTCGTCTTCAGCCCGTGCTGGCGCGCCGCGGTGCGAACCACAACTTCCGCGGCGATCTTGTTGAGGCTGTACGTCGGCATCATCACACGGTGGTTGTCACCCAGCGGGTCGTCTTCCTTCAGCGGATGGTCGGGTCCCTGGTGCTCGTACACCGCCGTCGACGAGCAGTGCAGGACGGCCTTCGCCTCGCAACAGTGCGCCATCAACAACCCGATCGACTCTGCGTTCGCGGCGAAGTCGTGGTCCCACGCGTCGTTGCCGCCCTTGGCCACTGCGAAGTTGAGGATGTAGTCGAAGTCGGACGGAAGGTCCTTGAAGTCCGACGTCGCGAGATCGGTGGTCAGGCAAGTCACGCCCGCCACGTCGAGGCGTTCTCGCGCCGCGGCATCGGAGAACCGCGCGATCCCCCACACGTCGTTCGACTGCGCGAGCGCGAGGGCGATCGGGAGCGCGACCTGCCCGGTGGGACCGGTGACGAGGATCTTCTCGCCCTTCAATCCCTTCACCATTGCTTCGCTCCCACTCCGCTGCTTCCGCTTCGCTCCATCCGCTCCGTTCGCTCCGCGGCCTTCATGTGGACTCCTAGACGGGACGCCAGGTCGGCACGGACGTACCCTCACTCACGTCGCGCCATACGAGCTCGACGTCCATGCCGATGCGCACGTCGTCGGTGGAAACACCCTCGACCATCGCACCAACGAGGCGGCACGAGTTCGTGTTCGGGAGCTCGACGACGCACGGGGCGTACGGCACCGTGTCGGCCACATCGGGAAGCAGTGGGTGCCAGATCACGGTGAACGCGTAGACCTGCCCGCGCCCGTCGTGCTCGACCCACTCCACATCTTGGGCACGGCACTTCCAGCAGAACGCGCTCGGCGGCAGACGGAAGGCGCCACAGGCCGTGCACTTCGGGATCACAAGCCGATGTTGCGCGGCCGCGTCCCAGAACGGCTGCGTCCAGACGTCGGGAGTGAGGCCGATGATGGTGTCGGCTGGCAGCTTCGTCGTCGCGACGTTGACGGTCGCCATCAGTCCGTGCCCTTCGTGAGCACCAAGCCGCTGACGGGAAGCGACGCGGGGCCGCCGGTCGCCATCGCGACCTCGCACCCCTCGACCTGGTTCACCGCAGTGCCGCGAATCTGCTCAACGGCTTCGCGCACGTGCGTCATGCCGATGATGTACGCCTCGGAGAGGTTGCCGCCGTGTGTGTTCACTGGCAGTGAGCCGTTCGGCCAGCGAATGTTGCCCGACTCGACAAATGGTCCCGACTCACCGATCCCGCAGAAGCCGTAGTCCTCGAGCTGGAGGAGCACCATCGGGGAGAAATGGTCGTAGAGCAGTGCGACATCGCAGTCTTGCGGGCCAAGTCCGGCCATCTCCCACATTCGCTTCGCGACTGGGCGGTGACCGGACGACGCGAACTCGTCGTCGGGCATGCCCATCCACGTGATGGCCTGACCCCAGCGACCGTGCCCACCGTGCGCCGACGCGCGCACGTATGCAGGAGGGTGTCGAAGGTCCTTGGCGCGCTCAGAGGTTGTTGTCACCACCGCCACTGCTCCGTCGCATTCAAGGCAGAAGTCGTAGAGGCAAAGAGGCTCGGCGATCATGCGCGCGTTGAAGTAGTCGTCAAGCGTGAGCGGCTCCTTCATGATCGACGTCTCGCGCTTGATGGCGTTGTTGCGCGTGGAGAACGCGACCTCGGCGAGGTGCTCCCGCTTCGTGCCGTAGAGGTAGAAGTGGCGTTGCACCAGGACCGCGAAGAGCTGGCCGGGGCCCATGAGGCCGGATGGCTGGATGAAGTTGCCCTCGGGTGATGGCGGCGCCGAGTACTGCGCGCCCGGTTTGCCGCGCGGCGCGTACGACGCACCGAAGCGGCTCGCCGCCTGCTGGAGCGTCATCAGGCTCACGACGCACTCGGCCATTCCTGCAGTGATCGCGGCGGCGGCAAGCCCCACCGAACCTGCCGCGCCGCCACCACCGCCGGTCAGCGTCGCGGTGAACCGCACCTCGGGGATCCCGAGCACTTGCGCGAACAGGGACGTGTCGCCACCGAGACCCATCGAATACAGGGCGAGCCCGTCGACGTCGTCGATCGTGAGCCCCGCATCCTCAACCGCGGCAATCACCGCTTTGCCGGCGAGCTCGAACGGCGTCTGCGGAACGGAACGACCGCGCTTGTAGTACTCGGTCGACCCAACGCCGACAACGGCGGTCTTGTCACGGAGTGTGTTCGTTGCCATGGCCATCTCTATTGGCCGCCTCGCAAGCCTCGGCTCTTGCTCCGGCGGTCGGCAAAGCCGCCGCCCTCCGCGGCATCATGGCACGGTGACGGAAGTCGGCGGCGAGGACGCGAAGGTCTGGGCGAAGCGCGATGCCGCGGTGGTGTGGCACGGCTTCACGCAGATGTCCTCCTATGCCGAAAGCACGCCGATCACCGTCGACCGCGCCGAGGGTCACGAGCTCATCGATGTCGACGGGAAGCGCTATCTCGACGCGGTGTCGTCACTGTGGGTGAACACGATCGGGCATCGCGTCCCGGGCTTGGATGACGCGCTACGCGAGCAGATCGAGCATGGCGCGCATTCCACGATGCTCGGCAACGGCAACCGCATCGTCATCGAGCTCGGCGAAGCGTTGGCGCCGCTGGTGCCCGTCGACGATCCACACTTCCTGTTCGCGGGCGATGGCGCATCGGCCGTCGAGCAAGCACTGAAGATCGCGTTTCAGTACTGGGCCAACCAAGGCATCGAAGACCGCGCGAAGTTCCTCGCGTTCGGCGGTGCGTACCACGGCGACACGATCGGCGCGCTCTCGGTGGGTGACGGCGGGTTCGGCACCGAGCTTTTCGACCCGCTGCTGTTCCCGGTGTTGCGCGCGCCGGGGTTTGGTGATCCCGACTGCTTCGTCATCGCGGCCGAGATGATCGAGCGCCACGCCAGCGAGCTCGCCGCCGTCATCATCGAGCCACTTGTGCAGGCCGCCGCGGGCATGCAGATGGCGCCTCCGGAGTCGTTCGCCGTGCTCGGTGACGCGTGCCGCGCGAACGACGTGCTGTTGATCTGCGACGAAGTCGCGACTGGCTTCGGTCGCACCGGCACGCTCTTTGCGTCCGAGCAATGCGGATTGCGCCCGGACCTCATGGCACTGGGCAAAGGCCTGACCGCGGGCTACTTGCCGCAGTCAGCCACCGCGGCCAGCGGCCGAGTGTTCGACGCGTTCCTCGGTCCCGATCTGTCCGAGAAGACGCTGTACCACGGACACTCGTACGGAGGGAACGCGCTCGCCTGCGCGGTGGCGCTTCGCCATCTCGAGCTGATTGACACGCTCGACGTACTCGCGAACGTGTGTGCCCGGTCGGCAGAGCTACGCGACTTGCTCGACGACCGCGTCATCTCTCGGCCTGAGGTCGCCGACATCCGACTTCAGGGGCTCATGTGCGGCATCGAGCTCGCGCCACCCGAAGACGGGTTGCGGTGGGGACGACGCGTGTGTGCCGCGGCCGTGCGCCGCAGCGTGCTGCTTCGACCGATCGGCGACGTCGTGATCGTCATGCCGCCGCTCACCATCACCACCGCCGAGCTCGAGCGCATCGTTGACACGCTGGTCGCCTCACTCGACGAGGTGTGCATGTGATGGTTGGAAAGGCGGGCTGGAAGGAGTGGGCGGACGGCGAAGCGGCGGGGATCCGCGCCGCCGGTCAGTGGCGTGCACCGCGCGATCTCGACGCGGCCGGTCCGGAGGGCAAGCTCGACCCCGACGGGCGGCCAGTCGTCTCGTTCGCGTCGAACGACTATCTCGGACTCACGCAGCACCCCGCAGTGCTCGCGGCCGCGCACACGGCGATCGACCGGTGGGGCGCGGGCTCCGGCTCAGCCCGGTTGATCGTTGGCTCCCGGCCCATCCACTCCGAGCTGGAGCACGCACTCGCTGAGTGGAAGCACACCGACCGTGCGGTGCTGTTCCCCACTGGCTTCGCCACCAACCTCGGTGTCATCACCACATTCGCGGGCGCCGGCGCCTTTGTGGTGTCCGACGAGCTCAACCACGCATCGATCATCGACGGGTGCCGGCTCGCGCGTGCCGAAGTTGCCATCGCGCGCCATGCCGACGCGGCGCACGTCGACGCGCTGCTCAGCGCCTCGCGTTCGGACCGCAAGATCGTGGTGACCGACACGGTGTTCTCGATGGACGGGGATCTCGCGCCCATCGACGACCTCGCCGAGATCTGCGCCGCGCATGATGCCCTGTTGGTGATCGACGAGGCCCATGCCGTCCTCGGACCGGATCCTGTGCTCGAGCACGTCGAAGCCATCCGCATAGGAACCCTGTCGAAGACGCTTGGCGCGCTGGGGGGGTTCGCGGCCGGGCCTGCCCACCTGTGCGACCTCATCGTGAACCGAGCGCGCTCCTACATCTTCACGACCGCGTCCACTCCCGCCGATGCCGCGGCCGCATCAGCCGCGCTCACGGTCGTTCGCTCTCTTGAAGGTGACGATCTCCGCGCGCGGTTGCGCGGACATGTTGAGCGCCTTCGACCCGGACACCCGTCACCGATCCTGCCGGTGGTCATCGGCGACGAGCGCGCCACTCTCGACGCAGCCGACGCATTGCTCGAGCAGGGCATGCTCGTCCCAGCGATCCGGCCGCCGACGGTCGCGCCTGGCACCTCGCGCTTGCGCGTCGCGTTGTCGGCCGCGCACACCGACGAACAAGTCGACGCGTTGGGGAGTGCGCTGGCCCGCATCACCCGATGAGGCCGGCGTATCTCGTCGTCGTGACGGGCACCGGCACAGGGGTCGGGAAGACCTGGTTCACCGCGGTCACTCTCGGCTTGTTGCGAGACCGAGGCGTCAGCGTTGCCGCGCGCAAGCCAGTGCAATCGTTCGATCCGGACGACACCGAACCCCGTGACGTGGACGTGCTCGCCGCCGCGACGGCTGAAGCACCAGACGTCATCTGTCTGCCGCACCGCAGCTATGCGCGTGCACTCGCGCCGCCGATGGCCGCCGAGGCGCTTGGTCTGCCCGCGTTCACCATCGCCGAGCTCGCCGCCGAAGTGACCTGGCCCGGCGGGGTGCGCGTCGGCGCGGTCGAAGGGGCGGGTGGACCGCGCTCACCACTCGCCGCCGACGGCGACACCGTCGACTTGATCGCCGCGATCAAGCCGGATCTCGTGGTCCTCGTCGCGAATGCTGGGCTCGGCGTCATCAACGCGGCGATCGTGAACGCGGCGCCGCTCGTGCCGCGTCCGGTTGTGGTTGCGCTCAACCGCTTCGATGACGCCGACGACCTTCACCGTCGCAACCGCGACTGGCTGCGCACGAACGCAGCGCTCGACGTGGTGACCAGTCCGACAGATCTCGCCGACTGGCTAGACCGCCCCTGACGGAGGGCTTCAGCGGCCGAGGCGGTCCAGCGCTCGCATCGCGGCACCAGCCGCAGGGAGGTAGGCACTCCGGAGCCGGTGCGCCGGGATCGTCGGGAACTTCAGCTGTGCGAACGCCGGCGGTGGCTCCTCACCGAGCAGCCAACACGCCGCCCGCTCACCGAACCACGTTGCAAGCGCGATCCCGGTGCCGTTGCAACCCGTTGCGTAGGCCACTCCGTCGATGCGGCCGAAGTGCGGCAGCCGGTCACGCGTGATCGCGACGGAGCCGCCCCACGCGAAATCGATCGGCCAGCCTTCGAGCTGCGGGTGGATGCGGATCAGCTCTTGGTAGAGCAGGTCACGAGCGCGCGCCACCGTCATCGGAACGAGGCTGGTGCGACCACCGAACACCATGCGCCCGTCTGGCGAGTACCGCCAGTACGCGAGCAAATGACGCGTATCGAACACCATCCGTCGGTTTGGGATGAGCTCGCGGCGGAGTGACTCATCGAGTGGCGGCGTGGCGATGATGTAGCTCCCGATCGGGAGCACACGGCGCGCCAATTGCGGCACGAGCCCGTCGCTGTACGCGTTCGTCGCGACGAGCACATCGCCTGCGTGCACCACGCCGCGTGTCGTCGCGACCCGCCATCCACCGTGCGACCTCGGCTCCAACACGTCGGCGCGCGTCCGATCGCACAACACGGCCCCGGATGCGACCGCGCGGCGCACGAGACCCGCGTGGTACTTCGCGGGTTGGATCGCGGCGACGTCGTCCATCACCAGCCCCGCGACGTACTCGCTCGATCCGATCTCCTCCCGCAGCTCCTGGCGCGGCACGAACCGTGCGCCAGCGCAGAGATCATCGACCCACTCGCGCTCGGCGTCGCGGAGCGACTCCACCTGCGCGGTGTGGTGCGCGAGCAGCAGACCACCGGTCGGTGCGAAGTCGCAGTCGATCGCCTCGCGCTCGATGATGCGCCCGACGAGCGCGCACGCGTCGAACACCGACCTCGCGAGCTCCCATCCGAGAGCGCCGTAGCGGCGCGTCAGCGCACGCACGCCGTGCTTCAGCTCGGGGATGACCATGCCTCCGTTGCGCGTGCTCGCCCCGCTTTCGCCGAGCTCGCCCGCTTCGAGGACGACGACGTGGCGCCCGCGCCGAGCGAGCTCGGCAGCAGCAGTCAGGCCGCAGTACCCGCCTCCGATCACGACGACATCGGCGTCCCTCGGCGGCGGTCCCGGATCCTGGACCAGAGGTCGTGCGACGGCCTCGTGCCACAAGGGCGTTTCGCGGTATCCGGGCGTCAGCGGTGCCGGCGGCACAGGCATCCGCGGATCGTAGGACTCGCGATCCGCAGTGCAAGCGGTCCGTGGCCTCGGAATTCGTCTTGTCGACGGAGCCGATGTGCGGAATCCCTTGCGGGGAGTCGGGGAGGCGCGCCATGCTCGCTGCATGTCCCGTCCGTCCGACGCGGCGTCGACGATCGTGCTCGATGACATCGACAAGTCGTTGATCGGGCTGCTGCAGCAAGACGGCCGCCTGCCGTACACACGCCTCGCGGCCGAAGTTGGGCTGTCCGAGGCGGCCGTGCGCCAGCGCGTGCAACGGCTCATCGAGTCAGGCGCTACGCAGATCGTCGCCGTGACCGACCCGATGATGCTCGGGTTCCGCCGTATGGCGATGGTTGGCGTGCGCGTCGAAGGCGACGTACGCTCCATCGCCGACACCGTCGCCTCGATCCCCGAAGTCGACTACGTCGTCATCGTCGGGGGTTCGTTCGACCTGCTGCTCGAAGTGGTGTGCGAAGACGACGACCACCTGCTGAGTCTCTTGGACGACAAGATCCGCTCGGTCCCAGGCGTGCGCACCACCGAGACGTTCACGTATCTGCGCCTGTGCAAGCAGACCTACGCATGGGGGACGCGATGAGCCGCGACGCAGGCGAGCTGGGCGATCTCGCCCGACGCCATCTCTGGATGCACTTCTCGCGCCTCGGCGCGTATGCATCCGAACACGACGTGCCGATCATCGCGAGCGGCGATGGCTGCTACGTGACCGACGCGAATGGCAAGCGCTACCTCGACGGCCTTTCGGGGTTGTTCACCGTGCAGGTTGGGCACGGACGGCCGGAGCTCGCCGCGGCCGCGGCACGCCAGGCCGAGACGCTCGAGTACTTCCCGATCTGGACGTACGCGCACCCACCCGCCATCGAGCTGGCCGCTCGTCTCGCGGAGCTCGCGCCCGGCGATCTCAACCGGGTGTTCTTCACCAGTGGCGGATCGGAAGCCGTCGAGTCGGCGTGGAAGCTGGCGCGCCAGTACTTCCGCGCGATCGGTCAGGAAGGGCGGTACAAGGTCATCTCGCGCGAGACGGCGTACCACGGCACCACGCTCGGCGCGCTGGCGATTACGGGAGTGGCAGCGTTGCGCGAGCCGTTCGAACCGCTGCCTCCGGGTGTCACGCACGTACTCAATACCAACCGCTATCGCCACCCGTTGGCCGATGACGAGTCCGCGTTCCTGGACGCGGTGACGCAACCGATCGAAGACGCGATCGTGCGCGAAGGTCCCGACACGGTTGCCGCCGTGTACCTCGAGCCGGTGCAGAACGCTGGTGGGTGCTTCGTGCCACCAGCGGGCTACTTCGCGCGCGTCCGCGAGATCTGCGACCGGCACGGCGTGCTGCTCGTCTCCGACGAGGTGATCTGCGCGTTCGGCCGCCTTGGTGACTGGTTCGGTGCGCAGACCTACGACTACCAGCCCGACATGATCACGATGGCGAAGGGACTGACGAGCGGCTACTCGCCACTCGGTGGCGTGATCTGCAGCGATCGCCTCGCCGAGCCGTTCCTCGCGCCACGGGCGTCGTTCCTCCACGGCATCACCTTCGGCGGACATCCCGTGAGCTGCGCGGTCGCGTCGGCGAACCTCGACATCTTCGAGCAAGAGGACCTGCTCGCCAACGTGCGGACGCACGAGGCCGGGTTCCGTGAGCGACTCGACGGACTGCGTGAAATTCCGATCGTCGGCGACGTACGCGGCACCGGTTACTTCCACGCACTCGAGCTCGTGCAAAACGCCGACGCCCAGACCCGGTTCACCAAGGAAGAGTCTGAAGAGATGCTGCGCGGGTTCGTCGCCCCGCGTTTGTTCGACGCAGGCCTCATCGCCCGAACCGACGATCGCGGCGACCCGGTCGTGCAGCTCTCGCCACCACTCATCGCAGCCGATGTCGAGCTCGACTTCATCGAAAGCACGCTGCGAACGGTGCTCATCGGAGCATGGCTGAAGTTCTGCCGGTGAGCACACCGTTGACGGTCGGTGTCCCGCGCGAGGTGAAGGAGGGCGAGCACCGCGTCGCGCTCACACCCGACGGTGCGTACGAGCTCAGCGCGGCGGGGGCACCGGTGCTCATCGAAGCAGGCGCTGGCCTCGGCTCGTCGATCACCGACGACGACTACCGACGCTCTGGCGCGGAGATCGTCGACGGTGCCGAGCAGATCTGGGAGCGCGCCGACCTCGTGCTCAAGGTCAAGGAGCCGCAGCACGGCGAGCTCGACCTCTTGCGCCCTGGCCTCACCCTCTTCACCTACTTGCATCTCGCCGCGTACCCCGAGGTCGCCACCGCGTTGCTCGACAAGAAGGTGACCGGCGTCGCCTACGAGACCGTGCAGCTCGACACCGGCGCCCTTCCGCTGCTTGCTCCGATGAGCGAGGTCGCGGGGCGCATGGCGCCGCAGGTGGGATCGCACTTCCTCGAGC
Organism: Actinomycetota bacterium; assembly: GCA_016870355.1. GTDB lineage: Bacteria > Actinomycetota > Acidimicrobiia > IMCC26256 > PALSA-555 > SHVJ01. Next base: position 87,398 of record VGBR01000003.1, on the reverse strand, counting down.
GCGATCACGGCGGCCGCGGAGTGCTGCTCGGCGGCGCACCTGGGGTGCAACCGGCGCGCGTCGTCGTGCTCGGCGCGGGCAACGTCGGCTGGAACGCGGCATGGATCGCACAGGGCATGGAGGCCGAGGTGCTCCTGCTCGACAAGAACCTGGACCGACTGCGATGGGTCGACCAGATCCACAAGGGCCGAATCATGACGTTGGCGAGCAACCGCGGCGCCGTCGAACGCGCGGTCGCCGACGCCGATCTCGTCATCGGCGCGGTGCTTGTACCTGGCGGTCGCGCACCGATCGTCGTCACCGAGCCGATGGTCAAGACGATGAAGCCCCGCGCCGTGATCGTCGACTGTGCGGTCGACCAAGGCGGGTGCATCGAGACCATCCACGAGACGACGCACGCCGAGCCGGTCTACGAGCTGCACAACGTCCTGCACTACGCGGTTGGCAACATCCCCGCCGCCGTTCCGCACACCTCCACCTATGCACTCACGAACGCGACACTTCCTTACGCCGTCGCGCTCGCCGTCCACGGCGTGAAGGACGCCGTCGCTGCCGACGCGGAACTAGCGTTCGGCGTGAACACGGTTGATGGCAATGTCACCAACTCAGCCGTCGCCGAGGCGATCGGTCGTCCGCACGTGCCACTTGCCGGTGCGCTCGCCCCCTGAGGCATCTCGATGCGCATCCTTCTCGTCGGGGCCGGTGCGGTCGGTGAGTGCATCGCTGCCATCGCCAAGCGGCGCGGGTTCTTCGACGCGATGGCGGTCGCTGACTACGCCGAAGCCCGTGCCGCGGAGGTAGTCGCGAAGCATGGCGACCAACGATTCACGCCGCACCCGATCGACGCTCGCGATGCTCACGCCGTTGCGGCCAAGGCGCGCGACGTTGGCGCCGATGCCGTCCTGAACGCCTGCGATCCGCGCCTGAACCAAGCGATCTTCGACGGCGCATTCGCAGCCGGCGCGAACTATCTGGACATGGCGATGACGCCGTCGGTGCAACACGCGACCGAGCCGTACGCCAAGGTCGGCGTTCCGCTCGGCGAGTATCAGCTCGACCGCCATGCCGGGTGGGAGGCAGCCGGTCAGCTCGCGCTCGTGGGGATGGGCGTCGAGCCCGGGATGTCGGATGTGTTCGCGCGCTACGCCGCTGACCATCTCTTCTCGTCGATCGACGAGGTGGCGGTGCGCGACGGCGCCAACCTCGAGGTCGAGGGCTACGCGTTCGCGCCGACATTCTCGATCTGGACGACCATCGAAGAGTGCCTGAACCCGCCTCTCGTCTATGACAAGGCTCACGGCGGCTTCTTCACGACCGAGCCGTTCTCCGAGCCGGAGGTGTTCGACTTCCCGGAAGGAATCGGTCCGCTCAAGTGCGTGAATGTGGAGCATGAGGAAGTCGTGCTCGTGCCGCGATGGATCGACTGCAATCGGGTGACGTTCAAGTACGGACTCGACGACGACTTCATCGAGGTGTTGCGCGTGTTGCACCTCGTCGGCCTCGACCGCACCGATCCTGTCAAGGTCGGCAACGTTGAAGTGAGTCCGCGCGACGTGGTGGCGGCCGCGCTCCCCGACCCTGCGCACCTTGGCGACAAGATGAGCGGCAAGACTTGCGCTGGCACGTACGTGACCGGCACCGGGGTCGACGGGAAGCCGCGCGCGACGTACCTCTACCACGTCGTCGACAACGCCGACTCGATGGCCGAGTACGGATGCCAAGCCGTCGCGTGGCAGACGGCGATCAACCCGGTTGTCGCGCTCGAGCTGCTCGCGAGTGGGAAGTGGTCCGGGGCCGGCGTGCTCGGGCCCGAGGCCTTCGACGCGGTGCCGTTCCTCGATCTGCTGGCGGAGTACGGGTCCCCGCACGGAGTCGAGGAACGTTCACCCTGATTCGCGGTCAGACCTTTCTGGCGATTGTGATGATCTCCGGGCTGTCGTCGGTCAGTGGCCCCGATTCCAATCTCCGAATCGCTGCTCGATCATGAAGCCGGCATCCTCGAGGAAGCCGTCGAGTGTCGGCGCGTCAAGAAAGCGAAGGGCGCTCTCGCTCACCTCTTCACGACCCCAGAGCGGGGTGATGTACGTGAGCGTGAAGCGGACGATGTCCTCTTGCACCGACTCGACGCGCTGTTCCATCCGCATGATCCGACCTTGACCGTCCACGACTTCGATCGGATCGTCGGGCGTCCACCGCTCCCACTCTCGGGCGGCGGGATTGCGAGTCTCGAAGGCCGCTGCACCCCGATCGGCGAGCGCTCCGTGCATTGCGTTGAGCGCACCGCGCACCTTTGCATCAGTGAGGAGCACCTGGAAGGCATGTCCGGTCATCACGACGAGGTCGAACTCGTCGCGCCACGTCGTGGACCCGAGGTCGCCGAGCACCCACTCGATGTCGGGATGCTGTCGAGCGACGTCCAGCATCGCCGCCGCTGGATCGAGGCCACACAGACGGCCGGTGTGACCGTGCTCGCGAGCACGTCGGAGCAGAAGCCCCGTCCCGCAGCCGACGTGGAGTACCCGGTCGGCCATCATCACCATTGGGGGGTAGAACTCGAGGTCGTCGCGTTGGTCCCAACCGCAGAACGTGTCGTACCACTCCGCCAGCGCAGGTTCGGAGAACAAGCGATCAACCACGAGTGAGGTCTACCAAGCCGCGGCGTCGGAGCGAACGGAGTGAACGGAGACGATCGCCAGCGAGCGAACGCCCGCGAGGCGGGTATCCCGCCTCGCGGTGAGCGAACGCATGATGTGGGCCGCGAGGGGATCGAACCCTCGACCGTCACGAGTGAAAAGCCGCAACCGTGTGGGCCGCGAGGGGATCGAACCCTCGACCTCCGGGTTAAAAGCCCGTTGCTCTGCCAATTGAGCTAGCGGCCCACCCGAAAGGGTACGAGGCGCGCCATTACCCTGCGGGTCGAATGTCTGACCTGGATGGGCTCCGCGCCGAAGTGAGCGAGGTCGTGTGGTGGCACACGATCGACCTCGGGAACGGCATCGTCACGCCCGGTCGCGACGAGACGCCGCTGCGATGGCCGCTGCTCGGACTTCCCGAATCGCTGACCGGGTTGAGCGTGCTCGACATCGGCGCTTGGGACGGCTTCTACTCGTTCGAAGCCGAACGTCGAGGGGCGGCGCGAGTCGTCGCCGCCGACGAGTACGCGTGGAAGCACCTCGGTACAGGCAAGAAGGGCTTCGACCTCGCCCACCGGACGCTCGGATCCAAGGTCGAGGCGCGCGAGGTAGACGTGACGGATCTCTCGCCAGACAAGGTCGGGGGCACGTTCGACCTCGTCCTCTTCCTCGGGGTGCTGTACCACTTGCGCGACCCGATCACCGCGTTGGAACGAGTCGCGAGCGTCACGGGTGATCAGCTGGTGCTCGAGACACATGTCGACGTGCTGCGGGAACGCCGACCGGCGGCGGCCTTCTATCCGACTACCGAGCTCTACGGCGACGCAACGAACTGGTGGGGACCGAACGTCCCTGCGCTCCTCGGCATGCTTCGAATCGCCGGCTTCGATGACCCACACGTCGTCCACCTCACCCCGCGCCACAAGCGCCTCAGTCACGCGCTCGGTTCGCGGATGTTCAAGGGACGGGCTCGGCACGAGTACTCCCATGGGCGGGTCGTGGTGCACGCGCGGCGGCGCAGGGCCTGAAGCGCCGCGAAGGCTGACTGCTACGCTGAGTCGCCCCAAAAGGGAACGGGCCCCCATCGTCCAGCGGCCTAGGACGCCGCCCTTTCAAGGCGGTAACGGGGATTCGAATTCCCCTGGGGGCACGCGACGGCGGTTGCCAACCGTCGAGCAACAAGGTCCTGTGGTGCAGTTTGGAGTGCACGCCGCCCTGTCAAGGCGGAGGTCGCGAGTTCAAATCTCGTCAGGACCGCGGGGACCCGGGCGACCGGGCACCAACCCGGCCGGGTAGCTCAGTTGGCAGAGCACGCGCCTGAAAAGCGCGGGGTCGCCGGATCGACGCCGGCCCCGGCCACCAGCGCTACGCAGACGGAGCGGCCGCGTCCTCGCCGGTGGTGGCCAGGAGCTGTTCGATCTCGCTGGCTTTGAACCTGCGGTGGCCGCCGAGGGTCTTGATGGCGGAGATCTTTCCGGCTCTAGCCCAACGGGTGACGGTCTTGGGGTTCACTCGGAACATTCGGGCCACCTCGGCCGGGGTGAGCAGCCGTTCCGGGTCCTGCGCTGCGCCGTTCTCCACAGCACAATCGTACCGATTGTCCGAGTTTGCCGCTATGGGCAATCTGTCGAGTTCCAGCTTTCCGCTCAGGCTGCCGCGCCCGGCTCCCTGCGCCGCAGGATCCGTGCGGCGCGGTCAGTCGCCTCAGGTCCCGCGGTCCATGACGACACGGCCGTGACCGTCGATCACCTCGCCGACGAGCCACGCGTCGTGACCACCGGTGCGGATGGTGTCGATCGCCCGGAAGGCGTCCTCACCCGCCACGACCGCGAGCATCCCGACGCCGAGGTTGAACACATGCTCCATCTCCTCATCGGAGACGCCGCCCACCTGCTGGATGACCTCGAAGATTCGCGGCTCCTCCCACTTCCCGCGGAGGATCACCGCATCGCAGCTGTGCGGGAGCACACGCTCGAGGTTGCCGGGGATCCCGCCCCCGGTCACGTGGCAGAGCGCGTGCACCTCGCTGTGTCGCCGCAGCTGCGCGACCGTGGGCGCATAGATGACGCTCGGCCGCAAGAGCTCGGCACCAAGTGAATGACGTGCACCGCGCCACGCCGGCTTGTCGAGAGTGCGACCGGCGCGCGCGAACGCGCTGCGCGCGAGCGAGTACCCATTGCAGCGCAGGCCGGGGCTGGCGAAGCCGATGATGCGATCGCCGGCTCGCACGCCATGGGGAAGCAGGTTGGCGCGCTCCACGATGCCAACCGCAAAGCCGACGAGATCGAACTCGCCCGCAGCCATCACGCCAGGGTGCTCGGACATCTCTCCACCAAGCAGCGCACAACCGGCTTCGCGACAACCCTGCGCGACACCTTTCACGATCTGGTCGATGTGGTCTGGCACGAGCTTGCCGACGGAGATGTAGTCGAGGAAGAACAGTGGCTCGGCGCCGTGGGCGGCGATGTCATCAACTGACATGGCGACGACGTCCAACCCGATCGTGTCGAAGCGGCCGACTTCGGCCGCGATCACCGACTTCGTTCCGACGCCGTCGGTCGACGACACGAGCACGGGATCGCGGTACGGAAGCTTGCCGAGGGAGAACAGGCCACCGAACCCACCGATGTCACCGACGACTTCGGCGCGGAACGTGGAGCGCACGTGCTCCTTGATGAGCTCGACGGCTTTCTCGCCCGCGGCGATGTCAACGCCGGACTCCTGATAGGTAAGGCCCTGCCCATCCGCGCGTCGTGGAGGCGGGGGCGGGCCACCACCGCGACGGCCCCGCGCGGGTCCTTCGCGCTTGCGCTCGCGGCGCCTCACGCGCGGTGCGGGTCGATGACCGGGAGGACCACGTCCTCATCATCAGGCGCGGGCATCGTCGACTTCTCGAGCACGAGCTTGGCGTCGGCGAGATCGGGCACCCCCACCGTGTAGTGCCCAGAGAGGCACGCAGTGCAGAACGAGTCACTCGGCGCGCCGGTCGACGTGATCACGCGATCGAGCTCGAGGTACGAGAGCGAGTCGACTTGGAGGAAGTCCTTGATCTCGCCGACAGCCATGTCGGCCGCGAGCAGCTCCGAGCGGCGGCCGGTGTCCATGCCGTAGAAGCAGGGCCACTTGTAGGGCGGTGACGACACCCGGAAGTGCACCTCTTCGGCGCCCGCCTCGCGCAGCATCGCGACGACTTGACGGGTCGTGGTCCCGCGCACGATCGAGTCGTCCACGACGATGAGGCGCTTGCCGCGGATGTTCTCGCGCAGCGGGTTGAGCTTCATCCGCACTCCACCCCGCCGCAGCTGCGCACTCGGCTGGATGAACGTGCGGCCGACGTAGCGGTTCTTCACGAGCCCGTCGCCGTACGGGATGCCAGACGCCCGCGCGTATCCCTGTGCGGCCGGTATCCCCGACTCGGGAACGGGCATCACCATGTCGCCCTCGACGGGTGCCTGGCGCGCGAGCTCTTCGCCCATCCGTTGACGGGCGGCGTGCACACTGCGTCCGTAGAGGTAGGTATCGGGGCGCGCGAAATAGACGAACTCGAACAAGCACAGCTTCGGGTCAGGCTCGGCGAAGCGGTGCTCCCGCATGCCGCTCGCGTCGATGACGACCATCTCGCCGGGCTCAACCTCGCGTACGAAGTGCGCCCCGACGATGTCGAGCGCGGCGGTCTCGCTCGCGAGCACCCAACCGCCCTCGACGCGACCGAGCACGAGCGGCCAGAAGCCGTGACGGTCGCGCACGCCGATCAGGCGCGCGTCGTCCATCAGCACGAACGAGAAACCGCCGGCGAGTCTCGGCAGCACCTTCTCGAGTGCGACCTCCAGGTCACGTCCGTCAGATCGCGGATGCGCCGTGTACTCCTTGGCAATGAGCTCGGCGACGAGCGCGGAGTCTGTCGTGGAGTCAACCTCGGCGCTCGCGCCTTCGAGGCCGGGGAGCATGCCGAGTCCTTCGGCGAGATCGATGACGTTGGTCAGGTTGCCGTTGTGCCCGAGTGCGAAGCCCGCGTCACCCACCGAGCGGTAGACGGGCTGCGCGTTGCGCCACGTGCTCGAACCGGTCGTGGAGTAGCGGTTGTGACCGATCGCGAGATGACCCTCGAGCGGTGCCAGGCGACGCTCGTCGAACACCTGCGTGACGAGCCCCATGTCTTTGACGACGGTGATCATCTCGCCGTCGCTCACTGCGATCCCGGCTGACTCCTGACCGCGGTGCTGGAGGGCATACAACCCGAGGTACGTGAGGTGAGCCACCGGTGCGCCCGGTGCGTAGACGCCGAAGATGCCGCACGCGTGCCCGAGTTGGCGGTCCATCGCTTCCTAAGTATCCCATCTGGTTGCGACGCCGCCCGCACTTGGGGCGACAGGTCAGCTGGCGGGGGCCACGGCTCCCAATGCCGTCGGGATCGCGTCACGCCAGGCGCGCTCGGCGTCTGCCAGCGGCACGTCGATCGCACCCTCGACGATCAGCCGGTCACCGTCGGCGACGCCTAGGTCGACGGCCAGCACACCCGCGTCCTCTGCGCGTTTGAGGACCTGAGGCAGCGGGCGGGCATCGACCGACACGAGGACGCGGTTGGCCGACTCCGAGAAGCTCCACACCGCCGCGGGGAGCGCGACGTCGGGTGTGACCTGGAAGCCGACCTCGCCACCGAACGCCATCTCGGCCAGCGCGACCGCGACACCGCCGTCGGAGCAGTCGTGCACACCGCCGACAGACCGCTCCGTGACGAGGTCGCGTACGAAGGCATGCAGACGGGTCGCCGCGTCGAGGTCTGCTTCGGGCGGTATGCCGCCGTCGAGTCCGTGCAACACCGAAGCCCACTCGGAACCACCAAGCTCGGCGCGCGTCTCGCCGAGCAACACCATGTGTTCGCGCTCGACGGTTCGCGGCGTCGGCGGCGCATCACGAAGATCGTCGATGAGTCCGACGACACCGACGACCGGGGTCGGGTCGATGTCGGCACCGCGCGACTCGTTGTAGAAGCTCACGTTGCCGCCGATCACCGGGATGCCGAGCGCCTCGCAGGCTTCGCTCATGCCTTCGACGACTTCCTGGAACTGCCACATCACCTCGGGATGCTCGGGGTTGCCGAAGTTGAGGCAGTTCACGAGCGCTCGAGGATCGCCACCAACGCACGCGACGTTGCGCGCCGCCTCGAGCACGACGAGCCGCCCGCCGGTGCGCGGATCGAGGCGACAGAAGCGGCCCTTGCCGTCGGTCGCCAGTGCGAGCGCGCGTGGTGTGCCCTTCAGTCGCAGGACCGCGGCATCTCCGCCTGGGCCGACAACCGTGTTGAGGAACAGCTGGTGGTCGTACTGACTCCACACCCACGACTTGTCGGCGATCGTCGGCGTTGCGAGCAACGCGAGCAGCTCATCGGAGAGATCCGCGCCGGCCGAGAAGCGCGACTCAAGCTCTGCCCACGGATCCGCGGCTTGCAGCCCGGCCTGCGAAGCCGGCGGCTCGAGCGGCCTCGTGTACACGGGTCCGTCACCAAGGCTGTCGCACGGCAGGTCGGCGATCGGCTCGCGATCCGACGACACCTCCGGCGCCGTGTCGCCGGGCGGTGGCGTCGGGTTGCTGCCAGCCACACCGATCGCGTCGAACAAGCCTTCGTACACGCGAAACCGACCCGTGTCGGTGACGCGACCGGCGACCGTGGCGCGGATCTCCCACTTCTCGCAGAGGGCGAGTACCTCGTCGAGGTGGCGCGGCTCGACGATGGCGAGCATGCGCTCCTGGCTCTCGGAGGTCATCACCTCGACCGGGTTCATCCCGGGCTCGCGCTTCACGACGCGCGCGACGTCGACATCCATCCCCGCGCCGCCCTTGGCCGCGGTCTCCGACGCGGCGCACGACAGGCCGGCCGCACCGAGGTCCTGCACGCCAACGGCCAGGTTCGCGTCGAGCAGCGCGAGGCACGCTTCGATCAGTCGCTTCTCTTCGAACGGGTCGCCGACCTGCACCGAGGGGCGCTTGGCCTCGGACCCTTCTTCGAAGCCTGCGGACGCGAGCACGCTCGCGCCGCCGATCCCGTCGCGACCAGTCGATGATCCGAGCAGCACGGCCAGGTTGCCTTCGCCCTCCGCAAGTGCGAGCACGAGCCGCTCTTTTGGCAGCAGGCCGAGGCAGAAGACGTTCACGAGCGGGTTGTCGCGGTAGCAGTCGTCGAACACGACTTCGCCACCGACGGTTGGCACACCGACGGAGTTGCCGTAGCCGCTGATGCCCGAGACCACGCCCTCGAAGAGGTAGCGCGTGTGCGCGTCGTCGAGTGGTCCGAAGCGCAGCGGGTCCATGAGCGCGATGGGCCGCGCGCCCATCGAGAAGACGTCGCGGATGATGCCGCCCACTCCGGTTGCCGCACCTTGGTATGGCTCGACCGCTGACGGATGGTTGTGACTCTCGATGCGCACCGCGACGGCGAGACCATCACCGACGTCGATCACGCCCGCGCCCTCGCCGGGACCGACGAGCACCCACGGCGCTTCGGTCGGGAAGCGGCGGAGGTGCACCTTCGACGACTTGTACGAGCAGTGCTCGGACCACATCACCGCGTACATCGCGAGCTCTAGCTCGCTGGGAGAGCGGCCCAGCAGACCGTCGATGTCACCGAGCTCGTCGTCAGTCAGCCCAAGCTGACGATGGATGGCCTCGGCGCTCATGTTCGGACTTTAGACACGCCTCGATTTGCCGAAATGGTTCGTGACAGAATTACGATAGTCACGACATCGAAATTGCGAAAAGGACGTGGTTCGGAATGCCCCCGAAGTCTCTGACCCCCCAGCACAAGCAGGCGATGACCGCCGGCCGCAAGGAAGGCCAGGCGGTGAAGGCCTACCTCGACGCGCTCGAGCAGCACCGGCCTCGCCGTGGTCGCCGTCGCACGCCGGAGTCGATCGAGAAGCGTCTGGTCGCGATCGACGGCGAGATCGGTGGGGCGTCATCGCTCCACCGACTCCAGCTGACGCAAGAGCGGCGTGACCTCCAGGCCGAGCTGGCCGGGATGAAGGCGGGCGTTGCGGTCGACGTGTCGGCGCTGGAAGCAGGATTCGTGAAGGTGGCGAAGTCCTACGGCGACCGCAAGGGCATCGCCTACGCAACCTGGCGCGACGCCGGCGTCCCCACCGAAGTCCTCGTGAAGGCCGGCATCACCCGCTCCGACTGATCCCCGTTTCGCCCACAGCTCCGGAGATCGTGGCGAGGAATTCACGGTTGACGCCGTTCGCGTCGGCCGCGTCGAGCTCGATGCGTTGGTCCTGTGACATCAGCTCGAGGCGCGCGTAGTCCTTCGACCCGTACGGGTGCGAGATCGCGATGCGCAACTGGTCGCGGCTCCAGCCCTTCAAGTCGCTGCCGAGCTTGGCGGCCCCGTTGCGCGCCACCTTGTAAGGACACACGAACACCTGGCCTGGAGTGACCACGAGCGCGACTGTGGTCGGGAAGTCGCCGGCGCGGGCTTGCATGGCTTGCTTCTCTTGCTTCGAGAACTTCACTCCGTCCCGACCGTGCGCATCGACGCCTGAGGCGGAGTCGGGCCAGTGCAGCTGCCCGAGCGCAACGGTGCCGGGATACATGACCCGCGCCTGCTCCAACAGAAGCCCGTGGACCGCCTCCGACACGCTCCGGTCCTCGGGTCAGGCGGCTTCGGAGCGGGCGACCGCCGCGTCGAGCAACGACTGCAACAGCACCACGCCATCCGAGGAGCCGAGCAGCGCGTCGCTTGCCCGCTCCGGGTGCGGCATGAGCCCGACGACGTTCCCGCGCTCGTTGGCGATGCCAGCGATGTCATCGAGCGCGCCGTTCGGGTTGTCGACGTAGCGCAGCACGATCCGATCCTCGGCTCGAAGCTGATCGAGCGTGACTTGGTCGCAGATGTAGTTGCCCTCGAAGTGGTTGATCGGGAGCCGCAGGACGGTCCCCGGCGCGACACCTGAGGTGAGGACCGACGCGCTCGTCTCGACCCGGCACTCGACGGTCTTGCACAGGAACTTCAAGCCAACGTTCTTCTGGAGCGCGCCGGGAAGGAGGTCGGCCTCAGTGAGCACCTGGAAGCCATTGCAGATGCCGACGACCGGGCCGCCCGCGGCCGCGTGCTCAGCGACCGCTGTCATCACCGGTGAGAAGCGCGCCAACGCTCCGGTGCGCAGGTAGTCGCCGTGCGCAAAGCCGCCAGGGACGACTACCGCGTCGGCACCGCCGAGGCTCGTTGCGGTGTGGAACACAAGCTCCGTTGATCCCCCGAGCTGTTCGAGCGAGTGCGCGACGTCGAGCTCACAGTTCGTCCCAGGAAAGACGACGATCGCGACTCGCGCGCTCACCTTCCTCGCTCCTGGCGCTTCGCGCCGGGCCGCTCGGGCCCCGCTCCCTGCGCATCGGGATACCCGATGCGCGGCCGGTCGCTCATGTCGGCGCGAGCTCCGTGATCTCGATGGAATACGCCTCGATGACCGGGTTGGCGAGGAGTCGCTCGCACATCTCACCGACCTGTGCGCGTGCCGCGGCTTCATCGGCTGCGTCGATTACGAGACGGATCGTCTTGCCGATGTGCACCTCGGAGACGTTCGTGTACCCGAGCGCCGGCAGCGCGCGCTCGACCGTCGCGCCCTGTGGATCGGCGATCCCCGGCAAGTGCGTCACGTCCACACGCGCTTCGAATCGCACGTCAGTCCTCCACGCCGTACCAGTCGGCAAACGACTCGCCGGTGAGGATCTCGTAGGCCTCGACGTAGCGGGCACGCGTGCCGTCGATCACCGACTGCGGCACCTCGGGTGCGGGTGGCTGCTGGTCCCAGCCCAGCTTGAGGTAGTGGTCACGCACGTACTGCTTGTCGAAGGACGCGGGTGACGTGCCGACTCCGTAGTCCTCGGACGACCAGTAGCGCGACGAGTCCGGCGTCATCATCTCGTCGATGATCAACAGCTCGTCGTCGATCGTGCCGAACTCGAGCTTGGTGTCGGCGAGGATCAACCCGCAGTCGGCCGAGTGCTCGGCACCGAAGCCGTAGACGGCGAGCGTCGCCGACCGCACCCGCTCGAACAGGTCGTCGCCGACCAGCTCTGCGGCCTCCGCGTCGGTGAGCGCTTCGTCGTGGCCGGCTTCGGCTTTGGTGGTTGCGGTGAAGATCGGCTCGTCGAGGCGCTCGGCTTGCCGCAGACCAGCGCGCAGCTTCACGCCGTGCACCGTGCCGTTCGCCTCGTACTCCTTCCACGCCGATCCGAACAGGTAGCCGCGCGCGATGCACTCGAGTCGGACGGTCCGCGACGCCCGCACGAGCATGGCCCGGCCAGCGATGTCGGGCCCCGCCGTCTCGGGGAAGTCGGTGGGGTCGGACGACACGAGGTGGTTCGGCCACTGGTCGCCCGTGCGCTCGAACCAGAAGGTCGACAACCCCGTGAGCGCTCGGCCCTTGTCTGGCACCAGATTGGGAAGCACGACGTCGAACACCGAGATCCGGTCGGACGCGACCACGAGCATTCGATCGTGATCGACCTCGTAGAGGTCACGGACCTTCCCTGTGTAGTGATGCGGCAGCGCGAGGCGTGTCACCGTGTGGCGCTCGCTTCGTCGAGAGCATCGACCGCGCGACCCGCGTTCGCGAGTGCGTGGTCGAGATCGAAGCATGCGCTGAGGCGGTTGGCGTCGAGCGTCTTGGTCACCTCATCGTCCTCGCGCAGTACGTCGACAAACCGACGGCGCTCTTCCCACGTTCGGGTCGCGTTGCGCTGCACCACGCGGTACGCGTCGTCGCGCGTCATGCCGGCCTCGACAAGCGCCAGGAGCACCGGCTGGCTGTAGACCAGGCCGTGCGACGCGTCCAGGTTCTCGATCATGCGCTCGGGGTGCACAACCATCCCCTCCACGATCGCGCGGAACTTGACCGCGACGTAATAGGCAAGCTGAAAGGCGTCGGGGAGCACGATCCGCTCGACCGACGAGTGGGAGATGTCGCGCTCGTGCCACAGCGCCACATCTTCGAGCCCCGCGACCACGTGGGCGCGGAGCACCCGTGCGAGTCCGCACAACTGCTCGCACTTCACTGGGTTGCGCTTGTGAGGCATCGCGCTGGAGCCCTTCTGCTTCCCAACGCGGAAGGGCTCCTCGACCTCACCGACCTCGGTGCGCTGGAGGTGACGGATCTCGAGCGCGAACGTCTCGACGGCGGCGCCCAGCGACGCACACGAATAGAGGACCTCGGCGTGACGATCGCGGGCGATCACCTGCGTCGCCGGCACCGGACGCAAGCCGAGGTGCTCGCACACGTACGCCTCGACTTCGGGCGCGACGTTCGAGAACGTGCCGACCGCACCCGAGAGCTTGCCGACGGCGATGCCATCGCGCGCCCGCTCGATGCGCGTGCGATCCCGTCTCACCTGAAGCGCCCAGAGCGCCAACTTGGCGCCGAAGGTGGTGGGTTCTGCGTGGATGCCGTGCGTGCGCCCGACCATCGCCGTCGACGTGTGCTCTCTCGCCTTCGTTGCGATCGCCACTTCGAGCGCGTCGATAGCTTCCAGCAAGAGATCGCATGCCCGGACGAGCGTGACCGACAACGCGGTGTCAACGACGTCGCTCGAGGTGAGACCGTGGTGGACCCAAGTGCCTTCCGGTGCCCCGACGCGCTCTTGGACGATGTCCACGAACGCGGCGACGTCGTGCTCGGTGACCAGCTCGCGCTCTTCGATCGCGGCGACGTCGAAGCCGGCCCGCTCGCGGATGGCGGCGGCGGCCTCTGGAGGGACGACCCCGAGCTTGGCCTGGGCCTCGGCGGCGAGGATCTCGACCTCGAGCCACGTGGCGTAGCGGGCCTCGTCAGTGAAGAGGTCCGCCATGGGGGCTAGGGCGTAGCGGCCGATCAAGGGCTGATCCCTCCCTGCCGACACTGTAGGGGCGACCGGCTGGCCCGGAGCGAGCCGTCGCGCGCAGCGACACCAGCCGCGATCGGACGGGAGAAGAGCGAGTGTTGGCCGAGCATCGGGGGGCGATGAACGGCAACGAGGAGTACCTCGGCGCCTGCGCGAACCACTTCGCCGCCCGCGCGGTCAACACCTGTGACGACTGCGGCGAGCTCTTCTGCGAGAGCTGCCTGGTTCCCAAGATCAAGAAGCATCAGCCGCTGCGCTGCATCGAGTGCGCGCTCGTGGCGGCGGGAGTGCGAGCACCGGGTTCGCGCCGCTCGAACGTCACCAACATGACCCGCACCCAGAAGCGCCCCACCAACCTGTTCTGAACCCCCCAGGTTTTTCGGCACGCTGAACGACAAATAGGTGGGTTGAACGTGCCGAAAAACCTGGGGGGTCATGCGGGGACTCCCGCGGCGGACGCGGCGATGTCACGGCGGTAGTGCATGCCGGGCCACTCGATGCGCGACGCGGCTTCGTAGGCACGATCCCGAGCCGCGCCGAGTGTCGCACCTGACGCCGTCACGTTGAGCACGCGTCCGCCGGCGGTCACGATCTTCCCGTCGTCGCGCGCAGTGCCTGCGTGGAACACGACGACATCGTCGAGTGTCGCCTCGGCATCGAGACCTTCGATCACGTCACCGGTGCGCGGGGACGCCGGGTAGCGCTCTGACGCGAGCACGATCGTGACCCACGAATCGTCCGTGAACGTGATGTCAGGGAGTGGCTCTCCGGACGCGGCTGCTCGGCACAGCTCGCCCAGGTCGGTCGTGAGTCGCGGCACGACCACCTGACACTCAGGGTCGCCGAAGCGCACGTTGTACTCAACGAGCTTCGGTCCCTCGTCGGTGAGCATGAGGCCGGCGTAGAGGATGCCGCGGTACTCGATGCCCTGCTCTGCGAGCACGCGCAAGGTAGGGCGAACGGCACGGTCCATCACTTGGTCGATCACGTCGTCACCGGCGATCGGCACTGGTGAGTAGGCGCCCATGCCGCCGGTGTTGGGGCCAGCGTCACCATCACCGACACGCTTGAAGTCCTGCGCGGGTGCCAACGGAGTGGCGGCGCGCACATCACCGTTGCAGACGACGAGCAACGAGAGCTCCGGCCCTCGCATCCCCTCTTCGATCACCACGGTCGTCCCGGCGTCGCCGAACGCCGCGCCGGAGAGATATGAACGAACTGCGTCCCGCGCCTCTTCGATCGACTCCGTGACCGTCACGCCTTTCCCCGCGGCCAACCCGTCCGTCTTGACGACATAGAGGTCACCGAGTGTTTCGAGAAACGCGAGCGCAGCCGCCTCGTCATCGGCGGTAAAGGCACCATGGCGCGCGGTGGGCACCTCTGAGGCCGCGGCAATCTCCTTCATCCATCGCTTCGATCCTTCGAGTCGGGCTGCAGCGGCCGACGGACCGAAGGCGAGCCGCCCGCTCGCTTTGACGGTGTCGACGACCCCACGTACGAGCGTCTCCTCCGATCCGGCGATCACGAGGTCGGCGTCGACCTCATCGGCGAGCTGCGCGATCGCCGCCGGGTCCTTGGCGTCGACGGGCATGCATTGCGCCACTGACTCGATGCCCGGATTTCCCGGTGCTGCGATGACCTCGGCTACCGAGGCGCAGCGCGCCAGCGTCCAGCACAGCGCGTGCTCGCGCCCTCCGCTCCCAACAACAAGGGCTCTCACGCGGCGCGCGGCAGCACGACGGTCTGCTCCCGACCAGGGCCGACCGACACGAAGCTGATCGGCACGCCGGCGAGCTGCTCGACGAAGCACACGTAGTCGCGCGCTTCGGATGGGAGATCCTCGATCCGCTCTGCGCTCGTGATCTCGCTCTTCCAGCCAGGGAGCGTCTCGTAGATCGGCCGCACCTTGTGGATCACTGATTGGTGGTACGGCACGTAGTCGTAGCGTGTGCCGTCTTCTCCTTCGTAGGCGACGCACACCTTCACCTCCGCGAGTGGCGCCATCACGTCGAGCTTGGTGATCGCTACCTCGCTACAGCTGTTGAGCCGTACCGCGTGCTTCAGCATCACGCCGTCGAGCCATCCCGGACGGCGGCGTCGACCAGTGTTCGTGCCGAACTCGTGACCGCGATCGACGAGCAGGTCGCCGATCTCGTCACCTTCGAGCAGCTCGGTGGGGAACGGTCCCGACCCGACGCGCGTCGTGTAGGCCTTGGTGACGCCGATCACGCGGTCGATGTCGCGCGGCCCAACGCCGGCGCCGGTGCACACACCGCCCGCCACGGGGTTGGACGAGGTCACGAACGGATACGTTCCGTGGTCGAGGTCGAGGTACGTGGCCTGCGCGCCTTCGAACAGCACCTGCTGCCCGGCTTCGAGCGCCTCGTGGACCATGTGCACCGTGTCGGCAATCATCGGCTCGAGTCGCGGGACCATCTCGAGGTACGTCTTGACGATCTCGTCGCCGTCGAGCGGCAGCCGGTTGTAGACCTTCGCGAGCACGCCGTTCTTCTCGCGTAATGCCAGATCGAGCTTCTCGCGGAAGATCTTCGGATCGAGCAGGTCCTGCACGCGCAAGCCGACACGCAGCGCCTTGTCCGCGTACGCGGGCCCGATGCCGCGCTTGGTCGTGCCGAGCTTGTTCTTGCCGAGGTACCGCTCGGTCACGCGGTCGAGCTCTTGGTGGTACGGCATGATCAGGTGCGCGTTGCCCGACACTCGCAGCGCGCTCGTGTTCACGCCTTTGCTCTCGAGCATGTCGAGCTCAGCGATCAGCACGGCAGGGTCAACCACGACGCCGTTGCCGATGATCGGCGTCACGTAGTCGTAGAGCACACCGCTCGGCACGAGCTGGAGCGCGAACACCTGCCCGTCGACGACGATCGTGTGGCCGGCGTTGTGCCCGCCCTGATACCGGACGACGAGCGTCGACTCTTTGGCGAGGTAGTCGGTGAAGCGACCCTTGCCCTCGTCACCCCATTGGGTGCCGACAACCACCGTGCCAGGCATCAGGACCCGCTTTCGGGTCGGCGCGCAACGGTGGGGATGAACGCGACGGCAGTCACGTTGGGGACAGCGTAGTCGCTGGAGGGTCGGGTACCGATCCCGGATTCACGTGGCCGTGCGTGCTCGGCGGATCATGACCGTCAAGTAGACCGCCCTGACGGCGAGCGCGACGCGCAGCTCCTCTCGCAGATCGTGCAGGAACTCCTCCTGGTAGGTCGCGTCACTGAGCAGCGACACGGTGAACTGAAGGCCGGTGAACCCAGCGAGGAACGCCGCGGTCTTCAGCAGCTCGCTGCTGACGGCGAGATCGGCACCGAAGAGGTGGAACGACACCAGCTCTTCGACGGGAGCACCGGCCCATGCGCTGGCGAGCTCCACCGGCACGGTCAGGGTGCCCAGCAGCACGAGGAACCCGAACATCGAGGCGCCGACCAGGAGGACCAGGATCGCCTCCCCGGTGAGGACCACCAACCCGATGTTGGTCCACTCCCGGTGCGTGATCCGCGGAATGGAGGCTGGCTTCGATGCCGACAAGGCGCCGGCCGGCGTCGCCTTGGCCCGCCCGCGCAACGTCGACCACGTCTCGCCCTGTGACAGCTCCCCAACCTGGCGGGGCACGCGCACGATCGCGAACGCAGTGGCCACGGAACCGAAGAGCAAGAGCGCGAGGCCGAGCAACGGCCAGGGCAGCTCGTGCGCGAACTGATAGGGCTCGGCGGTGTAGAAGACGATGATCACCACGAGCAGCGACAGCGGCAGCGCGCGCACCAGCAGCGCCGACACCGAGAGCACCTGCCGAGCTCCGTGGGTGATCACCCAGCGGGTCATGGGGACGATGCCGTAGCTCGTTGACAGGTAGATGATCGCGAGCAGCGCGAGGTTCGCCGACCCGGTCACGAGCCCCGAGCGCCACTGACCATCGGTGACGATCGGCACGAGCGCGGGCAGCACCACGAAGAGCGCGACTTCAACGGGACCGACGTCCTCCGGACGGGAGAACAGGGGTCGGTCTCGAACCGCGTTCGCGATGGCCCAGACCGCGATCACCGCCAGGAACGCCGCGACGGTCACGAGCACGCTCACCCACACCTCGAAGCTGGCGCTCGGGGCGTTGATCACGACCTCGATCAGCGCGACGAGCGTCAGCAGCGGCGCGGCGCGAGTCCAGACATCGCGTGACGCGCTGTACCGAAAGATGAAGTGCGGAAGACCCCGAGCAACGAACCAGCTCTCGGTCGCGGAGATCGCGTCGCCCTGCCGGTCCGGCACGGGCGAAGAGTACGCTCGGTTTCGTGACGCGAGGCGGAGTCCTCCTCGCGGTCGCGCTGACGCTGGTCATGGCCCCCGCCACCGCGGCCGGACAAGTAGCGGCCCAACCCGATCTCATGTTCGTCAGTCGGGGCGGCGACGTGCTCACCGGCGACGATCTCTACAACGACGACGGCGTCGGCCAGCAGCGCAACGTCGTCGTCGACCAGCGCGTCAGCCTCACCCTTCGCATCGAGAACGAGGGTGACCAACCCGCGGAGTTTGTCGTGCGCGGATCGGTACCGGGCGCGGGGTTCGCGGTCAAGTACTTCTATGAGGGGGTCGACATCGCGTCGGAGCTCGAGTCCGAGGGATATCCGCTCTCGGTGCCGGGGGGATCGTTCGAGAAGGTCAAGGTCGTGGTGCGCGTCAGCGATCCTCCGTTCGGTGCAGAACAGGACGTGCTGATCACTGCATCATCGGGCACCGCGCGTGATGCGGTGCGCATCACGGTCACCAACGTCTCGACGACGGGATGAACATCGGCCCAATTGTGCTACATTGTGCTACA
This sequence comes from Actinomycetota bacterium, assembly GCA_016870355.1. Taxonomy (GTDB): domain Bacteria; phylum Actinomycetota; class Acidimicrobiia; order IMCC26256; family PALSA-555; genus SHVJ01. The sequence continues at coordinate 69,068 of VGBR01000003.1, read as the reverse complement.
TGGATCGGGTCGGGGTTCGTGAGCTGCGCCAGAACCTGAGCGTCTACCTGCGCCGCGTGAAGGCTGGCGAGTCGCTGGAGGTGACCGAGCATGGTCGCCTCGTAGCCGTCCTCGCGCCACCAGCACCGGCCGGCAACCCAATCGCTCGCCTCATCGCGGAAGGGCGAGCGCGCGCGGCGGTCGGAACGATCGACGACATCCCAGTTCCTCCCGGCCCGCCCTCATATGCCGGGACGAAGGCGCTCATGGAGGACCGGGAAGGCAAGGAGTGAGCGTCGGCTACGTGGAGTCATCGGCGCTGGTCAAGCTGGCAATCAACGAGCCCGAAGCCCCATCGCTGCGTCAGGCCATTCGGAGCCACGACCAGCTGGCCACGAGCGAGCTCGCGTTCCTTGAAGTAGGTCGAGCGGCGCGACGCGATGACGGTGATGACGGCCTCGCCAGAACCCGTGCCGTCATGCTCCCGTTCGTCCCGGTGACGATCGATCGCCGCATTCTCGAGGCGGCAGTGGGCATCGATCCCACTACCTTGCGGTCGCTCGATGCCATCCACGTCGCGACCGCGCTCGGATTGCAGATGCCGGATCTCGTCTTCTACTCGTACGACCAACGGACGATCTCCGCCGCCGAAGCCAACGGGTTGACGGTGGCGTCGCCTGGCGCGTGATCCTCAGGCGTTGACGGCTTGCTTTCTCGAGAACGTGAGCTGGCCGTCCTTGGCTGCGTCGACCATCACCACGTCGCCGTCTGAGTAGTCGCCCTTCAGCAGACCGAGCGCGACTGGGTCGGCGATCTCCTTCTGGATGACTCGCTTCAGTGGGCGCGCGCCGTAGTCGGGGTCGTACCCGACCGTACTCAGGTGTTCCAGTGCCGCGTCGGTGAGCTCGAGCGCGAGGTTGCGCTCCATGAGCCGGGTCCGAAGGTGCTCGATCTGGAGCTCCACGATCTCTCGGATGTGCTCCTCGCCGAGGGGATGGAACACCACCATCTCGTCGATCCGGTTGAGGAACTCGGGCTTGAAGTGGTTGCCCACGACGTTCATGACCGTGCGCTCGTCTGCGCCGCCGCCGAGGTTCGACGTCATGATCAGCACGGTGTTCGAGAAGTCGACCGTGCGCCCCTGACCATCGGTGAGGCGGCCGTCGTCGAGCACCTGGAGGAGCACGTTGAACACGTCGGCGTGCGCCTTCTCGATCTCGTCGAGCAGCACCAATGAGTACGGGCGTCGTCGCACCGCTTCGGTGAGCTGGCCACCCTCCTCGTACCCGACGTAGCCGGGGGGCGCGCCAACCAGGCGCGACACGTTGTGCTTCTCTTGGTACTCGGACATGTCGATGCGGACCATCGCCCGCTCGTCATCGAACAGGAAGTCGGCGAGGCTGCGCGCGAGCTCGGTCTTGCCCACACCCGTCGGCCCGAGGAACAGGAACGAACCGATGGGGCGGTGCGGGTCTGAGAGGCCGGCGCGTGAACGGCGGATCGCGTTCGCGACCACCGACACCGCCTCGTCCTGGCCGACCACCCGCGAGTGCAGCACGTCTTCCATGCGCACGAGCTTGGCGATCTCGCCTTCGAGCAAGCGCGTGACCGGCACGCCCGTCCACTTGGAGACGATCTCGGCGACGTCTTCCTCGTCGACCTCTTCCTTCAACATCTTTCGGTCGCGCTGGAGCTCGTCGAGACGTACGGTCTTTGCCTCGATCTCCTGCTCGAGGTCGCGCATCGTCTCGTAGCGCAGCTGCGCGGCCTTCTCGAGGTCGCCTTCACGCTCGGCCCGCTCGGCTTCGTGGCGCGACTGCTCCAGCTGCTCCTTGAGTGCGCTGATCTCGGTGATGGCGTCCTTCTCGTTCTGCCAGTGCGCCACCATCGCATCGCGCTCTTCCCCGAGCTCGGCCACCTCGGCCTCGATCGCATCGAGTCGCTGCTTCGAGCTCGCGTCGGTCTCCTTGGCCAGCGCGGCCTTCTCGATCTCGAGCTGGCGGATTCGCCGCTCGACTACGTCGATCTCGATCGGCATCGAGTCGATCTCGATGCGCAGGCGCGACGCGGCTTCGTCGACGAGGTCGATCGCCTTGTCAGGCAGCTGGCGACCGGTGATGTAGCGGTCGGACAGCACCGCCGCCGCGACCAGCGCGGCGTCCTGGATGCGCACGCCGTGGTGCACCTCGTAGCGCTCCTTGAGCCCGCGCAGGATCGCGATCGTGTCCTCGGTGGATGGCTCGCCCACGAACACCTGCTGGAAGCGCCGCTCGAGCGCGGGATCCTTCTCGATGTACTTGCGGAACTCGTCGAGCGTGGTCGCACCGATCATGCGCAGCTCGCCGCGCGCCAACATCGGCTTGATCATGTTGCCGGCGTCCACCGCACCTTCCGCGCCGCCCGCGCCCACGATCGTGTGCAGCTCGTCGACGAAGGAGATGACTTCGCCCTCGGCGTCGGTGATCTCCTTGAGGACCGCCTTCAGCCGGTCTTCGAACTCACCGCGGTACTTCGAGCCCGCGACCATCGCACCGATGTCAAGCGAGATGAGCCGCTTCTCGCGCAGCGACTCGGGCACATCGCCTTCGACGATGCGGCGTGCCAGTCCTTCGACGATCGCCGTCTTCCCCACGCCGGGCTCGCCGATGAGCACCGGGTTGTTCTTCGTACGCCGAGAGAGCACCTGGATGACGCGACGGATCTCGTCGTCGCGTCCGATGACCGGGTCGAGCTTGCCTTTGCGCGCCTCTTCGGTGAGGTCGCGGCCGAACCGCTCGAGCGCCTGGTACTGGTCCTCGGGGTTCTCACTGGTGACGCGGTGACTGCCGCGAACGTCCTTGAGCGCGCCGAGCACCGCGTCGTGCGTGACGCCGAGGGCGCGGAGCAGGTCGCCGACGCCGCCGGCGATCTCAGTCATCGCGAGCAGCACGTGCTCGGTGGAGAGGTAGTCGTCGCTGAGGTCGGTGCGCTGCGCATCGGCTGCCTCGAGCACCTTGAATGCGTCCGGCGACAGCTGAGCTTGCGCGGTCTGGCCGTAGACCTGCGCGATCTTCCCCAACGCCTGATCGACGCGATCGCGTACGGCTGACGGCGTGACGCCGAGCCGCTCGAGCACTGGCAGCACCACCGATTCCGGCTGACCCACGAGCGCGGCAAGCAGATGCTCCGGGGCAACCTGGGCGTGGTTGCGCTCCTGCGCGAGTGACTGCGCGGCCTGGAGGGCCTCGCCGGTCTTGCGCGTCAGCTTGTTGGGGTCGAGTGCCATGGGCTCCTCGCGACGTCCGGGTCAGTGTGTGAAGTTGACAACGTCATTGTCAAGTTCAGACATTCCCGCGACTATCCCCGTTGCGGCACAAGGGCTGTGCCACCCTGATCGATCGTGCACTGGGTGGCCTCCGATCATGCCGGGCCAGCCGAGCCGGGCTGGCACCCCGATCCTCTCGACGCGCAACGTCTGCGCTGGTGGGACGGCTCGGCGTGGACGGCCAGGGTGGCCCGGCTCGATCTCGCCGCCGACGCCATCTCCTGGCACGCTGACGTGCCGTCGTTGCCGGCACCTGGGCGAGCCGCCGAGCCGCCGCCTGTCCCAGCACTCCCGCTCGAGGTCGTCCCCACGCCGTACCTCGGCGCGGTCCCGACGCTCGCGGACGCGGTCGAGCACGAGGCGCCGAAGCGGGAGGAGGACGAGCCCGCCGCGGAGACGTCCGCCGTCGTCATCAGGCCGAAGCGGTGGAGCCGCGAAGACCGCCCCATCGTCGAGCTTCCGAACACGCGGCGCGGCTGGGCGATCCTGGCCGCGGCCGTCGCGCTGCTCGTCGTTGGCGGGAGCGTGGGCGCGGGCATGCTCGACGGTGACGACCGTCCGAGCATCGGGCCTGCCACAACCATCTACGCAGACCAAGACGCTGACTTCCGGTTCCGGTACCCGAAGGAGTGGCGCATCGAAGAGCCCACCGGTGAGTGCCCGAACGTGCTCGCGGCCGACGAATGCGTGCGGGTCGTGTTGGAGATCGGCCCCGACGTGAGTGTCACGAACTCGAACACGCTCCAAGTGCGGAGCTTCAACACCGATCAGCCACTTGACGCGCTCCACGAGTGGGTGACGACCGAGACCCAGATCGTGGTGGAGCAGATTCCCACCATCCGCCTACAGGGCGCGCGTCAGACAGTGCTCGACGGTGCTCCCGCGTTTCGGGCCGAGCTCGTCGACAGCAGTACCCCGACGACGCGACTCGTCGTCTACGAAGGACGAACGACGTCGAGTCGGGCGCTCGTCGTGACGTTGACGGTGAGAGATCCTCGCACCGCTCCGACCGACGAAGAGTTCGAACGGCTCCTCGCCACGCTGGTGTCGAACTAGCTGGTCTAGCTCGCCGCACCACGCGTCCGCGCGCGGGTGCGCTCGAGCATCTCTTCGAGCTTGCGGATGCGTGCGAGCGCGTCGGCCAGGTCGTCTTCGAGCTCGAGGATCTTGCGCACGCCAATCAGGCTCACGCCCTCGTTCGTGAGCTCTTGGATGCGGCGGAGCAGCGCGATGTCGTGCTCTGAGTAACGCCGACTCCCGCCCTGGGTGCGCGCCGGCTCGATGAGACCCTTGCGCTCGTAGATGCGCAGCGTCTGCGCGTGCACACCCGCGAGCTCCGCGGCCACCGAGATGATGTAGAGCGCTCGCTCTTGCATGCGATCAGGTCCTTGGGTTGCCATGGATCACACTCCCAGGTGACTACGGGGATCGTCGTCGAGCTTCTCGACGAGCGCCTCAACTGCTGCGCGCTGCTCGGCGTTGAGCTTCTTGGGCACGACCACGTCGAACTTCACGAGCAGGTCGCCGGCATCGCCCTTCGATGGCTGGATGCCGCGACCGCGAACGCGCACGGTCTTGCCGCTCTCGGTTCCCACCGGCACCTTCACCGTGACCGGCGCGTCGAGCGTCGGCACCTTCACCTGCGCTCCCAGCGCGGCCTCGGAGAACGTGACCGGCACCGTGATGGCGAGATCGCGCGCGCCCGAGCGCGTGAACAAGGGATGCGAGCCGACGTGCACGATCACGTAGAGGTCGCCAGCCGGGCCACCGGTGCGGCCAGCACCACCCCGTCTTGCGATGCGGATGCGCTGCCCGTCGCGCACGCCCGCCGGGATGCGCACCTTGACGTTGCGCTTGCGACGCTCGACGCCCGCGCCGCGGCAGCTCGAGCACGGGCTAGTGACGACCTGGCCGCGTCCTGCGCACGTCGGGCACACCTGCGAGACCGAGAACGGACCTTGGTCGACCGCGATGGCGCCGCTGCCGCCACACGTCGCGCACCGCTCGGGCACGGTGCCCGGCTCCGCACCGGAGCCGTGGCATTTCGAGCATGGGGCGTCGGACGTGAGCGCCACGGACGTCTCGACACCGTGCACCGCGTCGAGGAAGTCGAGGCGCAGCTCGGTCTCGAGGTCGTGCCCGCGTTGCGGCGCGTTGGCTTGGCGACCACGGCCCCGACGACCGCCGCCGCCGAACAACCCGCCGAGGATGTCGCCGAGGCCGCCGCCACCGTCGCCGAAGTCGAACGTCATCCCTTCGAAGCCGGGGCCGAACCCGCCGCCACCACCAAAAGCGCCGGGACCGACGCCGCTCGCGACCATGCGTCGAACCTCGTCGTACTCCTTGCGCTTTGCGGGATCGCCCAAGACTGCGTGCGCGGCAGAGATCTCCTTGAAGCGCTCCTCGGCCTTCGCGTCACCCGCGTTCGCGTCGGGATGGAACTCCTTGGCGAGCTTTCGGTACGCCTTCTGGATGTCCTTGTCGGTCGTGCTCGATTCGAGACCGAGCACGCCGTAGTAGTCCTTCTCGAACCACTCGCGCTCGGGTGCCATCAGTCCCGCTCCGGCCACTCGGGCCCGTTCGCTGCTCCGCCGGGATACCCGGCTCCGCGGACGCTCACTTGGGTCAGGTCACCCCGCTTACTGCTCGGCGCGCGTGACCCTCACCGTTGCCGGTCGGAGCACGCGGCCCTTGAGTCGGTAACCGGAGCGCAACACGTCGAACACCACGGGCTCCCCGTCGCCGTCTTCTTGTGCGACGGCTTCGTGCTCGTGCGGATCGAACGGCTTGCCCAGCACGTCGATGCGCTCGAGCCCGCCCTTGGCCAGCACACCGAGCAGCTCGGTCTGCACAAGCTCGACGCCCTTGCGCACGTTCTGGTCGGCGTCGGCAAGACCGGCCACCGCGAGGTCGAACGAGTCGAGCACGGGCAGCAGCTCCTCGAGCAGCGCCTGGTTGGCGCGCTCGATCTTCTCGGTCTGCTCGCGCAGCATCCGCTTGCGGTAGTTCTCGAAGTCGGCCTGCACGCGTTGCGCCATCTCGCGCAGATCGTCCCGCTCGCGAGAGAGCGCAGCGATGTCCGCCTCGACGGACGCCTCGGCATCTTCTATCGAAACGTCGGCCTCTGCGTCCGAGCCGTCAGGCTCGGCGACCGAGTCGCGAGCCCCGTCACCCATTTACGCGCTCTTCTCCTCGCCCTCGTCGACGATCTCGGCGTCAACCACCTCGTCGTCGGACGCGGTCGGGTCGGCACCAGGTGCCGCCTCGCCACCCGCAGCCTGCTGCTGCGCGTTCGCGTACAGGGCTTGCGAGAACTCCTGGAGCACCGCGGTCAGCGTCTGGTGCTTCTCGCTGATGACCGCGACGTCCTCACCCTCGAGCGCCGCCTTGAGCTCCGCGACCGCAGCCTCGACCTTCGCCTTGTCGTCAGCCGAGACCTTGTCTTCCTGCTCTTTGAGCAGCTTCTCGGTCTGGTACACGAGCGAGTCGGCGTTGTTGCGGGCCTCGACGGTCTCGCGCTTCTGACGGTCCTCCTCGGCGTGCACCTCGGCGTCCTTCATCATCCGGTCGATCTCGTCCTTGTCGAGGGCGGTGCCGCCGGTGATCGTCATCTGCTGCTCCTTGCCAGTGCCGAGGTCCTTGGCCGACACGTGCACGATGCCGTTGGCATCGATGTCGAACGTGACCTCGACCTGTGGGACCCCGCGCGGAGCCGGCGGGATGCCAACGAGCTGGAACGTGCCGAGCGTCTTGTTGCGGAACGCCATGTCGCTCTCGCCTTGGAGCACCTTGATCTCAACGCTGGGCTGGTTGTCGTCGGCGGTGGTGAACACCTCCGACCGCTTGGTCGGGATCGTGGTGTTGCGCTCGATGAGCTTGGTCATGATCTGACCCTTGGTCTCGATGCCGAGCGACAGCGGCGTGACGTCGAGGAGCAACACGTCCTTCACGTCGCCCTTGAGCACACCGGCCTGGATCGCCGCACCGATCGCGACCACCTCATCGGGGTTCACGCCCTTGTGCGGGTCCTTGCCGGTGAGCGAGTGCACGAGGTCGACGACCGCGGGCATGCGCGTCGAGCCGCCCACGAGGATGACGTGGTCGATCTTCGACTTGTCGATGTTGGCGTCACGGATCGCCTGCTCGAACGGCCCCTTGCAGGCGTCGAGCAGGTCGGCCGTCATCTCCTGGAACTTGGCGCGCGACAGCGTCTGTTCGAGGTGCAGCGGCCCGTCCTGGGTCGCGGTGATGAACGGCAGGTTGATCGAGGTCTCTTGCGCGGCCGAGAGCTCGATCTTGGCCTTCTCCGCGGCTTCCTTCAGCCGCTGGCCGGCCATCTTGTCGGCGGACAGGTCGATGCCGTGCGCGTTCTTGAACTCCTGCACCATCCAGTCGACGACGCGCTGATCCCAGTCGTCGCCACCGAGGTGCGTGTTGCCGGCAGTCGACTTCACCTCGAAGACGCCATCACCGATGTCGAGCAGCGACACGTCGAAGGTGCCGCCACCGAGGTCGAAGACGAGGATCGTCTGGTCGGTGTCCTTGTCGAGGCCGTACGCGAGCGCGGCAGCGGTTGGCTCGTTGATGATGCGCAGCACCTCGAGACCCGCGATCTGGCCGGCCTCTTGCGTGGCCTGGCGCTGGGCGTCGTCGAAGTACGCGGGCACGGTGATGACCGCCTGGGTGACGGTGTCGCCCAGGTAGGCCTCCGCGTCACGCTTGAGCTTCTGGAGGATGCGGGCCGAGATCTCCTGCGGCGTGTAGCCCTTGCCGTCGACGTCGATCGTCCAGCTCGTGCCCATCTCGCGCTTCACCGAACGGACGGTCCGGTCGGGGTTCGTGATGGCCTGGCGCTTGGCGACCTCGCCGACGAGCACTTCAGCCGCCTTCGAGAAGGCGACGACCGACGGGGTCGTGCGCTGACCCTCGGCGTTGGGGATGACGGTGGGCTCACCCGCGTCGAGGGTGGCGACGACCGAGTTCGTGGTGCCGAGGTCGATGCCGACGGCTCTGGACATGACGTCCCTCCAGGTTTCCTAAGACTTGAGTGTGACGGTATCAACTTTGTTGGGTGTCTCGCTATTCCGCCTTCGGCCCCCCTTTTCGACCGGTCCGCGGCCGTGCCCACGGTCACGCCCTCCGCGCGGGCGCCGGAGCCAGGCAGTCACTAGATTTTCGCCGCCATGGCAAAGGACTCGTTCGTTGACCACCTGGCTGAGGTCCCGCTGTTCGCAGCGTGCTCCAAGAAGGACCTCCAGCACGTCGCCCGCCGGGCAGAGGACATCCGGGTCGACACCGGCAAGGTGCTCGTGAGCGAGGGCGCCGCGGGCGCCGAGTTCTTCGTGATCGTGGACGGGAACGCCAAGGTCACTCGCCACGGTCAAGAGGTCGCCACGCTTGGCCCCGGCGACTTCTTCGGCGACTTGGCGCTGCTCGACCGTGCGCCGCGCAACGCCACCATCACCGCGGCAACGCCGATGGAAGTGGTCGTGCTCGGTCAGCGCGAGTTCGCGGCGCTCATCGACGAGGTGCCGGGCTTCGCGCACAAGCTGCTCGCAGGTCTGGCTCGTCGGCTGCGCGCCTACGACGCCCAAGCCGTTCAATAGTCATCACCATGCGTCGCTCGCTGCGGCGCAGGGTACCTGCGCCGCGGACGCTCGCTCCTGGCGAGCATCCTCCGCTCACTTCGTTCGCTCCGGTTGCCGCGCGGTCTTGCTGAGTCGCCGCGTTCCACATGGTGACAAGTAGGTTCGCGGCCGTGCGCCGACCGAAGCCGCATCAGCTCGTCCTCGCGATCGGTGTCATCGCGGCGCTCGGCGCGCTGGCCTCGGGGATCATCCCGCGGCTGACCGAGTGGGAAGACGACTCCACCGTCAGTCGGCACGTGTTCGGCAATGTGCCCGACGCCGTGTACTGGCTGTTCTACGGCGTCATCTTCGTGATGCTGATCGCGGTCGCGTGGCTCGTGTCGCAACGCATCCGCAACTACGAGCGCGGCCAACCTGACGACCGCCGCACGACGAAGAAGAACTTCCAGCGCCGGCTGCACGACTTCCGCGCCGGCGTCTGGATGCAGACGCTCCTGCGCGACCCGGCCGCCGGTGCGATGCACGCGTGCATCTACTTCGGCTTCCTCGTGCTGTTCGCAGCGACCGTGATCCTCGAGATCGACCACCAGATGCCCGAGGAGCTCAAGTTCCTGCACGGCGGCGTGTACAAGGGGTACGCATCGACCGCCGACCTCGCCGGCGTGGTGTTCCTGGTCGGGATCGCGTGGGCCATCGGCCGGCGCTACATCCAGCGCCCGTACCGCATTCGCATCAAGACCAAGCCCGAGGACGCCGCGATCCTCGCGACGTTTCTCGTGATCGGCGTGACGGGCTTCCTCGTCGAAGGGTTCCGCATCGCGCTCGACGGCATGCAGCCGCACGAAGAGTGGTCGTTCGTCGGGTACCGGCTCGCCGAGCTCTGGGACGGCGCCGACATCGGCACGCTCGTCGACTGGCACCGGGTGATGTGGATCACGCACTTCGTCGCGTTCGTGGTGTTCCTCGTGCTGCTGCCGACCACGAAGCTGCGGCACATGATCACGTCGCCGATGAACATGTACCTGCGTGACAAGGATCGGCCCAAGGGCGCGATGAAGCCGATGCCCAACTTGATGGAGACCGACCTCGAGACGTTCGGCGCCTCGACGATCGAAGACTTCACCTGGAAGCAGCTGTTCGGCACCGACGCCTGCACGATCTGCGGGCGGTGTACGTCGGTGTGCCCCGCGCACGCGACGGGTAAGCCGCTCGATCCTCGGGAGATCGTGTTGAAGGTCGGCGAGGTGATGGCCGCAACGGCGACGCCTCCCGTATCGCCACCCGTCGGCGTTGACCGTGACATCACCATCGACGCCAACTCGGTGTTCCAACGCGTCACGTCCGAAGAGCTGTGGGCGTGCACTACGTGCAAGGCGTGCGACGAGATCTGTCCGGTGAACATCGAGATCCTCGACAAGATCCTCGACATGCGTCGCTACCTGTCGTTGATGGAGAGCGACTTCCCGACCGAGCTCGGCAACACGTACCGGTCGATGGAGAACTCGTCGAACGTGTACGGCATGAACCAGGGTGAGCGCGCCGACTGGGCCAAGGGCCTCGAAGACGTCGCGGTCGTCGACGGCAGCGGCGCGCTCGACCACGAGTACCTCTACTGGGTCGGCTGCGCCGGCTCGTTCGACGACCGCAACAAGAAGACGACCCGGGCGATGGCCAAGCTGCTGGCGCGCGCTGGCATCGACTTCGCCATTCTCGGCCCGAGCGAGCTCTGCACCGGCGACCCCGCCCGTCGGTCGGGCAACGAGTACATCTTCCAGATGCTGGCGATGCAGAACATCGAGACGCTCAACGGGATGGGCGTCAAGAAGATCGTCACGCAGTGCCCGCACTGCTTCAACACGCTCAAGAACGAGTACCCGCAGCTCGGTGGCAACTACGCCGTTGTGCACCACTCGCAGCTGCTGATGGAGCTGCTCGACGACGGTCGGCTCTCGCTCGACGGCGCGAGCCTCGACGAACGAGTGACGTTCCACGACTCCTGCTACCTCGGTCGCCACAACGACGTGTACCTCGCGCCCCGCAAGGTCGTCGGCTCGCTCGCCGGCATCGACATCGTCGAGATGCCCCGCAATGGCACCCGCGGCTTGTGCTGCGGCGCGGGTGGCGCTCGCATGTGGATGGAGGAGCGGACCGGCAAGAAGGTCAACACCGAGCGCTCGGAAGAGGCGCTCGCGACCGGCGCGTCACGGATCGCGGTCGCGTGCCCGTTCTGCTACGTGATGATGGAAGACGGGGTCAAGGAGAAGCAGCGCGACGAGGACGTGAAGGTGCAGGACATCGCCGAAGTCCTGATCGAGGCGATCGAAGCCCGCGAGTCCGCACCGACATCTGCGTCGACGCAGTAGCGCCATGGCCAAGGGCAACCGACGGCTCGTCATCGTCGGGGTGAGTGGCCACGGGAGGGAGCTGCTCGACATCGTCGACTCGATGCGCGCCGCGGGTGAGCCCGTCGAAGTACTCGGCTTCCTCGACGACGGCGCCGATCAGTCTCCACACCTGATTGGTCGGGGCGTCGAGATCATCGGCACGAGCAAGGACCTCGAGACCATCGACGCGGAGGTCCTCATCGGCGTGGGCATGCCGGCTGCTCGCAGAAGAATCGATGCGCTCGCCTCCGCCGCCGAACGCTCGAGTGCGATCGCGATTCACGGCGATGCCTCGATGGGCTCGAGCTGTGAGATCGGTCCCGGTTCGGTGCTCGCCGCAGGCGCGCGGCTCACGACCAACGTCGTGCTCGGTCGGCACACGCACCTGAACGTGAACGCCTCCGTCGCACACGACTGCGTGCTTGGCAACTACGTGACGGTCAGCCCCGGCGTGACCGTGGGTGGCGAGGTGGGCGTCGGCGACGACGTCTTCGTGGGCGCGGGCGCAACGATCCTGCCGCGTGTGGTCATCGGCGCCAACGCAACGATTGGTGCTGGCGCGGTCGTCACGCGCGACGTCGAAGCCGGCGTCACGGTTGCCGGCGTCCCTGCCCGGCCGCTCAGTCCTTCTTGAAGTTGAGGTAGTAGCGCGACGGCGTCGGGCCCTTCTGGCCTTGGTACTTGGAGCCGGCGATCCCCGACCCGTACGGGTGCTCTGCCGCGGTCGTCATGCGGAGGAACGAGATCTGGCCGATCTTCATCCCCGGGTAGAGCGCGATCGGCAGCGTCGCCACGTTCGACAGCTCGAGTGTGAGGTGCCCGTCCCAACCCGCATCCACGAACCCCGCCGTCACGTGCGTGAGCAGTCCGAGGCGAGCGAGCGACGACTTCCCGTCGAGACGGGCGACGATGTCATCGGGCAGCTGCACCCGCTCCAACGTGCTCGCGAGCACGAACTCATTGGGATGCAGGATGAAGGCGCGATCGTCGATCACCTCGACGAGTTCGGTCAGGTCCTCTTGCGGCTGCTTGGGATCGATGAACGGCGTGCTGTCGTTCCGGAACACGCGGAAGAAGCGGTCGATGCGCAGGTCGACGGACGACGGCTGGATGGCGTCGTCCATCAACGGATCGATCACGATCCGGCCCGCGTCGAGCTCCTGGCGAATCGTCACGTCCGAGAGCACCACGGCGGCGGAGCCTACGTGGTGCGCGACGCGCTACTTGGCGTCGACGGCGAGCAGCTCGTCGATGCGGGCGTTCAGGGCCTCCTGGTCGAACACATGGACGAACAGATCGTCCGGACGATCGGATGGTGTCACCCACTTCAGCCCGCCGGCTTCCGCGATCGCGGCGGAGCCGCCCTGACCGAGCTCCTCCCAGATCTCGGGCTGATCCCCGATTGCGTACAGGAAGGCGGGCGCGTCCCAATTGCCGTCACCGGGCGGACCGCACTCGAAGAGGAGCTCGTAGACGACGCGCATCGGGTGGTCTTCGTCCTTTGTCGTGCACAGGGTCCCGCCGACGCTCGCGGCGATGCCGGGCAGTCCATCGACCCACGCGATCGGCGTCGGCCAGTCGCCCTCGACGACCGCGGTCGCGGCGGGAAGATCGATCTCCTGGTTCGTGTACGGGGGCGCGTTCTCGGTGGGGAACAGGCCGTCCATCTGTACGAGACGGTCGACCTTCTTGGCGATGAGCTCGCGCCCATCGAGCTTGCTGCCCTGACCGGGTCCCGACTCCAGCAATCCGGCCAGGTTCGTGAACCCGCCCAGCGAGATGATCGTGACGCTGCCGTTCGGCTGCTTCGCAAGGATCTTGCGGTAGAGCGCAACGGCTTCGGGCACATCCGCGCTGCTCTTCACCGAGTGTGGAAGCTGCGCAATCAGCTCGTCGGTGTACCCGTGATCGAACGAGTCTTCTGCGCTGCCTTCGACGGCCCCAAGCGGGATCTTCCCATTGCCAGACGCCGTGTTCAGCGCGTCGAGCGCCGCGACCGCAACGTCGTTCTTCACGTCCGACACGATGCCGAGCAGATTGATGGTGCCGTCGTTGTGGAGCACGTTCGCGATGCCGATCGTCGACGCGTCGTCCCACCACTTCGAGAGGTCCGTGTCGATGATGATCCGCGGCGCGTCGTTGGACTTCTTCCCGGCTGCCGACCACGAGGCCGACGAGGCGACCGAGGTCGCGACGACGACGGCGATGACAACGGCCCTGACCGACTTCGATCCACGCATCGGTGCACCCCTCGTGACCGTGTACGTCGAATCCTTCCGCACGGCGGAGGGTCCCCGCCTAAGACGGCCGGGTGCAGCCGATAGATTCGTGGCCCTCGCGGGTGTAGTTCAGCGGCAGAACATCAGCTTCCCAAGCTGAGAACGCGGGTTCGATTCCCGTCACCCGCTCTCATCGTTCGAGTGAGAGGCGTAGTCTCCGGCGCCGTGACGCGGGGGATGCGGGGGCGGATCCTGGCTGGCTTTGTGCTGGCGATGGTGCTCGTTTCGGACGTGCCGGCGAGTGCGTCGCCCGCCGCGACGCTCGAGTCTGAAGAAGAGATCTCTGCCGCCTATTCGCAGGGGATCGCGCGCATCAAGAACGGCTGGATCATGACCGCGCGCTTCCAGATTGCGCGGGTCGACGAGAACTTCGAAGAAGTCAAGACGAACCGAGACCCGATCCCGCCCGAGCTGAAGACCGAGGGTTACAACCACGTCGGCGACATCGACGTGGTCGGCAAGCTCATCTACGCGCCGCTCGAGCAGGGTGACTACACGCGCGGTGAGCAGGTCACGGCGATCTACAAGGTCAAGAACCTGAAGTTGGTCGAGTTCATTCGCGTGCCGCAGAACGAGAACTCGTTCGTCGCCCTCGATCCGGAGACGATGATCGCCTACTCGTTCATGGACTTCAGCGGGCAGGAGCTCCTGCTGTACGACGTCGAGGATGACTGGGCACCGCTCGATCCGATCCCGATGAGCATGTTCGTGGACCGTGTCCAGGGTCTCGACATCGCCGACGGGTACGCGTGGCTCATGACCGACGACGCCACCAACGGTCTCTACCGCGTGGACCTCGAGACCGGTGAGACGGTGTTGCTCGCTTCTGTCGAGCCCGTTCCCGGCGAAGGTGAAGGCATCGACGCGACCGACTTGGACTCAGGGTTCCTGCACACGATGGTGATCGACGAGAACAACGCGCCCGTCTACGTCGCGCACTGGTCCGTGACGGAGTAACCCCGCGTCAGCAGGGGTCTCCCGCCACCGCGCCACACGTTTCGACCGACTTCGGTCCCTCACCCGCGGAGTTGACCGCGGTCACCGTGTAGTACTTGTGCACGCCCGGAGTGTCGACGTACTCGTTGGTGTTGACCGTCGCAATCAGGGCTCCGCTCGTGCCCATCGTGTCGGCGCGGTAGATGCGATAGCTCGTGGCGCCGGACGCGGCGTCCCACTGGAGACTGACCTCGCCGCTTCCTCCACCGGGCGAGGCGGTGAGGTTGAGGACCTGGCTGGGGATCGTCGCACCGGTCGTCGTGGTGGTCGGCGGCAACGTCGTAGTCGTGGTCGACGATGTCGTCGTCGAGGTCGACGTCGTGGTCGTGGCGGCTTCTTTCTTGTCGTCACCACCGGTCACGACCAAGGCAACGATCACGCCGACGATGACTCCGGCGGCAAGTGCGCCGGCAGCAAGCCACCACAACCGACGGCGATCGTCTTCCTCGTCGTCCCACAGGCCGTCGGACCCACCGCCACCGGAGCCGCCGCCGGCCGGACTCCCGACGTAGGTGCGGTCGGCGGCACCGCTGCTCGCGGGAGTGTCGGCGGGAAGCGTTGCGTCAGGCTGGCCCTCGATCGGGTGAGTTGCGTCGGGGTCAATCGGTCCGGTCATTGAGCTTCCTTTACGACGTGATGGTCGCGAGGCCCCAGAGGAACACCAGCAACCCGAGCAGCATGTACGCGACGCTGCGACCGACGGGAACCTCCGACAGGGTGCCGGTGGTCGCGACCTTCACCTGTCCACGCACCGGACTGCCGGGACGCGCGCGCTGCACGGCCTCACGTGCCGCGCGCTGACGGTCGCCGCGCCGCTTGAACAGAGCGAAGGCGTTGGCCGCGAAGAGTGCCGCGCCGGTGGCCGTGATCAGCTCGAGAAGCACGTCGCCGTAGAAGTCCACGGAGCAATGCTAGGGCGCCGTCGGGGTGTCGGCCGATCGCGCGTCAGCCCGCGCCGAGCCCAGGCTTCGTCACCATCAGCACACCGAACAAGAAGATGGCGTAGATGAAGTACTCCGCCACCTTCGACACGAGGAAGTTGGCCTGGAAGATCGCGAGCCCTTCCTTGCCACGGCGCGAGGCGGCCTGCCGGCCGTAGATGCCGTTGAGGAAGACGGCGCCGATCCCGATGATGGCGCACACGATGTGCAGGGTCTCGGTGATGTCGTACGCGGTGTCGCTGTAGTCGGCGAGCACGGCTCCTCCTCATCGTGCGGATGACTCGACGCGGCGTCGTAGGACCCGGTCGCCGTGCGGCGCCGGAAGCCAGGGCCGTGGTACGACGTGTCCGTGCGTCTCGTGGTGGCCGAGTGTTCGGTCGAGTACGACGGCCGACTCGGAGCGCGGCTGCCCCGGGCTCGGCGTCTCCTCGTGTTCAAGGCCGACGGGTCGATCGCGATCCACGCCGACAGCAAGGCGTACAAGCCACTCAACTGGATGAACCCGCCCTGCACGATCACCGAGTCCGGCGAGGTCATCACCGTCGCCAACCCAAAGGGTGAGGTCCTGACGATCGAACTGCACGAGGTGCTCTTCGACGAGCGTTTCGAGCTGGGTGACGATCCCGGTCTCGCCAAGGACGGTGTGGAGACCGAGCTCCAGGAGCTGCTGGCCGCTCGGGTCGCGGCGCTACGCGAGGACCTCAAGCTCGTCCGGCGTGAGTACCCGACCGATCTGGGACCGGTCGATCTGCTGTGCCGCGACGGCGAGGGGCGTGCGGTCGTGGTGGAGGTGAAGCGGATCGGCGAGATCGCCGGCGTCGAGCAGCTGCTCCGCTACCAGGAGCGGCTCGACCGCGACGGCATGCTGGCGCCGACGATCGGGATGTTCGTGGCCACGAGGATCAAGCCGCAGGCCCGCGTGTTCGCGGAGAGCCGGGGCGTCGTGTGCGTGGAAGTGGATCTGGAGACTCTTCGGGGCGGAGCCCCGGACGGTCTCAGGTTGTTCGAGTGAGCGGTCGGGGGGCGGTTGCCCGCCCCCCGACGCCCAACGAACGTCTTCTACAGACCGGCGAGACGGAGCCAGAACGCCGGGATCGTGACGGCGAGCAGGCCAAGCGCCACGAGGTTTGAAACCTTCTCGTGAAGCGCAAGACCGATCGCGGCCATCGCGAACGCGACGACGCCGATGGCGTAGAAGATGAACTCAACGCTGTTGCCCATGGCCTCGATGCCCACGGGTTCCCCCTTCTTGTTGTCCCTCCTGCGAGGGCCGCTGAGAAGCGTAAAGGCGCTCTTCGGCGGAGGTGTGGATGGTCGGCTCTTTGACCTGCCCCGGCGCCAGAAGGTGACCGCTGCGAGGATGATTTCGTGGATGCCGACGGCCTACTGACACGGGCCGCTGAGCAGGCCGGATTGGGAGACTTCGGCCCCGACGGGTTCCGCGAAGGCCTGGCTGTGCTCGTCGACTCGCTCGAGGGCGAGGCCCAGCTCTCCGAGGTTGGCGCCCTCGCCCTGGAGTCGCAGGT
This sequence comes from Actinomycetota bacterium, assembly GCA_016870355.1. Taxonomy (GTDB): domain Bacteria; phylum Actinomycetota; class Acidimicrobiia; order IMCC26256; family PALSA-555; genus SHVJ01. The sequence goes on along the minus strand of VGBR01000003.1, from coordinate 52,071 downwards.
CACGCGGTGCCTCGTCAACCGGCTCCGCGTCGTGGATTGGCGGAAGGCGCATCCCGAGGTCGCGGCCCAGCAGGTCGAGCGCCCGCTGATCGTGCTCGGGCTGCCGCGGACCGGCACGACGCTCCTGCACGAGCTCCTCCACCGGGATCCGGCCACCCGCTCGCTCACGCGATGGGAGGCACTCGACTCGGTCCCGCCACCGGATGGCGCGGCGTTCGACTCCGATCCGCGGGTCGAAGCGGCACGTGCCGACGCTGGCATGCTCGACGAGCTGAACCCGGGTTTCCGCGCCATCCACTACGAGGCGCCCGACGGCCCGACCGAGTGCGTGACGCTGCTCGCGCAGGACTTCAAGAGTCTTCTGTGGGAGACGGTCGCCAACGTCCCGTCGTACGGGGAATGGCTGCTGACGTGCGACCAGACGTCCGCGTACGAGTACCACCACGGCGCGCTCCAGCTCCTGCAGTCGAACGCACCCGGGCGCTGGGCGCTCAAGACACCGCATCACTGCCTCGCGCTGGACGCGCTGACCGCGCAGTACGGAGACGCTCGACTGGTGATGACCCACCGAGACCCGGTCACGGTGGTTGCATCGCTATGCAGCCTCGTGCGATCACTGTCAGGCACGTTCAGCGATGCCGACCACGGGAGCTACATCAACGACCGCTGGACGACGGTTGCCGTCGAGTGCGTCGAGCGAGTGATGCAGTGGCGTGACCACCATGACGATTCGATGTTCGTCGATGTGGGGTACGAGGACCTCGTCGCTGACCCCCTGGCCGTCGTCCGATCGATCTACGCGCACAGCGGCGAAGACCTCTCGCCGGCGGCCGCGGCGGCCATGACGAGCTATCTCGACGAGCATCCGCACGGCGAGCACGGTCCGCACACGTACTCATTCGAGGATCTCGGACTCGACGCCAGTGAGCTGCGCGAGCGGTTCGCGCCCTACATCGAGCGCTACCTCACATAGCTCGTCAGGACCGCCTTGCGGTGCTGCTCGCATGCGTCGCGAGCAGCGCATCCGACGAGGTGGTCGTTCACGACCCCGAGCGACTGCATCGCCGCATATGCGGTGGTTGGTCCGACGAATCGGAACCCGTGTGCCTTGAGCTCCTTGGACAGTGTCGTCGACTCCGGCGTCTTGGCCAGGACGTCGGCGAATGTGCGGGGAGCCTTGCGACGACCGCGTGGTGCATGCGACCAGAACAGCTTGGCGAGCGAACCGCCTGACGCTTGGAGCTCGACGACGGCTCGCGCGTTCGCGATCGCCGCTTCGACCTTGCCTCGGTGCCTGACGATGCCGGCATCCCCGAGCAGCCGCTCTACATCACGCTCGTCGAAGCGTGAGACCTTCACTGGATCGAAGCCGGCGAAGGCGCGGCGGAATCCTTCGCGCTTGCGCAGGATCGTGAGCCACGAAAGCCCCGACTGGAAGCCTTCGAGGCACAACTTCTCGAGGATGCGCACTCCGTCGGTGACCGGTCGACCCCACTCGTCGTCGTGATACGCCCGGTAGTCCGGAGGGTCGGCACCCCAACGGCAGCGCTTCGCCCCGTCGTCACCTCGGACGAGGTCGGTCACTCCCGCGCCATGTTGGCGAACTTCACGAAGTGGGCCAAGAACGCGAGACGCGTCATGCCGGTCGGACCGTTTCGGTGCTTCGACACGATGACTTCCGCGGTGCCGCGCTGTTCCGACTCCGGGTTGTAGATCTCATCTCTATAGAGAAAAATCACGACGTCACTATCTTGCTCGAGCGAGTTATGTGCCACGACTCCATTCGCGATGAAGTTGTGTGTGTCTTCGACCGTCGCATCGAATGTAGGCATCTCGCCGAGCGGTGCAATCTCTAGAACCTCATCCCAGTAGACATCTGAGGTGGCCAGGTCGTGCAGTTCTTCACTGCGCGTTTCCGTAGCGATGATCTGTAGCCGGCCGCGCGAGAACCTCCGCGGCCTTTCCGCAGATCCCAAGAGGTAGGAACCGCAATAGCGCTCACCAAGGGCCGCCGCGATCTGACGGTGCCCGATACCTGCCGCCTCGAGAGCCTTCTTCACGCGCAGCGCGACCTTCCACGGAATCAGATCTGTGTTGGGGTTTGGCTTGATCGTTGCGAGCCGCTCAAGCGCGAGGGGTACCCGGTCGCCGCGTTCGCCGTGACACCCGACAATCATGAGGAAGCGCTCGCTGTTGTCCTTGGCTTGGACATGCACATGCCACGAATCCCGGTATCCAGCCTTCCGTGCCCGATAGACACGGCTGCGGATGTCCATTCGAAGCAGCAATCGACGAACGTCGTCGGCCAAACGTCGGCTCGTCGTCGCGTAGTAGATGTTCACGATCCGCCCACGGCGATTGCGACTTAGAGTGATCGAACCGTCGGTTGCCCAAAGGTGGCGCAAGAAGAGCGCGATCTTGTCGTTCGGCTGTTGAAACACCTCTTCAGGCACGAACTTGTTGTGAGAGCGGGAACCCCACAGCCCGAGGGGCTCGAGCCAACCTCGGACCGGGTGATAGCGACCGTGCGTCAGCCGGTACGGGCTCGGGAACCAGAGCTGCCACGTATTTCCCTGCTTCTTTCCGCTCACCTCGATGTTGAACAAGCGACGCGCTGCTGCTTCGACGATCTCTTTGTTCGCTGGATCGGCGGTCGCGTACTTGACTGACGTTGCGCCGATCGTTCCATCACCGAGCAGGTGCGCCAAGAGAATCAGCTCGTCGTCCTCCCAGCTCGCGTTCGGGGACTGCGGCTCGGGCACCCTGCGTGGCACGGCGATCGCCTCGCCCGCGTTCAGCTCGTCAAGCCGACGCCACCCGTCAATCGTGCGGAACGGGTGATTGCCTGAGGCCTCGACCTCGTAGCCAGAGCGAAGGCGCAGGCGGAAGACGGGCTTGATGCCCGAGGGAAACGCCCGGACCAGCCGCCTAGGGACCATGCGCCAGTGCTCGTCTAGCGACCACACGAGTGGTTGTTCCTGACTCAGTACCAGCTCTCCGAGCGTGACCTCTGTCCCTGTGTCAGCGCGCATGAGACGCGTGCTCGCCGGCATGCATCCGGATTCGCGAAGGTCGGCGAGCATCGGGCGCTTGTCTTGGCGGTACTCGAGCTGGCGGTTGAGCTGCGACAGCGCCATCACAGGTGTGTCGAGCTCGCGGGCGAGGATCTTCAAGCCGCGTGAGATCTCCGCGACCTCGACCTGACGGTTCTCCATGCGCTTGCTCGTGCTCGGAGTCATGAGTTGGAGGTAGTCGACGACGATGAGTCCGAGGTCGCCGTGCCGCGCCTTCGCTCGACGCGCCTTGGCGCGCATCTCCATGACCGTGCAGTGCGGGTTGTCATCGATGTAGAGCGGCGTCTCGCCCAGACGGCCGACCGCGTGCGCGAGCCGGCCCCAGTCCGCCTCGGGGATGTTGCCGGTCTGGAGCCGCCGCGCGTCGACGCGCGCTTCGCCCGCGAGCAGACGCTTGGTGAGCTCGAGCACACCCATCTCCATCGAGAAGAACATGACGGGTCGACGCGCTTGCATCGCGACGTTGGCCGCCGCGCCAAGCGCGAACGCGCTCTTCCCGGATCCAGGTCTTGCCGCAACGACGATCAGGTTCGACGGCTGCAGGCCCAACAAGAGCTCGTCGAGGTCGGTGTAACCCGTCTGGACGCCGGTGATCTCGCCGTCGCTGCCGTAGAGCGCCTCGAGCTGGTCGAGTGTGTCTTGCAACGCAACCGAGACGCCGACCATCGAGTCCGACACGCGGCGCTCCGCGACCTCGAAGACGAGTGACTCGGCGCGGTCGAGCGTCTCTGCGACCTCGCCGGAGTCGTCGTAGCCCATCTCGGCGATGTCGCCCGCCACTGCGATGAGTCGCCGCAGCAGTGCGAGCTCGTTGACGATCGTCGCGTAGTGGCTCGCATTGGCCGATGCAGGGGTGCCGGTCTGCAGCCGAAGCAGCGTGTTGCGCCCACCGAGCGCGTCGAGCAGGTCGGCGCGGCGCAGCTCGTCGGCAACCGTGACGGGATCGACCGGTTCGCCCTGCCCGTAGAGCGACATGATCGCTTCGAAGACGTGGGTGTGAGCCGGCTTGTAGAAGTCGCTCGCGTCGACATGCGCTTCGGTGGCCGCGGAGATCGCATCGCGCGACAGGAGCATGGCGCCGAGGAGCGACTCCTCGGCCTCGAGGTTGTGGGGCGGGACGCGACCGGGCCCGCGGCGTGCCGCGGGATCTATCGCCTGTACCACCGCGTGCCCTCCCCATCGTCCGGTGACGCCCGCCGGGAGCCACGCCGGTCGGCGCGGACGCGGAGTATCCGCGGTGGAGCCTGGGGATCGATAGAGCGATTTCCTTGTGGAATAAGGGCTTGCTCATCCCCAGGGGTGTGGAGAACCGAGACCATGCAGACATGGTCACCGGAGGGTGTGACAGGCCTCCGCAGGTCGCTGACCTGCGGGATCGCGCTATCCGGCGACCACCTCGACCTGGATCGTCGCCGCGACTTCCGGGTGCAGGCGCACGGGAACCTCCGCCGCGCCGAGCTCCTTCAAAGGCTCGGCAAGCTCGATCTTGCGGCGGTCGAGCTCGATCCCGCTTTGCGCGAACACCGCGTCGGCGATGTCACTCGACGTGACCGACCCGAAGAGCTTGCCGCCCTCGCCTGCGCGCGCGCCGATCTCGATCTTCACGCTCTGGAGGCGAGATGCGAGCTCCTCGGCCGCACCGCGATCGCGCACGTCGCGCGCTTCGCGGCTGCGCTTCATCGCGTCAGCCTGCTTGACGATGCCCTTCGACGCCCTCAACGCGAGCCCGCGTGGCACCAGGAAGTTCCGCGCGTACCCATCGGCCACCTCGACGAGGTCGCCCTTGCGTCCGAGGTTGTCGACGTCTTCGCGGAGGACGATCTTCACGACGTCTCCTCGGCATCCGCGCCTTCCTCGACGGCCACGGGTGCGTCGTCCGTCGCGTCATCGACCGGCGGAGCCTCCGGTGCCGACTCGAGCAGCACGTCGTCGTCGGTCATCACGTCGGTTGACGGCATGCCTTCCGCGCTCTCGCCACCGAGGTCGACGCCTTCGGTGGTGTCGGGCCTCGGATCACGCGGGAAGTCGCGCAAGACGCCGCCGTCGCGGTCCCCGCGCTTGCCCTTGGACCGGTGCGTCACCTGCCGTACCGAGTACGGCAGCAGCGCCATCTCGCGCGCGATGCGAATCGCCCGTGCGACGGCGCGTTGCTGCTGCGCGTCGTTGCCGGTGACGCGGCGGGCGCGGATCTTGGCGCGCTCCGACATGAACCGGCGCAGCAAGTTGACGTCCTTGTAGTCGATCCATTCGACCGACTCCTGGTCGAGGATCGACACCTTCTTCTTGGGCCGCCGGTCGCGGTCCTCTCGCTTCGTACGGGTTCTCGGTCGGGCCATGGTCAGAAAGGCTCCTCGCCGAACTCGTCGGGCGGCGCCGAGGGCGTGCGCGCCGGCTCGCCACCGCCTCCGCCCCCACCACCGCCGGGACCGCCACCGCCGGGACCGCCACCGCCAGGACCGCGGCGCTCGTTCTTCTCCACCGTGCACTTGGCCCAGCGCAGGCTCGGGCCCACCTCGTCGGCCGCGATCTCGATGACGCTGCGCTTCTCACCGTTCTCGGTCTCCCACGAGCGCTGCTCGAGGCGACCGGTCACCACGACGCGGGCGCCCTTGCCGAGCGACTCCGACACGTTCTCGGCCATCTCACGCCAGCACACGACGTTGAAGAAGCTGGTGCGCTCCTCCCACTCGTTGGTCTGGCGATTCATCCAGCGCCGATTGACGGCGATGCCGAAGGTGCAGTTCGCCGCGCCCCCTGCCGTGTAGCGCATCTCAGGGTCGCGGGTGACGTTCCCGACGACGGTGACGGTGTTGTCGGCCATCTCGGACCTTCTTCCTCTTCGTTCAGCCGTTACGAGCCCTTGACGGTGGCGGCCTTGCCGTACACCGACTCGGGGATTCGCAGGATCTTGTGGCGGAGCACCTCGTCGGCCAGCGACAGCACGCGGCCGAGCTCGTCCATCGCATCGGGTTCGGCACGCGCCTGGAGGACGACGTAGTAGCCCTCCCAGCGGTGCTTCAGCCGGTACGCGAAGCGCCGCTTGCCCCAATGGTCAATGGTGCCGACCTCAACACCCTTGTCCTTGAGCGACTTCGCGTGGCGGTCGACCGCGGCCCGGATCTCGTCGGGCTCGGTGTCCGCGTCGAAGATGACCATGACTTCGTACGGCCGCATTCAGCCGTTCCTCCTTTGGACCGCCGGCCGGGCCGGCGGGCTCCCCTCGTCGTGGACGATGCCGCGCGGAGGAGCAGATGGTGTGATCGAGCGAACGAGGCTACCAGCGGCGGCCTCGGGCTCCCAATGGGGTGGAGTTCGACGCGGATCCATGAAGACGAGCGTACGAACGGGGTGTGACATCCACTTCAGCTACTCCAGTCGGGGAGCCCGAAGGCGGCCACGGGGAAGCTCACCTGCCAGGGCCTCGACGGCGTACTGGAACGGGCCTACAGCGGCGTACAGCAGGCACTCGTCTTCGGTGCCCGCGCACGGCTCCATTCGGGTGCGCGACACGAGGCGCCCGTCGGCGTCGTACCAGCTGATGTCGAGCGCAACCGGAACCGTCGACATCGTGAACGAGGTCGTCGTCGGCTCCGTGTACGCGAAGAGCATCACGTCGTAGTCGCCCATCGTCTCCCGCTCCCGCATCCCCTGGCTCCGCTCGCCCGGCTCGTCAGTGACGACGGCGTTGACGCGTGACTTCCCGATCTTCAGGCGCGTCTCGGTGAGTTCGGAGAAGGGATCGTCCGCGGGGGCAGCGTTCACGACCGCGTCGGCCAATCGCGCCGCGGGCGAACCGGGCGAAGGGTCACCACCGCCTGCGAGGATCGCAACCGCGGCGAACACCGCCACATTGAGCGCCACCATCCCGAAGATGATGACGCGGTCGACCGGTCTACGTAGCAGGCGCGCGCTCGCTCGGGGTGTCCTCGGCCGCTTCACCGGTGTAGAGGTTCAGCGACTCACTCACCGTGTCGGCGGCGTGGTACGTCTCGTCGCTCGACGGGAACCGACCGTTGCGCACGTCGTCCGCGAAGTGGCTGACCGCCGCGATCGCGTCGTTCGCCAGATCGGCGTAGCGCCGCACGAACTTCGGCGGCTTGCGGTCCTCGAGCCCGAGCAGGTCGTGCATCACGAGCACCTGGCCGTCGCAGTGCCGGCCCGCGCCGATCCCGATGGTCGGCACTGCGATCGTGTCGGTGACCAGACGAGCGACGGCGTCGGGGACGCATTCGAGCACGACGGCGAAGCACCCAGCCGCGGCCAGCGCCTCGGCGTCGTCGACGATCGCCCGGGCCGTGTCGAGGTCCTTGCCCTGCACCCGGAACCCGCCGAGGGCGTGCACCGACTGCGGGGTCAGGCCGAGGTGACCCATGACAGGGATCTCGGCGTCGAGGATCGCCTGCACGGCTTCGAGGCGCTTGCGGCCCCCCTCGAGCTTCACGGCACCGGCGCCGGCGCGCACGAGCTTCGCGGCGTTGTGCACGGTCTCGGAGGTCGAGACGTGGTAGCTGAGCCACGGGAGGTCACCGACCACCAGCGCTCGGGGCTCGGTGCGAGCCACCGCGCCTACGTGGTGCGCGATGTCCTCGGTGGTCACCCGGAGCGTGTCCTCGTAGCCGAGCACCACGTTGGCGACCGAGTCGCCCACGAGGATCATGTCGACGCCAGCAGCGTCGGCGATCCGGGCGGTCGGCGCGTCGTACGCGGTGACCATGACGAGGGGGCTGTCGGTCGACGTGTGGGCAGCCACCGCGGGCGCGGTGACCCGACCCTTGGTCGGAGTGCTTGCGGCCATCTCGTGACCTCCGTCGTCCAGGGCACGGACGGCTCCCGGCGACACCAAGAGATTACCCAACTTCTCTCGGTCAGTCACTCGGCGCCGGGGGTATCCAGCGCCGCTCTCCGAGCCCTTCCTTTCCTTGGCGAGTGCCTCGGCTCGCAAGGCTCGCTCCGGCACCGCGCGTCTCGGCGGCTGCACCCGGCGCGTCTCAGACGGCCCAGCGCCGCCCGTGGAGCTCGTGGCGCTGGAGGTGGTTCCAGCGACAGTCGAGGCACACCTCGACGACGTAGCGAGAGAACTCTTCGTGCCGTGCGTCGAGCTTCGCGAGCTCACCATCCGAGGTGATGCAACGCCCGTTGGCATGACGGAGTGCGTCGCCGTAGACGTAGGACACCAGACGAAGATCGGACGAGCCGCACACCGGGCAGTCGGTGACGGCCCGCTCGCCCACGTTCCGCCCCGCCCGCAACAGCTCAGGGTGCGCATCACAGACGTCGTGCTTCTCCCGCCGGCCGCTGCGCAGATCACGCAGCGCGGCCCTACGCACCAGCACGTAGTCGACGTTCCGCATTGGGTGGCGAGTGTATGCACGCCCTACGACCGAATCGCGCGCCACCTCGACGCAGATGAGGACAAGGCCCCGATGGGCTTGACCGGGTGGACCGGATGGTTCATACTGATATCTCGATATATCGCGTCGATATATCGGATCGCACTCAGGAGTCCTCGTGCTGGAACTCGCCGTCCTCGGCCTGCTCAAGGAGCAGCCCCTCCACGGCTACGAGCTGAAGAAGCGGCTCGGGGAGACCCTCGGATTCCTCTGGGGCGTCTCGTACGGCTCCCTCTATCCCGCCCTTCGACGCCTCGAGCGTGAAGGGGCGATCGAGAGCGTCGAGCCGGGGCCCGCGCTGGTCAGCGCACCGGTCCCGACGGGCTCGTTGACCGGTGACCTCTCGGCGGCTCGACACCGCACCGGCGCCCGGAGGGCCGAGAGCTCACGGCGCACGCGCAAGGCGTACCGGATCACCGAGCGAGGTGATGCTCGCCTCGTCGAGCTCCTCCTCGAGGACGACGAGCGGACCGATGACGACAAGGGGTTCGCCATCAAGCTCGCGTTCTGCCGGCACGCTCCCGCCGACGCCCGCCTGCGCTTCCTGGAGCGCCGCCGCGACACGCTGCGCACCCGCACCGAGCACGTGCGCACGCGGCGCGGCCGCGAACGCACCCCCCGCAGTCAAGACCGCTATCTCACCTCTCTGTTGGAGCATCGAGCCCGAGCGACGGCCAGCGACCTCGAATGGGTCGAGCAGCTGATCGCCGAGGAGCGGACCGTCGACACCACCGTCTTGGGTCATCAAGAAGGAGCGACCGCATGAGCGCCGCAAATGACAAGAAGGTCCGAGTCGCGATCGCCGGCGTCGGGAACTGCGCGAGCAGCCTCGTGCAGGGCGTCGAGTACTACCGCGATGCCGACCCGAAAGACGAGGTCCCCGGCCTCATGCACGTCGACCTCGGCGGCTACCACGTGCGCGACGTGGAGTTCGTCGCCGCGTTCGACGTCGATCTCGCCAAGGTCGGCCTCGACCTCGGCAAGGCGATCTTCGCGGGCCCGAACAACACGGTGAAGTTCGCCGACGTCGGCGGCGTCGGGGTGCAGGTGCAGCGCGCGCCAACGCTCGACGGCCTCGGCGAGTTCTACCGCGAGACGGTGGAAGAGTCACCCGCCACGCCGGTCGATGTGGCGCAGGTGCTGCGCGACTCGAAGGCCGACGTGCTGGTCAGCTACTTGCCGGTCGGCTCCGAGGAGGCCCAGCGTCACTATGCGCAGGCCTGCCTCGAGGCGGGTGTGGCGTTCGTGAACGCCATCCCGGTGTTCATCGCGAGCAACCCCGAGTGGGCGAAGAAGTTCGAGGACGCCGGCATCCCGATCGTCGGTGACGACATCAAGAGCCAGGTCGGGGCCACGATCGTGCACCGGATCCTCACCCGCCTCTTCGAGGACCGTGGTGTCGAGCTCGACCGCACGTACCAGCTGAACTTCGGCGGCAACATGGACTTCAAGAACATGTTGGAGCGCAAGCGACTCAAGTCCAAGAAGATCAGCAAGACGCAGTCGGTCACGAGCCAGATGGACCACGGCATCGAACCGGAGAACGTGCACATCGGCCCGTCCGACCACGTGCCGTGGCTCGACGACCGGAAGTGGTGCTACATCCGCCTCGAAGGCCGCAACTTCGGTGACGTGCCGCTCAACCTCGAGCTCAAGCTAGAGGTGTGGGACTCACCGAACTCAGCCGGCGTCATCATCGACGCCGTGCGCTGCGCCAAGCTCGCGCTCGACCGCGGCATCGGTGGTCCGCTGTTGGGCGCGTCGGCGTACTTCATGAAGTCGCCGCCGGTGCAGTACCGCGACGAGGAAGCCCGCGAGATGGTGGAGGCGTTCGCCCGCGGCGACTGATCCGCGTGATCATGACGGGGTGACCACCCGTCAGCATGTGTTCGTCGGCGCGGACGCGTTCATCGACGCGCTTCGCGCCGACATCGCCAAGTGTCGCCACACGCTCCGAGTGCAGTTCTCGACGTTCGAAGGCGATGAAGCGGGGCGGGTCTTCGCCGGCTTGTTGCTCGAGCGGAAGGCCGCCGGCGTCGAGGTCGAGGTGATCCTCGACGGGTACAGCGATGTGATCGCTGATGACGTGTACCCCTTCTCGATCCGCAACCGGAAGACGCTCACCACCGAGCGGCGCAAGCGAAGCGAGCTGCTGGCACAGCTCGAAGCGGGCGGGGTGCCGATCCGGCGGGTCAACCCCGCGGGCCGGTTTCACCGATACCTCTTGTTCCGGGACCACAAGAAGGTGGTGATCGTGGACGACCGGGTGGGCTACGTCGGCGGGCTCAACGTGTCCGAGCACAACTACGGCTGGCACGACTTCATGGTCCGCGTGGACGGGCCCGCGGTCGTGGGCGATCTGGTCGTCGACTTCTCCAGCACCTGGGCCGGGGCCACCACCGCGCTCACGCAACGTCACGAGAGCCGCGACTACGTGCTGAACCACGCTCCGGGGCGACCGACGGTGCTCGACGCGGCGCTCGATCTCATCGCACGCGCGCGGTCGCTGATCGTGATGGAGTCGCCGTACCTGTGCGGGGACCGGGTCGAAGGGGCGCTCCTCGCGGCGGCAGGCCGGGGCGTGCAGGTGAGGCTCGTCACCCCCATGCACCCGAATCACCTGCACAACCGGGTGTGGATCCGCAAGCTTCGGCGGCGGCTTCGCCATGAGAACATCGAGCTCTTGGGGTACACGGGCTCAGACGGCATGACGCACGCCAAGCTGCTGGTGGTCGACGACGAGATCGCGGTGTTCGGGTCGCTGAACTACCAGGAGATCGAAGCGCTCGCACAGAAGGAGCTGAACGTCATCACGCGCGACCCAACGCTCGTCGCGGAGCTGACCGCCCTCTTCGACGATGACGCGCGGTCGAGCGAGCCGGTGCCGATCCCGCGCACCGCGTTCGGCTGGTTCACGTATCGGTTCATCCACTGGTTCGTGCGGGTGTGGGCCGGTCGTCTCGTGCGAAGGCCTTCATGGCGCGCCACGTATTGCTGAGGCGGCGGCATGCGTGAGTGGGCGCGGCGACACCGCGTCGAGATCAAGTACGTGCTGATCGGCGTCGTGCTGCTCGCCATCTTGATCACGCTCGATCGAACGGAGGTCCTGGGCAACCTCGATCACGTCGTCGTGGACGTGCTCGACGCGACCGAAGGGCTGGGCGCCCTGGGGATGTTCGTGCTCGCGCTGGTGTCGAACTGCGCGGTCTTCATCCAGATCCCGTACACGTTGCCCTTGCTGTCGGCGGCGATCGGCGGGTCGAGCTACCTCGACATGCTCATCCTCGGGGTCGCCGCGGGGATCGGCGCTGGCTTCGGCGAGACCGTCAAGTACCACGTCGCGCACCGCGTCCTCAGCAAGAAGCCGAACCTTCATCACAGCGGCCTCTACCAGTGGGTGACCCGCCAAGCGGCGGAGAATCCCAAACGCGTGAAGTGGATCGTGTTCCTCTGGGCCGGCTCGGTGCTGCCCGACGACACCGTCGTGATCCCGCTGGCGATGATCAAGTACGGGGTCCGGCGGATCGCACTGCCGCTCTTCCTCGGCAAGGTGTTCCACAACGTGCTGTTCGCGTCGATCTTCTACGCGATCAGCGACACCGCCGACGACCTCGTGCGCAGCGGCCTGCGCATCGATCTCGCGTTCGGCTTGCTCGTGACGTTCTTCCTGGTGGTCCTGTACCAAGTGGAGAAGGCGATGCGCGAGGGCAGCGCGGATCCGGTGACGGACGCCCTCGAGGCGGAGGTCGAAGCCTCGAACGACTAGGCGGGGGAGGTGCCGCGCTCGCGCGCCCAGGCCGCGAGACGCTCGTACGCCTCGGCCTCTTCGATCGGGCCTTCGTCGAGCCGTAGCTCGAGCAAGAAGTCGAGCGCCTCGCCGACGACACGACCGGGCTCCACGCCGAGGAACTCCATGACCTGACGCCCGTCGAGGGGCGGTCGGATCGAGTCGAGCTCTTCCTGCGCCCGCAGCTCATCGATGCGGGCCTCGAGCTCGTCGATCCGCTTGCCGAGCATCGCGGCCTTCTTCTTGTTGCGCGTCGTGCAGTCGCTGCGCTGGAGGTGGTTCAGCTCATCGAGCAGATCCCCGGCGTCGCGCACGTAGCGGCGGACGGCCTTGTCGGACCAACCCATCGCGTACGTATGGATGCGCAGGTGCAGGTAGACGAGCTTGGTGACGTCGTGCACGAGATCGTTCGCGAAGCGCAACGCGCGCATGCGCTCTTCCGTCATGCGCGCACCGACCACCTCGTGGTGGTGGAAGCTCACGCCACCCCCGGCAAACGACCGCGTCTTCGGCTTCCCGATGTCGTGAAAGAGCGCCGCGAGGCGCACCTTCAGCTCGGGTCGCGTGTTGCACACCACCGCGATCGTGTGCGCGAGCACGTCCTTGTGGGAGTGGATCGGGTCCTGTTCGAGCCGCATCGCGTTGAGCTCGGGCAGGAACTCGTCGGAGAGGCCGGTCGAGCACAGCAGCCAGAGGCCGGGGGCGGGGTCCGGTACCACGAGGAGCCGTGACAGCTCCGCGGCGATGCGCTCCGCGCTCACGATCTCCATGCGGTGACGGTGCTCCTCGATGGAGTGCACCAGCTCGGGAACCGGTTCGAGCTCGAGCGCAGCGATGAATCGCGCCGCCCGGAGCATCCGCAGCGGATCGTCGGTGAACGACACCTCCGGGTCGAGAGGCGTTCGCAGGACGCGCGACGCGAGGTCGACCGCGCCGCCGAACGGGTCGACGAGTCGCGGCTCAGGGAGCTCGAGCGCCATCGCGTTGATCGTGAAGTCCCGGCGCGAGAGGTCGGTCTCGAGGTCGTCGGCGAACTCGACGTCGGGCTTCCGGCTGTCCTCGTGGTACACGTCGCCACGGAAGGTCGTGATCTCGAACACCACGCCGTCCTTGCGGGCACCGACCGTCCCGAAGCGCTTGCCCTGGAGCCACACGTCGTCGGCCCACTTGCTGACGACCCCCTCGATGGTGTCGGGCCGCGCGTCGGTCGTGAGGTCCACGTCGGCGGCAGGGTCGGCCCAGTCGAGGAACGCGTCCCGCACGGGTCCGCCCACGAGGTAGCACTGGTGCCCGGCCGCGACGAGACGGTCGGCGAGGTCGCGCGTCGGCGACCCGGGCTCGTAGAAGCGGGCCAGCCGCTCGGGTACATCCATCCCAGCCCATTCTCGCGGGCGGCACCGGCCACGCTTCGCTCAGATCTCGGAAGTGGCCGCCTGGCCCCGGTGTTACGTTCGACAGCGAGTCGAGACGAGAGGTGCAGGTGGACGGCGACGATTGGCGCTGGATCTGGCTGGGCTTGACCGTCGCCTTCGCGGTGGGTGAGCTCGCGATCCCTGGCACCTTCTTCGTGCTCTCGTTCGCAGTCGGAGCCGGCATCGCCACGATCGCTGCGTTCCTCGACGGGAGCACGGGGTTGCAGTGGGCGCTGTTCGTCGGGTTCTCGACACTCGCGATCTTGCTCCTCGTCCCGCTCGGGCGCCGCCTCGCCAAGTCGGAGGGCCCGGAAGCGCAGGAAGGCGCCACCCGCTGGGTCGGCCGCGTCGCGATCGTGACCGAGGAGATCCCGGCATCACCGCATGCCACCGGTCGGGTCCGAGTCGAACGAGACGAGTGGCGCGCGGAGTTCGACGGCGACGACGGGATCGCGAACGGCACGCGCGTGAAGGTCGTCGCGGTTCGCGGCACACGCCTCGTCGTCGCGCCGCTGGAATCCAACGAGAGCTAGGAGAAAGCCGTGGACTCCGGACTGATCGTGCTCGCCGTCATCGCGGTGTTGCTCTTCCTGATCGCGTTCAAGTCCATCCGCATCGTGCGGCCGTACCAGCGGGGTGTCGTCGAGCGACTGGGCCGGTTCAAGGCCACGGTGGACCCCGGACTGCGCTTCATCTTCCCGTTCATCGACCGGATCCTGATGGTCGACATGCGAGAGCACGTCACCGATGTGCCTCCGCAGGAGGTCATCACCTCCGACAACGTCGTCGTCTCGGTGGACGCGGTGATCTACTACGAGGCCACCGACCCACAGCGCCTCGTCTACAACGTGGCCAACTTCCAGCTCGCGGTCACGAAGCTGGCGCAGACGAACCTCCGCAACGTCGTGGGCGACATGGAGCTCGACTCGGCGCTCACGTCGCGGGAGACGATCAACACCAAGCTTCGCGAGATCCTCGACGACGCCACGGACAAGTGGGGCACTCGCGTCGTGCGCGTCGAGATCCAGCGCATCGACCCACCTCCCGACGTCGTGGCATCGATGCACCATCAGATGAAGGCCGAGCGTGACCGCCGCGCCGTGGTCACCGAGGCGCAAGGTGTGCGCGAGGCGGCGATCACGCGGGCCGAAGGCGACAAGCAAGCCGCGATCCTCGAGGCGCAGGGCCAGGGTGAGGCGATCGAGCGGATTGCAGACGCCGAGAAGTACCGGCAGGCGACCGTCGCCGAAGGCGAGGCCTCGGCGGTGAGGCAAGTGTTCTTGGCCATCCACGAAGGCGGCGCGACCAACGACGTGCTCGCGCTGAAGTACCTCGAGGCACTGGAGGCCATCGCGGACGGCCAGGCCACGAAGATCTTCTTGCCCACCGAGATGTCGGGTCTGTTCGGCGCGATCGGCGGCCTCGCCGAGCTGCTCAAGACCGACGACAACGGCGACAGCAACAACCAGGAGCGCCCGGCGGTCGAGGCGCCCGCGCCGGCCTGACCACACGCGCCGCTAGGCGAGCGGCGTGGCCATCTCGCTGGTTGGCTCCGTGACCGGCATCTCTGGGCGGGCCGCGGCCATCGCGGCGCGGGTGCGGTCGGCTTCGTCGAGCATGACCGAGACCGCAGGCTCGTAGGTCGCGTGCGCAAGGGCGTTCTCGCGCGTGACCAGCCCTCGGCGGTACAGCGCGGCGAGGCTCTGGTCGAACGTCTGCATCCCCCACATCTCACCTTCGGCCACGAGCGCTTGGATCTTCTCCGGGCTCTCTGAGTCAGCCAAGGCTTCTGACACCGGACCGTTGGCCACGAGCACCTCGACCGCGGGGACACGGCCGCGGCCGCCGGCGCGCGGCAGCAGTCGCTGGCAGAGCACGCCCTGCAACGTCCGCGCGAGCAACGAGCGCACCGGCGCGCGCTGGGCCGGCGGGAAGCGATCGATGAGGCGGGTGACGGCATCGGGCGCGCCGACCGCCTGCGAGACCGCGAGGACGAGTCGACCCGCGCCCGCGACCTCGAGCGCGCTCATCGCGGTGTCGGCGTCGGGGAGCGCGCCGACGACCACCACATCCGGGTCCTGGTGCGCCACCGCGCCCAGCGCGATGGCGAAGGTCTCGGTGTCGCGGCCCACTTCACGTTGGTCGATCACCGCTCGCTTGTCGGTGTGCACCACCTCGATCGGCTGCTCGATGGTCACGATGTGCGCGCTGCGCGACGAGTTCACATGGTCGACCATCGCCGCGAGCGTCGACGTCCGCCCGGAGCCGGCCAGCCCCGACACGAGCACCAGCCCCGAGGGCGCGTCGGCCAGCGTCGTCGCCACCGGCGGCAGGCCGAGCGCGTCGATGCCGGGCACGCCGGGGACGATGCGGCGTAGCACGAACGCCACCTGACCTTGCTGACCGAACGCGCTCACCCGGAATCGGCCGACGCCCTGGATGGAGTAGACGCCGTCAGCCTCCCGGCCGTAGCGCAACCCCGCCGCCTGGTCCGACGGGAGGATGCGGCCGGCGAGCTGCTCGGTGTCGTCGGGTGCGAGCACCTCTTGCGCCGACTCCCGCAAGGCGCCGTCGACCCGCACGTGCGGGCGGGCGCCGACCTTCAGGTGGACGTCGGACGCGCGCTCTTCGACGGCGAACCGGAGCAGTCGATCGAGATCCAGCATCGAGGTCGTACCGACACTTCCCGCCTCGAGACCTGAGCCAGAGCGGGTTTTTGCGCCGCGCGTCCACCCCTACGGTGGAGACGCGGCGCCGAAAGCCGCTGGTCAGGCCAGCTGGTGGACCTCGCGGGCGGCCTCGATCACCTCGCTTCCGGGGCCCCCGCTGGTCGGCGGCTGGCTCGACGAGACCGGCTCACCCAAGAGGGCAGGCAGCGTCGCGGACACCGACTCGCGGAGGGCGTCGAGGTCGTAGCCACCTTCGAGGAAGACGATCGTGCGGCCCTTCGGCGCCAGCGCGACGGCGCGGGCGGCCAGGATCCCGTAGTCGCCGGCGCTCAGCGCCAGGCCGGTGAGCGGATCGTCCCGATGTGCGTCGTAACCAGCCGAGACCAGCACCCAATCCGGCGCGAAGCGCTCCACCATCGGCTCGATCACCTCGTCGAACGCCCGGAGGTACACGTCGCCCGTAGTGCCCGCGGGCAGCGGGACGTTGCAGGTCGTCCCGGCCCCTGCGCCGGCTCCCGTGTCGTCGATCCGACCGGTCCCCGGGTAGAGCGGCCACTGGTGCAGTGAGATGTAGAGCACCCGCGGATCGGACCAGAAGATGTCTTGCGTCCCGTTCCCGTGGTGTGCGTCGTAGTCGAGCACGAGCACCCGCGCGCCCCGTTCGGCGAGCGCAGCCGCGGCCACGGCCACGTGGTTCACCAAGCAGAAGCCCATCGGCGTGCGTCCGGTGGCGTGATGACCCGGAGGGCGGAGGCCAAGGAACGCCGCAAGACCGTCGCCCTGCTCGAGCGCGTCGACCGCCGCGAGCCCGGCTCCTGCGGCATGGAGCGCGGCGTCCCACGAACCGACGGAGGCCACGGTGTCCATGTCGATCGCGCCTCCGCCGTTCTCACAGAGCTCAGCGACCCGATCGATGAGCGCGGTGTCATGCACGAGCTGGAGCTCGTCGCGCGTCGCGACGCGCGACGGGAGGAGGACGATTGCATCGTCCACGCGCGCCTTCCGCACGCCGGCTTCCACGGCCGCCAATCGCTGGATGCGCTCGGGATGGCCTGGTCCGGGATCGTGTTTCGAGAACTCGTCGTGATCGGCCACCAACAGCACGCTCATGACGATATTCGTCCTCATCACGTGGCATGCATCGGCGGCTTCGCCGACCGATGCATTGCGCGAGCCCGAAGCTTGCGAGGGCGACCAAACGAGCGCGCCACGGAGCCCGCGAGGCGATGCGATTACGCTCGTCGGCCGTGGCCGAGCGCGCACGCCGTCACTCCTTCGGATGGGCGCGGGTGACGTCATGGCACGGCCGCCACGATGTCGCACATCTGGTCCTCGCCGAGGGCACTCCGCCGACGCGCGCGGAGGTCGAAGAGTGCGTCGAGCGGCTGCGACACGCCGGCTACACCGCGATCGTCACGAGCGCGCTCACGGCCGCTGACTCTCTGCCGTTCGTGGACTCCGGATTCGGTGTGCACGAGCGGCTACATCTCCTGGAGCACACGCTCGACGAGCTGCCCATGCCGGCGGCCGATCCGCCAGCGCTGCGACGAGCGTGGCGAGCTGATCGCTCGTCCGTGCTCGGCGTCGATGCACTCGCGTTCGACGCCTTCTGGCGGCTCGATCCCGACGGACTCAACGACGCATTGCACGCCACCCCGGCGGTCCGATTCCGCGTCGGCGATCTCGGGTCGCGACCCGTTGCCTACGCCATCACCGGTCGAGCGGGGCGGCGCGGCTACCTCCAACGTGTGGCCGTGCATCCCGACGTGCGTCGCGCGGGATGGGGACGAACCCTGGTGCTCGACGCGCTGGTCTGGTTGCGGCGGCACGACACCCAGCGCGCGCTCGTGAACACTCAGTGGACGAACGATGGCGCGCTCGCGCTGTACGAGTCGTGTGGGTTCCGGCGCCTCCCGGTCGGGCTCTGCGTGCTCGATCGGGACCTGTGACCCAGACGCGACGCGTGTGGCGCGCGGTCGCCGCCGCCGTTGCTGCGCTCGTCCCGAGCGTGGTGCTCGCGCCGTCCGCGACCGCGGGGCCGACGCCGTCGATCGCGCTCGTCGCGCAAGATGCGTGGACGCTGACCGGTGGTGATGTCCACGCCAAGCTCGACGTCCAGGGCGCCGCGCCGGGTGCGTCGATCTGGTTCATCGCACACCAGTCGTTGCAGTCGCGCGATGCGTTCGACTCGACGCTCGAAGCCGAGGGGGATCTCGGCGGCACCAACGACACCGTCGTCGTGCCGGTCGATGCGTTGCCTCTCGACGCGAACGGCAACCGAGACCTGACGTTGCGACTCGAAGTTCCGGGCGGCGTGCGTCTCGCGGAGACGCTCGGCGCACGTGGACCCGGCGTGTACCCACTTGAAGTCGAGCTGCGCGACGCCGACAACGAGACCCAGGCGGGCTTCATCACCTATCTGGTCGTAGTCGGGGGCGCGGGCGCGGATGCGGCGATCACCTCGCCGTTGGGTGTCGCGTGGATCTGGCCGCTGAGCGCGCCGCCGGCCACGTTGCCGAGTAACGGCCTCGATCCCGAGGTCGTCAACCAGCTCGAGCCCGACGGCCGGCTCGGCCGCCAGGTCTCCGCCCTCGACCGAACGGCCGGCGTGCCGCTGACGATCGTGCCAGGGCCCGAGACCCTCGACGCTTGGGTCGACAGCTCTGGCAAGCAGTCGATCGCCAACGGCGTCCTCGCGCTGCAGCGTGCGCGCGCCGTGCACCAGGTGGTCGCGAGCGCGTACATGCCGATCGACCTACCGTCGTTGCTGCGCGCCGGGATGGCCGGCACGGTCGATGCGCACCTCGCCGCGGGTGAGGAATCCCTGCGCGTCTTCTTCGGCGAGCGTGTCGACCCGCGCACTGCGCTCGCTCGACCCGTCGACGGCGCCGCGCTCAGTCGGCTCCGCACAGGCGGGGTCGATCGACTGATCGTCGAGACCGACGCGCTGGCAGCCGATGAACCCGTCGAGGTGCCCGACCGACCGTTCCTGCTCGAGCCCCCACCATCGCTGGTTGCCGCCGGCCCCATCACCGCCGTTGCCTCGGACTCGGCGTTGGCCCGACTCCTGAGCGGCGACGACCCGCCAGCGGTGCGGGCCCAACGACTCCTCGCGGGCCTGTCGGTGATGGCCTACGCCGAGACGGCCGGCGACCCTCGCGCGGTGACCATCGCGAACCCCGCCCAGATGGATCCGCCCGAGGAGCTCATCGACGCAGTGCTCGATGGCCTGCGCGCGAACCCGCTGCTCACACCGACGACGGTCGACGCCGTCTTCGAACAGCTCCCGGTGGACGTGAACGACGAGTCCGTCGTCACCCGCGAGCTGGCGACCTACGAGCCGCCCGCCCCGCCGGTGCCCGCACTGGCGTACGAGTCGACGCGAGCACGTCTCGCCTCGTTGCGGGGGTTCGCCCCCGGGGTCAACGGGATCGACGTGGCCGAACGCGCGCTCCTCTCGTCCGTGTCGTCCGCGTGGAGCTCCCCCGACGGCGCGGCGCGCGCCGAAGCCGAGCTCGCGAGCGTCGAAGCGCTGATCGGTGGGTTCCTGGCGCGCATCGAGGTGCCCGAGCCCTCGACGATCACCCTCACCGACCGGGCCGGGGACATCCCGTTGACCTTCCGCAACGACACCGAGCAGACGGTCACCGTCCTCATCCAGCTCCAAAGCCCGAAGCTCTCCTTCCCCGACGGCATCGAGCAGGTCGTCGAGCTCCAGCCGCAGAACACGACGGTCCACATCGCGGTCGAGTCCCGCACCTCGGGATCGTTCCCGCTCAGCGTCACCGTGACGTCGTTCGACGGCGCGCTGACCATCGCCCAGGCCCAGATCCAGGTGCAGGCCACCGAGGTGAGCGCGGTCGGGCTGGTGCTGCTTATCAGCGCGGCGGTGTTCCTCGCACTCTGGTGGATGTGGCACACCCACCGCGAGCGCGCACGCAAGCGCGTGCCAGCGCCGGTCCCCGAACCCGCCACGTGAGCACCACCGAGCAAGGACGGCACGACACCGGGCGCCTGCTCAAGTCAGGAGCGATCGTCGGCCTCGGCACCGCGCTGTCGCGCGTCACCGGGCTCATCCGCGTTGCGGCGATCAGCTACGCGTTCGGGGCGTCCACGCTCGCCGGCGTCTACAGCTGGTCGAACGAGACCCCGAACATCATCTACGAGCTGCTGCTCGGCGGGGTGCTCACCGCGACGCTCGTGCCCCAGTTCGTGCGTCACCTGCACGACGATGACGATGACGCCACGAGCGCGGTGTTCACGACGGCGATGCTCGGGCTGCTCGTGATCACGATCGTGGGCGTGCTCGCCGCGCCGTTGCTGGTGCGCGTGTACCTGCTGTTGGTACACGGCGGAGTTCGTGATGACCAGCAGGAGCTCGGCACCGCGTTCATGCGGCTCTTCATGCCCGAGATGCTCTTCTACGGGTTGACGGCGCTGGCCACCGCCATGTTGCAAGCGCGCCGCCGCTTCGCCGCGGCCGCCCTCGCCCCGATCCTGAACAACATCGTGGTGATCGCGATCTTCTTCACGCTCCCCCGCGTGTTCGACGGCCCGTTCTCGGTCCGCCAGGTGCTCGAGGACGACATACTCCTGCTCTTCATCGGGCTCGGGACGACCGCCGGGATCGCGGCGATGGGCCTTGCCCTCCTGCCAGCCTTGCGGCGGGCCGGGGTGCGCCTCCGGTTCCTCGCCGACTGGCGCCACGAGGCCGTGCGGCGAGTGATGCGGCTTTCGGGTTGGACGATCGGATATGTCGCCGCGAACCAGGTCGCGCTGTGGGTCGTGATCGTGCTCTCGAACGGTGTCCGACTCGCGTCGGGGAACGGGCACGGTGGCGCGTTCGTGTACTTCAACGCGTACCTGCTGTTCGTGCTCCCCTATGGGCTGCTCGCGTTCCCGATCATGACCGCGGTGCTGCCCGAACTCGCGGCCGCGGGACGCCGGATCGATCGGCCCGCACTCCGTCACCGATTCGCGCGCACCTTGCGGCTCAGTCTGACAATCCTGATCCCGGCCGCGGCCGTGTCCGTCGTGTTGGCGCGTCCGATCGTGACGTTCATCATGCAGCGCGGCGCGTTCACGCCCGCCGACGCCGACATCGTCGCCGACACGCTCGTCGGGTTCGCCGTGGGTCTGCCGTTCTTCTCGAGCTACCTGTTCGGCCTGCGCGCGTTCTACGCGCTCGACGACACGAAACGACCGTTCCTCTTCGGTTGCTTCCAGAACGCCGTCAACGTGGCGCTGGCCATCCTGTTCTTCGAGGTGTTCGACATGGGCATCCCCGGCCTCGCGTACGCGCACTCGGGTGCGTACGCGTTCGGAGCCGCGATCACGTTGCTCACGTTGAGCCGACGCTCACCACGCGGGATCGGCAGCCTACGAGGTCGCGGCATCGAGCTGATAGCGGTTCGGGTGATCGCCGTGACCGTCGTTGCCGGGTTCGCGGCGTGGGTGCTCGGGAAGTCCGTGGGCTGGGAGACGTCAGGTGAGGCCGCGGTGTCCACGTTCCTCGGCCTGCTCGGCGCCGGCACGATCACCGTGGTGGGGCTGCTCGCGCTTCGAGTCGAGGAGTTCTCCGAGGTGCTCGACCTGGTGCTCCGTCACTTCCGCCGGGGCCTGAAGCGCACGAAGGCGTCGCCCTCGCACGCACCGCCAGAGGACTCGGCATGAAGCGAGTGCCCGCGCCGTAGGGAGGCGAAGCCCGCGGAGCCGACCAGACATGCAGGTACCCTGCGGCGCAGCGAGCGGGGCCTAGCGGCCCGGCGCTCGCGCCGAGAGCGAAAGGATGAGGTCGTGAACGTGCGGGTGGTCACCGACAGTGCGTGCGATCTGCCGGAGCAGCTCGTCGCCGAGCTCGGGATCGAGATCGTCCCGCTGACCATCCGCTTCGGCGCCGAGGAGCTGGTCGACCGCGTCGAGCTCAGCACCGACGAGTTCTGGGATCGACTCCGTTCGTCCGAAGCGCTCCCGGAGACGTCCGCACCATCGGCGGGCGCGTTCGAGGCCCGGTTCCGCGAGCTGATCGCCGACGGCGCCAGCGGCATCGTCTGCGTCAACCTCTCCTCGCGCCTGTCGGCCACGATGCAGGCTGCGCAGGTAGCCGGCGCGGCGGTCACCAAAGACTGCCCAGTGCACGTGATCGATTCGATGACGTGCTCGCTCGGTCTCGGCAGCCTCGTGCTGACGGCAGCGCGCCGTGCGAGCAACGGAGACGCGATCGACGACATCGTCGCCGAAGTGAGCGATCGCCGCGACCGGACGCGTCTCTTCGGCAGCCTCGACACCCTCGAGTTCATCAAGCGTGGCGGGCGAATCGGCAACGCCCGCGCGCTCCTGGGCACGATGCTCTCGATCAAGCCCGTCATCGAGGTGCGCGACGGTGCGGTCGAGGAGTCGGGGCGCGTGCGCACCCGCTCCCGGGCGTTGCGCCTCCTCGCCGACAAGGTCCGTGAGCAGCGGGTCGATTCGGTCGCGCTGCTGCACGGTCAGGCCTCCGACGTCGACGAGCTGTTGGAGCTCCTCGAGGCGATCGTGCCGCGTGACGAGATCGTCGTCAGCGTGGTCGGGTCCGTCATCGGCACCCACGCCGGTCCCGGCGTGATCGGAGTGACATTCCAAGTCGCCAAGGGCTGACGACACCAGACGCGAAGGCGGTCGCCGGGTTGTAACCCGGTAGCGTGCATGCAACGGTGGCTTTGCCGTCCGTTTGCAGTGCGCGAGCCCGAAAGCTTGCGAGGGCGACCAAAGGAGACGCGTGACGACCGCCGCCGCGCCCGGGCGCGTCCTGAACAACCGCTACCGCTTGGTCGAGCGGCTGGCTCGCGGCGGGATGGCGACGGTGTGGGTCGCCGAGGACACGCTCCTGGCGCGCAAGGTCGCGGTGAAGACCTTGCACCCGGAGCTGTCCGTCGATGAAGGCGTGCGGGCTCGATTCCGCAACGAGGCGATCTCGGCCGCCGGCCTCGCGCATCCGGGCATCGTGACCACCTACGACACTGGTGAGGACGACGGGGTCGCGTACATCGTGATGGAGCTCGTCGAGGGGCCGAACCTGCGCACGTTGCTCGACGAGCGCGGGCCCTTGCCCGTGCCCGACGCGCTGCGCATCGCGCGCGGCGTGGCCGCCGCGCTCGAAGAGGCGCACCGAAGCGGGATCGTGCACCGCGACATCAAGCCGGCCAACGTGCTCGTGCCTCCGAATGGACCGGTGAAGGTGACCGACTTCGGGATCGCCAAGGTGTCAGGGAAGGGTGACCTCACGAGCGCGGGCACGATCGTGGGGACCGCGCGCTACCTAGCGCCCGAGCAGGTGCGCGGCGAGCCCGCCGATGGCCGCGCCGACGTGTACGCGGTTGGGCTGCTGTTCCACGAGATGCTCGCCGGTGAGCTGCCCTTCCACGGCGACACCGAGATGGGTACGGCGCTCGCTCGCCTGAGCATGCCGCCCGACCCGCTCCCCGCGAGCATCCCCGCTGATGTCAAGGCGATCGAAGCGCGCTGTCTCGAGCAGATCGCAGGCGCGCGCTGGCCGAGCGCGCATGCGCTGGCCGCCGCGATCGACGCCGTGCTCCGCGGTGACGCGCTCCCGCCGGCCGAGGGCGACCCGCCGACGCGCACGGTGGCTCCCCCGCCGCCCGCGGCGCCGCCGACTCCCACCACCACGGCACCGCGCCCTCGTCCCCACGCGCGACGCTCCGGCCGGGCGTGGCCGTGGGCGATCCTCGGCGGCATCATGCTCGGCGCGGGTGCCGTTGGCGGCTACCTCATCCTGCAGGAGCTCGACAAGCGCGGCGGGGACACGATCGATCCCGGCGATGCGGCCCAGATCGTCAGCGCCGACGACTTCGACCCATTTGCCGACGTCGAGCACCCCGAGCTCGTCGACAACGTGTTCGACAACGACACGTCGAGCGCATGGCGCACCGAGACGTACTCCACCCCCGAGCTCGGGGGGAAGCAGGGCGTCGGGATCTATGTCGTCCTCGACTCGACGGCTGACGTCTCCAGCGTGGAGGTGCTGACGAACCAGAGCGGATGGGATGCCGAGATCTACGTGGCTGCGAGCCCGGCGACCGAGCTGAGCGGGTGGGGATCCCCCGCGGCGACCGGGACGAGCCTCGGCACGTCGCACGTGTTCGATCTCGATGAGTCCGGGGGCGCGGTGCTCGTGTGGCTGACGCGAGTCCCCGAAGGAGGCCGGCTCGAGATCACCGAGATCCGCGTTGGCTGACCTCGCCGGCGGTGCGCGGCCCACGCCGGACGGTGTGCGAATGGGTGGCGCGGCCGGGGTCGTCGAGGACAAGGCCCTCGCCCGCGCCGCGGCTCGAGGGGATCGTCGATCACTCGAGGTGCTCCTCGACCGGCACGCCGATCGCGTGCACGCCGTGTGCCGCCGGGTGATCGGACATCCCGAGGACGCGCTCGATGGCACACAAGAGGCGCTCGTCGCGATCGCCCGCGGGATCGGATCCTTCGACGGTCGGTCCGCGTTCACGACCTGGCTCTACCGGGTGGCGACCAACGCGGCGCTCGACGAGCTGCGGCGCAAGCGCCAGCGACCGGTCCCCGTCGACGAGCTCCCGGAGCCGGCGGCCGGTGGCTCGTCCGTCGCCGACCGGGTCGGCGCGCAGGTCGACATCGACGCGGCGCTCGCACAGCTGCCCGAGGAGTTCCGTGTCGCGGTCGTGCTGCGCGACCTCGCCGACCTCGACTATGCCGAGATCGCGGCCGTGCTCGACATCCCGCTGGGAACGGTGCGGTCGCGGATCGCTCGGGGCCGCGCCGCGCTCGCCGAGGTCCTCGGGAACCCCACGACCGTCGCCGACCGTCCAACTGAGCAGCCATGAACGAACCTCTCGACCCCGACATGCGCGACGAGGCGCTGGCCTCCCAGCTCGAGGTCGCGCCGGTCGACGAGGTGACTCGCCGACGCTTGGTGCGCACCGCGCTCGAGCGTCCTGCGGCGGCGCCGTCCACCCGTTGGATGACGGCGGTGTCGGTGGCCGCCGCGCTCGCGATCGGCGCGTTCGTCGGCGTGGTGCTCGTCGACGAGCAGGCGCCGCCGGAGTCGACCACCGCGCAGCGTGCGCCGACCGCGTCCGACGTCGAGGCGCTCGAGAGTGTGCCGGCCGCGGGCGCCGACGCGGCGTCCGGCCCGGTCACGCTGCTCGGTGACCTCGGCGACGTGACCAGGCTTGCCGACCTCCGGGCGGCGATCGACGTCAGCTTCGAACGGGCCGCGGGGCCGATGGAGAACGCGGTCGCGGCGTACGGATGCGGCGACCAACCGCCCGGAAACTTCGGGTTGGTGGCGACGAGCGCCGCCGGGACCGGCACCTACGAAGGCGCGCCGGTCACGGTGTTCATCGGCACCACCCCCGAGGGGCAAGCCCTCGCGGTCATCGTCCGGGCGGGTGACTGCACGGCCGTCGCGAACGTGTCGCTCGACCCTCGCTGATCCTCCCCTCACGGCAGGCCGCGGTTCCACGGCTGTGCCACGATGCGTCGGCGTGATCGCGGCGCCGACTCTCTCGCTCGTCCGCCGCTTCGGGCTGCTCCTCCTGCTGACCGTCGCGCTGCACGCGGCCGCGTTCACGGTCGAGCTGTTCAACCCCGACGAGGCCTTCGTGGGCACGCAGGCCCGCGTCGTGCTCGATGGCGGGTCCGTCTACGACGACACCGCCGATCGCAAGGCTCCTGCGCTTCCCTACCTCTATGCCGCCGCGTTCGCGGTGGTTGGCGACGACTCGCTGGTCGGTCCGCGGCTGCTCGCGATGCTCGCGCTCGCGCTGACCGCCTTCCTCGTCTTCTTGGAAGGTCGCGCCCGTTGGGGCGAACGCGCCGGGTGGGTGGCCGGGCTGCTCTGCGTGTTCGCCGCCACGGCGTACCTGCCTGGCGACGGGCAGGCCGCGAGCTTCGAGCTGTTCATGCTGCCCGCCACCGTCGGGGCCGTGGTGCTCGCGCGGCACGGTCGGTGGGCATCCGCGGGCGCGGCCGTCGGACTGTCGGTGCTCGTCAAGCAGACCGGCGGCGTGACCTTGCTGCCCGTGGCCTCCCGCGCCTGGCGGGCGCGTCAGCCGCGACCCTTCGTCCTCGCTGCGCTCGGGTTCGCCGCGCCGGTCGTGCTCGCGGCGGTGCTCATCGGGCCCGGCGAGTACACGCGGTGGAACGTGCTCGGCACCGGTGGGTTCGCCGCGCCGCCGCCGTTCGGCGAGGCCGTCCAGCTGCTCGGCGAGCAGGTCGGCCTCTGGATCGGTTTGAACGCGCCGCTCGTGCTGCTGCTCGCGCTGGCGTGGCGAGATCGTCGGCATCGGTCCGGCGCGCCCCCGACCGAGAGCTCCGGCGACAACGACCTCTGGATCTGGCTCGTGGGCGGCATCGTCGCGGTCGCGCTCGGGTGGCGCTTCTACGGGCACTACTTCCTCCAGCTCGTGCCACCGGTGAGCCTTCTCGCCGCCGGCGCGCTCGCGCGGCGGTCGACCCGCGTGCGCATCGGGGCACTGCTCGCGACCGGGGCCACCGCGACCGGCTGTGCGCTCGGGGCGCTCTTCGCGCATCCCGCGGACATCATCCGCCCGGAGCTCACCGACGGCGCGGCCCGTGCCATCCGTGCGCACTCGGGGGCCGACGACCGGGTGCTCGTGTGGGGCCTCGCACCGGAGCTCTACTGGGAGGCCGATCGGCTGCCCGCGACGCGCTTCGTGACGACGCTGTCGTTCCTCGCCGGGGTCCAACCGAGCCGCGACGAGCCCCGCGCGGAGCCCGCGCGCGCCAACCGGAAGAACTGGGATGACTTCCTCGCCGACTTCGACGCCCACCAGCCACGGCTCGTGCTCGACACTGCGCCCGCGGCGTTGAAGGACGCCGAGCTCGCTCCGATGAGCAAGTACTCCAGCCTGGCGATTCGGATCGTCGGCGACTACTGCTTTGTCCGCGAGGTCCGCGGCATGCATCTCTACGAGCGCCATACCCGGCCGGACGCCGACGCGGTCGGGTACCTCGCGAGGCCCGACACTCCGATCGCGCCGCCTTGCGGGCAGACCGTCGGCCGGGGTCGATCGACCCCCTGACAAGTACGCTCGCCGCCCTATGGCACGCGACGACTGGCCGAAGCAGGCCGCCGACACGATCGAAAAGGTCGTCGTCGCGGTCCGCGACAAGACCGTCGTCCCGGCCCAGAAGGCCACGAAGGCCGTCGTCTACGGGCTGCTCGCCACCTTCTTCATCGGCACCGCGCTCACCCTTCTCACCATTGGCGCCTTCCGGGGCCTGGTGATCCTCACCGGTGAGGTGTGGGCGGCCTACGGGATCTGCGGCGGAATCCTCGTGCTCGCCGGGGCGTTCTGCTGGTCACGGCGGATGCGACCGCCCAAGGACGAGGAGCAAGCGTGAGCGAGCAACGCAAGGTCGTGATCGCAGGATCGGGACCCGCGGGCCTCACCGCGGCGATCTATGCCGCCCGTGCCCTGCTCGAGCCGATCGTGATCGAGGGCATCGAGGCCGGCGGGCAGCTGATGCTCACGACCGACGTCGAGAACTACCCGGGGTTCCCCCAAGGGATCATGGGGCCCGACCTCATGACCAAGCTTCGGGAGCAGGCGGTCCGGTTCGGGGCTGAGTTCGTCACCGCCGACGTCGACCGGGTCGACCTGTCGGAGTCGCCGTTCGGGGCGTGGGTCGGCTCCACCGAGTACCGCGGCGACGCGCTCATCCTCTCTACCGGCGCGAGCGCGCAGATGCTCGGGCTCGAGTCCGAGGCCCGCTTGCTCGCCAAGGGGGTCTCGACCTGCGCGACGTGCGACGGCTTCTTCTTCCGGGGCAAGCCGATCGGGGTGGTCGGCGGCGGCGACACCGCCATCGAAGAGGCGCTCTTCCTCACGAAGTTCGCGACCAACGTCACCGTGATCCACCGCCGCGACGAGCTGCGGGCCTCGAAGATCATGGCCGAGCGGGCCTTCGCCAACGACAAGATCGACTTCCGCTGGAACTCGGTCGTCGACGAGGTGCTCGGCGACGACCGCGTCGAAGGCGTGCGGCTCACCGACACCGTCACTGGTGAGGAATCGCGCCTCGAGCTCGACGGCCTCTTCGTCGCGATCGGGCACACCCCCACCACCGACCTCGTGAAGGGCCAGATCGACCTCGACGCCTCCGGCTACGCGATCACCGCGGCCAACTCCACGGCCACGTCGGTCCCCGGCGTGTTCGCGGCCGGCGACGTGCAGGACCACGTCTTCCGGCAGGCGGTCACCGCGGCGGGCAGCGGCTGCATGGCCGCCATCGAGGCCGAGCGCTGGCTCGCTGCCAGAGAACACGGCTGAGAGAGCGGCGTCGGAGGCGATCGACAGGGAGCGAGCGGCCGCGAGGCGGGTTTCCCCGACTCGCAGCAAGCGACCGCATGCAGCAGGAATGCCCGGGACCCCAATCGGCGTTGGGGCCATCGGTACACTGCAACGCCCGTCCAGACGCCCTTCCAGTCCCCAAGGGAGGCCCCCGTGGGAGCCAACATCCAGATCCTCACCGACGACACCTTCGACGAGACCGTCGGGGGCGCCGAGAAGGCGGTGCTCGTCGACTTCTGGGCGGAGTGGTGTGGTCCTTGCAAGATGATCGCCCCGGTCCTCGAGGAGCTCGCCACCGAGTACGGCGACAAGCTCGACATCGCCAAGCTCAACGTCGACAACAACCCGACGACGGCGATGAAGTACAACGTGATGAGCATCCCCACCCTGTTGGTGTTCAAGGACGGTGAGCCCGTGAAGCGCCTCGTCGGCGCCAAGGGCAAGGGTCGGCTGCTCCAGGAGCTCGCCGAGTACGTGGGGTAAGCCCCTTCTCGCCCGGGGGAGACCCCGGGCACGCGAGCACGTTGACCTGAGCACCTTGGACGGGAAAGGGAGTTCCCATGCCCGCTGAGCTCCGGCCGGGCAGCCGCGGTGAGGCGGTCCGAGACCTCCAGGCGCGGCTGGTCGCGCTCGGCCACGACATCCACACCGACGACCTCGGTGACTTCGCCGACGGCACCGGCGCCGCGGTGCGCTCCTTCCAGGAGGCGCGCGGGCTGCGCGTCGACGGCGTCGTCGGGCTCCAGACGTGGAACACGCTCGTCGAGAGCGGCGTCGCGCTCGGCGACCGCCTCCTTTACTTCCGGCGCCCGATGCTCCGAGGCGACGACGTCGCCGGGCTCCAGCTGCGGCTGAACGCGCTCGGGTTCGACGCCGGTCGAGAGGACGGCATCCTCGGCGAGGAGTCCTACCAAGCCCTGGTCGAGTTCCAACGCGCCTCCGGCCTTCGTCCTGATGGCATCTGCGGACCGATCACACTCGCCGCCCTCGACCGCGTCGGCTCGTTCGCGGACGGTTCCGCCGCGTCGCTGCGCGAGCGCGAGCGCCTCCTCGCCGGCCCGCGCCATCTCGCCGACCTCCGCGTGTACGTGGCCGCGGAGCCCGGCCTCGCCGCGCTCGCCGAGCAGGTCGCCAAGAGCCTCGTCGACGCCGGTGCCGCGGCGATCCTCGACCCGTCCGGTGAAGAGGACGCGGTCGTCGCCGACGAAGCCAACCGCTACGGCGCCGACCTCTTCCTCGCGCTCCGCACGGGCGACGCCCGGTGCCGCTGCGCCTACTTCGCCACCGGCGACTTTCGCTCCGAAGCGGGTCTCGCCGTCGCGACCGCGATCCACAGCTCGCTCGCCGACGTCCTGCCGAGCGACGCGCAGGTCTGCGGCAAGGCCTACGCCGCACTCCGCGAGACCCGGATGACCGCGGTCGTCGTCGACGTCGTCCCCGAGCGCGACATCGAAGCCATGCGCATGTTGGTCGCAAAGGCAGGGGACGCAGGCCGAGCAATCGTCAAAGGCATCCAAGCAGCCATCGAACACCCCGACTCCGCCTGACTGGGCTACTTCCTGAGCAGTCAGACTTGGGGCGTGCGATTGCCGTTGCGCTGGCTCATTGACGAAGTGACCGCGCTCTGAGCTGGTGGGCTTGGTGGCTCGTGTGGACAGGTTTCGGCCTCGTCCCCACCGGGATCTACTTCGTCATCGACGCGGTCGTTCCAGGTCGGCGCAACGAAGTGCGTCGTCGACGGGTCCACGAGCGACTTGGGTTGACCCCTGACGCAAGACGCAGCGCCGGTCCGCCCTCGCCGGAGCTGACGCCACTCGAAGCCGCATACCGCGACGGCGTGTTGGGCGGCGACTTGGTGCCCCATGCGTTCGAAGGTCTCACGGCCAAAGACTGGTGTCTCTTGGTCATCGGATGGCTCATAGGCAGTGCGCTGCTTGGACCGCTGCTACTGCCGGTGTGGTGGCTCGCCGTCAGCTGGCTCGAGTGAGTTCGATCTTTCGCTGAGTTGAGGGCGGAGGACCCGGTGCCCTCTTCGCGAAGCAGTGGGACCGATCGACCGAGACCCGGCTCGAAGAGCCGACGGCCGGTCCGCCTGTGGCGGACGGCCGGCGCAGGGGCTCGGGCGAAGTTAGGTTCCGCTGAGCGAACGGGGGCACCGGCATGCTCCGGCCGGAGGTGAACGCACGGTACGAACGTGCGCGAAGCGGCGAACGTGCGGGGGTTCAGCCTGCCTTCGACCGCGGGGTCGCGGCGCGGGCATCGGTCATACGGCGGTAGATGCGCTCGAGGTCATCGAGTCCGGCGAACTCGCACGTCATCGAGCCCTTGCCGCCCTTCCCCATCTTGATCTTCACCCGCGTCTCGAGGAAGTCGCTCAGCAGCTCCTCGAGCTCGGCCAGACCCGGCGGCCGCATGCGGCCAGGCGCGGTGACCTTGTCGCCGATGTCGACGCCGTCGTTGCGCGCCCGCACGGCGTCCTCGACGGCGCGCACGGTCAGCTCCTCCTTGATCGCGCGCTTCGCGAGGGCTTCCTGGAACTTGCGGTCGGGCGTGCCGAGCAGCGCGCGTGCGTGGCCCATGGAGAGCTGCTGCTCGCGCACGGCACGCTGGATCGACGGCGGAAGCTGAAGCAGTCGCAGCGTGTTCGAGATCGCGACCCGGCTCTTGCCGACGCGCGACGCCACCTGCTCGTGCGTCATCTTGAAGTCCTCGATGAGCTGCTGGTACGCCGCGGCCTCTTCGAGGGGGTTCAGGTTCTCGCGCTGGACGTTCTCGACGAGCGCCTGCTCGAGCGCGGTGTCGTCTTGGGTTTCACGCACGAGCGCGGCGATCGACTGGAGCCCCACCCGGCGCGCGGCGCGCCAGCGCCGCTCACCCGCGATGAGCTCGAATTCATCGCCGGCCGGGCGGACCAGCACCGGCTGGAGCAGCCCGACCTCGCGGATCGAGTCGGCCAGCGCGCCGAGCGCCTCTTCGTCGAAGACGTCGCGCGGTTGGTACGGATTCGGTCGAATTGCCGCGATTGGGATTTCTCGGTACCCCGAGACCGCCTGGACCGGGTGGTCCAAGGTGCCAGGTGGAATGAGGGCGCCGAGCCCCCTACCGAGGCCGCCGGGTCGCGCCACTGCTCACCTCTTTCGCCAGATCGCGGTACGCCTTCGCGCCCCGCGATGCCGCGTCGAACACGATGATCGGCTGGCCGAACGACGGCGCCTCCGAGAGGCGCACGGTGCGCGGCACCACCGTGGAGTACACCCTGTTGCCGAAGTACTCGCGGACCTCGTTCACGACCTGGTCAGCGAGCTTCGTGCGCGCGTCGTACATGGTGAGGATGATCCCCCGGACATCCAGATCGGGGTTCAGGTTCGCCTGCACGAGCGATACGTTGCGGAGCAGCTGCCCCAAGCCCTCCAGGGCGTAGTACTCGCACTGGATCGGCACGATCACGTCGTCAGAAGCGGCGAGGCCGTTGACGGTGAGGAGGCCGAGCGACGGCGGGCAGTCGATGAGCACGAGGTCGTACTGATCCCGGATGATGTCGAGGGCTCGCTTGAGCTTGAGCTCCCGGCTGATCTGGGGCACCAGCTCGATCTCGGCGCCGGCGAGGTCGATGGTCGCGGGGACGACGAAAAGGTTCTTGATGCTGGTTGGCTCGACTGCGTCCTCGACCGAGGCGTCGTTCAGCAGCACGTCGTAGATCGAGCCCGAGAGGTCACGAGGGTTCAGGCCGAGGCCCGTCGTCGCATTCCCCTGGGGGTCGAGGTCGACCACCAGCACCCGGAAGTCGAGCTCGGCCAGCGCGGCGCCGAGGTTGACGGCGGTGGTGGTCTTGCCCACCCCGCCCTTCTGGTTGGCGATCGCGATGACCCGCGGCAGCACCATCGGCGCCAGTGCCGCGATGCCGGTCGTGACCGGCAGGGTCTGCGGATCGAGGATGGGTCCGTCGGGCAGCTGCCCGAGGACTCCGACGAGGTCGTCCTCGACGTGCTTCGTCTTGGCCACCACAGCCTCCGAGGCTTGTTCAGGCTTGACCTGAGGTTGAGGGTCGAACCATAGAGCCTCCGCGAGCGCTTGACCAGAGGTGCGGGAAGATTTTTCTCTTCTCGGTTCGCGACCCTGCTTCGGGCTCGGTCCGCAGTCTGGCCACCTCCGGCCGGAGCCCACCGGTGCCCCGTCCGAACCGGCTGCACCTCGCCTCGTCCAACTGCCTCCCGGAGGGGCTCCGGTGCCCTCCGTCCTCCGCGCTTCGGGCTAGCTCCTCGATCCGAGTCGTCGCGATCTGATCCGCGGTCGTTGCCGCTCTTCGCAGTCTGGTCAATCGTCGAGGTGAGGCTTCGAGGCAGGGGTGGTTCCGTGGCGATTCGGGTGGTTCGTTTCAAGATCCGCTTGCAGGTCGGTTCCCCGACCCTCTTCTGGGTGTTCCACGTGGAACGTCCCGCGACCTGGCGGGTCGGGTGGTTCGATGTTTCACGTGGAACGTGGGTTACCAGAGGGGGCGCTTGGTGGGGTGGTTGGCGCCTCGTGGGATGTGGAGGCGTGGGGGGTGGGTGAGCGTGAGGAGGGCGACCGTGACTCCCTCGCTCCTTCGGAGCTCGGGAGGGGTCAGACCGAGCTCGGCGATGCCGGCCTCTGGCCACCTGGTCGTCGGATCCGAGTCCGGGGGCTCGCTGACCGCGAGGCGACCGCCGACGTGCAAGAGGGCGCTCGCGCACTCGGCGGTGGCGGCGGGTGGTCCGAAGCCTCTCGCCACGACGAGGGCGTAGTGAGCCCGGTGGGCGGGGTCGTGGGCGGCGGCTTCGGCTCGGGCCGTGAGCACCTGAATCCGGTCTGCGAGGCCAAGGTCGGTGAGGGCTCGGGCGAGGACTCCGGTCCGACGGACCTTCCCGTCGAGGAGCACGCCGGTCGACTCCGGCCAGGCGAGGGCGAGGACCAGTCCGGGGATGCCGCTGCCGGTGCCGAGATCCAGGAACGGGCCCGGTGGAGGACCGATCGCCGCGGCCATGCCGGCGGCGTGGTCGATGTGGTCCTGGACCGGGCCCGGACCGAGGAACCCCCGACGGCGCGCCTCTTCGAGGATCTCTGTCACCGCCCGCGGAGCTGTGCCGTCAGGCGCGGTGGATCACCACCCAGCGTCGGGGCTCTTCGCCCTCTGAGGCGGTGCCCACGCCGTCGACCTCGGTGATCGCGTCGTGCACGACCTTGCGGTCCGAGGCGTTCATCGGCTCGAGCGCCAGCTCCTCGCCGGACTCCAGCACCTGCTGGGCCTGCTCGACCGCGAACCTGCCCAGGGCCTCCCGCCGCTTGGCCCGGTAGCCGCCGACGTCGACGTTGATTCGGGCTCCCCGCCCCTCCGTCTGGCGCTGGACCGCGGTGCGAACCAGCTCCTCGATCGCCTGGAGCGTTGCGCCCTTGGGCCCGAGCAGCAGCCCGACGTCGGAACCCGTGACGTCGACCAGGACACCGTCGTCTTCGATGCGGGCCTTCGTGGCCGCCCCCACCTCAAAGGCATCCACGATCCCGCGGGTGAACTCCTCGGCCGAGGCTCGTTGCTCCTCGAGTGAGACCTCGTCAATCTCCTCGTGCTCCATCGCTCCCTCTCCCCTCGCACTCGCCGGGCGCTCCTCACGACGTTCGCCGCGTCCCCGACCTCGACCGCCCCGACGTCGGCGCCGGGTCGCCGGCCGAGCCCCGTCATCCCCGGTCACGGCAACCGCCGCACCGTCACCGCCACCGCCACTGCGCCGCCGCGATCCGCCCGTCGACCGACTGTCCTCCCGGTGGGCCGAGCGACGCCGCCGCTCCCCGGGCTTTTCACGGGAGACCGGCTTGACCCGCGCCCGGATCCGGGCACCGCGCCGTCCGAGCAGCCCGCCTTTGGGCTCCTCAACGACCTCGTACTCGACTTCCTCTTCGTCGACTCCGAGCTCGTCGAGCGCGGTGTCGAGCGCCTCAGCGACCGTTCGGCCGGTCGTCTCCACCCATTCCATCGCCCGGCCTCAGCGCTTGCGCTTCTTCTTGTTGCGCCGCCGTGGGGTGCTCGACCGGTTCCCGCCGGTCGACTCCGACGACGGCGCCGGGGACGTGGGCCCCGAAGGACCGCGGCCCGTGGGCCCCGAAGCCGGGGGCGCCGACATCGAGAGCATCCCTCGGAGACCGGAGGCCTTCGGGCCCGCAGCCGCGGGCGCGCGATCGGGCGCCGGGCCGGAACGGTTGCCGTCGGAATGCTCCGGCGCCGGCTCCGCCACGCTGGCTTCGATCTCCTCGGGGGGCGCGGCCTTGCTCGGGCGCACCGAGCTCTTGGCCTCGAGCGCCTTCCCGCCAGGGCCGTGCAGCGCCGATCCGTGGCGACTGAAGATGACCTCTTGCTGGCCGAGGCGCCAGAGGTTGCTCACGAAGAAGTACAGGACCAAGCCGGCAGGGAAGTTCAACGAGATGAGCCCGAAGAAGACGGGGAGCACCTTCATCAAGGTGCCCATGCCCTTGTTCGTCACCGGGGTCCGCTTCTGGGCCTGTCGGCTCTGCAGGTAGCCGGTCAGCATCACCAGCACGACCAGCAGGAAGTACGGGAGCGCGTCGAAGAACCCGCCGTGCGGGTCGGTGGCGGTGAGCTGGAGATCGATGCCGAGGAACTCGAGGTGGTTGACGAACTTGTCGCCTCGCTCGAACTCGGGGAATGCTTGGGCGAGGGTCCTGCCGACCGTGTCTCCGCAGCGCCCGACGAAGTCGCCGAACCCGGCGCAGAGGGCGTCGCGCAGCCCGCTGAGCGATCCGGTCCGGGGCACGTACTTCTGCGGGTCCCGCAGGACCCCGAACAGCGAGATGAAGATCGGCATCTGCGCCAGGAGCGGCAGGCACCCGGCGAGCGGGTTGACCTTGGCCTCCTGGTAGAGCTTCATCATCTCTTCGTTGAGCTTCTGGCGGTCGCCCTTGTACTTGGCCTGGAGCTTCTTGATCTCTGGCTGGAGCCGCTGCATGGCCATCATCGACTTGGCCTGCTTCGCGGTCAGCGGGTACAGGATCAGCATCACGGTGAACGTGAGCAGGATGATCGCGACCCCCAGGTTGGGGACCACCGAGTAGAAGAGCGACAGCAGCCAACCGATGGCGTCGTAGAGCGGGTCGAGCATCGAAGACCTCTCTCAGGCGGTCGCGGCAGGCGACCGGGGGGAACGTACGTTCGATCTAGGTGGGACGGGGTCGAGCCCGCCCGGGTTCCACGGGTGACAACGCCCGACCCGACGGGCAGCCAGCCAGCTGCCGCGGGCGGCGCCGTGGACCGTCAGGGCCTCGAGCGCATACGCCGAGCATGACGGGTGGAAGCGGCACCGTGGGGGCAGCCGCGTGCTCACCACGCGCCAGCCCCGCACCGGCAACATCACGAGGCGCGCCGGCACCGAGGCGCCCCTTGCGGACATGGGCTCGGTCATCCGGGCTCGTCCAGCTCGGCCACGAGCCCCTCGACTGCCGCGATGAGCTCGGTGAAGGGCATCGTCAACACGCCCTGATCGCCCCCGAACAAGTACGCGCCGGCCGGCAGGCGTACGTCGAGCTGCTCGATCGCGGCGCGCAGCCGGCGCCGCGCGCGATTTCGCGCGACGGCACCGCCCATCGGGCGACCGATCGCGTACGCGACGCGTGGCGGACGACCCTGCGGGTCGGGGACGTGGCGCAGCGTGAGCGGACCACGGCGAAGGCGGCGGGCCCGTGAGAGGGCCGCGAAGGCTGCACGGTCGCGAACGCGCCAGATCAGGCTGACAGTCGCTTCCGGCCGCGCCGTCGGCGCGACCGAATCACCGCGCGTCCACCCTTGGAACGCATGCGGAGGCGGAAGCCGTGGGTCTTCTTCCGCTTTCGAGTGTTCGGTTGGAACGTGCGCTTCACCCGTTGCCTCCTCGTTCCGGCAGAACCCCTCGACCGAGGTTGGGGTGGGGGTCGCGAGCCGGTTCGCCGACGAGTCTACGAGTGCGGCGAGGGGACCGGCAACGCGGGGCCGCGCGCGCTCGAGGCGCGCGCCCCGTCTCGACGCGCGCGCCGCGACGGTTCTTCGCGCTCCGCTTGCACATGCGCGCCCGCGGCACTACGTTCCGCCGCGTACCGCACGAACCGGTCCCGTGCGGCGAGTTCCTCGGCGGGGGTTCCGGCTCCTCCGGGCCGGACCAGCCCAGGGGGAGGCCCGCGGCCGACCCCGCAGTTCTCCACAACTGTGGACGTGCCTGTGGACAACCTTGATTCGGTCGCGGCGGCGGCCGACGACCTCGCTGAACGCATCTGGGAGCAGGCCGCGCCCCATCTCAGGGCTGAGCTCGCCGACGCCACCTGGCACGCCTGGTTTCAAGGGGTGCGGCCGCTGCGCTTCCAGCACGACGTCCTCGTCCTCGCGGTGCCCAGCGCCCTCGCGGCCGAGCGGATCCGGTCGGCGTACCACCCCATGCTCGACGGCGCGCTGCGCGGCGCGACGGGTCGAGACGTCGCGGTCGAGTTCCTCGTCGACACCGACGCCCGCACCGACGACCCTGTGCGGCCCGCCGGCCCCGTGCCTGCCGCCGAACCGACGGTGGAGACGGCGGTCGCGCCGTCGTCACCCAGCGAGTCGACCTGGGCGTCAGGCACGCTGAACCCGCGCTACACGTTCGACCAGTTCGTGATCGGCGCGTCGAACCGGTTCGCTCACGCGGCCGCGCTCTCGGTCGCCGAAGCCCCCTCCCAGGCCTACAACCCGCTCTTCATCTACGGGCCCGCCGGCCTCGGCAAGACCCACCTGCTGCAGGCGATCGGCCACCACGTCCGCAGCCTGTACTCCAAGAAGCGCGTCCGGTACGTGTCCACCGAGTCGTTCATGAACGACTTCGTCGAGGCGATCCGCGAGCGCACGCGCATGCCCGTCTTCAAGCGGCGCTACCGCGACCTCGACGTGCTGCTCATCGACGACATCCAGTTCCTGGAACGCACCCAAGAGCTCCAAGAGGAGTTCTTCCACACGTTCAACCAGCTCCACAACGAGGGCGGCCAGATCGTGATCTCCTCCGACCGCTCCCCCAAGTCGATCGCGACGCTCGAGGACCGGCTGCGCACCCGATTCGAATGGGGCCTCATCACCGATATCCAGCCGCCCGAGTTCGAGACCCGCCTCGCCATCCTCCGAAAGAAGGCTGGCATGGAGAAGCTCGACGGGATCCCCGACGAGGTCCTCGGGTTCATTGCCAGCAACGTGCGCGACAACATTCGCGAGCTCGAGGGCGCCCTGATCCGGGTGGCCGCCTACTCCAGCCTCAACCGCGCCGCCCTCTCGGAGGAAGTCGCCCGTACCGTGCTGGCCGACCTGCTGCCCGCGACCCAGCCGCGAGCGATCACCGCCGACCTCATCCTCGACGAGTCCGCCAAGATGTTCGGCTTCACCGTCGACGATCTCTGCGGGAAGAGCAGGCGCCGGCCCCTGGTCACCGCCCGGCAGATCTCCATGTACGTGATGCGGGAGGTGACCGACTTCAGCTACCCCCGCATCGCCGCGGCCTTCGGTGGCCGCGACCACACCACCGTGATGTACGCCGTCGACAAGATCCGCGAGCAGATGGCCGAGAAGCACGTGACGTTTGAACAGGTCAGCGACCTGATCGGACGAGTCCGCCTCGGCAGCAGTGGATAACGCTGTGGAGGACTGGGGATTGCCGGCGCGATTCGGGCAGGGAGCGTATGGATCGCGGGGTCACCACTGCCGCACCTGGGGACCATGGTGGAGAGTCTGTGGACGGGCATCGTCACACTCACCTGCGACGATGACTCTCTCTCCACAATCCACAGCCCCTACTACTGCTACACCAAAGATCTCTTTTTTGTAGAGACAGGACTGGGAGAACCACTACGTGAAGTTCGTCTGCGAACGGGACACGCTCGAGCGAGCCGTCAGCACCGCGTACCGAGCGGTGGCCTCGCGTGCCGGCGCCCTGCCGGTGCTCTCTGGTCTCCAGGTGACCTTGAGTCCGGGCAGTGTGGAGTTCACCGGTTCTGATCTCGAGCTCACCATCCGGTCACGGGTCGATGCCGACGTCGAAGGGGAGGGCAAGGCCGTCCTCGTGGCGCGACTACTGGTCGACACGTTGGCCAAGGTGCAGAGCGGTCGGGTCACGGTCGAGATCGGTGACGACCAGGCGAAGATCGAGGCGGGCAAGTTCCGGTCCGAGCTGAGGACGTTGGCAGCGAGCGACTTCCCGCGGTTGCCCGAGCATGAGGGCGATCCCGTCAAGGTGGCAAGCGGGCCGCTGGCCGAAGGGCTCCGGCAGGTGGTGCCGGCGGCGTCCCGTGACGATGCCCGACCGATCCTCACTGGCGTGCTGGTCACGTCGACGGCCGATGGAGTGCGGCTGGTCGCGACCGACTCCTACCGCCTCGCGGTGCGTGACCTCGCCGGCATGTCGTTGCTGCCCGAAGGCCAGAAGGTGCTCGTCGGCGCGAAGGGGCTGGGCGAACTCCAGCGGCTCCTCGGTGACGACGATGTCGAGGTGTTCCTGGGGGAGCGCGATGTGACATTCCGCCTCGCGAACACCGAGGTGTCGGCGCGGCTGATCGAGGGCGACTTCCCGAACTACCAGCAGCTCATCCCCAGCGGCTACCCGAACAAGCTGACCGTCGAGCGCGACGCGCTCACCAGCGCGGTCGAGCGGGTGAGCCTCGTCGGGGGCACCAACCGCGACTCGTCGCCGATCCGCCTGGCCATGTCGTCCGACGGCCTCGAACTCTCGGCCACCGCACAGGACGTCGGCCAGTCGTTCGAGCCGGTCGAAGCGAAGTACGAGGGCAGCGATCTCACCGTCGCGTTCAACT
This sequence comes from Actinomycetota bacterium, assembly GCA_016870355.1. GTDB lineage: Bacteria > Actinomycetota > Acidimicrobiia > IMCC26256 > PALSA-555 > SHVJ01. The sequence goes on along the minus strand of VGBR01000003.1, from coordinate 12,577 downwards.
CGCGATTCCTGCTCGACGGGGTGGCCGCCGCCGCGGCGCAGGAGATCACGATCGAGTCCACCGACCCGCTCAAGCCCGCTGTCCTGCGGGGGGGCGACGCGGAGTTCCTCTACTTGTTGATGCCCGTGCGCATCGCCTGACGGCGCACGGTGCGCGTCACCGCGCTCTCCCTCGCCGACTTCCGGAGCTACGCCTCGGCCGACCTCGAGCTCGCGGACGGTGTGACCGCCGTGGTCGGGGGCAACGCCGCCGGCAAGACCAGCCTCCTGGAGGCGATCGGCTGGGCCGCGCTCGGTAAATCGTTCCGGGGCGTGCACGATTCTGCACTCGTCCGCAGCGGGGCGGAGCAGGCTGTCGTCCGGGCCGACGTCCGGGCGGCGGGGGATCGGCACCGAACGGTTGAGGCCGAGGTGCGGGCGGTGGGCCGGAACCGGATCCTGGTCGACAAGCACTCCATCGCTCGCACCCGCGACCTGCTCGACTGCCTGCGGGTCACGGTCTTCGCGCCCGATGACCTGTCGCTCGTCAAGGGCGCACCTGGTGGTCGGCGCGACTACCTCGACGACCTGCTCATGGCGACGGCGCCGCGCTTCCAGGCGACGTGCAAGGAGTACGAGAAGATCGTCCGCCAGCGCAACGCGCTGCTCAAAGGCGGACTGCGCGACCCCGACGCGCGGGCCACCCTCGCGGTGTTCGACGACCAGCTCGTCCAGACCGGAAGTGAGCTCGTGGTTGGCCGGCTGGCCCTCGTCGCGCGGCTGGGGCCGCTGCTCGATGCCGCGTACCGCGCACTCGCGCCGGCCACGGAGTCGATCGGCGCGCGGTACGCGGCCGAGTGGGCCGAGGGCGGCACTCCCGAGCACGACTCGGTACCGGAGCTGATGCGCGGTGCGCTGGCGCAGCGCCATCGTCAGGAGGTTGACCGCGGCCTCACGCTGGTCGGGCCGCACCGCGACGAGTGGCGGCTCGAGGTCGGCGGGTTCGACAGCCGGACCCAGGCGTCCCAGGGCGAGCAGCGCACCCTCGCCCTGTCGATGCGGTTGGCGGGACACCGACTCACCGCCGAGGTCCTCGACGACCCCCCCGTGCTGCTGCTCGACGACGTGTTCAGCGAGCTGGATCCCGACCGGGCCGACGCGCTCGTGCGCGAGCTCCCGCCCGGTCAGACGATCGTCACGACCGCGGGCGTATTGCCCGACGGCGTGCATGCGCAGCAGCGAGTGCAGGTCGGGTCGGGTCGTTTGGTGACCGAGTGAACCCCCCGCGCCGAGCGCGCCGGCCCCGTGCCCATCCCGACGAGGATCCGGTCTCGATCGGCGAGGCGCTCGGCGAGGTCGGCGAGGAGCTCGGGCTCCCAGCACCCGACGCGATGACCGCGCTCAGCGAGCGCTGGGTCGAGGTCGTGGGTCCAGCGGTCGCGCCGCACGCGCGGCTGCGCGGGGTCCGCGACGGAATCGCAACGATCGCCGTCGACGCGCCGGCCTGGGCGACCGAGCTGAAGTACCAAGAAGAGACGCTCAAGGCGCGCATCGAGGACGTCACCGGTCGCGACGTCGTACGTAGTGTGCGAGTGGTGGTAGACCCCACTCCCTGAGCGCGTTCGAGCCCCGCCGTGCGCGTCGATCAGGGCAGTCTTCTGGTACACTACGAGGTGTCAGTTTGGGCCTCTGACCTGCACTTTTGCGGATCAGAGCCCGATTCGGCACCGCTCTCCCCCAGCCCCTAGCGAGCCCCCGAGGACCAGCGCGCGTTGAGCCCCGCGAAGTCTGCGAAAACGACCAAGAAGACCCCGTCGCGCGTCGCCAAGAAGACCCCGTCGCGCGCCACGAAGGCGACCACCCGGAGCGCCAAGTCCGCCACGCGTGCCCCAGCACGCGCCTCCACAAAGAGTGCGTCGGCCACCAAGTCGCGGTACACCGCGAAGGACATCACCGTCCTCAAGGGTCTCGAGCCGGTCCGGGAGCGTCCCGGCATGTACATCGGCTCGACGGGTCCGTCGGGGCTCCACCACCTCGTCTACGAAGTCGTCGACAACTCCGTCGACGAGGCGATGGCCGGTGAGGCGACCCGCATCGACGTGACGATCCTGCCCGACGGTGGCTGCCGGGTCACCGACAACGGCCGCGGCATCCCCGTCGACGCGCACCCCGACAACAAGAAGAAGTCGGCCGCCGAGATCATCCTGACCACGTTGCACGCCGGCGGGAAGTTCGGTGGCGACGGCTACAAGATCTCGGGTGGTCTCCACGGCGTCGGCGTCTCCGTCGTGAACGCGCTGTCGAGCCGGCTCGAGCTCGAGGTCCACCGCGAAGGCGGGAAGTGGGTGCAGAGCTACGCCAAGGGCGGCGTCCCGCAAGGCGCGCTGAAGCGAGCGGGCCCGTCGAAGCAGCGGGGCACGACCGTCACCTTCTGGCCCGACCCGACGGTGTTCGAGGAGACCGACTTTCGCGCGCAAACCCTCTTGGAACGGCTCCAGGAGATGGCGTTCCTCAACCGCAACCTCGAGATCCACTTCCGCGATGAGCGCACGAGTCCCGCGCACGAGCAGGTCTTCAAGTACGCCGGCGGCATCGTCGACTTCGTGCGCCACCTGAACGAGTCGAAGGAGCCGCTGTTCCGGCGCGTCGTCGATTTCAACGAGGTCGGCAAGGACACCGAAGTCGACATCGCGATGCAGTGGAACTCCGGCTACTACGAGGGCATCCACTCCTTCGCGAACAACATCGCCACGACCGAGGGCGGAATGCACGAAGAGGGCTTCAAGAAGTCACTCACCAACGTGCTCAACCGCTACGCCAAGGGCAAGGGCCTCATCAAGGACAAGGAAGACAACCTCCAGGGGGAGGACATCCGCGAAGGACTCACCGCGATCGTGTCGGTGAAGCTGCGCAACCCGCAGTTCGAAGGCCAGACCAAGGCGAAGCTCGGCAACACCGAGATGCGGTCGCTGGTCGAGAAGGTCACCAACGAGAAGCTCGCGGAGTGGCTGGAGCAGCACCCTTCCGAGGGCAAGGCGATCGTGAGCAAGTCGCTCCAAGCCGCGCGTGCACGTGTCGCCGCCCGTCAGGCGCGCGACCTCACGCGGCGCAAGTCACTGCTTGAGTCGTCCGCGATGCCGGGCAAGCTCGCCGACTGCTCGTCCAAGGAACCCACCGAGTGCGAGCTGTTCATCGTCGAGGGCGACAGCGCCGGCGGCAGCGCGAAGCGCGCCCGCGACCCGCGCGTGCAGGCGATCCTTCCCATCCGCGGCAAGATCCTCAACGTCGAGCGCGCGCGCATGGACCGCATGCTCAAGAACGAAGAGATCCAGTCGCTGATCCAGGCGATCGGCACCGGCATCGCCGAAGACTTCGACGGCAGCAAGCTCCGCTACTTCAAGATCATCCTCATGGCCGATGCCGACGTCGACGGCGCACACATCCGCACGCTGCTGCTCACGTTCTTCCACCGGCAGCTGCCCGAGCTGGTGCGCTACGGCTGCATCTACATCGCGCAGCCCCCGCTGTTCCGGGCCGACATCGGGAAGGAACGCACGTACTTGAAGGACGACGCCGCGCTGCGCAGCTTCGAAGGCGCGCACAACGGCTCCAAGATCGAGGTCAACCGGTTCAAGGGTCTCGGTGAGATGGACTGGCAGGAGCTCGGCGAGACCACGATGAACCAAGCGACGCGCTCGATGCTGCGCGTGTCGGTGGACGACGCTGCGATCGCCGACGGCGTGTTCTCGCGGTTGATGGGTGACGACGCGGAGCAGCGCAAGCAGTTCATCCAAGAGAACGCCAAGGACGTCCGCTTCATCGATGTGTGAGGAGATGCAGCGGAGGCGTGGCCGGACGGTCGGGACGCTGGAGCGGAATCGACCAGACGCGGAGGTAGCGCGAGCTCATGCCTGACGATCTGGCCCAAGGAACCCTCGGCGACAGCGGAATCGAGCTCGTCGAGATCCGTGAGGAAGTCGAACGGTCGTTCCTCGACTACGCGATGTCGGTCATCACCGCGCGTGCGTTGCCCGACGCGCGCGACGGGTTGAAGCCCGTGCAGCGCCGGATCCTCTACGGGATGTTCTCGCAAGGCCTGCGGCCCGACCGCAAGCACCAGAAGTCGGCGCAGGCCGTCGGCGAGGTGATGGGCAAGTACCACCCGCACGCGGGCGAAGCGATCTACGACGCGCTCGCACGCATGGCGCAGGACTTCTCGCTGCGATACCCGCTGATCGACGGGCACGGGAACTTCGGGTCGCCCGACCCCAACGACCGTCCCGCCGCGCAGCGCTACACCGAGGCGCGGCTCGCGGCGCTCGCGATGGAGCTGCTCGGTGAGATCAACGAGCGCACGGTCGACTGGGACGCCACGTACGACGGGCAGAACGAAGAGCCGATGGTGTTGCCGGCGCGCTTCCCGAACCTCTTGGTGAATGGCGGCGGTGGCATCGCGGTCGGCATGGCGACGAACATCCCGCCGCACAACCTCGGCGAAGTCATCGACGCGGCCGTTCACATGGTCGACAACCCCGACGCCAAGGTGTCGGACCTCATGAAGATCGTGAAGGGTCCCGACTTCCCGACCGGCGCGCTCATCCTCGGCAAGGACGGGATCAAAGACGCGTACACGAAGGGTCGCGGCTCCATCAAGATGCGCGCCGTCGCGGAGATCGATGAAGGCAAGAAGGGTGAGACGCGCATCGTCGTGAGTGAGGTCCCGTTCCAGACCTCAGTCGAGGTCATCGGCCAGCGCATCGCCGAGCTCGTGAACGACCGCAAGATCGAGGGCATCCGCGACGTGCGCAACGAGTCGGCTGGTGACACGCCGCGGCTCGTGGTCGAGCTCCGTCGTGACGCGAACCCGAATGTCGTGCTGAACCAGCTCTTCAAGCACACGCCGATGCAGACGAACTTCGCCGTCAACATGCTGGCGCTCGTCGACGGCGTGCCGATGGTGTTGAGCCTGGATCGCGCGCTCATCGTCTACGTGCACCACCAAATGGAGGTGGTGACGCGGCGCACGCAGTACCGCCTCGACGAGGCGAACAAGGACGAGCACATCGTCGAGGGCCTGGTGAAGGCGCTCGGGATGATCGACAAGATCATCGAGTTCATCAAGAAGTCCGCCGACGCCGACGTGGCGCTCGCCGGCCTGATGAAGAAGCCGTTCGACTTCACCGAGATCCAGGCCCGCTACATCCTCGACATGCAGCTCCGTCGGCTTACGCAGCTTGAAGGCAAGAAGCTGCGCGACCGACTCGCCGAGCTCCAAGCGCTCATCAAGGAGCTCGAGTCGATCCTCAAGAGCAAGACGAAGCTCCGCAAGGTCATCAAGGACGAGCTGCTCGAGCTGAAGGGGCGGTACGCCGACGCGCGTCGCACGAAGCTCACGGTCGACGTCGGCGAGATCGACGTGCTCGACCTGATCCAGGACGACGAAGTGGTGGTCGTGCTCACGAAGCAGGGCTACATCAAGACCGTCGCGGCTGAAGCCTTCCGTCGCCAGGGTCGAGGCGGCAAGGGTGTGCGTGGTAGCCAGTCCAAGGACGACGACTACGTCGACAAGCTGCTCACCACGACCGCGCACTCGTACCTGCTGCTGTTCTCGAACCGCGGCAAGGTGTACCGGCTGCGGGCCCATGAGATCCCGATGAAGGTCCGCACCGCGCGCGGCACTGCGCTCCCCAACCTCATCACGCTCGCGCAGGACGAGCGGATCGAGGCCATCATCGACACCCGCACCTACGAAGAGGGCGCGTACCTCCTCTTCGCCACCAAGAACGGCGTGGTGAAGAAGACGCGGATGACCGAGTACGACACGTCGGTGCGTAGCGGCCTCATTGCCATCAACCTCGCCCGCAACGACGAGCTCGTGCGGGTCATCCAGACCACCGGCAAGAACGACGTGGTCATGGCCACGCGCAACGGGCAGACGATCCGCTTCAACGAGTCCGGCGTACGGTCGATGGGGCGTGCCGCCGGTGGGGTGCGGGGCATGAAGATGAAGCCGGGCGACTCCGTGGTCGGCTGCGACGTCTACCGGCGGGGCGGGGTGATGCTCTTCGTGAGCTCCAGCGGCCACGGGAAGCGCACCAAGCTCGACCTGTTCCACAAGCAGGGCCGGGGCGGGCAGGGCGTGCGGGGCATGAAGGTCACCGAGGCCCGGGGCGGGGTCGTGGACGCTTTCACGGTGAGTGACGACGACGAGGTTCTGGTGTTCTCGTCAGGTGGCAATATCATTCGCCTGCCTGTGGGTGAGATCTCGATGCAAGGTCGGGACGCCACCGGTGTGCGGGTCGCCCGCTTGGGCGACGGTGAGACCATCGTTGCGGTCGCCCCCGTCCTCGAGGGCGACACCGGAGAGGACTTCTGAGCGACCGTACGCGCCGCAGGTAACCTGCGGCCCCAGGGAGCGTGGCCCGAGCGGCCCGGCCCGTAGGGCCGAGAGCGGAGAGAAAAACTCTTGTCCAAGACCCCCGAAGACCTCACCGCCCCTTCTGGCGCGCCCGCTGAGGGTGTTCGCATCGACGCGCCGCGCGCGCCGAGCAAGGGTGGATCGGTCTCCTCTGGCGCGGGCGGGCCCGGCGCACCGCCTCCGCCCCAGCGTCCTTGCCGCGACCCCGACTCGCCCAGTCCAGCGGCTGCTCCTCCCGAGGACCTCCAGCCGCCCGCGCCGAAGCCGACTCCGCCTCCCGCACCCGCCCCGTCCGCACCCAAGTTCGCCGACCCGATTGCCGACATCGCTCCTACCGAGCTCGACCTCGAAGCCGACGAAGAGGACGCTCGTCCCCGTCGCAGCCGGCGCCGCGCCGCCGCTCGACCGGTCACCACCGTGCGTCCCACGATGGCGCCGAACTCACAGCGGCAGTACCGGCAGACCTTGGTCAAAGTCGACCTGTGGTCGGTGACCAAGCTCTCGCTCTGCTTCTACCTGAGCGCCATGTTCGTGACGCTCGTCGCGCTGATCGCGCTCTGGGTCATCGCCGACGCCACCGGCATCATCGGTGACATCGAAGAGTTCATCGGCGAGCTGCTCTCGGCCAAGAAGGACTCCTTCCAGTTCCTGTCGGCGGAGGTGCTGCGCGGCACGATCCTCATCGGGCTCGTGGTCGTCGCGATCCAGGTGATCGTGACGGTGGTCGCGGCGTCCTTCTACAACATCTTCGCCGAGCTCTTCGGCGGCATCGAGTTCATCGTTCGCGAAGAGGAAGCGTCACCGCGCCAATAACCATCGCCTTCATGGTCGACGCCGCGAGCTGCGTCGGCGCCGTGGCGTCGGAGGCAGAGTCACACGACACCACTACACTTCTTCACTCGCTTCCGGGGCTATAGCTCAGCCGGTTAGAGCGCATCCCTGATAAGGATGAGGTCCGTGGTTCGATTCCACGTAGCCCCACTGGCTCTTCGTCGCCGGGTATCCCCGCGGGATTCGTCAGTACACTCAGCGCCGTGAAAGGGTCGTCGCTCCGTCGCGGACTCCTGGTCGCGGTGATGGCTGTGCTGGTCGGTCTCGTGGTGCGCACACGCGGCAAGGGTGTGGCAGTCACCAGCGGCGGCTGGCGGGAGCTCGAGGGCCCCGACTTTCGGTGACCCGAGTCCTGCTGGTGGGAGCCGGCGCGGTCGGCGCCCGGGCGGGTCGTCAGCTCGTCGACACCGAAGGCGTCGACGACGTGCTCGTCGCTGACCGCACGCCGGAACGAGCGCAGGCGCTTGCACGAGCGCTCGGGCCTTCCGCGCACGTCGCGCCCTGGCCACCGAGTGGCCTGGATGAAGTGGACGCGGTGGCCACGGCACTTCCGGGCGCGCCGTCGCTTCCTGTCGCGCGCGCCGCGGTCTCAGCGGGAAGACCCGTCGCGGTGGTCGGCGACGAAGAGCCCGCGCTGGCAGCGGCGCTGGCACTCGACGGTGCCGCGCGCGACGCGCGCGTAGCGGTCGTCGCAGGATGTGCGCTCGTTCCCGGCTTGAGCGAGGTGCTGGCACGACACGCTAGCGACGCACTCGAAGCGGCGGACGAGGTCCACGTGGCCCGCGCCGGCGTAGCGGGCAAGGAGTGCATCGCCGCGCTGCGCCGTATCCGCCGGGACAAGGCGCTCGAATGGCACGACGGCGAATGGCGATCCGAGCGTCGCGTCGGACCCCAGCTCGTCTGGTTCCCGGACCCAGTCGGTGCGCGGGAGTGTGAAATCGCAGCCGCGGGCGTGTCGCTCATGCGCGACGCGGTGCCCGGAACGCTGCGCGCCACGGTCCGCGTGGCCGAGCCGCCAGTCCGAAGCCCCGTGCTCGCAGTGCTCGGCCGCCAGCAGCTCGATGATGGGTGGGGCGCGCTTCGCGTCGAGGTGTGGGGCTGGCGGGGCCAGGCGCGTGAGTCGATCGTGTACGGCGCGATCGAACGCCCGGCGGTCGCGGCGGGCACCGTGCTTGCGGTGACCGCGGCGCGGCTCGCGGGCGCGCTTCCAGAGATCGCGTTCCGCGCCGAGCCAATTGGGGCGCATGGTCTTGGAACTCTCGTGGAACCGGCGCCGTTTCTGGCGGAGCTCGCGCGTCGCGGCGTGAAGGCGGCTGCGTTCGAAGGAACCGCCGCCGCCTGACCGTGCGCTACGTCGCGTGTTGGCTCGTGCACGCGCGGTGAAGGCGCGCTGCGCGGCGCAGACAACACGTTGAGCGACCGCGCGGCGGCAATGCCGCGCGCGGTGGGTGGCGCGGCCGTAATTTGTCCGCCGTGAGCGAGGGAGCGGGCCAGCTCGCGAACGAATCCGTGTCCTTCTGGTTGCACGCAGCCGGCGTGCTCTCCGAAGGGATCGTCGTGCGCGAGGAGAACGGACGCGTCGTCTTCATCAACAGCGCCGCGGAGCGAATCCTCGGTCCCGCGGCCGAAGCAATCATCCACGGCCGCGTCGGCGCAGGTGACGTCCGCTTCATACATGTAAGGCGGTTGTCGCGCTTGATCACGCGATTGCTGACGGGGTTGTCTTGGTGCCCCGGCTGGTTCGGGGGAGGCGGTTGAAGTTCATACTTGGGAACGATGTTCAGTCGTTGCCCTGGAGTCGTGTGTGCCTCCTCGGTCCGGCCACGAAGGACCCGGATAGGGCTTGGATTGCGGCTCGTTGAGGTCGTGATCGGTTAGCGACATGCGCCTGAGCCGCGCGCTGCGTGGCTGTGAACGCGTAGTTGACCGTCGAGCTCTTGCCCTGGAGCGTGTTCGGCGCTGCGCTCGGCAGCGTCAAGGTCACGCGCAGGTAGTTGTCGGCACCGGCCGTCAACGTGAGGTTCGATAGCGCGAGGTTGGTGCCGATGACCGGCGCCGACGCCGGCACGCTGGTCGTGGTGCCACCACACGTGTACGTGTGCGGCGGGCCAGCACCCGACTCGGTCCACGCGACGCTGCACCGCTCGATCACCATCTGAAGCCCGTTCGTGGTGTCGGTGTCCAGCAACGAGCTGGTCGTCGCCGTCGTGGTGAGCGTGATGCTCGCGAGGTCGATCGAGCCCGTTTCCTTCAGGTTCACGGCACGCTGGATCGTGTCGCCGGCGGCGATGTTGCTTGCACCGATGCTGAGGCGGTCGTTCGCACCGCTCACGTTGATCGGTTGCAGCGTCACGGTGCCCGACGACGTTGCTTGCGACACTGCCGCGGTGTCGGTGAACACCGCGAACGCCCCGATGCCTACGACCGACGCCGCGACCATCACCATGGCCACCGACAGCATGAGCTTGCGGGTGATCACGGCTCGACCGACCCGTGAGGTCGTCCCCTTCATTGCAGGTTCCCTTTCTTCCTGTCCGATCCCGAGCGCGAAGTGGCTGCGGGCCAAGGGCTTGCTTCGGCTCGATCCGGATCCCGCCGCAGACGCGGGAGGACCCGATCTCAAATGACGCGTTCGCATCACGCGCCATGAGACGAGAGCGCGGGACGCCGCCAATACTCTCTGTGGCCGAACGTCCTGGATGGGGAGGGAAGTGATCACGGAGCGCGCGACACCCACGCGAGTCCTCCTTGTCGAGGACGACCGGATGTCACCGAACTCCTGCGCACGGCGTTGGAGACGCACGAGGACATGACCGTGACCGGGTGGGCCGCAGACGGCGCCGACGCGGTCGAGCACGTGACCGCGGCACCGCCAGACGTCGTGGTCCTCGACTACCGCCTCCCGGGTGACGACGGCGCCACCGTCGCGAGCCGCTTGCGCCGGATCGTGCCGGCCGCCGCCCTCGTGATGCTCACCGGCCTCCAGGACGACGCCGTGCTGCACGAGGCGATCGGCGCGGGGTGCACCGGCTTCGTCAGCAAAGACGAGGCGTTCGACGAGCTCGTGGGCGCGGTGCGCGTGGTGCGCGACGGCGGCGCGGCGATCAACGCGAAGCACATGGCGCGGCTCGTCGCCAAACCACGACCGTCGTCGCGCCAGCGCAACCTCACCGCGCGCGAGAACGACGTGCTCAAGCTGCTCGCATCGGGCAGCTCGAGCCGACGCATTACGGACACGGTCTTCATCAGCCTGAACACCGTGCGCAACCACGTGCAGCGCGTGCTCAGAAAGCTGGACGCGCACTCACGACTCGAAGCCGTCGCGATCGCGCGACGTGAGGGTCTGCTCGATCCGTAGACGACCGCGAGTCGCGGCCCGGTAACCTTGAGGCCCTGGGGACGTAGCTCAGCTGGCTAGAGCACCTGCTTTGCAAGCAGGGGGTCGTGGGTTCGAGTCCCATCGTCTCCACCAGCATCTCTCGTTGCGCGCGAACGAGTTACCGCTGAATTGGTGCAGAGCCGCGCCGACGACCGGTGCCTGGTATAGCCAGCGGTGTAGCCGCAGACGCGCTCCGCGCTACGGCGAGGTCAACTCCGACGCTACGGCGTCGCAGAACTGCTCCTCTGCTGGCGTCGGTCGGCCACACCGTGTCGGCCGGGTCGCTCCGTCCGCTTCGTAGAACAGGGTGTGAGCGAGCTCGTGACCGAGTCGATAGGTGACGCGTGGCGACCGGTCAGCACGCCGATACTCAGGATCGCTCCCGGCGAGGGGGGCGTCTCCGGGGGAGGGTCTGGGATCGACCAGAACGATGAAGCCGGTTGCGCTGGGCACTAGCAAGAACCCGCTCACCGACCTGGATGCCGTCGGCGATGGTCTCGCACGTTGCCGGCTTCGGGTCACCGGCCAAGGCCGCGACCATCGAGGGACACGCCTCGGCCTGCATGCCGATCAGCTCGACGTCGGGCGCGAGCTCGCGGGCGACGAGCGAGACCCCCGACAGCATGCCGCCGCCACCGACCGGGACGATGATGGCCTCGAGGTCGGGGTGGTCGGCGAGCATCTCGATCGCGATCGTGCCCTGTCCGTCGATCACTCGGGGCTCGTCGAACGGATGGACGTACACCAGGCCGTCGCGCGCCGCGAGCTCACGGGCGTGCGTGGCCGACTCGAGCACGTTCGCGCCGTGCTGCACGACCGTGGCACCGAGCGACGTCGTGCGCTCGACCTTCACGAACGCGGTCGTCTCCGGCATCACGACGGTCGCTCGGATCCCGAGCCGGCCGCCGTGGTATGCGATCGCCTGCCCGTGGTTGCCTGCGCCGCGGGGACCGCGGCGGGGTCGGGTCGTAGGCTTGCCCCGAGTCGGAGGTGGCGGATGTCGATGGGGGTGATCGGGAGGCGGGCGCTCGTCGCACTCGCCGTGACCACGATCGCGCTCACCGGAGTGTTCACAACCGCCGCGGGCGCGGTGCAGAACGAGCCGCCGGGGTGGGTTCCGCAGCCCGGAGACGAATGGGTCGCATTCACGCTGGACGACTACTCGCCAGCTCCGTCCGGTCGAACGGGTCATGAACCCGTGACGTTGCGCCGTGAGTCGGCCGCAGGATTCGATATCTCGTGGTTCAGCAACTGGGACGCTCTCGACACCGACGGCGTCGGTGGCCCCGACCAGTTCCCTTGGCCCAGTGTGTGGGAGGCGGGCGGCATCCGTCTCGAGCGTGTCGATGCGTGCGACTGGACGGCCAGCGAGTGCCGCTACTCGGTGGTGTCGGGGAGCGGTCAGCAGTTCTGGTTCTTCGCCGGTAACCCACCAGTGGACCCGGGCACGGGTCAACCGGTGCCGAGCCCGAACGACTACGCCGGACCTGCCATCGACCTCGCGGCAGGGCCGACGATCACGATCGGTCCACTCGGCGCGGTCGGCGTCGCGGGGACCGGCGGCGCAGCCGGGAAGATCCAACTCGACGCGCTGGGGACAGTCGATGGTCTGGCGGGGACCACGCTCACGTACCAATGGAAGCTCGTGCACGTTGACACGGGAACCCCGTACGACAGCGGTGCCGGCGCGGGTGACTCCTTCGAGTTCACCGTCCAGCACGACGGGAACTACTGCGTCGAGGTCACGGTCACCGCGTCTGACGGGCACAGCGTGGGCACGCCGACCTGCGCGTCGGGCACCGGCGCGCTCTTCAACATCACCGGCGTCGCGCCTGCTCCGTCCGGCGGCGGCGGAGGAGGCGGTGGTGGTGTCGGCGGCGCGCCCGGCATCGGGTTCTCCAACCCGGTGAGTCGCGCGCCGTCGGTGCTCACCGGTGGTGGATCCGCGAGCCCGACCGTCGTCTGGTTGTG
>VGBR01000002.1 GCA_016870355.1 Actinomycetota bacterium | reverse complement strand
CACCCACCTCGCTGGAGAACTGGGCGAAGTGTCCATTCCGCTACCTGCTCGCGCAGATCCTGCACGTCAACGCGGTCGAGCGACCCGAGGCGCGCGACCGGATCTCGGGGCGCGACCGCGGCACGCTCATCCATGCCGTCCTCGAGCAGTTCCTCGCCGCGCACCCGCGCTCCGGGCCGGAGCACGGATGGTCGCCGGAAGAGCGCGCCGCGCTGCGCGCGGCCGCCGACCAGTGGTGCGACGAATTCGAGAGCCTGGGGCTCACCGGTCGGAAGGTGCTGTGGGCACTCGACCGGGCCCGCATCCTGCGCGAGCTCGACCGAGTGCTCGACACCGACGCGGCACTGCGGGCCGAACGTGGGCTCGTGCCGCACGGCGTCGAAGTCGGCTTCGGCACCGCCGACGACGAGCTCCCTGCCGTGCGCTTCGACCTGAGCACTGGCGCCACGGTCGCGTTCCGAGGCCGCATCGATCGCGTCGATCGCGATCGCGACGGGAACCTCGAGATCTTCGACTACAAGACGGGCATCCCCGACCTCGACGAGGGCGTGCTGTGCGACGATCCCGTCGTCGGCGGCACCCGCCTCCAGCTCGCGATCTACTCCCTCGCGGTGCGCGCCGGGGAGCCCAGCCGTGCAGTCCGCGGCTCGTACTGGTTCACTCGCAACACCTCGGAAGATGCGCTCTGCGGCTTCGCGCTCGACTCCGGCGCCGAGGACCGGGTGCGCACCGTGCTCGATCTCGTCTCCGAGGAGATCACCGCCGGTCACTTCCCCGCGTATCCCGGTCCCGACGACTATTGGAGGGGACCGCTCAGCTGCCAGCACTGCGACTACGACCGGCTGTGCCCGGGTGACCGCGTGCGCCGCTTCGAGCACCGACGGGGCGATCCCGCAATCGAGGGCATCCTGTCGCTCCGTGAGCCGGAGGATGAGCTCGACGACGACCTCGATCCGGTCCACGCAGAGGTCGACGCATGACCGTCGTCGCTGACCACGCCGCGCGCGCCGACATCGGCACCGCGCTCGACATCAACCTCTTCGTGGAAGCCGGCGCGGGAACCGGAAAGACGCACGAGCTCGTAGGGCGGGTCGTCTCGATCCTCGAGTCCGGCACCGACGTGCGCGACCTCGCGGTCATCACGTTCACCGAAGCTGCAGCAGCCGAGCTACGTGAGCGCATCCGTGAGCGGGTGGCGGCCAAGGCCAAGACCAGCACCGGCGAGATCAAGGAGCGTCTCGAAGCTGCGCTCGACGCGCTCGACGACGCCGCGATCGGCACGCTGCACGCGTTCGCCCAACGCATCCTGGCCGAGTTCCCGGTGGAGGCTGGCCTCCCTCCCGGCTTCGAGGTGCTCGACGAGATCGAGGCCGACGTGGAGCATCGTGAGCGGTGGGCACGCTTCCTCGACCGGATCTTCGACGACCCCACGCTCGCGCGCGCGATCACCACCTCGACCGTGGTCGGGATCGGCAGCAAGCAGCTCGAGCGCGTCGCGCGCGAAGTCGGGTCGAGCTGGGACCTGGCGAAGGAGTGGGCGCCCGAGCCCCAGTCCGTTCCCGACTTCGACCCCGCGCCGATCTTCGCCCACGTCGCGGCGGCGGTCGCGCTCAAGGACCAGTGCATCGCCGCCGCCGACACGCTCCTGGTGCACCTCGAAGCCGTCGCCGCGGGTGCGGCACAGGTCTCGGCCGCGCTCGATCCCTACGAGGCGCTCGAGCTCGCCATCGACATGCCACTCAAAGGTGGCCGCCGGGGACGCCGCGAGAGCTGGCGCGGTGCCAAGGAAGAAGTGATCGATCACCTGCAGCGAGCGGAGGACGCGCGCAACGCGGCGATCGACGCGGTTCGCATCCCCGCCGTGCGCACCCTCTTGAAGGAGGTGGCCCGGTTCGTGCGCGACTCGGTCGCCGAACGTCGCCGTGAGGGGCGCGTCGAGTTCCACGATCTGCTCGTGCACTCCGTCGACTTGTTGCGTGCCCATCCCGAGGCGCGCGCCCGGCTGCACGATCGCTTCCAGCACCTCCTGCTCGACGAGTTCCAGGACACCGACCCGCTCCAGATCGAGCTCGCGGTCCTCATCGCCACGGCTGACCCCGCCGCGAGCACCAAGCCGTGGTGGGAGTGCACGATCCCACCGGGCCGGCTGTTCGTCGTCGGTGACCCCAAGCAGTCCATCTACCGGTTCCGACGCGCCGACATCGAGCTGTATCGCCGCGTTCACCAGGTGCTCGGCACGCGCGAGGGACAGGGGCGCTGGCTGAGCACGAGCTTTCGCGCGCGCCCCGCGATCCTCGAGTTCGTGAACGAGGTGTTCGCGCCGCTCATGCCGGATGACACGCCACTCCAGGCGCCGTACGCGTCGCTCACCGCGGATCGCGATCCATGCGACGACACCCCTGACCCCGTGCGCACGTTCGGAACGGCCGTGCCCAAGGGGTCCGACCTCGATCAGCTGCGGCGCAGCGAGGCTCGCGAGCTGGCCGCCATCGTGCGGCGGGTGCGCGACGAGGCGTGGCCGGTGCGCGACCGGCACGGCACCGGGCCCACTCGCCCGGCGCGATACGCCGACATCGCGATCCTGCTGCCGGCGCGCACCACGCTCCCCTACCTCGAGGATGCACTCGAGAAGGCCGATGTGCCGGTGCGCATCGAGAGTCAGTCCCTCGTGTTCGCGACGACCGAGGTGCAGGAGCTGCTGCAGGTGCTGCGGGCGGTCGACGACCCGGTCGACGACGTGGCCATCGTCGCCGCGCTGCGCTCGCCAGGATTCGCGTGCAGCGACAACGACCTCGTGGAGTTCGCGCGCGCCGACGGCTCGTGGGACTACCGGCGCGAGCCGCCACCCACGCTGTCCGCCGAGCAGCCCGTCGTTGCCGGGCTCCGCGCATTGCGCGTCCTGCACGACGAACGCTGGTGGACCGGCCCTAGCGAGCTCGTCGAGCGCATCATCCGCGAGCGTCGACTCTTCGAGCTCGCGGTCGAGCGTCGGAGGCCGCGCGATCACTGGCGGCGGCTGCGGTTCGTGGCCGACGCGGCGCGCGCCTACTCGGACCGTGGTGGCACCAGCCTGCGCGGGTTCGTCGACTGGGCCGTGCAGCAGGCGGAAGAGGACGCCCGGGCCGTCGAGGTGGTAGTTCCCGAGCCCGACGACGACGCGGTGCGCGTGCTCACCGTGCACGGATCCAAGGGGCTGGAGTTCCCGGTCGTCGTCCTCACCGGGCTCGGGTTGAAGGAGCAGCCGCGCACCGGTTCGGTGCTCTTCGGATCGGATGGACCGGAGATCCGGCTGGGATACGAGGGGGCGCGCTTTCTCACCGAGCGGTTCGAAGAGCTCAAGGTGCACGAGCACGAGGCGTGGCGCGCCGAGCAGATCCGTCTGCTCTATGTGGCGCTCACCCGCGCCGAAGACCACTTGTTGATCAGCATGCATCGGCGCGAGGGCGACGGCTGCCTCGCGCAGAACCTGGCGACGGCCGCGAGCGCCCGCCCGGAGATCACGGGGAGCGCCGCTGCGCCGCCGCCGAGCGAGACGGCCGGCGGTGCCCCCGACATCCCCGCGATCGACCGCGACGAGTGGATCGAGACACGCCGTGCAGGGATCGAGCGGATGCGGCGCGCGCCGGTGGCCGCCGCGACCACGCTGGCGCACGCGATGACCGACGACACCGATGTCGTGCCCGACAAGGACGCCACCGACGCGACCGAGCGCCCCCCGTGGCAGCGCGGACGTGCGGGCACCGCGATCGGGCGGGCGGTGCACGCGGTGCTCCAGACCGTCGACCTCGCGACCGGCGAAGGCGTCGAGGCGACGGCGCGCGCACAGGCGCTCGCCGAGGCTGTTCCGGGGCGCGAGGCCGAGATCCGCACGCTGGTCGAGAGCGTGCTCGCGTCGCCCATCGTCCGCGGGGCGACGGCCACCGGTGCTCGGTGCTGGAAGGAGGTCCCGGTGGCCGCGGTCGTCCACGGGACGCTCGTCGAGGGGTTCATCGACCTTCTGGTCGAGGACGGCAACGGCTTCACCGTCGTCGACTACAAGACCGATCCCGCGCCCACCGGCGCGGAGCTCGACCAGGCCTTGGCCCGCTACACCCCGCAGGGCGCCGCCTATGCCGTGGCCGTGGAAGAGGTCCTGGGGCGCCCCGTCCACCGGTGTGTGTTCGTGTTCGCACGGCCCGGCGGGGCCGTCGAACGGGAGATCCCCGACCTCCCAGGGGCAGCCGCGGCGATCCGGGCCCGACTCTCGGCGGCTCAACCAGGGGCAGCTGCGTGACGATGAACTGGGGCATGCACTACACCCGAGCCCTCTCCGACCTGCGGGTCTGGATGTGCCACCTCTGCTCGATCGTGGGTGGCGTGGGTGAAGACGAGGCGCCGGACCCGGCCCTCGCCGCGGCGCCCATCGGTACGGTGCCGCCCCTCGAGCCGATCCGGCCCGTCGGCAAGCCCTACCGCCTGGGCTGACGTTTCTCGCGCGCGACGCCCGCGCCGCACACCACGCGTCTGACCCTCACCGGGAGGGTCCGCGAGGACCCACGGGTACACTCCGGGCGTGTCGCGCCCGACGGACATCGCTTCGGCGGAGCAGCTCGCGTCCGAGGGCAACGTTGCCGAAGCCATCGCTCGCTTGAGCGCGATCAACCGCACGCAGCGCGACCCTGCGATCGAGACCCGCCTCGTGGCCCTGCGTCGCGACGCCCCCAAGCCGGCACCGAACCCACCGCGGAGGTGGCCGCCGAGAGCAAGGAAGCGCTTCCGGGTCGGTGACGGTCCCCCCGAGGTGCGAGGCGCGCAGCTGTACCTTCGCGACGTTCAGAGCGGGATCCTGCGCCACGGGAGTCTCCTCGTGCGCGGGCTGCTCTCGCCGGCTCGCGTGACGCAGCTCGTCGAGCACATCGATCGAGCCTTCGACGGCTACGACGCGTTCGCCCGAGGCACGCCGGCGTCGGAAACCGCGCCGTCGTTCGTTCCCTACGAGGCACCCACCATCGACGAGACGCAACGCACCTGGATCCGCAACGGTGGCGGCGTGCTCGCGGTCGAGTCGCCGTCGGCGTTGTTCGATGTCATCGAAGCGTTCGACGACTCCGGCATCAGCGCGATCGCCCGCGAGTACCTCGGTGAGCCACCGATGATCCTGGCGTCGAAGTGGACGCTGCGTCGCATCCGCCCCTCGGAGCACACGTTCGACCCCGACGCCGGGCTCGACTTCCATCAGGACGGATCCTTCATGGGCACCGACATCCGCACGTTGAACGTGTGGGTGGCGCTCTCGCACTGTGGCCTGGATGCCCCAGGGCTCGACATCGTGCCCCGCCGCCTGGAGCACGTCGTCCGCACCGGGTCCGACGGTGCCGGGATGGACTGGACGGTGGGACCATCGCTCGCCCGTCAGGTCGGGCCAATCGCCACCCCGATCTTCGCGCCCGGTGATGCATTGCTCTTCGATCACCTGATGCTGCACCGCACCGGGCTCCGCCCGCAGATGACCGCCGACCGCTACGCGATCGAGGCCTGGTTCGCCGCGCCCTCCACCTACGCCGACGCGCAGCTCGCCATCACCTACTGACCGCGAGCGTCACACGCCGCGTTGGGGTGGGGTCAATCGCGGGCGGCCCGCACGTGCGGACCCACCCACCACACGAGGACGATCGTCAACGCCACGACCCCGGCGGCAATGCTCGCGGTGGTCTTCCCGTAGATCACGTCGGCGATGAGGCACACGACGGCGCTGATCGCAATCGCCAGCATCCCCGTGCCAGTGATAGCGAACCGGTCGGGGACGCGCAGCAGCTCCTCCTTGTCGCGTTGGCGCAATCGCAATCGGTGCTGCACGCCCGGAGCCATGAGAAGGATGGATGCCATCGCGGTGGCGACGAACGCCGCGAAGAACACCCGCCGTTGGCCGTCCGTAAGGTCCGCGAAGCCTTGTGCGAAAGGCACCGCCAAGAGGAACGCGAACAGCACCTGGACGCCCGGCAGGATGACTCGCAGCTCTTGGAGGAGCTCGTTGAGCTCCCGATCGAGCTTCCCCTCGGTCGGCGCGGCCATGTCCGGCAGGGTACCCGGGGGCACGCGCTGCCTACTCAGGCTGCCGGTCGGTAGCCTGAAGTGTGCCGCCGCTCCGTACTGGTGATCCCGACGTGCCCGTCGCGGTCCCCCGCCGCGCCCCCGCATCGTCGAAGC
Source organism: Actinomycetota bacterium (assembly GCA_016870355.1). GTDB lineage: Bacteria > Actinomycetota > Acidimicrobiia > IMCC26256 > PALSA-555 > SHVJ01. The sequence goes on along the minus strand of VGBR01000002.1, from coordinate 333,133 downwards.
GCCCGCACGACGGCCCGCACACCGCACCCCGACCGTCCGCAGCGCCGGCCGAGAACGGTTCGAAGGGCATGCCCCACGTGCGGGCGCTCGACGGTCTGCGCGGCATCGCGGTGCTGGCCGTCGTCCTCTATCACTTCTCCCCGGGCGTAGCCCCCGGGGGCTTCCTCGGCGTCGACGTGTTCTTCGTCCTCAGCGGGTTCCTCATCACGAGCCTGCTCGTGAACGAGCGGGAGCGCAGCTCGCGGATCTCGCTGCGCGGGTTCTGGATCCGGCGGGCTCGTCGCCTGCTCCCCGCGCTGCTGCTCGTCCTCCTGGCTGTGGGGTTGTACGCGGTGTTCGTGGCCGAGGAGGTGGCCGGCCAACACATGGCCGAGGATGGACTCGCGTCGCTGGGCTACGTCGCGAACTGGCACTTCATCGGGTCGGGTCAGGACTACGTGGAGCAGTTCGTGCGCGAAGCACCGAGCCCACTCCGACACATGTGGTCGCTGGCGATCGAGGAGCAGTTCTACTTGTTGTGGCCGCTCATGGTGGCTGGGCTCGCCGCAGTCGTCGCCCGCACCTTCGGCACGAGAGGTCGCCGCGCCGCCCGGTCTCGTCGCCGCTTTCGTCTCACGCTCGGAACGGGGTGCGTGCTCCTCGGCGTGGTGTCGCTCGCATTGATGGTGTTGCTGTTCGACGAGCGCGACCCCAACCGCGTGTACTACGGCACCGACACGCGCGCGTTCTTGCTGCTGCTCGGCGCGGCGATCGGGGCCCTCACCGCCGGCGCCGTGCGAATCGCGCGAGCGACACCGCGCGTCCTGGTGATTGGCGCGGGCAGCGTGGCGATGGTCGCGCTCGTTGTTCTGATCGCGACCGTGGAGACGACCGCCACCTGGCTCTACCAGGGCGGCTATGGGTTGATCGCAGTGCTGATCGCGCTGGTCCTCGTGGGCGCAGCGCAACCAGGCAACCACCCGCTCGGCCGCCTGTGCTCGAGTCGACCGCTCGTAGGTCTCGGACTTGTGTCGTACGGCGTCTACCTGTGGCACTGGCCGATCACCGTGTGGCTCACGGAGTCGGAGACCGGTCTCGACGGCGTCGCGCTCTTCGTGCTGCGCGCGGTCATCACACTCGCCGTGTCGCTCGCGAGCTACTGGCTGGTCGAGCAACCGATCCGCCGCAACCGTCTTCCGCGATGGAGCGGCCCGCAGAAGCGGATCGCAACGATCATCGCGGTCACCGCTGTCGCCGCGCTCCTCGCGTTCCCCTTCTTCACGTTCGCGTCGTTCGCAGCGCCGCCCAAGGTCGCGCCGTCGCGCACCAGCCAACAAGCCACGCTCACGTACGCCACGGTGCCCCGCTGTGACGGTGCGCTGTCGACCGAACCACCGGTCGCTCCCGGAGCGCCACCGGTTGCCGAGCTCGCCGACGCGCGCCCGCGGGTGCAGGTCGTCGGGAACTCGGTCGCGGTCGAGCTCATCCCGTGCCTCGGCGAGTTGGTGAAGCAGTCCGGGGGCGCGATCGAGTCGGTGGCTCACAGCGCGGCACCACCGTGCGCCCTGATTCCCAAGCTCGAAGAGCAGCTGGCCGACCCCGCGACGCGCCCCGACGTCGCGATCTGGTTCGCGTTCGACTGGTACTACGACAACTCGACGTGCAACACCGACTGGCGCCTCTGGGTCCAAGAGGCGATCCGCCTCTGGAAGGAGGCCGGCGTGCACGTGTACCTCATCCCGATCGTGCCGAATGTCGTGCCATCACCTGATCCCGCCGTCTACAAGGTCGTCGGACCGGACGTGACGGTTGACGCACCGGCGCAATGGCCGGAGTTCGAGCAGTGGGCGGCCGAGGATCCCACGAACGTGACAGTCATCGACCCAGGCATGTTCATCCGCGACGCGGCGGACGCGTACCAGTGGCGCATGCCGTGCCTGCCCGGCGGTGAGCCAGGGTGCGACGCCGATGGCACTGTGGGCGTCCGCTACCACGACGGGTTCCACCTGTGCACCGATCCTGCGTGGGACGGCACGCATTGCGTCGCCGAGCACGCGGCAGGCGCTCGTCGCGTGTCGGCCGCGGTGGCCTTGCAGATCACGGAGCTGCACCCCAACGCGAGCTAGGCGCTCGGCTTCCTCGCGATCACCAGGAACTGCTTGCCCAGCATTCGCCACAGGAGCGGAACGCGGAGATAGGTCCGCACGAGCCACGGCGCCTGCGGCAGCCGGCTCCGGAACGAGTACGGGATGAACCGCGGGATCACCCGCTCGATCTCGAACCCGGCACTGACGAGGTGCTCCTCGACGGCCACATGGGTGAGAGCGAGCGTGTGGTCGGCGAAGTCGAAGTACTCACGAGCGCAGTAGCGGAAGTTCGGACCCATGACGCCGATCCGCCCCGAGTCGGTCATACAGGCACGCATGCGGCGCAGAAACCGGGCCACGTCGTGCTGACGCTCGAAGTGCTCGAGCAGGTTCGAGACGAACACACCGTCGAACCTCGACGCGGGAAGCTCGACGGTGAGCGCGTCGCCGACCACCACCTCGACCGCCGGGTCGCGGACCGCCTCGGCGTACTCGACCGTGTCGACCACCCACCGGTCCGACGCTTCGATGGCGTTGATGAACTCGCCGCGTCCCGCCGCCGGGTCGAGCACGTGCTGGGGGCTCCCGAGCCAGCGATGCACGACCGGCGCGATCTCGTCCCACACCGCTTGTCGGGCGCCTTGGTCGATGCCGCGAAAGCGATAGGTGTACAGCCGCTGGAAGTCGATGCCCGATTCGTCGCCCTCGCTCACCGCACGGATGCTACGCAAGCGCCCACGGCCAGGCGCTGTTCGGCCGCGGCGGCGTACGCTGGTGACATGACACGCGTTCCTGCTGGCGACCTGGCGCGGGCGAAGTGAGCACGCCCGACTTCTCGGTCGATCTCGCCGTCGTCGGCGGGTGCGGACACGTCGGCCTGCCCTTCGCGCTGATGATCGCGGATCGCGGCCTCGACGTGACCCTCGTCGACGTGAACGAGGAGGCGGTCGACCTCGTCAACACCGGCACCTTGCCGTTCGACGAGCCTGGGGCCGACGTCGTGCTGCGACGGGTCCTCGACGCCGGCCGCCTGCGCGCCACCACCGATCCGAGTGTGGTTCGCGAAGCCGAGCACGTCGTGGTCGTGATCGGCACCCCGATCGACGAACACCTCAACCCCGACGTCAACGCGGTGCAGCAGGCGATCACCGAGATCGCCGACAGCCTCGTGGACGGCCAGCTCCTCGTCTTGCGCAGCACGGTGTACCCGGGCGTGACCGCGATGATCGAACAGCTCATCGCTCGCATGGGGATCGACGTGGACGTCGCCTTCTGCCCGGAGCGCATCGCTGAAGGACAGGCGATGACCGAGCTCTGTGAGCTTCCCCAGATCGTGGCGGCTCGCACCGAGCGTGCTGCCGACCGGGCCACGAAGCTCCTTGGCGTGCTCAACGACGACATGGTGTACCTCGAGCCTGAAGAAGCCGAGCTCGCCAAGCTCTTCACGAACACCTGGCGCTACATCAAGTTCGCGACCGCGAACCAGCTCTACATGATGGCGAACGACTTCGGTCTCGACTACGAGCGCATCCGCTCCGCGCTCACGTACAACTACCCGCGCGCGGCCGACCTCCCGCGAGCCGGCTTCGCGGCCGGACCGTGTCTGTTCAAAGACACGATGCAGCTGGCCGCGTTCAACAACAACAACTTTCAGCTCGGGCTCGCGAGCGTGAACATCAACGAAGGCCTCCCGCTCTACGTCGTGGCTCAGCTCGAGCGCAGGTTCGACATCGCCAAGATGACGGTTGGCATCCTCGGGATGTCGTTCAAGGCCGAGTCTGACGACATCCGCTCGAGCCTGAGCTACAAGCTCAAGCGGATTCTCGGCTTCAAGGCTGAGCGCGTGCTCACCACCGATCCCTACGTGTCGACCGATCCGTCGATCGTCCCACTGGAGCAGGTCGTTGCCGAGTCGGATCTGCTGATCATCGGTGCACCCCACGCGATCTATCGCGACCTCGACGTCAAGGTGCCGATCATCGACATCTGGAACATCCGCGGTGAGGGCGTGCGCGTATGACCCCGCTCGAGGAGCCGCGAGTCTCGGTGGTCATCCCGGTGAAGGACGAAGGCGACACCATCTTGTGGTGCCTCGACCGGATCGTCGAGGGTGTCAAGCTCCCGGTCGAGATCCTCGTCGTGTTCGACGACGAGCACGACACGACGGTCCCGTTCGTCGAGAAGTACGCCGCTGCCGATCCTCGGGTGATGGCAGTGCACAACACGAGCGGCCGCGGGCCGGCTCGCGCCATCCGCTTCGGCATCGCGCACGCACGCGCCCCGGTTGCCGTCGTCACGATGGCCGACGGCAGCGACGACGCCGAGCAGATCGACGATCTCTGCAAGCTCGTGGAGCGCGGTGTGGTGGTGGCTGCCGCGTCGCGGTACATGAGCGGCGGACAGCAGATTGGCGGCCCACCGTTCAAGACCTTTCTCTCGAAGCTCGCTGGCTTGACGCTCTACTGGTTCGGTCGGGTCGGCACGCGCGATGCCACCAACTCCTTCAAGGCGTACTCGACGGACTTCGTGCACGACGTCGGGATCCAGTCCGAAACCGGCTTCGAGATCGGGATCGAGCTCGTCGCCAAGGCGCGACGACTGCGCCTGCGTACGGCCGAGATCCCGACGATCTGGCTCGAGCGGGCCAAGGGAACGTCGAACTTCAAGGTGCTGCGGTGGCTCCCGCGCTACCTGCGGTGGTACCGGTTCGCGTTCGGTCCGCGGATGTCGCTCGAACGGCTCCAGAAGGTGGTCGGCAAGGACATCGATGCCTGAGGGACAGCAGGTGCTGGTCACCGGGGCGTCGGGCTTCATCGGTGGCTACGTGGTGGAGGAGCTGCTGGCGCGCGGCTATCGGGTCGTCGGGCTCGACGACTTCTCCAAGTACGGGAAGATCGAGAAGTCCTACGACGCCCACCCGAGCTACCGGCTGATCGTCGGCGACGCCCGTGACTCCGAACTCGTGGCGGAGGCACTGCGTGACTGCGATCACTTCATCGCAGGAGCTGCACTCATCGGCGGGATCTCCTACTTCCACGCCTTCGCGTACGACCTGCTCGCGACGAACGAGAGGATCATGGCGTCGTCGTGCGACGCCGCCATCGCCGCGCACCGTAAGGGTCGGCTCCAGAAGGTCACGTACATGAGCTCGTCGATGGTGTTCGAGTCGACCGACGCCTGGCCGTCCTACGAGGGACAGGAGCGTCACATCCCCCCTCCGATCTCGTCGTACGGGTTCCAGAAGCTGGCCGTGGAGTACTTCGCCCGAGCCGCGCACCAGCAATACGGGTTGCCCTACACGATCTGCCGCCCGTTCAACTGCGTCGGCGTGGGTGAGATGCGCGCGCAGGCCGACGTCGAGGTGTTGAGCGGGAACGTCAAGCTCGCGATGAGCCACGTCGTGCCCGACCTCGTGCAGAAGGTCGTGAAGGGCCAGGACCCGCTGCACATCCTCGGCGACGGCAGCCAGATCCGTCACTACACGTATGGCGGCGACCTCGCGAAGGGCATCGTGACCGCGATGGAGCACCCTGACGCGCTCAACGAGGACTTCAACCTCTCCACTGCACAAGCCACAACCGTCCTTGAGCTGGCCGAGAACATCTGGCACCGGTTGAAAGGCCCCGACGCGCCGTTCCGCTACGTGAGGGACGATGCCTTCGAGCACGACGTGCAGAAGCGAGTGCCCTCGGTCGACAAGGCGCGCGACGTACTGGGCTTCGAGGCGACGACGACGCTCGACGAGATGCTCGACGAGGTCGTCCCGTGGGTGGTCGACGCCATCGACCTCGGGTTGATCTGACGGTTCAAGCGATGGCTGAGCCGGGGGGCGAGGGATCAGCAGAAGCCGGTCGCCGCGCCCGGGTGCACGCGTGGTGGCGGCGCCTCGAGCGCTCCGAGCGCTTCGAGTGGATCGCTTGGATCGCGGGGCCGCTCGCCGGCATGGTGTGGATCGCGTCGTGGTATCGCAACAACTGGTACCACTTCGACGAGTGGTCGATGATCGAGCGATCACTCGACGGCGTGCTCCAGGGGATGCTCGCGGGCCACCAAGGGCACCTCACGGTCACCTCGTTCCTGGTCTACAACGTCCAGCGCTCCGTGCTCGGCTTGGAGGGCCACCATCTGACGTGGCTCGCACACATCGTGGCCATCGGCGCCCTCCACGTGTCGCTCGTGCTCCTCCTGCGCCGTCTCGGGCTCTCCATGCTGTTCGCGCTATTGGTCGCGACCATCGCCACCTACTTCGGTCCCGGCGGGCAGGACGTCGTGTGGCAGTTCCAATGGAGCATCACCCTCGCGTTCGCGCTCTCCTTCTTCGCCGCGTGGGTCGCCCTCGGGACGCAACGCCGGACCCGCGACATCGCACTCGTCGGTGCGCTGCTCGTGGCAGCCGCGATGGCCAACAGTGGCATCGCAGTCCTCGGCCTGGTCTACGTGGGGATCGTGCTCGCGATCTCCTGGCCGTGGCGCGCCACACTCCGCGCTCTCGTGCCCGCCACAGTGCTGCACGCTGCGTGGATCGCCTTCGGCGATGGGACCGAGAGCATCGGAACGACCTTCGGGAAGATGTTCAGCTTCGCCGCCGAGCTCGTGCTCTACGCGGCCGGCGGCCTGCTCGGAGGTGGCGAGACCCGCACCAAGCTCGAGGCCATCCCCACGGACGCCGTCATCCCACTCGACGTGAAGGTGCTCGGTGGCATCGCGCTGGTGGCGGCGCTCGCCACCATCGGGATCACGATCTCCCGACGGGGCATGACGCGCTCGGTCACCGCAAGCTTCGTCGGCGGCATCGTCGCGGCACTCCTCTGCGCGGGCTCGCTCGCGCGCACACGCGCCTTCCTCACCAACCCCGACGAGTTCCCGGGGTTGCGTTACGTGCAGTGGGTAGCGCTGTTCCTCGCGGTGGCGTTCGCACCGGCGCTCGCAACGACGCTCCGCCCGCGCTGCGGCGCATCCCTAGGCTCGTCCCGGTGTTCGCCGGACCGTTGGTCGCCGTGCTGGTCATCAACTTGTTCCAGCTCGAGCCGGTACGCCGCGTCGACCAGCAGTTCGGCCTCGAGACGTACACCCATGTCGGTCGGACCGTGAGCGTCATCATCGAGGGATGCGGTGACGACCGCGAGCTCGACCCCGACGCCCGCCCGAGCCCCGAGATCAATCCACAGATCACCGTCGCCCTCATCCAGCGACTGCTCACCGAAGGATCGCTCAACGAGGAGATGCGCGCTCCCGCACTCGGTACGCGCGATCTCGTATGTCGGCCGATTGGGACAGGATGACCACATGGAACCGCCTGGCCTTCTAGACCGCTTCCGCTCGGCGACGCTCCGTCAACCTGTCGAATGGGGGCTCTGGGCCGCACTCCCGCTCGCCGGGATGATCTGGATCGGGACCCGCTACGACCACGGCTACTTCTACTTCGACGAGTGGAAGATGATCGGCGACACCCGCGGCTCGTGGTTCGACATGTTCAGCGGCTTCCAAGGTCACCTCGAAGTGGTGTCGTTCGTGATCTACCGCGTGCAACGAACGGTGTTCGGCCTCGACAACCATGTGCTCGTCTACGGCGCGTTCATGCTCAGCCTCGCCGCACTGCACGTGGCACTTGCGCTCGTCCTCCGGCGGCTTGGCGTGCCCACACTGTTGGCCCTCGCGTCCGCAACGGTGGCCGTCTATCTCGGACCCGGAGTGCAAGGAATGTCATGGGAGTTCATGCTCGGCATCAACTTCGCCTTGGCACTGTCGCTCTTCGCCGGTCTGCTTGCACTGCAAAGGGCGCCGACGACACGGCGCGCCGTCGCGGTGGCTGCGCTCTTGCTCCTCGCGTTCGCGTGCGACAGCGGCGTGGCGGCGTTCGGTGCCGTGTTCGTCGGGCTGGTCGTGGTGCTGCAATGGAGCCCCCGCCTCGCCGCCCTCACGCTGAGCATCCCGGCGTTCGCGCATGTCATGTGGTTCGTGTTCGGGGAAGAGCAGATCACAGGCGCCGCGGACTTCTCGAAGAGGTTCACGTTCGCCAACCGCCTGTTCCTGTACTCGGTGGCCGCCCTCTTCGGTGGCGGTGACGTCACGGTCACCAGCACCGGCGACCCGACTATCCCCGTCGACGCAGCGCCGCTCGGACTGGGTGTGCTGCTGCTCATCGGCGGCTGCATCGCCTTCGGCATCGTGCGCAGACGGGTGTCGCGCCCGGTCCTCATCGCGGGCGGGGCGGCACTCGCGGCGGCCGTGGTGATGGTCGTCGCGATCGGCTGGACTCGAGCGTTCCTCATCCCGACGAGCAACATCGTCGGCTCGCGTTATGTCCAGTGGTGCGCGGTGTTCCTTGTCGTCGTGCTCGTACCCGGTCTCGTCATGACGCTGCGCTCAGACAACCACCGGCGCAACCTGGCGTTGGGGGCAGTCGGGGTGATCGTGACGGTGGGTGCGTTCGTGGCGAACCTCGGTGCGCTCAACGAGGGTCGCGACTTCAACGAAGGATGGAGCGACACGTCGCAGCTGGCGATCCGGCGCGGCATCACGGTCGTCGCCAACGAATGTGGCCCCGTTCGGGAGCTGAACCCGAAGGGCATGCCGAGCCCTGACCTGTCACCGCAGCTCAGCGTCCGACTGCTCCGCGCCTTGCTCGACGAGGGTTCGATTCCCGCGAGCTTCGGCAGCCCGGCAACCGCCGACACAAGGGACCTCGTGTGCCTCCGTTCGGATGCGAGCAACGCCGACAACCCGTGACTCAGCGCCGCCCGTCGTGTCTCATCTTCAACCGCGACTTCCCCGTGCTGGGAGGTGGTGAGCGCTACACGGTCGCTCTCGGTGCGGTGATCGCCGAGCGTTACGACGTGCTGAACCTCGGCTCGCTCCGGCCAGCGCGCCAGCTCAACGAGGAGTGGGCAGTCGCGGCCCAGGTCGACGTCGCACGCGCGGTCGACGTGCTCACCCGCGGTTGTGACAACGGCCGGGAGCCGAAGCCGAACACTCAGCACCCCAAGACTCTCGCCCCAGATCACAGTCGAGCTGCTCCAGGACCTGCTCCGCACCGGCGCGTTGACACCGCGGTTCAGCCTTCCACCGACGCGAGAGATCGAACGCAACATCTGTGGTTCGGATTGACCACTATCCTCCGGGAATGCGTCGATCCCACGCGATCACGCGAGCATGCAAGTTGGCCGAGGCACTCGAAGCGCGCGGCGACCACCGCGGGGCGATCGACGAGCTCACGAAGGTGAACCGGCATGCGCGCAGCGATGTCGTTGATCGTCGTCTGATCGAGTTGCGCTCCTCGGCCATTACTCACCTCGATGATTCCGCCCGCTCCGAATCATGGCCGCCACCGATCGAGGATGTCTTCGCCAACACGGTCGGGATACCAGAGATCGCCGCACGCGAGCTTTCGGTCACGGCGCTGCGCGCCGGGATCCTCGGCCATGGCTGCCTGCTCGTCCGCGGGCTCGTCGATGCGGCAACGGTGCGCTCACTCGTCGAGAGCATCGATCACGCGTTCACGGGCTACGACGCGTCAGCAAAGACCACCACGGCGGTGCCACCCCTTGCTCAACGGACGTTCGTCCGGGACGCCGGCGGCGTGCTGGCCGTCGACTCCCCGCCGGCGTTCTACGAGATCGTCGAGGCGTTCGAGGGCGTAGGACTCGGTGCATTGATCGCCGAGTACTTCGGTGAACAGCCGGTGATCCTGGCCCGCAAGCTGACCATGCGACGGGTGTCTACCCGGGAACGCCCCCACCCGGACTGGGATCCGGTGCGCGGTCCTGACTGGCACCAGGATGGAGCGTTCATGGGCGTGGACGTGCGCAGCGTGGATGTGTGGCTGTCCCTTTCGGACTGTGGGCAGGACGCGCCGGGCCTCGATGTGGTGCCACGACGGTTCGACGAGATCGCCACCACAGGCACGGATGGTGCCCACTTCGACTGGAGCGTCGGCCATGGGATGGTCGAGAGAGTCGCCGGCAACAACGTCGTCCGACCGGTCTTCGCGCCGGGTGACGCGCTCATCTTCGATCATCTGCTGTTGCACCGTACGGCGATCGAGCCCAGCATGACCAAGGACCGCTACGCGATCGAAGCGTGGTTCGCGGCGCCATCGAGTTATCCCCACGACCAGATCCCGATCGCCTACTAGCACGCTGGTTGCGCGGGCCGACTACCGGCGCCTCCAGAAGACACCGCTCCAGTCCACCTCTTCGATCGGTTCATCGATGCCGTTCGCTGCGCGGTAGTCCTCGACTGCCTTGCGGCATGCGGGGAGCGCGAAGTCGTCGACGATGAGGAACCCGCCGACCGCCAGCTGCGGGTAGAGGTGCGTGAGTGCGTCGGTCGTTGACTCGTACATGTCGCCGTCGAGCCGAACGATCGACCACGTGCGATCCGTAAGCGTCGGGAGCGTGTCCTTGAACCAGCCCTCGAGCAGGACGACCTGGTCGTCGAGCAATCCGTAGAGCAGGAAGTTGTTCTCCACCTCGGCGCGCGACACGACCAGGGCATCGAGCGTGTGGAGGCGATCGCCCTCGTCTGCGGGGTAGGACTTCTCGTCAGGAGGCGGGAGCCCGTGGAACGAATCGGCACCGAACACCGTCCGGTCACGGTCACCGAAGGCCTCGAGCAGGCCGCGCATGAAGATGGCGGCGCCGCCCCGCCAGACCCCGGTTTCGATGAGATCCCCAGGGACACCGTCGGCCCGAACCTGCTCGTAGCAACGCTGGATGTTGTCGAGCCGTTCGATCCCGATCATGGTCTGCCCGAACTGAGGCCAGTCGCGCCCGATCTCGCGCTGCCGGCGCAGGCTGTCCTGGTCGGACAGGTCGAGCTCGCCGCTGGCCACCTGCTCGGCGACCGAACGGTGGATCTCCTCGGGATCCGGATAGTCATCGGCAGGTCGCGAGTCGTGCGGGGTGTAGATCGTGTGGGTCACGGCGCGCTTCAGGAGCGTCAAGTAGCGCTGACGAAGCTGGTCGACCGTGGGGCCGTCAGGTTGGCATCACATCAGCTCGTCCGTCGACCACGGAGCCGCGCGTACGCGCCCCGGAGCGGGCGGGTCCATCGGTAGAGCTTCGTGCGCTGGAGGCGCTGGAGCTCGGCGGCGGCACTCTCGGGATCGGCGAGCCACACGAGGTCGGCCTGCTGCGTAGCCGCGCGCCTTGCCTGGGCCAAGTCCTTGCGGAGGCCGGCCGTGAGCTGCTCCAGCTCGCGCACCCGCTGGCTGAGGTCTCGATCCGCGGCTTCACCGAACGCGCACTCGCGCGAATCGGGGCCGACCCTCGCATCCGCGGGTTGCTGCCGTTGCCACGCGAGCAGCTGTTGGCTGATCGCATCCCAATCGTTGTCGAGCACGACGCCGGGAACGTCGCGGGACTCCTCGAACGGCAGGTCACCGAAACGATCGACCAGCTTGTCGTGCTGCTCGCGCAAGATCGTCGAGCCGGAGTCGAACCCGGTCACGAACGTCAGTCCACTCGGTGGCGTGCGCACGGTGAACCACGACAGGTCGGGACGCACATCCGCGAGGCAGTGCAACAGCTTCCATCCATCACCGGTGTAGAACTCGTAGACCTGCTCGCGCCGCTGCGTGACCTCATCGAAGGGGATCACGTCGTGCAGCACGACGATCGTGCCTGGGTCGGCGATCGCCTCGACGTGCCAGAAGTCTTCGAGTGCGGTCGGAAACTCATGGAGTCCGTCGATGAACACCAGCTCCGGGCCGAGACCGCCGAAGAGGGCGCGGACGTCGCGACGTTCGAAGAACTCCGTCGACGTCTCCCGGTACAGGTGGCACCCGATCTGGATCGGCTCGCGAACTCGCGGGTCCGGGTCGACTGCCACTGCAATCGTCGGAGGACGGGCTCCGGCGAGCGAGGTGCCGAACTTCACGCCGATCTCGAGGTAGCTCGCTGGGTTCAGCAGCTCGTGCACCTGCTCGAGTCGCTCGTAGTAGTCGGGACCGCGCATCACGACGCGACTCAACACGTCGTAGGCATGCATGTTGCCCGGGTTGAGTCGCAGCGCCTCACGCAGGTGCTGCTCGGCGTCTTCGTACTCGCCGGCGCGCATGCACGCTTCGCCCGCGTCGAGATAGAACTGCACTTGGCGCGCCAATGTGATGTCCTTGATCTGCTTGCCAGTGGCAAACGTCGAGAGCAACGGGCCCAGATCGGCGGCGGTTGGAGCGGTCATCCGGGCTCGACGCGCGAACTCGAGCGCCTCGGCCTCGCGACCTCCGCGAGCAGCCTTGGCCGCTAATGCAATCCACTCCTTGCCCATCGCGTTCGGAGCGGACTCGGGCCGCGGGAGCTCAATCGCGGGCGGCAATGCGTCTTCGAGTCGTCCCGTGGCGTGCAAGATCGTGTTGATCGAGTGGGCGTATCCGGGCCACAGGGCGTCGGGGAGCCTGCCGATGAAGATCGGGTCGTCGAACACGATCCCGTCCGCGGTGCGGCCACGCATCGCCGCGTACTGATCACGCCACCGTCCGACCCGCGCCTCGATCTCATCGGGTGTCACGTTGGTCGCCACCCCGCCATGGAGCTGATGGAAGGTGCCCTCGCCGAGGAGGAACGCCCAGCTCACATCGCCGAGCTCGGTCGCCCGCCGCAGCGCGTCGTGGTTGACCAACCCACCACCCGGCTCGGCGAATGCCTCGTCGAATCCGCCCAGCTCCGACCACAACGCGGCCGGCAGGAACAGGCAGTTGCTCTCGAACACACCGAAGAACCAGCCGTACGTCGACGACTCGTCCATGGTCGAGATCTCGAACAGCCGATACCCGTCCTTCGGCCAGTCGATCGACTCGAGCAGTCGGTCCTCATCGGCCTTCGTCCATCCCGCGTCGATTGCGTAGCGCTGGTAGTCGAACCCGAGGTACCAGCCCAACGCCACGACACCGGTCCGGTCGCGCGTCTCGCTTCCCACGCGCGCGAAGTGGAGCAGGCCGGGGCTGGCAAGCCGGGCGCCGTCGACCATGACACCCACGAGGTCCCCGGTCGCCTCGTGGATCCCTCGGTTGACGGCCGCCGCCGGTGACGGTGATGCGTCGTCGATGCGGATCAATCGGAACTCGCCGTCGAGATCGGCGAAGACGGATGCGTCGACGGGCGTGGGTGACCCATTGTCGACAACGATCACTTGGTAGTCGGCCGCATCGATATCGCGCTGGTACGAGGCCGAGAGCGAGCGGAGCGTGCGTGGGAGCTCACGCTCGATGTCGTACGCGACGACGACGATCGAGAGAGGCCGTCCCACGGCGCTCCACGATACTCGGGCCCCGATGTACCGCCGTTACCCGCGTGTGCGCTTTGGTCCCGGATAGCCGCCGCCGCCGAAGGCTTCATCAACCGCGTCGCGGTCAATCATCCCGTTCGCGTCACGCGGCAGCGCGTCGGTGAACTCGACGGACTTCGGCTTCTTGTACGACGCGATGTTGCGCTTGCAGTGCACGATGATCTCGTCCTCGGTGACCTCGCGATCAGGTGCGCGCACGACGATCGCCTTGACGCTCTGATCCCACACAGGGTCCGGCACGCCAATGACGCACACCTCCGCCACGCCGGGATGGCGCGCGATCGCGGCTTCCACTTCGGCGGGATAGATGTTCTCCACGCCGGACTTGATCATGGTCGTCATCGGACCGATGAAGGTGATCGAACCGTCGCCCTCACGGCGACCGAGGTCGAACGTGTGGTGCCACCCACCTCGCTGCCGATGCGAGTTCACCTCCGGGCGGTGCAGGTAGCCCACCATGGCGGTGGGCCCCCGGACGACGATCTCCCCCACCTCACCCGGCAGGAGCTCCTCGTCGTTCTCGTCGACGATCCGCAGCTGCGCGACAGGAAGTGTGCGTCCGTGCGTGCCCTCGTGGCCGCCACCGATGCCGCGAAACGTGACGAGACCGTTCACTTCGGTCTGCCCGTAGCCACCGGCGTTGCGGCTCCAAGGCGTCACTTCGGCGTTCACCATCTTGTTCCACTCCGGCGTGCCTGGCAGTCGCATGCTCGTGAGGTCGTACTTGCCGTCGCGGTTGGCGTCGACGACACGATCCATGATGTTGCCGACCACGTAGCCGGTGGTGCAGCGCTCCGCGTCGACGATCCGGCAGAACTCCTCGGCGTCGAACCGTGGCATGAACACGTTGGTGCCGCCCTGTTGGAACGTTGCCATCGTGGTCATGAAGCTGCCGACGTGGAACAGCGGCCCGGAGTTGAGGTAGATGGCGTCGGCGTCGAGCCGTTGGAGGAGCGCGACCTGGAGGTTCTCCATGATGAAGCCGAGGTGGCTCAGCAGCGCGCCGTTGGGACGACCACCAAACGCTGCGGTGTAGATCGCAAGCACGGCAGACATCGGATCGACGTCGACGTCAGGATCCGTGGCCGCGCCCGCCGCCACGAACGACTCGTAGGTGTCACCACCCGTCGCGTCGTGTTGGAGCCACAACGTGTCCGACGTGGCGGCCGCCCGCGCGTCGCGCACGGCATCGCCGATCTCCTCGTCCTGCCAGAACACGACGCGCGCGTCGACGTCGTCGATCTGGAACGCCAGCTCAGGCGCGGTCTGGCGCCAGTTCGCGGGCACCACGATGCCGCCGATCTTCGCCACGGCGAAGAGGCACTCGAAGAGCCGATGGCAGTTCTGCCCGAGCCAGAGCACGCGATCACCGGGTTCGAACCCGATGCCGAGGAGCGCGTTCGCGAGCCGGTTCACTCGATCGTCCATCTCGGGGAACGTCCAGCGCTCGCCGCCGCACGCGACCGCGTTCTTGAGCGGGAAGCGACGCCGGTTCTCCCGCAATAGGTCACCCAGCGTCAGCGAGTGCAGCAGATCCAACTTTTCGCTCCTGGCGCTACGCGCCCGGCCGCTCGGGCCACGGCTCGCTGCGGCGCAGGGTACCTGCGCCGCGGTCGCTCGCCTCAGCGTCAGTCACGGGGCACGACTCGCGGGTCTTCGCGTCCGCACGCGCACGCGTCGGTGACGATCTCACCGCGCACACCGGTCGCGAGCCGGTCGACGACCGCGGCACGAGGGTTGCGGGCGGTCAGGAGGATCTCACCGTCTGCGACATCGAGCTGCCACTCGTTGCCGTCGACGTGGGCGCCGGCGAGCTGGTCGCATTCAACCGCGACGGTCGGTCCGACGTGCAACCACCAGCGGGGCGACAACCCAGCGTCTCGGAGTCGCTCGTAGGCGCCCGCGCGAGCCGCGAGCACCGGCGACTTCCCGAACACGTCGGGGTACGAGTGACCGAGGTCGTCGAGACCGTCGAGCACGTCGGTGTTGATCCCCAAGACGACGTCGTAGTGCATCGCCTTCAGGAACATTGCGGTGCGGAACGCGTCGAAGCGGCTCGCGTCGGCCAACGAGAACTGTGCCTTGGTGATGAGCAGGCCGATCTGCACGGGCCAGTACTGCGCAGCCTCCGAGAGCATCGAGAGGACGAGGGCGCGTGACTGCTCGTGGATCCCCAGCGAGCTCACGGCCTTCATCGCCGAGCCGATGTCGCGGTTGTGGTCGTCCTTCGACACCGGGTACGGGAGGATGCGATCACCCACCGCGAACGAGCCGACCCCCCAGAGCTCGGTCATGGGTGTGGTGCTCGTGGCCGTCATCTCTTCGCCACCCGCGGGATCTTGTGGGGCGGACCCAGCCGCAACAGGTCGTCGTTCGGCACGAGCTCGATCTCGGGCGTCACGCCGGTGGCCTCGGTGACTGCACCCATGAGGCGATCGCTCAGCTCGTCGGGTTGTTTCGTGGATCCATCGTGACCGACGCGCAACCGCAGCGCGTCCATCTGCTGGCCGGTGCGAATGATCTGGAACAGACCCATCGCGGTCTCGTCGAAGCGCTCGATCGCCTCCCACACGTCCATCGGCAGCACGGACTGCCCGTCGATGACCACTTCGTCACCCTTGCGACCCGCGGTCTTGATGCGACCGTGCGTGCGCCCGCACCCACACCGTTCGCGCGTGAGGTCAACCAGGTCGTCGGAACGGAAGCGCACGAGCGGCATCGTGCGGTTGTCGAGCGCGGTCACGACGAGCTCACCGCGGGTGCCGTCGGCCACCGTCTCGTTGTTGTCGGGATCGAGATGCTCGGCGATCACCGAGTCTTCCCAGAAGTGACAACCGTCGTGTTCGCGACATTCGGTGGCCGCACCCGCGTCACCGACCGCGGTGTGCTCGAACCCGGCGACCCCCCACTCGTCGAGCAGCTTGCGCGACCGCGTGCCTAGCGGCTCACCACCGTGCACGATGCCGTGGTAGCTCGACATCACATCCCGCGGGTCGACCTTCATCTCTTCGCAGGTGCGGGCAAGCTCGCTGATGAGCACGTTGCTGAAGTTGTAGAGGTTGGTGGGGCGCAGCTCGAGGGAGAGTTCGACGAAGCGCCGGAGCTCGCCCGGGTGATGGTCGAGGAAGACCGGGACCGCACCCAGGCTGTGCACCATCGCGAAGAACGCGCCGCGGAACGTGAAGAGGATGCAGGTGAAGTAGTCGCCGGGTCGGGTGCCGATCTCGTAGAACTCTCGGACCAGTGCGGGCGTTGCGTCCTCACGACGCTCACCGCCCCAGACCTCGGGAACGAGCGTGGGGTCGCCGGTTGTGCCTGACGTGGACGTGATGGCCGTGAGCTCGGACTCGTCGAAGCAGAGGAGACCGCCGTACGGGTCGCCCTTGTCGTCCCGGAAGACGCGGATGGCGTCTTTGCTGATGAACGGGGCGCGCTCGCGGAAGTCGTCGAGCGACTTGATGTCGCGGGGATGGACGCCGGCTTCTGTCCACGTTGCGTTGATCAGCGCCGAGCGCTCGTAGGCATAGGGCAGGAGGTCGAGGAGCTTGGCCTCCTGGATCGCCTCGAGGTCGGCCCGCGCCATCGTCTCGACCTCGGGTTGGAAGTAGCGATCGCCAGCGACGGTCTCCCCGCTCACCGGCGGCACAATATCGGCAGGCAATAGCGTGGTGCTCGTGGCGTTGTTCACCATCTCTGCCGACTCGCACGTGACCGAACCGGGTGAGTGCTACGAGCGCATCGATCCGAAGTTCCGTGACCGCGCTCCGCGCGCCACGACGGATGACCGGATGGGTGCGGTCATCGACATCGACAACGGACGCAGCCGAATCCCCTACGGGATGATCGCCGCGGCCGGCCGGCCCGCGGAGTCCATCCATCCGTTCGTGTTCGTGGGATGGGACGAGCTGCACCCCGGCGGGTGGGACCCCGCGGCCCGACTCGAAGAGCAGGACCGCGACGGCGTGACCATCGAGGTGCTCTACCCGTCGGTCGGCATGTTGCTGTGCAACCACCCCGACGCTGACTACAAGAAGGCCTGCTTCGACTCGTACAACCTCTGGATCACCGACTTCCAGCACCACGCGCCGGATCGGCTCGTCGGGCTCGGCCAGACCGCGCTGCGCAGCGTCGAAGAGGGCGTCGAGGACCTCCATGCGATCGCCGACCTCGGGCTGCGCGGCGCGATGCTCCCCGGCTTCGCCGGATGTCACGCCGATGGCGACTACGACGACCCCAAGTGGGATCCGCTCTGGCGCGCCGCGGTCGAGCTCGGCATGCCGCTGTCGTTCCACATCCTCACGACCGGCGCCGACGACATGGCCGGTGGACGGTTCCGCGGTCCGAAGATGAACAGCTTCCTCGGCATCATCCGCGGCTGCCAGGACATCATCGGCACACTGATCTTCGGCGGGGTCTTCGAACGCCACCCTGATCTTCGTGTCGTGTGCGTCGAGGCCGACGCAGGGTGGGTGCCGCACTGGATGTACCGCGCCGATCACGCCTTCGACCGTCACCGCAACTGGCTGACTGCCGACGTCACGCGGCCACCGAGTGAGTACTTCCGCGAGAACGTGTACGTGACGTTCCAGGACGACTTCGTCGCCTTCCACGTGACCGACATGCTGAACCACAAGCGGCTGATGTGGGCGAACGACCACCCGCACAGCGATGCGACGTGGCCCGACTCACAAGCGGTCGTCGCCGAGCACACCGCGGCGCTGTCCCCAGACGTGCGCGACGACATCCTCTGGCGCAACTGCGCCCGCCTCTACAACTTGAGCGTGCGTCTTTGAAGCCTGAATAGCGTGCTGAGGGACGCACGCTGAACTTGCTGAGAGGGACCCTGAGAGGAGCGCTCGCGCACTTCATGGTGTCTTCAGGTAGTGATTGCAGAGTCCTGGGTGCCCCCGAGTGAAAGGACACCCAGCAATGGCAACCCCCGCACCCCGTAGGGCCCGCCGCCTCGGCAACCTCGTCCTGGCGACGGTGATGGGCTTGGTCTTGGTCGGCGCGATCGTGCCGGCGGCCTTCGCCCAAGAGAGCAACGACAGCGAGAGCCCGCAGCAGAGCGTTGAGGGCCGGCCCGGTCGGCCGAACCTCACCGAGGAGCAGCAGGCGTGTCTCGAAGGCCAAGGCATCGTCAAGCCCGAGCCCGACGCGAACGGCGAGCGTCCTCGCCCGACCGAGGAGCAGCGCACGGCGTTCCGCGCCGCGGCCGAGGCCTGTGGCATCGACCTTCCGGTGCGGCACCACGGACCGCGGCTGACCGACGAGCAGAAGGCCTGCCTCGAGGAGCAGGGCGTCACCAAGCCCGAGCCCAACGAGAACGGTGAGCGCACTCCTCCGACGGATGAGCAGCGTGCAGCGTTCCGGGCCGCCGCGGAAGCGTGCGGCATCGAGCTCCCGGCCCGCGGCAACCGTCCGCGGCTGACCGACGAGCAGAAGGCCTGCCTCGAGGAGCAGGGCGTCACCAAGCCCGAGCCCAACGAGAACGGTGAGCGCACTCCTCCGACGGATGAGCAGCGTGCAGCGTTCCGGGCCGCGGCGGAGGCCTGCGGCATCGACCTGCCGGACCGCCCCCAGTCCGACAGCGACAGCACCGCACCTGAGGACAACCAGGTGCAGGGCAGCAACGCCGCCTAGGGCACCCCGCCCCGCCCGAACGGCCGTGGTCCGAGAGGATCACGGCCGTTCGGCGCGCCTCCAGAGGTTTTTCGGCACGCTCAACAACACAGAGTTGGGTTCAGCGTGCCGAAAAACCTTGGGGAGTTAGATGCGCATCACCCAGCCGCCGTCGACGTTCAACGTTTGACCCGTGATCCATCGTCCGGCGTCGGTGGTGAGCAAGAGCAATGCGCCATTCGCGTCTTCGGGGGTGCCGCCGCCGAGTGGCGCGATCTGCTCGGCCATCCCCTCCATCCCTTCGGGGAGTGAGCGCTGCGCGGCCGGCGTGTTCGTGAAGCCGGGCGCGATCGCGTTCACCGTGATCTTGTGGCGCGCCAGCTCGTGGGCCATCGACACGGTCAGGCTGACGAGGCCGAGCTTGCTCACGCCGTAGACACCCGACGGGCCGAACGCGCCACCGGACGACTGGTTGACGATCCGACCACCGCCACGCTTCTTCATCTCGGGCACGACGGCCTGGATGCCGAGGAAGGGGCCGGTGAGGTTGACCGCTAGCACGCGGTCCCACCATTCGAGGTCGAGCTTGGAGAACGGCACGTCCATCGGGATCTCCGACATCAAGCCCGCGTTGTTCACGAGAATGTCGATTCCGCCGAACGCGTCGACACCCGATTTCACGACCGACGCCCACGACGCGGGATCGGTGACGTCAGCGGTGACCGGAAGGACGTTGACGCCGTCGCCAACCAGCCGGGTGGCTGCGGCCTCGACGTTCTCAGCGTTGATGTCGCTCATCACGACGGACGCGCCCGCACCGGTCAGGCAGCGCGTGTACGACTCGCCGAACCCGCCGCCGGCTCCGGTGACGATCGCGACCTTGCCGTCGAGCGGCCGAGCCTCCGCCATGTTCAGGCCGCCAATGTCAGACCGGGCGTTGCTCGACGAGTCGCACCAGCGGGATCTGACGGTCGGTGCGGGTCTGGTAGTCCCGGTAGAACTCGCGGTCGGCGGTCAGCAGGTCCCAGATGCGCTGGTACTCGTCACCGTCGAGCGGGTCGGCGGTGGCCCACTGCGAGCCGTCCTGCGTCGTGATCTGCACCTCGGGGTTCGCGTCCTTGTCCTCGAGGTTGAAGTACCAGTGCGGGTGCGTCGGCGCGCCCGCGAACGAGGCAACGACGATCTTCCGGCCTTCGGGGTCGACCCAGTACGGCAGGGCCACCTTGTGCTCGTTGCCGGACTTGCGGCCGACGGTGCGCAGCATCAGCTGCTTCATGCCCGCGCCGGTCCAGGCCTCCTCGATGCCCGCTTCCATCGCCTGCACGTGCATGCGGCTGACCCCCGGGATCTCGTCCCGCGGCGGCTCCTCGTACGGCTCGTTCTTCTGCGACTCGGCCATCCCTGGTCGCCTCCCCGACGTTTTGGCGTCGACAAGTATCGCATTGCGAGGGCTGTCGACACCAAAACGTGAGCGCGTGCGCTCTCGGCCGATGCGCGTGACCGTGACCACCTCGAGCAACCCGCTGCCCGCGCCGATCGCGATGCTCTTCACGCTCGTGGGCGCCGGCATCCTCGCGATGTACCTGCTGGTGGCGGTCGAGGTGACGTCGCTGTTCCGCCAGCGCATCTCGACCCGCACGTGGCGGCGCGTCCACTACTCGAGCTTCGGGTTGTTCGTGCTCGCGAGCGCACACTTCGTGTTCGCCGGCACCGACGCAGCCAGCCCGGTGACGGTCGCCGTGATCCTGCTCGCCGTGCTCGCCGTCGTCACCCTCACCGGCTACCGGATCCACAAGGTCATCGCCGCCGCCACGCCCACGGCACCGACCTCGCCGCCCGAAGACCCGGGTTTTCGGCACGCTCAACAACACAGAGTTGGGTTCAGCGTGCCGAAAAACCTGGGGGTGCGGCCGGCGCCGGTGTTCTGGTCGTCGGACGGGGCGCGTGTGGCACCGCCGCCGCGGCGTGCGCCACGACCAGCTCCGACGGGGCTGCGTTAGCCTGCGCGCGATGGCGCACGAGGTGCAGGGCGTGGTCGCTCGCGGCAAGGGCGAACCGGTCGCGGTCGAGACGATCGTGGTGCCTGACCCCGGTCCGGGCGAAGCACTCGTGCAGGTGCAGGCGTGCGGCGTGTGCCACACCGACCTGCACTACCGCGAAGGCGGCATCGGCGACGACTACCCGTACCTGCTCGGTCACGAGGCCGCGGGCATCGTCGAATCAGTGGGTGACGGCGTCACCGGCGTGGCACCTGGCGACTTCGTCGTCCTCAACTGGCGCGCAGTGTGCGGCGAGTGCCGCGCCTGCCGTCGTGGCCGCCCCTGGTACTGCTTCGCCACGCACAACGCGAGCCAGAAGATGACGCTGGCTGACGGCACACCTCTGTCGCCAGCGCTCGGCATCGGCGCGTTCGCCGAGAAGACTCTGGTGGCCGCGGGTCAAGCGACGCCGGTGGACCCTCGCGCCCGCCCCGAAGCGGCCGGCCTGCTGGGCTGCGGCGTGATGGCCGGCTTCGGTGCCGCGGTGAACACTGGCGGCGTGCAGCGCGACGACACCGTCGCGGTGTTCGGATGCGGCGGCGTGGGCAACGCAGCGATCGCGGCGGCGCGGCTCGTAGGCGCCCGCACGATCATCGCGGTCGACGTCGACGCCACGAAGCTGGCATGGGCGAAGGACTTCGGCGCCACCCACACCGTGAACGCCCTCGAGGAAGATCCGGTCGAGCGCATCCGTGAGCTCACCGACGGGAACGGCGCGGACGTGTGCGTCGAGGCCGTCGGCCGGCCTGAAGTGCTCGAGCAGGCGTTCTACGCGCGTGACCTTGCCGGCACGGTCGTGCAGGTCGGTGTGCCGACTCCCGACATGGCGTTGCCGAACATCCCGATGATCGACTTCTTCGGTCGGGGTGGCGCGCTGCGCCCGTCGTGGTATGGCGACTGCCTGCCGAGCCGCGACTTCCCGCTGCTCATCGACCTCTACTTGCAGGGTCGCTTCGACCTTGATCGCTTCGTCTCCGAGACGATCTCCCTCGACGCCGTCGAAGACGCCTTCCACAAGATGGAGCGCGGGGAAGTCCTCAGGTCCGTTCTCACGTTCTAAGACGCGAAGTGGGGCCGGCGAACCGGCCCCCACGTTGCCGTGGTCGATGGCGACCGGGTGCTCGGCATCCTCACTCCCGACACCGTGTTCCAGCCGCTGCTCAGCTCACTCGGAGACACGCGAGACTGATCCCGTGCGATTCGGGGGGAAGCACCGCAGGCTCGTCGCAGTGGTCATCACCACCAGCGCACTGCTCGGGCTTCCGACGCCGGCGTCGAGCGCCGTTGCCGCGAAGCCCGCGGCGCCGATCCCCGGCGCGCATGAGTGCGTCCCGAAGTCGAAGGCCGACCGCGGCGACGCCACGATCCCGTGGGACGAGCTCTCGAACCCGATCCTCGGGTTCGACGACCACATGATCAAGGACCAGACGCTCCGCCTCATCAACGGCGAGTGGCACCTCTTCTACAGCGAGCGCTTCGAGACCCCCATCCCCGGCGGCACCGGTCACGCCGTCAGCACCGACCTCACGAGCTGGACGACGATCGAGAAGCAGTTCCCCGAACAGGGATCGCCCGACATCACGCGCGCCGAGGACGCCCGCTACTTCCTCACGTCACAGCGCAACGACCCCGCGGGCACCGAGATCAACACGCTCGCGTACAACGCCACGACCGACCCGAACGGGGAATGGGCGCCGCCCGCGCAGCTCATCGCCGGTGAGTTCACCGACGAGCGCATCATCGACGCCGGGCTCGCGCACACGAAGTACGGAATGTTCCTGATGTTCAAGCGCGGCCTCCACGAAGACATCATCCAACCCATCGCGGTGGCGCACTCCCCTTCCGGATCGCCCGACGGACCATGGGAGATCCTCGGTGAACCCGATCTCTCGTTCGCCGAGAACTTCCAGTTCTTCGTGCTCAACGGCAAGTGGCACGTGCTCACCACGAAGATCTCGGTGCACATCCCGACGCTGTACCGGTTGACGGGCGATCCGTCCGACCCCGAGTCGTGGTTGCACTGGAAGGAAGTCGCGAAGTTCGAGATCCCGCCCGAAGACTGGAACTCGGGCGTCGGGCCGGCAGGGATCGGCTACGAGACCGCCAACTCCGCGCACCTCTGCGACGCCCGCAAGCTCGATGGCTACTGGTATCTCACGTTCGCGGGGAGCACCGAGCTCGACACGTTCGAGGGTCGCGGCCATGCGTCGATCGGGATCGCCCGCTCGAAGAACTTGAAGAAGTGGGAGGTCCCACCGGGCTGATGGCCCGCCTCCTCATCGTCCACCACACCCCGTCGCCCGCCGTGCACGCGATGTTCGATGCGGTGGTCGCGGGCGCGCGTGATCCTCAGATCACTGGCGTGGAAGTCGTCGCCCGTCCTGCGCTCACCGCCGCGGCCGTCGACGTGCTCGAAGCCGACGGGTACCTCCTCGGCACACCAGCGAACCTCGGATACATGGCCGGCGCGCTCAAGCACTTCTTCGACCAGATCTACTACCCATGTCTCGAAGCCACGGTGGGTCGTCCCTACGGGCTCTTCCTGCACGGCAACAACGACATCGACGGCGCGCGCCTCGGCGTCGAGAAGATCGTGACCGGGCTCAAGTGGCGTCAGGCCCAAGATCCGGTAGCTGTCATCGGCAGCCCGACGAACGACGACCTCGCGGCGTGCAAGGAGCTCGGCGCGTCACTCGCGGCCGGCCTTGCACTCGACGCCTGACGAGCGCTTCAGTCGATCGGGTTCTCCCGGTCTTGGAGCACCTCGATGAGCGCCTTGGTGTTCGCTACGGCCGCGCGGTCATCCGCTTCGTCCTCGAGGATGCGGCGCCGTTCGAGCGCATCGATGCGCAGATCGTCGGGCGGGCCGTCGTGGGTGGCCATGATGTCGAGGACTGCGAGCTCGAGCTCGATCGCCAGCTGCGCCGACGCCTCGGTGTCGCGCGTGGCGACGACCCGTGCGAGGCGTGCGAGTGCATCGTCCACCGCCTTCACGTACGGCTTGATCGCAATCGCCTGTTCCGCTGCGCCGTACGCGCGCCAGTCCTCGAACATCGTGATCGCGAGATCACCCAGATCCTCTGTCCGCGCGTCGCGCGCGAGGTCAAACGCCCCCGCCGCGTGCTGCTGGAGCTCGGTGAGCGCGAACGGTGATCCGTCCGACTGGATCTCGTTCGGAAGGGTGAAGACGATGCTCACATCTTCTTCGCCCGGTGTGACCGCTCGGAACTCGCCGTAGCCGGGCGCCCAGTACTTCTTCTCGACCGTCCCGTCCTTGCGCTCCTCGCGCACCTCGAGCACGCCGTCGATCGGTCCTTGTGGACCCTTGATTGTCTCCGTCGTGGAGATCACACGATCCTCTTCGTAGACGAGCCCCGGGATGTTCTCGGGATGAAAGACATCACCGACCTGCGGATCGGCAGGCATCAACATCCCGGGAGGACCGTCGGTGCCGGTGATCCACGAGCCGTGGTCGTTGGCCGGCTTTCCGTCCTTGTAGTTCACGACGTCTTCGCCGAAGTACCAGACGTTGCCGTCGTCGTCTTGCGCGTACCAGTCGTACGTGACCTCTACGAGCTCGCCGCCAACAAGCGCGAAGTACTGGCTCACGATGACCTCGGTCGACCCGCCCTTCCAGCGGATCGACTTGGTCTCCGGCAGCAACGTCGTCTCGATGCGCAGCGGCGTGCCGTGGTCCTCACCGAGCGACACGGCGTGCACGACTTGGGAGAGCGGTGCCAGCGGGTTGTCGACCGTGGTCGGCTCGGAGAAGTCGGGCGGGCGGATGCCGACGTCGTCGACGACGAGGCTTGCGCTGCTCGCGCTGGCGAACATCAGCGCCGCCGCCGCGACCCCCACAGCCAAGGTTCTGCGCATCGCGTGTCCTGACCAGAAAGCGTCGACGGAGTGACGTGTCACGCGTGGCTGTGACCGGGATCGGTCTCGGGCTCGTAGGCCTCGAGCCCGAGCTCCTCCCGAGCCGCGTTGAGCTCGTTGACCTCGCGCCGCTGCACCTCGGCCATCGCCCGGGCCGCCCTGCGGGTGGCCTCGTCGGAGCCGTGCTCGGCTTCGTAGGTGGCCATCTCGATCCCGGCGGTGTGGTGGTCGATCATGAGTCGTGAGAACAGATCGTCGGCATCGGTGCCGGTGAGACTGCGCAGCTCGTCGAGCTCATCGGTGGTGGCCAGGCCGGGCATCTCGGTGGGCGCGTACCGCTCCCCCATCCACTCCATCGCCACGTCGTCGCCCGCGATCTCGGCCACGCGCTCGTCGTCGTCAGCCAGCGCCAGACGCCTGGTCATGAAGTTGATCTCGATCGACTGGTCCGTGACGATCTCGCGGGCAATGTGCGCAACGGTCGCGTCGTTGTCCCGAGACAGGTAGGCGAACCCGAGCGTGAGCGCACCCGAGTGGTGCGTCGTCATGTCGGAGAGGAACCCGATGTCGACGTCGCTCAGATCAGGCGCGTCCGGCTCGCCGATGCGCCACCCGATCACGCCCGCGATGAACGCGACCGTGAGCACAAGCGCGATGACCCGCGGGAGGTTGAAGAACCCCGGCTCGGGATCAACCTCGCCACCCACGACTGGCAACCGTTAGTCCTTGGTGAAGAAGAGCTGGAGCTCCATCTCGCCATTGTCCTCGATCGAGAGCACGATTCCTGCTGTCGGCGGCTCGATGTCGTAGTCGGCGAACACGATCGGGATCGATCCCGTCACCGCGATCGTGCCGTTCTCCAACACGGCTTCGAGCGGAACCGTCACCGATTGCGTGACGCCGTGGAGCTCGAGGACTCCGACGCCGTCGACCTGGATGGTCTCGCCCTCGGTGATGTCACCCAGCTCGATCGGCTCGGTGAGCTTGAACGTGGCCGTGGGGAACTGGTCGGTCTCGATGCCTTGGTGCCCGAGCTGGCCGTCGCGGCGGGAATCGTCGCTCTGCAGCGTGGTCAGGTCGGCTTCAATGTCGACCACGGTCACGGTCGTGCCTTCGATCGTGAGGAATCCCTGTACATCGGGCGTGCGACCGAATGCCGTCTTCGCGCCGATGCCGGCGAGCTCCTCCCGCACGCGGTAGCCCACCCACGCGCTCGAGTAGTCCTCGGCTTCGGCGTCGAAGCTCCCGATGGAGGTGTCGACCGACCAGGTGCCTGCTACATCGGACGATGCATTGCTCGGCAGGTCCTTCACAGACTTCGAGGCCGCATCGATGTTCGTCTTGTCGGGCGCGGTCTCCCGGAACACGAAGTACCAGATGCCGACGCCGCCGATGATGACAACGGCCAGCACGACGATGAGCAGGAGCTGAGCGATGCCCGCGGCACCAGATCGGCGGATGGGTGCCGACTTGGACGTAGCGGGAGGCATGTCCCATCATCGCGTCCGTGGCGGCGGCATCCGACGCGGGGCTGAGCCCGCTCCGAGGCGCCGAAGGGCCGCTCTGGGCACCGGACTCCGACCGGGCGTCGGCCACCCAACTGACCGCGTTCGCCCAACTGGTCACCGTTCGATGGAGGCAGTCGGTCGCCGACTACCCGGTGCTCCACGCGTGGTCGGTCGAGCATCCCGACCAGTTCTGGAGAGCCGTGCGGGACCACGCTGACCTCGCCGGCGACTGGGACGGGCCCGTCATCGAGCCCGCGCCCGAGATGTGGCGCACCCGCTTCTTCCCCGATGCCGCGGTCTCGTACGCCGAGAACGCGCTCCGCCGGGACGACGACGGTACGGCGATCATCGCGGTCGACGAGCAAGGCCGCGAGCGATCGCTGTCGTGGCACGAGCTCCGGTCGCTCGTGGCCCGTGTCCAGCGCGCGCTTCGTGAACAAGGCGTGCAGCCGGGCGATCGGGTCGCCGCGTTCCTGCCGAACATCCCCGAGTGCGTCGCGCTCATGCTCGCCTGCTCGGGCATCGGCGCCGTGTTCTCGTCGTGCTCACCCGACTTCGGCGTGAGCGCGGTGGTTGACCGCTTCGGACAGATCGAGCCGACGGTGCTCGTCGCGATCGACGGCTACCACTACGACGACACGTTCCACGACTGCATCGGGCGCGTGCAGGAGATGCGCGCCTCGCTGCCGTCGGTGCGTCAGGTGCCGATCGTGCAGCTCGACCCGGACGAGTGGCGCGGTGACGCCATCGACGGCGCCGTGCCGTTCACCGACTGGCTCGGACCCGACGACGCGCACGAACTCGAGCTGCAGCGCCTGCCGTTCGATCACCCGCTCTACATCCTCTATTCCTCCGGGACGACGGGTGCACCGAAGTGCATCGTCCACCGCGCCGGCGGGATCCTGCTGAAGCACGCCGCCGAGCTCCGCCTCCAGTGCGACATCCGTCCCGACGATCGCGTCGTCTACTTCACGACCACGGGTTGGATGATGTGGAACTGGCTCGCGTCGGTACTGCTGTGCGAAGCCACGATCGTGCTGTACGACGGCAGCCCGATGGCCCGCGACGGTCGCATGCTCTGGGACGTGGCCGAGACCCATCGAGTCACCCTCTTCGGGACGTCGGCGCGGTTCCTCGACGCGTCACGCCGCCAGGGGCTTCGACCTCACGACACGCACGATCTCTCCTCGGTTCGCACGCTCACCTCGACGGGGTCGCCACTCTCCCCCGAGTCGTTCGACTACGTGTATCGCGACGTGAAGCCCGACGTGCACCTCGCGAGCATCTCGGGTGGCACCGACCTGTGCGGTTGCCTCGTGGCGGGTGACCCGACCGGGCCGGTGTGGCGGGGCGAGATCCAGCGGCCCGGGCTCGGCATGGCGATCGAGGTCTTCGATGGTGACGGCCGCCCATTGGGCGCCGGGGTGCGGGGCGAGCTCGTGTGCACGGCGCCGTTCCCGTCGATGCCACTCGGTCTTTGGGGTGACGACGACGACCGCAAGCTGCGGAGCACCTATTTCGACGCGTTCCCCGGCGCATGGCACCAGGGCGACTTCGCGGAGTGGACCGAGCACGGCGGCATGGTGATCCACGGTCGCTCCGACGCGACCCTCAATCCCGGCGGCGTGCGGCTGGGGACGGCTGAGATCTATCGCGCCGCGGAGTCGGTCGACGGTGTGGTCGAAAGCGTCGCGATCGGCCAAGAGTGGGACGGTGACACCCGAGTGGTGCTGTTCGTGGTGCTCGATCCGGGCGTCGAGCTCGACGACGAGCTCACGGCCGCGATCAAGGATCGCATCCGCTCGGAGACGTCGCCTCGACACGTGCCCGCGAAGGTGCTGGCCGTCGGTGAGCTCCCGCGCACGCGAAGCGGCAAGGTGGCCGAGCTGTCGGTGCGTGACATCGTGCACGGACGTGACATCACCAACCGCGAAGCGCTGGCGAACCCCGACAGCCTCGACGACTACCGCGACCGCGCTGAGCTGAGGGCCTGATGAGACTCGCAACGGTCAGGACGGGCGGCGCCCACATCGCCGTGCGCATCGACGGACCCGAGGCAGTTGAGATCGACGCCACGGACGTCGGCGCACTTCTCGGCGACCCCGAGTGGCGCACCCGCGCTGAACGAGCAGATGGCGCACGTCACGACGCGACGGCGCTCGACTTCGCACCGCTTGTGCCGCGGCCCGACAAGATCATCTGCGTCGGGATGAACTACCGGAGCCACATCGCAGAGATGGGGCGTGAACCTCCCGAGTACCCGACGTTGTTCGCGAAGTACTCGTCGGCATTAGTGGGCGCGCACGACGACATCGTGATCCCGCGCGTGTCGTCGGCGGTCGACTGGGAAGTCGAGCTTGCGGTGGTGATCGGCGCGCCTGTCCGCCACGTGCCCCAAGACGACGCGCTCACGGCTGTTGCCGGCTACTCGGTGCTCAATGACGTGAGCATGCGCGACTACCAGAACCGGACGTTGCAGTGGCTCCAAGGCAAGACGTTCGAGTCGAGCACTCCCCTAGGGCCGGTGCTGGTGACACCCGACGAGCTCGGCGACCCGAACCAGCTCGAGCTCATCTGCGAGGTCGATGCCGAAGAGATGCAGCGCGGCAACACCTCGGACCTCGTGTTCGACCCAGCCGCGCTGATCTCGTACATCTCGGAGATCCTCACGCTGACGCCGGGCGATGTGATCGCCACGGGCACGCCCGGCGGCGTCGGCCACGCGCGCATCCCGCCGCGCTACCTGACCGACGGTTCCATGGTGGTGACCAGCATCGAAGCCATCGGCGAGTGCCGCAACAGGTGCCGCGCCGACCCTCTCCTCTTTGGTCGATCGGGTAACCCCTGAGGTTACGAATTGACCAAAGAGGGGTTGGGGAACCCTCGACCCGAAAATCCGCGGGTTGCGATCAGGCGGCCTTCTCGAGGATGTGCACGCCACACGCCGAGCCGAGCCCGATCACATGGGCAAGCCCCACCTTGGCGCCCTCGATCTGGCGATCGCCTGCCTCGCCACGAAGGTGGTGACAGATCTCCCACACGTTGGCGATCCCGGTGGCCGCGATCGGGTGACCCTTGGACTCGAGCCCACCTGACACGTTCACCGGCGTCTTGCCGTCACGCCACGTGGCGCCAGACTCGAAGAAGTCGGTCGCGCCACCCGGCTCACACAGCCCGAGGTTGTCGTAGTGGACGAGCTCCGCCGTCGCGAAGCAGTCGTGCAGCTCGACGAGGTCCAGGTCTTCCGGCCCGACACCCGCCTGCTCATACGCCTGCTTGGCCGCGTTGCGCGTGAGCGTGTTCACGTTGGGCAGCACCTGGCATGCCTCTTCCCACGGGTCGGTGGTGAGGATGGACGCCGCGATCTTGACCGCGCGGCTCTGCTGCTCCTTCGAAAGCTTCTTCAGCACGGAATCACTGACCACGACCGCCGCCGCGGCACCGTCGCAGTTCGCCGAGCACATCGGGCGCGTGTTCGGGTAGGCGATCATCACGTCGCCCATGATCTCCTCGAGCGACATCTTCTTCGTGTAGGCCGCGAGCGGGTTCAGCGTGGAGTGCGCGTGGTTCTTCTCGCTGATGCGCGCGAACAGCTCGAACTGCTCCCCGCCGTACTCGTGCTCGTGCAGGTACTCCATGCCGATCTGCGCGAACACTCCCGGCATCGTCTCGGTGCCGATGCGCCCGTCGACGGGTGCGACCGCGCCGTACCGACCGGAGGGCGTGAACACGTTCTCGTCGCTCTTGCGAGCGCCACCCGCGAGCAACCCGGCACCGGCGAGCTTCTCGACACCGACCGCGAGGCCGTAGTCGGACTCCCCTGCCTTCACCGACATGACCGCGGTGCGCAGCGCGGTCGCGCCGGTCGCGCACGCGTTGGCGACGTTGTAGACGGGGATGCCGGTCTGGCCGATCTGCTTCTGGATCGACTGGCCCATGCCGAGCCCAGCGCCCATGAGGCTGCCGGCGGCGAGGATGCCCATGTCCTTCATCTGCACGCCGGCGTCGTTGAGCGCACCCATTGCGGCCTCGGTCGCGAGGTCGACCGTGTCCTTGTCGGGGTGCTTGCCGAACTTGGTCATGTGGATGCCGAGGATCCAGACGTTCTCAGCCACCGTGCGCTCCTGTCTCGAACGTGTGCTGCGTGCTCAGTAGGGCTCGAATCCGAAGCCGATGGCCTCGGTGCCCTCGTCGTCGGTGCCGACCACGTTGGTGGCCAACCGCACCTTCATCCCGAGCTTCACGTGCTCGGGGTCGGGATCGGTGTTGATCACGTTGGCCCGGACGCTCGTGCCACCGCAGTCGATGACGCCGGCCACGAACGGGACGGGCACGCCGGGTGCGGCGAACGACACGATCGTGTACGCCTTCAGCTCGCCTTCGGTGGGCACGTCGACGCTCTTGAACTTCGTGCCCGAGCACGATGCGCATGCGTTGCGCCGGTCGAAGAACCGGGCTCCGCAGCTCGCGCACTCGTGCGCCACCAGATGGGGCGCGTCACCGAGCACCAGATAGTCAACGAGGGGAATCTGCTTCGCCATGGGACCGAGACGGTACCGCAAACCAGACGAGTCCTCTCTATGCGGCCCCGAATGAGTAGATGTAGACGATCTGCGCGACGCAGGCGGGGCGCTCGCTGCCCTCGACTTCGAACGTGAGATCGAGCGTCGTGCGCACGCCGGTCGCCACCTCTTCGGCCTCGGTGATGACCGCGCCCAGCCGCACTCGACCACCGGCGATGACGGGCGAAAGGTGACGGACCTTGTTGGAGCCGAGGTCAGCGCCACCGGTGGTCTTCAGCTCCCAGATGTCGGAGAGCAGCATCGTCGTCATGGCCTGGATCTGCATGCCGAACGCGATCGTCCCGCCGTACGGGGTCTGCTTGGCGTACGCCGGATCGGTGTGGATGGGAGCAAGATTGCCGGTGGCTTCGGCGAAGTGATCGATGTGGGCTTGCGTGACCGTGTGCCACTCGCTCCACCCGAGGTGCTCGCCGACCCGGCTCAGGATGTCAGCCGGCTGTGCGACGACGATCACGTTGCGCTGGTCATCACGGCGAGGGCTTCCGGAACTTGATCGCCATGAACAGGATGTGCTCGCGCTCGTAATGGTCGGCCATCTCCGGATGCTTCTCCCGAAGATGCGCGAACGAGGTCTCGACGATCGCGTCCTCGCTGTCACCGCGCAACGATTCTCCGCAAGGACAATGGAGCACCCATTCGAACCGAGGTTCGTCCGCGGCGTCCGGCTCGCTCACGGCGCCGAAGCTTCCGGGATGTCGGCAGGATCGAAGTCGGGAAGCACGGCGGTTCCACCTTCCCGTGTGGGGAGGATCACGACGATCTCACCATCCGCGGTCACCTCACCCCGTTGGTTCAGGCAGGACGCAGCGATCGTCACGGTGTTCTTGGCGCGATCTACCTCTCGCACCACGCCCGAGACGAAGTGCGAATCACCCAGGTAGTTGAACTTGCGAACGGATGCGGAGACCTTCCAGACCCACGCGTCGTCTCCCATCCAGTTGTTGACGAGGTGCACCATCCAGCACGAGCGCATGACGCCGTAGTCGTACGCCGCTGGGTGACCCATCCGTTGGGCCCACTCGTCATCCCAGTGAGCGCGTTGTGCCATGTCCCAGAAGCCGAGCTCGTTCTTCAGGTAGAACTTCGGGATCCTCGAGCGGTTCTTGTACGCCACCTTCGAGGCGCCACCACCGAAGATCCCCCACCCAACTCCGCTGTGCCACGCGACGATCTCGGTGATGCTCAACGGACCTTTCGCGATCGGCCCGAGCTCTTCGCCGACCTCGACGTCGCCGACCAACCGCGGCTCCGACCCGCGTACCAGCTCCGACTGGTAGCACGCATCGATGCGCTCGAGATCGGCATCTGAATACGCAGGTCGCTCGAGACTGCGATTCACCGCCGCTTCACCGGACTTCTCTCGGCTCGCATGCCAGAAGTCGAGGAATCGGAACGCGAACGGAGAACCATCGGCGTCCTCCCAGCGCACCTGATGCGAGACGAGTGCGCCGGTACCGCCGCCGAAGTTGCTCGGGCGCAAGTCGGCCGAGAACAGCGCCTGGGACTTCCAGACGGCGTCGCCGGCACGAATCGGCTTGAGCAACACCCAGCGCTCGCCGCACATGTACTGGCCGATCCCCGCGAGCGGGTCGCCTCCTGACATCTCTGCCTTCTCGGCCTCCGACCACTTCACCGGGCGTGCCACTCCAGCCGTGAGCGCGTAGAGCGGTGGGCCGAACGACGAACGAAACGACGACCGGCGTGCGTACTCGGGCTCCGTGTACAGCGGGTTGTCGTCGCCGTAGCCCAGCGCGAAGTGCCGAAACGAGTCTTCGGACGACACCTCATTGTGAGAGCGAGGTGAGTATCGCACCGGGATGCCGATCCGTGCTCGAACTTGCTCGATCGTGGCGTCGTCGAGCTCGCGGGGTGCTCGCCCGGACCACGTCCCAGTTGTGCTCATGCTCCGACATCACAGTCGTGAGCGTCGTTCGTCGACACAGGGCTCAGCCCGCGCGTGGGAATCGATAGAGCTCGCGCGCGTTGAGCTCGGCGATGCGCGCGGCCTCGTCATCGGGTACATCAACGAGCGCTTCGGCCAGCAGCTTTCGGCTGTCGGGCCAGTTGCCGTCGTTGTGGGGGAAGTCGGCCTCCCACATGAGCTTGTCGATCCCGATCAGATGGCGATTCTGGATGGCGTAGAGGTCGAAGACGATGCACACCCAGATGTGCTGCGCGAAGACCTCGGACGGTCGTTCGGTGTTCTGGAGACCTTCGTAACGGCTGCGCTCCCACGTGTAATCGAGGCGCTCGAGCACGTACGGCACCCACCCGGCACCACCTTCGGAGAGCGCCACCCGGCAGTTCGGCAAGCCGTTGAACACACCGCTGTAGATCATGTCGCCGAGCGCACTCATCGAGTTGATCCCGCACAGGGCGATGCCCACCGAAGGCGTCGTCTCGGGCGACGGCATGAGCAGACCCGACGATGTCCCGATGTGCATC
The DNA here is from genome assembly GCA_016870355.1 of Actinomycetota bacterium. GTDB lineage: Bacteria > Actinomycetota > Acidimicrobiia > IMCC26256 > PALSA-555 > SHVJ01. Next base: position 299,708 of record VGBR01000002.1, on the reverse strand, counting down.
GAGAGCGGAAGCCCGGTCTCGTTGCACGCCTCGAAGACCGGGCGCCAGTGCCCCGTCGGGAAGGACGGAAGGCCCAGGGGATGCGGGTTCTCGACGAAGAGCACCGCTCGGGAACCCTTCGCCGCGCATCGCTCGATCTCCTTGACTGCTTCGGGGACATCCCAGAGCGGAACCAGCGTCTGAGGGACGAACCGATCGGGGTACGCCGCGCACCACTCGTCCAGCATCCAGTCGTTCCACGCGCGCACGATCGCAAGGGCCAACCCCTTGTCCTCGGCTTCGAGGAACTGCGTGCCACCGAAGCGAGGAAACGTCGGGAACAGCAGCTCCGCCCACACGCCGTCTTCGTCCATCGCCTTGACGCGCTCATGCACGTCGTAGACGGCGGGGATCATGTCCTCGTATCGGCGAGCGAAGAGGTCGTCGCCTCGACCTGACTCGTCTTCACGGAACACACGCGTCCGCGCGTTCCCCTGGAAGCTCAGCGGATAGAAGCGGTCTTCCCACAGCCAACCCTGCGTGCGATCTCGCTCGACGATTCGAGGCGCCTGTTCCCGGTACTTAGAGTCGATGTGGTCGACGAAGACGTGCGCCGGTTCAACGACATGGTCATCGACGGAGATGGGCTGAACGTCGTCGCGCAACATGGAATCGCCCCAATCACACCTTCGAGGAGTCGCGTGAGATTCGTCGGCACCGTACACCGCATGCTTCCGAACCACCCGTTACGCTCCGGCCGATGGCACAGGTCCCTCCTTTCTTCTCTCTCCTTGTTGCTCTCGACACCTCCGACGCGAGATCAGGTCTCGAAGAACTGGGTGATCTCGACCGGCTCGGGGTCGGTCACCAGGTTCTTGCCGTTGAACGACATGATGTAGACGAAGTGGTTCGAGATCGCCGCGAACACGCTGTATCCCGGCGTCGACGGCGTCCATGGCGGGATCAAACCGTCCATGTCGACCTCCTGCACGGTCCCGAGCGCTTCGACCACCGAAGTGTTCGAGAACTCGGTGACGTCAGCGGTGACCCGTACGAAGCCGAGCACGCCCATCCACACCCGCAACGATGAGGGGACGAGCTTCTTCGGCGCGAGCTCGGACTCCCCTGATGCCTTCATCGCCTTGAAGAACGTCTTGAGACCAGGGAACGCCTTGCCGTTGTTCACCGTCGGGTACGGGAGCGAGTTCACCAGGACCGCGTCCTTCATGAGGTCCTTGTGGTCGCGCAGCGTGTCGAGCGAGAACGACGGAGTGAGCCCGGCGATCGTGTACTGCGCGTTCAGCTGCGCCGATGCCGCGACGAACTGCGCGGCCTGCGCTTCGCCGGTGATGACCATCACCGCGTCGGGGTCCGAGCGCTGCGCCTCGGCAACATACGGCGAGTAGTCGGTCGCGCTCTCGGTCACCGGCACGCGGCTGAGGATCTCGAGGCCAGCATCCGCGAACGGACCGCGGATGAGCTCGAGCAAGGCACCGGCAGTGGGCGTCTCGACGCTCACGACCACCACGGTCTCCGCGCCCTGCTCGACAAGCCCGACCGCCGCGGTGACCATCTCAGCGATCGGACCGGCCGAGACGGGGAACGAGACGCTCGAACCGAACTGGGCCTGATCGCCGGTGCTCAACCCGATGCGCGGGATGCCCGCGGCCTCGAGCACCTCGACGACGGCGGCGGGGTTGACGAACGTGAGGTCCCCGACGGTCGCGACGACGCCTTCTTCGACCAGCTCGCGCGCACACGCCACCTCGCCGTTCGCGTCACCCCTCGAGTCGCAGACCACGCCTTCGATCGTCACGCCGTTCGCGCCGGCGCCACCCTGGTTGTTCCAGTAGTCGACGGCTGCGTTGAGGGTGAGCTCGTCGAGGGGGTTGCTCACATTGGGCGAGTCGATCGGCGAGATCAAGCCGATCTTGACGACCTCGCCTCCACCGGCGTTCGCACCCTGCATCGGCACGATTGCTGCCGTGATCGAAAGCACCGCCATGACCACGAGCGCTCGTCTGCTCATCGAGTCTCCCCCCGACGACCACGCCCTCAGGACGCGTGTAGAAGTAGATTCTGATCTGAGCGAGAACGCTGCTCTCTCGCTTGTCCGGCAACAACTGCCGTGATATCCAGAATCCCGTTCTACCTTGTGGGATACCTCCGAGGAAGACCTGAGGAGCGCGGTGCCCGTCGCCACCGAGCCACGCACGTACGTCGCCGGCACCTGGGTCGACGGCGACGAGGTGCTGGCCGTCGAGAACCCAGCCGACGAGTCGCACTTCGCTGATGTCGCGGTCACGCCGGTCGCGGAGATCGAGCGAGCCATCCTCGAAGCGCGGCGCACGTTCGACGAAGCCGTGTGGGCCGACCGCCCCGTGAGCGAGCGGGCCGCAGTGCTGCACGCGATGCTCGACTACATCGAGGCGAACACCGCCGAGATCGTCCCCGCAATCGTCGGCGAAGCTGGTCAGCCGACGTTCTTCGCCGAGTCGACCCAGGTCAACAGTGGACTAGCCCTCGCGCGCAGCCTCATCGAGCTCTACGCGTCGATGCGACACGAGGAGCTCAACCCGGTGCCGATCGATGAGCTCACGATGGGGCGCGTCGCGCTGAGCGTCCTGCGGCACGAGCCCGTCGGGGTCGTGAGCGCGATCACGCCGTACAACGCGGCGCTGCTCATGGCGTTCCAGAAGATCGTCCCCGCACTCATGGCCGGCAACTCGGTGATCCTGCGCCCGAGTCCGCTCACGCCGGTATCGTCGCTCGCGCTCGGCCGCGCCGCCGACACCGCAGGCCTTCCACGCGGCGTGCTCAGCGTCATCGTCGAAGAGGGTGCCGCCGGCGCGGAGCTGATGACGTCGCATCCGGCCGTCGACATGGTCTCGTTCACCGGCTCGACGAACGTCGGTCGCCAGATCCTCGCTCAGGCCGCGCCGACGATGAAGCGCGTCGTGCTCGAGCTTGGGGGCAAGTCCGCGCAGATCTACTTCCCTGACGCGATCGAGCGGGCGGGCATGGGCGCGGCAATGGTCGTGGCCATGACCTCGGGCCAGGCATGCGTCGCCGCGACGCGCATGCTTGTACCCAACGAGTCGAAGGACGACGTGCTCCAAGCCGTGAGCGGGATCTACCAGTCGATCACCGTCGGCCCACCGACCGAACCGACGTCGACGATGGGACCGGTGATCAATGCGGCGTCGCGTGACCGCTGCGAGCGTTACATCGAGGACGCGGAGAAGCACGGCGGCAAGGTCGTGTCTGGAGGCGGGCGCCCCGGAGGTCTCGACCGGGGTTACTACCTCGAACCGACCGTGCTCGACGTACCCGACAACCAGAACCCGGCGGCCAAGGACGAGATCTTCGGTCCGGTGCTGTCCGTGATCGGATACCGCGACCTCGATCATGCAGTCGAGATGGCCAACGACAGCGTCTACGGCCTTTCGGCGCAGGTGTACGGCGCCGACGTCGCGGCGGCGACGGCCGTGGCACGCCGGCTGCGCACCGGCGCCGTCAACGTGAACACCGCGATCTTCAGCGCCTACGCACCGGGCGGTGGATACAAGCAGAGCGGCCTCGGCCGCGAGCGCGGCATCGATGGGATCCGCGCCTTTCAGGAGGTCAAGCACATGGCGATCGGCGAGCTCCCACGATGACCGACACGTTGAACCTCGACTGGCTCATCTCGGTCGATGACCACATCCTCGAGCCACCACACCTCTGGGTCGACCGCGTGCCCGCGAAGGATCGCGAACGCGCGCCACACATGGAGTTCGACGAGAACGGTCAGGACTACTGGGTCTACGACGGCAACCGCTATCCGAGCTCAGGTCTGAGCGCCGTCGCCGGCAAGTCGAAAGAAGAGTTCAGCCCCGCGCCGCTCCCCTACTCGGAGATGCGACCCGGGTGCTACGACCCGAAGGCACGCATCGAAGACATGGACCGCGCGGGGATCCTCGCGTCGCTCTGCTTCCCGACGGTCACCCGGTTCTGCGGCCAGCTGTTCATGGAGGCGAGCGACCGAGAGTTCGGCTTCGTGTGCCTTCAGGCCTACAACGACTGGATCCTCGAGGAGTGGTGTGGCGCGGCACCTGGTCGTTACATCCCGCTCATCCTCATCCCGATGTGGGACCCCGCGCTCTCGGCCAAGGAGATGGAGCGATGCGCGGCGAAGGGGGCGACGACGTTCGCGTTCTCGGAGAACCCCGCACCCCTCGGGCTGCCGACCATTCACGACAAGGACCGTTACTGGGATCCGGTGATGGCCGCGGCGAACGAGCTCGAGATGGTGGTGTCGATGCACGTCGGCTCGTCGTCGCAGGTGCCGCAGATCGCACCTGACGTCCCGTTCATCGCGAACCTTCCGTGGGGAGCGATGCGCACCTCGGGCGCGATGTTGTCGTGGATGTTCAGCGGGATGTTCCAGCGCTTTCCCAAGCTGAAGATCGCGCTGTCCGAAGGCGAGATCGGCTGGATCCCCTACTACCTCGAGCGGGCCGAGCAGGTCGTCGACAAGCAGCGCCACTGGGTGAAGAAGATGTCGTTCCTCGGGCACGCCGCGGCGGACGAGGACCTCGACCTCGACGGGTTCGACGTGCGGGCCACGTTTCGCGACCACATCCATGGCTGCTTCATCGACGACGCGCACGGCATCAAGAGCCTCGACGAGATCGGTGAGGACAACGTGATGTGCGAGACCGACTACCCGCACTCCGATTCCACGTGGCCCGACTCGATCGGTGTGGTGAAGCGCCGCATCGGTCATCTCCCTGAGCCGACGCAGTACAAGCTCCTGCGCGGCAACGCCGAGCGCTTGTACCGGTTCCAGGCCGCCGAACCGCCCGCAAAGGTTGCAGCCGCATGAGTGGCCTGCTGGACGGCAAGCGGGCGATCGTCACCGGCGCCGGGTCCGGCGTCGGACGCGCCTCGGCTCGGCGCTTCGCCGAGGAGGGCGCGCACGTCGCCGTCGCCGACATCCAGGGCGACGCCGCGAAGGAGACCGCGCAAAAGATCGAGAGTGCCGGTGGCACTGCAGTGCCGATCACGTGCGATGTCTCGAAAGAGGACGACGTCGTCGAGATGATCGCCAACGCGGTCGAGGCCTTCGGCGGCCTCGACATCATCTTCAACAACGTTGGCATCCCCACCCCGCGCCTGGGTGCGCTGCTCGAGGATCACACCGTCGAAGAGTTCGACCGTCTCGTGGCGGTGAACCTTCGCGGCGTGTTCCTCGGCTGCAAGCACGCGGTGCTCCAGTTCAAGAAGCAGGACACCGGGGGTGTGATCCTCAACACCGGATCGGTCGCTGGTCTCGTGGGTTGGGGTGGGACGCCGTACGGCGCGACCAAGGGCGGCGTGCACCAGATCACCCGCGGGATCGCCATCGAATGCGCGCCCTTCGGCATTCGCGCCAATGCCATCTGCCCCGCCGCGATGCCGTTCACGAACTTCATGGCCGCGGGCGGACTCGAGGTCGACGACGATGCGCTCAAGGGCATCGCCGAGCACGTCGGCTCCGGCCACCCACTCGGGCAACCCATCACCGCCGAGGACTGCGCAGAGGCGGCCGTGTACCTCGTGTCCGATCGCGCTGCCAACGTGACCGGCGTGTTGCTCCCGGTCGACGGGGGATACGTAGCGCGATGACCATCGAAGCGCTCGACCGCGATCGCGTCCGCGAGCTGTTCGACCTGCGGAACAGCTTCGTCTCGTTCATCGGTGGTTCGTTCGAGGACGATCCGTACCCCATCTGGCGCGCGCTGCGCGAGCAAGCGCCCGTGCACGAAGGCATCGTCCACGAGCTCACCGGCGTCCAAGACCAGCTCTTCTTCCACGGGCTGCCTGAGGCCGACCGTCCGCACTTCTCCGCGTTCAGCTTCGCCGCGTGCGATGACGCCTACCGGAACGCTGCGGTGTTCTCGTCGTCGTTCGATCCAGTAGATCTCAGCGGGAGTCGCTACGACCTGCTGAACAGCATGCTGTCGATGAACGGACAGCAACACCGCCGCTACCGCTCGCTCGTGCAGCCATCGTTCGTGCCGGCCAAGGCGCAGTGGTGGATCCAGAACTGGATCGAGCAGACAGTGCAGCTGCTGATCGATTCGATCGCCGACGAGGGCCGAGCCGAGCTCAACGTCGACTTCTGCGCGGCCATCCCCGTGCTGACGATCACGGGTAGCTTCGGGGTTCCCGTCGAGCGGGCACTGGACATCCGCGCCGCGCTGCAAACGCCGCACGAAGTGATCGAGATCATCGCCCCGATCGTCGAAGACCGACGCAAGAACCCGCGCGACGACCTCATCAGCGTCCTCGCCCACGCGGAGATGACCGACGAAGAAGGTGTCACTCACACCTTGACCGATCCCGAGATCTACTCGTTCGCGCTGCTGCTCCTCGGGGCCGGCTCGGGCACCACGTGGAAGCAGATGGGCATCACGCTCGCCGCGCTCCTTCAGCGCCCCGAGGTGCTGGCGGCCGTGCACGCGGACCGGTCGTTGCTGCGACCCGCCATCGAGGAGTCGCTGCGGTGGATGCCCACGGACCCGATGTTCTCCCGGTTCGTCACTCAGGACATCGACTTCCATGGTGCCCACATCCCCGAGGGATCCGTGCTGCACATCTGCCTGGGTGCGGCCAACCGCGACCCGGCCCGGTGGGAACAACCCGACGAGTACGACATCACCCGGGAGATGAAGCCAACGCTGGCCTTCGGCGGCGGTCCGCACATCTGTCTCGGCATGCATGTCGCGCGCGCTGAGATGACGGTCGGCATCAACGCGTTGCTCGACCGTCTTCCGAACCTCCGACTCGACCCCGACGCCGAGCCACCGCGCTTCATCGGCATGTATGAACGGGGCGCGACCGCGATCCCTGTCGTCTTCGGCTGAGCACTGGAGCTGACGTGAGCCAAGGAACCTATGACAACCCTGACTACTCGCTGCTCGGCGATGACCACGTGCGCGCGTACCGCGACACCGACGGCGAGACGGGTTACATGTGGAACGGCGCACCGAGCTTGTTGCTGACGACGACCGGTCGCAAGACCGGGCAGCCGCGCACGTCACCGCTGATCTTTGCCCGCGACGGCGACGACTACCTGATCGTGGCTTCGATGGGTGGCGCGCCGATGCACCCGCAGTGGTACCTGAACCTCGAGGCCAACCCGAGTGCTGAGATCCAGGTCAAGGCGGAGCACCTCAACGTCACCGCCCGCACCGCGTCCGACGACGAGAAGCCTCGGCTCTGGGAGATCGTGAACGACGCATGGCCCAACTACGAGGGGTACCAGACGCGGACCGAACGGAAGATCCCGGTCGTCATCCTCACCCCGACATCGACATGACGAACCAGGATTCGGCCGCATGGGCCGATCGTGTCGCCGAACGCTCACCCACCGTGCAGAGGTCACGCATCCGCAGCGTGCAACAGGCGAAGGGGATCGTCGACGCGGCGCGGCGCTTGCTCGAGGCCAAGGGTGACAAGTTCACGACGCAAGAGCTCGTGAAGGAAGCCGGCGTGGCGCTCCAGACCTTCTACCGGCACTTCGGTGGGAAGGACCAGCTGCTGCTCGCGGTCGTCGAGGAAGTCGTCGCCGAGGGTTGCGTCGAGTTCGAGGCCGCCGCGGCGGGGCTCGACGATCCGGTCGAGCGCTTGCACTGCTACATCACGACCGCGCTGGGCGGCGTGCTGGCCGACGACATGAGCGGGCCGCAGGTGATGACGGCGGAGCACTGGCGGTTGCACCAGCTCTTCCCCGAGGAGATGGCGCGCGCGAACCAGCCGTTCGCTGATCTGGTGGAGCGAGAGCTTCGCGACGCGGCAGCCAAAGGCCTGCTCCATCCGACCGACCCCGAACGCGACGCCTGGTTCGTGATGAAGCTGGTGATGGCCGTGTTCCACCACTATGCGTTCGCGGCGGGCCCCCGGCCCAAGGAAGACATCGGCGAGCAGGTCTGGCAGTTCTGCCTCGCGGCGTTCCGGGGCGGTCAGACGCCCGAGCGGTAGACGACAGCGCCGCCGACGTGCGGCGCTGCGTGGCTTGCCAATCCGATCGTCGCGTCACGTTGGCGATTGCCGGCACGACCCGAGAGCTGGAGGTAGCACTCCAGCATCTGTGGGATCCCGTGCATGCGCCCGTTCCCGAGCGCGCCACCGCCTGACAGCACTGGGAGCGCCCCGGGCACGTCGCTGTCGATCCCGCCGCCGCGCACCAGTTCGTGTGCCTCGCCCGGCGAGCAGTACCCGAGCGCCTCGAGCCAGAAGTACACAAGCGGTGAGAACCCGTCGTAGAGCTGCGGGAGATCGACGTCGGTCGGCCCGACTCCGCTGTCCTCCCAGAGGTTCCGCACCGTGTCGGCACCGGCGCCCATGATGTCGTCGAGCGGCCAGTGCAACGCGAGCCGCCGTGGCGGTGGCTGCGCGAGGGCGTATCCCGACACGTACACGGGACGATTCGGGAGGTCCACCGCGCGCTCAGCCGAGGTGAACACGAACGCCGCCGCGCCATCCACAGGGATGTCGCAGTCGTAGCGGCAGATCGGATCGGCGAGGATCGGCGCGGCGAGATACTCCTCTTCGGTGAGCGCCCGCTCGTACCAGTGCGACCACGGGATGCGCGCACCGTTCTTGCGCGCTTCGACCGCGACCGCGGCGGTCGTCGAGCGCGACGCGCCGTAGCGCTGGAGGTACTCGGTGTACGGCAGGGCGATCATGGCGAGCGGCCCGAAGAACCCCTGCGGCGCGGTCCACTGCGCGAAACCGCCCGCTTCGAACGTCGGGTTCCCGTGATAGCTGCCAGCGGGGTTGTGAAGTGCGCGGTGCATGAGCACGTAGTCGGCCTCGCCCGCGAGGATGGCGTCGACGGCGAGCGCGACGCTCCCCGGGATCTGGCCCATCCCGTGGTATCCCGCCGAGTAGCGCGGTTGTGCACCCAGGTGTTGGGCAAGCCATTCGGGTGTCACCATGCTCACGCCATCGATCGCGGCGTGGGCACCGGCGGTCGGGAACATCGCGCTGCCCACGAACCCGTCGACCTGTCCGATCTCGAGTCCCGCGTCGGCGATGGCGCGCCGTGAGGTCTCGACCGCGAGCTCGCCCAACGGCTGTTCGGCGTGTCGCTGCACCTGGCTCTGGGCGTAGCCGACGATCGCGACTTGGTCGTTGCTCATGTGGCGTCCAGCGTGAAGGCCGGAACCGACGAACCTGGCGCGAGGTCCTCGAACGCGACGGTCACGCGGTCACCGAGGTGGCGCGGCGCGTTCGCACCGTCGAGCAGGCGGCCGATCATTCTCAGGTCCGGCTGCTCGTCGAGCTCGACGTCCACAAGCACGAACGGCACGTCGTCGTCGAACCCAGGCAAGAAGGACTGCTGGATCACTGTCCAGCTGCGGATGGTGCCCCGGCCGGTCACCGGTTCGAACCGGTAGTCCGGATCGGGGCTGTGGCAGCGATCGCACTCGGCGCTGATCGGGATCGAGTACGCACCGCAGCGCGAGCAGCGCGCAACCGTGAGGACGTGCTCGGCCGCGGCCTTCCAGTACGGCGCCGACTGCTCGTCGGGGACCGGGAGCGGCCGCTGCGCCATCAGGGGATGACGCCGGACTCGGCGAGCTGGCTGATCTGCTCCCACGAGTAGCCCAGCTCGAGCAGCACCGTCTCGGTGTGCTCACCGTGCTCCGGAGCGCGCCGCAACGGTGGTGGCTCTTCGTCGACCTGCACCGGCACCGCGGGCAATCGGTAGTCCTCACCGCCTTCGTTGTCGACGTCACCGATGTAGTCGTTCGCGAGGACCTGGGGATCGTCGAGCAGCTCTTCGACCGCTTGCACCGGTGCCCATGGCGCGTCGATCTGCGTGAGCAACGCCTTCCACTCGTCAAAGGTCCGACGTGCGAACTCCTCGCGGATCGCGGCTGCGCATTCACTCACGTGCTGACCTCGTGCCGCGAGGTCGACGAAGCGCGGGTCTTCGAGGAGATCCTCCCGACCGAGCAAGCGACAGAAGTCGGCCCAGTACCGATCGGCCTCGAGGAACACGAGCATGATGTGCCGGCCATCGCTGGTTCGATAGGTGCCGACTAGCGGATTCACAAACGCCTGGCCCGGTTGCGCGGCGCGCGGTTGCTGCCCTTGGAGCGCCGAGAGCACGTCTGACGACAGCGTCCACATCGCGGTTGCGAGGAGCGACACGTCGATGACCGACCCTCGACCGGTGCGCGTGCGCCGAAGAAGCGCGCTTGCGATGCCGAACGCGAGCGCCATCGCACCGTTTCGGTCGCCCATCGCGCCGCGCTGCATGATCGGGTCGGGACTGTCCGGCGGCGTGAGCACGTGGGCGAGACCGCCACGCGCCCAGAACGCGGAGGCGTCGTAGCCCGCGTGGTCGGCGTCGGGGCCGCGCACGCCGTAGCCGTGACCCCGCGCATAGACGAGCGTGGGATACCGCTGGGTGAGAGTGCCCGAGTCGAGCCCAAGACGCTCGAGCGCGCCGGGGCGAAGGTTCGTGAGGAACACATCCGCGGTCTCGAGCAGCCGGTGCGTGATCTCCTTCCCTTCTTCAGTCCGGAGATCGAGCGCGATCGACCGCTTCCCTCGCCCCGCGAGTGCAAGCGAGAGGTTCACCCCGCCACTATCGGTACCGATGCCCTGCGACGCGAGGCCGCGATAGGGGTCGCCCTCGGGCTTCTCGATGCGGATCACATCGGCGCCCCAATCAGCGAGCAGCGCGCCGGCGACGGGCACGAACACCCATTGCGCGAGCTCGACGACGCGCACGCCATCGAACGCGGCCTCCATCACGCGATCGCCAGCGCGTCGTGGTCGGCGGCGGCAGTGCCGAGCCGTTCGAGCATGATCGTGGTGATCGCGGGGTCGACCATCATCGTGATGCCCCAGAGGAACAAGCCGTGCAGGATCCCGCGGCGGATCCCGCTCCGCACCTCGTCGTCGTGTGGCACCTGGATGCCACCGGCGGCAATGCGATCGAGGTAGTGCTGCACGAGATCGTGCTCGACCGCGCGGCGGACCTCGACGCTCAGCACGCACCCGAGGTGGTACCCCACGTCGAGGTACCACGATCCGCGCTGTGCGAGCTGCCAGTCGACGATGCCCGGATGACCGTCGGCGTCGAGGAACACGTTGTTGATGTGCGCGTCACCGTGCACGATGCACCACGGTGACGGTGACGCCGTCTCGGCTACGAGCTCTCGGTACACCTCGACGAGACGTTCAGCGTCACGCACGCCGTCCGGCACGCCGGCACCGATCGGACCCTCGAAGTTGTGACGGATCTCGTTCACCCCGCGCGCCTCGAGCTGACGACCGAGGTGCGGCGCGAGCCAGGCCACGTCCGCGAGCTGCGGGGACTCCCACGTTGCGAGGTGGAGCTTGGCGAGCTCGTCGAGACTTTCGGCGGCGAGGTCGGGTGTGTAGTCATCCCGCGCGTCGAGGAAGGTCGCGCCTTGGGCAACCACGTCTTCACTGATCACCACGCCATGACGAGTCTCGGGATCAACACTCGCGAACACGCTCTTCAGGGTGCGCATCTCGAGCATCGGCGCGACCTCGTCGTAGAAGCGCGCCTCGGGCTCCCCCGCCTGGCGATGGCCCTTCATGAAGTCGCCGAAGAACCCCTTGGCACAGAGCTCGGCCGGAAGATCGGGCGGCATCGGCTCGTCGCACTCGATACGGAACCGGGCGTTCGTGCACACGCGTGCGACGACGGGTCCCCGAGTCACCGACGTCACGGTCACACCGAAACGCGGGTGCAACGCGGCCGTGAGCCATTCAGGCGTCAAGACCTCGTCCAGCTCTTCAGGGATGTGCAGGGTCACGGTCCTTGCCCCGACGAACGCCCACGTTGAACGTGTAGAACGACATTTCGCGATCCATAGAACACGCTAGTCTCCGCGCGCGTGACCAGCGTCGAGCCGGACACCACTCCACCGCCGAGTCACGCTGCGCGCATCCGCGAGCAATCTGCCGCGCACGGCGGCGAGGTGATCTTCCGCCACATCGCGATGGACGGGCGCGAGACGACGCTCACCTGGGCCGAGCTCGACACGCGCTCCAGTCAGCTTGCCAGCGCGTTCCTCGAGCGGGGTGTGGGCCAGGGCGATCGAGTCGGCATCGGCCTGCGGAACTCACCTGAGTCGGTGCTCGCGGTCTTCGCGGCCTGGAAGGTTGGCGCCGTCCCCGTACCCGTTCGTTGGGATCTCCCCGACTGGGAGCTCGCTCGTGTGCGCGAGGTGCTCGCGCCACGCATCTACCTGGCCGAGGAGGATCGGGACTGGATCCGCGCGAGCGCCGAGCTTGAGGTTCCCGATCTGCCCGACGTGGTCGCTCCGCACACCCACGGCATCTGCAGCAGCGGCTCCACGGGCACACCCAAGATCATCCTGAGCGGCGCGCCGGGCTACTACTTCCCTGCGTTCGGCACGCCCTTCGCCGACGAGTGGACCACCATCGCCCGTCCGCAGCACATCCTGGTGCTGGCGCCGATCTACCACATCAACGCACTCGCGACGCTCTACTGCATGCTCGTCGGCGATCAGCTCACGATGCTCGAGAGGTTCAACCCTGCCCAGGCGATCGACGCGATCGAACGTCACCGGATCACCACCTTCACCGCGACACCAACGATGTTGCAGCGGATGGCTGACCTCCCCGACATCGACACGCGTGATCTCTCAAGCTTGGTCTGGTTCATCCAGGGCGCGGCACCGATGCCGCCGTCACTCGTGCACCGGTGGGCTGATCTCATCGGGCCGGAGAAGATCTACATGTCGTACGGGATGACCGAAGGCTTGGGGCTCACGGCGCTGCGCGGCGACGAGTGGATGGAGCACCAGGGCAGCGTGGGCCGCGGCCGGCGCGCCACCGAGGTGAAGATCCTCGACAGCGGCGAGCAAGAGCTCCCACCCGGCGAGATCGGTGACATCTACCTGAAGTCGGAGTCATACGGCGGATCGCTGTACGTCGGTGAGGCGCCGAAGCTCCCCACGACCGACGACGGCTTCGTCACCGTCGGCGACATGGGCTACATGGACGACGACGGCTACGTGTACCTCGTCGATCGGCGCGTCGACATGATCATCACCGGCGGAGCGAACGTCTTCCCAGCCGAGGCCGAGTCCGCGCTCATCGATCACCCGAAGGTCGCCGACGTCGTCGTGATCGGCCTGCGCGACCAAGAGTGGGGACGCCGGGTGCACGCGCTGATCGAGCCCGTCGACGCGGGTGACCCCCCGACGTTCGAGGAGATCCGGGAGTTCGCAAAAGCGCGACTCGCGGCCTACAAGGCCCCGCACTCCATCGAGATCGTGGACGCGATCCCACGGAGCGAGGCAACGAAGGTCAACCGCGGCCGGCTCGTCGAGGCCCGGGGAGGCTGACCCGTCAGCGGCGGCGCTTCTTCCCGACCTGCGTGGAACGCTGGCCTTCGAACTCCCAGACGTGATGACCCCTCGACGTCTCGATGATTCGCGGCGCCCGGGCTTGGAGCGAAGCCGGCAGTCGGCCTTCGAACACGTGGGGCGGCTCGACGACGTGGTCGTCGACCGAGATCACGGTGTACTTCACGTCCCGCGGTGCCGGCTCCGGGAGGAAGAGCTCTTCGATCATTCGGACGTGTCGACTCCCAAGAACTCGGCCATGCGCTCCAGCAGATCGGGCGGCAGGAGCTGGTGGCGAAGCAACATCTCTTGCGCGAACACCGCCCCGAGCTCGCCGGACTGGCTGCGCATCGACCCGTGGTACACCCCGCGCGCGCTCCCGGCCTTGAGCGGCCACAGCTCGAGCAGCGTCCATTGGTCGGCACGGATCGGTGCATGGAACCAGACGCTGTGGTCGATGCTCGGTCCGCCGGCCGGCAAGCCCTCGACCTCCACCTGACCGAAGCCCGACCCGAGGTCGGACATGTAGGTCACCACGCACGCGTGCATCAGCGGGTCGTCAGACAGCTCCCCCACTGCTCGCACCCACAGGCGGTCGGAGTGGCGGATCTGACCTCCGCCGATTCGCGTCTTCGTGACCTCACGCACGTCGATCAAGAGCGCGGTGGGGCGGTTGCGCAACGCTTCGGGGTCGCCACCGTCGCGAGTTGGCAGCGCGTCATATGCCACGCCGTCTTCGGGAGCGGCAAAGGACGCGAGCATCGAGAAGATCACATCACCGTCCTGCACCGCGCGCACGTGGCGGGCCGAAAAAGAACCGCCGTCGCGGTCTCGATCGACATGGAAGAGAACCGGTCGGTCGACCTTGCCGGGTCGAAGGAAGTAGCCGTGCAACGAGTGGGGCATGCGCTCCGGCGCCACCGTCGAGCCGGCCGCGAGCAACGCCTGGCCTGCAACTTGCCCGCCGAACAACGATTGTCGGCTGTTCACGACCGGCTCGGTCGATGCCCGGAAGAGGTCACGGTCGAGCATCTCGAGCTCGAGGAACGACGCGAGATCAGCCATCCGGTGGAGCGTAAGCGGTGCAAGCGTGGTCGCAGCAGGAGGGACCACTCCACCAGAGCCACATCGCGCGCGTCTTTGGGGATCTTTCTGGGATTACCGCAGCGCTCAGCGAAGAGGATCTCGCTCTACGCCAAGGGGCTCACGACGGGTGACATCCAGGCGCATCTGCTCGAGCTCTATGGCACTGAGATCAGCCGAGAGACGATCTCCAAGATCACCGACGCGGTTGTCGAGGACATGCTCGCGTGGCAGAACCGGCCGCTGGATCGGCTCTACCCGGTGTTGTTGATCGACGCGATCGTGATCAAGGTCGGCGACGCCCAAATCGCCAACCGACCCGTCTACGTGGCCATAGGCGTCAATCTGGACGGCGAGTTTCCCGATCCCAGAGCTCCCTGCGAGCGGTTCATCCAACAGGGAGGTCGACATGGAAGTGCTTCATGATCGGGTCGCGGGACTCGATGTCCACAAGAAATCGGTCGTCGCGTGTGTGCGCACCCCGGGTCAGGGTCGCGCTCGCAAGGTCGAAACCCGTGAGTTCGAGACGTTCATCGCGGATCTCGAGCGGCTGCGCGATTGGCTCGTCGCCGAGGAGGTGACGATCGTGGCGATGGAAACTACCGGCGGCTATTGGAAGCCGGTGTGGTTTGTGCTTGAAGACGCCGGCTTCGAACTGTTGTTGTTCAGTCGACTCCCGACCGCGTTGAAGGGCTGAACAGTCGCGTGAGCCATTCGCCGGCTGGAATCACCTAGCGGCAGTCCTCATACCTGGGATGCCAGCGGTGATGCCGCGCAGGGGCCGGGCGCCTCACACCAGCGTCATCAACTCGATCCAGTTACCTAACGGGTCTTTCAAGTAGCACCGCTCATCCCCTCGAGCGGCTCGGGGCGGGCATCTATCGCCTGGTGCACGCGGAGCTCGGGGTCGGGGAGCGCAGGTCGGGCACGGTCAGTCTTCCCTTGTCCAGGGATAGCCAGGACGCGAAAAGATAGGAGAGCCGGTCCCGCATGATCAGACCGCCGACGGTCTCGGGGACGTTTCCAGCACCGGCCACGGAGCGACCGGTCCCGATCTGGTACGGGTCAGCGAAGTCGGCGAAGGTCGAGGCCGTGAGCCGTCGGCACGCTTGCACTCGGGTGGCGCGGTCGCGTCCGCGGAGCTGGTAGTCGAGCCATGCAAGTGTGTAGTAGTTCATCACGGCCTGCCCGTAGCGCGAACGTGCCGTGGCCCCGGTCGTGCGGGCTCGGTCGTCGGCCACGTCGGCGTGTGAGCTCGCTCGGACCGCGACCTGCATGGCGTCGATGCCCTTTGCGGCGAGCGCGCGGGTGTACTCGTCCTTGAGGTGGGGATCGGGGGGGCTGGTGCGCGGGGTGTCCCCGGGCGTGTGGTAGTCGGCGTTGAACCCGAGTCGCGACGTGTTGAGTTGTCCTGACGTGAGCGGTGACGTCCGACTCCGGCAGCCGCCCCCGTCGGGAGTGATGCTCGCAGGCTCCGGCCCTGCTGCTCCGAGCGCCTCGAGCACGGACTCGCAGGCGTCGTACGCGACGACGGTGTCGACCCGCTCGTCGGTCTGGCCGAGGTAGTCGAGCGTCACCGCGCCGAGCGAGGAGCCGATGAGCCCCACGCGCTCGGGATCGGCGACCTCCCACCAAGGGTTGTACTCGCCGGTGCTGGTGGGGCGTTCGGGGGTCGCGAGCATGTAGTCGAGCGCATTGCGGGCCGCGAAGAGGAAGCCCGGTTCCGCCGGCGGTGGGTCAGCGGGTGCGCCGCCTCCGATCGGATCGAAGTTGGCGTCGACGTCGAGGACGAGGTAGCCGTGCTCGGCGACGACCTCGGCGGTGTTCCAGAACATCTCCTTGACCGCGCCGCCGCCGTGGAGGAGGACGACGACGGGATACGGCGGCCGTTGCCGACGCAGCCCGTCGGGCAGCCTCGGGCACCCGTCACGACACGGGCCGAGCGGGGCGAACAGCTCGGCCGAGATCCGTCCACCACCCGCGGTCGTGATCCACAGCTGCTGGTGTCTGCCGCGCAGACCGTCCCAACGGGTCGCCGGATGGCGCAACGGGTCGCCGCGCACCTCCGTGCCGTGGCCGGGCTCCTGCCCCCATGCGGCGCGCATGGCGTCGAAGGCAGCGAGGTAGTCGGGATTCGCCTGCGCGTCCTCGGAGCCCTGGCGCATGCAGCCGAGGTTCACGACCTCCCGGTCGCCCCATGCCGCGACCCCAGGCGCAGGATCGCTTGGCGGCGCCGTACACGCGTCAGACGCCGCACGCGCGCGGGGGCTGCCAGCACCGTCCGCCCCGGTCGAGGCTCCTGCACCCACCGCACCGAGGGTCAGCACCCCCGCCACGACCGCGACGGCCAGGACGCGTCCCGACATGAACTCGTCCTCCCCCGTGCACCTCGTCGGACCGGAGACCTTGACTCGCCCCGGCTCTGTGACCTGCAATTTCACAGTGGGTGCGGAGGGCTTCGAACCCCCGACCTCTGCCTTGTAAGGGCAGCGCTCTCGCCAACTGAGCTACGCACCCGCAGATCGCGAGGGTAGCGGCGCGGAGTGTCACTCCAGGTTGGTCTCAAACCCCCGGATGAGCAGACGTATCTGGTCGACGATCTCATCAGCGGCGGCGTCGAAGCCCTTCAAGTCTGACGACACCGTGCTGAAGCGCGCGATGGCAATCATGAGGATCACGTTCTTGTACCAGCAGTGCACGTACAACGACTCGCCATGGCTGGTGGGCCCGACGTCCTGCGGGTCGATCGTCGAATCGACTGCGAATGCCGAGACTCCGTCGGCACCCTAGATCCTGAGCTTGATCTTGGTGACGTCGATGTCGAAGGCGAACCCAGGGTTGTCGTCGTCCTCGCCATTGAGCGCCTCGATGCACTCGGGGAACTTGGGTTGGGAGATCGTCTTGAAGTACAACTTCGGTTGACCCGCGCCCGTTGGCTTGATCACGGTTTGTCCGAGCGTGAACGACCCATCGCTCGTATGCGATTCCTGGCGCACGGTCTCGGCGCCGCCGGCGATCTGCGTGTCGAACTGGCTCTTGTGCTGGGCGCACGCCGGGGAATCCGATGGGCTGATGAGCGGCGCGTTCGGGAACTCCTGCATCCCCTTCGACTCGAGAAAGCCGCTCGGGATCAGCATGTCGTCGATCTCGACGAATTTCAGCGTTGGATCGTCGGCTGCGCTCGCCGGGACGATGAACGCGACCGTCAGCGTGATCACGACTGCAACGCAACGCCTCACGCCCCGCATGGCGGATCCCCCCCGTTCTTTGCTCGCGCGACGTACCTGCGGCCGATCACACACGTCGACCGCGGGCGGGCCGGGCTCGATCGAGGCGCCGGGGGGACAACACCCCGACCGTCGTCACCCGGCCCGCCTGTTCGCGGTGATCTCGCTCTCGTCGCTGACGTCAGGCGATGTCAGCGACCGTGAGCTCCCACGTGGTGGGCAGCACGTCCTGCGGACGCACCGTCTTCGGTGGCCGCCCACGCTTGCGCTTGTTGGCGATGACCTTGCCGTTCATCAGGAGCTCGCCGCCCCAGACGCCCCACGGCTCACGCCGTGCGACGGCCGCGGCGAGGCACTGCTCGCGTACGACGCAGCCGGTGCAGAACGCCTTGGCGCGTGCAATGTCGTCGAGCGCTTCCGAGAAGAACAACGGGGTCAGCGACGCCGCGCCGTCCGCGCAGCGAGCATCAACCCGCCAGAGCTCTTCCTCGCCCCCGTACTCGATGGCGAACATCGCCTTGTGCTCCTTCGTGTGTTGGTACTTGGTCGGTGTCTTGGTGGTGTGGGTTGTGCTTGGTTCGGTGGCTCCTCAGGTCTCGGGACGGTCCCGAAATGCAAGAAGGCCGCCGGGTGGTGCCCCGGCGGCCTGGGTGTCTCGTTGCGGTGGTTGCGCTTACGAGGTCAGACGCCGCCGGGGCTCGGGCTTCTGGTCGGTCATCGGAATTGCGGTGACGAGCCACGAAGCCCGGTACTTGGCGCACGGGAAGCCTGCGTGGTCGCGCGAGGTCCCGGCACCGGCCAGGTGGTTCATGCTCACCAGGTAGCCGTTCATCCGGGTTGTCCCTCTCGCCGTGCGTCTTCTCTGCGCCCTCGGGGCGTCCGCCAAGGGAAGCAGACGCCGACGCCCGGGTCAAGGCAATTACGCGATCAGCCGGGCGCGGCGGCGGCCCGGAACCGCAACGAGTCGAGGCTGGCGGTGCCGGCAATGGCGGCGACACCGAGGCTCCCGCCGCCGTCGCTAGCCTCGACGGCCGTGCCGACCGACATCCCCCGGGTCCTCGATCTCCTCGAGGACCAACGCACGAAGGGCTGGCACGACGGGGCCCAGGTCTATGTCTCCCGCAATGGGGAGATCCTGCTCGATGCGGCGGTCGGCGAGGCGCCGCCGGGGCGCCCGCTGCGCACCGACGACGTGATGCTCTGGTACAGCTCGGGCAAGCCGCTGACCGTCGTCGCCGTGCTCCAGCTCTGGGAGCAGGGCCGCCTCGACCTCGACGATCTCGTCAGCAAGTACCTCGACGGGTGGGGCAACGGCAAGGAGCGCTGCACGCTGCGGCACGTGCTGACCCACACGAGTGGCTTCCCGATGCCGGGTGACCCGACGTACGACACCGACGTCACCTGGGAAGAAGCCGTGGCGGCGACGATCGCCGCACCCGCGCTGTGGGAGCCGGGCACCGCCGCGGGCTATCACCCTGCGAGCGGCTGGCGCGTGCTCGGCGCAGTCGTGGAGGCGATCGATGGTCGACGGATCGACGCGTACCTGCGCGATGAGGTGCTCGATCCGCTCGGGATGCACGATACGCACCTCGGCATCCCCGTCGAACGCCAACGCAAGTATGGCGACCGCATCGTGCCGGTCATGTGGAGCGGTCACCGGTTCCCGTCGATCGATGAAGACGGCAGCTTCTTCATGGCCGAGTACCACATCGAGCAGTGGCACAACGAGCCTTGGCACATCGCGAAGGTCGAGCCCGCGGGTGGGATGCGTGGGCCCGCGCGAGAGCTCGGGCGGTTCTACGAGTCGCTGCTCGGGTTCGGTCCGTCGATCCTGGAGCCGCGCACCGTCGAGGTGATGCGCGCGATCCACCGCTGGGGGGTGCGTGATCAGACCTTCCGCACGAACATCCCGTGGGGGCTCGGGGTGCAGGTCGACTTCAGCGGCGGAACCACCCGGCGCGCATTCGGACACGGCGGCATGGCGTCGTCGCGCGGGCTCGCCGATCCCAACCTCGGGCTGACGATGGTCGTCGTCGCCAACGGCCTCGCCGGCTACGTCGATGCCGAGCAGCGCGTGCTCGAGGTGACCGACGCCGTGTACTGCGCGTTCGGCGACGAGGTCGCCCACCTCCGCCGGTCGGTCAAGAACCCCAAAGCCGCCCTCGGCCTCAGCGTCTGACACCCCACGAGCGGGTTCTTGACTCCGTGGCGGTGTCCAGCCGGTTCCCAGGAACTTTTCAGGTGGGGATGGCACCTTGGTGCTTGGACACCCGGGACAGGCCCGAACCCAGAGAAGGAGAAGAGGATGCGCGGACGACTCCTGCGGACCGGGCTGGCGGTGGCGGCGCTGAGCGTCGCGATGGCTGCCCCAGTCGCCGCTCATGGCAACAGCTCCGACGAGGACACCGATCTCACGTCGCTGCCCGTCGGCGAGACGGTCACCGAGCCCACCGTCGGTGGGCTGTGGTCGTGTCAGACCACCTTCAACGGTGGCGGCGCCCAGACCGAGGGACCGTGGTTCAACGGCGACGGCACCTGGGACGCGACGGCGAAGTACACGGTCGACGGCGACGTCGAGTGGCCCGACTCCGAGTTCAGCGTCACCCGTGACGGCGCCACACGGACGATCTCCACCACCGACACGCCGACGAACCACACGACCGGGGAGTTCCCCGTGTCGCAGGACGACGACGCGTACTCGGTGGACCGGAACCCGAACTCGATCTCGGCCCAGGACTTCACGTTCGAGCTCGACGCAACGCCGGAGCTCGCGGACGAGCCGTCGTGCGCCGGTGGTGAGGTCGGGATCCTGAAGTCGGGCGTGCTGGTCTTCAACGCAGTCGACGCCGGTGGGCGTGACGCCGTGGCGTACGAAGTGCAGGACGCGTGCGACGGGCACCCGCAGCAGAGCGGCGTGTACCACTACCACTCGGTGTCCGACTGTGTGCTCGAGGACCTCGACAGCAGCACCGGCCACTCGAAGCTCGTCGGCTGGGCGCTCGACGGGTTCGGGATCTACGGCAACCGCGGTGAAGATGGCGAAGAGCTCTTCAGTGCCGACCTCGACGAGTGCCACGGGCACACGCACGAGGTGAAGTTCAACGGCAAAGTGCAGGAGATCTACCACTACCACGCAACCGTCGACTACCCGTACACGGTTGGTTGCTACATGGGCACGCCATCAAGCGGTGCTCAAGGCGGCGGCGGTAACCCGCAAGGTGGCACGGACCAGCAAGGACAGGGTGCACCGACCGGACAGCAGTCAGGGATGATGCCGCCTCCCCCAGGCGGCGGCCGTCCGCCCGGCGCCTAAGCCCCTTCTTGCGTCGCTGACGTACCGCAGAGGTATGTCAGCGACGCCAGAACGAGATCACTGGTCGTGCACGAGGGCGAGGAGCTGCTCGTGGATCGCCGGCGGCGCCGCGACCACGTCGCCACTTGTGAGCCAGGCGGTGCCGTCACCGGCCCAGTCGGTGACGACACCGCCGGCTTCGCGTACCAACAGCGCGCCGGCGGCCACGTCCCATGGGCCGAGTGCTTGCTCGAAATAGCCGTCGAACACGCCCGCCGCGGTCCAGGCGAGATCGAGGCTCGCGGCACCGGCTCGGCGCAGGTCTTCGAACGCGCGGAGCGCCCGCTCGAAGACCGGGAAGTACTCGTCGAGGCGCTCACGCTTCTTCCGGAACGGGAAGCCGGTGGCGCAGATGGCCTCGGTCTCTGGGCGCGTGCTGACGGAGATCCGCGCGCCGTTCCGTGTCGCCCCACCTCCGGTGCGAGCCGCGTACGTGTCACCAAGCATCGGCGCGTGCACGGCACCGACGACGGGTGCACCGTCAGCCACGAGCGCCACCGACACGCTGACGACCGCGAATCCGTGCAAGAAGTTGGCGGTGCCGTCGAGCGGGTCAACCAGCCACGCGACGGACGCCCGCTCACCACCTTCTTCCTCCCCCACGACCGGGATGTCGGGCACCGCGGCCAGCAGCGCCTCGCGCACTGTCCGCTCGCTCGCCATGTCCGTGGCGCTGACCCAGTCGCCAGGGCCCTTCTCGATGACCTCGCGCTGGGTGCCGAACGCGTCGAACACGACGCGGCCGCCGGCATGCGCGGCGTCGATGGCGACGTCGAGCAGATGGTCGAGATCGAGCGAGTCGCTCACCACGCGCCGCGCATCGCGTCGAGAAGCTCGGGTGTCGACGCGGCCAGCATCGCCCGACGCGCATCCGCGTCAATAGTGAGGAGCGGTCGGTCCTGCGCGTCGACGACGACTGCGCCCGCTTCCTGGCACACGAGCAGACCACCGAGGTAGTCCCATGGCGCGTGCGCGGCGTACGAGTCGACGAACCCGTCCACCCGCCCGTCGGCGACATCGCACAGCGTGAGCGCGCCCGAACCAAGGGCACGGAACTGCTTCCACGGCAAGATGTGCTTCGGGATGCCGGCGAGCGCCATCACGCTGTCTTCTGGCCGGGTGACCATCGACGGCTTCACCGGTCGACCGTCACACCACGCTCCCCCGCCGCGCACAGCCGTGAAGCGCTCCCCGGTTGCCTGGTTGGCGACCAGCGCGCACCAGAGTCCGTCCGCGTCCAGCGCGCAAAGCGAGATTGCCCAGTAGGGGATCTGACGGGCGCAGTTCGTCGAGCCGTCGACCGGGTCGACCACGATCGTGACCGCGGCATGCTCCGGTCCGGTCCATCCGGACTCCTCGCTGAGCACGTGGGCACCGGCAGGCGCGAGTGCGGCGAGCACGGCCGCGTCGGCGACGACGTCGAGCGCGTACTGCCCCGCGCGCTCAGTGCGGGCGCGACGGACCTTGCCTTCGAGCGGAGCTACCGCAGCGGCCTGCGCGTCCGCCGCCGCACCGAAGATCTCGAGCAGATCGTCGGCCGTCACGATGCCGCGACCACTTCCACGTCGGCGTTGTAGTCAGGCACGCCCGATTCCGGATCGCGACGGCCCAACCCGAGCAGCACATTCCCCTCGGGGAAGAGGACCTGGACGTTTCCCGGCGCGATCGGCGCGAGATGAGCACGGCCGCGCAGCTCGCCGTGCGCGGATCGAACGACCACGGCATCGCCGTGGCCGACGCCGAGCCGGTCGGCATCGGCGGACGCGAGCACGACTGCGTCCCGGTCCATGCCGGTGAGGGCGTCGTGATCCGAGATCACCATGGTGTTGAACTGCTTGCCCCGGCGGGTCGAGAGCCGGAGCTTGCCGTGCTCGAGCGCGCGCTGCGGGGGTGCCACCGGCATGAAGTGCGCCCGTCCATCGGGGGTCGGGAACTGCCCGTCGGCGCACAGCATCGGACCACCCCATTGCACGGTGTCACCGGTGTTGGCCAGCTCATCGACGCCCGCGTAGGACGGGACTATGCGTGAGATCTCGGCGCGAATCTCCTCCCCCGTGTCGAAAGCCGCAAGCTGTCCACGCTTGGGGTCAACGCGGCGAGCAACGTCGGAGAAGATCTCCCATTCGCTGCGCGCCTCCCCCGGTCGTGGTCCTGGCACCTCGGGGCTGAACGCCACGCGCCGTTCCGTCGTCGTCGACGTGCCTCCGTCGCGTTGCTCGTAACGCGTGCGCGCGGGCAGAAGCAGGACGGCGTCACCGTCGACGAGCATCTGGCTCGATACGACGATGTCCTGGTGGACGCGCAACGGCACACGAGCCATCGCTGCTTCGACTCGATCGGGATCTGGTAGCACCTCGAGGAAGTTGCCGCCGCTCGACCACAGCACGTCGAGATCACCGCGCTCGGCGGCTTCGAGCATCGCTTCGGCGGTCAACCCCGGGGTCGTCGGCACGTCGAAGCCGTACTGCGCCGAGAGCGCGGCTGCCGCGCTCTCGTCGATTGGACCGCCACCGGGCAGCGCAGTGGCGTACGCGCCCATCTCGGCACCCCCCTGCACACCGGAGTGGCCGCGGATGGGCATGAGCCCAGCACCCCGACGACCGACGTTGCCACGCACGAGCGCCAGGTTGACGATGGCCGCGACGTTGTCGACGCCGTGCTCGTGTTGGGTGACACCCATCGACCACACCAGCACCGCGCTCTTGGCCGCCATGTACCGGTCGGCGAATGACTCCATCTGCGCCTTCGTGATCCCCGACCGTCGTTCGAGCTCCTCGAACGGCTGCGCGTCGAGCGACGCGACGAGGTCCTCGAAGCCGGTCGTGTGGTCGCGCACGAAGACGCGATCGATGCCATCTCGCTCGACCAGAAGCTTGAGCACGCCGTTGATGAATGCGATGTCACCGCCGGTGTGCACCGGCACGAACTCGTCGGCCATGCGGGTGCCGAACATGGCACTCTCGACGTTGCTCGGCACCCAGTAGCGCTCGAGACCAGGCTCACGCAGCGGGTTGACGACGACGACCTGCGCGCCACGCTTGCGCGCCAGATACAAGTACTTCATGAACACTGGCTGCGCGTTGGCAACGTTGGCACCGAACAGCACAATGAGGTCGCTGGCGATCACATCGGTGTACGAGCAGGTCGTTGCGCCGACGCCGATGGTGCGCTTCAGCGTGACGGTCGACGGTGCGTGACAGACCCGTGCGGCGTTGTCGATGTTGTTCGTGCCGAGGAACCGCATGAGCTTCTGCGCGGTGTAGTAGGTCTCGTTCGTCAACCCGCGTGCGGTCAGATACAACGCCAATCGGTCGGGCGTTGACCGTCGGATCGAATCCGCAAGCACGTCGAGCGCGGCGTCCCAAGTGATGGTGGAGAAGCCTGGCTCCCCCCGCCGACGGAGCATCGGGTGGGCCAGACGGCCGAGATCGCGCAGATCCGCACTCGATCGGGCGCGGAGCGCGTCGACGTCGGCCAGCGCCGACGGGTTGAGCGCGCGCATCGTGTTGAAACGGAGCAAGCGCAACCGGGTCGCGCACAGGTGCACCCCGGAGAGCGTCCAGTCGTGGAACCCCGCGACACCCAGCGCGCACCCGTCGCACACACCGCGTCGAAGGATGCGCCACGCGTAGCGAAGTCGTCCGCGGTTCTCCCAGATCGTGCGGAGGATCTCGGTGTAGGCGTTCGGACGGGTCTCACCGAGCCCATACGGCTTGAAGCCGACCCACAGGGCGCGCCGCGGTCGACGCGGACCCTTGATGCGCGCCGATCCCGGCCAGGCCATGACCTTCGGCCTACGCGGTGATGTCGACGCGGGCGTCGCCGCAATAGAGGTTGCAGCGGTCATCGCGCAGGAACCCGATCACGGTCTGCCCGAACCGCTCGGCGGCCTCGATCGCGAGGCTCGAAGGCGCGGACACCGCGCACAAGATCGGGATGCGAGCGACCGCGGCCTTCTGCACGATCTCGAAGCTCACGCGCCCCGAGACCATGAGGATCGAGTCGCTCATCGGCAGCTGCTCGCTCATCGCCGCGTGGCCGACGAGCTTGTCGACGGCGTTGTGACGCCCCACGTCTTCGCGCAGCGCCACCAACGTGCCGTCGACGGCGAAGCACGCCGCCGCATGCAGCCCACCGGTGGAGTCGAAGACCGCTTGCTCGGCGCGCAGCTTCGCGGGCAGCTCGGCGAGCACCGATCGGCGGACGATGGGGCCCGACGCGACCGGCGGGCACCGCACCTCGACCTCGTCGAGAGTTGCCTTCCCGCACACCCCGCAGCTCGAACCGACCGCGAACGGGCGTTGCACGATGTCGTCACGTACCGACCGGCGGGTCGTGACGGTGACGACGTTGTACTGCTGGGCACCGCTCCCCTCGAGGCAGTAGGCCACCGACGCCACGTCGTCGGGATCGTCGAGCACGCCTTCGGTCAGGAGGAAGCCGACCGCGAGCTCGAAGTCATTCCCTGGCGTACGCATCGTGACCGCGACCGGTTGCGCAGCGCCGCCCGGCCCCTGGATGCGGATCTCCATCGGCTCTTCGGTCGCGAGTCGATCCGGTCGATCGTCGACCTGCGTGCCGTCAATGGCCCGCACGCGCACTGACGTCGTGGCGCGCCGTACCGGAGCTTCATGCACGCGGTCGAGGCTACTGCCTCCTCTGCTGTTCGAGCGCGGCGAGGTCTTGCGGAGTGTCGATGTCGGTGAACGCGCGTGCGTCGCACGCCACGCCCCAGTCGGCCTCGTCGACATAGGTGATCTCGATCTCGTCGAGCAGCGCGTGCATCGAGCGGACACCGGCAGCGACCAGCTCACTCGCTGTCATCAGCGCACTGGGTGCGAAGCGTGCGCAGACTGATTGCGCGGCGCCGGCCACACGCGGCACGACGCTTCCCGATGCTGGATGCGCTGCCAACCAGCCAAGCAATCGCTCATCGACGAAGGGGAGGTCGACCGCGAGGAGGATGACGGGCCCGTCGTGCCCGTCGATGCGCAGCGCGTCGGCGCCCGCGTGCAGTGCCGCGAGCGGCCCACTGCCTGGCGGGTCTTCTCGGACTGCGACCAGATCGGTCACGCCCGGCCCGACTTCGCGCACTGGATCACACGCATGTGCGAGCACTCGCGCGCTGCGATCGGCCAACCGCTCCCCGTGGACACGTACCTCGTGCTTGGCAAAGCCGAGACGTCTGCTTTCCCCACCCGTGAGCAGAAGGCCACCAATTCTCACGCACAAGACGGTACCGTCGTGCTCTGTGGACAAGGTTTCGATGCGTCGGCGCGTCGCCCAAGCCCGAGTCGCCCGCCTCGCCACGGTCGACCATTCCGGGCAACCCCACGTCGTGCCCGTCTGCTTCGCACTCGAAGGCGATCAGCTGATCACGGTCATCGACCACAAGCCGAAGTCCACCAACGCGCTGCGCCGCATCAGCAACGTACTCGGCTGCCCTGCCGTCAGCCTGCTGGTCGATCAGTACGACGAGGACTGGTCACAGCTCTGGTGGGTGAGGATCGACGGTCAAGCGTGGATCGTGCCACGCGACCGTCCTGAGTTCGAGCCGCTCATGGAGCCGATGTACATGAAGTACCGCGGCCAGTACGGGATGCACCGACTCCCCGGCCCCGCACTCGTCGTCGACATCAACAAGTGGGTCGGCTGGTCCGCGACGTAGCTACGTAGAGGCTGCGTCAGCCCGCAGGTGGTACTCGGTGACGACCCAGCGGCCGGCGCGGTGTGCGAGGTGCACCTCGTGGCGCGCGGTGTCGCCGTCGTGCAGGTCGACCTTGGTATGTGCGACGGCGGTTCCGCCGTGCACGCCGATCTCCTCGACACTGATGGATCGGGCGAGGTGACCGAGGCCGCGGCGCTGCGCGTACGCCGCTTCCTTCGCCGCGACGAACGCCTTGCGGTCCAGCCCGTCACGCAGCTCGTCGGCTGACAGCGCCCACAGCGACGAGAAGTCGAGGTGGTCCCACGCCTGCTCGTACGCGAACGCGACGTCTGCGGGCGGTGGTCCCTTGTCGAGCGTGACCGCGACCACGAAGGCCAGCACGAGCAGCCCGACGACGATCCCGACGACGGCCGTGAGCACGAGTCAGCCCGATGCGGGAGCGGTGGCGTCGATCTGCGCGGCGAGATCGAGGTCGCGCTGGGTGAGGCCGCCAGCATCGTGTGAGGTGAGCGCGATGCGGAGCTTGTGGTATCGGATGTCGATGTCGGGGTGATGGTTCGCCGCCTCGGCGAGATCCGCGATGCGGGTCACGAAGCTGATCGCCTCGGAGAACGACGGGCACTCGACGTCACGCACGATCTCGTCGCCGTCTCGCCGCCAGTCGGTCAACCCGCTCAGGCCTGCGCTCACGTCGTCGTCCGAGAGGGTTGCCATGGGTGCATTCTCCGCCGTGGGGTGAGGGCAATTCCAACGCAAGCCGCCTTCATGGTCGCGCTCGCTCGCCACCGGGGTACCCGGCGGCGTCCTACGGAACGCTCGGCTGCTCCTAGGCTTCGAGCGTGGACTGCCCCGCGTGCGGGACGAGCGTGCCGGCGGGGGCCCGGTTCTGCTCGGAATGCGCCGAGGCCGACGTGACCATCGCACTCGCCGCACTCGGCCACGACCTCACCGGCTGGGACCGCCTCTTCACCGCCGCTGCCAACGCCGGCCCCTAATCCCTATCTGGTCGATCGATAGCTCCAGGGGTTGCAAATCGACCAAATAGGGTCAAGCGCGGATCGCGTCGAGGACCCTTGCGCAAGCGAGGCCGTCGACGAACGTTGGGCTGCCGGCTGGCGCGACGCCGGCTTCGACTGCGTCGCGCACCACAGCCGCGAAGCGTTGCATCGGTACGAGATGAGGATCGCCGTCGGCGCGCGGCTGCTCGTGCTCTTCGCGGGTTCCGTCACTGCGGCGAAGCGTGAGCTTGGCGTCACCGACGCACTCCAGCACGCCCTCACTTCCCGCGACGACTAGCCGCGGAGCCAACGAGGCGCTAGCCGCGAACGTCGCGTCGATCGTGGCGGTCACTCCCCCGCTGAGGATGAGCCATGCCGAGAACCCGTCCTCGGCGTCGCACGCGTGCACCGCGCCGTCGGCATCGGTGCGTTCCGGGATCGTCGTGCGACAGTCACCGGCTGCTGTGATCACCTCGCCGAACATCACCCGCAAGGTGTCGACCGCATGTGAACCCCACGCGCCCACAAACCCGCCACCGTTCGCTCGTTCGAACAACCAGCCGTGCTTGCGCATCGGGACGCGCGATCCGGACGTGACATGCGTCCATCCGATGTGTTCCGGCGTGCCGATGGCGCCCTCGGCGACCAGCGCTCGCAGCAGCTCGCGCATCGGCTCGTAGCGGAACTCGAAGTTGACCAGGTGGAGGCACTCGGCCGCCTCCGCCGCGCCGAGCATCGCCTCGGACTGCGTCGCGTCCACACCGAACGGCTTGTCGCAGAGCACGGCGTGACCGTTGACCAGTGCCCGCCGCACATGCGCAAGGTGCAAGAACGGCGGTGAGTGGATCGAGACCAGATCCAGATCGGCGCGATCACACATCGTGGCCACGGCAGCGTCGTCACGCGCCGACACCACATCGACGACCTCGCAACCCGGCGTCGACGAGAACACCGGCGCCGCGACCCGTGCACCGAAGCCGGTGCCGATCACACCCACACGCACGCTCACCGTGCGCTCACTCCCCGACCGCCGCCTGTGGGTCCGGGTCGACGCCGCCGACGCCGAGGTGGAGCCGCTTCAGGAACCAGTGACCAAGCGGACCGATGCTGAACGCGAACAGCACGGTGCCGGCACCGACGTCGCCACCCATTGCCCAACCGGCGCCGAGCGCGAGCAGCTCGATCACCGTGCGAACGATCCAGAGCGGATACCCCTTCGCTGCGATGCCGGTCATCAAGCCATCGCGCGGACCGGGACCGAGCCCCGCACCGATGTAGAGCCCCACCCCAACGCTGGCGATCACGATCCCGCCGACGAGCATCAACCAGCGGAGCGCGGGCTCATCCACGTGGGGAACCAAGTCACGGGTCGCGTCGACGATGAACCCGATGGAAAGCGTGTTGATGACCGTGCCGATCCCGAAGCGCTGCCGGATCGGGATCCACACGAGCAGCACGACCAGACCCACCAGCACGACGATCGTGCCGAAGGACAAGCCCGACGCATCGCTCAGCCCTTGGTGCAGCACGTCCCACGGGCTGACGCCGAGGCGAGCGTCGAGCACGAGCGAGATCCCGACCGAGATGACGGCGATCCCCACGAGCAGTCGCGGAAGCCGCCGCTTCAGCTCGGCGAGGCTCGGGAACGTGAGGACCTCGAGCTCGGGTGACGTGCTCACTTCGAGAGCTCCAGGTCGGCCGCGGACTCGACATCGAGGTGCAACGTCACGTTGCCCTTCGTCTGGAGGATCGACGCTGGACACGCCTCTTCGACTGGGCCGGTGAGCGCGCGTCGGACGGACTCGCGCTTGCGGGCTTCCGGCACGATCGCCAGCACGGTGCGAGCGCGCAGGAGCGCGGGGATCGTGACCGTGATCGCCGTTGCGGGAACCGCGTCGATCGACGCGAAGTGGCCTTCACCGACTTGCTGCCGCCGACACGCGTCGTCGAGCTCGACGACCTTGACGTCGAGCGGATCCTCGAAGTCGGCGACGGGTGGATCGTTGAACGCGAGGTGTCCGTTCTCGCCGATGCCCAGACAGCAGAGATCAAGGGGATGGTCGGCGAGGAGCGCGGCGTATCGCTGGCACTCGGCGCCCACGTCGGCGGCGTCGCCATGGATCTCGTGAAAGGCAGATGGGTGGACCGCGCCGACGATTCGCTCGCCCATGTAGCGCCGGAAGGACGCCGGATGCTCACCGTCGATGCCGACGTATTCGTCCATGTGGAAGCCGACGAGACGGTTCCAGTCCACATCGCTACGACCGGTCAGCACTTCGAGGAAGGCGAGCTGGGAGTTCCCACTCGCGAACATGACGTTCGCAACGCCGCGATTGGCAACCGCATCAGCGATGGCGCGAGCCGCGTCATCCGCGGCCGCGATGCCGACTGCATCCGAATCCGCGTGCACGCGGACTTCCAGCGCGAGGTCCCTCACGCGAACTGGGGCAGCCAGGGCTTCGTGGCCGTGAGCATCTCGTCAGTCATGCGCCCGAGCGCGTCATAGTCGATGCGACTGGCGAGCGGGTCGGTCATCATCGCTTCGAACACCGCGTCGCGCCGTCCACTGATCGCGGCTTCGACAGTGAGCTCCTGCGCAGCAGACACCTGGCGGAGCTCGGCCGCCATCGCGGGCGGCAGCGCGACTTCGTCACGTCCGCGCGGGCCGTCGGCGTCGACGACACCCATGCTCTCGACCACCACGTCGGGTGGGAGATCTGCGACCTGGCCCTGGTTCGGGATGTTGAGCGGGAACCAGCCTGGCATGCCAAGCATGTGGCACTGGATGATCGCCGCGACCATCTCGCCCGACGGCATGTTCGACACCTCGGACGACGTCAGCATCTCCTCGAAGTCCGCGATGTGACGCCCCTGCCACCACTCGCGATCCGCGATCGACGTGAGCGACACGCCCCACCGTTCGCCCCACTGAGCTGCTTCGGTGAGGAAGTTCGGGAAGAACTCGACGAGGTGCCGATCGCCGGCTGCGGGGAGCACGCCGAACCGGCGGAACAGCTCGAGCTTCACCTGGTTCTGGTGAAGGAGGTCGCCCTTGGTCCACTCGCCTCCTTCGGAGACCTTCTCGTGACCCAACCCCTCCGGAAAAGCCATCGCGAGTGGTTCGCTGCCGCGTTCGTCGGCGTGGGCGACGAGGTCGCGGAGCTTCTCAAGCCCGTCTTCACCGGCGACGTCAAGGGTGCTGATGAACGGAAGATGGTTCACACCCGCGACCGTCGGCGTGATGTCCATGAAGCTCGCGTCGAGCAAGAGGCTGAGCGTGAACTGAGCGATCGTGACCTCGTGGCACAAGCCGATGGTCGTGATGGACGACTCACGCGTCACCGCGCGACAGATCGAGGTCATCGGGTTCGTGAGGTTGAGCAGCCATGCGTCCGGACACAGCTCCTCCATGTCGCGAGCGATGTCGAGGAACACCGGGATGTTGCGAAGCGCGCGCACGATTCCGCCCGGACCCACGCTGTCGCCCACGGACTGACGGATGTCATAGCGCTCGGGGATCTCGATGTCGTGACGCATGGCCTCGAAGCCGCCGGTGGAGATGCTCACCACCACATAGTCGGCGCCCTCGAGCGCTTCGCGTTGGTTCGTGGTGCCGGTTGCCGTCAACCCGATGCCGCGCACCTCCGCGACGTGCTTGACCAGCTCGACCATGCGCGGCACCGGCGCGGGATCGATGTCCTCGATGACGATCTCGGCACCGTGCAGCAGCGGCGTGTTCGCGATGTCTACGAGCAGCTTCGGCACCCATTGGTAGCTGCCGCCACCGATGATCGTGATGCGCGGTGCCATCAAGCTTCCCGCTCTTGGCGCAGAGCGCCAGGCCGCTCGGGCCCCGGCTCGCTGCGACGCAGGGTACCTGCGCCGCGGTCGCTCGCCTTACGCATCCTTGAGTCCGACGGTGAGCTCGATCTCGACGGAGGCGCCACGCGGGAGAGCCGCTACGCCGATCGCCGACCGGGAATGACGTCCCGCAAGTCCGAAGATGCTGTCGAGCACCTTGCTGGCGCCGTCGGCGACCGCGGGTTGCTCGACGAAGTTGGGAGCGCAGGCGATGAAGACGGTCATCGTGAGGATCCGATCGATCGCGTCAAGCGACCCCAGCGCTTCGCGCAAGACGGACAGCGCGTTGAGCACGCACAACGCGGCACACTCGGCTCCCGCCCCCGGTGTGATCTCGCTCCCGAGAATGCCCGTGCGGACGTTGCCCGCGGCGTCGCGCGGCAGCTGACCTGATGTGCGCGCTGTCCCCCTGTGCAGGACCACGGCATCGAGTGGATCGTGGGGTGGGAACGGGCCAGGAAGCGCGATCCCCAGCTCAGCCAGACGGTCCTCGAACACAGCCGGAGGCTACCGACCGCGGCGCAGGTACCCTGCGCCGCAGGTAGCCGTGGCCCGAGCGGCCCGACGCGCAGCGTCGAGAGCGGGAACGGTGACCCTACGCGGCGGGGCCGAGGTGTCGGGCAAGGAATCCCTCGACCAGACCACCGTGCCATTCGTGCCCTCCATCGAACACCGCGTGCTCGAGCGCGTCGGCCTCGCCGAATGCGTCGTAGACGGACTTGAGGCGAGCCATCTCGGTGCGCGCGGCATCAACAGGGAAGATCAGATCCTCGGTGCCCGATTCCACCAGCAGCGCGCGCGGCGCAGCCAGCGCACCGAGGTCGACGTGCTCGATCGCAGTGAGCATCCCTGAGAGGACTTGCGACCCGCAAAGGTTCCACGGCACTTCATGCGCCGCAGACCACGCGTTGAAGTAGCCGCTGACCACTGCAGCCCGAACCCGCTCGTCCGTTGCGGTGAGGAACAGCGTCATCGTCGCGCCGTACGAGAAGCCCGCCACGCCGATGCGCGTCGGATCGACAAGAGGATCCTCACCCAACACATCGAGCGCTCGCGCGAGGTCCCAGAGGTTCTGCGCAAGCGGGTTGGCTCCGGCCGCGTGCGCGTGCACGAGGTTGAGGTCACAGAGGTACTTGTCCGGAGGAGCCCAATCCGCGCGCTCTCCGAAGCAGCGGAGGTCGGGTGCAAGCACGACGTACCCGAGCTCCGCGAGCTGGTGGGCGTAGTCACCGCCTTCCTCGCCGTCGATCCCACAGATCTCCGACTTCCCCGGTCCATGGCCGTGCACCGCGAGCACGGCCGAGCCCGGGTGCTGACGGTCGTGCGGAACGAGGAGGAACGCAGGCACGGACATCGCGGCTTCGCTGTCGAACACGATCGAGTCGCGGCGGTATGTCCCGCAGTCCGTCGAATCGCGCACTTCCAGGTCGAGCGGAATGCGCTCCGGTTCCGGACCGAGCAGGTCGCGCAGCCGCGCCCGTGCGCGCTCGCGCCAATCAGCCAGGGCGGACGGGTCTTCGACCGGGCACGGGTCGGTGGCGCGGTCTGATTGGAGCCGGAGCATCCAGTACGCCCACGGCGAGAAGTTGCGGGCCTTCGCCATGCGGTCAGCCGCCGTCGCCGAGCGCCCAGGCCAGGGATCCCGACAGGTGGCGCAAGTACGCCGGACTCTCCCATGCACTGGGGAAGTGCCCGAGGCTCGTCGACGACACGCGTCCGCGGCCTTCTGTGAAGCACCACGCGAGCGGGAAGCCGAAGTCGGGTCGCTTCGCGCCCGGCGCAGAGAGATCCAACTGGTCGTCGGGCACTCGCAGCAGGACGCGCGCGTCGGGACGAAGATCACGGAACTGGTACACCTCGTCACGCCAGCGCCATGTGCCACCGAGGTGGTGGGTCGCGGGATGGTCGGGTTCGACGACGTCCAGGTCGACGTCTTGTGTCCATGGGTGACCGTCGAAGCGCGCGCCGACCACCGCGCCGTACTCGTCCCAGCCGTAACACGAGTCGGTGGCCGAATGGATCGCGAGCACGGCGAGCTCACCCGAGCGGAGTCGCTCCAGGATCACGGATCGCTGGACGTCACTCCACGGCGTCTCGCCAATCGTGAAGAGCGCGAGCACACGCGCCGCTGCCAGCACACCGGGGTCGAGCTCTCGCACGTCGTCGACGCGCTGGGGTGTGCACCCGTTGAGCTCGGCGACCTCGGCGACGCCGACCGCGGCCTGATCGAGCACACCGTGCACACCGGCCGGCCCGTCCGAATACGGCGCGACCTGTGTGACGAACAGGAGGGAGTGGGTCACGTCTGGAGCGGCTGCCAGTCCTCGATGAGCACCCAGCACGAGCCGTGGAACTTGTTCTCCGGATCGCCCGGGGTGTCGTCATACGAGCTGTGCCGCGGCGGACACTTGTTGCCTTCGATCGTCTTGACGTTGGCGGTCGGCGAGACGACACGGAACGTCGACGGACCCGAGAAGTCGTTCGGCCCCCATGTGATCGTTTGGGTCAGCGCGACGGGGAAGTCCTGCATCTCGCTGAGCGCCTGGATGAACGTCTTGCGGTTCAGCTTCGGTCCCGCGATCTCCATTGCTTCCTTCAGCACGTTGATCGCGTCGCACCACCGCATCGTCGGCCCTTGCGCCTCGATGTACGGGAACTTCTCGAGCCGGTTTGGGTTCTGCTCCTGGTACGTCTGCCAGCACGCGAGCGCTTCAGGCGTGTAGCCCTCGCCGACGGGCGCGCCGTTGTCCTCGAGCACGACGTCACCGTCGGGTCGGTCGTCGTCTTCATTGCTCAGCGTGTAGACGGTCGGCCCGCGCTGTCCGCTCATCTGGTCTGGGTACAGGCTCTCGGCCAACCCGAGCGCGACGTTCACGCTCTGCTCGTAGTCCGACAGCAGCACGGCCGGCGCGTAGTCCTGGCTCTTCGCCAGGCTCACGAAGCTCTGGAACCCAGGGAACACCGAGAGCAGCGGGATGACGACGTCGATGCCATCGCTGTTGAGGCGCCGCACGACGGCGCCGGCCTGACTGGCGGCAGTGGTCGGATCGTCGATGTTGGCGGTGATCGTCGCGGTGAGCGCGGGTTCGAGTCCGCGCTCCTCGAGCGCCGGCAAGAGGTAGTCCTCGACCGCGAGCTGATCGCCAGCGCGGTCACCTGAGATGACGGCGAAGCTCCGATCTTCCGTGAGCAGCCCTTCGTCAGCGCCCCACGCCACGAGGTTGCGAAGGATGTCGGCTTGGTCCGGCCCGAGCCACCACAGGTACGGCGCACCACGGTCGGTCCACTCAGTGACGGTCGTCCACGACGAGATGAGCGGCAGCTGACCTTCTTCGGTGATGCAGAGCTGGTTGTCGCCGTGCCACTTTCCGGTGTCGAGTACTGCGAACACTTCTCCGCTGGTCGTCCAGTCCTTGCACAGGGCGCGCATCTCGGACGGCTTGAGCGGGTTGAACTTCACGATCTTCGGCTTGATCTTCCGGCCGTTCACACCACCGGCTTCGTTGAATGCGCGCACATAGGTGTGGATGCCGAGCGGGTCCTTCTCGTCGGAGATGTACTGGAGGCCGGCGGATCCGCTCGCCGCGCTCAGATCGACGACCGGGAACACGATCGTGACCGAGCTCTTCGTGACGCCGTCGGTGACGGGCTCGACGCTGTTGATCCCGCCGCCACTGCCGCCGCGGCGCGCCGCGCCAGCTGCGGGCACGGCTACCGCGACGAGGAGTGCAACCGCCGCGAGGAACGCGATCGCCGACCCTCGATGCCGCTTGGCTTCACTCCGCATCCTTCACCCCCGTCGTGCCGACCCTGACGCCCACGTCAGTCGGCGCTCGACAGCCTGCCACTTCTCGCGAGGGCCTCGGGGCTCGCCCCGAGGTACGCGGCGACGGCTGCTGGGTCCGCCCGCACGACGTCCGGCGTGCCCGCGCTCGCGACGCGTCCGGTCTCCATGACGATG
The DNA here is from genome assembly GCA_016870355.1 of Actinomycetota bacterium. GTDB lineage: Bacteria > Actinomycetota > Acidimicrobiia > IMCC26256 > PALSA-555 > SHVJ01. The sequence continues at coordinate 264,188 of VGBR01000002.1, read as the reverse complement.
ACCTGCGACGCCAGCGAGAAGACGAGCGGCACGTCGTGCTCGACGAGCACGATCGTCGCGCCGGTCACCTCGTGGATGTTGCGCAACAGCGGCGCGAAGGCCTCGGCTTCGCGCTGTGCGATCCCCGCGGTGGGTTCGTCGAGTAGGAGCAGGCGCGGCTCGGCGAGAACGATCGCCGCCAAGTCGACGACGCGTCGGGTGCCGGTCGAGAGCTCTTGCGTGCGGTGGTGTCGGAACCTTTCGAGGCCGAAGGCCTCGATCACCTCTCCGACCGCGGCGCGCTTGGCTCGCTCCGATCGCCGGGCCCACGGAGCGTGGAGCGTCGTCGACAGCAGGCCGACGCGGCGACGCGCGTCCTCTGATACCAGCAACGTCTCTTCGACGGTGAGCTCCGGGTACAGCCGGCAGTCCTGAAACGAGCGGACCATGCCGCGCTTCGCACGAGCTTCGGGGAGCAGGCCCGTCATCGCCTCGTCGTCGAGTGTCACTGTGCCGCGAGTCGGACGGCGCTGACCGGAGATCGCGTCGAGCAGCGTGGTCTTGCCAGATCCGTTGGGTCCGATGAGCCCGACGATCTCGCCAGGCTCGATGACGAGCGACACGCCGTCGACTGCGTGGACACCGCCGAACCAGACGGCGACATCGTCGAGCGTGAGCTTCGCGGCCGTGGTCATGCGTCGGCTCCGGTTGGTTCGGCGCGGGTTCGTTGGATGAGCTTCGCGACCAGGTCGCCCGTATGGCAGGCGACAGCGCCGAGGCCACCCGGGAGGTAGAGCAGGAACGCAAGGACGCCAAACCCGCTGGTGATGAACTGCACGGTGCCCGTCGAGCCGAGCAAGAACGGCAGCCCGACGAGGTAGACGGCTGCAAGCACCGCTCCCGGCACAGACCCAAGCCCGCCGACCACCGCCATCGAGAGGACGAGGATCGACTCCTTCGGTCCGAAGTTCTCGCCCGCGGAGAAGCGCTGCTGTGCGAACGCGAAGCACGCGCCGGCGACGCCGGCGAGGAAGCCAGAGAGCGCGAACGCTAGGAGCTTCGTGCGCACGACTGGTGTGCCCATCGCGGCCGCGGCGGTCTCGTTGTCGCGCACCGCGATCAGGCGTCGGGCGATGCCGCGGTCTCTCCAGGTGCGCACGATCAACAGCACGACGATGAGGACACCAAGCGCGAAGAGTGCGAAGTCGCGGGTGTTGGTGAGCGACATCCCGAACAGATCCGGTCGGTCGAGGTACGTGGAGAACTGGTCAGGAAGGCCGGTGCACACGTCGGTGTCGGTGAATGGGAGGGTCCAGCACGGGTTCGGGAGCACGGTGACCTGCATGAAGAGCGCGAACCCCAATGTCGTGACGGCGAGGTACACGCCACGGATGCGCAACGCGGGAAGGCCGACGACCACCGCGACGACGGAGGAGATGAGTCCCGCGACAACCAGGAGCAGGATGGTCGACATGTCGGGCAAGCGCGCGGCGACGATTGCACCGACGGCCACGAGCCCGAACTGACCGAGCGACACCTGCCCAGCCCAACCGGTGAGCACCACCATCGAGAGGGCGATGACCGCATAGATGAACACGAAGGACAAGGTGAGTGAGCGGCCCTCCGACACCATGAACGGCAAGCCCGCGCCCAGTAGGAGCGCGATCGTGACCCCTCCCCGACCGACCCATCGCCTCGTCGCATCCGCACGCGCTCGACCAGACTCACCACCGAGCACCCAGGACGATCGTTCCTCGGTGCGCGGGTCCCGCCGGAGGCGACCGACCTGGACCGCAAGCGCGAGCAGGATCAAGAGGAACAAGCAGAGTGTGATGTACGCGGTGCTGTGCAGGTCTGTGACGAGGTTGAAGGTTGCGATCTGCTCGATGATTCCGATGGCGATCCCGGCCGCGAAGGCGATCGTGTAGCTCGTCATCGACGCGATGAGCGCGGCCGCGAGCGCACGGAGGAGCACCCCGGGCGGAAGCGCTTCGCTGAGCGTCGACGTGCGCCCAGGGGAATAGAGGATGGCGGTGATTGCCGACAGCAGGCCTGCGATCGCCCAGGCGAGGGTCGACATCCGCTTCACCCACACACCCGAGAGTCGGGCCGAATCTGTGTTCTCGGCCATCCCCCGCATCGCCAGACCCCACGGCGAGAACCGGAGGAACGCGGCGAGCCCGATCGCGACGAGTGGCGCGACGATCAACGTGAGCACGCTCTCGGGCGGGATGATCCCGTCGCCGATGTGGATCTCCCAGTCGATCGGGACGGGGAACGGAACGTTGGTCTGCTTGGGCGAGAAGATGCGGAGCAACGAGAGCAGGTAGAGCACCTCGGCCAGCCCGATCGTCGCGACCATCACGAGCACTCGCGGTCGCTTGAAGAGCCGGCGGAGGGTCATCTCAGAGAGCGCACCGAGCCCTGCCGCGAACGCGAGACAGACCAGCAGCGACGGCAGGTACGGGATTTCGAGCTCGTCGGTGAGCTTGAGCATGAACACCGCGATCACCACACCGAGCTGACCGTGGGCGAAGTTGACGACTCGAGTGGTGCGGTAGAGAAGGACGAGCCCGAGCGCGAGCAACCCGTACAGCAGTCCTTGGATCGCGCCCTGGACGACGGTGAAGGTGTCGAGCTCGATCCCGGCGACCGCGAACGTGTGCATCGAGTCGGTCAGGTCGCGGAGAGATCGACCGACCCGAGGAACACCGGCCGCAACAGGTCGTCGCGTTCGAACAGGTCCGCGGTGCGCCCGTCGAAGCGGATCTCGCCGCGCTCGATGAAGAACGAGTGATCGGCGAGGCTGAGGGCGAGGTTCACGCTCTGCTCCACCAAGAGCACCGTCGTGCCCTGCGCGTTGACGCGACGCACGATGCCGATGAGGTCTTCGACCATCTTGGGTGCGAGACCGAGCGTCAGCTCGTCGATCATGAGGAGTCGAGGACGCGTGAGCAGCACCCGCGCCAGCGCGAGCATCTGCTGCTCACCGCCGGAGAGCGCGCCCGCCCGTTGATCGATGCGCGTCTCGAGTGCGGGGAACGCGGCGAGTGCTTCCTCCATCGCGGCGTCGGCTCGGGCGCGGTCCTTGCGGAACGAGAACGCGGCAAGACGGAGGTTCTCGCGCACCGACAACGTGGGGAACGTCATCTTGCCGCCGACCAACATGCCGCAGCCCATGTCGAGTACCTGCTCGGCTTCGAGCCAGGTGCTTGCGGTACCGAAGAGGCGGATCGTGCCGCGTGTCGGGTGGTCGAGCCCCGCCACAGCCCGGAGCAACGTGCTCTTGCCGGCTCCGTTGGTGCCGAGGAGCGCGGCGATCTCGCCTTCGTGCACCTCGAGGTCGATGTCGAACAGCACTTGTTGGCTGCCGTACGCGAAGTCGAGATTGTGGATCTGGAGTGCCGGGATCACGCCACCGGCCTTGCGCCGCTGCCCTTCTTGGTACCGCTCGAGCACGTCTTCAATCACGAGGGTGATGTCGCGTCGCACCCAACGCGCGCCGAGCATCAGCAACACGCCACCGAGCGCGCACACGGGGCCCATGACGGTGAGCGCGACACGTGGCCCGTCGGAGTGGCCGGCCGCGTTGCTGATCGCTCCGAGCACGACGGCGCCCGCGAATCCGCCGACCACCAATCCGTACACGCCGAAGAGCGCGAAGCCGAGTGTTCGCATGTCGGCAGGGACCGTGGCGGCAACGGTCTGGAAGATCGCTGTGCCGAGCGGAGCGAGCATGCACTCGGCGACGAACCATCCGAGCACGACCATCCAGAGCTCGGGTGCGTACAGCGACGCCACGTAGATGGCACCGAAGGCGATGAGGCAACCGCCGCCTAGGTACAGCACCGACTCCGGGCGACGACGGAACATGCGGTCACCGACGAAGCCGGCGACCGGGATCACGAAGAACGCCGACAGCCCGATGATCGTGTAGATGAGCGTGCGGTCGGCGGTGCCCTGGTTCCACTCGCGGTCCAGATACAGCGCACCGAAGAGCGGGATGCCGAGTCCGACGAAGCCGAGCACGGCCACCGCCATCAGCTGGAAGTAGAGGCTGCGGATCCGCTGAAGCCGCTGCACCGCCGCGCCGAGCAACACCCGCGGCGCGCCCTCGGGGTGCTCGCCGATGTCGAGACCCGACGATTCGAGGATGTGGCTCGACTCGTGCTGACCGCGCTTGGGCTCCTTCAGTCGCGTGATGAGGAGCGCCACAGGGATCGCGAACAGCGCGAGCAGCGTCGCCCATCGCCACGATCCGGACGCCGCCGCGACGCCACCCATGATGCCGAGCCCGAGCGTGCGGGCGACCGGCTCATGGCCGCGCTGATAGGCCTGCACGCGAGCGCGCGCCTCGGGCGGATAGTGGTCTGACAGGTACGAGAGGTGCGTGGTGTTGTTCGGTGCTTTGCCGAACGCGGCGAAGATCCCCAGCAGCGCGTACAGCCAGATGCTCTCGACCAGACCCTGGATCGGCACTGCGATCGCGAACACCAGCAGGCAGAAGGCGGCGACCTTCACCCGGCTGCCTCGGTCGCTCCAGAGCGCGATCGGCAGCCCGATCCCGATCTGCGCGGCAGACGCCACGAAGATGGCGGCGCCGAGCTCGGCGTCGTTGACGCGGAACGAGTCCTGGATGTCGGGCGCGAGCGTGCCTGTCAGCCCGTTGTCGAGGACGGCGACCACGAACGCCGCGAGCGTGAGGTAGGTGACCGGCGCCCAACCGAACTTGCGGAAGATCGCGAAGATCGGCGGCGGCTTGCCTTCGCCGACACCCGGCATGAGCTGCATGTCGGCAACGACGTCCTCTGCGTTGCTCGCCGCAACCGCTTCGCGCAGCAGGTCTTCCGGAACCGCGAACGAGAGGAGCGGCTGACTCTTGTCTGCCTGTTGCCCACCCTCGGCCATGAGGGCGCTCACGGTAGCGTGCGCCCCGAGCAGCGAGAGGAGCCTCGGACATGCGAATCGGGTTCATCGGACTCGGCGCGATGGGTCTCCCGATGACGCGCCATCTCGTCGATGCCGGCCACGAGGTCACCGTTGCGTCACGCAGTCGCGGGCCGATTGATGCCGCACTTGGCTTCGGTGCGACCGAAGGTGATGGTCCACGCGGTGTCGTAGACGCAAGCGATGTGACGATCCTGTGCGTACCGAACTCTCCGGAAGTCATCGAAGTGGTCGACGCCGCGATGCCCGCCTTCGGTGACGGCAAGATCGTGGTCGACACCTCCACGATCGACCCCGAGGTCGAGCGGGCGCAGCACGAGCGCGTCACCGCGACGGGTGCCGGCTACCTCGAGGCGCCGCTGTCGGGCGGCACAGTCGGGGCGCAGAAGGGCACGTTGACCTTGATGGTCGGCGGCGACGCGGGCGTGCTCGAGACGGCGCGACCGGCACTCGAACCCTTCGCCGGCCTGATCGTGCACGTCGGCGGTCCGGGCATGGGGCAGGTCGTGAAGCTCTGCAACAACCTCATCTATGCCGCGCAGATGCTCGCGACCGCCGAGGCGACGGTCATGGCCACGAAGGCGGGCGTCGATCTCGCCCAGCTGTACGAGGTGTTGACCCATTCGACGGGCGACTGCGTAGCGGTGCGGACGCGCTTGCCCGCCGAGGGCGTGGTGCCTGACAGCCCTGCATCGAACGGTTGGGCACCCGGCTTCATGACCGATCTCATGGCCAAGGATCTCGACCTCGCGATTGGGTACGCGGCCAAGGCGCGCACGCCACTGCTGACGTCGGGCGTCGTGCGTCAGATCCTCGGTGCCGCAAGCGAAGCGGGCTACGGCCGCGAGGACTTCTCCGCGCTCACCAAGGTCGTGCGCCAGCTCGCCGGCATGTGATCGTTCTCACGATCGACCTCGGCACCAGCGCGACCAAAGTCGCGTTGTGGTCCGACGACGTGCTCGCGGCGTTCGCACGGGCACCGATCACCACCGTGCATCCCGCGCCTGGCCTCGCGGAGCAGGACCCCGAAGAGTGGTGGGCGTCGACGGTTGCCGCGTGCGCCGAGGTACGCGCCGCGGCACCCGATCCGTTCTCGCGCGTCGAAGCCATCGGCTTCTCCGCCGCTCGAGAGACGTTCGCACTCGTCGACGAGCAGCTCGATCCATTGACGCCAGGGATTCTTTGGTCGGACCGTCGCGCGGAGGAGCAGGTCCCGTCACTCGGTGATCCCGATCTGTTCCGCTCCCGAACCGGTGTGGTCGCGGGCGCCGGCGCGCATGCGGCCAAGCTCGCCTGGTTCGTCGACCACGATCCGGATCTCTTCGGCTCCGCGCGTTGGATTCTCGCACCCCGCGATCTCGTCGTCGCCCGCTTGACGGGCGCGGTCGTCACTGACGAGACGCTTGCGTCGCGCACCGGCCTGTGTGAGCTCGGCGGTTGGTGGCGTCCCGAAGCCGTGCAGCGCTACCGCGAACGTCTCCCCGAGATCGTGCTGTCGTCACGCGTGGCTGGCGAAGTGCTTCCCGACGTTGCCACCGACCTCGGTCTGCCGACCGGCGTGCAGGTCGTGATGGGTGCGGGTGACCGCGCGTGTGAGGTGCTCGGTGTCGGGGCGTCGCCGCGCACCCCGATGGTGTCGTGGGGCACGACCGCCAACGTGTCAGTGCCGCACTCGGGACCTGCGAACGGGTTGCCCACGGTCGCGCAGGTGTCGCGCGGCGCGCTCGGCGGCTTCGTCGTCGAAGCCGGACTCTCTGCGGCCGGCGCAGCGATCGGATGGCTCGCATCGTTGACCGGTCGATCGCACGACGACCTCCTGGCCGCCGCTGCAGCAGTGCCGCCAGGTGCGAACGGGCTCGTCGCCCTCCCCTGGCTCGCCGGTGCCCGAGCGCCGTGGTGGCGCGCCGACGTGCATGCCGCGTTCCTCGGGCTCACCGAGGCACACGGTCCGGCGGAGCTCTGCCGTGCCATCGTCGAAGGAATCGCGTTCGACGTGGCGCGGTGTGTGGAGCTGATCATCCCGGATGCCGAAGTGCTGGCCCTGGCGGGCGGCGGCGCCGGCGATGAGCTGTGGCGAACGGTCGTGGCGTCGGTGTGCGACCGCCCGGTGGTGCGTCGCGCGCTCGATGACGCCGCGTCAGTTGGTGCGCGCCTGGTTGTCAGTTCTGCGATGGGTGAGTCGCATGACCTGGATCATCTCAACGCGATCGAGTCGCGCACGGCACCGGACGCAGCGCTCGTGCGCGCGTACGCGCCGCTACGCGCAACCGCCGACGCGAGCGCGTCGGCGGTGTTGGATCTTGGTTGACAGCTCCGGGGGAGGGGCTCGAACCCTCGACCGTCGCGTTAACAGCGCGCTGCTCCACCAATTGAGCTACCCCGGAATACGCCTCCGACGATAGCAAAGCGCGAACGAGCCCCATTACTTCTCGATGTGTGCGCACACAGCTGTAGTTCACGTACCCACAGCCATGTTCGTGCTTGTTCCTCCGGATGCTCGGGTCAGGCACCGCTCGATATGGCTTGGTGAACTGTGAGCGCGGAATGTTCGTGAGCGCGGACCAATGCTGCTCGGCTGCCTCAAGGTCAAGACCCTCGTGGAGGTACACGTTTGCTCGCAGCCGAGACTCGTCGATGATGAAGTAGCGCCGCAACCAGGCGCAGAAGAACTGCATCATCTGAGGGTCGCTGTTCGCGAAGTTCACCGCACCGTCCGTCTTCGCTCCTTCGCCCGCGTAGAGAGCGATTCCCGCAACAAAGAACGATGCCTCGCCAAGGTGACCGATTCGATCAATCCCAGCTTGGTTCAGTGCTTCGATCTGGCGTTGCTTTCGTTGGCTCTGCGGATTCGGGCGACGGTTCGGTCCCCACCGCTTCTTGCTGGCGGTGAAGGGAACGTCTCTGACCCAGAGGGACACGCTGCTCTTGGAGACGCCCAGCAGCTCGGCGATCTGGATGATCGTGAGGTTCTGTGCTCGGAGGCGGCGGGCCTCTTCTTGTTCCTTGACCTTGCCTCGGTATCCCATGGGGCGGACCGTATTTGTGGGGTGTGACAGTGCTAGAGAAGTGGTCGTGAAGATGCGCACGGGGTTGGTGGTCGGGTTCGCCGTCGGGTACTACTTCGGCTCGAAGGCTGGGCGGGAGCGCTACGAGCAGATCCGCTCGTGGCTGGATCAGGTGGCACCGGCCGAGAAGGTGCGGGCTGCCGTCGAGCTCGGCATCGAGCGGCTACGAGACGTAGCCGAACCCGATGCGTTCGAAGGCGTGGCGCCGCCGTCGTCGAACTGACGACCTGCCCATCCCGATCCGCCAATCCATCGACTGCGCTCGGCCGTAGTCTCTGGCAACGCCGCCGACATGGGGGTTCTGATGCCCACTCCAACGCTTCGCCGTGTTCTGCTCATCTCGCTGCTGGCGCTGGGCGTGGCCATCGCCGCGCCCGCGGCCGCCATGGCCAGCACGTCGGAGTCGCGCCAGAGCGCCGCGGCCGACAAGAAGAAAAAGAAGAAGCCAACCGTGCAGATCGCCGACTCGGAGCTCGGTGAGATCCTCGTCAACTCCAAAGGCTTCACGCTCTACCTGTTCGACCCCGACGGCACGAACATCGATGCGAGCAACTGCACCGGCGGATGCGAGTCGGCGTGGCCGCACCTGACGGCCAAGAAGCTCAAGGCCGGCAAGGGTCTGGACGCCTCGCTGCTCGAGATCGGGGCGCAAAGCCAGGTTGCGTACAACGGCCACCTTCTCTATCGGTACTCGGGTGACGTTGCCGCGGGCGACACCACCGGCCATGGGGTCGGCGGCGTGTGGCACGCCGTCGGCGCCGATGGCGAGCCGATCGCCTGATCGTCCGCGCGCTGTCACGAACACGGCCAGCTGAACCCGCGCGTCGTCGTCGGAACGAGGATGACCGACAGCCCTTTGTGCGGCATGCCGCGAGCGCCCCGATGACCACCGCGCCCGTCATCGATGCCGACGAGATGGCCGACGTGATGCTCGCGGCCGTCGATCGTGTCACGGACGTGTTCGCGCAGGTGGTCGACCACACTCGCCGCATCCCGACTGCACCCGAATGGACCGTGCACGACCTCGCCGCGCACATGGCGTTCGCACCCGGCTACTACCTCGGAGGTCACCTGGGCACGTCGGTGTTCACGACCCATGCCGCCGGGATGGCCGACGTCAATGCGGGCAACGTCGTCGCGTTGCGGGACCGTCCGCTCGACGACCTCGTCGAGCTGCTGCGCTCGTCGAGCCGCGAGTTCGCCGCGCACGTGCGGGCGGTCGGCGCCGGCGAGCCACCTTTCGCGTTCCATGCCGGCTCCCGCGCGAACTCGGTGGAGGCCATGGGCCTCGTCATCGGGGAGCTCAACGTTCACGGATGGGATCTGGCCGGTGCGGTCGGCGTTGGCTGGGACATCCCCGGCCGCGACGTCGAGCTGGCGCTACGCGGCCTCGCCCCGTTGCTGCCGGCATGGCTCGACGAGGAGGCGTCGGCTGGTCACACCGCGAGCTACGAGATCCGCCTGCGCGGCCAAGGTGTGCACCGGTGGCGGTTCGACGACGGCGTGCTCACGACGGACCCGGACGGACCGTGGTCACCCGACGCCATCATCTCGGCCGCACCGGGCCCGGTGCTCCTCGTCTTCTACCAGCGCGCCAGCCAGTGGACCGCGATCGCCCGTGGGCAGATGTTCGCGTGGGGTCGCAAGCCCTGGCTCGCGCTCGGGCTCGCGCGCCGGTTCCAGGCGCCTGACCCTACGCGGAGCGGCGGACGCGCTCGGCGGGCACCTCGACACCTTCGTGGGCGAGGAGCCACCGCTTCTTGTCGAGCCCGCCGCCGTAGCCACCGAGCGTGCCGTCGGCGGCGATCACTCGATGGCACGGCACGACGACCGCGATCGGGTTCTGACCGTTCGCGGAACCAACCGCGCGGAAGGCGGACGGACGGTCGACGCGTCGCGCGAGCTCGGCGTAGCTGATCGTCTCGCCGAGCGGGATGGTGCGCAGCGCGCGCCACACCTGCTGCTGGAAGGGGGTGCCGTGGTCGAACCGGACCTTCAGGTGCTCGATGGCTCCGAGGTCGCCGTGGAAGTACGCGCGCACCGCGGCGGCGATGGCGTGGCGTTGGGTCCTCGGCGCGTCGGTGTCGTCGACGAAGTCGAGCGCGACCAGCGCGTCGTCGTCGACACCGATCTCCATGAGTCCGAGCGGGGTCTCGATCGCAGTGAAGTGCATGTGACCGTTCTACCGGACGAAGCCGTCGTTTCTCGGCCACATCCGGACACGGCCTCGGCCCTGTCCGGATCTGTCCGAACTGCGGTTCCGACATCAGGTACAACGATCACATGCCTGTGTCGGCCGTCCGGACCACGGGGATCTACTGCCAGCCGGTCGGCTGCCCCGCATCACCCAACCCGGCCAACGTCGTCGAGTACGAGAGCGCGGCCGCGGCCGAGGCGGACGGGTTCCGCGCCTGCTTGCGGTGCCGCCCGTACCGGAGCCATCACGCCGATCCCTGGGTGCACGGCCCCGAGCTCGTGTGCCGGGCCGTGCGCCTCATCGTCGACGGCGCGCTCGACGAGGAGCTCGAAGCGGACCTCGCCCGACGCCTCGGCGTGAGCAGCCGCCACCTCCGCCGCCTCTTCCTCGAGCACGTGGGCGCCACCCCCGATCAGGTGGCTCGCTCCCGGCGTGCGCACTTCGCTCGCCGGCTGCTCGACGACAGCGACCTCTCCATCAATGACATCGCGTTCGCGGCCGGCTTCGGCTCGGTCCGCCAGATGTCGAGGGTGATGCACGACATCTTCCACGCGCCGCCGACCCAGCTCCGGGCCCGTCGCCGCCGTTCGGACCGCCTCGTCGCCGACGGCGGCCTCGACACCCGTCTCACGTTCCACCCACCACTGGACTGGGACGCACTGCTGTCCTTCCTCGCGCTCCGAGCGATCCCCGGCGTCGAATCGGTCGATGACAGCGTGTACCGCCGAACCATCGAGGTCGACGGGATGACCGGGGCGGTCGAGGTTCGCCGCGAGGTCGACCACCTCGTCGCTCGCTTCCACCTCTCCACCTGGGACGGACTCATCCATCACGTCGCGCGGATCCGCCGGCTCTTCGACCTCGATCACGACCCCCAAGACGTCGTGCCCACGCTCGGGCAGGACCGGACGTTGACCCCCTGGCCCGAGGGCGTGCGCGTCCCCGGGTGTTGGGATCCGTTCGAGGCCGGCGTGCGCGCGATCGTCGGGCAGCAAGTCAGTGTTGCGGGCGCGACCCGCACCATCGGCAAGATCGTCGCCGCGCACGGCTCGCGTGCCGAAGGACTCGAAGCCCTCGGCTTGAGCCTCCGGTTCCCGCCACCCGAGGCGCTCGCCGACGCCGAGCTCCCCGTCCCGCGTCAGCGCGCCGATGCGGTGCGAGCGTTTGCCGGAGCCGTTGCCGACGGGAAGATCGTGCTCGACGGGTCACTTTCCCTCACAGAGCTCGAGCACGACCTCGTCGAGCTCCCCGGCATCGGTGCCTGGACCGCGCAGTACCTGGCACTGCGACTCGGCTACGCCGACGCGTTTCCCGGCCGGCGACCTCGGACTGCGCAAGGCACTCGACGGGGTGAGCGCGGTCGATGCCGAGCACCGAGCCGAGGCGTGGCATCCCTGGCGTGCGTACGCCGCGCTTCGTCTCTGGCAGCGCTGAGGTCGATACGGTCCCTGCGTGACCCGGCGCACCACCCTCTCCGTCGACGAGGCGCGGCGCATCGCGCTCGCCGCGCAGGGATATTCGGAGCCTCGTCCGGCTGGTCGAGTCACCGCACGACACCTTCGGAAGGTGTTCGAGCGGCTCGGCGCGGTGCAGATGGACTCGGTGAACGTCCTGGTGCGGGCGCACTACTTGCCGTTCTTCTCGCGACTCGGGCCATATGACCGAACCTTGCTGGACACCTACGTCTACGAGGACCAAGAGGCGTTCGAGTACTGGGGTCACGAGGCGTCGCTGGTGCACGCCGAGCTCCACCCACTGTTCCGGTTCCGCATGTCGGGTGACCACCAATGGAGCGAGATGCGGAGATGGTCCGTCGAGCAGCAGAAGCTGATCGACGAGATCCACACGACGGTCATGGAACGAGGACCGCTGAGCGCCCGCGAGCTCGACGGCTCCTCGAACAAGGGACCGTGGTGGGGCTGGGGCAACACGAAGCGCTCGCTGGAGCACCTCTACTACCGGGGCCGCGTCGGGGCGTTCCGGCGCGGGAACTTCGAGAAGGTGTACTGCGACCCGGCCCACGTGCTGTCCGCCGCGGTGCTCGCGATGCCCACCCCGACGCCCGCGGATGCGATGGTCGCTCTGCTCGAGTGGGCCGCCCGCGCGCACGGCGTGGGCACCGCCGGAGATCTCGCCGACTACTTCCGATTCCCGATCACGCCGACGCGCGCGCTCCTCGAGGAGATGGCGGGATCCGGTCTGCTGGAACGGGTGACCATCGACGGCTGGAAGGACCCTGCCTATCGACACCCGGACGCGAAGCTCCCGCGTCGGGTCGATGCCTGCGCGTTGGTCTCCCCGTTCGACTCGGTGATGTGGGAGCGCAGCCGCATCGAGCGGCTGTACGGCTTCGAGTACCGGATCGAGATCTACGTGCCACCGCCGAAGCGCACCTACGGGTACTACGTGCTCCCGTTCCTGCTGGGTGACCGCTACGTCGGGCGGGTCGACCTCAAGGCGGAACGGACCAAGTCACAGCTCCTCGTGCAGGCGGCGTGGGCGGAGCCCGGCGTCGACAAGAAGGAGGTCGCCGCGCGGCTCGCGGGCGAGCTCCGCGCGATGACCGACTGGCTCGGCCTCGACGACGTCGTGGTGAAGCAGCGCGGGAACCTCGCCGCGGCCTTGCGCGGTGCTGCACGATGAACGTCGCGACCGTGCGCGGCGTTGTCTGCCGGGCGGCGCGTGACACAGGCGGCCTGGCATAGCGTCGGGCGCGACACGAAGGGAGTGACGATGCCTGGTTCGGATCGCCCGGTGCTCGACCGGCGTGTGTTCTTGCGCAGATCGCTGCTGGTGACCGCAGGCGTCGCGCTGTCGGGGCCGTTCGTCGACTCGCTCGGACGCCGGCTCGCCGCCGCGGCCCCGAGTGGCTCGCCCTCGCCGGGGCCGGGCTACGGGCCACTCGTCGCGAAGCCGCCGGTGTCGGCCGTGGGCGTCGACCCCGAGGTGGCCTGGCTCTCGCTCCCCGAGGGGTTCGAGTACGCGATCTTCGGTGTGGCTGGCACCCCGATGAGCGACGGCAGCCCGACTCCCTACGGGCATGACGGCATGGGCGCGTTCCCCGCTCGGCGCGGGCGAGTGCGGCTCGTGCGGAACCACGAGGTGCGTGATGGCGCCGGGACCGTACCGGCCCTCTCGACGACGAACGCGTACGACGAGCTGGCGGGCGGTGGCACGACGACCCTCGAGATCGCCTTCGGCTCGGACGGCGTGCCCGAGGTCGTGCGTGACTTCGTGAGCCTGAGCGGCACGCACACGAACTGTGCCGGGGGCGTGACGCCCTGGGGGAGCTGGCTGTCGTGCGAGGAGACCACAGTCGGGGCACCCGACTTCGGCGCGTCGCACGGCTATGTGTTCGAGGTCCCCGCCGCGGCGAACGGACCCGTCGACCCGGAGCCGCTCCGGCTGCTCGGGCGCTTCAGTCACGAGGCCGCCTGCGTCGACCCACGCACCGGCATCGTCTATGAGACCGAGGACAATGGTGACTCCGGCTTCTTCCGCTTCGTCCCCGACCGACCCGCGCGTGGTGGACGCCGGCCGAACCTCGAGGCCGGCAGTCTCCAGATGCTCAAGGTGGCGGGCAGCGATGGCTACGACACCCGCACCGGTCAGGACCCGATCGCAACGCTCGACGCGGAATGGGTCGACATCGAGGAGCCCGACCCGCCCGCAGGCGGGAAAGCGGTGTACGAGGAGGGCCTCAGCAAGGGTGGCGCGATCTTCCGGCGACTCGAGGGCTGCGCGTTCGCCGACGGGGTGGTCTACTTCGTGTCTACCGACGGCGGCGACGCGGCCCAGGGCCAGGTGTGGGCCTACGAACCGCGCGGCCACAGCCGCGGGCAGCTGTCGTTGGTGTTCGAGGTACCCGACGCGACGGTGATGTCGTATCCCGACAACGTCGTGGTCTCCCCCCGCGGTGGGATCGTGGTGTGCGAGGACACTCCCGTCACGCTCCCGGGCCAGTCCTCGCCCGTGCAACACCTGCGGGGGCTCACCGTCGACGGGAGCGTGTTCGACCTCGCCGCGAACCTGAACGACTCCGCCGAGTGGGCGGGCACGTGCTGGAGCCCCGACCGGAAGTACCTGTTCGCCAACACGCTCGGGACGGGCTTCCGGGCCGACGACCCTCCGCCGAGCCGCACCTACGCGATCTGGGGACCCTGGCGGGGCGGCGGGCTCTAGCGACCGCCGAATCAGGGTCATGCATGGCATTCGAGGTCGTGTCAGAAGTCCGAGATCGTTGTGGGAGGAGTGGGGCCGGAAGGGATCGAACCTTCGACCGAGGGATTATGAGTCCCCTGCTCTGACCACTGAGCTACGGCCCCGGCGGCATGGTAGGCAGCACCGCTGACGTCGGCACCGTTCAGTGCGGAGCCACCACCCGCCATTCGCTCGCGCCGACGATGCGGAGCTCAGCGTCGAACGCCGTCACCTGGTACTGCGCCGCACGCGTGAGCACTGGGCCGGCCGCGTTCGCTGGTCGCCTCCGCTCACCACCGAGGAACACCTTCGTCGACGTCCCGCGCCAGGCCCAGTACGGCTCGCCGTTCAGCGTCTGCACGACCAGCGCGTACTCGAGCGCGCCATCGACCGTCTTCCACGTGAACCGCGGGCGTTCGCCGCGGCTAACGCTGATGCCCATCTTCTCGACGCCGGGTAGCTCAAGGGCGTCGAAGGGATGACGCGAGGGAGCAGGCTCCGCCCCCGACGCGCGTGGCGCCCCGAGGACGGCGGCCAGCACGAGCGCGGCCAGCAGCGCGCGACCGAGCCGGCTCATCCGCCGTCCTCCGGCGCGCCGGTGAGCGCGTCGGCCGCGGCCGCGGCCTCGTCGGACCAGCCCATGATCGAAGCCGCGTGTCCGAGCAGCCCCAACGCCACGGAATCGCCCTCGCGGATGGCCCGATCGATCAGGGCCCGCACGACGTCGCGCAGCTGGTCCATCAGCTCTGCGGTATCGGGGTCGGCGGCCAGCCCGGTGCGCACCGCCGCCTCGATCGCGGCCATCAGCTCCGCCGCACCGAAGAGGTCCGGGTTGCCAGCGATCAACTCGAGGAGATCGCGCACGACGAGGGCGCCGGCCCCGAGGAACGCATCGACGTCGGTGGCGCTGCAACGCCCGGCTCGGGGAATGCCGACCTCGATGCGTTCGGCGCGTCGCAGCAGGCCGATGATGCGGTCGGCGTCGAACGTGCCGTCGGCGGCGTCGGCCATGATCTGGTCCCGTTCGACCATCAGGCCCACGACGCGGTCGCCGAAGTCCTCGGCGCGCTCGCGACCGCTCGCCCGGGTGCGCGTGGCGATCCACTGCGACGTGAGATACGACACGTTGAAGCCGCTTGCCTCGAGCACGGCACGCGCATCTGGCTCGAGGGTGCCGATCACCACCGAGCACGTCGCCGACAGGATCGTGAGGAACAGTGCTGACGGCGCGATCGGCTGATCCACCGAGATCGTCTGACCTGGGACTGTCACCGTTCCGCGGAAGCGCCCGCTGATCTCCACCAGCGGTGCATCGGCAGCGCCGCTCATCGTTCCGCTCCCGGTGATCGTGCCCTCGGTGGACGCGGGCGGCACGGAGAAGCCGACGGCAACGCTCACGTCGACCGCACCCGCGACGATCGTGCCGCCCTCGACAGTGAGCATGAACAGCCCCGCCCCGTAGCTCGAACCCCCGCCACCGTCCAAGGTGGCCTGCGTCCCACCGATGAGGTTGCCGACCCACTCGCCGTCGGCGAAGGCAGGCGACCCAGGCACGCTCTCGCGGCCGGAAGCCCCGGACCGTTCGGTCGACGCACCGGCGCCGGGCGCGCCGAGCAAGGCAACGACCGTGACCGAGCCGAGCAACCGGCGCCACCACTGCGCCTGACCCCACCCGCGCCGCCTCACGGGGCGACGGTACTCCGCTACCGAGCGGGCGTCATGCCTCTTCGAGGAAGTCGCGAAGTCGTTGTGAACGAGTGGGGTGCTTCAGCTTCGAGATCGTCTTGGACTCGATCTGGCGGATCCGTTCGCGAGTGACACCGAACTCGCGACCCACCTCCTCGAGCGTGCGCACCTGACCGTCATCGAGACCGAAGCGCAATCGCATCACCTGTTGCTCCCGCGTTTTGAGCTCGTTCAGCGCCATCTCGATCTCGACCTTCAGGCGCTCGCGCTCAGCCGCGGAGTCGGGCGAGACCGCGCTCTCGTCGGCCACGAAGTCGCCGAGGTAGCTGTCGTCCTCTTCGCCGACGGGTGTCTCGAGGGAGAGTGGCTCCTGAGAGATGCGCTGGATCTCGCGGACCTTGTCTGGCGTCATGTCGACCTTGAGCGCCACCTCTTCGACCGTGGGTTCCCGACCCAGCTCTTGGAGCATCGCCCGCTGGATTCGCAGCACCTTGTTCATCGTCTCGACCATGTGCACCGGAATGCGGATTGTCCGCGCCTGATCGGCGATCGCCCGCGTGATCGCTTGGCGGATCCACCACGTGGCGTACGTCGAGAACTTGAAGCCCTTGGTGTGGTCGAACTTCTCGACCGCTCGCATCAGACCGAGGTTGCCTTCCTGCACGAGATCCAGGAGCACCATCCCGCGGCCCACGTAGCGCTTGGCAATCGAGACGACGAGGCGGAGGTTCGCCTCGGTGAGCTGGCGCCGGGCGAGCTCGCCGTCCTCGACGATGGCCTGCTCGTTGGCGAGCTTCTCCGCGGGCATGCCCTCGTCGGCCGCGGCCTCTAGCCGTTCTGCGGCCTGGAGCCCGGCCTCGATCCGCCGGGCCAGGCTCTTCTCGTCGTCGGCCGTCAGCAGCCGGACCTTGCCGATCTCCTTGAGGTACATCCGCACCGGGTCGAAGCTCCCCGACTCGCCCCGATCACGCGCGCCTTCGGGTGCGTCGAGGCGCTCGGCGGCACTGCGGCGCACCCGAGGACGGCTCGCGGCGTCAACGGGGCGCGTGATCGTGCTGCGCGGTGCGTCGCCGTGACGCGTCCGTCCACGTTCAGACGCAGGCTCCTCGACGCGCTGCGCGTCCTCGCGCTGGAGCTCTTCGATGACTTCTTCGACGACTTCGATGCCCTGGCCTTCGAAGCGCTCGTAGATCGCCGCGAGCTCTTCGGTGTCAGGTTCGAGAGTGGGAAGTGCGGTGAAGATCTCGAGCGAGGTCACGTACCCGCGGTCAGCCACCCTCGCGATGAGCTCATCGATCGCAGCGGTGTCGTCACTATCGAACGCCGCGATGTTGGGTTCGGTCACGCTCCCTGCTCCACCATCTCCGTCGCGGATGCTCGTGCTCGTTCCTTCAAGATCAACCCTAGCAATGGGTCTACCGCCTCACGCGCTTCGTTCCAATTTCCTAACCCTTCGGCACCCCTCAATTCCGAAAGCGCACGGTTGAATTCGTCAACCAGCAAGTCATCGTTCGCCAGAAGTCTCTTTGCAATCATTTCCGCGACCTCTCGCACTGTGCTCACCATGAGCTTGATCGCGACCACCTGCGGCTCATCCTTCGAAGAAGGCTCCTCGACCGCGAGACGCTCCAGTACCTCACGCGCTGGCTCACTGACACTTCCGAGCGCCTCGTGGAAATCATGCGCTTCAGTGAGTCCGACATACGCCTCGCGAATCGTGGGGTCCATCAAGAGATGAACATCGAGCCAGTCTGTGACGAGCTCTGGTTCATGGATCACCCACCACAGCAGATCTGACTCCCGTCTATCGATGACGAGCGGTGCTGGCGGCGCGGCCGCGTCGCCGTCGTCGGGCGGGGGCTCGTCGCGTCGCGTCGGACGTTGTTCACGCGGCCGATCCTTCGCTCGCGCCGCCTCCCCGCGCAGCGTGTCGACGTCGATCTGGAGGCGACCGGCGAGCTCCATGACGTACTGGTCCCGCACCAGCTCGCTCGGGTGGTCCGCCACGATGGCAGCGGCAGTCGCCGCGGCCCGGCCCTTGCCCTCGTGGGTGGTGAGATCGGCCGATCCCAGTGCCCGGTCGAGTCGGAACCGCATGAAGGGCTTCGCTCCCTCAAGTGAAGCCTCGAGGCGAGGCCGATCCTGGTTCCAGAGGTCGCCTGGGTCCTGGCCGGGCGGGAGGTCGGCGACCCGGACCGACAGGTCGAAGGTCTGCTCCCAGCGGTACCACTGCTCGGCCGCGCTCTGCCCCGCACTGTCGGCGTCGTAGGCCAACGTGACGTTGCGCGTCAGGTTCTTCAGAAGCTTCACGTGGTCGTCGGCCAGCGCGGTGCCACACGTGGCGACCGCGTTGGGATGACCGGCCAGCGCGTACGCCATCACGTCGGTGTAGCCCTCGCAGATGACGACGTCACCCCGGGCGACGATCGCCTCCTTGGCCCAGTGCAGCCCGTAGAGCAGGCGCGACTTCTGGTACACCGCGCTCTCGGGCGAGTTCTTGTACTTGGGTCCATCGTCGGTGAGCGAACGTCCGCCGAACCCGACCGGTTCACCGCGCGCGTCGTGGATCGGGAACATGAGTCGCGCCCGGAACTGGTCCTGGAGCTTGTTCGCCTTGTTCACGAACGCGAGGCCGGCGTCCTTGATGTCGTCGCGCGAGAGCTTCTTCTCCTGCTGCAGCCAGCGACTCAGGCCATCCCATCCGTCGGGTGCCCATCCCAGCAGGAACTGCCGCGCCGCGTCGCCGTCGAACCCGCGGCTGCGCAGGTAGCGGCGCGCTCCCCCGCCTTCGGGCGCTTCCAGCAGCAGCCGGTGGTAGAACTCGATCGCCGCGCCGACTGCTTCACTCAGCCGTCCCTTGCGCGACCGGTCCTTCTGCTGATTGCGGTCGTCGTAGCGCAGCTGGATGCCGGCGCGCTGCGCGAGCCGTTCGACCGCTTCGACGAAGTCGAGATGCTCGGTGTCACGCACCCAGGTGATCGCGTCACCCGACTTGCCGCAACCGAAGCACTTCCACAGTCCCATTCCGGCGTTGACACCGAAGGACGGGGTCTTCTCCTGGTGGAACGGGCAGAGGCCGACGTAGCGCTGACCGACGCGCTTGAGCGCGACCTGCTCACCGACCAGCGAGACGAGATCGGTCGAGTCCCGGACCCGAGCGATGTCCTCGTCGACGATCCCCATCGCGGGTCAGGCTACGTGCCGGGACGGTTCAGACGAGCCAGCGCCCGTCGCGCATGATCGTCCGACCGGCGATCTCGTCGGCCTCGCGCCACGCCTGGATCCGCTGCGGACGGATCCGCAGGTAGACCCACTCGCCATCGTTGTGGGCCGGGTCCCACCCGGTTCGTTCGACGAAGGCGGTGGTCACCGACGTGGGCACGCCAGCGATGGGGAGCACCTTTACGGCACCATCGATCATCACGACGTCGCGAGTGGCGCCGACGGCGACACGGGCCCGACCGGACGCGGCCGCGTTCCGGACCGTCGGCGAGGTCTTGGTGGTGGTCATCGTGAGGAGGTCTCCGTCCCAACAGAGGCTCAGCGGGACGAGCACGGGCTGGCCGTCGTCGCCAGCCGTGGCGAACCATGCGTCTTCTTCGGTCTGGAGCAACCGCAGCGTGTCGGCCTTGCGCTCCGCTGCTGACCGTGGCGCCACCTAGACCCCGCGGGGCAGGTCGGCCGGGTCCCACCCGAGGAGCTCGACGCCGAGGCCGAGCGCGTACCGGTCGGTCATGCCGCTCACGTACCGGACCGCGAGTGCAGCGGCCTCGGGAGAACCGGGCGCCACGACGAGGCCCTCGGGCTCGGGCAGGCTACGGGGCGCGTCGGCGAAGTGGTCCACCAGACCTTGGAGCAGACGCACGACGCGCTCGGCCTGCCGCACTGCCGCGGGCCGCAGGTAGATGCGCTCGAAGTTGAACTCGCGAAAGGCGGCGAGCGCCCCCGCGGCGGGCTCGGTCATGCCGACGCGCCCGGTCTGCTCGATCGCGTGCAACACCGCGACCACGAACGTCTCGATCTGGTCGGACCGCTTCGTGCCGACGACCTGGCGCACTTCGATCGGCAGGTCGTCGGACTCGAGGATCCCGGCGCGCACCGCGTCCTCGAAGTCGTGGCAGACGTAGGCGATGCGGTCGGCCCATGCCACCACCTCACCTTCGGGCGTCGAGGGGGAGGGCCGCCGCCACGAGTGGTTGCGGACGCCGTCGAGGGTTGGCGCGCAGAGGTTCAGCTCCGCGAGCGTGACGTCCGCGCCGTAGACCGCGTGGTCGTAGCCGGTCTCTGGGAGGTACGGGGAGAACGCACCCTCGGACGCGTGCCCGGCGGGGCCATGCCCACAGTCGTGCGCGATCGCGATCGACTCGGTGAGCGCCAGGCAGAGGTTGGCGGCGCGGGCGATGCCGACCGCGACCTGGGCAACCTCGACCGCGTGCGTGAGACGGGTGCGCAGGTGGTCGTCGGCCGGCGCGATGAACACCTGGCACTTGCCGGCGAGGCGCCGCCACGGCCGCGAGTGCTTGATCCGGTCGAGGTCGCGCTCGAAGCAGAGGCGATACCGGTCGGGCTCCTCGGGCCGCGCTCGCTCCCCCGCACCGACGGGTCGGGTGGCGCCCGGCGCGAGCGACGCGTCGAGCGCGGCTTCGCGCTCCTCACGAGTCCGCAACGGTCCGCCGACGAAGGCGTCGGCGTCGGGATGCGCCCGCCGGACTTGAAGTTCGAGTTCGACGTCCATGGCTTCGAGGGTACCGGCAGGGTGTGACATCGACCGTGACCAGGCTCCGACCCGAGCACGTGACGTTCCAACACCGCTCAGGTAGCAGAAACGTCACATGCTCGCATTGGGGTGCCCGCCCTCCCCGCCGGACTCGCCCCACCTGGGCGCGTCGCCGCCGGTCCAGCGGACCGACGGGATCGTGTAGGTGACCGTGGCCTGGGCCACCGGATCGGGGTCGCCGTCGGCGTACATGACGACGTCACCGGTCGCGAGGCGCTTGCCGACCTTGAGCAAGCGGGTCTCGGCGATGACGTCGCCGGGCGGGACCCGGCGCAAGAAGTGGATGTTCAGGTTGACCGTGGTCGTGTAGGGCTCGGGACCGATCGCGGCGAGCACCGGCACCCAGACGGCGAAGTCGGCCAACGTCATCAAAGACGGGCCACTCACGATGCCGCCAGGCCGTAGCTGCTCCGGCGCCGCCAGCATCCGGATGCGGGCGCCCTCCGGAGATGCCTCCTCGATCTTCATGTACTCGGTGACCTTCGACGCGATCTCGTCGAGGAACGCCGTGATCTCCGCCGCGTCCATGAGTCGAGAGCTCTGGCGTTACGCGGTGGTGCCGGGGCCACCGGCACCGAGCACCGCGTGCGCCGCCGCGAGGCGCGCGATCGGCACGCGGTACGGCGAGCACGACACGTAGTCGAGGCCGAGCTCGTGGCAGAACACGACCGACTTCGGGTCACCGCCGTGCTCGCCACAGATCCCGAGCTTGAGATCGGCCCGGGCGCCGCGCCCCTTCTCGACGGCGGTGCGCATCACGTCGCCGACACCGTCGAAGTCGATCGTCTCGAACGGGTTCGCCGCCAGGAGACCGAGCTCCAGGTATTCCGACATGAAGCGACCCTCGACGTCGTCGCGTGAGAACCCGAACACCATCTGGGTGAGGTCGTTGGTGCCGAACGAGAAGAACTCGGCGGTGGTGGCGATCTCGTCGGCCACCAGGCACGCCCGCGGCGTCTCGACCATGGTGCCGACGAGGTAGTCGCTGACGCCGAGCTCACCGGCCACCTCACGCACCCATCCCACCGCCAGCTCGAGCTCCGGCTCCGACACCGACAACGGGATCATGATCTCGACGAGCGGGTTGCCGCCCGCCTGCTTGCGCTCGGCCGCGGCTTCGAGCAGCGCGCGCACCTGTGTGCGGTAGAGCCCAGGCTTGATGACCGCCAGTCGCACACCGCGCGTGCCGAGCATCGGGTTCGACTCACGCCATTGGTGTGCGGCGTGCAGGAGCTGCTTGCCCTTGTCGTCCAGCTCGCCCTTCGCATCGCGGATCAGCAGATCCTCGATGTCGGACAGGAACTCGTGCAGCGGAGGGTCGAGCAGCCGAACGGTGACGGGCAGCCCGTCCATCGCCTCGAGGATCCCGACGAAGTCGTGCCTCTGCTGCGCGCCGAGCTCACCCAGCACTTCGTGCTCCTCCTCCTCGCTCCCGGCGAGGATGAACCGCTGCACGAGCGGCAAGCGGTCGCCCAAGAACATGTGCTCGGTGCGGCACAGCCCGATGCCTTCGGCGCCGAACCTGCGAGCGACCTCGGCGTCGTGCGGCAGGTCGGCGTTCGTGCGCACCCGCAGGCGGCGGAACTCGTCGGCCCAACCGAGGATCGTGTCGAACGGGCCGGTGGGCTCGGGCGTGATCACCGCCACCGCGCCGACGACGACCTCGCCCGTCGTACCGTTGATCGAGATGACGTCGCCTTCGTTCACGACGGTCTTCCCGACCTTGAACTGCTTCGCGGCAACGTCGATGTCGAGCTCGGCCGCGCCACACACCGCAGGCGTACCCATCCCACGAGCGACGACCGCCGCGTGGCTCACGAGACCACCGCGCGACGTGAGGATGCCTTCGGCGGCGATCATCCCGTGGAGGTCGTCGGGTGAGGTCTCGGGGCGCACGAGGATCACGGCCTCGCCCGCCTCGTGCTTCGCCTCGGCGTCGTCGGCCGTGAAGTACACCCTGCCGACCGCCGCGCCCGGCGAGGCGTTGAGACCCTTGGCGATCGCGGTGTAGGACGCCTTGGGGTCGAACTGCGGGTGCAGCAGCTGATCGAGCTGGTCGGGTTGCACCCGCAGCACCGCTTCTTGCTTGTCGATCATGCCTTCGGACTCCATGTCGACGGCCATCTGGAGCGCCGCCGCCGCCGTGCGCTTGCCCACGCGCGTCTGGAGGATGAACAGCCGCCCCTGCTCGATCGTGAACTCGATGTCGCACATGTCGCGGTAGTGCCGCTCGAGCGTCGACATCGTGGCGAGCAGCTGCTCGTGCGGTTGTGGAAAGACCTTGCCCATCGCGTCGAGCGGCTCGGTGACCCGGATGCCGGCGACCACATCCTCGCCCTGCGCGTTGCGGAGGAAGTCACCGTACGGACGCGCCTCGCCCGTCGCCGGGTCACGCGTGAATGCGACGCCGGTGCCGGAGTCGTCGCCCTTGTTGCCGAACACCATCGTCTGGACGTTGACCGCGGTGCCGAGGTCGTCGGGGATGCTCTCCATCCGCCGGTAGATCTTGGCGCGCTCGCCGTTCCACGACTTGAAGACGGCCTCGATCGCGTAGCGCAGCTGCTCTTGCGGATCTTGCGGGAAGTCGAGACCGGCCTCGACCTTGACGATGCCCTTGAACGTCTCGACGAGTCCGCGCAGGTCGTCGGCCGACAGCTGAGGATCGGTCTCGACGCCGCGCTCGTGCCGCAGCTCTTCGAGCGCCTTCTCGAAGCGCTCACCGTCGATGTCGAGCACGATCTTGCCGAACATCTGCACGAACCGGCGATACGAGTCGAAGGCGAAGCGCTCGTTGTCGGTCTGCTTCGCGAGGCCGTTCACCGACACGTCGTTGAGGCCGAGGTTGAGGACCGTGTCCATCATCCCGGGCATCGAGAACGGCGCACCCGACCGCACCGACACGAGCAAGGGGTCGGCCTCGTCGCCGAGGCGCTTGCCCATCTTCTGCTCGAGTGCGTCGCGCGCCTTGGCGACCTCGTCCATGAGCCCATCGGGCAGCGTGTCGCCGCCACCCATGTACGCCTTGCACGCGTCGGTGGTGATCGTGAAGCCAGGCGGCACGGGCAGCCCGAGGTTCGTCATCTCGGCGAGGTTGGCTCCCTTGCCGCCGAGCAGGTACTTCTGCTCCTTCGAGCCTTCCTCGAAGGCGTGGACGTACTTCACCTGAAGGCCGCTCCCTGCGTGTCCGGAACTGACGAGCGTAACGGAGGGCGAGACCGACCTCGCCCCCCAGCTAGCCGTCGACGACGATCGTCTTGGCGAAGCGGTCGTGCATGCCCTGAAGGTTCGGGTTGCGCGGCCAGCTCATCACGACGAACAGCACGATGATGAACGCGAACGACTGAAGACCCGGCATCGCCGCGCCCAAGAACGTCGACAGCATCATGCCGGCGACGACCGGCAGCGCGTACCGGAGCATTGCGCCGCGCAGACGAAGCCGCGAGCCGTCCTGGTTCACCGCACGGATCTGCATCAGCTTCTTCCCGAGCGTGCGCCCGCTGATGACACTCGAAGGCACCAGGTAGAGGAGCAACACCAGGATCAGCAGCAGCTGCACCACGATCTGACCGCCGGCCCGGTTCTTGTCGACATCGCTGTACTTGTCGGTCAGCTTGTCGGTGTTCTTGTCGAGCCGGTCTTCGACGTTGCTCTCACCGGTCGCGAAGCTCACGTTCGACTGGCGACAGTCTCGGTTGCCCTCGACCCGCTCGATCCGTGCGATCGTCGTGCGATCACGGTCTGCTTCGGCGTTCATCTCGTCGTAGCAATCGACGATGTGCTCGAGACGCTTCGTCTCTTTCGGGTACTGGTCGTCGACGTACGCGCGGCCCGCAACCGAGAGTCCGTTGAACAAGAAGAACAGGACGACGAGGTCGATGATCATCGCGATCGAACGCGCTCGGGACGGCGGAGGCTGCACGTTGGCCGGCCAGGACGCGGGCTTGGGGAGCGGCTCGGGCGAGAACATGCCCGGTGCTCGCTGGTACGGCTGGCGGTCGCCCCGGTTGCGCGCGGTCGCACGGGCCGGGGTGCGGTCCTCGGCCACCGCGTCCTCGGACGCGGCGTCGTCGACGGCCGCGCCACCCATCTCGAGCGTGGCGTCGTAGCGACCCCGCTGGTACGGATCGCTCAGCACCCCCCACGCGCCGCGGATGCTGGCCTCCTCACGCCGGAAGCCGTCGATCGAGGTCTGGTCGGGCTTCTTGTTCGACTGCTCGCGCTGGACGTCGGCGTGCACCTCGGCCAGCCGGGCCTGGTAGGCGTCGCGGACGGCGTCCTTGTCGGCCGAAGGCTCGACACCGAGCACGTCGTAGTGGGTCAGGTCTTCGCTCACGCTGCCATGCGCTCCTGGAGGTACGCGACGAGGGCGTCGATCGACACGCGATCCTGCTTCATGGAGTCACGGTCCCGCACGGTCACCGCCCGGTCGTCGAGGGTCTCGAAGTCGACCGTCACGCATGCGGGCGTGCCGATCTCGTCCTGCCGACGGTAGCGGCGCCCGATCGATCCTGCCGCATCGACATCGATCTGGAAGTGCGGGCGCAGCAGGCCGGCCACCTCCCGGGCGACCGGCACGAGCTTCTCCTGCTTGGAGAGGGGCAGCACCGCAGCCTTGATCGGCGCCAGGCGCGGGTCGAAGCGGAGCACGGTGCGCTTCTCGAGCTTGCCCTTCTCGTCGGGAGCTTCGTCCTCGTCGTAGGCGGCAAGGAGGAACGCCAGCAGCGCGCGGTCGGCGCCGAGAGCGGGCTCGATCACGTGCGGCACGTAGCGCCGGTCGCTCTCTTGGTCGAAGTAGACGAGCTCCTCACCCGAGAACTTGGCGTGCTGAGCGAGGTCGAAGTCACCGCGGTTCGCGATCCCCTCGAGCTCACCCCATCCCCACGGATATTCGAACTCGACGTCGGACGTGCCCTGTGAGTAGTGCGACAGCTCTTCGGTGTCGTGCGGTCGCAGACGCAGCTTCGACTCGGGCACGCCGAGATCGGTGAACCATCGCAGCCGCTCCTGGCACCAGTATTCGTACCAGCGCGGACTGTCCTCGGGCGGCACGAAGAACTCCATCTCCATCTGTTCGAACTCACGAGTCCGGAAGATGAAGTTTCCTGGCGTGATCTCGTTGCGGAACGACTTGCCGATCTGCGCCACTCCGAACGGCAGCTTCCGGCGCGACGTCGTCTGCACGTTCGCGTAGTTCACGAAGATGCCCTGCGCCGTCTCCGGTCGCAGGTAGGCGACCGATGCGTCGTCCTCGACGGGGCCCACGAACGTCTTGAACATCAGGTGGAACTGGCGCGCCTCGGTGAACGAGTCCTTCGCGCCGCAGTTGGGGCACGCACCAGACTCCGGCAGGTGGTCGGCGCGGAACCGCTCCTTGCAGTTGCGACAGTCGACGAGCGGGTCGGTGAACGTGGCGAGGTGGCCGCTCGCCTCCCAGACCTTGGGAGCCATGAGGATGGCCGCGTCGAGCCCCACGATGTCGTCGCGCAGCTGGACCATCGATCGCCACCACTGGTCCTTCACGTTGCGCTTCAGCAGCACACCGAGCGGCCCGTAGTCCCACGTCGAGCGGAAGCCGCCGTAGATCTCGCTCGACGGGAAGATGAACCCGCGCCGCTTGCACAGGTTGACGACGCGATCCATCAGATCTTGCTTGGCCATGAGCACACGATCGTACTGGGAGGCCCTGGTGGCCTCCCCGTCACAAGAGGGCTGCGGACTTCAGTCGGCGTTCGGATTGGTGCTCGAGGGCGGCGATGGCGAGCCGCTCGATCTCGTGGAGCAGCGGTGGTGGCGGTGGCGACGACAGCACGCCGTTGAGCCCGCCGCCGACCACGCGCCCGACCACATCGAGCGCCTCGGGCGTGATGCGACGCCCACCGTGCCGACCGCACGGCTCGCACAGCACCCCGCCGTCGTCCAGGTCGAACGCGACGAAGGGCTCCCGTGCACCGCAGCGCGCGCACGCATCGAGCGCGGGGTGGAAGCCCTCGAGCGAGAGCAGCTTCCAGAAGAAGGCGGCGCTCACCATGGGCGACGGCTGGGTGGCCAACGTCTTCAGCGCGCCGACCAGCATGCGGTACAGGCCGACGTTGCGCTCTCGCTCCTGCGCGACCTGGTCGACGGCCTCCAGCATCGAGATGGCGTGGGTGAGCGCGGCGTAGGTGTCGCGCAGCTGCCGGTTCGCGTCGATGGTCTCGACCTGGGTGACGACGTCGAGCTCGCGGCCCCGGTAGCACTGGAACACCACGTGGGTGGTGGGCTCGAGCCGAGCCCCGAACCGACTCCCCGGCCGGCGGACGCCCTTGGCCACCGCGCGGACCTTCCCGTTGCCCTGGGTCATGAAGCTCACGATGCGGTCGGCCTCGCCGAGCTTGATCGTGCGCAGCACGACGCCCTGATCGCGATAGAGGCGACTCACACTGGTCGACTCCGCTCCGGCGTCCCGGCCGTCCGGCCACGCCTCCGCTTCGTCTCCTGCATCACAGGAGTGTAACTACAGCCGTGTGATCCTGCCTGTGCCCCTCAGGCTCCCTCGATTGCTCCGAAGCGGCGCTCTCGTTGCTGGAACTCCTGCACCGCGGCGAACAGGTCGGCCCGGCGGAAGTCGGGCCACAACGTGTCGGTGAACACGAGCTCGGCGTACGCCAGCTGCCACAGGAGGTAGTTGGAGATGCGGTACTCCCCCGACGTTCGCACGAGCAGGTCAGGGTCAGGCATGTCCGCGGCGTACATGTGGCGAGCGATGACCTTCTCGTCCACCTTGGCGGGGTCGAGCTTCCGGGCCCGCGCCTCGGTTGCGATCGACCGGATGGCGTCGACGAGCTCTGCCCGCCCGCCGTAGTTGAACGCGAACGTCAAGGTCATGCGTCGGTTGCTGTGCGTGAGCGCTTCGGTGTCCTCGATGTGTCGCAGCACGCGCTTGGGCACGCGTCCCCCGCGCCGGCCGATGAAGCGCACACGGACGCCGCGCTCGTTGAGATCGTCACGGCGACGCAGCAGCAACGACTCGTTGAACCGCATCAGAAACCGGACTTCGTCGAGCGGACGACGCCAGTTCTCGGTAGAGAACGCGAACACGGTCATCCACTTGAGGCCGATCTCCAACGCACCTTCGACGGTGTCGAACAGCGCTTCTTCACCGGCCGCGTGACCGTCGGTGCGCTTGAGCCCGCGCCGCTTCGCCCAACGGCCGTTGCCGTCCATGACGATCGCGACGTGACGAGGGATCCGTGACGCGTCGAGATCGGCCGCGGCGGTCATTGCGCGCACGCTACCGGTACGATCCCGCGCCGTGCGCTGGACGGCGATGGTGAACCCGACCGCGGGGCGGGGGCGCACCCGCAAGCTCCTGCCCCAGCTCGAGCGCACCTTCGCGGAGCACGACGTGACCGTGCACGTCTCGCACGACACCGCCGACGGGCAGCGTGCCGCACGCGACGCATTCGGTCGCGGGGAGGGCGTCGTTGCATGCGGTGGCGACGGGACCGTGAGTGCGCTTGCCGCGATCGCCGCAGCTGAAGACGCGCCACTGGCGATCGTTCCCACGGGTGCGGGGAACGACCTGGCCCGTCATCTCGGGATCGACTCGCGCACTCCGCTCGACGCGATCACTCTTCTCGATGCCGGCGTCACGACCCGAATCGATCTCGGCCGCGCTGCGGCGGCGGACGGCACCGACACGATCTTCACGACCGTGGCCAATGCCGGCTTCGACGGCGAAGCCAACCGCTGGGCCAACGAAGTGCGCTGGGTGAGCGGCACCCCGCTCTATGTGCTCGCGATGCTTCGAACCCTCGCCTCGTACCGACCGGTTCCGATGCGCGTCTGCGCGGACGCCACGGTGTGGGAAGGCAAGGCATGGCTCGTCGCGGTGGGCAACACGCGCTGGTACGCGGGCGGGATGATGATCACACCCGATGCCGCGGTCGATGACGGCCTTCTCGATGTCTGCATCGTGGAAGACGGGCCAAAGCTCGAGCTGTTGCGTCGGTTCCCGCGGGTGTTCAAGGGCACGCACACGTCGCTCGACAAGGTGACGACGATGCGAGGAGAGTCGGTCGAGGTCGCCGCGCCGGATTCGGGACTGGATCTGTGGGCCAGCGGCGAACGCGTCGGCCCGCTGCCGGCGCGACTTACGGTGAAGAAGTGGTCGTTGGCGGTGGTGGTGCCTCGCCCGGCGGCGGACCCTCCAGGACGATGACGCTGGCCTCCATGCCTTGCGCTCGGTGGCCGGGGATGGAGCAGTAGATCGTGTACTCACCCGGCTCGAGCTCGACCTTGCTCCGCTCGGGACCAGGGGTCTTCAGAATGAAACCCGAGAGCTCAGGGAGGTCGAACAGCAGGTTGTGGCCGGGGGCGCCGTCGTACACCACGCCGATGATCCCGGCGGCGTCGACCGTGTACTCGGTGTCATCGAAGGTCGTGTTCGCATTGGCTTGCACCGCGAGCTGCGCGACCGGTGGCCCTGCTGGGGGCGTGTAGCCGGACGCCTCGCCGCCTTCTTCGTTCTCGGTCGTGCCGACGGTGATGATCCCGGCCGTCACGACGATCATCAGCAGCGTCGACACGAGCATCACGCTCGATCCGGTGCGGAGTCGGCTCGCGGCCGACATGAGCGCGGCACCAGCCATGATCGAGATGGTCACGATCATGACGATGATGAGTGCGCCGTTCTTGCCACCCGCGAGGAACGAGCGGGAGAGGTTGATCACCCACACCGCGATCGCCAGCCCGGAGAGGATCGGTAGCGCGAGCGGGAGGATGCCGCGCGTCCACAATGGCTCGTTGCGCGTGGGCGCGCCGCCGTCGAGCGCGGGGGGCTCGGGGGGAGCGTCCGATGTGGCGTCGCCCGCGTCGGCCGCGGGCGGCTGCTCTTCGGCCTCTTCGGACAGGACGTCGGTCTCGGTCGTGGTCATCGACTCATGCCTTGCTCGGCGCCTGCGGTGCGCATCTGCTCGAGCTCACGCTCGAGCTCGCGACGGATCTGCCTGGGCTCGTTGCGTCGGTCCTCGTCGGCCGCCCACTTGAAGAAGATTACGGCGATGAGCAACCACAGCAAGGATCCGGCCCCGAGCTTCATGATGAGTCCCGCCGTCTGCTGGTCTTCGAGCGTCGACAGCCCCCAGATGTGCGGCAGCCCTTCGTAGACCCGGTACAGCGGCGTCTGACCGAAGGTGAGGAAGGAGGCCGGGATCGTCGGCACGATCGACTGCAAGAAGAGGAACACGGCTCGCGTCGGTGGTGCGAGCCGCGGGATCTCGGGGAGTGGGCTCAGCACCGGCATCCACACGACCAGCGACGAGACGAAGATCAGCACGTGCACCGCGAAGTGGAGCGGGTGGGATGCGATGCTCTCGTTCACGAGCACGGGCCAGTGCGTGAGCACCAGCACCAGGTTGAAGATGATGAGCGCGGGCAGGAAGCGCGACAGCGACCGCGTCGCTCGGAACAGCGGGCCGGGCGGGCGGAGCATCCAACGGGCGAGCCACCCCGGTGTACCCAGCAGCAGCAACGGCGTCGCCACCATCGAGATCAGCAAGTGCTGCACCATGTGCACGCTGTACGTCGAGCCCTCGGCGACGTCGTGCACCGGCCAGTCCGCCGCGACCCACAGCGCGGCGACCCCGAGACCGAAGCACACCACCTGCAAGCGCGTCACCGGCGATTCGCCGGCGCGGACGCAGCGCGGACCGACGTGCCGCACGATCAGCCAGTAGCCGACGGTGATCACCGCGACGAGCAGCCAGATGTCGGGGTGCGGATGCCAGTCGGCGACGTTCCCCGCGCCGTGAGCCAGCACCGCCATGTCGGTCAGAAGACGTTGAGGGTCGCCAGCGCGATCACGTACACGATCATCGCGAGGATGATCCCGAGCACGAAGAAGCGCCGGAAGATCGGGAGGTCGGTGCGCAGGTGCATGAACCACGCCGCGACCAGCGCGAACTTCAAGACGGCCATGCCCATCAGCAGCACGACGATGAGCGCGTCGGGGATGTCGCCTTCGGTGTAGGAGACCGCGATCTCGATTGCCGTGACCACGCACAGGATCACCGCGATGAGCACGTACTGGAGCGGTGTGGGGTGCGGTCGAACTTCCCGCTCTCGGCGCTGCGGGCCGGGCCGCTCGGGCCCCGGTTCGCTGCGACGCAGGGTACCTGCGTCGCGGCCGCTCACCTCAGCCTCCGCCTCCTCGAGACGCGCGAGTCCCGTTTCAGGGGTCGGCTCGGTCATCCGCCGCCAGGCGCCGCGGGCTGCGGCACCAGGTAGATCACGGTGAAGATCACGATCCACACGACATCGACGAAGTGCCAGTAGAGGCCGGCGATCTCGACCTTCTCCGAGTCACCCTGCTTCAGACGGCCCTGCGATGCCATCCCCCAGAGCGACATGAGCCAGATGATCCCGGCGGTCACGTGCGCGCCGTGGAAGCCGGTGAGGATGAAGAAGGTCGACCCGAACAGGTTCGTGTTCAGGTTGAGCCCTTCGTGGTTGAACTCGGTGAACTCGAACACCTGACCGGCGATGAACGTGGCGCCGAGCAACGCGGTGGCCAACAGCCAGATCCGCAGCCGGCGCTCGTCTCCGCGCTGGATGGCCGCGAGCGCGAGCACCATCGTGAGCGAGCTCATGAGGAGGATGAACGAGGTCGCCGACGTGAACGGGATGTCGAACAGCTCCTTGGGCCCGGGGCCGACCTTGTCGCGACCTCGGTAGAGCAGGTACGTCGCGATGAACGCTCCGAAGAAGAGGCAGTCCGACGCGAGGAAGATCCACATCGCCAGCTTGGTGTTGGGCACCCCGGTGGCCGTCGCATGCGGGTCGTGACCCGGCGACGCACCGCGATGCGCGGGTGCCCCGATCTCGGTCGTCTGCTCGATCGTCGCCATCGCTGACCTCAGTGCACCGGCTCGGGAACGCGCGCCGGCGCCCCGCCGCCATGGTCGGACTCGTCTGGTTCCGTGCCTGGTTCGATCGCCCAGGCGTACAGGCCGTACAGGAGCACGACCACGCCCACACCGAGCCACGCGAAGCTGTGGTACACGGCGGCGTAGCCGAGCGGGAGCAAGCCGAGGCCCGTGATCAACGGGTAGATCGACGGTGAGGGCATGTGGATGCCGTCGTGATGGCCGTCGCCCTCCGCTGCGGCGGCGGCGCCACCGCTCGGCAACGGCATGAGCCGTCCCTCTTCGTCCTCGGTGTACTTGTGGTGCCAGTGCGCGTCGCGCCCCTCGATCTCGGGGATGTCGGCGAAGTTGTAGTCCGGCGGCGGTGAGGTCGTCGTCCATTCGAGGGTGCGGCCGTCCCACGGGTCGTCGCCAGCGACGGCGCCACGCTTCAGCATGATCGACACGATGATGTTGGCGAGGAAGATCAGGGTCGAGACGGCGATGACGAACGCGCCAATCGTCTCGACGAGGTTCCAGGCGTCCCAACCGAGCCCTGCGTCGTACCGGTAGGTGCGACGCGGCATCCCGTAGAGACCGACGAAGTGCATCGGGAAGAACGTGAGGTTGAACCCGATCAGCATCGTCCAGAAGTTGATCTTCCCGACGCGCTCATCGAGCATCCGGCCGTACACCTTCGGGAGCCAGTAGTAGAAGCCACCAAACACCCCGAACAACAGACCGCCGAAGAGCACGTAGTGGAAGTGCGCCACGACGAAGTAGGTATCAGTCTGCTGGGTGTCCGACGGCACCACGGAGTGCAGCACCCCAGAGAGGCCACCGATCGTGAACATCGCGATGAAGCCGAGCGCGAAGAGCATGGCGGTGGTGAGACGGACTGCGCCACGCCACACCGTGGACAACCAGTTGAAGATCTTCACGCCGGTGGGAACCGCGATGAGCATCGTCGACACGCCGAAGGCTGAGATCGCGACCGGACCGAGCCCCGTGGCGAACATGTGGTGTGCCCACACGCCCCAGCCGAGGAAACCGATCGCGATCCCCGAGAACACCACGACCGAGTACCCGAACAAGGGCTTGCGCGAGAACACCGGCAGGATCTCCGACACGATGCCCATGCCGGGCAGGATCAGGATGTACACCTCGGGATGGCCGAACAGCCAGAAGAGATGCTGATACAGCAGCGGATCGGCGCCGGCCGAGGCTTGGAAGAACAGCGAGCCGTAGTTGCGGTCGAAGAAGACCATGATCAGCGCGACCGTGATGATCGGCATCGCGAACACGGTGAGGAACGCGACGACGAGCATCATCCACACGAACACCGGCATGCGCATGAGGGTCATGCCCGGCGCTCGCAGGTTGAGGATGGTGACGATGAAGTTGATCGCGGACGTCGTGGACCCGATCCCGAGCATGACGACACCGACGGTCCAGAAGTCGGGGCCGCGCCCGGGGAGGAACCCGGCGGTGAGCGGCGTGTCGGTGAGCGGGGTGTAGCCGAACCACCCGCCGTTGGGCACGCCGTTGATGCCGGGAATCCAACTCGAGTACAGGAAGATGCCGCCGGCGACGACGACGTAGAACCCGAACGCGTTCAAGCGCGGGAACGCGACGTCGCGGGCGCCGATCATGATCGGCACGAAGTAGTTCGCGATGCCGACTGCCATCGGCATGCCCACGAGGAAGACCATGGTGGTGCCGTGCATCGTGAACAGCTCGTTGTACTGCGCGGCAGTGACGACGGTGCCATTCGGTCCGGCGAGCTGGAGACGGATCAGCAGCGCCTCGAGTCCACCGACGAGGAAGAAGAGCATCGCGGTGGCGCAGTACATGATGCCGATCTTCTTGTGGTCGATCGTGGTGAACCACGAGAAGGCGCCAGTGGTCTTGGTCGGTCGACGCAGCAGCAGCGGCCGCCGCTTCACCGTCGTCAGCGCGCCAGCCACGGTCGTCATCTTCTCCCGCTCTCGGCCCTGCGGGCCGGGCCGCTCGGGCCACAGCTCACTGCGGCGCAGGGTACCTGCGCCGCGGGCGCTCGCCTCTCGTTCGTCACGTCAACGAGAGTAGGTAGTCGGCCAGGATCTCGGCTTCTTCATGCTTCATCGCCGGGAAGCGCTGCCCGTCAGCGCCCTCCGGCGGGTTCTTCGTGAACGATGGCATGCCGACGCAGATCGCACCTTCCACGCTGCCCGGCGAGCCGAGGCGACAGTCGTCGGACTGCATCGGGATGAGCGACGGGGCGTCGAGCAACCACTCGATGAGCCGCTCCCGCGTGAGCTC
The DNA here is from genome assembly GCA_016870355.1 of Actinomycetota bacterium. Taxonomy (GTDB): domain Bacteria; phylum Actinomycetota; class Acidimicrobiia; order IMCC26256; family PALSA-555; genus SHVJ01. The sequence continues at coordinate 230,153 of VGBR01000002.1, read as the reverse complement.
GTAGTAGCCGCTCGCGAACACCTCGCGGCTCGCGAAGTGCGTGAGGTTCGGGCCGTAGGTGCTGAGGCTCGAGTCCTCCGAGGTGTGGCAGTTGGTGCACTGGAACTTGGCGGTGAAGAGCTCTTCCACGTCGCTCGAGTCGTCGAGTGCGACCTCGGCGTCTGCGCGCTGGGCTTCGAGCCAGGCCTGGTACTCCGACTCGCTCTGTGCGATCACGCGGAACTTCATGTTCGCGTGCGACAACCCGCAGTACTCCGCGCACTGCCCCACGTACACGCCCTCCTCGTCGGCCCGGATCTTCAGCTGGTTCTCGCGTCCCGGGACGACGTCGCGCTTCCCGGCGAGCTCGGGCACCCAGAAGCTGTGCAGCACGTTGCATCCTGGGGTCTCGGTACCCACGGTGTTCGGCAACGACTCGTCACATGCGGTAAGGGTGACGAGCACGTCGCGATCGACGGGGATGTGCATGTCGTTGGCCGTCACGACCTTCTTGCCGTTGTCGTCGCGCGGGTAGTCGAACTGCCACCACCACTGCTTGGCGACCGCGGTGACCTCGACGGGGTTGATCGGCTCCTCGTCGAGGCTGAAGATCGTGCTCACCGTCGGGACGGCGACGGCGAGGAGGATGACGGCCGGGAGGATCGTCCAGCCGATCTCGAGCGGGGTGCTGCCGTGGGTCTGCTTGGGACGCACATCCTCGCCCTTGCGCGTCCGGAACTTCACCGCGACCAACACCGTGGCTGCGACGACCAGCACTCCGATGACGACCGAGACCCAGAACACCGGGCCGAAGAGGTCGTCGATCTTCTCCGCGTACTCGCCCTTGGGACGCAGCGGGTTCTGGCGGTTCTCCGGGCCCGACTCGGTGGAGCACGCGGTCAGGACCAACGCCAGGGTCGCGAGCGCCGGGATCCACCATCGCGTGTGGAGCTCCCGGCGCGTGCGCTGCAGCCTCATCTTCCCCGGTGTCGGTGAACCTTGGCCAATGCGCCCGACCCCCGAGCGCGTCGGCACTCTACCGCCGGGTTCTTCAGGATCAGCAAACCAACCCCCCGCTCTTGGCGCTGCGCGCCCGGCCGCTCGGGCCCCACTCGCTGCGTCGCACGATACGTGCGCCGCGGCCGCTCGCAGCGGCACACGGGGGGGGCGGGGGGGCGGGGGCGGGTCAGTAGCCCAGGCGGTCGAGCGCGTGGGGGCGGCGCTGCCAGTCGCGATCCACCCGGACCGCGGTCTCGAGGAAGACCCGCGTCCCGAGGAGCGCCTCGAGCTCGTGGCGGGCGGCGGTCGCCGCGTCCTTGAGGACCGACCCGTCCCGGCCGATCACGATCCCCTTCTGCGAGTCCCGCTCGACTCGCACCACCGCTCGGAGCCGGAGCACGTCATCGGGGTGACGGCGATCGTCGTCGAGGTCGTCGATCGGCTCCACCTCCACCGTGATCGAGTGCGGGACCTCATCTCTCGTCACGCGCAGCAGCTGCTCGCGCAGCAGCTCGGCGGCGATGAAGAGCTCGGGCTGATCGGTCACGACACCTTCGGGGTAGTACTGCGGACCTTCCGGCAGCCGGGGTTCGAGCTCCGAGAGGAGCGCGGCGACGCCTTCGCCGGTGCGCGCCGACACCGGCACGAACGCGTCGAAGTCACCAAGCTCGGCCGCGGCACTTGCGAGGTGGCTCGCGATCGCGGCCTTGTTCGCGGCATCGATCTTGTTGACCACGAGCACGACGGGCGACGCCGCGGCGTGCGCGAGCTCGCACACGAAGCCGTCGCCCCGACCGATCGGCTCACTCGCGTCGATCACGACGCAGATCGCGTCAACTTCGTCGAGTGACGCGCGAGCACGCTCGTTGGTTCGTTCCCCGAGCGCGGTGCGTGGCTTGTGCAGTCCGGGTGTGTCGAGGAAGACGATCTGGGATGACGACGTGGTGCGGACACCACGAATGGTGGTGCGAGTCGTCTGTGGCTTCGCGGACGTGATGGCGACCTTGGTGCCGACGAGCTGGTTGACGAGGGTCGACTTCCCGACGTTCGGGCGCCCGACGATCGTGACGAACCCCGATCGAAAGCCCTCAGCTGCTGGACCCTGGGATCCGGGACTCGCGGTCACGACGACTGGGTCGCGTCCGCTTCCTCCGCCTCCTTGGGAGGAACGGCGAGGCGCTTGATGCGCACCGACGCGATGCGCCGGCCCTGCACGCGCTCGGTCGTGAACTCGAAGCCCTGGAAGCGCACCTTCTCGCGCGGCTCGGGCACATGCCCCATGAGGTTGAGGACCAGTCCGCCCACGGTGTCCCACTCCTCGTCGGGCAGCTCGGTACCCAGCTCTTCGGAGAGGTCGTCGATGGAGAGGTTGCCCGGCACCCGCACGGTGCCGTCGGGCAGTCGGACGACCCCGGGCTCTTCGACGTCGTACTCGTCGACGATCTCGCCGACGATCTCCTCGAGCAGGTCTTCCAGCGTGACCAGCCCGGCGGTGCCGCCGTGCTCGTCGACGACGATCGCCATGTGGAACTTCCTGCTCTGCATGTCGCGCAGCAGCTCGGCCAGACGCTTGGTCTCCGGGACGAACACTGCTGTACGCAGCGAGGCGCGCACTGGCTCCTTGCCTCCACCCGCACGCGCTCGACCGACGAGGTCTTTGAGGTACACGAGGCCGACGATGTTGTCGGTGGTCTCTTCGTAGGCGGGGATGCGCGAGAAGCCGCCACCGATGGCCCGCTCGATGCCCTCTTCGACCGTCGCGTCGGCCTCGATGGCGACCATGTCGGGGCGTGGCTTCATCACCTCGCGCACGACCGCGTCGCCGAACTCGAAGATCGAGTGGATCAGCTTTCGTTCCTCGCGCTCGATCGCCTGCTCGTCGGCGGCCACGTCGGCCATCGTGCGGAGGTCTTCTTCGGTGACGAACGGTCCCTGCTTCAGACCGCGGCCGGGGAGCAAGACGTTCGCGAGCCCGATCAGACCGCGCGACAAGAAGTGGAGCGGCTTGAACCACGTGATCGCGTGCAGGAACGGAGACGCAAGCAGTGCGGCCCGGTCGGTGTGCTGCACCGCGTACGTCTTGGGCGCCACCTCACCGATCACGAAGAACACGACGATCTGGAGGACGAGGCCGATCGCGACTCCCAACCCACCGAACTGGCCGTCGAGCAGGATTCCGAGCAGCGACGCGCTCGTGAGCTGCGACACGAGCACGAAGAGAAGGATCGCGTTCAGCGTCTGCTCCGGCCGCTCCAGCATCTCGGCCAGCCGGGCCGCACCCTTCTTCCCCTCCTCGGCAAGCGTGATCGCCCGAATGCGGTTCATCCGCACGAACGCCGTCTCGGCAACCGCGAGGAACACCGAGAACAGGAAGAGGAGGACGACAGCGACCAGGATCAGCCAGTCGGTGCCACTCATCGGCCTGGGTCGACTCCGCTACGCCGTCCCGGGCGTCCGCCCACGGCTCCGCTGCGTCTCATCGGTCTGGGTCGACTCCGCTACGCCGTCCCGGGCGTCCGCCCACGGCTCCGCTGCGTCTCATCGGCCGACATCCTCTCCTGGCTCTCCTGGTTCGTGCTCGGACGCTGCGAAGCGGTCGAGCAGCTCGCGCTCACGCCGCTGCATCCGGTCGGCTTGCTCCGGCTCGGCGTGGTCGTAGTCGAGCAGATGGAGCACCCCATGGACGACCAGGAGCGCCAGCTCGTCGTCGACGGCGCGGCCATGTTCGGCGGCGTTGCGCTCCGCCACGGCCGGGCAGACCACGACGTCGCCGAGGATCACCGGGATGTCGGTGCCATCGGGTGGAGCGCCCGGGCCGCGCCCACCCTCGTCGGGTTGCCGGCCGCTCGGCGGCGCGTCGTCATCGAGGGGAAACGCGAGCACATCGGTGGGACCGGCCTCGTCGAGGAAGCGCCGGTTGAGATCGGCGATCGCTTCCTCGTTCACGAAGATGACGGAGACCTCGGCCTCCGTGGGCGCGCGCTCCTCGCGCAGCACGAGCTGGGCGAGTCGCACGAAGCGCAGGACATCGACCGTCACCGCGTCCTGCTCGTCGGCGCCGAAGACCGGCGCGGAAGGTGATGGGGTCACCAGGTCTCGATCAACGGGTCTCGGCGGCTCGCTCGTAGGCGTGCACGATGTCCTGCACGATGCGGTGCCGGACGACGTCGCCGCGATCGAGCTCGACGAACGCCAACCCCTCGATGTCGGTGAGGATGTCGCGCACCGCGAGCAGCCCCGAGCGGCCGCGCCCTTCCGGCAGGTCGATCTGGGTGACGTCACCGGTGACCACGACCTTCGAGCCGAAGCCGAGCCGCGTGAGGAACATCTTCATCTGCTCGGGCGTCGTGTTCTGCGCCTCGTCGAGGATGATGAACGAGTCGTTGAGCGTGCGGCCGCGCAGGAATGCGAGCGGAGCGACCTCGATCGTCCCGCGGTCCATGAGCCGAGCGACGACTTCGGGGTCGAGCATGTCGTAGAGCGCGTCATAGAGGGGCCGCATGTACGGGTCGACCTTCGCCAGCATGTCGCCGGGTAGGAAGCCGAGTCGCTCGCCGGCCTCGACTGCGGGCCGAGTGAGGATGATCCGGTTGGCTTCCTTGGCTTGCAGTGCCTGCACCGCGAGCGCGACGGCAAGGTAGCTCTTGCCCGTACCCGCGGGACCGATCGCGAAGGTGACGGTGTTCGCGGCAACGGCGTCGACATAGCGCTTCTGACCTGCGGTCTTCGGTCGCACCGGCTTGCGACCCTTGAGCACCTCGGTCGCGAGCACTTCCGACGGGCGCTGATCAGCCTTGAGCATCTCGATGGTGCGACCGATGCCATCTCGATCGAACGTCTGACCGCGCTCCAGCAGCAGCACGAGCTCCTCGAAGAGACGACCGACCCGTTCGGCATCCTCTGCCTCGCCGGTGACGGTGATCTCGTTCCCGCGCACATGGATGGTGACGGGGAAGGCCGCCTCGACGAGCTTGAGCAGCTCATCGCGCTGGCCCAGCAGATCCACCATCAGGTGGTTGCCAGGAACCAGGACCTTCAGCTGCGTCGAAGACGGTGCGGACACGGCGCGCCAAGGGTAGTGGCGCCCCAGAGGCGCAGCATCAGGGAGCTATGAGCCGACGCGCAGGCCCAGCTGCTGCAGGTGGTCGCTGAACTCCTCGGGCTTGCGCCCGAGCACCGCGGCGAGGACGCGCACGTCGTCGCGACGGATGGTGAGCATGCGGCCGTTGAAGTCCTCACGCTGGCGCTGGATGGTGGCTGCATAGCGGGAGAGCACCGCAGCGTCGGGGTGCTCGAGCTGGTTGAGACGCACCAGGTCGAGCGTCATGTTCGCCGGCGTGGTCTCTGCCCGGGTGAGGTCGATCTCGACCTCGACCGTCCCGTCTTTGGGCAGCAGCTGATCGGCGGGGACGTCGTAGAGCTCGGCCAGCCGCATGAGGCGGCCTACCGACAGTGCTCGTTCCCCCCGCTCATAGGCCCCCAGCACGGAGGCCTTGAACTCCTGCCCGGAGCGGGCTTCCACGTCGTGCAAGGACAACCCCTGCTGACGCCGAATCGCCCGCAACCGCTCACCGATCTGAGCGCTCGTTCGGCTCACCCTGCTCTCCCCAACCTCAACAAACCCCGCGCGGAGCGTACCAAAAATGGCGGCGAGACGCTCACCCTCCGTGACCCCCCGCCGGCGGGACCCCTGCCTTGGGGACAGCGTGGCTCGGACGCCGACCGGCGGTCAAGACGGCGGCGCCCGCCACTGCCGCCGTCTCGGCGCGCAGCACATGGGGACCGAGGGCCAGCCGAGGGGCGTCTTCCATGGCCTCGAGCTCCTCGTCGGCGAGGCCCCCTTCGGGCCCGACCACGAGGGTCCATCCCTTGTCGCCGGGCTCTGGAAGATCCTCGGCGGGTCCTCCATCGGGGTGAGCAAGGACTACGCCCGCGACGCCTCGCAGGTGCTCAAGGGGCATGGGATCACCGATTCGCGGGAGGCGCGTCCGGCGAGACTGCAACGCAGCCTCGCGAGCGACCCGGCCGAACCGGTCGGCCGCGGTCGCAATCCGCGCCGTGTCCCACTGGACCACCGATCGCCCACCGAGCAGTGGTGTGATCTCGTCGACTCCGAGCTCAGTGAGACGTGCAACAACGGTCTCTGGCTTCTGCCCCTTGGTCAGGGCGAAGGCGACGTGCAGCCGGGGCAGGAGACCGGGCTCCATTCGCATCGAGCCATCACCTTCGAGGGTCAGGTCCGACCGGGTCACGGCGACTATGCGATACGGCCGCCACCGGCCACTGCCGTCAGACACCGTGACGCGCTCGCCCGCGCGCAAACGACGCACTCGCGCCAAGTGGTGCGCGTCGTCACCGCCGATCTGCAACGACTCGCTCAGCATGCCGTCGACGAGCACATGCGCCGCCGCGTGTTCGCGCGCCGCCCATGCCAACTTGAGTGACGCCATGTGCGTCTAGCGGAACGCGGAGCGGATGCGCGAACCGAGCCCCTTCTCGGGTGGCGCGACGTCTTCACCGCGCAGCTCGGCGAGCTGGTGCAGCAGCGCGGCCTCTTCGTCGGAGAGCCGCGTGGGGACTTCGACGTCGACGCGCACGAGGAGATCGCCGCGCCCACGACCACGCAGTGACGGCACGCCGGCGCCCTTCACGCGGAAGATCTGCCCCGGTTGCGTCCCTGGTGGGACCGTGAGCTCTGTGGACCCGTCAAGCGTGGGGATCGCGAGGAGCGCGCCGAGGCTTGCTTGTGCAACGGACACCGCGTGGGGGTGGAGCAAGTCGTCGCCGTGGCGTTCGAAGTGCTCGTGTGGTGCGACCCGCACGGTGACGTACAGGTCGCCGGGCGCACCGCCGCGCGCCGCGGCAGGACCGCGACCGGCGAGTCGGAGTCGCTGCCCGTCATCGACCCCGGCGGGCACCTCGACGTCGATCGTGCGGCTGGCCTGCACTCGGCCGTCGCCGCGGCAGTCCTTGCACTGCGAGAGGATCCTTCGCCCAGTGCCGTCGCACACGCCGCAGGGCGCGGCGGTCACGATCTGCCCGAGGATCGACCGACGCACCTGGCGCACCTCACCCGTGCCGCTGCAGGCGTCGCAACGGCTCGGATGGGTGCCCGGCTCACAGCCTGAGCCGTCGCAACGGCTGCACTCGACGGGCAGCCGGGCTTCGATGGTGTGGGTCGTTCCGAACGCAGCAGCCTCGAGCGTGAGCTCCACGATGGCTTCGGCGTCGGGACCGCGGGTGGGGCCAGCACCGCGGCGGGTGCCGAACGGATCGCCGCCGAAGAACGCGTCGAACAGGTCACCGAACCCGAACGCCTCACCCGGCGCGCCTGCCGCGCCGGGACGACCTGCGCCTTCGCCGAACAGGTCGTAGCGCCGACGGCGCTCCGGGTCGCGCAGCGTCTCGTACGCGAGCGACGCCTCCTTGAAGCGCTCCTCGGCTTTGGGATCGTTGTGTCCGGAGTCGGGGTGGTACTTGCGCGCGAGGTCGCGATACGCGCGCTTGATGTCGTCTTCGGTGGCAGACCGGTTGACGCCGAGGACCTCGTACAGATCGCGGCTCACGAGAGATGCCGGCCGAGCTGCTGCGACACCGCAGTGACCGCGGCCAACGCGTGCCGGTAGTCCATCCGGGTGGGACCGAGGACACCGACGATGCCGCCCGCGCCCCCTTCGGCCTCGTACGGCGCGAGGACGATGGAGCAGTCGCGCAGCTCGTCGAGCCGGTTCTCGGAGCCGATGCTCACCATGAGGCCGCGGTCGAGGAGCTCGCGTACGAGCGATACCACGACCACCTGGTGCTCGAGCATCTCGAGCAGTCGGGCTGCGCTCTCCGTTGTCGCGAACGCTTCGTGCTCGGCCGCGAGCCGACTCACTCCGCCGACGTAGAGCGGCTCGGGTGCGGTCTCGGCGGCCTGCCCCACGAGCGCTTGATGAGCCACCTGCACGACGGTGTCGGTCGCAGGATCACCACTCGTCGGTGCATCGGGCAACCGCACCCACGCGCTGCCACGGAGGCTGGCGTCGAGCGCGGCGCCCGCGGCCTGCAGACGGGCGTCGTCGGTGTCGTCGTCGAGATGGAGCGTCTGCTTCTCCACGGCACCGTTCGAGAGGACGGTGACGAGAAGCGCGACGCGCGGTTGGAGGGGCACGAGCTGCACACTTCTCACGACTGCCGCATCCGCCTCTGGCGCCATCACCATTGCCGCGTGACTGCTCACGCGCGCCAACAGGTGGCTCGTCTCGTGCAGCAGGTCTTCGAGAGCCTGATGCGCGGACGCGAAGAAGTCCGACACGACACGCTTCTGCAACGGCGGCAACCCGCCGGTGGGTGCGTAACGGTCGACGAAGAAGCGGTAGCCGAGGTCGGTGGGCACACGGCCCGCCGAGGTGTGCGGCTGCCGGAGGTAGCCCTCGCGCTCGAGGACAGTCAGCTCGTTGCGCACGGTGGCGCTCGACACCCCGAGGCCGCTGGCCTTGGCGATCGACTGCGAGCCCACGGGTTGAGCCGTCTCGACGTACTCCTCGACGACGGCCCTGAGGATGGCGGCCTTTCGCTCGTCGAGCTCTGGTTGCTCCATGGGGGGCTCCGCTCGCCCCCAGGCTGGGTGGAGGCTCGGTTGGCACTCGATGTTATCGAGTGCCAAAAGCCCTCACTCGCTCTCTGCGAGGCGGGGTACCCGCCTCGCTGCCGTTCGCTCGCTGGCGAGCGCCTCCGCTCTGCGTCGGCGCCGCGCGGTCACCCGGAAAAGGTGCCCTCCACGACCGGTTGACCGTGCGGGGCCTTGCTGCCCGACGTGGGCTCTGCGGTGATGGCGAAGCCCTCAGCATCGCGTGGGGCACGGAACCCAGCCACGTCGACATCGCGGCCGAGCACCCCGGCCGACACCATCACCTTCTCAGCGCCCGTCCCGGTGATCGCCCAGAGCTGGTACGTCTGCCCGGACTCGAGCCGCGGCAGATGCACCTCCGTGAGGAAGCCCTCGCCGTCGGGCATCGTCACCAACGTCGCTCGCGCGGCGTCGACGGACGACTCCAGGAACAGCGTGCGAGCGGTCGGGTCGGCGAGCGCGGCCATCGCCGCGCGACTCATCCCGTCCTTGCGCACGCTGCGCGTCACTGTGGCCAACCGGTCCTCTTGCTCCGACATCTCGTTCGACAGCACCACGGCCGTGATGGTCGCGGCGGCCGCACTCGCAGCGACGAGCGCCGCCATCATCCGCACCGCGATGCGGCGCCGATGGTTCGACAGCTGCAGCGGTGGTGGCGCGACCGTCAGCGCCTCCTCGATGCGAGCCCACACACCAGGGGGCGCCTCGGTCAGTGGCTGCGTGAGCAGCGCCGCCGTCTCACGGAGTGCAGCGAGCTCCTCGCGCGCATCAGGTGTGCGCGCGAGCCAAGCCTCGATCTGGTCGCGCTCGTCGCCATCGATGGCATCGAGCGCATAGGCACCGAGCAGCTCGTCGAGCTCACGGGGGGTCAGCTCTCGAGCCATGGTCCCCCCTCGTTCGTGGCACCGCTCGCGACGAGCGTCGTGCGCAATCTGCCCAAGCCGGCGCGGATGCGGCTCTTCACGGTGCCCTCTGGCTCGCCCAGCAGCTCCGCGACTTCGCGGTACGAGTGTCCGCCGAAGCACGCAAGCTCGATCGCCGCACGCTCCGACTCGCTGAGGTCCAAGAGCGCGACGCGCACGTTCTCAGCGAGCGTGAGCTGCTCGACCTCGCGCTCGATGTCGTCGTGGATCACTGGCTCCTGCGCGGCTTGCCGCTCCTCGCGTCGTCGGCGCGCCGACTCTGCGCGCACGAGATCGACGCTGCGCCCGTGGGTCTGCGCAAGCAAGAAGGCGCGCAGCGTGCCTCTGGCCGGATCGAACTTCTCCGGCTCGTTCCAGAGTCGGAGGAACACCTCTTGGATCACGTCTTCGGCGAGCGGTCGGGCGCGAAGGATGCGCAGCGCAAGCCCGAACGCGGCGCCCGCATGCCGCCGATAGGCCTCGGCGAGCGCTGGTTGGTGGAAGCGCCCAATGGCGACGACGAGCTGGGCGTCGCTGACGCTCTGGAGGTCTTCCGGTCACGATTCCCTTGTTCGGCGCATCAGGGGCTGCTGGATGGGGTGCGCACCACGGTGCCGACCACCCCCACTCTGTGTGGGCTCCTCTAGCCTGCCCCCGTGCGCCTCGCGACCCCTGCCAACGCCACCGTGACCTCGTGGCTCCGTGAGGCGACGCAGCGTCCCGCCGGGCGGCTGTGGATGCGCCGACGGATGCCCCCTGACTCCCAGCGGTGTCACCCCGAGCTCTTCGACCGATTGCACGAGCTGGCCGACCAGCTTCCTGGGACGAAGTCGCGCTACGTGATGGGCATCCCGCTGCTGGTGCATCCTGGCGACGTGGTGTTCGCGGTCGCCGGCGGGCAGAGCTGGATCTCGTTTCGGCTGCCAACACACGTGCACACCGCGGTCGTGCGCAGCGAATGAGGCCACCGCGGCTTGACCGGCGACTGGGTCGACATCGACCCGTGGCTCACTGACATGCCACCGCGTGATGGCCTCAGTCGCGTCCGCGGCTGGGCCCGCGCTGCCTACTCCTACGCCGGCGATCTGGCCCCTGGCCCACGCACCCGCGCTCGAACGCGCACGCGCAGCCGTCGCTGACTACTCGTCGAGACGGAGGGCGGCGACGAACGCTTCTTGGGGGACTTCGACGCGGCCGATCTGCTTCATCTTGCGCTTGCCGGCCTTCTGCTGCTCGAGGAGCTTGCGCTTGCGGGTGATGTCACCGCCGTAGCACTTGGCGATCACGTCCTTGCGCCGTGCCTTCACCGTCTCGCGGGCGATGATGCGGCCACCGATCGCGGCCTGGATCGGCACGTCGAACAGCTGACGCGGGATCAGCTCGCGCAGCTTCTGCGTCATTCGGCGGCCGTAGTCGTAGGACTTGTCGCGGTGCACGATCGTCGAGAACGCGTCGACCGGCACCGCGTTGAGCAGCACGTCGACCTTCACGAGATCCGAGCGTCGGTACTCCGCCGGTTCGTAGTCGAGGCTCGCGTAACCGCGGGTGCGCGACTTCAGCTGGTCGAAGAAGTCCATGACGATCTCCGCGAGCGGGATCGCGTAGATGAGCTCGACGCGGTCCTCGGAGAGGTACTCCATCTTCGTCATCTCGCCCCTGCGCGCCTGGGTCAGATCCATCACCGAGCCGACGAACTCCGTCGGGGTCAGCACCGTGATGTTGACGAACGGCTCCTCGATCGTGTCGACCTCGTTGCTGTTGGGCAGCGACGATGGGTTGTCGACGATCTCGACGCCACCCGTGTGCAGGTTGGCGAGGTACTCCACATTCGGTGCCGTCGCGACCAGCGACAGGTCGTACTCCCGCTCCAGCCGCTCGCGCACGATCTCCATGTGCAGCAACCCGAGGAAGCCGCAGCGGAAGCCGAATCCGAGCGCGCCCGACGTCTCGGGCTCGTACGTGAACGACGCGTCGTTGAGCCGAAGCTTCTCGAGCGCGTCACGCAGGTCGCCGTACTCGTCGCCGACCATGGGGTACAGGCCGCAGAACACCATGGGCTTCGGGTCGCGATAGCCGGGGAGCGCGTCACCCGGACGGGCCGCGGCGGTGACCGTCTCACCGACACGGGCTTCACCCACGTCCTTGATGCCCGCGATGAGGTAACCGACCTCACCCGGACCGAGCGATGGCACCGGCTTCGGAGCTGGGAGTCGGACTCCGATCTCTTCAGCGTCGTGCGTGGCGCCGGTCTGAAGGAAGCGGAGCTTGGAGCCACTCACAAGCGTGCCGTCGAACACGCGCATCGCGCTCACAACACCGCGGTACGGGTCGTAATACGAGTCGAAGAGCAGCGCGCGCAGCGGTGCGTCGGGATCGCCCTCGGGCGCCGGCACGCGGTCAACAACTGCGTCGAGCAGGTCGGCGACGCCCTCGCCCGTCTTGGCTGAGATGCGCAGGATGTCGTCGGCCGGAATACCCAGGACGCGCTCGACCTCTTCAGCCCGCTTGTCGGGCTCTGCTTGGGGAAGGTCGATCTTGTTGAGGGCAGCCACGATCGTCAGGTCGGCCTCGAGCGCGGAATAGCAATTGGCCAGCGTCTGGGCCTCGATCCCCTGGCTCGCGTCCACGAGCAGGATCGCCCCTTCGCACGCGGCGAGGCTGCGCGACACCTCGTACGAGAAGTCGACGTGACCAGGCGTGTCGATGAGATGCAGCACGTGGTCCTTCCAGGTGAGGCGCACGTTCTGGGCCTTGATGGTGATGCCGCGCTCGCGCTCGAGGTCCATCGTGTCGAGGTACTGCTCGCGCATGTCCCGCGGGTCGACCGCGCCGCACAGCTCGAGGATCCGGTCAGCCAGCGTGGACTTCCCGTGGTCGATGTGGGCGATGATTGACAAGGCGCGGAAGCGCTCGAGCGACGACATGAGGCGTTCAGTCTCGCAGAGGTCGCTGCGGGGGCTTCGCAGCGTGCCTGCTAGCGTGGTCCGGTCCCGAACTCGACGGAGCGCATCTCTCACCCATGGCGAACATCAAGAGCCAGATCAAGCGGAACCGGCAGAACGAGAAGCGCCGCGACCGGAACAAGGCAGTGCGCTCCGAGCTGAAGAGCCGCGTGAAGTCGGCTCGCACCGCCGTCGACTCGGGGAGCGGCGAAGCCGCGGATCAGACCCGCCTCGCGCAGAAGCGCCTCGACAAGGCGGCGGCCCGGGGCCGCATCCACAAGAACCAGGCCGCCCGGCGCACTTCGCGCCTCATGAAGCGAGCGGCGAAGAAGGCCTAGGTACGGCGCGCGGCGGCGCGAGTCGTCAATGCCGCGAGGCGAGCCACCAGCACCGCCATCACCGCGTCACCTGGGATCGCGCGGTCACCCTTGAGGTCGAGGTCCGCTCGACTGAGGTGGTCGAACGCCTGTCGGAGACCGTCGGTCCCCAGCGCACGCGCCTGCCGCAAGCGGAAGCCCGCCGCGCGTGGGTTCATGCGGCCACCCAGTGCCGCCGCGGCCGCGTCATTGCCACGGATCTCTGGATCATCGAGTCGCAGCAAGCGTCGGTAGTGGCCGTGCAGGAAGCCCATCACCTCCAGCGGATGGAGCGGCTTCGGTTGTGACGGGCTCGTGGTGGTGAGCAGTCGCTGCACGACGGCCATCGCTTCGGGGATGTCGCCGCGCTCGATCGCGTTCGTGAGATCCCACATCGGGATCGCCCCGGCTTCACCGAGATAGGGCGCGACCTCGTCGACATCGAGCTGCGCGCCGGCGCCGTGCACGGCAGCCAAGGTCTCGACCAGCCCGGGGATGAGACCCACGTCACCGCCGACGTGCGCGATGAGGAGCTTCGCCGCCGCTGCGCTGAGTGACAGGCCGGCGTCGTCGAGCTCACGTTGGAGCACATCAGTTGACTTCTCCGACTTCGGTCCAACCACATCGCCGTCCGCGCCGACGAGCTTCTCGAGCGCGCCGATCGTTGCTGACGCCTTGCGCACGGTCCCGCCCGCGACGAGCACGAGCTCCGTGGTCGGCGTCGGATCAGCGAGGTATGCCTTGAGCGCGCTGACCTCCGCCGCGGCGAGGTTGCCGACGTCGCGCACGACAACGACGCGCACGGCCGTCATCATCGGAGGCGTGTGCGCCGCGTTCAGCGCGGCAGCGAAAGGTGTGCCCGCGATCTCGCCGTCTTCGTCGGTGTCGTCATCGTCAGCTGCTTTGGCGTCGGCGGGGATGGTGAAGTCCTCCAACGCGAACGACCGGTCTTCACCGTCGAGCAGCGTCTCGACGAGTGCGGACACCGCTTCGTCGCGCAAGATCGGATCGGTCCCTTTGACGAAGTGTGCGCTCACGACGCGTCCTCCTCGTGGGCGAGGATCGCTTCGACCGTGCGACACACCTGCGCGCTCCCCGCGACGTCGTGGACCCGCACGATGCGACAGCCGTGCGCCACTCCGAACGCCACCGAAGCCAGAGATGCGCCGCGGCGAGCGTCGATCTGCAGATCTAGGAGGTCGCCGAGGAAGCGCTTGTTCGACGCCGACAGCAGCAGCGTGTAGCCCAGCGCCGCGAGCTCGTCGCCGGCGTAGAGGAGGTGAGCACTCATCTCGGGCGTCTTCCCCAAGTCGAGGCCGGCGTCGAGCGCGATCTGCTCGGGCGCGAGCCCGGCGGCCTCGGCGCGCTGCGCTCGATCGATGAGGAAGTCACGCACGTCGGCAACAAGGTCGTCGTACTTCGGTTCTGGGTCGGGGACCCGAGGGGCCAGCCGGATGTGGGTTGCGACGACCGATGCACCGTGGGTAGCCGCGACGCTGAGGTAGTCGGGATCGGCGAACCCGCTGATGTCGTTCCCCACGCATGCGCCGGCGAGACATGCCGCGTCGAGCACCGAGGCGCGCCAGGTGTCGACCGAGATCGGGACGTCGACGCGCGCGCGCAGTGCCTCGATCGCAGGCACGACTCGGTCCAGCTCTTCGGCTTCGCTGACTTCGGGTCCCGGCCCGGCCTTGACGCCACCAACGTCGAGCAGGTCGGCACCGAGCGCGGCCATCTCTTCGGCCCGGCGCACCAGTGCGTCGAGCTCGAACGTCTCGCCATGGTCGTAGAACGAGTCCGGTGTGCGGTTGAGGATGCCCATGACGAGCGTCCGATAGGTGAGGTCGACGACGCGGTCATCGAGGCGGAACGACCAGCGCATCTCGGCGGAGCATACGCCCGCGTCTCGCAAGGATCGCGAGTGCCGCGATCAGGCTGATCGCGAGCGCGAGCCGGAGATCGATGGCCGCGGGAACCCGGGCCGCGGCGTCAGCGATGCCGAGCATCGCGTCCGCCATGAGCCGGGTCGGCAGCAGGACGAGCGCGACCAAGCCCGACGAGATCGGTCGGAGGAAGCCCGCGACCACGCCGCTCGTCAGTCCCCACGTCGTCAGCGGACCTGCGATGGGGACGGCGAGCAGGTTCGCCGGCAGCGCGACCAATGGCATCGAGCCGAAGACAGGCAAGAGGACGGGAGCAACGCCGAGCTGCGCCGCAGCGGTGGTGCCGACGCCCTCGCGGAACCACTGCGGCCCGCGCAGCTTCGCGGTGATGGGCCGGCTCAGCACCGCGATGCCGAGGCTCGCACCGCATGACAGCTGGAACCCGACCGAGTGCACCAGGAACGGATCGAGCACCAAGAGGACGCACACCGCGATCGCCAGCACGCGCGTAGCTCGCGCCGGACGGCCGACGTGGAGCGCGAGCACCGTGCATGCCGCCATCGCGCACGCGCGCAGGACCGAGGGCTCCCATCTGGTCATGGCGCCGAACACGAGCAACGCGGCGAAGGTGGCGAGGAGGCGGATCGTTCGTGGTGCCCGTCGGAGTAACGGGCCGAGCATGGCGAGCGTGAACGCGACGTTCGCGCCGGACACCGCCAGCAGATGCGAGAGACCCGCGGACCGAAAGCTTTCGACCACCTCGTCGGGGAGCCCTCGGGTGTCCCCGAGCAGGAACCCACCCACAAGTGCGCGTTGGGTCGGTGGGAGCGTTCGCGTCCCCCGCAGCACGAGGTTCCGAGCCTCGTTCGCGATCTGCATCGAAGGTGAGTCGGGGCCCTTGAATGCCGTGAGGTCGTGGGCGTCGAATCGCCCGACCGCGTGGCGCCACCGGTACCGCTCGTCGTAGAGCTCGAGCGGGCGGAACCATCCGTGCAAGATCACTTGGTCTCCGGCATCGAGGACGGCGAGTCGCGGCGCGGCCTCGTCGTCGGCTACCACCAGCACCTGAGTGCCGTCTGCATCGGCCCAGAACCGCTCAGCGAATTGCACGCGTTTGACGCGCGCCAAGACGCGCGTGCTGAATCGAGAGCCGTCGGGGTCTTCGGCGAGCGTCCCGATGATCACCGCGTCGTGACGTTCGGCGACGGCATCAGCGAGAGGTGTTTCGACGAGGCCGCGGTGCGCACGCTGTGTGAGGCCAACGCCAATCGCGGCGATCGCGATGAGCACCAGGGCGATGCGAGGATTCGACGCTGGGAGAGTCGCAGCAACGAACCCGAAGACCAGCGCGGCGATGAACGCGATGACGCCGTCTGACGGCGCGAGCTCGTCCCCGACGAGGATCCCACCGACGAGCGACGCGACGACCGCGAACGGCCTGACGGGGCGTTCGCTCACACGGTGACGAGGTCGCGCAGGTCAGCGAAGCGTTGCTCACCAATGCCGCGAACGTCGCGGAGCTCGTTCACCGACGTGAAGCCACCGCGCCGCTCGCGCTCCTCGACGATCGCGCTCGCGAGCACCGGCCCAATTCCGGGAAGCTCTTCGAGCTGTTCGATGGTCGCCGTGTTGAGGTTGATCAGGCCGCCACCGACACCGTCCGTGCCGGTCACGCCGACTCCAGGGTCGCTGACACTGGCTTCACCGATCCGTGGCACGAACACGCGCGCCCCGTCGGCGAGCTTTGCCGCCAGGTTCAGCTGGTCGAGGTTGGCGTCCAGCAAGGCTCCGCCGGCAGCTTCGACGGCATCGATCACCCGCGAGCCAGCTGGAAGCTCGGCCACACCAGGGCTGATGACCGCGCCGGCAACGTGGATGATCAGCGTGCCGTCGGGAAGGGTCGTGGCGACGGGCTGGCGTGGAGGTTGTTGGGTTGCCTTGTTCGCTGACGCCGAGGTCTTCGGCGCCGCTGCGTCACCGCCGGCCAGTCCGACTCGGTACCAGATGACACCCGCGACGATGGCGATGACGACCAGCGCGATCACCCCGGCGCGCGAGTCGCTGCGCCATTCATCGATCCGGTCGCGGATCGCGTCGAACCCCGAGCCGACCGCCGGGCGAGTGAGCACACGCCGGCGGTCGTCGGATCCCCAGAAGCCGGGGTCAGGATTGAACCCGCCGCCTTCGGGTTGGGGGCGCGGGGGCAATGTCGGCGAGCTGGGCTGATTCGGGTCGGACACGTTGACCTCCGGGCGCGAGGCGACCACCGGAGGGAGTGCGGGGAAGCCCGACCGTGACGCTTGGTCGGAGGAAGAACCCTACGTCAGTCCGTCACGAAGTTCACGAGGCGACCAGGTACGACGATCACCTTCCGGATCGTCACTCCGTCGAGCAGGGCGGCGATGCGAGGGTCGTCACGCGCGGCTTGTTCGAGGGTCTCATCGCTCGTGCCGGCCGGCACACGCACCTGCGCCCGCACTTTGCCCTTCACCTGCACCGGGACCTCGATCTCGTCCTCGACCAGCAGGGTCGGGTCGGCTTCCGGGAAGGGCTCGTACGCGAGCGATCCCGCATGACCGAGCCGTTGCCACAGCTCTTCGCCGACGTGAGGGGTGAGTGGAGCGAGCATCAGCACCATCGGCTCGACCACCTCGCGTGGCGCGCTCCCCCGCTGGGTCACGACCTGGGTGAGGTGGTTGTTGAGCTCGAAGAGCCGGGCGATCGCAGTGTTGAACTTGAGCTCACCCATGTCTTCGCGCACGGCGGCGATCGTGCGGTGGAGCACGCGACGGGTCTCGTCGTCGGCCGGCTCGTCAGACACGTGCAGCTCACCCGAGTCCTCATCGAGGACGTTCCGCCACACCCGTTGCAGGAACTTGTAGACGCCAGCGATGTCGGCCGTGCTCCACGGGCGGCTGGCGTCCAGCGGGCCCATGAACATCTCGTAGAGGCGGAGCGTGTCGGCGCCGTAGTCCCGATAGATGTCATCGGGCGCGATCGCGTTCTTCAGGCTCTTGCCCATCTTCCCGAACTCCCGCGCCACCTCGTTGTCGCCGTGGAAGTAGCTCCCGTCGCGCTCGGTGACCTCGGTCGCCTCCACGACGATCCCGCGCGAGTCGCGGAACGCCGGCGCCTGGATGTAACCCTGGTTGTAGAGGCGGTGGAACGGCTCACGCGTCGAGACGTGCCCGAGATCGAAGAGCACCTTCTGCCAGAAGCGCGCATAAAGAAGATGCAGCACCGCATGCTCGACCCCTCCCACGTAGAGATCGACACCATTCGGATTCATCCAGTACTCGTCGATCGCGGGATCGATGAGTGCATCCTCGTTGGTGGGATCGAGGTACCGCAGGTAGTACCAACAGGACCCGGCCCACTGCGGCATCGTGTTCGTCTCACGCACGTACTTCTGGGGTCCGTCGCCGAGGTCGAGCTCCACCTCGAGCCACCGTTCTGCTCGCGCAAGTGGCGGTTCCGGGTCGCTCTCGGCGTCGTTCTCATCCAGTGACGCGGGCCGGAAGTCGTCGAGCTCGGGAAGCTCGACCGGGAGCGCATCTGCCGGCACGGCACGCGGGAGCCCGTCCTCGCCGAACACGATCGGGAACGGTTCTCCCCAATAGCGCTGACGAGAGAAGAGCCAATCGCGCAGCTTGTAGTTGATGGTCGGCTCGCCCGCGTCGTTCGCGACGAGCCACTCCCCGATCTTGTGCTTCGCGTCGACGATGTTCAGACCGTCGAGGAAGCCGCTGTTGATCGCGGGACCGTCGCCCAGGAACGCCTTGCCATCGAACTCCGGTGTCGGCTCCACCGTCCGGACGATCGGCAGCTCGAACTGCTCGGCGAACTCCCAGTCGCGTTCGTCCTGACCGGGCACCGCCATGATCGCCCCAGTGCCGTAGCCCATCAGCACGTAGTCGGCAATGAAGACCGGGATTGCTTCACCATTGGCGGGGTTCTTCGCGAACGCGCCGGTGAAGACGCCAGTCTTCTCGCGCCCTTCCGCCTGCCGTTCCATCTCGGTCTTGGTCGCAGCGAACGCGCGGTACTCGGTGATGGCCTCGGCCGGTGTGCGCTCAGTACCGAACGTGCCGCGCCACGCGGGCGCGGTCGCCGGCGGCCAGTCGCCGGGCACGATCCGGTCGACGAGCGGGTGCTCCGGTGCGAGGACCATGTAGGTCGCGCCGAACACCGTGTCGGGTCGCGTGGTGAACACTTCGATCCGCTCGTCGTAGCCCTCGATCGGAAAGCGGATCAGCGCACCAGCGCTGCGCCCGATCCAGTTGCGCTGCATGAGCTTGATCGGCTCCGGCCAATCGAGCAGGTCCAGGTCGGCAAGCAGCCGCTCGGCGTACTTTGTGATCCGCAGCATCCACTGCTTCAGCGGCTTCTTGAACACCGGGAAGTTGCCGCGGTCGCTGCGCCCGTCGGCGGTGACCTCTTCGTTGGCGAGCACCGTGCCCAACCCTGGACACCAGTTGACCAGTGCTTCCTCGCGAAACGCGAGCCGGTACGAGTCGACGACTTCGCGACGAGTGCGCTCGTCGAGGTCCTTCCACGGCTTGCCGTCCGGGTTCGCCGCGCTTCGGGGCTCGCGCTTGCCCGACTCGAGCTCGGCGACCAGCTCGGTGATGGGTCGGGCCTTGTGAGCGGCGTCGTCGTACCAGGACTCGAAGATCTGCAGGAAGATCCACTGCGTCCAGCGGTAGTACGGCACGTCGGTCGTGGCGACGCTGCGGCGCGGGTCGTGCGCCAGGCCGAGGGCGCGCAGCTGCCGCCGCATCGTAGCGATGTTGGCCTCGGTGGCATCGCGGGGGTGTTGCCCCGTTTCGAGCGCGTACTGCTCGGCCGGCAACCCGAACGCGTCGTACCCGAAGGCGTGCAGCACGTTGCGACCGTTCATGCGGTGGAACCGACCGAACACGTCGGTGCCGATGTATCCCAGTGGGTGCCCGACATGGAGCCCGGCCCCGCTGGGATACGGGAACATGTCGAGCACGTAGAGCTTGTCTTTGCCCTTCGCCTGATCGAACCCTTCCGACAGCCCGCCGACCGGGTTCGGCGCCAAAAACGTGCGCTCCGACTCCCAGTAGTCCTGCCACTTCGCTTCGATCTCGTTGGCAAGACGCGCGTCGTACCGATGCTTCGGCGCGGCGTCCTCGCTCATCGCGGCGAGCGTACTTTGCGCCCTACGGCGGACCGAGCAAGAAGTCGGCGGCCCATCTCACTCCGTTGCGCTGGCCGTTGAGTCTCGGTGTAAATCGGAGATGACACGCCCTCGTAGGAAGCCCGAGCGCAGGCACGAGGTACACGGCATTCTTCGCGGGCGAGTACACGCCGAATTCGTCAACCTCATCACCATAAGCGCGAGGCAGATTCTTGGTGTTGCTGGAGGTTCGAAACATCAGCACGTCGCCGACGATTCGAGACGTCTTGCATTGGACGCGCACGAGCCCGGTGTCACCCTCGTAGATCAGGTCCACGCGGGTGTTCACGCCGAAGACCGGCAAGAACACCGACTTCCCGGCGCGAACAAGCGCGCTCGCCACCGCGGCCTCTGCTCGCGCTCCGATCTCCGTGGGCGTCACACTGCTCATGAACATGACCGTACGAGCGGGGTGCGACAGTTGCGGTAAGTTGTTCGTTCCCACGGGGCCGTAGCTCAACTGGTAGAGCGCTTCGATGGCATCGAAGAGGTAGCGCGTTCGACACGCGTCGGCTCCACCGCCGTACTTGTCAACGAGGCGTCACGCAGGTTTCTCGAGTGTTTCCAGGTAGTCGCGGACTGGGCAGAAGGCGAGCAGGCGCACTCGGAAGAACTCGCTGACGATCTCCGCGCAGCGCTCGCTGACTTCCTTCAGCACCGTTGACCACTCCTGGCCACCCTTGCCCTCTGCGAGCGCGGTGTCGCGGAGCTTCTGGAGCGCGGCGAGCAGCTCGGCTTCCTCGGCACCTTCGGTGACCTCTTCGATCGCTTGGGCAACCACGTCGAGCTGGTGCATGACCGTTGCCTGGTCGATCCCCGACTCTGGCTTGCGCGCCACGTCCGCCGCGTCGAGAAGGCCGGGCACCTGGTAGAGGCGTGCAGATGGCTCGTCGAAGAGCTCGCGCACGTATGTCGCGGATTCGAGCTGATCCGACACACGGAACAAGTTGTAGAGGCGCTTCGCGGCTTTGCCGTAGCTCGGCGACTCCTTGGTGTAGTGGTACACCTGATCGATCATGATCTTCTCGTAGTTCGAGCGTGCGCCCTTCGGGATGTGTGGCGCGAGTCGAGCGACGAGATCGAGCGCGCTCAGCTCGAGATAGATCTCCTGCACCAGCGGATCAACCGCGCCGTCGAACGCCTTGATGTTCCCGTCCGGGTCTTCCCAGGTCACGTCGATCACGTTGCTCGCGAGAGCAATCCGTCCCTCTTCACGCTCAGCGACGATCCAACCGAGGAACAGCCAGCCGGTGCCGACCTCCATCTCGTCCCACTTGTACGTGCGAGTGCCGCCGGCCTTGGCCTCCACGGCGATCTCGCCCTGGGCCACGTCGTCGGTGGTCCAGTCCGTTGAATCACCTGCCTTCTTGTCCCGTCCCCGTTCACTCACGGCCTCCGGGTACGAGCCCATGTCGGCAGTGAGCAGGACGATGTCGGGTTGCGAGGCGGCGCGCAGCGCAGTCTTGCGCATCAGCTCACGCAGCAGGGACTTCGCTTCGTTCTCATCCTTCGCGTGGAGGTGCACACGCTCGAAGAAGTCGGCGTCGCCGGGGAACACCTGCACCTTGGCCTGCGCTGCGCTGCCGGCGATCGAGATCGCCGACTCCATCCGCGGGTGCGACTCCATGCGGATGAGCGGCACCAAGCGGCGGAAGCGCTCAAGGTCGTCGGTGTCGAAGTCGAGGAGCGACACCCGATCACCGAAGACACCAGTGCCCACCTCAGCCGTGATCTGGTCGCGGTTGTCAGTGGAGGCGACCGCGAGCATCCATCGGCGCGCTTCGTCGGCGTCGGCTTCGACGCCCATTTCACGCGCCGCGGCGAGTGCTTCTTCGGACCTTGTCGTCAGCCATGACGCGGGAGCCTACGCCCCTCTCTGAAGACGCAATCGTGGGAGTCAGAGGACGACGATCCGTACACTGGCCCGCTGATGATCGGGGTTGTCGACTACCGCGCGGGCAATGCGCCGAGTGTGGGCTACGCGCTCGCACGGCTCGGGATCGAACACCAGCTGGTGACGACACCCGACCAGATCGCGGCCGCGGAACGGATCATCCTGCCCGGTGTCGGTGCGGCCAAGGCGACACTCGCGTCGCTCGGCGAGTCGGAGCTCATCGATAGCCTCGCGACCAAAGTGGTGACGGATCGGGCTCCCTTCCTCGGGATCTGCATTGGACTCCAGGTGCTGTTCGACCACTCGGAGGAGGGCAACACCCCGTGTCTTGGGTGGATACCCGGTCAGGTCAAGCAGTTCCCGCTGACAGCTCGCGTGCCACAGATCGGTTGGAACTCTGTGCAGCTGCGACGCGATCACCCCGTCACCGCCGACTTCCCCGACGGCGGCCACTGCTACTTCGTGAACTCCTACTACGCGGCGCCGGCCGACACCGCTGACGTGCTCGGCTCGACGGAGTACGAGCTCGACTTTTGCTCGATCGCGGCGCACGACAACATCGTCGCCACGCAGTTCCACGCCGAGAAGAGCGGCCCACTGGGACTCTCACTGCTGCGAGCGTTCGCCGGATGGGATCCCCAATGCTGACGAAACGCCTCATTGCGTGCTTCGACGTCGTCGACGGGCGCGTCACGAAGGCGCAGCAGTTCCAGGACAACATCGACGTCGCCCCCGCGGAGGACCTTGCGCAGCAGCTCTACGAGGACCAGATCGACGAGATCGTCTTCTACGACATCACGGCCAGCGCGCAGAAGCGCAAGATCGATCTCGACACCGTGCGGCGCGTCGCCCAGCACGTGTTCGTGCCGTTCACCGTCGGCGGCGGGATTCGGTCCGTCGAGGACATGTTCGCAGTGCTGAAGGCCGGTGCCGAGAAGATCAGCATCGACTCGATGGCGGTACGCAACCCGAGCATCATCCGTGAAGGAGCCGAAGCGTTCGGTCGCCAATGCGTCGTGCTCAGCACCCAGGTGAAGCACGTCGGCGTGAGCGCCGGTCTCCCCAGTGGCTACGAGGTCTTCATCGACGGCGCGCGAGAGGCCACCGGGCTGGACGCGCTCGACTGGGTGCGGCGAGGCGAGGATCTCGGTGCGGGCGAGATCGTGGTGAACAGCATCGACCGCGACGGCACGGCGTCAGGCTACGACCTCGAGATCACGAGTGCCGTCGCCGACGCGGTCAACGTCCCCGTCATTGCCTCAGGCGGTGCCGGCAACGTCGACCACATCGTCGACGGCGTCACGACGGGTGGCGCGCAGGCGGCGATCATCAGCTCGATCCTTTATTCACCGCGTTTCGAGCGGAACCCGAGCGTGCGCGAGCTCAAGACCGCGCTCAGCGAGCGCGGCGTGCCGGTTCGCCCCTACCTCGACGCCTGACGCGCACTCACGGGCTCGTCGCCGATGTCAATCCGCGGCGCGTCGGCCCACAGTCGATCGAGGTCGTAGTACGACCGCGTCGAGTCGAGGAACACGTGCACGACCACGTCGGCGAAGTCGAGCAACACCCACGTTGCGTCGTCGAGTCCCTCGACCCCGAGTGGTCGCGAGCCATCGTGCTCACGGAGTGCCAGCTGCACTTCGTCGACGATCGTCTTCACCTGACGGGTGTTGGTGGCGGAGACCAGCACAAAGCAGTCGATGATGCTGATGATGTCGCCGACCTCGAGGATCGCGATGTCCTCGCCCTTCTTGGCGGCTGCGGCCTCAGCAGCAACGACGGCACGCTCGTGCGCGTCGGATGACGAGCGGGTCAACCGGCTCGCCATCCCGTCGTCATCGCGGGTCAGTGTAGAGGCCTCGCTCACGGATGGCTCGCACGACTTCGGGCGCGACAAGTCCATCGATCGGCCGATCGTGCGCGAGGCGGTCGCGAATCTCGGTTGACGACACGTCCAGCCGAGGGATCGTCAGGTGCTCGACGCACCATCCGTCCCCTGGCGGTTCGGCATGTTCACCGGCGCGCTCCACGACCACAACTGTCGCAAGCGAACGGGTGTCATCGAGACGCTTCCAAGTCGACATGTTGCTCACTGCGTCCGCGCCAAGAAGCAAGAAGAGCTCGCGGCCGGGGGCGGTGAGCTCCTCGAGCGTGTCCGCGGTGACCGACGCGCCATCGCGCTCGACCTCGATCGAGCTGGCCTCGAGGCCATCGATCCCCTCGACGGCGAGCTCGACGAGCGCGAGTCGGTCAGCTGCAGAAGCCACGACCTGGGTTCGCTTCTGCCATGGATCACCGGCGACGACGAGGAGCACCCGGTCGAGCTTCAGGCCAGCTCGGGCGTCGGCCGCGGCCACCAGATGGCCGATGTGCACGGGATCGAACGTGCCGCCGAGCACGCCGATGCGCTCGGTCGTGTCGCCCACCGCCGCAGTGTACGAGAGCCGTCGCGCCGTTCATCTTCCGAACACATGACCGACACATTTTGGGCCTACCCTCGCGCCCCGTGAGCGATGACGGCACGAGCCTGCTGGTGCGCGTCTGGCTACCCGACCGTCCCGGCGCGCTCGGACTTGTGGCGTCACGCATCGGCTCGGTCGGAGGCGACATCGTCGGGATCGACGTGCTGGAGCGTGGCCACGACGTTGCCGTCGACGAGTTCGCGGTGCGGATCGCGGACAAGGACCTCATCGATCTTCTCGTGCGGGAGATCGAGCAGGTCGACGGCGCGTCGGTCGAGGAAGTCCGGCTCGTCGACGCCTTTCCGGATCCCCGGCTCGATGCGCTCGAGTCAGCCGCCGTGTTGTGCGAGGCCGACACGGCTGAGGCGCTGCACCAAGTGCTGCTCTCACACACCCGGCGTGAGTTCCTGGCCGACTGGACGGCATTGGTGCGCGACGGCAGCGTCGTGTCGGCGAACGGCGGCGCACTGCCCCCGTCAGAGCTCCTTGCGGCGCTCGCAACGGGCACCACGGCGTCGCCGAAGGTCGCCGACGGCACCACCGGACCCGAAGATCTCGCGGTCGCCGAGCTACCAACGCACGCAGCGACACTGCTGCTCGGAAGAGCAGGCCACCCGTTCCGCAGAAGAGAGCGAGTCCAGCTCCTCGCGCTGGCAAGGATCGCCGACCGCGCCTGGGCGTTGCTCGGTACCTAGCCTTCGGCGATCGTCGTGACGAAGCGCTCGAGCTGGCGCAGGTTGCGGCACTCGTACACACCGTCGCAGTGCGACGCGTACTCGGCGATCACGGAGTCGCCAGTGTCCCAATAGCCACGCGGCTCCGGGTTCAACCAGTAGAGGTGCTTGGCCCGCTTGCGCAGCGCGTCGAGCACCCACGCCTGCGGTGCGTGGTAGTTGTTGCGCGCATCGCCGAGCAGGATGATCGACGTCTTCGGCGTGATCTCCTTGACATGCCGATCGTGGAACACCTCGAAGGCGTGTCCGTAGTCGGAGTGCCCGTCGACCCAGACGACATCGGCCTCGGTGTTCACACGGTGCACGGCATCGGTCACGTCGTCCGAGTCCTGGAAGAACCGGGTGACCTCGTCGATGCCGTCGATGAACACCCACGACCGCACCTTCGAGAACTGACTCGCCATCGCGTAGACGAACTGCAACGTGAAGCGGGCGAAGCTCGCCACCGACCCGGAGATGTCGGCAACCACCATGATCTCCGGCTTCGACGGGTGCGGGTCTCGGAACTTCGGCTCGGCCGGCACGCCGCCGTACGAGAGCGACGCGCGCACCGTGCGGCGGAAGTCGAGGTGGCCGCGATGGCGCCGACGACGACGTTGTGCGAGTCGCGCGGCGAGAGCACGGGTCAGCGGATAGATCGCACGCTGGAGCGCAAGCATCTCGTCGCGTGACGCGTGCATGAAGTCGACGTCTTCTGGCAACGGCTTGCGCAGCGTGCGCGCCATCGCCTCCGCCCCACGGTCCGCCACGAGGCGTCGCCGGATCTCGGCTTCGACCAGCTCACGGAACGAACGCAAACGCTCGTCGAACTCCTCCTGTTGGAGTCGCTGCGCGAGCTCGTCGTCGGGGACCTCGCCGGCTTCACGGGCGCGTCCCATGAGCCGAGCGCCGAGGTCGTCAAGGTCGAGCTGTCGCAGGGTTCGATACAGGTAGTAGGTGCCGCCGACGGGACGACCGGGCTCCATCCCCGCGAACGCGCTGACGGCCATCGCCGCGAGCCGACGCAGCTCATCGCGGTCCATCGACATCAGCGCTTCGAGCAGCATCGCCGCAAGCTCTTCGCGCGACATCTCGCCACCGGCACCTCCACCGGCGGCCTCGGCAGTCATGGACTCCCAGAGCTGCTCGTCGATCTCCTCGCCATCGACACCGGGCGAGTAGAGCGAGAAGTAGACGTCAAAGACGGTCTCGAAGGCGTTCCAGTGGTGGTGGTGCTTCACCAACGTCGCACCGAGCGCGGCTTTGAAGATGTCACGCTCTGCGATGTCGACGTGCTCGACCGCGCGCATGGCGTCGAGGTTCTCGGTCATGGAGACGGGCAGACCCGCCGCACGCAGCTCGTGGACGAAGCCCTGAAGCACGTCGAGCATCACAATTGCCTCACTCGCTGCACCGCAGGATACCTGCGGCGCGGGCGCTCGCTCCGCTGCTGACGCCCGCCAGAATCAACCCGCGCTCTCAGGCGCGAGCTCCTTGCGCGCCTTCGCGATGTCGCTCTGGTACTTCAGGAGCACGTGCAACGTCTCGCCGATGACCTCGGGTGAGATCTCCTTCTTCCCGAGGTAGAGCAGCGTGCGCGCCCAGTCGATCGTCTCCGAGATCGACGGCGCCTTCTTGAGCTCGAGCTCGCGGATCGAACGAACGACTCGGGCGACCTGCTCGGCGAGCTCGTCGTCGATCTCGGGCACCCGCACCCGCACGATCTCCTTCTCGCGATCGAGGTCGGGATAGTCGATGTGCAGATAGAGGCAGCGACGCTTGAGTGCTTCGGACAGCTCACGCGTGTTGTTCGACGTGAGGATCACGATCGGCCGTTGCGTGCCCTTGATCGTGCCGAGCTCGGGGATCGACACCTGGAAGTCGGAGAGCACTTCGAGCAGCAACGCCTCGGTCTCGATCTCGACGCGGTCGACCTCGTCGATGAGCAAGACAATGGGTTCTTCGGCGCGGATCGCCTCCAGCAACGGACGCGTCAACAGGAAGTCCTCGGAGAAGATGTCCTCTTCGACGACGGCCCAACTCGTCTCGTGCTCACGGTCAGCCTGGATGCGTAGGAGCTGCTTCTTGTAATTCCACTCGTACAGCGCCTTGGCCTCGTCGAGACCCTCGTAGCACTGAAGCCGAATGAGGCGCGCGCCGGTGGTCTGCGCGATTGCCTTGGCGAGCTCGGTCTTGCCGACACCCGCGGGTCCCTCGACGAGCACCGGCTTCTCGAGCCGGTCGGCGAGATACACGACGCCGGCGATGTTCGCGTCTGACAGGTAGTCGACGCTGCGGAGACGTTCGATGACGTCAGGGACCGACTCGAAGCGGGTAGCCATGAGTGCTGTCTACTCGCGGATCTGGCCGTCGCCCCACACGAGGTACTTGTACGTCGTGAGCTCACGCAGGCCCATGGGGCCGCGCGCATGGAGCTTCTGGGTAGAGATCCCGATCTCAGCGCCGAGGCCGAACTCCTCACCATCGGTGAAGCGGGTCGAGGCGTTGACGACGACGACCGCGGCATCGATCTCTTCACTGAAGCGACGGGCCGCGTCAGCGTCCTCGGTGAGGATCGCCTCGGTGTGACCGGTGCCGAACCGGTTGATGTGGTCGATCGCTGCACCGAGGTCGGCAGCAACGGCCACGGTGAGCTTCATATCGAGGAACTCCTGGCCGAAGTCGGCATCGGTCGCTTCGCCCATCTCCGAGCAGCGGGCGCGCGCCGCGGCGTCACCGAGGAGCTCCACACCGCGCTCAGCCAGGGCGGCGCACACGCGCGGGACGAAAACATCGGCGATGCCCTCGTGCACCACCAACGACTCCGCGGCGTTGCACACACTCGTGCGCTGCGTCTTGGCGTTGAGGACGATCGCTTCCGCCTCGTCGAGATCGGCGGCGGCATCCACATACACGTGGCAGTTCCCGTCGCCGTCGATCACGACCGGCACCGTGGCGTTCTCGCGGATGCTTTGGATGAGATCAGGGCCGCCGCGCGGAATGAGGCAGTCCACGAGCTCAGTGAGCTGCATGAGTCGCGTGGCAGCCTCGTGCGCGACGTCGTCGACGACGATCACCCCGTCCTCGGGCAATCCCACCTTTTCGAGCGCTTCGCGCAGCACACCGGCGATCGCGAGGTTCGAACGCAGTGCGGTGCCCGAGCCACGAAGGATCGCGGCGTTGCCCGACTTCAGGCAGAGACCGGCTGCGTCGCTGGTGACGTTCGGACGGTTCTCGTAGATGATGGCGACGACACCCAGCGGCACGCGCACCCGCTCGATGCGCAGCCCGTTCGGACGCTCCGTTGAATCGAGCACCTCACCCACCGGATCCTGGAGTCCCGCGACCTTGCGCAGTCCTTCCGCCATCCCGGTGAGGCGGGCATCGGTCAGCCGCAAGCGGTCGAGTGGGCCCTCGGCCATCCCTCCGGCGGCGGCATCCTCGAGGTCCGCGGTGTTCGCCGCGAGCACATCGGGCGCTCGCTCGAGCAGCAAGTCAGCCGCCGCGAGCAAACCCGCATCCTTGTCGTCGGTGCTAGCGCCGGCGAGCTGACGACTCGCGACCTTCGAACGGCGCGCGAGCTCGTCGACAGGCGTCGGCATGAGCCAAGTGTACCGGCGCCCTGTTCCGCCCTTCTTCCCGAGTTTTCGGCACGGTGGTTGTTGTCAGGCAACAAGGAGCGTGCCGAGAAGCCCGCGCGAGTGAGGGAGCGATTCCAAGACAGTGCGCGGCGAGAGCCCGAGCGAGACGGGAGAGATGCGGGTGGGGCGAGGCCGCGCCTACTGCGGCGGAACCGCCGGCGGCGGCCTCGCACCCCCCGCGCACGCCCCGGCCGTCTCGAGCCCCCGAAAGAGGCCCTCCCCCCGTCGGCCGGCGACGAGCGTGGCGGGAAGTCTGCCCATTGCGCACGGGGAGGGCAAGTAACACGGGGAGGGCGGGCCCTCCCGTGCACCCCTCCCAGCGCGAACCGGATCGAGACCATGTTGTCGAGGGGCGGCAAAGCCACCCCTCGGGCGCGCCCGCCGATCCCGTTATGGGAGAACAACCAAGTCGTCTTTGTGGATGACCTCTTGTGGGGATCCTTCGGGGAGAGCGCTGGTCTTCTTGCCCGCGGCCGCGGACAACGAGTTGGAGTCGTAGCGGCTGAGACCCTTTGCGAACACTGCCCCTTGGTCATCGACGACCTCGATCGCATCGCCGGGCGCGAACGATCCCTCGACGCCGGCCACCCCGGCCGGCAGCAGCGACCGATCGTCGTCGCAGAGCGCCTTGCGCGCGCCACCGTCCACCACCACCCGACCGTTCGCCCCGCGGGCGAATGCGATCCAGAGCTTGCGGCTCGGCAGTCGACCCTCCCGCGCTCGTACCGCGGTTCCGACGGCGCGCCCTTCCACTGCGTCCAGTACGACCCCAGCCGTCTCGCTCCCGGCGATCACGACCCGCACGCCCGACCACGCGGCGATCTTCGCCGCGGCGAGCTTGCTCGCCATCCCACCGCTGCCGCGCACGGTGCCGGCGCCGCCGGCGACCGCTTCGAGTGCGGCGTCGACCTCGACGATCTCCTCGATCAACGACGCCTCGGCATCGAGCCGGGGATCGGCCGTGTGCAACCCGGCGGTGTCGGTGAGCAACACGAGCACATCGGCGTTCACCAGGTTGGCGACCAGAGCCGCAAGCCGGTCGTTGTCGCCATAACGGATCTCGTCGTCGGCGACGGTGTCGTTCTCGTTGACGATCGGGACCACGCCGAGATCGAGGAGACGACGCAAGGTCTCTCGCGCGTGGAGGTACTGGTCGCGCTCACCGAAGTCGCGCGCGGTGAGCAGCACTTGCCCGCTGACCAGCCCATGGCCAGCGAGGATCGCTCCGAAACGCTCCATCAAGCGGGGTTGACCGACTGCGGCGATGGCCTGAAGCACACCGACATCGGTCGGCCGCTCGTGCAGACCAAGCACCGGCATTCCGGCTGCAATCGCGCCCGAGCTCACCAGCACGACTTCGTGACCTTGCTCGCGTACCGCAGCCAACTCGGAGCAGAGCTTCGCCACGGCGGTGTCGTCGAGCTCACCCGTCTCGCCGGTGATGGACGACGTGCCGACCTTCACCACCGTGGTTGCCATCGCTATACGAAGCCTTCCACGTACTCGAGCTCGACCTCGCCCACTCGCACGAGATCGCCCTCCTTCGCGCCCGCCTTCGCGAGCGCGCGCTCGACCCCCATTCGCCGGAAGCGGTGTTGCACATACGAGAGCGCTTCAGCGTTCGTGAGGTCGGCCATCGCGACGATCCGTTCCGCGGCGCGACCGCTCACCCTCCACGCGCCATCATCGTCGCGGGCAAGCGAGAAGCCGTCCTCGGCCGGGCGGAGCACGACAAATCCCTCGGATTCCGGCTCGACAGCGCGCGCCTCTTCGACCATCGCGCCCAGCGTTCCCATCATCTCGTCGACGCCGTCGTGGGTGACAGCCGAGATTCGACGACCCTCGTACGGCATCTGGGCGACATCGGCTTTCGTGCCGACCACAAGGCGAGGACGCTCGAGGAGCTGGGGGCGATAGCACTCGAGCTCGGCGACGAGCACCCGTTCTTGCTCCTCAGGCGAGATGCCCTCGATGTTCGCGAGATCGAGCAGCAGAACCAGCACTCGTGCGCGCTCGACATGTCGGAGGAACTGATGACCGAGGCCTCGGCCCTCTGCCGCGCCTTCGACCAGACCAGGGATGTCGGCGAGCACGAGCTCACGACCATCACGACGAACCACCCCGAGATGGGGTTCGAGCGTCGTGAACGGATAGTCGGCGATCTTGGGCTTCGCTGCGCTCACGGTCGAGATGAGCGTCGACTTGCCGGCGTTCGGAAAGCCCACGAGCGCGGCATCCGCGAGCAGCTTCACCTCGAAGCGCAACCAACGCTCTTCACCGAACTCACCCTGCTCGGCATAGCTCGGCGCGCGACGGGCGTTCGACAAGAACCGCGCGTTACCGCGGCCACCACGACCGCCGTGCGCGCCCACGTACGAGTCGCCGTGCCCGACGAGATCCGCGAGCAGCGAGCCGTCGCGATCACGCACGACCGTTCCCTCCGGGACGGGCACGATGAGGTCGGCGCCACGCTTCCCATGGCGTTGCTTGCCCGCGCCGTGCTTGCCCGACTCGCCCTTGCGGTGCGGATGATCCCGGAACGACAGCAACGACGCGGTGTTGCGATCCGCCTGCACGATCACATCGCCGCCCTTGCCCCCGTCCCCACCGTCAGGCCCGCCCTTGGGAACGTGAGCCTCCCGACGAAACGAGATGGCGCCCGCCCCACCATCCCCGCCGCGCAGGTTGACCTGCACCTCATCAACAAACGCGGACTGCACCATGACGCACTCAGGATACGGGCGCGCGCACGCGCCGTCGCGCGTGTTCTTGGGCGCGGGCTACGAGCTCGGGTTCACGTCCACGAGCTTGCGGCCCTTGCGGTGGCCGAACTGGACGACGCCGTCAGCCGTGGCGAAGAGCGTGTCGTCGCCACCCTTGCCGACGTTCTCGCCGGGGTGGAAGACCGTGCCGCGCTGGCGCACGATGATGGCGCCGGCGCGCACCTGCGTGCCCGAGTGCACCTTGACGCCGAGCCGTTGTGCGGCGGAGTCGCGACCGTTGCGGGAGGAGGCTGCGCCCTTCTTCTTCGACATCGCTCGCTACTCCTCGTCGGTCTTCTGAGCGGTCTTCTCAGCGCTCTTCGTGCTGGCGGCACCCGCACTGATGTCAGTGATCTCGAGCACCGAGTACTTCTGACGGTGGCCCCACCGCTTCCGGTTGTTGGACTTCGGCTTGTACACGAAGCCGTTGATCTTCGGACCCTTGGTCTCTTCGAGGACCTTCGCCTTCACCTTGGCCTTGCCGAGGTCCTTCGGCGTGGAGAGCACCTTCTTGCCGTCGACGAGCAGCACCGGCGAGAGCTCGACCGAGCCACCAGGCTCGGTGCCGACGCGCTCGACCTCCACGCGTTGGCCCTTCTCGACCCGGTACTGCTTGCCGCCGGTGCGGATGACTGCGTACATGCCTGTGCTCTCGCTCGATCCTTTGGGAACAGGAGACTTTACTGCAGCTCTTCCAGCAGGGCCTCGTCGATGAGGTAGCCCCTGCCGTTGCAGGTCGAACACGTCTCGCTGACCGACTCCACCAGGCCCTCGGACACGCGCTTCCGAGTCATCTCGACCACGCCGAGCTCAGACACGTCGAACACCTGGGTACGGGTCTTATCCCGAGCGAGCGCGTCACGGAACGCCTTGACGAGCTGCTCCCGGTTCGACCGGATCTCCATGTCGATGAAGTCGATGACGATGATCCCGCCGATGTCACGCAACCGGAGCTGACGGGCGACCTCGTCCGCGGCCTCCAGGTTGTTCTTGAACACCGTCTCTTCGAGGTTCGAACGGCCAACGTTCTTCCCCGTGTTGACGTCCACCACGGTCAGTGCCTCGGTGCGCTCGATGATGATCGAGCCGCCGGACGGCAACCACACCTTGCGGTCGAGCGCCTTGAGCAGCTGCTCCTGCACATGGTGGCGTTCGAAGACGCTGATGCCCTCTTCCGCTTCGTCGTAGTACTCGATCCGCTCCGCCAGCTCAGGCGTGATCGCCTCGACGTACGAACGCACCTCTTCGTAGAGGGCGCGGTCGTCGATCAACACGCCGCGGTACTCCTTGGTGAACTCTTCCCGCAGGAGGCGCGTCACCAAGGGAGGCTCTTGGTACAGCAGGCGCGCCGGCTTCGAGCGGTCAGCGAGCGCAGAGATCTGCTCCCACTGCTCGCGGAGTCGACGAACGTCACGCTCGAGCTCGTCGGGCGTCGCGCCCTCGGCGGCCGTGCGCACGATGAGTCCCGCGTCAGGTGGCCGCAGATCCTCAAGCACACGCCGCAACCGCTTGCGCTCGTCGTCGGGGAGTCGCTTCGAGATGCCGTAAATACTCGGTTGCGACGGCACCATCACCACGAAGCGGCCGGCGAGGCTCACCTCTTGGGTGAGGCGCGCCCCCTTCGCTCCGATCGGGTTCTTCGTGACCTGCACGACGACCGACTGCCCGTTCTTCAGCAGCCGCTCGATCTTTGGCTGCTTCTCCTCGACCTCTTCGGGGTCGTAGGCAACGTCGCCTCGGTACAGCACGCCGTTCTTGGGCGTTCCGATGTCGACGAACGCCGCCTCCATGCCGGGAAGCACGTTCTGCACACGGCCGAGGTAGATGTTCCCGTCGATCGAGTTCGCGGTGTCTCGCTCCGCGGTGGCCACAGAGTGCTCGATCAACACGCGTCCCTCGAGAAGCGCGATGTGAGTGTGCCCGTCTTCGCGCACGTGCACGCACATCATGTAGCGACCAGCGGGACGACCCTTCCGGGTGCGCCCGCGGCGGCGTGCGAGCGTCTCCTCGTCGAGATCCTCGAGCGCGGTCGTGTCGCCGACACCGAGGTCGGCCTGCACCACGTCATCGCGCGCCGTAGCACCGCTCGCGCTCTTGTTGCGCCCGCGTCCGCCGCGGCGGCGGCGCCCCGACTTGGCCGCGGGAGCGGCCGCCGCCGGTGCGGGACGGGTGTCGCCGATCTTGGGCCGAGCGGCCGTCGGCATCGGCGCCGACAACCCCGCATCGTCACGGGCGTCGGCAGCGAGATCCTCGGCCGTCAGCCCCCGGTCGGCGGCGGGATCGTTCCAGTCCTCACCGAGCGACTCGCCGGCCGGTGGGTGCGCGCCCGCAGTCGCAGTCGACTTCTTCCGATTGCGTCCGCCGCGTGAGCCGCGACGACGGCGACGGCGCGCCGGGGTCTCCCCGTTCGACGAGGCCGCGTCAGGCGATCCGCCGGCCTCCGACTTGGTGGTTGGCGGCGTCGATGGTGTCGTCTCGGAGGTCGTCGCCTCCGGTGTCTTCTCGTCGGTCATCTTTCAGTCCTTTGCTCGTCACGCGCAGCCGCGTCGCGGTGCGCGTCGCACGATCGGCTTCCAGCGGCTCCAGCCGCGCGCCGTCGCGTTCGATCCATTGATGAGTCCGTCGCACGCGGTCTGCACCGATCTCGGCGTCTGTCACATCCATGAGCTCGCGGAGTACGACGGTGAGATCCGCAGGCCTCACGCCACGGGGTTGGGTGTTCAGCTCGGCTCGCACCACGGTGACGCCGTCATCGTCGTTGACGACGAGCGTCCGCAAAGCAGGCCGGAGGTCTTCTTCGACGGGGTTGCCCTTCCGCGTCGTGGTGATGCACAAGCGCTCGGCCGCAAGTGCGCGGTCGACCGCATCCTGCAACGTCGGAGCGTCGACATCGTGGAGCTGGAGGTCGATGCCCACAAGTGTGACCGCTTCCTGGAGTGAAGGTGCGCGGTCCGCGAGCTCACACGCGCCGGCGACGTCGATGCCCTCGGGCAGAACGGGCGACAGCCGGTCGCCGAGGTCGTCCACCGCAACGGCGTCGGCGAGCTCGAGATCCAGGTACTCCGCATCGCTCTCGTGCCCAACACCCAACGCCAGGCCGAAGCTCACCTTGGGCCGCGGTGAGAAGCCTTGCGTGAATGCGAGCGGGAGCTGTTCGATCCGGAAGGCCCGCTCGAAGGCGCGAGCCACATCACGATGTGACACGAACCGCACTTTGCCGACCTTCGTGAACCGAAGCCGAACCGGGAACCCACTCTCACCTCTCATGGTCGCACTCGCTCAGCGTCGGGATACCCGACGCTGCCCTTCGGGCCGCTCGCCGCTCCGGCGAGCTCCCTACGGTCGCCGCGCTCTCGCAAGATCACGGGGACATCCCCACCGTGGGTGAGGTCCTGGCCCGTGCCCTGACTGCCGCCCGCGGGCGCGACCGGTGATGCCACCACGTGCTCCAGCGCGTAGTCAGTGCACACACCGCAGTCGTAGCAAGGCGTCCACCGGCAGTCGGGCAGCCCGTGCTCGTTGAGCGCGGCTTGCCAGTCGTGCCAGAGGAAGTCGCGGTGCAACCCGGCGGAGATGTGATCCCACGGCAGCACCTCGTCGACAGTGCGGTGACGGGTCACGTACCACTCGGGATCGAGGCCTTCGCCCGCCATAGCTTCCATCCACAACGAGGAGTTGAAGTGCTCGCCCCATTCCTGGAACGTGCCACCAGCGCGCCACACATGCTCGATCACGCGCCCGATCCGGCGATCGCCGCGGCTCGCGATCCCCTCGACGAACGTGGCGTGCGGGTCGTGCCACCGCACCTGCGCCCCCGACTTCCGTCCGAGCGCGTCACGCACGAGGTTGACCTTGCGGGCCAGCTCGTCGACACCGTTCTGGCCGAACCACTGGAACGGCGTGTGCGCCTTGGGCACGAATCCACCCAGCGACACCGTGCACGAGGCACCCTTCGTGTGGCGACACCCCACCTCGACGACGTTGCGCGCCAACTCGGCAACACCGAGCGTGTCGTCGTCCATCTCGGTCGGGAGACCGGTGAGGAAGTAGAGCTTCACGCGCCGCCAACCCTGCGAGTACGCGCCGTCGACCGCGGCGTACAGGTCTTCCTCGGTGATGAGCTTGTTGATGACCTGCCGTAGTCGCCACGTGCCGGCTTCGGGCGCGAACGTGAGACCGGTGCGGCGCACCTTCTGGATCTCGCTGGCGATCCCGACGGTGAACGCATCGACCCGCAACGACGGCAACGACAGGCTGACGCAACCGGTGCCCTCTTGCTGGTTCACGAGATCGGCGACGAGGCCGTCGATACCCGAGAAGTCGGCGCTCGACAACGAGGTGAGTGCCACCTCTTCGTAGCCAGTGCGGCGCAGGCCCTCGCGAACCATCGTGCGCACCTGCTCCCATGGCCGCTCGCGCACGGGCCGCGTGATCATCCCGGCCTGGCAGAAGCGGCACCCACGCGTGCAGCCGCGGAAGATCTCGACGCTGAGCCGGTCGTGGACGACCTCCACCAAAGGCACGAGCTGCTGCTTCGGGTACGGCCAATCGCCGAGATCGGCGACCGTGCGCTTGTCGATGACGGCGGGCACGTCCGCGAACCGTGGCGTCACGCTCCGCAGCGCGGGCCCGTCGTACTCGACGTCGTACATGGCGGGCACGTACACGCCCGGGATGGTGGCCAGCTCGCGCAGAACTCCCTCGCGGGAGGTACGCCCGGCCCGCTTCCAGGCCGAGAGGACTTCGGTGATCTCCCCTGCCGCCTCCTCGCCATCGCCGATCACGAAGGCGTCGACGAAGTCAGCGAGCGGCTCCGGGTTGTAGGCACAGTGGCCCCCGGCGACGACGATCGCGTGCTCCGGCCGGCGCTCTTCGGCCCGCACTGGCACGCCCGCAAGATCGATGCAGCTCAGCAGGTTCGTGTACACGAGCTCGGCCGACAGATTGAAGGCGAGCACGTCGAACAAGCCGGCGTCGCGGTGGGTGTCGACCGAGAAGAGGGGCACGCCGTGCGTGCGCAGCTCGGACTCGAGGTCGGTCCACGGCGCGTAGGCGCGCTCAGCCGACGCGTCGTCGCGTTCGTTCAGGATCTCGTAGAGGACTTGGAGCCCCTGGTTGGGCAGGCCGATCTCGTAGGTATCGGGATAGAGGAGGAGCCAGGAGACCTGATCGGGCCGGTGCCCCGGCCGGAGCGATCCCCGCTCCATTCCGATGTAGCGAGCAGGCTTTTCCACCCTGGCCAGCAGAGGTTCGATCCTCGGCCACAGGTTGGTCATTTGCAGAGGCAGTCTACTTCACGTGCCTTGTGTGGTGACCAGAGGGGCTAGTTGAACCTGTTGGCGTAGACGTTCTGCACGAGGGCCATGCAGGCACAGCAGGTGATCATCGCGGAACCGCCGTAGGACATGAATGGCAACGGGATGCCGGTGACGGGCATCACGCCGAGGCACATGCCGACGTTCTCCACGATCATGAACGTGAACATCGCGAGCACGCCCGCGCACACGAGCGTCCCGTAATAGTCGCTGGCGAGCTGCGCTATTCGCCAGGTGCGCCACAGCACGATCGCGAACAGCAACAGCAGCGAGCCGGCCCCGACGAACCCCAGCTCCTCGCCGACGGCAGTGAAGATGAAGTCCGTGTGCTGCTCGGGCACGAAGCCGAGACGGGTCTGCGGTCCCTGGAACAAACCGAAGCCGAGCCAGTCGCCGCTGCCGATCGTCTTGATCGACTGGTCCTGGTTGTAGGCCGATCCCTGGGTGTCGTCGCCACTCCCACCGATGTTGAGTCGCTCGAGCTGGTACTCCGTGAGCATCCCGATCTCGATGACGGCCCACACCATCGTGACCGCGAGGAGGGTGAGCGCAAGAAGGTAGCGGCCCCGCACCCCGCCCACCGCGAGCAGGCCCACGACGATCGACAGCAAGACCATGTCCGTGCCGAGGTCGGGTTGGAGCAGGACGAGGCCGATCGGGACCGCGGCGAGGGCGATGATCACCGTAAGGCGCCACGGGTCGATGTCCGCGCCCCGGTGCTCGTTCACATAGCCCGCGAGGGCGACGATCAACCCGAACTTGGCGAGCTCGGCCGGCTGGAGCTGGAAGTCGAACGGAAGCTCGTACCACGACGTGGCCCCACCGGCCTCGGAGCCGATGGGCGTGAGCACGAAGAACAGCGCGCTCACGGTGAGCACGTAGGCGAGCATCGAGAAGTCGCGGAACTTCCGGTAGTCGACGCGCAGCAGCCAGGTGAACACCCCGATGCCGAGCACCAGCGCGACGGCTTGTCGTATGATGAAGTAGTAGTCGTCGTCGACCTTGTTGCGACTCGACGAATAGACCATCAACAACCCGAAGCACAGGATGGCGACGCACGCGCCGAGCAGGACCCAGTCGAGCCTTGCGAACATGTCGCGGTCGACGAGGGTCCGGCCACCACGATCGAGGCCGTGACTGGCAGCCTGCATCGTGCGCCGGTGATGGCGCTGGCGTTCGAGCTGTTGGTACGCCACTAGTCGCCGCTCCCCGGCTTCTTCTCCCGGATCACCCGCACCTTGGGTGGAATGTCATCAGCCGGGCTCGGTGTGACCTTCGCACCAATGGCCTCCATGATGCGCCTCACAATCGGCGCAGCGACCGAAGCGCCGAAGCCGCCCTCTTCGATGAAGGAGACGACCACGTACTGCGGAATGCACCCGGGCTTGAGAAGCAGCTCGTGGTGCGCGCAGATCACCGACCCTTCAGGCGGATCTGGGTTGAGGATGCCGGCGAACACCGACGTGTCCTGCTTGCCGAACACCTCGGCGGTGCCCGTCTTGCCAGCGACCTGCCAACCCGTCGGCAGCGAGAGGCCGCTGAACGCTGGCTGGGCGGAGCCGATTCCGATCAGCGCGTCCTTGAGGCCATCCATCACCTGGGCGCGGATCGTGGGATCGAGATTGATCTCGGTGACCGGCTGCGACGGGATCTCGCGCAGCACCTGCTGACCACCGGGTGTGAGGATCAGCCTGGCGAGCCGCGGCTGATAGAGGGTCCCGCCGTTAGCGAAGGCGGCGTACCCAGCGGCGAGCTGGAGCGGCGTGACAAGAAGGTCACCCTGACCGACGGCAAGCGCGGCGCTGTCACCCGGCAGCCACAGCTGTGTGGACGAGTCGGGGTTGCCCTTGTTGATCGTCGCCTTGAACTTCTGATCGGGGATCCTCCCGAAGTGCTCATCCGGGAGTCCGATGCCCGTCTGATCACCGAATCCGTAGTCTCGCGCCAGGTTCTGGATCGCATACCCCTTGACACGGTTCGCGTCACTGAAAGCCCGCCAGAACTTGAAGCCCAGCGCGTAGAAGTACACGTCGCTCGACACCTGGATGGCGCCGCGGAGCTTCACCGCGCCGTGTGCTTCTTTCTTGGCATTCTTGAAGGTCTGCACGTTCGGCTCGTCACCAAACTCGATGAAACCGCGGTCGATGACAACTACCTCGGGATCGACGATGCCAGTTTGGAGCGCGGCGAGCGCCGTGAACGTCTTCCATGTGGAGCCAGGCGCGTACTCACCCTGGATCACGCGGTTGAGCAACGGGGAGTTGCTCGCTGGGTCGTTGAGCGCTGCGAACTTCTCGAACGGGGTGCCGTAGGTGAACTCTCGGATGTCGAACGACGGTCGTGACGCCATAGCGATGACCGAACCGTCGGTCGCGTCGAGCACGATGACGGCGCCACCCTTCGCGCCATACGTCTTGAACCGGTCCTTGACGGACGTGTCTTGGAGATAGCCGGCATTGCGCATCCCCTGGACCAACGACTCGTCTGCGATGCGCTGGATGTCGATGTCCATCGTCAACTGGACGTCGTTGCCGGCCTCGGCGGGCCTGTCGTTCAGCACCTGCACCAAGCGACCGCGGCTGTCGATCTCGAGCTTGCGTTTCCGCGGGTTACCCCGGAGCTCGGTCTCGAAGACCTGCTCGACCCCGCCCTTGCCGATGACGTCGTCGGGTCCGTACCCCTCGCCCTTGTGGAGCTTCTGCTCGTCCTTGTTGATGGCGCCGACGTAACCGAGCAGGTGAGACGCGGCCGTGGTGTCGGCGTAGAGGGACGGATAGATCTTGGCCAACTCCTCGAACACTGGGTACAGCCGCACGCTCCTCCGGACGACGTCGACCTTCGGGAACATCTCGGGTCGTTCCTTGATGTAGACGAGCTTGTCGAACGACACGCCGTTCTTGATGGGCACCGCTTCATACGGCGAGTAGCGGACGCTGTCGAGCCGCTTGTTGATGTATCCCTGGGTGACGTCGAGCACCTCGGCGAGGTTCGGGACCATCGCCTCGCGCTCTTCGTCGGTCAACCCACGCCGTACCCGGATGGTGTTCACGAACGCGGACTCGACGATCTCCCGACCGTTCGTGTCGAGGATGGTCCCGCGCGTGGCTGACTCGTGGAGGACGCGCACCCGGTTCTGCTCGGTCTGCGCGGCGAAGCTCTCCGACGACGCGATTTGAAGGAACCACAGGCGCGCGAAGAGCCCACAGAACAAGGCCATGACAACGATGCCGGTGATGCCGAGACGAACCCGGCTCTTGGCTTCAGACATCATTCCCGCTCTTGGCGCCTTCGGCGCCGGGCCGCACCTCTCCACTTCGGCGACCGACGACCTGCACCGCAGGGCACACAGCGGCGCGATAGATCACCGAGCGCTCTCTCGGTCAAGGAACGAGACGAGGCTACCCCTTGAGGATGGGGGCGCCGGGTCGAACCTCCTGGTGGTTTCCTGAGAGATCTCGCACCACCTGCCCCGCCACCAACACGTACCGCACGCCTTCCGATTCAACGCCGGGCTGCTCCACCGTCGAGCGATCGGCGAGTGTGGCGGCGTCGAAGATCGTGAGATCCGCATCGGCACCGATCTGGACCCGTCCCTTCTTCCGCATGGCGGGTGCGCCGGCGTCGGTGAGGCGCGCCGGCAGGATCGTCGCCTTCGCGAGTGCCGACATCAGGTCGATCACCTCGAGCTCGCGCGTGTAGCGCCCGATTGCACGCGAGAAGCAGCCTGTGGACCTCGGGTGGTTGCGGTTTCCCGGTTCGAGGATCGCGTCGCTGCCGAGCATCACGAAGTCGGATTGCAAGCACAGCCGCACGTCGGTCTCGGGGATCGCGTACGCCGCGGTAAGGATGTTGTCCTCGGAAGCCTGATAGCTCGCGAACGACGACGCGGTCAGCCGCTCACCCGTCCCCACGACGACGAGGTCCTCGTACGTGATGTGGAACCGCTCCTGCCAGCCGTCATTGAAGCGAGCTGACAGCAGGTACGTCGCCCAGAAGTCGTAGGGATACATGCACGCGGTGACTTCGACTCCGGCATCGCGAGCGACTTGGACCTTTCCGAGCGACTCCGCCATCGTGAAGGTGCCGCCCGTGCTGACGATGTGCTCGATGTGGACCCGGGCTCCGGTCTCCTGCCCGACGCGGATGATCTCGTCGAGGGTCTCTGCGTTGGTTCCCGGTGCGACGTCGTCGGAGTAGCGGCCGTGGAACGTGCATGGGACGTTGTGAGCCTTGGCGACCTCCGCGAGTGCCTTGATCTCGTCGAACGACACCCCAGGCGTGTACTCCGGCTCGAAGTCGACCGCGATGTATCCCGCGGCCAGATCCTCTTCGCACAGGCGAACGAGCTCGGCGATCTGTGAGGCGGATGCCGGGTCGTCGACACCCAGCCCGAGCACCTGGCTGCGAGTCCACGGATCGCTGAACGCGCCCCCGTAGTTCGTCGGCGGCCGCTCCTCCTCGGAGCCCCACCGAAGGAAGAAGTCCGCGGCGCGCGCTTGAAGGCCGTGCAAGCCCAGGTTCGTGGTGACGCCGTCGGCCACCTTGTACCAGATGCCGTAGCTGTTGGGTTCGTAGCTGAGGATGTCGATCCAGCCCGGGGAGACGACAAGGCCCGTGGCGTCGATCGTCGTCGCGCCGGTCAACGTTGACTCCGATACCGCGACGATGGTGCCCGCGTCGATCCCGACGTTCGCGATGACGTTGTAGCCGGATTCGGGATCCATCACGCGGCCGCCCTGCACGACCGTCTCGAACACATGACCGACTTCGGTGGGAGTCGTGGTGGCACCGGGGATCGATTGCACTTGCGGACGCTTCTTGCCGCCGCCGCCGAACGCGCCAACCGCAGCAGCTAGCCCACCGAACAGCGCGACGAGTCCGCCGCCAACGAACGCGCGTCGGGTCATGTAGGTGCGCCGCATCTGCCGTCGGGCTTCCTCTCGCGCCTGCCTGCTCGCCGCATCGAGCGGTGGGCGCGATGGTCGCCCTGGAGGACGCGACCCGGCTCCTGGGAACCCTCCGCCTGGAGGCCCGCTCATGGCCACCTCATGAGGGTCACCCTCATCTCCACCCGCGGTCGCGGTCGGGATCGTGGTTCGCCCATCGCGCGAACGCGAAGACCAGCGGCGCGATCGCGGCGTCATACACCGCCGCGACGATCACGATGCGCGCCTGAGCGAGAGTGAAGAAACCATCAACGCCGATGATGCCTCCTACCACGAGGAAGATCGTCCCACCGATGAGCCCTCCGACGAGCGCGAGCAATGGCGAGATCCCTTTGACCTCACGGATCACGCCGCCCTGGAGCACGCCGAGCAGGTAGCCGGTAAGCGCGAAAGACAGCCCGGACAAGCCCGCAGGTGTGGCGGAAAGGAGCATGTCGGTCGCGAGCCCGCTGACGAACCCGAACAGCGCGCCGGTCTGCGGTCCTTCTTCGTATGCGATCGCGACCGTCGCAATGAGGCAGAGCGCGGGGATCGCATCGAAGATCCTGAGATGACGAAAGACTGTGTTCTCGAGGACGACGAGCGTGATGACGAGGAGCACCAGCCGAACGCGGCGCAAGACCACGTTGACCTCAGCTGGTCTTGGTCTTGGTGGTCTTGGGATCGGGCCAACGCAGCACCTTCACGTACGTGAGGTCGTCGAGGTTCACCACTGGGCGGATCGCGATCCTCGGTTCCAGCTCGGTCGTCGAGATGTCCACCGACACGACGCGGCCGACGGCGATGTCGGGCGGGAACGCACCGTCCCGGGTGGCGGTGGTGAACACGAGCTCGTTCTCGCTGATGCACGAGTCGAGTGGCGAAGCCTCTTGGCACGGACCCAGCTGCGACTCGAGGAACTTGAGGAGGATCTCGCGTTCTCCGGTGTGCGCTTCGGTGAGGCCGTTCACGTTGCTGTTCTCGAGCCGTACGCCAATGCCGATCGATGGCGAGTCGATGAGCGTCACCGTCGAGAGCGTCGCGGACACCGTCGTGACCTTTCCGACGAGCCCGTTGCCCGCGACGACCGGTCGACCGACGAACACGCCTGAACTGCTGCCCTTGTTGATCTCGACGGTTCGCTCGAAGTTGCCGGCCGC
Source organism: Actinomycetota bacterium (assembly GCA_016870355.1). Lineage (GTDB taxonomy): Bacteria > Actinomycetota > Acidimicrobiia > IMCC26256 > PALSA-555 > SHVJ01. The sequence continues at coordinate 187,405 of VGBR01000002.1, read as the reverse complement.
GGCGCCGACGACGCGCGCAGCTACGCCGGTTGCGTCTTCGGCAGTCGGGAGATCGAGAAGTGTCTCGAGCTCACCCACCTTGCCGCCCACTGCGCGCTCACGGGAGAGCTTGCCCTCCAACTTGGTGACGCGGCGCTTGAGCTCCTGGTTCTCTGCCTTGAGATCGCCGTAGTCAGTGACGCCGCCGAACAGGTTGCGCACCGGGGAGAACGCTTCCTCGACGACATCGCGCACCGGAGAGATCGCATCCCTGAATCCACTGCGGAACGAGTCGATCAGTCCGTTGCCGCGTGAGTCAATCGTGACGATCAGCAGCGAGCTGATGACGATGACGAGAAGCAGTGAACGGCGTTGGCCTTCTCGCCGATAGACAACCATGAGCGCTCAGTGTGCCTGCTCGACCTTGGGTGCTCTTGCGCGATCAGTCGTCAGGTCCGCTGATCAGCACCTGCCGGAGCACATCGAACTGCTCGAGGCATTGACCCGAGCCAAGGACGACCGTGAACAACGGGTTCTTCGAGCGGCGGCACGGCATGCCCGTCTCTACCTCCACCACCGCGTCGAGACCGAGCAACAGCGACCCCCCGCCCGCGAGCATGATCCCGCGCTCCATCACGTCGGCCGCGAGCTCCGGGGGCGTCTTGTCGAGCGTCACCTTGATCGTGTCGATCACAGCCGCGACCGGCTCTTCGATCGCTTCGCGCAGCTCCTGAGTGGTGACGGTGACGCCGCGAGGCAGTCCAGTGACGAGGTCGCGACCGCACACCTCGACGTAGAACTCCGTCTCGAGCGGATACGCGCTCGTGACCTTGACCTTGACCTCTTCGGCGGTGCGCTCACCGAGTGCGAGCGAGTACTCGCGCTTCATGAACGACACGATCGCTTCGTCGAACTCGTCACCACCGACGCGGCTTGACTCGGCGGCCACGATGCCGCCCATCGAGATGACCGCGACATCGGTGGTGCCACCGCCGATGTCGACGATCATGTTCCCGGCAGGTTCGTGGACCGGGAGTCCCGACCCGATCGCTGCAGCCATCGGCTCTTCGATCACCATGACCGGCTTGCGCGCACCCGCGTACTCGGCCGCTTCCTGCACTGCCCGGCGCTCGACGCCAGTGATGCCCGACGGGATGCAGATGACCATCCGGGGCTTCGCCCAGCGGTTGCGCTGGCGCACCCGCTGGATGAAGTAGCGGAGCATCTTCTCGCAGATTTCGAAGTCGGCGATCACGCCGTCCTTCAACGGACGGATCGACTCGATGTGGCTCGGGGTGCGGCCGAGCATGCGCTTGGCCTCGGATCCCACGGCGAGGATGTCGCCGGTGCGGCTGTTGACCGTGACGATCGACGGCTCGGTGAGCACGACGCCCTGACCGCGCACGTAGACGACCGTGTTCGCCGTGCCCAGGTCGACGGCCATGTCGCGGCCGATGACGTTCGAGTACCAGGACGCGCTCATAGATGCAGAAGCCGGTTGAGAGGGACCACGGGGCCGTAAGGCTAGGGCCTGGGGTGGGGGCGATCCAGCCGCTGGATCGGGCCCCTGGGCGTACGCCATCGGGTGATTTTCTCAGCGGGATCGGCCGATCCCGCGGACCCCATCAGGCGCCGGGGAAGAACAGCCCGATCTCTCGTTCCGCCGACTCGGGGCCGTCGCTGCCGTGCACGAGGTTTTCCCCTGTCTCGAGCGCCAGATCGCCCCGGATCGTGCCAGGAGCGGCTTCTCGGGGGTCCGTGGCGCCCATCAGCCCGCGAACGACCTTCCAGGTGTCCGGCCCGCCGGCCACGATCATCGCCACGAGCGGTCCTCGGGTGATGAACGAGACCAGCTCGCCGAAGAACGGCTTCTCGCGATGCTCTTCGTAGTGGCGGCCGGCGAGGTCGGCGTCGATCGTGCGGAGATCCATCGCAAGGATGCTGAGACCCTTGCGCTCGATCCGGTTGACGATCTCGCCCACGAGCCCGCGCTCGACGGCATCGGGCTTGCACAAGAACAGGGTGCGCTCGGTCATCGGGCGAGGACCCTAGCGGTTGGGATGCTCCGCGGACCGAGCCGCGCCGACGACGTACAGCGAACCGGTCACGATGATCTGCTCGTCGGGTTCCGTCAGCTCCCGCGCCAGCGCCAGCGCCTCCTCGACGGTGTCAACGACTTCTACCTGGTCCCGCTCCAGTCCCAGCTCCATGGCCGCGCCGGCGAGCGCTTCGGGCTTCTGCGCGCGCGGGCTCGGCGGACGACAGCAGATCACCCGGGCGGCTTGACCGACCTCGAGCGCGGTGAGCATCTCGGTCGGATCCTTCTCGCGCAGCAACCCGACCACGAACGTCCGCGGTGTCGACGGGAAGCCTTCGGCGAGAGCCGCGGCCAGCGCCCGCGCGCCCGCGACGTTGTGCGCGCCGTCGAGCAGCACGAGTGGCTGATGACCGACGACCTCGAGCCGGCCTGGTGAAGTGACCCGCCCGAGCACGTCGAGCACGAGGTCGTGTCCCAACGGGCGACCGAGGAACGCCTCGACTGCGGTGACCGCGATGGCTGCGTTGTCGGCCTGATGTGCACCATGCAGCGACAGGAAGATGCGGTCGTACTTCGCGTGGGGGGTGAACATGCTGATGAGCCGTCCACCGTGCGCCAGCTCGTTGACCGAAAGTCCGAAGTCGCGGTCACGAAGCAAGAAGTCCATCGCCATGCGCGCCTCGAACACGCTGCGCAGCTCGTCATCGGTCTCGCCGAGCACCAGGGTCGAGCCGGGCTTCACGATGCCGGCCTTCTCGGTCGCGATCTCGTAACGGGTGCGCCCGAGATACTCGACATGGTCGATGCTGACGTTCGTCACCACCGCGACCTCACCGTTTGCGACGTTGGTCGCGTCCCACGTCCCACCGAGACCAACCTCCACGACGGCCGCCTCGACGGCCACGTCCGCGAAGAAGCGAAACGCCATGGCGGTCACGATCTCGAAGTAGCTCGGGACCGCGGCGAGGTACGGCTCTACATCGGCGATGACGGTGAGGAGCTCGGCGAAGGTCTCGTCGTCGATCTCCTCGCCGTTCCAGGTGACGCGCTCGTTCACGCGCTCGAGATGCGGGCTCGTGGTCGCGCCGACCGACAGTCCGTCGGTCACGAGCAGTGAGGTCGCGATCCTCGCCACCGATGTCTTGCCGTTCGTACCTGTGAGGTGGATCACCGGGTAGTCGAGCTGTGGAGAACCGAGCAATGCGGTCAGCTCGACCATCCGATCAAGGGTGGGGTTCGTCGCGCGGCGCGCTTGGTCGACAGGCACGCCGAGCGATTCGAGATTCACATGCGCGTCCAGCCAAGCCATGGACTCGCGGATGTTCATCGCGGATCGCTCACGCGGCGTCGGGGGCGGCGAGCTCCACCTCGACGGAGAACTCTTGTGCCTCCTCGAAGACGATCTCCTGAGCGCGCGCGGCTTCCTTGAGGTCGTCCAGCGACTGCCTCGCCTGCTCGAGCCGCTCGGCGACGTCTCGGACAACGACGCGCGTGACGTCGGTGCGAAGCGAGACCTGGGCTGTGGTCTTCGCCTTCCGCACTTCACTCAGCGCCTCACTGGCGACGACGAACACAGATGCATCACCGTCGAGCGCGAACGCCCGGAGCTCGGCCGCGTCGGGCCACGCCGCGCGATGGATCGAGCCCGGTTGCCACCATGACCACACTTCCTCGGTGACGAACGGAACGTGGGGTGCGAAGAGGCGAAGCAGGGCATGCAGCGTGATCTGCAACGTTGCCCGCGCAGAGTCGGCACCCTGGTCGCTGTACGCACGCTGCTTGACGAGCTCGACATAGTCGTCACAGAACGACCAGAAGAAGATCTCGGTGCGCTCGAGCGCGCGCGCATAGTCGTAACGGTCGAACGCTGCGGTCACGTCGTCGACAAGATCCGCGAGCCCGGCCAGCAGTGCGCGGTCGACGGCGGCGCCGATCGCCTTTGCGTCGACCATCGACTCCCCCGCGACACCCAGGGTGAACTTCGACGCGTTGAGGATCTTGATCGCGAGCTTGCGACCGACCTTCATCTGCCCTTCGTCAAAAGCAGTGTCCACACCAGGTCGACCGTTCAGAGCCCAGTAGCGGACGGCGTCGGAGCCGAACTGCTCGAAGTACTCGAGGGGCGTGACGACGTTGCCCTTTGACTTCGACATCTTCTTGCGGTCGGGGTCGAGCACCCAACCGTTGATCATCGTGTCGCGCCAGGGAAGTTGGTCGTGCTCGAGGTGCGATCGCAGGAGCGTGGCGAACAGCCAGGTGCGGATGATCTCGCCGCCCTGCGGGCGGAGGTCGGTCGGGAACAGACGCCCGAAGAGATCCGGGTCGTCTTCCCACCGATCGGCGATCTGTGGGGTGAGCGACGACGTCGCCCAGGTGTCGAGGATGTCCGGGTCAGCCACGAACCCACCCGGCTGACCGCGCTGCGATTCTTCGAATCCAGTCGGCGCATCACTCGAAGGGTCGACGGGGAGCTGATCCTCGGCGGCGTACAGCGGTTCGTCATAATCGAGCTCGCCGTCGTCGCGCAGGCGGTACCAGACGGGGAACGGCACACCGAAGAACCGCTGGCGACTGATCAGCCAATCGGTGTTCAGTCCCTCTACCCACGACTCATAGCGCGAGCGGGTGTGCGGCGGATGCCACTGGAGCTCTCGGCCGCGTTCGAGCAATGCGGCGCGCAGTTCCTTGTCGCGTGCACCGTTGCGGATGTACCACTGGCGCGTGGTGACGATCTCGAGCGGCCGCTTACCCCGCTCGTAGAACTTCACCGGGTGCTTGATGGGTGTCGGCTCACCCACGAGATCACCGGACTCGCGAAGCAGCTCGACGACGCGCTCGCGCGCTTGGTTGACGGTCTTGCCGGCAAGCTCTTGGTAGTGCCCGGCGGCCTTGGGATCCGTCGCGTCCCAGTCCGGAGCGTCCGCGACGAGGCGCCCGTCACGACCCATGACGCTCCGAGTCGGGAGCTGGAGCTCGCGCCACCAGACCACGTCGGTGACATCACCGAACGTGCAGATCATCGCGATGCCGGTTCCCTTCTCGGGGTCGGCAAGCCCGTGCGCGACGACGGGAACCCGCACTCCGAAGAGCGGGGTCGATACCTCGCTCCCGAAACGATCACGGAACCGCTTGTCATCGGGATGCGCGACCAGCGCCACGCACGCAGGGATCAACTCGGGTCGCGTCGTCTCGATCTCGATGTCGGCGCCGTCGACTCCGTGGAAGCGCACACGGTGCATCGCTCCGTCACGCTCTTTGTCCTCCAGCTCCGCTTGGGCGACTGCCGTGCGGTCGTCGACGTCCCACAACGTGGGTGCCTCGGCCTGGTACGCCTCGCCCCGGGCGACGTTGCGAAGGAAGGCGCGCTGGGAGACACGCTGGGCAACCTCGCCGATCGTCGTGTACGTGAGCGACCAGTCCACCGAGAGCGCAAGCCGCCGCCACAGGTCTTCGAAGGCCTGTTCGTCGATCTGGGTCAGCCGCTCGCAGAGCTCGACGAAGTTGGGCCGGGAGATCGGGACCTCCGACTCCTTCGACTTGGCGTCGTCACCCTCCCGCGGTGGAGCGAAGCCGGGTTCGTAGGGCAACGACGGGTCGCATCGCACGCCGTAGTAGTTCTGCACTCGGCGCTCGGTCGCCAGACCGTTGTCATCCCAACCCATCGGGTAGAAGACCTCGTCGCCCCGCATGCGTCGGTACCGCGCCACGGCGTCGGTCTGCGCGTAGCCGAACACCGAGCCCATGTGCAGCGAACCGCTGACGGTGGGAGGCGGCGTGTCGATCGAGAACACGTGGGCGCGGTCTTTGGAGCGATCGAAGGTGTAGGTGCCGTCGGCATCCCACTGCGCCGACCACTTCTCTTCGAGCCCGTCGAGCGAAGGCTTTTCCGGCACCGCCATGGGTCGAGTCTAGGAGCGAGACCTCGAGCCGCCCTGCACGACATCTCCACGCGTCGCGATCGATCAGACGTCATCTACGCGCGGGTGCGCGCACGAACACTGCGCGACATTCCAGAAGCCCCTCGGGGCGGGCGAAAGAGACCAACACATGTCACTCGTGAAGCTCCTCCCTGCGTGGTTCCACGCAATCGCCGACTACGGCGTCGCCGGCGCGCTCATCGTCGGCTCACTGCTCACCACGAGCGCACCCGACAAGGCAATCGCCACTGGCGTGGTGATCGGCGTGGTCGTGCTCGCGGTCAGCATGCTGACGAAGTACCCGCTCGGCGTCGTGAAGGTGCTGCCATTCACCGTGCATTCGGCCGGCGACTACCTCGCGGCCGCGCTGCTGATCCTCGGCCCGTTCGTGGTCGGCTTCGACGGCTCGAGCGGCGGTCTGACCGAGTTCTTCATCGCCGCTGGCGTTGCGGTGCTCGCAGTCAGCCTGATCACGAACTACCAGTACAGCGACAAGCGTCAACCGGTGACGGCGCCAGCAGTCGCCTGACCAAGACCCCCCTGCGCGAGGCCCCCGACTTCGGTCGGGGGTCTCGTCGCGCCTAGGCGCTTCGGCGGTCGGACGTGCTGGTGATGAGCGTCGGCGTCATGTGCTCCATCACCACGGCGCGGTCGACGACGCAGCGCGCGACGTCGGAACGACTCGGCAGGTCGTACATGACGTCGAGCAGCACCTCTTCGAGGATGGCGCGCAACCCTCGGGCACCGGTGCCGCGCTTCAGCGCTTCCTCCGCGACAGCTTCGAGCGCGTCCTCGGTGAGCACGAGATCGACATCGTCGAACTGGAAGAACTTCTGGTACTGCTTGAGCAGCGCGTTCTTCGGTTGCACGAGGATGCGCATGAGCGCGTCCTGGTCGAGGTTGTGCACCGCGCCGACCACGGGCAGCCGGCCGACGAACTCCGGGATCAACCCGAACTTGAGCAGGTCTTCAGGCAGGACACCGGCGAGCAGCGAGCCGAGGTCCTTCTCGTCGGCGCGGCGGATGTCGGCACCGAAGCCCACACCCTGGTTGCCGATGCGGCTCTCGATGATCTTGTCGATGCCGGCGAACGCGCCACCGCACAGGAAGAGGATGTTGGTGGTGTCGATCTGGATGAACTCCTGGTGCGGGTGCTTGCGCCCACCCTGCGGGGGCACCGACGCCGTGGTGCCTTCGAGGATCTTCAGCAGCGCCTGCTGCACACCTTCACCGGAGACGTCGCGCGTGATCGATGGGTTCTCGGCCTTGCGCGCGATCTTGTCGATCTCGTCGATGTAGATGATCCCGGTCTCGGCCTTCTTCACGTCGTAGTCGGCCGCTTGGATCAGCTTGAGGAGGATGTTCTCGACGTCCTCACCCACGTAGCCGGCTTCGGTGAGCGCGGTCGCGTCGGCGATGGCGAACGGCACCTTGAGCAGGCGGGCGAGCGTCTGCGCGAGAAGCGTCTTTCCGCAGCCCGTCGGACCGATCAGCAAGATGTTCGACTTCTGGAGCTCGACGTCAGGGTCGCCGTACGCGCCTGCCTGCACGCGCTTGTAGTGGTTGTAGACGGCGACCGAGAGGATCTTCTTGGCCTGATCTTGGCCGATGACGTAGTCGTTCAGGTACTCGTAGATCTCCCGCGGCTTGGGGAGCTCGTCGAAGCGCACCTCCGAGCCCTGCGACAGCTCCTCTTCGATGATCTCGTTGCAGAGATCGATGCACTCGTCACAGATGTAGACGCCGGGCCCGGCGATGAGCTTCTTGACCTGCTTCTGGCTCTTTCCGCAGAACGAGCACTTCAACAGGTCGCCACCGTCACCGAACTTCGCCACGCCGGATCCCCCTGCTCGACGCTCTGCTAGTTGACCCCGGCGGCCGCGGCTACGGACGCCAGCTCTCGGTTGGTGATCACCTCGTCGATGATGCCGTAGTCCTTGGCCTCGGGCGCGCTCATGATGAAGTCGCGGTCGGTGTCGTGACCGACCTTCTCTTCAGATTGGCCGGTGTGGTGCGCAAGGATCCGGTCGAGGAGCTCGCGCATGCGAATGATCTCCTTGGCCTGGATCTCGATGTCGACGGCTTGGCCGGATGCACCACCGTGAGGCTGGTGGATGAGGATCCGGGCGTGGGGAAGGGCGAAGCGCTTCCCGGGTGCGCCGGCCGAGAGCAGCACGGCTGCGGCGGACGCCGCTTGCCCGACGCAGATCGTCTGCACCGAAGGCTTGATGTACTGCATCGTGTCGTAGATCGCGAACAGCCCGGTGATGTCGCCACCCGGTGAGTTGATGTAGATCGAGATGTCCTTGTCGGGATCTTCGCTCTCGAGGTGCAGGAGCTGCGCGATCAGGAGGTTGGAGACCGCGTCGTCGATCGGTGTGCCGAGGAAGATGATGCGCTCCTTCAGCAACCGTGAGTAGATGTCGAAGGCGCGCTCGCCCCGGTTGGTCTGCTCGATGACCGTGGGGACGAGGTAGTTCTTGATCGGCTCGCTCACTCGTTGGACTCCTGCTCGACGGGTTGCTCGGGGGGCTCGCTGGATTCCTCGACGGCCGAGCCGCCGGGGAGGCTCAGGTCGACCGGGGCGCCGGACTCGTCTACGACCGTCGCTTGGTCGACCATGAACTGGAGGGCTTTGCCACGGGCGATGTCAGAGCGTACCGCCTCCAATGCGCCCCTTTGTTCGAACTCTTTTCGGACCGTCTCGGGCTTCTCCTCTGACCGTTCGGCCAGGCGGGCGATCTCGGCATCCACTTCTTCGTCGGTTGCTTCGATGCCCTCTTGGGCGACCACCGCACGCAGCGCGAGGTCGGCCCGCACGCCCAAGGTCGACCCGGCCCGCAGGTCAGCGATGAACTTCTCCTGTTCCTGCCCCGTCGCTTCGAGGTACTGGGCGATGGTCGCGCCTTGGTGCTCGAGGCGATGCGCGAGATCGTGCACGCGCCGTTCCATCTCGCCGGCAACGAGCGCGTCCGGGAGCTCGTCGTCGACGAGCTGCGCGGCGGCTTCGAGCACCTTGTCGCGCACGAGCAGCTGCGTCTGGACGAGCGCGTACATCTCGAGTCGCTTGCGAGCATCGGCCTCGAGCTCTTCGACGGTCTCGAGCTCGCTGACCTCTGACACCCAATCATCGGTCACCTCGGGGAGCACCTTGCGCTTGGCGTCCTTCACCAGCACTTGGAACCCGACCTCTTCACCGGCGCGCTCACCGAAGCGCTCGGGGAGCTCGTCGTTGAACTTCAAGATGTCGCCGGCCTTCGTGCCGCGCAGCTCGTCATCGAGCTTCGGCACCAGCCCACCCGAGCCGACCTCGTAGAGGAAGTCGGTCGCGCTCAGCGCGTCGATGACTTCGTCGTGGACGTAGCCCTTGATGTCGATCTGCGCGAAGTCGCCATCGGCCAACGATCCCGACTTCTCTTCGAGGTCGGCGAAGCGGTCGCGCAGCATGTCGATCTGCTGTTGCACAGCATCGTCAGGCACCTCGGGTGCAGGCACCTCGATCTGCAGATCGGCATAGCCCTTCACCGTGACGACCGGGCGCACCTCGACGACGGCATCGAAGCGAACCTCGCCCTCGTCCTCGCCCGCGGTGACGTCGATCTCGGGCGGCGCGATCACGTCGATGTCTTCGGCCGCGACTGCTTCTGCGTAGTAGGTGGGCAGGGTGTCGCGCAGTGCTTGCTCACGCGCGACGCCAGGCCCGAGGCGCGCTTCGAGGAGCTGCCGGGGTGCCTTGCCCGGGCGGAAGCCGGCGATCTTGACCTCGCCGGCGAGCTTTCGGAATGCGGCGTCGACCGCCTTCTCGAACTCAGCCGCCGGGATCGCAACGCTCAGCTTGACCTTGTTCCCGTTGAGCTGCTCGACGGAGGTCGTGAGGGACGCCATAGAGAGGAAGCGAGGATACCCGGGCGCTTCTGCCGTCCTTCGCACTCAGCCAGGCATCACATCACCAGATCACACGCATGGTGCGGTGACTTCAGCCGGAACACCGAAGCGATCCTGATCGAAGATCGGCAGTGGAGGCACCGTCGTGGTCGTCGTCGCCACCCCAGCGCCCGCGGCTACGGGATCGACGGGCGCGAGCGTCGTCGTCGTGGGCTCCGCGACCGCCGCGCTCACCTGCAACAGCTCGAGCACTGGCGCCGCAGTCGCGTCGTCGACATACAGGACCGAGAGCGAACCGGCGAAACCGTTGCGCGCAGGCAACGTGACGAAGCGGACGCTCGACGCGTCGCTTGGGTCGACGTTGCCGAACACCTGCGCGAGTGACAGCAGATCTTCCTTCTCGAGGTTCTCGTCGATCCTCAGGTTCTGCACGACCTGGTCCACGACCTCGACCGCGATGAGCGGGTTGCTGGCGCTCTTCGCCACCGCGAGGCTCGCCAGTCGCCGCATGAAGTCCTGTTGACGCTTGATGCGCGCGAGGTCGGCCGTCGCATCCGCGTCGAACCAACCACCCTCGCCGAAGCTGTAGTACTCGATGTACCGAGCTCGCGCGTACGCCAGGGCGCCCTTGCCGTCGAGGAGATGGCACCCAGGTGCCGGGGTGAAGAGGCCGGTGTGAATGTCCCGGGTGGGGTACGGGAAGTAGATCGGCACCTCCCCGATCGCGTCGACGACGCCCTGAAAGGTCTTGAAGTCGACCTCGACGTAGTGGTTGATCGGGACGCCGAAGTTGGCCTGGAGCGTCTGGATGACGACGTCGGGACCGTTGCTGAACGCCGAGTTGATCTTCGACATGCACTTGCCGGCCTGGATCGATGAGCAGTGGTTCTCGTCGAGGGGTACGCCGGGGATCTCGACCCAGAGGTCGCGCGGGAAGGAGACGACGACCGCGCGTTCCTTGACGGGGTCGACGTGAATCACCATGAGGGTGTCGGAGCGAGACCCGGCCGCTTCGCCCGATGCGCTCCCGAACGTGGCGGCGTCGTCTTCGCTGGCGACGAAGGCGCGCGAGTCCGAACCGATCAGCAGGTAGTTCGCAACTTCGGTCGCCGGCTCAGCGGTCTCGACGTCGACCTTCTCGATCTTGTTGAACGCCTGGTTCTCGACGTACTTCTCGACGATGACGGCACCGGTCATGAAGACCGTCGTGATCACCAGCGCGATGCCAAAGCGGCGCGCGAACGCGACGACAAGAGTGTTCGAGCCCGCCACGCCCCCGAATCCTAGGCGGAGCAGGTTTCATCTTTCGGCGGCCTTCCCAGGCCTTCCTTGTACGATTGCTGGGAAATCCGGGGAGTAGCGCAGCTCGGCAGCGCACCTGCTTTGGGAGCAGGAGGCCGGGGGTTCAAATCCCCCCTCCCCGACACGGAAGGCCTCGGCCTTTCGCGCGGGTGTAGCTCAATGGCAGAGCCTCAGATTTCCAATCTGATGACGCGAGTTCGATCCTCGTCACCCGCTCTTCTTGCGCGTGGTTGCCTTCTTCGCGGGTGCCTTCTTCGGAGGAACAACGGGCGGTGTCTCCCGGCGGAACCAGTGGAACGTCGGCATGCGCACCCACCTCATGCGTCGTCTCCGGACGCGCGGTTCCCTGGTGAGCTCGGTCTCGATGACCCGGTGCTCCTCGGCGTACGCCGACACCAGCGCCTGGATCACGGCTGCGGCGGGGAGGGCCAGCACCGCCCCGACGCCTCCGAACAGCAGCCCGCCTGCGAACACGGCGCCGATCGTGATCGCAGGGTGGATCTTCAGCGTGAATCGGGCGACGCGTGGTCCAAGTACGTAGTTCTCGAACTGGTTGTAAAGAATGAGGAAGCCTCCAACGAGCAAGGCATCGCTCGGATAGTTGAGCAACGCGACGAGCATCGGAAGCACCATCGCGATGTAGGTACCAATGGTCGGGATGAACTGCGAGACGACGCCTACGAAGATGCCGAGCGCGAGCGCGGACGGTACGTCCAAGATGAAGAGGAAGAGCCACGTCGCGAACGCCGACACTGTCGCAAGAATGATCCGCGAATAGAGGTACGAGCCCGTCTTCTCGGTGGCGAGCTCCCACGTGTCCAGCACGATCTCCTGGCGCGCCCTGGGGAGCCGCGAACAGATCGCGCGTCGGAACTTGGGACCGTCCGCGGCTAGGTAGAACGCGAAGATGAGTGTTGTCACGATCTGCAGCAATCCCTCAGCGATGCCGAGCGCGAACTTGGGTGCGCTGTCGGTGAGGTTCTTCGCGAACTGCCGCACCGCGCCGTCAGGGCTTTCGACTTCGCGAATCAAGCTCTTGGCGTCGGGTCCGAGGCCAAGGTCGTCGTTGAGGAAGCGGGTGATCCGGCGTACGTAGGTCGGTGTGTCGTCAACGAGGGCGGTGAGCTGGTCGATGAAGATCGAACCCACGGCGGCCACGAAGCCGATCGTGATGATCACTGCGCCCAAGAGCACGACGCCTGTCGCAAGTCCGCGTCGCCAGCCTCGTTTCGCGAGCGCCTTCACCGGCGCGTCGACCGCCATCGACAGGAACAACGCGATGATCATCATGATGATGAGCGACTTCAGCTTGTCGAGCACCCAGTAGGCGGCGAGCAGTCCTACCGCCCACGCGAAGAACAGCGCGATCGCCTTGCGCATCCAACGCGGCACCTCGTCGCCGTCGGTGACCTCATGCACCGCGACGACGTCGGGCGCGATCACTGGGACTTCGGGAACTACCTCGGGCGCATCTTCCGCCGCCTTGCGCCGCGCCAACTCCGCCCTGCTCCCCGCTACCCGCTGATCCCAGAAAGCTGACGGGCAAAGGACTCGAGCACCGCCTGAGCGACGTGACGACCGCCGTCGCGACGATCCGATGCGCGCCGCGTCAGCGGACCAGATGTGGTGGATCCCGGCGCCGAACCGCCACCGGTGAGCGTCCGCAGATCGGCGGGCGTCAGCGGTGTGACCCGATTCGACACGCGCCACTCGATGACGATCTCGCGCTCCGCGGCCGCACACGCGATTCGCAGCTGCTCGTTGTCGACGGTCGCGTCCGACACGTTGGCGAGCGTGTCGGTGAAGACGAGCGCGGGTGGGTTGGTCAGGCCGGCCGGTGACAACGCGATCACTCGGCACCGCGTGAGGATCAGCGTGTCGACTTTGGCCGGCTCGTCATCGGCACCCATCACCTCGACGCTGGTCACACTCAGCCACGACGAGCGCTTCTGCTCACCAACTGAGATCCACAGCACCCACTGCTCCGACGGATCCTCGCCGTCGAACGCGGGGAGGTCGAGGCTCCGCAGCAACGCGGCCGGGTTGCTGCCGCGCCGGGCCGGCTTCTTGAGGCTCGCCTCATAGGCGCGCTCACGGTCAGGCGTGTCCTTGCGCCAGCCGAGCACCCCGAAGATCCTTCGCCACTCGTCGGCATCCCGGACGCTGAGGCCGGGCGCCAACGCGTCGAGGCGCGAGCCGCACTCGTGGCAGAACGCGGCACCTATGGGCGGGTTGCTCGCGCACTGGTAGCAGTACGGCGCCTGTGCCGGTGGCGCGGCGGCAGTGCCACACCTCGGGCAGAACTTCGCGTCGCCGACGTCGAAACCACACTCGTCACATGTGGTCGTGAGCTCCGGCGACGGAGACGGGCTCCCCATGAGCAAGACGTCGTCGAGCGTCCGCCCACCACGCGCGACGCGGTCACTCCACGCGCGGCCATCGAAGAGGCGATGGGGATAGCGGCCGAATGGATCGCGCGCCCATCCCGCCGGGAGCGGCCGGCGCCGCATCTCCACCATCGATTCGATCCTCCTGTCGGCATCGACCGCCACGGCCGTTGGGCGCCGGGCAACGGTGCCATTCGTGGACGTGCCCGCGCCAGCGGTGAGTGAACGTCAGCGACGACACTGGTACCCACTTCGATCCAAGGGGGAACACGCGTACTGCTGGACCGCTTCGATCTGACCGACCGGGTGGCGGTGATCACTGGCGCCGGACGAGGGATCGGCGCGGCCTGCGCCCGAGCGCTCGCCGAGGCCGGCGCCGACGTGGCCATCGTCGCCCGGACCCAGGAGCAGCTCGACGAGGTTGCCGCCGACGTGAAGGCGCTCGGCCGCCACGCCCTGGTGGTAGCAGGCGACGTGAGTCAGCTCGAGACTCTTGATCAGCTGGTCGACGCGACCGTCGTGGACTTCGGTCGCCTCGACATCGTCGCGAACAACCGGGCGGATCGATGCCAACCGCGCTGCTCGACACGTCGGTCAAGTCGTTCGAGCAGGCGTTCCACTTCAACGTGACGACGGCGTTCGCCTTGAGCAAGGCCGCAATCCCTCACATGTTCGCGACCGGTAGCGGATCGATCATCAACATCTCGTCAGCGATGGGTCGACTGCGCGATCGGGGGTTCGCCGCGTACGGCACCGCAAAGGCCGGGCTCGCGCACCTCACGAGACTGATGGCGGCTGACTGCGCGCCGCGCATCCGCGTGAGGCGATCGCGGTCGGTTCGGTCGCTACGTCTGCGCTCGAGATCGACGGCGGCCTCGAAGCCGCCAACCTCGATCTGGGACTTCCTGATCTGTAGGCGGCCCTACACTCGAAGCAGTCCCGCCTCCGTAGCTCAGCCGGACAGAGCAAGTCACTTCTAATGACGAGGTCGCAGGTTCGAATCCTGCCGGGGGCGCACCACCGTCTTCGTTTCGACAAGGTCCCACACGAGTTCACACGTGTAACCTGATCGGTCCGGTTGACGGTTTCGTGCCGTCATCGCCGTGGTGGCCGTAGCTCAGTTGGTTAGAGCGTCGGGTTGTGGTCCCGAAGGTCGGGGGTTCGAATCCCCTCGGTCACCCCAAGATCGCACGGAGCGCGGGCTCGAGCTCCCGATGCTGGAACGTGAAGCCGTCGGCTTCGAGCGCGCGCGGAACCACTCGTTGACTCGCGAGCAGCACGCCCTCGACGAGCTCACTGCCATACACCGCCTTGAGTGGGAGCAGCGGTGTCGGGATCGCCGCAGGTCGGTGCACCACCTTCCCAAGTGTCTTGACGAACTCCTCGTTGCGCACGGGCGCGGGCGCCGTCAGGTTCACGGGACCGCTCAGTGACTCTGAGCCCAACGCGTGGAGCAGCGCCGCGATGTGGTCGTCGAGCGCGATCCACGACAGCCACTGCTTGCCCGACCCGATGCGCCCGCCGAGACCTGCTTTGAACGGCAGCAAGAGCCGGCCGAGCATGCCGCCACCACAGCCGAGCACGACTCCGGTGCGGCTGATCACCAGGCGCACACCCGCATCGGCGAGGGGCGTGGCCGCCGCCTCCCACTGCCGGCAGATGTCAGCGAGGAAGTCCGTGCCTGCCGGCGCGTGCTCGTCGAGCTCAGCGTCACCGGCGTCCTGGCCGTAGTAGCCGACGGCCGATGACGACACCATCACGCTCGGGCGTCGTTCCAACGATCGAATGGCGTCGACAAGCGCGCCGGTCCCCCGCGTCCGACTCTCGAGCACAAGCTGCTTGCGAGCGTGCGTCCACCGCTTGTCACCGATGCCGGCGCCCGCCAGGTGCACGACCGCGCCGATGCCCTCGAGGGCGGCCCGGTCGATGGTCCCCGCCATCGGGTCCCAAGCGATCGCGTCGACGCCGGACGGGATCGATCCCTGTCGGAGTGCACGCACGGGCCGATGACCTGCTGCGGTGAGCGCGGGCAGCAGCGCGGCACCGATGAACCCGCTCGATCCCGTCACCAGCACGTCCACGAGGTCACGCTACCTCGACGCAACCATCACGGACCGATCGGAGCCCTTCGATACGATGACGTCGTAACGCGCGCCCCTAGCTCAACTGGTTAGAGCAAGTGACTCTTAATCACTAGGTTCAGGGTTCGAGTCCCTGGGGGCGTACCAACTTCCTCTGTCCTCCCCGCGACCGGCCAACTTTTGGCCGTCAGTCCTCGTGAGGAGTACGCCGTCTCTCGTTCGATCGCTGACGGCATGCAGCGCGTCATCGCTGACACCTGAAGCAGTGCCAGGTAGCCCTGTTGGGCATGGCGCAGAAGGTGGTCAGGATGGAAGCGAACAGCCGGCGTTGGCACGACGACGCGTGTGACTACGCAACCCCAACGAACTTGTGGACGATCTGCTCGCCACGTTTGCCACAGGCTGATCGAAGTCCAGCGTTAGTGTTCGGTCCCCGTGGCTTCCCTCGACCCGCTCGCGCCGTTTCGATTGGATGGTCGCGTCGCGATCGTCACGGGCGCTTCGGCCGGGCTGGGTACACGGTTCGCACGCGTGCTGGATGCGGCAGGTGCGTCGGTCGTGCTCGTGGCTCGACGCGCCGATCGCTTGGAGAGCCTCGCCGCCGAGCTCCGGGACGCGCTCGTCGTCGCCTGCGACCTGGCGAGCCCCGAAGCCCCCGGACGCGTCGTCGATGCGGCAATAGAGGGGTACGACCGCATCGACGTGCTGGTGAACAACGCGGGCATCAACCTCGTCAAGGCCGCGACTGAGGAGACCGTCGACGAGTTCCGGCACGAGATCGACGTCAATCTCATTGCGCCGTTCGCACTCTCGACGCTGTGCGCCCAGTCGATGATCGACTCAGGGCGCGGTGGCTCGATCGTGAACATCGCTTCGATCTGGGCGGTTGTCGGCGTCGGGCAGATCCCCGATGCCGGCTACGCGGCGTCCAAGGGTGCACTCGCGAGCATGACCCGGGAGCTCGCAGCTCAATGGGCGAGACGGGGAGTGCGGGTGAATACCCTCGCACCCGGATGGTTCCACTCCGAGATGACCGAGGGCACGATGTTCGGCGACGAACGAGCAGAGAAGTGGATGTACACACGCACGCCGATGGGCCGCGGCGGTGATGAGCACGAGCTTGACGGCGCGCTCTTGTACTTGGCCTCGGATGCGAGCAGCTTCGTGACGGGCACGCTGCTCCCGGTGGACGGCGGATGGACCGCCGTATGAAGCGCGCCATAGTTCTCACGCTTGTGCTGCTGGCGGCGGCCTGCACGACGACGACCACGACATCCGTTGATCCCGAAGACTTCCCGGAAGTCGAGATCCCGGTCGACCTCCTTCACGACGAGGGCGCTGCGGCACGCGCGCTCGCCGACATCGAGAAGCGCGTCGGGCTTTCACCAGCCCAAGTCACCGACATCTCGATCTAATCCGACTACATGGTCGTCGAGGCTCAGGATCCGGAGATCCCCGACCACATCGACTCGTACACGTGGCGCGACGACACCGTCGACCGCCCGACACCCGTCCACCTCTCTGGTCCACAAGAGGAAGTCGAGGCATCGCTCTATCCCACGACTGCCATCGACCTCGGGCGCATCGCCGAGTTCGTCGGGATCGCCGAAGAAGAGCTCGAAGACCACGAGATCCGTGTGGAGAAAGCGCGCGCGTCCTACCTCTACATCGAGCGCAGCACGTCGCTCGACGGCCGTGTCGTGATCCGCATCTCGATCAGCGGACCGCGTCGCAGCGGCAACGTCGAGATGACCTCTAGCGGCGAGATCCTCTCCGCGACCGTCAGCTGACGATCGACCGCTCTACAGCGAGACGCGGTCGAACTCGATCGAGACGCCAGGAACCAGGAACAGGCGGAGACTTCGATCCTCACACGTGAACCCGATTCGATCGCCCGTGAAGTACGGGAGATCAACGGGAGCGGTCACCGACGCGTTCGGGGTGTTGACCGTGATCAACGCGGTGGCACGTGACCCAGTGATGCGAGCCCGTGCATGGTGATCCCTTCGTCGACGGTGTGACAGTACGGCGCGTGGGAGACTGTCAAGCGCCGCGAGCGTGGCGGAACTGGCAGACGCGTCGGGTTTAGGTCCCGGTGCCCTTCGGGGCTTGAGGGTTCGAGTCCCTCCGCTCGCACTCGAGATCTGACCGTCGGGGGTAGGTGTGACTTCGGCAGGAGGAAGCACCGGCTCGTACTCGAGCTACGACCTCGCTGCGTGGTCCGAGGATCAGCGCCTCGATCTCGCGTTCCTTCTCCAAGAGCTGCGAGTGCCGTTCCAATGGGATGGGAGCACGCCGCTCGTGCCGCCTCGCGCGGCCGAGGTCGCCGAACAGCAGATCGCGTGTCTCACGCGACGAGCGGGCATCTTCCTCGGCGGCCTGCGATGGCGCACCAAGTCACTCGCTCCGGCGATGTTTCGCATGCGACATACAACCTGACTGCGATCCTGCTCGTGGTCGCGGTCACCTCACCGGGCTGCGCCTCTACTTCTTCTTGCGGCGGAAGCGACCCTTCTTCGCTTGCTTGGCTTGCTCGGCGGCGACGTCCGAGAGGATGTCCGGCGCGGCCGAGTTGATGATGTCTTCGGCTTCGTCGAGGAGCGCCGCGACGTCGGCACCCACCGGCTCTGGCTCGGGCCGAGACTTCGCGTTGCTCAGGCTGCCGTACTGCCACCCCGCGTCCATGCGGCGGAGCTCGAACATCGGGCAGTCGTCGGGGCACTGCCAGGGGGCCTCGGGGGCGAGGTCGAGCCGGCACTTCCGGACCACTTCGCCACCCTCGTAGGTGCGGCTCTCGTAGTGGCGGCAGTCCGTCCGCATCGGCATCGGCACATTCTGGCCCTACGGGCAAAGGCACTCCGGTCGGGCCTCGAACCTGCCGATGATCCGACGAGAGACCAGCGGGGAGTCATCGTGAGCCTGTCCTCTACATCCGTTCCGACCACGAGACGCGGTTCGAGCGCGCTCGCGCTCCTCGACCAGCTGTCCGACATGGTGTTCGTGATCGACCCAGACGGCACGCTGGGCTACGCGAACGCCGCGTGCGAGGAATTCCTGGGACGGCCCGCGACCGACTTGGTCGGCACCAACGCACTCGACCTCCTGCACGAGGACGACCGATCGTTCGCAGCCGACGCAATCACCCAGACCATGGCCAAGGGTCCGGGGATCCGGCACCCCCTCACGGTCCGGGCCATCGTGCGCGATGGCGGTCACGACACTGTCCGCGCAGTCGAGATCGTGTCGAACAACCTCCTCGATGATCCCGACATCCGCGGCATCGTCGTGTGTGGTCGCGACGTCACCGGCCGGGCGGGCATCTCCCCCAAGCTCGATCGTGCACCGTCGAGCGCCGACTTCTCCTTCGACCGCGCACCATCGCCGTGTGCCGTCATCGGGCCCGACGGTCGCTTCACGCGAGTCAACCCAGCGATGCTCGTGCTGACGGGCTACACGGCCGCCGAGCTGATCGGGATGCGCGCGGCGAATCTCGCGCATCCCGATGAGATTGATGATGAACGCGAGGTGGCGTCCCGGATCTTCTCGGGCGCTTCGGACTCAGACACCCGCGAACGTCGCATGAAGCGAGCCGACGGCGAGTGGACCTGGGTGCGGCGCACCTATTGGGTCGTGCGGAACCCCGACGGTCAGCTCCGGTGCATCGACCTCGCCGTGGTCGACATGACTGAGCAGCGCGAATCACGGGCGCGCGCAATCCAGCTTCACGACATCCTCGAGTCGAGCCAGGAAATCGTGATCCTCACCGACGCGCAAGGCGCGATCGAATACGTGAACAGTCGAGCTCGCGAGCTGCTCGGATTGAAGGAAGGCGATCCAACTCAGGACCGTCTTGAAGGCAGCCTGAGCAAGAGGACGGTCGAGCGGCTTCCCGAGGAGATCGTCCCTCAGCTCATTGCGCACGACGCGTGGACCGGTGAGCTCGAGTTCCTCACGACCGAGGGCGAAGAGGTAGCGGTCGCATGCACGGTGCAGCTGCATCGAGACGTAAGCGGCGAGGTCACGCTGGTGTCAGCGATCGCCCACGACATCCGTGACCTGAAGAGCGCGCAGCGACTCCTCGAGCACCAGGCGACGCATGACGTGCTCACGATGCTCCCCAACCGGCAACTCTTCCAGGAGATGGGCGAGCAGGCATTGGGGCGTGCTGACCGCGATGGCACGACCGTCGCAGTGCTGTTCCTCGACCTCGATCGCTTCAAGCATGTCAACGATACGCACGGCCATCCGTGCGGCGACCAGCTGCTCATCGAGGTGGCCGCGCGCCTCGAGAAGTCCGTGCGACGCGGCGACATGCTCGCCCGCTTCGGTGGTGACGAGTTCGCCGTTCTTTGCGAACACCCCGCCGGTCAGATCGAGATGCTCGAACTGGCCGATCGGCTGATTGAAGACCTCTCTCGTCCGGCCCGGCTGGACGCGGTGATCGCGGAAGTAGGTGTGAGCATCGGGATCGCGATTGGAGCCGGCAACCGGGTCACGATCGAGACGCTGCTGCGCGACGCCGACGTCGCGCTGTACCAGGCGAAGGAGCAGGGCCGAGGCCGTGCCGTGATCTTTGGGTCCGCAGCCGCGGTGACTGTCGAAGCGAGTTGATCCTTCAGCCGAGCCACTCCTCGGCGGCCGACAGCAGGAAGCGACTCACCGCGAGGCTGCGGTCGAGCAGATCGCACGACACTGCGTCACCGTCGCGAATCCTGAGCAACGACACGTTCTGGTGCGCGACGACGCGCAACGATCGCTCCGACGCTTCGGTCGCTGCGGGGATCGAGTCGATCGCCGACACTTCGAGTGGGAGATCCGGCCCACCGATGCCGGCGAGCTCCGTGGCCACGACCAGAAGGTCGGGCCCGTGCGGAAGCGGCGGCAGACCCCAGGTGAAGTTGAGCGGGAACCGGTACTCGTCAGGCGGGTCGTCAACTTCA
Organism: Actinomycetota bacterium; assembly: GCA_016870355.1. Taxonomy (GTDB): domain Bacteria; phylum Actinomycetota; class Acidimicrobiia; order IMCC26256; family PALSA-555; genus SHVJ01. The sequence continues at coordinate 166,876 of VGBR01000002.1, read as the reverse complement.
GGTCGCGCGATGACTGCGTCTTCGAAGCCGAGGAGCACGCGAGGATCGATCTCGAGGGAGAGGTAGAGGTCGACGGGACCCTCACACCCCTCTTCGGGATGAGCATCGACCTCCCATGTCTGGCGCAGCGAGTAGCTCTCGACGAAGTGCCGCTCGTCGTGCACATGGAAGCCGTGTTCGACCGCGTGGTCCTTGAGATCGGCCACGAATCCGGCGATGTCGATGACTGCCATTACTGCTCCAGTACGGCGCGCAACCCGTCAGCGAGCGTACGGAACGCGCGAGCCCGATGCGAACACGCATCCTTTTCTTCCCGGCTCATCTCGGCAAACGTCCGGCCGTCGCCGTCATCTGGGACGAAGACGGGGTCATAGCCGAAGCCGCCGGTTCCCCGAGGCTCGGTGAGGATGTGGCCGTCGACGGTTCCGAGCGCCGCGATCTCGCGACCGTCGGGCCAGCGGGCGACCGCCACTGTCGCAAAGCGCGCCGTCCTGCGGTCGTCAGGAACGTCATGCAACTTCTCGAGCAGCAGCTGCACGTTGTCGGCGTACGACGCGTCGTCACCGGCAAATCGCGCCGAGTAGACGCCGGGAGCGCCGTCGAGCGCATCGACCTCCAGCCCGGTGTCGTCCGCGATCGCCGGGTGCCCGGTTCGGGTGCACACGTCGATGGCCTTCAGGCGAGCGTTGTCCTCCAGCGTGGCGCCAGACTCGTCGACCTCGGGAAGGCTCGGGTCGCGCGGGACAAGCGTGATCGGGAGCTGGCAGTCGTGCAACACCGCTCCGATCTCCACCGCCTTGTCGGGATTGGCGGTGGCGACGACAAAGGTGGTCATCCTGCGCGCGGCGCTGGTGCCTCCGCGAGCAGCTCGCGCTGGAGCGCGAACAGCTCCTCGATGCCGCCTTGCGCGAGCCCGACCAGGTCGTCGAGCTCGCTGCGGGTGAACGGCAGACCTTCAGCAGTGCCCTGCACCTCCACGAAGCGACCGGCACCGGTCATCACGACGTTCATGTCGACCTCGGCGGTCGCGTCTTCCGAGTAGTCGAGGTCGACGCACGGGACGCCCCCGACCATCCCCACCGACACCGCCGCGCACTGATCGGTGACGGGGTGCGTGCTGAGCGTCTTGGCCGCGACCAGGCGCGTGCAGGCGTCGTGCAGTGCAAGATAGCCACCACAGATCGACGCCGTTCGGGTCCCGCCGTCTGCTTGCAGCACATCGCAGTCGACGATCACCTGCGTCTCGGGCATGAGCGTGAGGTCCATCACGGCCCGCAGCGAACGTCCGATCAGACGTTGGATCTCCTGGGTGCGGCCGGACGGGCGGCCCTTCTGCGCTTCGCGTTCGATTCGCTCAGCGCTCGCACCTGGGAGCATCGAGTACTCGGCGGTGACCCATCCCTTGCCGGAGCCTCGGAGCCACGGCGGCACCCTCTCCTCCACTGACGCGGTGCAGAGGACTCGCGTGCGACCGAACTCGACGAGCATCGAGCCCATGGCCATGTCGGTGTAGTCGCGCGTGAACGCGACGACCCTCAGGTCGTCGGGCGCGCGTCCGTCATGCCTGCTCATCGTTCCCCTAGACCCGCGTGACCAGGTGCGGTGCAGCGAGAGTGACCGCTTCACCGAACGCGTCCGAACCTTCTTCGACCGTGCGACGCGGATCGTTCTGGGGCCAGAGGTGCGTGAGCATCAAGCGGCGGGCTCCGGCCTCGCGTGCGAACATTCCGGCTTCTTTCGCGGACAAGTGAATCGGCGCGGGCTTGTCGTCATCGACCCATGTTGCTTCCGACAAGACAAGGTCAGCACCCGGCGCGAACGCGGACACCGTCCATCCCGATCCCGTATCGGATGTGTAGACGAGCCGCTTGCGGTTGCCTTCCACTTCGACGGCGAACGTGGGCGGCGGATGATCCGTGCGCGAGAAGCGCAGGCTCATGCAGCCGATCTCGACGTGCGCACCGTCATCGATCCCGCACCACTTGAACGCGCCACCCCAATCGCCGCCGACCAAAATGCCGAGATGGTCCTCGAGGCCTTCGGGCGCGTACACAGGAAAGCCCTCGCGTTGAAGTCCCCACTTCATCAGCACGTGCAAGCCGTATACGTCGACGCAATGGTCCGGGTGCTCGTGCGTGATCACGACCGCGCTCAGCTCTTCGGCCGAGATGTGCTGCTGAAGGTGACCGAAGGTGCCGTTGCCGCAGTCGAGCCAGACCGCGGTGTCGCCCTCACGCACGAGGTAACCGCTGCACGCCGCGCCGCGCGGACCGCCGTAGGAGCCCGAGCAACCGAGCACGGTCAGCTCCATGTCAGCTCCAGGTCCACTGCTCGACGGCATGCACTTCGGGACCGAGGAAGCGCTCACCGAGCCGGCGGAAGGTCTCGACGTCGCCGCTGGTCAAGAACTTGTGGTCTCCCGGAGGTCGCGATGCATCGGGTGACGGCGACCCGAGGAGTGCGCTTACAGCCGCGGCGGTCTCATCGGCGCTGGAGACGAGCGTGACGTTCGGTCCCATGACGTCGCCGATGGTACGGGCCAACAGCGGGTAGTGCGTGCAGCCGAGCACAAGTGTGTCGACGGACACACTTGTGAGCGGAGCGAGCAGACGTTCGGCCAGCACGTGCACCTGCTCGGAGTCGACGTCGCCAGCCTCGACGAACTCGACGAAGCCGGGGCAGGGCGTGCAGGTGAGCTCGAGATCTGTGTCGAGGGCCGCAGCTGCTCGCTCGTATGCGCCGGACGCGATGGTGCCCACGGTCCCGATCACTCCTACTCGACCGGAGCGGGTGACGCGCGCTGCCGCGACCATGCCAGGTTCGATCACGCCGAGCACCGGCACCGACAGACGCTCTTTCAAGACGTCGAGCGCGGCCGCGGCCGCGCTGTTGCACGCGACGACGATGGCACGCGCGCCGCGATCGATGAGCATGTCGCCGATCTCGATCGCGTACTTGAGCACCTCGTCAGGCGGCTTCGGTCCGTACGGGAACCGCGCCGTGTCACCGAAGTAGATGAGCGGCTCCTGTGGGAGGACGTCGATCATCGAACGCAGCACCGTAAGACCACCAAGGCCGGAGTCGAAGACGCCGATAGGACCACGATCGCTCGTGGTGCTCATGGCGCACGGCGCGAGCTGGCGCGGCGCAAGCGATCGACGACGGCGGCACCGATGCGGTCCGGTGGAGGCGGGATCACGAGCAGCACGTCGAGCTCAAGTCGATCTGCTTCGCGCAGGCGCGCGTAGAGCACGCGCGCGTACTCATCGACATTGGCCGGCGCCGCGAGCACCACGACATCACGCGACAGCTCGGCGGGAAGATCGAGTCCGAGCGCACCAACACGCTTGCCGGCGGCGAGCAGCGATGCTGCCTCGATGACGACCTCACGTTGGTGCACGAGCACGACCGCCGCGTCGGGGGCGTAGTGGACTGCGAGCGTCCCGGGTGCGGCGCGTTGACCGTCGACCGCGAGCGCCACTTCCTCACCGAGGAGTGCTTCGACCTGCGCGGTTGGCACTCCCCCGATCCGCACCACAAGCGGATGATCCCCGGTGCAATCGACGATCGTGGACTCGACACCGACGGTGCATGCGCCGCCGTCGAGCACCATGTCGACATCGCCATCGAGGTCGGCGCGCACGTCGTCAGCAGTTGTCGGGCTGACCCGGCCGAAGCGGTTGGCGCTCGGCGCGGCGAGTCCACCGTCGAAGGCTTCGAGCAGGGCGAGCGCGATCGGTTGATCGGGCACTCGCAGGCCGACACCGGTCCGACCACCCGTGACCTCATCGGGCACGTCGGCAGCCCGGGGAACAATCACGGTGAGCGGTCCCGGCCAGCACGCATCCGTGAGCACTCGCGCCGGCTCGGGCACCCCGCTCGACCAGGTGTAGAGATGCTCAGCGCTCGGAAGGTGGACGATCACGGGGTGATCGGCCGGTCGGCCCTTCACTGCGTACAGCCGGTGAAGGGCGTCGCGGTTGCGAGCATCGCAACCGAGTCCGTACACAGTTTCGGTCGGGAACGCGACAAGCCCACCTTCGCGCAGCAACGCGACCGCGTCACCGATCTCCTGCCGATCGATCACGATCGCGTCCGCTACCAGTAGTTGATCTTCGTGGCGCGTTCGACGACCACGTCGAGGTCGTCGGTCCACGCACCAGACGAGAGGTACTTCCATCCGCCGTCGGGGAGCAGCGTGACGACCGTTCCCGACTCGAGCTTCTCGGCTTCCTTCACCGCTCCCGCGACCGCCGCTCCCGAAGACACGCCGGCGAAGATGCCGCACTCTTCGAGCAGCTTGCGCAGCCAAAGGACCGATTCCGCCGCGCGCATGATCGAGCGTCCGTCGAGCACCTCCGGATCGAAGATCGGCGGGATGAAACCGTCATCTAACGAGCGCAGGGCTTGGATCTGCTCACCCGCCGGCGGTTCGACCGCGACGACCCTGACGTCGGGCTTCTGCTCTTTGAGGTAGCGCCCGACGCCCATCAACGTGCCGCTCGTTCCCAGGCCGGCGACGAACACGTCGACTTCAGGACAGTCACGCCAGATCTCCGGTCCTGTGCCCTCATAGTGCGCGAGCGGGTTGGCTGGGTTGCCGTACTGGAAGAGCAGCTTCAGTGACGCGTCGTGCGTCGCGAGCTCTTCCGCGAGCCGGATCGCGCCGTTGCTGCCCTCATCGCCCGGCGAGTCGACGACTTCGGCACCGAAGATCTCCAGAAGCTGACGACGCTCCGGTGACACGTTCTCGGGCATCACCACCCGAAGGCGGTACCCGCGCAGCTTCGCGACCATCGCGAGTCCGATGCCGGTGTTGCCCGACGACGGTTCGAGGATGATGTCGCCAGGTGCGAGCACCCCGTCGCGCTCGGCGAGCTCGACCATCGTGAGCGCAATCCGGTCCTTGGAGGAGCCGCCGGGGTTCTGACCCTCGAGCTTGGCGTAGATGCGCACGTCGGGGTTCGGCGACAGCGCGTGGATGCCCACGAGCGGCGTGTCGCCGATGACGCCAAGGATGTTCTCGTGTCGCGCCACGCGGCGCCTACCCTCCGGCGGCGGCCGGGAGGATCGAGATCACGTCGTCGTCGGCGACCTTGGTGTCGAGCGCTTCGAGGTACCGGATGTCGTCATCGTTGCGGTACACGTTGACGAACTTGTGCAGGCTCCCGTTCTCGTCGACGAGGTTGGTCGCGAGCGCGGGGAACTTCGCGGTGAGGTCGGCGAAGACCTCGCCGATCGTGGCGCCGTTGGCGTCGACGGACGCGGCGCCGCCCGCGTGCACCCGCAACAACGTCGGCAACTTCACCTCGACCGGCATCACATCACTCTACCGACGACCCCTCATGTTCTCGGCACGTTGAACAACAAATGCGGGGGTTCAGCGTGCCGAAAAGCCTGGAGTGCGGGTCCTACAACCCGGCGACGTCGACGTCGACCTCTTCGGTGCGGCCGCCTCGGATGCGGTAGCCGCGCAGCACGGGTTCGGCCTGCTTGAGGCTGACGATCATGTGCAGCCAGTACGGCCCGAGCGCCATCGCCTTCTCGACATCCGTCGCCGAGGGATACGCGTCGGTGTGGGTGTGCGAGTGCCACCCGCCCACGACCTCCACGCCGAGCTCGAGTGCGCGGTCCATGGCGCGCTTCATGTCGTCGTTGTCGACGGTGTAGGTGCGAGCGGACTCGTCGGCGTTGCGACACGTCTGCACCTCGGTGATGTCGCCGGTCGACTCGAAGTCGTCCTTGATTGGGCCGATGAGCACGCCGCAGGCCTCGTGCGGGAGACCGTCGAAGCAGTGGGCGACCATCGCCCGGTACTGGGCGAGGTTCAGCCGAATCGTCGGCTCGACGAACGGCACTTCGAAGGTCAGGCCGGAGTGGCGTCGCGAATCGCTCGCCACACGCGTTCACTCGTGAACGGCATGTCCAGGTGTCGCACGCCCAGGTGCGAAAGCGCGTCGACGACCGCGTTCTGCACGGCGGGCGTCGAACCGATCGTTCCCGACTCACCGATCCCCTTCGCACCCAGTGGGTTGAGCGGAGTCGGCGTCTCGGTGTTCGAGGCTTCGAAGCTGGGGAACTCCGCCGCGCTTGGCATCGCGTAGTCCATGAGGTTCGCCGTGAGCGGGTTGCCGTCCTCGTCGTAGACGACGCCCTCGTACATCGCTTGTGCGACGCCCTGCGCGATCCCACCGTGTTGTTGACCCTGGACGATCAGCGGGTTCAACACCTTCCCGCAGTCATCGACCGCAACATGGCGGATGAGCTCGACGCGCCCGGTCTCCATGTCGACCTCGACGACCGCGATGTGCGCGCCGAACGGGAAGGTCGCCTCTCCCTGGTTGAAGTCGAGCTCGGCCGCGAGCTTGCCTTCCCAATCGTCAGGGCGGCGACTTGCGTCCTCGGCCGCTTCGGCGAGCTCTCCCCAGGTGAGCGCACTCGCCGGCACACCGGCCACGCCGACCTTCCCGCCGTCATGCAAGACGATGTCGTCGACGTTCGCTTCGAGCAGGTGCGCAGCGAGGACCTTCGCCTTCTCGAGCACGCCTTCACTCGCTCGATAGATGGCACTGCCACCGATCTGGAGTGAGCGCGATCCCATCGTGCCGCTCCCCCGCGGCACGACCGCGGTGTCGGATTGCACAAGCGTGATCTTGTCCATCGGGATCCCGAGGAGGTCGGACACGATCATTGTGAAGGTGGTCTCGTGGCCTTGACCGTGCGCAGACGTACCGACGGTCGCGACCGCGCTTCCATCGGGCTTCACCTCGACCGAGCCGAACTCCTGGAACATGCCACCCGACGTGATCTCGACGTAAGCAGCAACGCCAATGCCGAGCTGCTTGACATCTCCACTCTCACGGCGCGCCTTCTGATCGGCGCGCAGCTGGTCGTATCCGGCGACCCGGACTGCCTCGTCGAGTGACTTCGCGTACTCGCCGACGTCGTAGTTGGCGAACGTCGTCGTCGAGTACGGGAACTTGTCGGGCGGGATGAAGTTCTTCTTGCGGATCTCGATCGGATCCATGCCGATCTCGTCGGCCGCCATATCGATGATTCGCTCGAGGAACGCCGCGGCTTCCGGCCGACCCGCGCCGCGGTACGCACCGGTGGGCGTCGTGTTCGTCACTGCACTAATTGCGGTGAGCTCGACCTTCGGGAACTCGTAGACGCCGTGCGCCATCGTGCGGGTGAGGAACGGCAGGAATGCGCCGATCTGTGAGTACGCACCTGCGTCCTGGGTCACCTTGCATCGCACGGCCTGAAACATGCCGTCCTTGGTGAGCGCGAGGTCGACGTCCTGGATCTGGCCGCGACCGTGGACCATCGACACCATGTTCTCGGAGCGCGTCTCCGTCCACTTCACCGGTCGACCGAGCTGCTGCGCCAGCACCGCGGCAACGATGTGCTCGACGTAGGCACCCGTCTTGGCGCCGAAGCCGCCGCCGACCGCCGGTGCAATGACGCGCACCTTGTCGGGCTCGAGCCCGAGCACGGGCGCCAGCGGGTCTCGCACCCCATGCGGACCCTGGGTCGGCACGGTGATCGTGACGGTGTCGCCCGGCTCCACGAGGATGCCGTTGGGCTCCATCGGTACCGGTGCGAGGCGCTGGTTCACGAACCGACCACTCACGACGACTTCCGCGCCGTCGAGGATCGTCGGGTCGGCCGTCGCTCCCATGGTCACGAAGTCAACGGCGACGTTCGAGCCGTGATCGGGGAAGAGCAGTGGTGCGCCGTCCTTCAGCGCCGCCTCGGCATCGACCACGACGGGGAGCGGGTCGTAGTCGACGACGACCATCTCGGCCGCGTCGACGGCCTGCGCGCGGGTCTCGGCAACGACGACCGCGATGATGTCGCCGACGAAACGGACGACTCCGTCAGCGAGTGGCGGTCGGCTGAACGCCGGCGGCGCCATCATCCCTGCGACCGGCTCGAGCGCGAGCGTGTCCTTGGTGTGGACGGCGAGGACGCCGGGCATCGACGCGGCCTCGCCGATGTCGACGCCGGTGATCTTCGCGTGCGCCATCGTCGAGCGAACGAACACGACATGCGCGCATCCGGTCGGCTCGAGATCGTCGAAGTACTTCGCCTCGCCTGCGAGGATGCGCGGGTCTTCGACCCGCCGCACCGGGTTGCCGAGGATCGATCCTGAAGTCGCCATGGCCGGAGACTCTATTTCGTTCAGACTGTGGTGAGGCATGCGATCGTGGCGCGGAACTCCTCGACCGTCTCCCCGATGATGTCGGCGACCGGGCGCACCTCGTCGATGCGGCCGGCGACCTGACCACCGAATGCGAACGCGGCGTCAAGGTCGCCTTCGAAGTAGAGCTTGAGAATCCCATCGAGCGTCCCGAGCATCACCTGCTCGTCCAGGCGCTCGTGCTCCTCGCTCCGCGGGGTGGCGAGCACGCGGAAGCCCGGCTTGTGCCACCGGTTGAGGAACACCGTGCCCGTCTCAGGGGTGTCAACGATCAGGTTCTTGTAGTTGTCGTGCACGGGCGACTCGGCCGCCGACACCATCCGGGTGCCCATCTGCACACCCTCGGCGCCGAGCGCGAACGCCGCGGCCATCGTGCGCCCGTCGCAGATCCCGCCGGCCGCGATCACGGGCACGTCGACCTTGGAGCACACGAGCGGCACCAACACCATCGAGGCGACGTCACGCGTGTTCTTGAAACCGCCACCTTCGCCACCCTCGGCCACGATCCCGTCGACGCCGGCATCGATCGCCTTCATGGCCGCCCGAAGGCTCGGGACCACGTGGAAGACGGTGATGCCAGCCGTCTGGAGTGCCTTCGTGAACACGTTCGGATCGCCCGCCGATGTCGTCACGAATCGGACGCCGTGATCGTGCACGAAGTCGACGATGCTCTCGTCTCGAACGAACAGCTGCGCGATGTTGACCCCGAAGGGCTTGTCGGTGAGGTCGCGCATCTTGGCGATCTCGTCACGCACCTCCTCGAGCTGACCAGAGGACGTCTCGATGATCCCGAGCGCGCCGGCGTTCGACACCGCGGACGCGAGATGGGCGCGGGCGATGTAGCCCATCGGCGCCTGGACGATGGGGTAGTCGACGCCGAGCAGCTCGCTGATGCGCGTCCTGACGGGCGCGGGCGCCCCCGCCATCAGCTCGCTCCCGGGATGGCGAGGTCGCCCTCGAGCGTGACCGGCGCGCCCGACTCGGCCGACCGGTACGCGGCCTCCACGAGCGCGTGCGCGGCAAGCGCATCACCGAAGCTCGGGGACGCGGGCTGTGCAGCCCGGATCGAACGCGCCCACTCGCGGGCGGCGAGGTAGAGGTAGAACCAGACGTCCTTGCGGGTGACGCCGAGCCGGTCCCAGTGCGCGGCGCGCAGGCTGTCGAGTTCCGGGCGTTCCGCTTCCTCGTCGGGGCGCTGGATCATCAGCCCGTCTTCGCGTGCGCCCACCACGAAGTCCGCCGTCATCTCGACGGCCGCGCGCTCGAAGAACACCTCCAGCCGGCGCTCTTCACGACCACGCACGCCATTGAACACGGTCAGGATCGTGCCCACCACGCCGCTCTCGTGCTCGACGGTCGCGGCGGCGATGTCCTCGACGTCGTAGCCGAACTGGCTGCGGGTGCGAGCGAACACCTGCCGCGCCGGACCGAACAGCCACGACACGACGTCGGCACCATGGATGGTGTGCTCCAAGAGCGCGCCTCCGCCCGCCTGCGAGCGGTTGGATCGCCACGACGAGTGCCCGGGAACGATCTCGCCCGTCGGCCAGAACTGATCCTCCCGCAACACGTAGCCCATGGGCGCGCCGAGCTCGCCCCCCGTGACGAGGTGCTGCACGGCGTCGAAGAGATAGTGGAAGCGCGAGTGGAAGCCCACCTGCGCCGTGAGCCCGGACGCCACCACGGCGTCGTGCATCTCGCGCACGACCGGGAACACCGGCGCGAGCGGCTTCTCGCACAGGAGCGGCTTGCCCGCGTCAAGTGCCGCGTACACGAGGTCGCGATGGGTCGCCGTGGGGCTGGCGATCACCACCGCCTCAACCCCTGCATCGTCGATGACGGCCCGGCCGTCTTCGTGCAGCGACTCGAAGCCGAGCGCGTTGCGACTCGCTGCGTTGCGCGCCGCCTCCGATGGATCCGCCGCGGCGACGGCTCGAACCTCACCGTCCTCGACGAGCTGACCGAGACTCGCCGCGTGCACCTGGCCGATCGTTCCGCAGCCGATCAGCCCGACCCCGAGCGGCCGGTTCCCCGTCATCGATCACCCTCCTGTGAGCGCGAGGTAGGACGGTACCGTGAGCCCGTGCCACCCCGCCCCACGCCGACCATCAACAACCGCCGCGCGCGCCACGACTACCTGGTGCTGGACACCTACGAGTGTGGTCTCGTGCTCAAGGGCGCCGAGGTGAAGTCGATCCGCGAGGGCAAGGCGAACCTCCGCGAGGCCTTCGCTCGGGTGCAGGACGGCGAGGTGTTCCTGCACGGCATGCATGTCACGCCCTACTCACATTCGAGCGACGAGCTCGATCCTGTCCGGCCGCGCAAGCTCTTGCTGCACCACAAGGAGATCGACGAGCTCGCGCGCGCGACGATCGAGAAGGGCGTGACCCTCGTGCCACTCCGCCTCTACTTCAAGGACGGGCGGGCCAAGCTCGAGCTCGCGACGGCCCGGGGCAAGCGTCAGTACGACAAGCGCCAGGCCATCGCCAAGCGCGACGCCGACCGGGAGGCCGAGCGGGCGCTGAAGGGGCAGCGCGATTGATCAGGAGCGCTCAGAGAGCCCCGACCACGTTGCGCGCCTCGTCGCTCGAGGCACCCGTGATCTCGCGGTACTTCTTCACCGCCTCGACCGTCTTGCCCGCCTGTACGAGGTCGACCACCTCCTTGGGCACCTCACTCGTGGGCACCTCACTCGTGGGCGCCGAGTAGGGCACGCCCGCCTTCTCGGACAGGAGCGCGACCTGACGCTCCAGCTGGTCGAATCGCTTGCTGATCGCAGCGAAGTGCGCGTTGAGCCGTTCGGCGCTGTATTCGGCCGGCATCGTGGCTTCCTCCCATCCCCGCTCCATGCGGGATCTGGTGCTTGGACGCCGGGCTAGCCGTTCCGATTACCGGAAGGAACCGTCCCAACACGCCGTTACACTTGTCCTCGTCGGATCACGTGCACGATCCGGCACTTGACATGGGGGTGCATGGCTTCGACTTCGTTGACGAAGCGGGTGAAGCGAGCCGACGTCGCCGGATCGTCGTGAAAGAGCCGGCACACCAACAACTGCTGAGGATAACGACCTCGCACTCGCGGCCTAACCGATTCATTCGGTGAGGTCGTGCGCTCGGAGCCGGATGTGCTGCTGGTTCGTCCGGGCGTCATCCACAGTGGCTCACCGACGGGCTTGGCCCCAGGAGCTCGCCGGGACACTTCACTGAGGTTGGGGTCGCCGTAGGCGCCGGTGGACGGCGGCGACCCGACAACTTCCCGCCGGATGCGCTCGGAGAAGCCCCGTCGAGGCAACGAAACACGCGGGTTCGAATCCCGCCACCTCCAAGAGTGCTCGACGCTCAGTCGAGCATTGTTGGAGGTGCGCCATCTGACAGCCCCCTCAAGGCCAGAGCGGTTCGTTGACCTCGAATCCGAGCGGTTCGCCCCAGCGGTTTCGATGCGCGACCTCGTGCACCGGAGCGCGCGCGGCGACACCCCACTTCCCCGTCGGGTACCCGAACGTGATGCAGCCCGCCATGTGCCAGCCCTCGTCGGGCGGCACGCCGAGCAGCCCGAGCACCTCTGCGTTGCGGAACACGAGCACCGACGTGAGCGTGCTCCCCACTCCCTCACCGCGCGCGGCGAGCATCGCACTCCAGATCGCCGGGAAGATCGAGCTGCCACCAGTGTCATGCTGCGCGAACCCGAACAGCAGCAGCGGCACCTCGGCGAAGTGGTCTGCGAGGTGGTCCGCTGACCGGCGGATGCGCATCATCTGCTTCGAGTCTTCGCTGTTCGGATCGGCTTCAGCAGCCGCGACGCGATCCGCGTAGAAGCCGGTCCAGAGCTCGTCGAGTGACGCCCGGTAGAGCGGGCCGAGCTTGCCGCGCAGCTCCGGATCGTCCACGAGCACGAAGCGCCAGTTCTGGGAGTTCCCACCGCTCGGCGCGCGGATCGCCGCGTCGAGGATCCGCTGCTGGACTTCGAGCGGGATCGGGTCAGGCTTGACCCGGCGCATCGCACGCGTCGTGTAGAGGGCTTCTCTGAGTTCGATGCTGGGCAACGTAGTCAACCGAGGCCCGAAGCCTCGAACATCACCGTCATCTCGAGGCGAGCGACGTCGACGCCATCGGTGAAGGGCTATTCAACCCGAAACGAGTCGACAGACTCATCGACGATCGTCCGTCCGAAGTCCATGAGCGCCTGTCGTAGCACCGGGCTCCACTTCGACCAGCCATCGTTGAACAGGTGCTCGCCATCGGTGGTGCTGATCGAGATCCGCTCCTTGTTGAGCAGCTTCTTCTGACGTGTCGCCGTGGTGACCGTCGTGAGCGGCACGTCGAGGAAACGGACCAGCCGCTTCGTGCCGCTTCTGGAGACGGTCGACGATCAGGGTCGTCAACACGCCCGCTGCCGCGTTCGGCGCAAACTTCTGATCGAAGAACAGCAGTCGCTCGTTCGTGATGATCGCCGTCCCGATCTTCGAGTTGGTCGTACCGCGCACCAATGCCGTGTACCAACGGCCGAGCTCGGTCTCGTCAGGCTCTGGGCTGTCCGCCACCGGTTGGCTCTGGAGCTACGAAGGAACCGGCGTGCCGTCGCGCTCCATGCACTGCACATCGAAGTAGATGGGCAGCAGGTGCTTCACGTAGAACGCGTGGACCACGAGGTCGCCGATGACGAGATCCTCGTACTCCTTGATCCGCACGCGGTCGTCCTTCTCGGCCCACCGCTTGCACTTCTCGAGCAGCTCGTCGACCTCGGTGCGCGTGTCCTGGAGCAACCCGAGGTGGTCGTAGCCGGGCGAGCTCATCGGTTTCGGGCTCTCCGCCAGCAGGATGAAGTCGCCGTTCGGGTCGCCTGTCATCATGACGTGACAGAGCTGACCGACGACCTCGGTGTCGACGCCGGTCCAGCCGAACACGCCGCCGTAGAACTCGTCGACCTCCTTGCGGAACACGTCATCGAGCGTGCCGACTGGGAACGTCAGCTCCATGTGGTTGAACCTCATGTCGGGTCCATTCCGCTCCGGCGTCCCGGCCGTCCGGCCACGCCTCCGCTACCTGTCCGTCTGCATCGCGATCGTACCGAGTGGACGCGCCGGACTTCAGTTGGCCTGGGGGTCCATCGGGAAGTCGGCGAAGACGCGGAGCTGACCACGCTGACGTCGGAGCACGCGGCGCCACAAGTCGGTCGGTGCGTCCGACCAGGGATCGGCGGCGTCGCTCTCGACCACGAACCACCCGTCGGCGGCGAGCTCGCGCTCGAGCTGTCCGGGCGCCCAGCCCGCGTACCCGGCGAACACCCGCAACCGATCGACGGGTGGCGCCACCGCAGTTGGTGGGCGCTCGAGATCCACCGTACCGAGCTCGCCGAACAACGTCGCGAAGCCGTCGGGCTCACCGGTGCCGGCGCGGCGGCCGATGCCGATGGCGGCCTCCGGCTGCACCGGGCCTCCGACGAAGACGACTGCGGGCTCGGCCGCGATCGAGGCCCACTCGGGGAGCGGCTCCGACACCGACGCCGTCGTCGGCCGGTTGAGCACGACACCGAGCGCGCCTTCCTCGGTGTGATCGAGCATCAGCATGACGGTGCGGAAGAAGTTCGGGTCCTCGAGCTCGGGCGTGGCCACGAGCAGCCTGCCCTTCACGAGATCGGCCATCGCCCACGCAGGTTCGGGTCGTCGTCGCTCAGGTCAGGTCGAGGCTGAGCATCCGGATCGCGTTCCCGCGCACGATCTTGTGGATCGTGTCGTCGTCGAGCCCCGAGAACATCTTCTCGGCCACCTCTTTGGTGTGCGGCCACGTCGAATCCGTGTGCGGGTAGTCGGTCTCGAAGGTGATGTTGTCGACGCCAACCTCTTCGAGCGAGCTCAAACCGTGCTGATCACGGAAGAAGCAGCCGAAGATCTGGCGGTAGTAGTAGGAGGACGGCGGCTCGGGGACGATGTGCCGCACCTCACCCCATGCCCGGTGCTCTTGCCACACGTCGTCGGCTCGTTCGAGGATGTACGGGATCCACCCGATCTGGCCCTCCGAGTACGCGAGGCGCAGATCAGGGAACCGCACCAGCACGCCCGAGAACAAGAAGTCGCTCATCGAGGCCATGGCGTTGCCGAACGACAGCGTGGCCGCGACCGCGACCGGCGCATCCGCCGAGGTCGCCGGCATCTTCGACGACGAGCCGATGTGCATGCACACGACGGTTGCCGTCTCCGCACACGCTGCGAAGAGCGGGTCCCACGCACCGGAGTGGATGCTCGGCAACCCGAGGTGGGGTGGGATCTCGCTGAAGCAGACTGCGTGCACACCGCGCGCGGCATTGCGGCGGACCTCCGCGGCCGCGGCATCGACGTCCCACAAGGGGATGATCGCCAGTGGCACCAGGTGGCCGTCGCTGTCACCGCACCACTCGTCGACCATCCAGTCGTTGTACGCGAGCACACACGCCATCCCCAGCTCGCGATCGTCGGTCTCGAGGAAGGTCTGACCGCAGAACCGCGGGAAGGTGGGGAACGACACCGACGCCTCGACGTGGTTCATCAGCATGTCTTCGACGCGCGCCTTGGGCTCGTAGCAACCGGGCCGCATCTCTTCGTAGGTGATCGGCGACAGCGTCATGTCGTCGCGCTCGAAGCCCACCGCTGCCACATGGCGCTTGTGCGGGTAGACCTGGCCCTCGAACACCCAGCAGTCGGCCTTCGGCGCGTCGTCGTCGAACTGGAGCTCATAGGTGCCGCCGCCCACATGCCGCATGCCGGCCAGGCCCTTGCGCTCGATGCGCGGCGCCCGCTCCCTGTGCCGTTCGGGGAGCCACCGCTCCCACACGTGCGGCGGCTCCACGACGTGGTCGTCGACGCTCACGATCAGCGGGATGTGCGGGGTCTGCGCGCTCACGGACCTCTCTCCCACGGGGTGACGTCGATCTGACGGCTCGTCACATCCTACCGACGGATCCGTGGATGCCGCCCTGTGGCCTCGTGGCCGGGCGCGTACCGTGCACCGGCAACGGCGGCTCTGCCGACCGTTGCAATGCGAGAGCCCGAAGCTTGCGAGGGCGACCAGAGGAGGCGGCATCGGACACGACCTGGTGGTGCGCGGCGGCACGGTAGTCGACGGGACCGGCGCGGCCGCGCGCCGAGCCGACGTCGCCATCGATGGCGACCGCATCGTCGAGGTCGGTGACGTCGACGCGAAGGGACGCCGTGAGATCGACGCGGACGGACGCGTCGTCACGCCGGGCTTCGTCGACATCCACACGCACCTCGACGCGCAGCTCGCCTGGGACCCCATCGGGTCGTCATCGTGCTTTCACGGCGTCACCACGGTCGTGGTCGGCAACTGCGGGGTCACCTTCGCGCCGGTGCGGCGCGACGATCACACCTATCTGGCCGAGATGATGGAGTCGGTCGAGGACATCCCGGCCCGCAGCATCCTCGATGGGCTGCCGTGGGACTGGGAGACGTACGGCGAGTACCTGGGCTGGCTCGCAACCACGCCGAAGGGCGTGAACGTGGGCGGCATGGTCGGCCACTGCGCGTTGCGGTACTACGCCATGGGGGAGCGCAGCCTCGACGACACGGCGACGCCGACCGAGGCCGAGCTGGACCTGATGACCGCGCTGGTCGACGAGGCGCTCGACGCCGGCGCACTCGGGTTCTCGAGCTCGCGCACCTTGCGACACCGCGTCCCCGACGGCCGGTTCGTACCCGGGACCTACGCCGGCACCGACGAGATGTTCGCGTTCGTGGACGTGCTCGGACGCCGCGGGCGCGGGGTCATCGAGGTGGCACCACGCTTCGATGGCGAAGGACCGGCGATCCCCCGGGTCGAGTCCGAGATGCAGTGGATCGCCGAGGCCAGTCGACGCTCGGGACGGCCGGTGACGTTCGGGTTGTCACACACCTACGAACAGGGCGAGCACTACCGGCGCGCGATCGAGCTCGCCCGGGCCGCCAATGCCTCCGGTGCCGTCGTCCGACCTCAGACCACGCCGCGATTCATCGGCGTGCTCACGGGAATCGCGCACCGCACACCGTTCGACCGCCACCCAGCGTGGCGAGCACTCCAAGGGCTCCCGCTCGACGGGCGACTCGCAGCGCTGCGCGACCCCGTCACTCGCGCCGGGCTGATCGAGCCGGCGCGTGAGGACCGCGCCGGACTGGATGTCTTCTTCGTGTTGAACGGCCCCGACGGGAGGGCGAGGTACGACTGCCGGCCGGAGCACTCGCTGGTCGCGATCGCGGACGCCCGGGGCACGTCGCCGGTGGAGGCGTTCATCGACCTCGCCCTCGAGACCGACGGCGCGCTCGTGGTGTCGTGGCCGCTGCTGAACCAGAGCGTCGACGCCATCGGCGAGATGCTCGCTCAGCCCGAGATCCTGTCCGGACTCGCCGACGCGGGCGCCCACGTCGGCCAGACCATGGACGCGAGCGCGCCGACCACGCTGCTCGCCTACTGGGTCCGCGAGCGCGAGGTGCTGACTCTCGAGGACGCCGTGCGCCGCCTGACGTCAGACACTGCCGCGACCTTCGGGGTCCCGGATCGGGGGGAACTGCGCGAAGGCGCGTTCGCCGACCTCAACGTGCTCGATTGGGATGAGCTGGCCCTGCAGGTCCCCGAGTACGTCCATGACTTCCCTCATGGTGCCGGCCGCTACCTCGGCCGGGCGCGTGGCTATGACCTCACGATCGTCAACGGCCAGGTCTTCATGGACCACGGTGAGCACACGGGAGCGCTCGACGGGACGTTGGTGCGCGGCGGCTAGAGCCTCACTCGGTCCGGTCGAACAGCTTCACCGCGAGCAGGAGCATCGCCGCACCGAAGCCGAGCGTGATGAGCGCGTCGGCCCACAGCGGAACCGTCCACCCGAGCACTTCGAGCTCGACTGCCTTGGGCAGCACGACGCGGCGGATCGCATCGACCGGATACGTGGCCGGGTTCAGCCGCGTGATCACGCCGAGCCAGTCCGGCAGCTGCACCAACGGGAAGATCGCGCCCGACAGGAAGAGCATGGGCTGCATGACGAGCGCCATGATCATCTGGAAGCTCTCCATGCGCTGCATGCGACTCCCGATCACGATGCCGAACGCGGTCAGCGCGAACGCGAGCAACAGCAAGAAGCCGAGCATCTGGAAGAAGCTGGCCACGGTGAACGAGACACCGACCACCGGCGCCAGGACGACGAGCACGATGCCCTGCATCACCGACACCGAACCGCCGCCGAGGGCCTTGCCGATGACGAGTGCTGAACGCGAGATCGGTGCCACCATCATCTCGCGCATGAATCCGAACTCTCGGTCCCAGACGATGGCCATCGCAGAGAACAACGCCGACGTGAGCACGGACATCGCCAGGATGCCGGGGAACAAGTACTGCTGATAGTCGACACCAGCGGCGCCGCGGCTGCCGATCGCACCTTCGAGCCCGGCACCCAGCACGAACAGGAACAACATCGGCTGCGCGATGCCGGAGATCAGGCGCGCCGGCATGCGGAAGAGCCGGATGATGTCGCGGCGCCAGATCATGAGAGCAGCGCGCACGTTGCGCGCCAAGTTGCCGTCGCGACGCACCTGCGGCGCTGCGGTGATCACCCGCTCATCCGCGCGCACGACCGTGTCGGCCACGTCAGCTCCCCTCCCTGCGAAAACCGCGGACCATCGGGTTCATCCTGAGACGATCGGAGTAGCCGGATTCGGCATCCCTGATGTCACGACCCGTGTACTTGATGAAGACGTCATCGAGGCTCGGGCGATGCATCGCCACGTTGGCGACTCCGACCGTCAGGTGCTCGAAGAGCCGGGGCACGAAGGACTCCCCTTCGGGCACTCGGAGCCGGAGTCCCTCGTCCGTGTGCTCACCCATGACGTCGAGACCTCGCTGGATCTCCTCCAGCGCAACCTGGTCGTCACTCGTGTTGAGGACCACGGTGTCGAGCCCCACCGAGTTCTTGAGTGCGTCGGGGGTGTCGATCGCGACGATCCGCCCCTGATCGATGATCGCGATGCGATCGCACCGATCGGCCTCATCCATGTAGTGCGTCGTCAGGAACATCGTGGTCGACTCGCGCTTGCGCAACGTGTCGACGTAGTCCCAGATGTGGACACGCGTCTGAGGGTCGAGACCGATCGTGGGCTCGTCCAGGAACAGCACGCGCGGTGAGTGCAGCAACCCGCGAGCGATCTCCAGTCGACGCTTCATCCCACCGGAGTAGAAGCGCACCTGTTGATCGGCGCGGTCTTCGAGCCCGACCATCTCGAGCAGCGGCGTGGCCCGTCCGGAGACCTCCGCGGCCGGATAGCCGTACAACACGGCATGGAAGCGCAGGTTCTGCATGCCCGTGAGGTAGTCGTCCAGCGTGAGCTCCTGGAAGACCAGTCCGATGCTCGATCGCACCTCTCCAGGCTGAGTGTCGACGTCGAACCCCGCGACCCGTGCCGCCCCGCCCGACGGACGCAGGAGCGTGCACAGGATCGAGATCGTCGTGGTCTTGCCCGCACCGTTCGGCCCGAGGAAGCCGAAGAGCTCTCCTGGCTCGACCGCGAACGACACCTCGTTCACCGCCGTGAAGTCGCCGAAGCGGCGTACGAGACCTTCAACTTCGATCGCGGAGGGGCTGCCCATTCTCGGCAGTCTCTCACTTGCCATCTCAGACCCCGCGAGGATGGGCTGATGGACCGCGACGCCGTCGACGAGGTGGTGCGACGAGGCGATCTGGACGAGCTCGTACGCACGGTCGATGCGCTGTGCGACGCCCGCGAGTGGGATCAGCTCGAACAGCTGCGCGAGCGGTGCGCTCGCGCACACGAAGTCGGCCATCAGCTCTGGCCCGCGGCTTCGCACGCGGCGTACCGGCTCGCGCTGGAAGCGCCCGCACTGTGGGCGGCCGCGGTCCTCGTCGACGACTCCGCACCCTTCGCGCTCGGTCCGCTCCCCGAAGTCGCGGCGCAAGCCCACACGTGGGTCGAGCTCGCTCCCCACGTGTCGTCCGGACCCGCCGCGGTGCTCGCCGCACACGAACGAGTGCTGCGCGGTGAAAACCTCTCCGACGTAGATCTTCCCGGCCCGGCCGTGCTCGAGGTCCCGCTCGTGCTGTCGACGTGGGAACCCGAGTACGCGCTCGCCGAGTACGCGTCCGACCGCGCCGAGTTCCCCATGCCTTCGCTCCCCCGGCTGACCAAGACCGAAGTGCCGACGCCGAGCCCGAAGATCGAGCGCGACGAGGTGTGTGGAGCACTCGTCGATCTCACGCGGGCGTGGGTAGAAGGTTCGAACGGTGAGTCGGACGCCGTGGTGGTCGAGGGTCGATCGACCGATGCGATCACCGCGCTGGGTGCGACCGATGTGCGCACTGCGTCGATTGGATCACCGGACGCGATGGCGCTGATGGCGTGGGCCGGCGCGAGCGGCGGCGCGCACGGTCGCCGGCCCGGCGCGGCCGCGGGCCGGTTTGCCGCGTGGTGGGCCGCCGGTGCGCTCACTGACTTGCTCGACGAGTGGCCGCCCGATCCGCTGGTGCTCGGCGAGCGACTCGACGCGCTCTCGTTCTTCGTGTGGAGCAGCAAGGGGCGCGACACGGGTTGGTGGCTCCGTCTCGCGATCGAAGATGCCGGCCAAGGCCGTTCGTGGGCAGTCGCGGCAAGCGATGCAGACTGACGCCGACATGAGCGAGCCAGACGCGAGCACGTTCTACGGCCTCGAGCCGACCGATGACTCGATGCGCTGGCGCATGCCGGTTGTGCGCCGCCTGTGCTCCGGCATCGGCGCGCTGTTCGGCGGGTGCGCGCTCGGCGCATCCATCGCGGTACTGGAAGACGTGACCGGCCGTCCGTGCGTCTGGGCGACTGCGCAGTACCTTGAATTCGCGCGACCGGGGGACGTGGTCGAGCTCGAGGTGACGGAGGTCGTCCGAGGCCACGCCACCTCGCAGGCACGTGTGCTCGCCCGTGTCGACGGACGGGAGATCTTCACGGTCGTCGGTGCAGTCGGTCGCCGCGAGCCTCCGTGGACCGCCGAGTGGGCCGTGCATCCCGACGTTCCCAGACCGGATGACACCAAGCCGCGAGATCTCCTGTCGCGCTTCAACGGCACGATCGCGGAGACCTTGAAGATGCGCATCGCGGTTGGGCGCGAGATCGACGAGCTCGACGGCTCGCCCACCTCTGACGGCCGCAGCGCGCTGTGGGTCACGTTGCCCTTCGGGGACGAGGCGACTGCCGCGGCCCTCGCGATCGTGGCCGACTACGTGCCGTTCGGGGTAGGACAAGCACTGGGGCGAGAGATCTCCGGCAACAGCATCGACAACACGTTGCGTATGGTGCAGACCGCGCGCACCGAGTTGGTGCTCGCCGACGTGCGGGTGCAGGCGGTCTCCAAGGGGTTCGGCCACGGAGTCGTGCACATCTGGGCCGAGGACGGCACACTGCTGGCGACCGCAAGCCAGTCGGTGATCGTCCGCGAGCTGAACACCGGCCCTGAGGAGAAGACGTGACGTGACTGTTCCGCAGCGTCATGGGCTCACGGTGCCCTTCGAGGGCGTGCCGCTCCACGAGCACAAGGCATGGTTCGAGGAGCTCGAGCAGCTCGGCTACACCGACCTATGGTCGGCCGAAGCCGGCGCCTGCGAC
The DNA here is from genome assembly GCA_016870355.1 of Actinomycetota bacterium. Lineage (GTDB taxonomy): Bacteria > Actinomycetota > Acidimicrobiia > IMCC26256 > PALSA-555 > SHVJ01. The sequence continues at coordinate 146,068 of VGBR01000002.1, read as the reverse complement.
GCGTTCACACCGCTCGCGCTGGCGGCGGCGTGGGCACCGAAGCTCCGGTTGGGCACAGCGATCGTGCCGGCCTACACGCGCGGCGCGGCCACACTCGCCCAAACCGTCGCGGCGATGTGCCAGGCCGCCCCCGGACGGTTCGCGCTCGGCATCGGCACCTCGTCGGACGTGATCGTCGAACGGTGGAACGGCATCCCGTTCGAGAAGCCCTATCAGCGTGTGCGCGACACGATCCGCTTCCTGCGCGCCGCCCTTGCCGGCGAGAAGGTCACCGCCGAATACGAGACGTTCGCAGTGAACGGCTTTCGGCTCGGCGCCGCCGTCGAAGAGATGCCGCCGATCCTCGTCGCCGCGCTGCGTCCCGGCATGCTGAAGCTCGCAGGGCGTGAAGGCGACGGCGCCATCATCAACTGGCTCTCCGCCGATGACGTGAAGACGGTCGTGCCGCACGTCGGTGAGGGCAAGGAGATCGTCGCTCGCATCTTCGTGTTCGCGACGACGGACCGTGATCTCGTGCAGTACGTGGGAAGACGTTCGATCGCCGCGTACCTGAATGTGCCGGTGTACGCGCAGTTCCACGAGTGGTTGGGTCGTGGCGCCGCGCTCGCGCCGATGTGGGACGCATGGAAGGCCGGTGACCGCGCCGCCGCGACCGAGGCGATCCCCGAGGAGCTGATCGACCAGCTGATCGTGCATGGCACCGTCGACGAGATCCGTGAGCACCTCGCGCGGTTCGTCGCCAACGGAGTGACGACGCCGGCACCGGCGATCATGGGTTCTGGTGAAGAGGTGCGAGAGGTGATGCGGGCGCTCGCGCCGAACGCGGGGTGACGCGCTAGCTGGCGGGTGCGGTCAGCCGGTCGCGGGTGCGCATGCGGACCTTCACAAGGCCCACGGCCGACAGCAGACGCACCGTCCACCAGCCGAAGTCGATCTCACCGAATCGCTCGGAGAAGCGCGCCGACTGCGGCGCGTTGTGGTGGTTGTTGTGCAGACCCTCCCCGAGCGTGAAGAGCGCGAGCACGCGGCCATTGGTGGCCTTGTTGTCGTGCGGTCGGCTTCCGTGTGTGTGCCCCACCGCGTTGATCGCCCCGGACATCATCAGGTACGTGACCATGTGCACGACGGAGACGAGCAGACCCGTCTGCCAGCCGAAGATGAGGCACGCCAGGGTGATCCCGATGGCGAGGCCGAGCCACGCACGGTCGAACAGCCAGCGATCGAGACGACTGGGCGGGAGATCGCGCGCGTAGGTGTCGACCGTCGCGCCGTCACGGGCGGTTCGGCGGTAGAGCGCGGCGTTCGCGAGCTGCACTCGCCAGAACCCGAGCACGATCGGTGAATGTGGGTCGTCCGGCGTGTCGCTCGCCGCGTGGTGCTTGCGGTGCACCGCCACCCACTCCCTCGCGCGCATCCCCGTGCTGATCCAGAGGAAGAAGCGGAGTGGGAGCGCGGCGGCGGGGTGAACGGTCAGCGCCCGGTGGGTGAGGCCGCGGTGCAGGTACACGGTCGTGGCGAGCGTCGCGAGCTGCGCGATCAGCAGTCCCGCGGCGATGCCGAGCAGCCAGTTCATCGCGCCGACGGTAGCGGACCGGCGCCGTCGCTCTGGCACGAGCCCATTGCTAGAACTTCGCGGTTTCGCGCCACCCCTCGAGCAAGGAGCGGTCGCCGAAGATCTCCAAGCCGTCGATCGGGCCTCGGCCCATCACCCAGCACAAGAGGTCGGACGCGGCGCCTCGCGCCGCGACGTCGGCCTTCGCATGGGTGCGCTCGACCTGGAGACCGGTCGGCGCCAGGGTCGCCACCCATTCACCCTCGACGTCGGTGCAATGGAAGTGGATCGTCGCACCGCTCCCGGCGGGATCCTCGCGCCACGGCATGTTCGGGAGCAGCGACAGCCACTCGTCGATGCCGTCCGCGGCCAGCGGCGCGTCGATCGGCGTGACCGCGCCCGCCGCGAGCTGGGCGTCGACGCGATGCACAGCCGTCTCGTGCGCTTGGCGTCGTCGCCAGAAGCCGACGGTGCTCGGCGGGGCCCAGGTCCAGCAGACGTCGTCGGGGTCGTGCGCGGCCAGCGTGTCGACGAGCGGCTGTGCGCCTTCGCGCACCCAATCGGCGCGCGCCGACGGGTCTGCTGGCGACTCGATGCCCGCCTGACGCGACGACACGAACGGCCCGCCCGGTTCCCGGTCGCAGCACATTGCGGCCCAGCGATGCACGACGCCGATGTGATCCAGGAGGTCGGCGACCGTCCAATCCGGGCACGACGGCACCGCAGCGTCGACGCCAGCCGCGTCCGCCGCGTCGGCCAGGACATCGGCGTTCTCTCGGATCGCGGCGAGATAGTCGAGATCACTCATGGAGCGGAGCCTATGAGAGCGGCTGCGCGACTTCAGGACCCTTTTGGTCGGCCTTGTTCACCAGGGTGCTGACCGGCCACAGCTCCATCTGTTCGGCATCGAGCGGCACGAGCAACGACTGAAGTGCGTCGACGTCATCAACGTCACGACTGAGCCACTGATCCCAGGCTGACTCCGGGAGCACCACCGGCATGCGGTCGTGGATCGGCGCGATCAGCTCGTTCGGCTTGCCGGTGACGATCGTGCACGACCGCAACCATCCGTCTTCACCGACCCCATCGATGGTCGATCCCTCTGGCGCCTTCCACGCCGCCCACAAGCCGGCGAAGGCCATCGGCATCCCGTCGCGACGGTGGATGAACACCGGCTGCTTCTTCGGACGCCCCTTCGGAGTGGTCGGCGGTGCGACGACCTGCCACTCGTAGAAGCCGTCAGCCGGGATGATGCAGCGGTGCTTCTCGGATGCCCGCCTGTACGCGGGCTTCGAGATCAACGTCTCGGCGCGCGCGTTGATCATGCGATCACCCATGGACGGGTCCTTCGCCCACGACGGGACCAATCCCCATCGCAGCTCGTCGAGATACCGCCTCTTGCGGGTCGGCTCCATAGCCTCCGTCTCCTGCGTGCCGGGCCGGCCAAGCCGCCCGTCACGCGTCTCCTCGCGCTCACGTACGACCATGACGAGCTGACGGGGCGCAATGTTGTAGTCAGGTTCGACAGCACCGACTCGGTTCTCGTCGACACCGAACTGATCGGCGAGCAACGGTGGCGACGATGCCACCACGAACCGGCCGCACATGGTCCCTACCTTCGCGCGCACGAACGCCGATCTAGGGGACGAAGTCGAGCCGACCGCGCGCCTCAGATCGCAGGTCGACACCGTCTGGCAGCGTCAGCGACTCGGCAGAGCCGTTCGGTGCGCGCACGACGGCGAACCGGGCGCCTTCCTTGATGCCGAGCTTCTTGGGAAGAGGAGCGCCCGAACACCCCGCCACGTACGTCACGTTCGCCGCGTGTCGCGGCTCGCGTCAGCTCTTTGCTTCGCTCGCCACGGGCGCGCGGTAACGCGCGAGCTCGGGAATGATGAGACTCAGCACGACCACGCCCACGATGCACGCCGCGCCGCCGATCACTACTGAAGCGACGGGGCTGAACGCGGACGCAACGAGTCCGGCTTCCACATCGCCGAGGTTCGGACCGCCCGCGACGACCAGGATGTTCACCGACGACATCCGTCCGCGGAGGTTGTCGGGAACCGTCGACTGCAGGATGCTCCCGCGGAACACCGCGGACACAACGTCCGCAGCACCCGCAAGCGCGAGGCTCGCCAACGCCAGCGGGAGCACGCCGTCGGACAGACCGAACAAGATGATCCCGAGTCCCCACACCGCGACGGCCCACAGCACAGCAAGACCGTGGCGCTGGACATGTCGCACCCACCCGGTGGTGAGTGCCGCGATCACCGCACCTGCTGCGACTGCCGCGAACATCGCACCGGCAACAGAGCCCTTCGATGCGGTCGACGCACCGAACTCGGTGATCGCGAGCACGGGGAACAGAGCTCGTGGCATACCGAAGATCATGGCGATGAGATCGACGTAGAACGTCGACTTGAGCACGCGTTGGCCGCGCAGGAAGCGGAAGCCTTCGGTGAGCTGAGACCAGCCGTGCGCGAACGAACCGCGTCGCGCTTCGGTCGCCAAGAACTCCTGCTTCGGCACCTGACGCTTGATGAGGAAGCCGGCGACGATCGCGGCCACGAAGCTCACGACGTTGACCGCGTACGCGACGGAGAGCCCGAAGCCGTCGATGATGAGGCCGCCGATCGCCGGCCCCACGATCATCGTCGTGTTGTACATGAGCTGGTTCAGCGACAGCGTTGAAGGCAACTGCGCGCGCGACACGACGTTCGGGATGATGGCGCTGCGCGTTGCCGCGGCGAACCCGCCGAACCCGGCTGTCAGCGCGGCACCCACGTACACGAGTGCGACGGGCGGATCGCCGATCAACGCGCCGATCAACAACACCGCCGATGACGCGATCTGGCACACCTCGGCGCCCAAGAGGAGACGCCGGCGGTCGCGGGTGTCGATGAGCGGGCCACCCAGGAACGAACCCAGCGCGAGCGCAAACAGTCGCGCCATGCCGACGAGCCCGACGACCGCGAGCGATTCCGTCAGCTCGGTGAGCTGCACGAAGACGGCAACCACGGCGATCTGGGAGCCAGCCGATGACAGGAGCTCGCCGAACCACAGGAGCCTGAAGTCTCGGGACGAGCGCAGCGGCGTGAGGTCCATCGCGACCCGCCGGAGCGCGCGACGGCGAGGGAATCCTGACGCCTCCGATGGTGTTTGCACGTTCCATGTCCCTAGGCTGCGAAGAGATCGCAGCGTAGGACCGGACCAGCCAGTCCCCCTGCTGACATCCGCACACGAGACCCCGACAGAGAGGCACCCCCATGACCGTCAAGCTGGGCGACGAAGCCCCCAACTTCACCGCCGACACCACCGAAGGCAAGCTCGATCTTCACGACTACCTCGGCGACAGCTGGGGCGTCCTCTTCTCGCACCCGAAGGACTTCACGCCCGTGTGCACGACCGAGCTCGGTCGCGTCGCCGCGCTGAAGCCGGAGTTCGACAAGCGCAACGTGAAGGTGATCGGCCTGTCAGTGGACGCCACCACCGATCACGAAGCGTGGGCGAAGGACATCGAAGAGACCCAGGGCACGGCGCCGAACTACCCGATCATCGGTGACAACGACTTCAAGGTGTCGATGCTCTACGACATGCTCCCTGGCGGCACGAGCGGAGACGCCAAGGAGCGCACACCTGCGGACAACATGACTGTGCGCAACGTGTACGTGATCGGGCCAGATAAGAAGGTCAAGATGATCCTCACGTACCCGATGACGTGCGGACGCAACTTCGACGAGATCCTGCGCGTGATCGACTCACTTCAGCTCAACGCCGCGCACGCGGTGGCGACGCCGGCGGACTGGAAGCAGGGCGACGACGTCATCATCACCGCCGCCGTCAGCAACGAGGACGCCGACAAGAAGTTCCCCGGCTACAAGACCCTCAAGCCGTATCTGCGGGTGACCCCTCAGCCGAAGTAGGTCGTTCGACCGGGTGGTTCACGCGCGGTTGCGCTTCGCGCGCTCCCGCTCGGTAGCTCGTTTCGTCGGCCTTGTCTTGATCTTCGGTACCTCGAAGGGCGCGTGACATCGCGCGCTACAAGTACGGGGTGGGATCGACGGGGTTGCCGCTGAGCCTGACTTCGAAGTGGAGGTGGGGGCCCGTCGACATGCCGGTGGTGCCCACGTAGCCGATGATCTGGCCGGCTTGGACGAAGTCGCCTACCGAGACTGCGAGCTGGGATTGGTGGGCGTAGAGGGTGCCCATGCCGCCGCCGTGGTCGATGACGACCGCGTTGCCGTAGCCCCCTTGTGATCCGGAGATGATGACTTCGCCGCTGCGGCACGCGCGGATCGGTGTACCGGAGCCCGCGCGCATGTCGGCGCCGGTGTGCATCCGGTTGTAGTGGAGGATCGGGTGATAGCGCGGTCCGTAGCCACTGGTGATCGGGCCGGGAACCGGTCGCGCCTCGCACGGCGCGCCTCCGCCTGACCCGCCGCGGGCGCGGAGGCGTCCGCCGATGCTGCCCGAGGTGGCCTGCATCGCCGCGAGCTCGCCTTCGTACTGCGCCTTGTTCGACCGGATGACGTAGAGGGCGGTCTCTTCTGCCGCCGCTTCCGCGGCCGCTTGCTGACGGGCAGGCTCGAGCTCGGCAACGAGCGCGGCGATCTGGTCGCGCGCCGCGCGCGCTTCGGCGGCGAGCGCTTCTGCTGCGGCCTTCTGCTTCTCGAGCTGCTTGCGCTGAGATTCAAGATCGTTGCGAAGCACCGTGACCCGGTCGACGATCCGGCGCCGCTTCTCCGAGATGCGATCCAGGTATTGCTGCTGCGAGACGATCTCGTCGGGCTCGGCGGTGAACACGACGTCGTAGGCCGCGCCGCGCCGCTCGGCCATGTAGAGACCGGCCGCGGTGCGATCGAGCTTGTCTTGTGCGTCTGCGAGCTTCGCCTCGGTCGCGGCGACCTGTGCTTGGAGCGCGGCATGCTCGGCGACGAGTCGAGCTTCCTCAGCCTCCAACGGCGCCAGCTTCGCTTCGGCTGCGGCCTTCTGCGTCTCGAGCTCGGCGACCCGGGCCTCGATGACGGCTCGGCGCCCTCGGATCTCCGCGAGATCCGCGAGTGCCGCGGCCTCGGCGGCCGACGCCTCGCTGATCTGCTCCTGGAGCTCGCGCCTGCGGTCGTTGTTGCTCTGGGCGTATCCGGGCGCGGACACACCAGCCAGGCCGATCGCGAGCGCGACGACCACGAGCAGCAGGCGGACCGGGGGGGATCGCATGCGGGCAACGAGGCTAGACAACACCATCAACATTGACAACAGGCTCTTGAACCCCTTGCGGGGCAAGCCCTCGGCTCGCCGAAGGCCGGCCTCGCCGGCCCTCAACCGCCCTTCATCGGACCAGGCAGCGTGGAGGGGGCTCACGGGGGAGGCCTGCCTCCCCCGTGCATCTAGACGCGGAGGAACCTTCGGAGGCCGATGCCCGATCCGAGGAGCCCGATCACCATCCCGGCGAGGACCACGAAGACCGTCACCCAGAGGGCGTCACCCGTCGAGACCCGGAACTGGATGAACACGCTGTGCGGGTTCGTGAACCAGTTGTCGAAGCCGAAGTACTTCAGCCCGATCACCACTGACACGGCGACCCCTGCCCCGGCGAGTCCCTGGGTGAGCCCTTCGGCGAGGAACGGCACGCGCACGAACCAGTTCGACGCGCCCACGAGCTTCATGACTTCGATCTCGCGACGGCGCGCGAACGTCGCCAAGCGAATCGTGTTCACGATCAAGAACAGCGACGAGATGAGCAGGACGAGCGAGAGGCCGATGAGCCCGATCTGCACCTTGCTCGTCACGTCGAGCAGGCCGTCGAGCGCTTCCTCGGGGGTGACGACCTCATCGACGCCCGACAACACCTCGAACCGACGTTGGATCGCGGGCACGAGCTCGGCTTGGTCCGGCACGATGCGGAACGACGTGGGGAGCGACTGAGGGTTGATGTTCTCGATCAGGTCGGGCTGATCCTGGAAGATCCGCTTGAACTCTTCGAACGCCGCGTCCTTGTCGAGGAATCGGAACGACTTGACGTCAGGATCGCTCTCGAGCGCGGCCTGCACGTCATCGATCTGCTGATCCGTCGCCCGGACGTTCATGAACGCCTCGAGCTTCACGTCGCCCTTGATCTGCTGCGTGCCGTGGTTCGCCCAGCGGGTCAGCAGCAAGCTGCCGCCGAAGAGCGCCAACGACACCGAGACGGTCAGCACGCCGGCGATCGTCATCATCAGGTTGCGCCGAAGCGAGATGACGGTTTCGCGCGCGAAGTATCGAACTCGGGCCAACACGAGCGGCTAGCCCCCTACCCCGTAGACGCCACGGTCCTGGTCGCGGACCAGGCTGCCCCGGTCGAGCTCGATGACACGCCGACGCATTGCGTCGACGATGCGTTGGTCGTGTGTCGCCATGACGACGGTCGTGCCGGTGCGATTGATGCGATCGAGAATTCGCATGATGCCGACGGTCGTGGCGGGGTCGAGGTTCCCGGTCGGCTCGTCGGCGAGCACGATGAGTGGCCGGTTGACGAACGCGCGCGCGATCGACACGCGCTGCTGTTCACCACCAGAGAGCTCGCTGGGAAGCCGCCCGGCCTTCTTCGCGAGCCCGACGAGATCGAGCACTTGGGGCACCTGCGTGCGCACCACGTGGCGAGGTCGGCCAATCACCTCCATCGCGAACGCGACGTTCTCGTACACGGTCCGGCTGGGAAGGAGCTTGAAGTCCTGGAAGATCGTGCCGATGTTGCGGCGCAGCTGCGGGATCTTCCAATGCGAGAGCGCCGAGATGTCACGCCCCGCGACGATGATCCGACCGCCCGTGGGGTCCTCCTCTCGCAACAGCAGCCGAAGGAACGTCGACTTCCCAGACCCCGACGGGCCAACGAGGAAGAGGAACTCACCCTTCTGGACGTCGATCGAGACGTCACGAAGCGCGGTGACGTTGCCCTTGTAGACCTTTGAGACGTTCTCGAAGCGCAGCATTCAACACCGGAGGCTGGAGCCGGGGGACGAAGTCAGGGTACCAGCCGAGGTCCTGATTTCCTGACCATCACCATGGCTTCGTTCGCTGCGGCGCAGGATACCTGCGCCGCGGACGCTCACTCTTCGTGCTCGCTCCGCATTCTGAGGACTTCCTATGATTCGCGGCGCCGCCATTGGAGCCATGACTCGATGAAAGAGTCGAGATCGCCGTCGAGCACCGCGTCGACGTTGCCGGTCTCGTAGCGCGTGCGTTCGTCCTTCACGAGTCGGTAGGGCGCCAACGTGTAGGTGCGGATCTGGTTTCCGAACGCGACGTCACGCTTCTCCCCCGACAGCCTCGCGAGCTCGTCTTCGCGCTCGCGCCGCTGGAGCTCCGCGAGACGCGACGCAAGCACCTGCATCGCGCGCGCCTTGTTCTGCTGTTGCGATCGCTCGTTCTGACACGAGACGACGATCCCGCTCGGGCGGTGCGTGATGCGGACGGCGGAATCGGTGACGTTCACGTGCTGACCACCCGCACCTGACGATCGATACGTGTCGATGTCGAGATCACTTGGGTCGATTTCGGGCGCCTCCGCCTCTTCGAGCGCGGGCACGCAGTCCAAGGAAGCGAACGCCGTCTGACGCCGCGCGTTCGCATCGAACGGCGAGATGCGAATGAGCCGGTGCACGCCACGTTCGCTCTGGAGCAATCCGAACGCGTGCCGCCCCTTCACGGTGAACGTCGCCGACGAGATGCCGGCTTCCGTGCCCTCTTGCACGTCGCTGATCTCGACCCCGAAGCCGCGGCGCTCAGCCCATCGCCGATACATCCGCAGCAGCATGTCGGTCCAGTCCTGCGCGTCGGTGCCGCCGGCGCCGGAGTTGACGACGCAGATCGCGTCGCGCTCGTCGTGCTCCCCGGTGAACAGGGCCCGCAGCTCGAGCTGGTCGAGCTCGTTTGCGAGGCTCGACAGCCCGGTCGTGATCTCCGGCTCTAGCTCGTCGGTGCCCTCTTCGCGGCCGAGCTCACACAGCGTCTCGAGATCGGAGATGCGCTGTTCAAGATCTTCGACGAGGCGGATGTCATTCTGCAGGTTGGAGAGCTCCCCGGTGACACGGCGGGCGCGTTCCTGGTCATCCCAGAGATCCGGCTTGGCGGCTTCCTGCTCGAGCTCCGCGGCGCGGACCGTCGCGTCGTCGATGCGCAGATAGCCGCGCGCGTCAGCGACGCGCCGCTGGAGCTCGGAGAACTCGTCGGTGAAGTCGCGCATGGAGAACCGCCGGTCGTGGGACTGGACGGACCGCAGTCAGCGGCCGTGGCAGAGCTTGTACTTCTTGCCGCTGCCGCAGTAGCAGGGCTCGTTGCGACCGGGCGTCTTCTCGACGCTCACCGGTTGCATCACCTCTTCGGTCGGAAGTGCCTCGGGCGCCGCGGCGGGCATCCCCATCCCACCTTCGTCAGGAGGTGGCGCGGCCGCGGCTGCACCGCGCATCGCGCCGGATCCCTGGACGGGATCCTCGGGCGCGCTGTAGCGCAAGTTCTTCGGCGCGGCGCGCTGCGGTTCCTCAGCGACAACTTGGAGGTGCGTGACGAACTGCACGAAGTTGTCCTCGATGCCGGCCATCATCGCTTCGAACATGTCGTAGCCCTCGCGCTGCCACTCGGCGAGTGGGTCGCGTTGGCCCATGGCCCGCAGGTTGATGCCCTCGCGCAGGTAGTCCATCTCGTAGAGGTGCTCGCGCCAGTGCTGGTCGATCACCGAGAGCATCACTCGGCGCTCGAGCTCACGGAGCTGGTCGGCGCCGATCGCCTGCTCTTTCGCTGCGTAGTTGGCGAGCGTGTCATCGGTCACCAGCTCCCGGAGCTGGTCGACGTGCATCGCATCGTCGAGCGCGGTGCGGGGCAGCTCGGTCGGCGACGTGATGAGAAGGTTCTGGTGGAACTCGTCGAGGTCCCAGTCTTCGGGAAACTCGCCAGGGCAGTGCGCGGCGACCAACCGATCGATCGCATCGACGATGGCTTCTTGTGCTTGCTCCTGGAGATCTTCTCCGTCGAAAATCTGCTGGCGGCGCTGGTAGATGACCTTGCGCTGCTCGTTCATCACCTCGTCGTACTTCAGGACGTCCTTGCGGATCTCGAAGTTGCGGTCTTCAACCGTTCGCTGCGCGCGCTCGATCGCCTTCGTGACCATGCGCGCCTCGAGCGGCATGTCGTCGGGGAACGCGCGGTCCATCACCCAGCTCATCGCGCCGGTCGCGAACAAGCGCATGAGGTCGTCTTCGAGCGAGAGGTAGAAGCGGCTCTCGCCGGGATCGCCCTGTCGCCCGGCACGGCCTCGGAGCTGGTTGTCGATGCGGCGGCTCTCGTGGCGCTCGGTGCCGAGCACGTAGAGGCCCCCGAGCTCCCGCACACGCGCACCTTCCTCATTGCACTGCTCGCGGTACTTGTTCACCAGCTCTTCGAAGCGCTTCGGGTCGGCTTCGGGTGAGCTGCCTTCGGCGAGCAGGTCGTTGCGCGCCAAGCCTTCGGGGTTCCCCCCGAGGAGGATGTCGACGCCGCGGCCAGCCATGTTGGTGGCAACCGTCACCGCGTGCGGCCGACCGGCCTGGGTGACGATGTGCGCTTCCTTCTCGTGCTGCTTCGCGTTGAGCACCGCGTGCTCGATACCTCGGCGCTGGAGCAGACCGGAGAGGTGCTCCGACTTCTCGACGGAGATCGTGCCGACCAGCACGGGCTGGCCGCGCTCGTAGCACTCCTTGATGTCTTCGGCGACGGCTTCGAACTTGGCGGCCTCGCTCTTGTAGATGAGGTCGGCGTGGTCGTCACGGATCATCGTGACGTTCGTGGGGATGCTCACGACCTCCAGCCCGTACGTGTGAGCGAACTCTCCGGCCTCGGTGGCGGCCGTGCCGGTCATGCCGGCCAGCTTGTCGTACATGCGGAAGTAGTTCTGGAGGGTCACCGTCGCGAGCGTCTGGTTCTCCTCCTTGATGCGCACGCCTTCTTTGGCCTCGACCGCCTGGTGCAAGCCTTCGCTCCAGCGCCGGCCCTCGAGGATGCGGCCGGTGAACTCGTCGACGATCTTCACTTCGCCGTCGGCGACCACGTAGTCGACGTCGCGCTTGAACAGCTCCTTGGCGCGCAACGCGGCCTGGAGCTGATGCACGAAGTTCTGGTTGACGTGCTCGTAGAGGTTGGTGACCTCGAGGGCTTCTTCGACCCGCGCGATGCCATCTTCGGTGGGGACGACCGTGCGCTTCGCCTCGTCGACTTCGTAGTCGCGGTCGCGCATCAGGCCGCCGACGATGCGGGCGAACTGGTAGTAGAGCTGCTGGGCATCGTCGGCCCGCCCGGAGATGATCAGCGGGGTACGAGCCTCGTCGACGAGGATCGAGTCGACTTCATCGACGATCGCGAACGAGTGGCCACGCTGGACCTGCTCGGCCTTCGAGCCCGTCATGTTGTCGCGCAGGTAGTCGAACCCGAACTCGTTGTTCGTGCCGTAGGTGATGTCGGCGTTGTACGCCGCCTTCTTCTCGTCCCAGTCGTCGATGTCGGGGACCACGATGCCGACCTCGAGGCCGAGGAATCGGTAGACCTGGCCCATCCAGCCGGCGTCGCGCTTCACGAGGTAGTCGTTGACCGTCACGAGGTGCACGCCGTACCCCGCGAGGGCGTTGAGGTAGAGCGGCAGCGTCGCGACAAGCGTCTTGCCTTCGCCGGTCTTCATCTCCGACACCCACCCGAAGTGCAGTGCCGCGCCGCCCATGATCTGCACGTCGAAGTGCCGCTGTCCGATGGTGCGCTTGGCCGCCTCGCGCACTGCCGCGAACGCCTCCGGGAGGAGCTCGTCGAGCATGTCGACCCTGGCTTCGGGATCGCCTCCAGCTTCCGCGTCGAGCCGGGCACGGAACTCCGCGGTCAGCGCGCGCAGCTCGTCGTCGGAGCGCGCCTCCATCTCGGGCTCGAGTGCGTTGACCTCCGGGACGATCGACTCGAGGAGCTTGAGCTTCTTGCCTTCGCCCGCGTGGAGGAGCTTGTTGAAAAGACCCATGAGGAGTTCAGCCTACCGGCGCCCCCTGCCGTCTCCGGTCAGCGGCGCTCTGGGAGCATGCACTGATGGCAGTCACGTTCCAGGGCGCTGAAGCGACGCTTGCGCGTGACGAGCGAATGGTGCGGGTTCGACCGCATCCGGCCGTACTCGCGCTCATCGCGGTCGCCGGCGCGTGGACCGTGACGTTCGCGGTGCTCGTGGTGCGCCGACACCACGGCTTCTGGGATCTCGCGTTCGACATGGGGATCCACGACCAGTCCGTCTGGCTCCTCGCGCACGGGCTCGACTTCATGACGGTCCGCGGGCTGCCGGTGTTCGGGCACCACGCGACTCCCGGTTACTACCTGCTCGTGCCGGCGTACTGGCTGGGCGCGGGACCCGACTTCCTCAATCTCGTGCAGGTGACCGCGCTTGGCGCCGGCGTCATCCCTCTCTATCTGTTGGCGCGTGATCGGGATCTCGACCCGTGGATCTCGGCGGGACTCGCGGCGGCATTCCTGCTCCATCCCGGGGTGCAGTTCTTCTCGTGGGAGCTGTTCCACCCCGAGGTCGTCGCCATCACGCCGTTGCTGTGCGCGTACCTCTGCGCGACTCGCCACTCATGGCGTTGGTTCGCGTTCTGGAGCGTCCTTGCCGTCTCGTGGAAGGAGGATGTGGCGCTCGCCGTCGTCGTCCTCGGATTGCTCGTCGCGCTGCGCGGCAACCGGCGCATCGGGTTGACGACGGCGGGGGTGGCACTCGGTTGGTTTCTGCTGTGGACGTTGCTGCTCTTCCCTGAGATCAACGGGGGTGGCGTGCAGTCCGAGGGCATCTACAGCGGCGTCGGCGGCTCACCCGGCGGGATGCTCGAGACGATCTTCAACGATCCCGGTGCGATCACGTCACGGATCTTCTCGTCGTGGTCCGGCGACTTCTCGTTCCGCCTGCTCCTCCCGTTCGCGTTCTTGCCGCTCCTCGCACCATTGGTGCTGCTGATCGGCCTGCCGCAGTACCTGCTCGACGTCACCACCGATGTTCCCTGGACCCAGACGATCAAGCATCACTACGCCGCGCTGTGCATCGTGGCGCTCGCGCTCGGCAGCGTGCACGCGGTCGCGTTCCTCAGGCATCGGTTCGGTCAAGCGCTCGCGATCGGGGCGTGCGTGCTGGTGGTCGGCGGCGGCGTGTTCGGGACCCTCGCCTGGGGACCCTCCCCCTTGAGCAGCGAGTACCGAGGGGGCTGGTGGCCTCCGTCGAACGACCCGCGGCGCGACTCGCTGGAGGCGGCCGTGGCGATGGTCCCCGACGACGCCGCCGTGGCTGCGAGCTACGGGATCCTCCCCAACCTGAGCCAGCGAGAGGAGATCTACGACTTTCCGAACCCGTGGGAGTCGAAGAACTTCGGGATCGAAGGCAAGCCGCGCCGCGATCCTCGACGCGTCGAGTGGTTGGTGATCGACGAATCAGTCGTGCGGGGCGATCCGGCGGCGTACGCGCTGCTCCACACCATCCTCGTCGACTTCACCGTCGTGTTCGAACGCGACGACGTCCTCGTCGCCCGCCGCAGGTAAGACCGTCACACCCCGTCTCTAGCGTGGCGGTCGTGCTCTCGAAGCTCGTTGCCGTGATCTTTCCGCTGGTCTGTCCCGGATGTGGACAACCTGCGGAGCCGGTGTGCGACGCGTGCGCGGCCGGCCTCCGATCGGCGCCGCTCGCGGGACCTCCCGCCGGGATCGATGCCTGGTTCGCGCCGCTCGCCTACGAGGGCGTCGCGCGCGAGCTGGTGGCACGGGCGAAGTACCGCGGCGCCCACGCGGTGGACATGTGGCTGGCCGACCGCATGGTCGAGGGTCTGTCACCGCCGCTCCCGACCGCGGTCACCTCGGTTCCCACGACACGAGCGCGTCGACGGGCGCGTGGCTTCGACCACGCCGCGCTGCTCGCTGAACAGGTGGCTCGACGCATCCACCGGCCGCGGCTTCGCCTGCTCCACCGCGACGCTGGACCACCTCAGACCGGCCTCGCTGCCGCGGCCCGACGGCAAGGCCCGGTCATTCACGCGCGTGGAAGCGCGCCGAGCGATGTGCTCGTGGTCGACGATGTCGCGACCACCGGCACGAGCCTCACCGCGGCAGCCCAGGCCTTGCGCGCCGCTGGCGCAACGCGGGTCCTGGCAGTGACCGCGGCGCGAACCGCGCCGCCCGCTTAGGCGTTCGGTGTGGCTTTGCCTCCCGGACGCCGGCAGGAACCGGAGCTTGCCCAGGCGACCCGGGATGTCAGTACCGGTAGTGCTCGGGCTTGTACGGGCCGTCGACGGGGATCCCGAGGTAGCTGGCCTGCTCCTCAGTGAGCGTCGTGAGCTTCACGCCGAGCTTGTCGAGGTGCAGTCGGGCCACCATCTCGTCGAGGTGCTTCGGAAGCGTGTACACCTTCCGCTCGTAGAAGTCGCGGTGCGTGAACAGCTCCACCTGCGCGATCACTTGGTTCGTGAAGCTGTTCGACATCACGAAGCTCGGGTGTCCGGTCGCACAGCCGAGGTTCAGCAATCGCCCTTCGGCAAGCACGATGATCGAGTGACCGTCGGGGAAGATCCACTCGTCCACCTGTGGCTTCACGGTGTCGCGCTTGATGCCGGGCACGTTCTCGAGACCGGCCATGTCGATCTCGTTGTCGAAGTGCCCGATGTTCCCGACGATCGCGTTGTGCTTCATCCGCTCCATGAGCTCGACGCGAATGATGTCGGTGTTGCCGGTGGCCGTGATGAAGAGGTCAGCCTTCTCGACCACGTCCTCGAGTGTGAGGACCTCATAGCCCTCCATCGCCGCCTGGAGCGCGCAGATCGGGTCGATCTCGGTGATCACGACGCGCGCGCCTTGACCACGCAGTGATTGCGCGCACCCCTTGCCCACATCGCCGTAGCCGCAGACCACGGCCAGCTTGCCGGCGAGCATCACATCGGTGGCGCGGCAGATCCCGTCGACCAGCGAGTGACGGCATCCGTAGAGGTTGTCGAACTTCGACTTGGTGACCGAGTCGTTGACGTTGATCGCCGGGAACAGCAGCGAACCCGCCTCCTGCATCTGGTACAGGCGGTGCACACCGGTCGTGGTCTCTTCGGTGACGCCGATGATCCCCTCGGCGATGCGGTGCCAGACCTTGTCGTCCTCCGAATGGATGCGCTCCAGCAGCTTGAGCACGACCTTCCACTCGGCACTGTCGGTGGCGCCAGCCTTCGGCACTGCGCCCGCGCGTTCGTATTCGAGACCCTTGTGCACGACGAGGGTGGCGTCGCCTCCGTCGTCGAGGATCATGTTGGGACCGCCACCGTCGGGCCAGCGCAGGGCCTGCTCGGTGCACCACCAGTACTCCTCGAGAGTCTCGCCCTTCCACGCGAACACCGGAACACCCCGCGCGGCGATCGCGGCCGCGGCGTGATCCTGCGTGGAGAAGATGTTGCAGGATGCCCAGCGCACTTCGGCGCCGAGCGCGGTGAGCGTCTCGATCAGCACGGCGGTCTGCACGGTCATGTGCAACGAGCCTGTGATGCGCGCGCCGGCCAGCGGCTGCGCCTCACCGTGCTGCTCGCGCATCGCCATCAGGCCGGGCATCTCGTGCTCGGCGAGGTCGATCTCCTTGCGGCCGAACTCGGCGAGCGAGAGGTCGGCGACCTTGAAGTCAGGGGCGGTCTCGGTCTTCGTCATCCGGTTGGGACTCCCGTTTCGGGGCGCGTCGGCACGCGCGCATTGGGCTCACTGGGAGTCGGCCCGGATCACCGGATGACAGCTCGCAACGAGCCCGACGAAGAAGATGCTACTTGGCTGCCGCAGCGAGGGCCGATTTGAGCTGTGCGATTGCGTCGATCGGCCCTGGGTCGACGTCGTTGTCGAGCGCCAGATAGCAGCTCGTCCAGTCGCCGAGGTACACAAGATCGAGGAGCTGCGCGAGACGGCCTTCGCCCTGCCCCTCGACGACGAGCACCTGTGCGAACGCTTCCTCGATGATCTCCTGGGTGAGTCGTGCCCGCACGTCGAGCTGCTGGTGCTCCATCCCGTGACGCAGTGACACCAAGGTCATCACTTGACGCGTGACGTCACCGTGTTGACCCCACGCGCAGATCTCGTTGTGGTCGAGCTCTGGATAGGCATTCCAGAACGCCGGGGCCTTCGCGTTCTCGTTGATCGACTGCTTCCAGCGCATCGCGGCGGCAGCACCGAGGCCTCCCGCACCGTGGATGATCGGGATCGTGCGCCCGATGCGGCGGGCGAGCTCACGAGCCGGGTTCTTGGGCGACGGGATGTCGGGCTTGCATTGGTCGCGTCGTTGCGCGAGCTGTTGCTGCGCCTTGACCATCGTGGCGTGCGCTTCCGGGAGCATTCCCATGCGGAACAGCACCACGAACACCGGGGCGACCATCGCGCAGAGCGCGAAACGTGGGCCGGGGATCCCCTGCTCGACAGGGATGTGCAACGCGTTGCGCTCGTGTGCCAGATCGGCGAGCGCGCCACCCGAGCTGACTGCGATCAGGTGCGCACCGGCCTCGAGCGCGCCACGCGACATCTCGACCGTCTCTTCGGTGTCACCTGAGTACGAGACACCGAACGCGAGCGTGCGCTCGTTGATGAAGCCCGGGGTTCGGTACTGCTTGAGCACGACGACTGGCACGGGCAGCGTGCCAGTTCCCACCGACTGCACGATCTCGCCGACGATCCCTGACCCGCCCATGCCCATGATCACGACGTTGTCGAAGTCTTCGGGCTTCGGGAGCACGCCCTTGTCGACGGCCATGCCGGCCGACTCGTGCGCGGCCGTCAGCTGCTCCGGCGCGCCTTCCAGCGCGGCCAGCACACCCAAGCTGTCAGCTGCCACCGGCTCGCTCACTCCGTCGCGGGGTACCCGCGCCGGCCCTTCGGGACGTTCGCTCGTGAGCCATTACGCCTCGAACGTGGGCTTGATCCCGTCGGCCTCCGCCTTCGCGACGAGCCGGTCGTGCTCCGCGTCGTCGACGGCCTCGGCCTCGTCGATGAGCATGATCGGGATGTCGTCACGCACGGCATAGCGCCGCTTCAGCCGCGGGTTGTAGAGCGACGACTCGTCGTCGAAGTACAGCAGCGGACCCTTGTCCTCGGGGCAGGCGAGGATCTCCAACAGCTTCGGATCAAGACTCATACGCCTCCATTGGTCGCCGTCGGCAGGCGACGGCTCCTGCTACGGCGGTCGGCAACGCCGCCGCCTTCGCGGGATTGTGTCATCTACGCGCGGCCGCCGACGAGGTCGAGGACCTCGGCGACGTGGGCTTCGCACGACGCCGCGTCGGGTGCCTCGAGGTTGAGGCGAAGCAGCGGCTCGGTGTTGCTGGGGCGAAGGTTGAACCACCACTCCCCCAGGTCGACCGTCAGTCCGTCGAGCCGGTCCTGCTGCTCAGCGCCGAACCTCGACGCGACCGACTCGATCACTGCGAGCGGATCGTCGACGGTTCGGTTGATCTCGCCCGATGCGACGTACCGCTCGAATGGTGTTCGCAGGTCCGACAGCGGCTGCTTCGACGTCGCCAGTGCTTCGAGGACGACGAGCGCGGCGATCAGTCCGGAGTCGGCCCGGAAGTTGTCGCGGAAGTAGTAGTGGCCGGAGTGCTCGCCTCCGAAGATCGCGCCGGACTCGGCCATCACCTGCTTGATGAACGAATGGCCGACACGGGTGCGCACCGGAGTGCCCCCAAGCTCGCGGACCACTTCGGGTACGGCCTTGGAGCAGATCAAGTTGTGCACCACCGTCTTGTCCGCAACTGGTGCCTCGTCGGGCACGCGACGCAGGATCGAGTCAGCAACGATCGCCGTCGTGAGGGATCCGGAGACCGGTTGGGCCTTGTCGTCGACCAGGAACACGCGGTCGGCGTCGCCGTCGAACGCCAACCCGACATCCGCGCGCACGTCGATGACCAAACGTTGCAGGTCCTTCAGGTTCTCGGGCTGGATGGGATCGGCAGGATGGTTCGGGAACGTCCCGTCGAGCTCGCCGTAGAGCATCGTGAGATCGACGAGGTCTTCGAGGACTGCGGGCACGACGAGCCCGCCAATTCCGTTCGCAGTGTCGGCGACGACCTTCAGCCCCCGGAGCGCGTCGACGCGCACGAACGAGCGGACGTGCTCCACGAACTCCGGCAGCAAATCGATCTGTGCTGCCCGGCCCGGGTCATCCGCGCGCTCCAACAGCCCTGCCGCGACCGCAGCCTTGATCTGGGTGAGCCCGGTCTCGGCCCCGACGGGCGCGGCGCCAGCCCGACAGAGCTTGATGCCGTTGTACTGCGCGGGATTGTGACTCGCCGTGAACATCGCCGCAGGTGCCTCGAGGTGCCCAGCCGCGAAGTACGCCAGGTCGGTCGACGCGAGCCCGAGGTCTACGACGTCGGCACCCGCGAGCGTCGCGCCTTCGATGAACGACGCCACCAACGGCACCGACGATGGTCGTGCGTCGCGCGCGACCAGCACCTTGGGCGCGCCCGAGAACCCGACGAACGCGTTCCCAACGCGCATCGCGACGTCTTCGTCGATCTCATCGGGGTAGACGCCACGGACGTCATACGCCTTGAAGATCTTGTCTATGCGACCGGTGAGATCCCCGCTCATGCTGGCGGCGATCCTGTCACTCCATCGGTCGGCGTCTCGGGGCGACGACGCCACCAGGGGCCGAACATCAGCACGGAGAGGCCCGCGACGCCGGCGACGGTTCCCAATCGACCCAGCCACTCGGTACCGGTGGTCGCGTAGCTCAACGTCACTTCGCGTTCTGTGGGTACGACCACCATGTAGTTCGGCGTGGCGCGGTACGGGCCGCGCGCGCCGTCAACCTTCCAGTTCGGGAAGTACGACACCTTCACGTACACAGGTACCCCGACGCGGTCGACTCGAAAGCTCACCGAGTCGTCGGTGGACGTGATGTTGGTCACGTTCACGTTTGGGAGCTCCCGCTTGGCCCGTGACCGCGCCTCCGTCGGTCGCGCCCGTTGCCACGCCCTGGGTCCGTCGTCGACGAGTGGGCGGTCGAGCGCGTTCGGAGCGTTGAACCACGGCACTGCAATGCAGTCTTGCCATTCGTGGTGGTCGAAGTTGGTTGGGTTGCCGCCGATCAGCTCCTTGACCCGCTGATCGCAGGCGCGCTTCTCGCGTTCGGTGGCGTCGGTGACGACGACTGGTTGGTACTCGAGCGCTTCAACGAGAGGAGCATCCGCGACGCGGTAGATGCTCCAGCCGAGCGGGGGCTTGTCGTCGGTGTCGGGTGATGTCGCGACCAATGTGAGCCGGTCATCGGCATCAGCCGCAGCCTTCGACTCGGATGAGTGCGCGGCGAAGTACTTCACCCCCAGCAGCTGGAGCCACCGGACACCCAACGGGAACTGTGTCGAGTCGCGATACGGAACGCCGCGCACCGCGTTCGACGCGTTGCCGGGAGCAGCCAAGGTCGCAACCGTCATGAAGTGGTACGGCGTGCTGGCCGAGGCCTCGTAGTACACGCCTTCCATGGACGCGATGCGTCCCTCGGTCCAGTACGGCAAGAGCATGAGCGCGAGCGGCGAGCCGTACTCGTTGAGCTGCGAGTTGCCCTCCCATGTGAGGCGACCAGGCGGGAGCTCGTCGACGGTGTTCACGAGCGCGCGGTACTCCGGGTACGCCTTCGGAATGGTCTCGGGGTCCTCGCCGGCGGCGTTCGCCCCGCCCGTCGTGTCCTCGTATCCAAGGTAGTTCCACGCGATCCATCCGGGGAGGAAGCTCTGCTGCTTCCCGTTGTTCACATCGATCAGGATCGCGATGGCGATGATCGGCGTGAGTGCCGCGACGGTGATCGTCCGGATCAGGTCGGGGGGGTTCATCGTTCCCGCCTCGGCCGCGATCCACCGCGCAGCCCAGCCGACGCCGCGAATGATCTCCGTCACGCCGAGCGCCATGAGGAGGTAGACGGTCACGTACCAGAACGGGACGAGCCGGAGGTTCCACACGGTCGTGTCCTGGACGTCCTCCCAGAATCGGAACAGCACCGCGCTCGTGAGCGCGACGAACATCAAGACGCCGAGAACCTCTGCCTGCTTGCCGCGGCGGACGATCGCGCCGATCACCGCGATCAAGGTGAGCGAGAACGCGCCCCACTGCCACGGCCAGGAACCGCTCACCCACTTCCAAGGCTCGTACCACGTGGCGTTGTCGTCGACCCCGGTGAGGTACTTCGGGAAGAGGTAGGCCTGCGGGTCCAGGTCCTTGCGATCCGAGCACGTCTGATCCCCGGGGTTCTTGCGGACCTCATTGCATGCGATCGCGTCATAGCGCATGTCGGTCGTGTACTCGAGGTTGGTGACCAGCGGCAGCACCCAGATGGTGGTCAAGAGCGAGCCCACCGCCCCGATCACGAACGCGCGCCGCAGCTGGTGCCACGGTCGACTCACCAGCCACACCGCCGCCGCGCCGACCGCAGCGAAGATCGCCACGACGATGTGGCTCGTCACGCATGCGGCCAACAACAACGCAGGCACCCACATGGTGCGGCCGGTGCGCAAGGAATGCGCGAACGCGCCCATGAAAGCGAGCGCGGCGGCAAGCGCGATCGTGAACGAGAACTCGCCAGCGAGGTTGCTCGCGAGCATGCCGCCGGCGATGCGTTGGTTGAACGCGATCGTCCCGTCGATCGGATCGCCGACGAAGAAGAGCCACGACGTCATTGCGACCGCGAACGCAGCCGGCGCCGGGAAGGGAGCGCGCAGGCCTCGTCCGAGCATGTACGCGCCAGCCGGCAAGGCCACCGGACCAAGCGCAGTGACGAGCTTGAACGCGACGTTGTAAGGAAGGACGAGGTCGAGGATGACGATGAGCAACGCCGGGAACGGGAAGTAGAACTGCCCAGCCGGGAAGCCCCCGTAGAAGTCGGGGCTCCATCCCGCCAGCCGCCACGGCAGCAAGTGGTCGCGCAGATACGCGGGCCACCACACGTGCGCGGCGGTGTCGCCACCCGCGGGCGTGCTGTTGCGCAAGAGCAGGCCCGGCTCGAGCTGCACGAAGACGAACGCGCAGCACGCGGCCAGGACGAGCAGACCGGCCCAGTCGTCGAGACGGTCCAGCCACACGCCGAGCGGCCGCGACGGCGGTCCCCCGCCAACCGGCGGCGGCGGTGCTTCGGTCGTCTCGCGTTCCTCGACGACCGTGGTCACAGTCGCCAAGCCTGCCAGGACCGACGCCGGATCCAAGGGTCACGGCCCTTGCCGATCCTGAAGCCAGGTGTTCGCCGATGGGTGGCTTCGCCGCCCATCGACCTCAGATCGGTCGGATGAGCCGCGCTTGGGAGGGGCTCACGGGGAGGGCCTACCCTCCCCGTGTCACTGCCCTCCCCGTCACTTGGCAGCGAGCTCCAGCACGCGGGTGAGGGGGATGTGACCGTCGGGGGACTCCCACGTCTGAGCCTCGCAACGGCCGCACCGACGGAACGTGAGCGGCGACCCGCCCACATGCATGCGGATCTCGATGAGGGCGCCCTTGGCGCACGCAGAACAGTGCATTTCCGACCTCCCAGTCGCCTTGCAGCAGCTATCGGCCCCGTCGGGCCAGAAACTTGAGCCGACCGACGATTTTTCTGTGGGCGGCTAGACCCCGCTCAGCTCAGCGAGCACCACCAGGAGGTTGAAGCCGCAGTGGAGGGCGATGGACTGGCCCAGGCGCAGGGTCTGGATGGCCCGCCAGCCAGAGACCAGGCCCAGGAGGAGGAGTGCGGGAACGCCGAAGCCCGTCCCCACGTCGAGCACGACGTGGATGAGGGCGAAGGCCATGGCCGAGATGAAGATCGCGGGCCACACGGGGACTCGGCGGACGAGCCCCCGGAGCAGTGCCCCCCGGAAGAGCAGCTCCTCACCCACAGGGGCGATGACCAGGACACCAACGATCAGCAGCGCGAGGTCGAGATTGGTGGCGTCATTGAAGATGCGCCGGACGTCCTGGGACTCCTGATCGATGTCGCCCAGCTCGATGATCGGGGCGAGCAGCGCGGTCGCCACGCCGCCGAGGACCAAGCCCGCCGGGACCCATGCGATGTCCGTGAGTCCCAGCCGCAACCCGAAGTCCCGGGCCGGGCTCCCCAGCCCCTTCGAGCGCGCCACGAACACCAAGGCTCCGACGGCGGCGGCCGTCTGGAGCACCAGACCGACGAAGGTCGCGATCGCCTCGTCGGACTGGGGGATCTCCTTGGCGACGGTGTCGTAGAAGGGCGCGAGCGCCAGCGCCGCAGCAACCATCGAGACGAACCACGCGAGTGCCGCGTCCGGGATCCCCCACCGCAGTGGTGAGGTGCTCGGCGCCGAAGGTGCGCCGCCATCCATTGCTGCACGGTACCGGCGCGCCCCTGTCACCACGCGGAACTCTCTGGCCTCCGAGGTCGCGAACCCCTGAACGGCGCCGTACGATGGAGGTCCCGGGACGGCGAGCTCGCGGTCCCGCAGGAAAGGTCCCGATGAGCCGCCCCCCCAACGAGATGCCGCAGGGCCGACGGCCCGCGGGCGGACCCGATCGCCGAGGCGGTGATCGCGGCACACCGCCGGCGGCGCCGCCGTGGGCCCGCACGCTCCCGTGGATCCTCATCCTCATGCTCGTGGGCGTCTTCGCGCTCACGAACGTGTTCTCGGCCGACGCCACCGGCGCGAGCGACCTGACCTTCACGAAGTTCCGCAAGGAGGTCGCGGCCGGCCACGTGCGCAGCGTGGAGTTCGACACCACCACCGGTGACATCAACGGCTTGTTCACGACCGACCAGAACGGCTCGAAGGAGTTCACGAGCAAGGGTCCTGCAGAGGACCTCCCCACGCAGGTGATCGACGAGCTCGAGGAGCAGAACGTCGATCTCGAGTACACGACGCCTGGCTCGAACCCCTTCCTCGACCTGCTGTGGCTGCTCCTGCCGATCATCCTGATCATCGGGGTGTTCGTGTGGTTCAGTCGACGCCAGGCCGGCCAGATGGGCGCGGTCATGAACATCGGGCGCAGCCGGGCGAAGGTGTACAACACCGAGAAGCCCAAGACGACGTTCGAGGACGTGGCTGGCTATGGCCCCGTGAAGGCGGAGATCGCCGAAGTCGTCGACTTCCTCAAGTACCCGGGCAAGTTCAAGCAGATCGGCGCGCGCATCCCCAAGGGCGTGCTGCTCGTCGGGCCCCCTGGCACGGGGAAGACGCTCATCGCGCGTGCGGTCGCGGGCGAAGCCGGCGTGCCGTTCGTATCGGTGACGGGTTCGGACTTCATGGAGATGTTCGTCGGTGTCGGCGCGGCCCGCGTGCGCGACCTATTCCAAACCGCGCGCAAGCAGGCGCCAGCGATCATCTTCGTCGACGAGATCGACTCCATCGGCCGCAAGCGCGGAGCAGGTCTTGGCGGTGGTCACGACGAGCGCGAGCAGACGCTCAACCAGATGCTCGCCGAGATGGACGGCTTCGAGGCGACCGAAGGCATCGTGATGATGGCCGCAACGAACCGACCCGACGTGCTCGACTCCGCGCTGCTTCGACCTGGGCGCTTCGACCGGCAGGTGGTCGTGCCGTTGCCGACCCAGGAAGAGCGCGTCGACATCCTCGCCGTACACATGCGCGACAAGAAGATCGGCGACAACGTCGACGCGTCAGTGATCGCACGCGGCACACCGGGCATGGCCGGCGCCGACCTCGCCAACCTCGTGAACGAAGCCGCACTCTTCGCCGTGCGGCGCGGATCGAAGCAGGTGGAAGCCGAAGACTTCGAAGCGGCTCGCGACCGCGTGCTCATGGGTCTCAAGCGTGAGTCGATGGCCATCAGCGAGGAAGAGAAAGAGGTCATCGCGTACCACGAGGGTGGGCACGCGGTGCTCGCCTACGTGCTCGACCACTCCGATCCGGTGCACAAGGTCACGATCCTCCCCACCGGCATGGCACTGGGTGTCACCCAGCAGCTGCCGGAAGAGGAGAAGCACATCTACAAGCGCGAGTACATCGCCGACTCCATCGCGGTCGCGCTCGGCGGACGCATCGCTGAAGAGGTCGTGTTCGGTCACCTCTCCACGGGTGCGCAGAACGACCTGGTCCGCATCACCGAGATGGCGCGCAAGATGGTGCGCGAGTGGGGCATGTCCGAGCGCATCGGGCCGATGGCGTGGGGATCTCAGGGACCGATCTTCCTCGGCGAGGATCTGGTGCACACCCGCGACTACTCCGACGAGACCGCTCGTGTCATCGACGAAGAAGTGGAGCGCATCCTGCGTGACGAAGAGACGCGGGCGCGACGCGTGCTCCGACTCCACCGCCGCGGTCTCGACGCAGTCGCTCGCGCGTTGCTCGAGAAGGAGACGCTCGACGGCGCGGATGTGGCCCGACTCGTCGACGAGGCGAT
The DNA here is from genome assembly GCA_016870355.1 of Actinomycetota bacterium. Classification (GTDB taxonomy): domain Bacteria; phylum Actinomycetota; class Acidimicrobiia; order IMCC26256; family PALSA-555; genus SHVJ01. The sequence goes on along the minus strand of VGBR01000002.1, from coordinate 121,152 downwards.
GGGGCGCAAAGTTGGCGGCTTCCGCAAGGTGAAGCGCGCCGACGGCACCGTGGTCGAGGTGAAACCGCCGACCGACAACGGAGCCAAGAAGGAGCGCGCACCCAAAGCCGCGCCCACCACGCGCCGCGCCCGCGCCCGCTAGCAGCTCTCGTCGACGCTCCCGAGCGTCGGTTCGGGGCTTGTTCCTGGTTCTCTGACCTCGGCGACTGCTGCCCATAGGTCGGTGGCAGTGGTTGCGCCTACGAACGCGCGTCGGACGACGCCTTCTCTATCGGCGATGAGAACCATTGGCAGGGCGTTGATCGAATAGCGCTCGTGGGTGTCGCGGTCGGTCTCGTAGGACGACTCGTGGGTTGCGACCTCGGCGCACGCGAGCACTTCCACCTTTGGTCCGAGGTTCTTGCACGCACCGCAGACGACGGAAGAGAAGTACGCGACGAGCCACGGTGCGTCGGCGCGGTTGAAGTCAGCCCGGTGGAGCTGTCGCGGGACTGTCATCGCCGGCGATGGTGTCGCCTGCGGACGTTGTCTGCGGATGCGCCACGCGACGAGGAAGGCAATCGCGAGGACGGCTGCCGCGACTCCGAGGCGCACCGCCATCGGTCAGGCCTGTGGCTCGGGGATGCCCGCGGACATTGAGACCCCGGCGCCGAAGATCACGCGGCCAACGACGATCGGCCCGTCCGCTTCGATGACGATCACCTGATCGGCGCGCACGTTGATCTCGCTCAGTCGGAACTCTGCCTGCTCGCCCGGCGCGATGGCACGAGCCGGCGCGCTGCGCGGGCTGTCCAGATCGCCGCCGGTGTACGCGTAGAGCTGAACGGTCAACGGACGATCGGAGACGTTGACCGCGGTGATGACCGCTTCGGCGCTGTCTGCGAGGCGGCCGGTCGCGAACGCCCAACGCCGGGCAACGGTGACGGATCCGTGGGTGCTGGCGACGCCAGGCACGGGCGCGGGCGCTGCCCAGGAGCCGAGCGCCTCGACAACGACGTCGGGGCCTTCGACGACTCGGACGTCGATCGCGTACGGGATGCCGAGCGGGACGCGCTGGGCCAGCTCCACCCGTTGAACGCTCTGGCCTGCGACATCGATGGTCTCAGGCGTGAGCGGACCTGATCCCACCAGCTGGATCTGCAGCTCCACCCGTGCGTTCTGCTTTCCGAAGTTGGCGATGTTCAGCGTCTGCGCGGCACCGGCCTGCCCGTCACCGAACGGGATGTACCACCGTGATGCCGCGCCGGTGACTCCGAGCGACACCGCCGTCCCCAGCCGCGTGTCGCTGCCGTTGAAGCGCAACGTCCGCTCGGCGACGACGCGCCCGATCCTCGCCTCGACAGCGATCGCGAGCTCCTCTTCGCGCAGCAGCTGCTCGTGGAGTGGCAGCGACACTCGCGTGCGGCGTGGCACCGCGAACGACTCCGTGGCCCCGGGACGCTTCAGGCCGGCTGCGGTGATGAACGACACGTCGAGGATCGCGTCCTCGCCGAACGGGTTGAAGAGGGTGAGCCACTCCTCGGCGCCCAACACGGTCGTGCCGCCGGCGAAGTACCACGTGCGTGACGCCGTACGTGAGCATGGGCCGACCGCGATCTCGTCCGCCGACCGGAGCTCGTGCTCCACGATCGCCCGCCCACCGAGCACCTCGACCACCACACCCGGCTCATCGACCTCGGCCAGATCGGCAACGGGGATGCGGGCTTGCGTCAGCGGTGCGATTTCACGACGTTCGACCGCGAAGCTGTGATCGGAGCCGCGCATCACGGTCACCGTCACGTCGATCGCCTCGCGTTCGAGGTTTGCGATCAGGATGGTCTCGAGCAGCCGGCCAGCCGTGGTCGAGCTGCCCTCGGAGCAGAACCACACGACCGACACCGCGCCCTCGGACGGCACGGTCGGACCGTCGACCGCGAAGGCGAGGGTCGGGATGTTGGGCCGAGGCCGCGCCTCCCCGCGCTGGCCGACCACAAGTCCCGCGACGAGCGCGCCGATGAGCACGAGCGCTGGCACCCTATTCGCGACGGACGCGGCGCGGCGGTTCACCTGGTCTCCCAGAAGTCGTCATCGAACTCGAGATCGTCGACCGGCTGGCGCCGTGGGCGCGGCTCCTCACGAAGAACCCGCACGCGCGTCTTGCCGGCCTTTCGGCGCCCCCACGACCACCAGGTGACTGCCGCGATCCACAGCGCGGCCTGGAACAGCAAGACACCGCCGCGGCGAGAGCCGCCGGAGTACTGAAACCAGACCGCGCCATCGACCGGATGGGTGAACGCATTCGTGGCTCCGAACGCCCGACCGTGCGGGAGCGGCTCGTCCCCCACCGACGCACTCCATCCGTCATCAAACGCTTCGGCCAACAGGAGCGTGCCGGCCCGGGCCTCGCGGCCTTCTCGCACTGGCTTCGCCTTCGAGAGATCCACGGGCACCGCGCTCACAAGAGGGTCCACGTCGCCGACGGGAACTTCTTCGTCGGGCAGCACCGTCTGGATGGGCGCCCACGACAGGTTCTCGAAGAGCACCAGACCCGGTTCGCTCCCGAGGCGGGCGAGGTCGAGCTGGTTCCCGAGGGCGGTCGCGACGCCCGGTGGATCCTTCCCACGCTCGCCTTCGATCCCGTTGCGTCGCGCGAGCGCGAGGTAGCGAACGCCGCTCGGTGCGAGCATTCGCCCGAGTCGGCTCGTCTGGCCGGCGCGCAGCGAGCGCAGCGCACGGGCGATGATCCGATCCGTAGCGGTCTCTGGTGCGCGGAGCAGCTCACGCGCGTCGCCAGCACCGTTGCGCGTCATGGACCACGACAACGTTGCGTCGACCTCGAAGGGATCGAGGGGCAAGAGCGCGGCATCGCCCAGCCACAGGATGCGGAACTCGCCCTCATCGATCGCATCCTCGGTGAACGAGACCACCGGCGCCCACGAATCAGGTGCTCGCCAGCTCCCGTCGGGAACGTCACCCACGAAACCGAACGCTCCGACAACGATGCCAAGTGACGCGGCGACGCCAGCCAGATGGGTCACCCCAACGCCCGACGCGCCCAATCGCTCGCCGAACGCGCTGATCGCAAGTCCTGCCGCGAGCGCGATGCCCAGCGCCGCGACGGCCAACCCGGCTTCGGGCGCGATCGTGGTCGACTCCGGCGCGACGACCTCCGGCAGGACGACGATCGCGTAACCGACGATCGCCAGCACCCACGCACGCGTCACCCATGCCAGCCGTCGCCCGTCCGCGATCACCAACCCGACAGCAGCCGCGACGAGCAACCCCCATCCGCCGACGCCGGCACCGTTGGGGCCCGACTCGAAGCGCAACACTTCCGTGATCGAGAGATCCGGTCGCAGCGTCGCGCCGAGCGCGCCGGTGTCATTTCGCGCGCCGAGCAGCGTCGTCGTCCACGGCATCAGCAGGAGCGCGCCACCAAGAAGACCGGCCGCCGCCGCGCCCAGCGATCGCAGCGCGGACATCCCATCGCGGGTCACCGCGGAGCCAGCGCACATCGCAAGGCCAACCACGAGACCGAACAGCGCCGCCGGTGGGTACCACGCCGCCAGGATCGCCGTCCCGATCGCGAGGCCGACCAGTGGCCGACGCGCGGGCGCGAGGTCGGGGAACCGTCCCGCCCGCAGCACCAACAACGCAACGAAGGGCGCGAGCGCGTAGAGCACGAGCGGGCCGAGTCGGCCATTGGCAACCGCGTTGCGGGGCACAGCGCTCACTCCATACGCCAGCGCGGCGATGCCGGCGCCGCCGATGCCACCGTCGAGCGCTCGCGTCATCCGGTACACGCCGTACGCGCCGATCGCGAACGCGCCGACGACGACAAGCGTATGGGCGAGGCCGGTGGCACCGAACAGCACGGTGCCGAGACCAGCCATCAGCGCGAGCACCGACGGCGCGACGTCGTCCGATCCGAGTCCGGTGTGCCGCCACGACGAGGCCAGCTCGCCCCCGAGGTCACCGATGTCAGGCCAAGGCACCAACGTGCCGACCTGCGGGACGCCGTTGGAGAAGATGTTGCGCGATCCGACGATGAGGAGCACGAAGAACGCGACGAGCGCGATCGCCGCGGGATGGCGAAGGAACTCTGTGAGGCTGTCGAGCGCGACCCGTCCCCTGGCGCCGAGCGAGTGCATTCGCTCATCGGCGTGGCGCTGTGAAAGGAACGCGCCCGCTCGCGTGCTCGCGCCGACCTGGAGCTCGCGCAGCTCTTGGTCGCGCACGGTTCGGATCGCTTGAGCCCGCCGACGTGCGGATCGGAGGCGGCCGAAGTGCAGGAGGTTCCACACCCACGCACCGAACTCGGCGAACGCTCCGGCACGGCGGCTGGTGAGCGCGAACGCCATGGCTTCGAAGAACGCGACAGCAACGGCCACCGGCACGACCCGTAGAAGTGTCGACGCGGAGTAGCACGTGAGCACAACACGTACTCGTGTTCGCGCCAGCTCTCGACGCGAGGCCTCGTCGCCAGGTGCGCGCGCTCCGGCCGCTTCACCGTGACGACCGCGGGCGTCGGGCGCGACCATCACGCGCGCGCCGGCCAAGCGCGCCCGCCAGCACAGGTCGAGATCCTCGGAGCCTGGGAACGTGTCGGGGTCGAAGCCACCGAGCTCGTCGAGCAGGTCGGCGCGAACGAGCATCGCCGCGCTCGAGACGTAGAAGACGTCACGCACCGCGTCGTGCTGCTCCTGGTCGATCTCGCCGGGATCGATGCCAGTGTGCGATGCGCCCAGTGAGTCGATGGCCCGACCGACCTCGAGGATCACTTCGGGGTTGTCGACGTCGACGAGCTTCGGGCCCACGATCGCGGCGTTCGAGCGGTACGCCTCTTCGACCATGACGCGCACCGCGGAGGGATCGAGCATGACGTCGTCGTGACAGACCAGGTAGAAGGTCGCGCCCTGCACGGCTGCGAGGCCCTCGTTCGCGGCACCCCCGAAGCCAGGGTCCCCTGTCACCCGGCGCACGAAGGCACTGGGCAGGGCCGCCCCCACCCGTGCCGTCGGATCGTGACCAGATCCCGCGTCGACGACGAGCACTGAGACGGCCGGGTAGTCCTGGGCCCCGAGGCACGCAAGGGCTGGCTCGAGGAACGGACCGGGGTTGCGGGTGACGACGACCACGACGACGGGCGGGACCGTCTCCTCGGACGTGTTGGGCTCCGTAGGGGTCATCAGTCTGGGTCGACTCCGCTGCGCCCTCCCGGCCGTCCGACCAGGGCTCCGCTTCGTCTCGTCACGAGCGGAGGCTACTGACCGCAGGTCGCAGCGGCTCTCATGCCCTCGCTGCAGTCGCCTTGTGACTGCCGTCACAAGTGCTTGCAATTGCTAGCACTTTGGCGTACCGTAGTGAGCGCACGGCAACAGGAACCATCCCCCCAGAAGGAGACCCTCATGCAGCAGCTCACCGCGACTGTGAAGCAGCGAGTGCGCGATGGCGCGTCGCTCGCGGTCGGCGTCGGCGTGCTCGGCTACCAGGCCGCGCGCACCCGGGCCGAAGAGGCGCAGGTCTTCGTGCGGGAGTCGGCGAAGGACGTTCGCGGTGTGGCTGAGCAGGGCGCCCGCCGCGCGTGGGAGCAGGTCGAAGAGCTCAGCACCGAGGTGCGCGAGCGCGTCGAGCCTGTGATCGCTCGCGTGTCGGACCGTGTCGAGCCGCTCATCGGCGACCTCGCCGAGCGCGTCGAGCCCTTCGTGGACCGCATCCAGGCCCGCGCCAAGGCTTTCCGGCGTCCGTCGGTCGAGTCGACCGACACGAAGGAAGTCGTCAACGACTGACGCGTCACCCAGCACGACCAAGACCCCCCGAGCAGAGCCCCGAGGTCACCTCGGGGCTCTGCTCTGTCGTGATGAGTGTCCGGCCTTCCGGCGTCGAGGGGCTGATTAGCCTCGTTGTCCATGTTGACCGCGTTGGCTGGGGGTGTCGGAGCCGCGCGCTTCCTGCGCGGGCTCGTCGCGGTCGTTCCGCCCGAGACCGTCACGGTGATCGTGAACACCGGTGACGACGAGGTCTTCCACGGCCTGCACGTGAGCCCTGACCTCGACAGCGTCACCTACACACTCGCCGGCGCCGACAACCCCGAGACCGGATGGGGGCTCGCGGGTGAGACCTTCCGCACCGTCGAAGCGTTGGAGCGATACGGGCACGAGACCTGGTTTCGGTTGGGTGACACTGATCTCGCCACGCATCTGCACCGCACCGAACGGCTGCGCGCCGGCGCGTCGCTGTCGGAGGTCACCTCCGAGATCGTGACGGCGTGGGGAGTGCGTTCGCGCCTGCTTCCGATGACCGACGACCGGGTGGCGACTCGCATCACCGTGCAGAACCCTGACGGTGCGACCACTGAGTTGGCGATGCAGGACTGGTTCGTCCGACGACAGGCCGAGCCCCCGGTGGTCTCGGTGCGATTCGAGGGCGCCGACCGATCGGAGGCCGCTCCCGGCGTGCTCGACGCGCTCGACGACGCCGAGACGATCGTCATCTGCCCCAGCAACCCGGTGATCTCGATCGGCCCGATCCTCGCGGTCCCGGGGATCCGGGATGCGCTGATCGCCCGCCGCGATCGGGTGGTCGGCGTGAGCCCCATCATCGGCGGCAAGCCGGTGCGCGGCCCCGCCGACCGCTTGATGGGACCACTCGGCATCGAGGTCTCGTGTGTGGGTGTCGCTCGCGCGTACGCAGACTTCTGCTCCACGCTCGTGATCGATGCCGCGGACGCCGAGCATGTCGCCGCGGTCGAAGCGCTCGGCGTGCGGGGCGTCGTCGCCGACACGCTCATGCGGGACGCTCGAATCGCCGCGGCGCTCGCGCGCGAGACTCTCGCCGCCGTGGCGTGATGCTCTCGGTCATCCCGGTCGAGGGCATCGCAGAGGTTCGCGAGGGCGACGAGCTCGCCACGCTCATCGCCGAGGCGGCCGCTGCGCAGGACACCCCCCTCATCGACGGCGATTGCGTCGTCGTGACCCAGAAGATCGTGTCGAAGGTCGAGGGTCGGGTCGTGGACCTCGATCCCGACGACCGTGAGGAACGGGAACGGCTCGTCGAGTCGGAGTCGGTCCGCGTGCTCCGGCGGCGCGGCGATCTCATCATCAGTGAGACGCGCCACGGCTTCGTGTGCGCGAACGCGGGTGTCGATCTGTCGAACGTGAACCACGGCCGCGCCGCGCTCCTTCCGATCGATGCGGATCGCTCGGCTCGCCACATCCGGGACGCGCTCCGAGCGAGACATGGAGTGGGGGTGGCGGTGATCGTGTCCGACACCTTCGGCCGACCGTGGCGCTTGGGGCTGACCGACGTTGCGATCGGCGTCGCCGGGATCGCGGGTGTCGTCGACCTGCGCGGCACCCACGATGCGCTCGGACGCGAGCTCCAGGTGACCGAGGTTGCGGTGGCGGACGAACTCGCTGCCGCAGCCGAGCTCGTCATGGGGAAGTCCCGATCGGTGCCCGCGGCGATCATCCGTGGCGTCGACCGCGAATGGCTGCGGGAGGGCTCGGTGCGCGAGCTCGTACGCAGCCCAGCCGACGATCTCTTCCGTTGAGCGTCCCCGCGTTCCTCGAGGCGCGGCGATCGATCCGCGCCTTTCAAGATGAACACGTCTCCCGCGCGCTGCTCGACACGCTCGTGCAGAGTGCATGCCTCGCGCCGGCGCCACACCACTCCCGCCCATGGCGCTGGGTCGTCGTCGACACCGAACAGGGGAAGACCGCTCTCGCCGACGGCATGGGCACGCGCTGGCGGCGGGACCTCGAAGGTGATGGCGCGTCGGCTTCGACGATTGACGCGCTCGTCGACGCTTCGCACACGAAGCTCGCCGGCGCGCCCGCGCTTGTAGTGGGCTGCCTGACTTGGGACGGGTTGGACCGCTATCCCGACGAGATGCGCCAGCGCGCCGAGTGGGGCATGGCGCTGCTCTCGCTCGGCGCCGCGGTGGAGAACCTCATGCTCGCTGCGGCCGATGCCGGGCTCGCGTCGTGCTGGGTCGCCGCTCCGATCTTCTGCCCCGAGGAGGCACGCGACGCGTTGTCACTTGATGCCGAGTGGCTCCCCCACGCACTCGTCATGGTCGGCTACCCCGACCCCGCGTACGAAGGACGCCAGCGACCGCCGATCCCCCTCGAAGAGCTGCGCGACTTCCGCTGACCGCTATTCGGGTGGGCGGTCCCGGAAGTAGTCGATGGTGCGCGCGAGGCCTTCGTCGAGCGAGGTGTACGGCTTCCATCCGAGATGGATGCCGGCGCGTCCCGGGTCGAGCGCGGAGCGACGGAGCTCGCCAGTGCGCGGCGGCGCATAGCGCGCCGGTTCCGGGAAGCCGGTGACGCGCGCCATGGCGTCGAAGAGCTGCTGCACGCTCGTCTCGATCCCAGTGCCGATGTTGCAGATCAGCCCGCCGCCTTTGTCGGTCGCGCGCGCGAAGGCGTCGACCACGTCGTCGACGAACACAAAGTCACGGGTCTGCTCGCCGTCTCCGTAGATCGTGGGACGTTCCTGGGCGAGCAGCTTGCCGACGAAGATGGACACGACGCCCGCCTCACCGTGCGGGTCCTGGCGGGGGCCGTACACGTTCGCGAGCGCGAGCACCGAGTACTCGAGCCCGTGCACCTCTCGGAAGTAGTAGAGGTAGTCACCGACCGACTTCTTCGACACGCCGTAGGGCGACAGCGGCTGCTGCGGATGGCCCTCGCGGGTGGGCATCGCGTCGGGCACGCCATAGAGGGTCCCGCCCGATCCCGCGAACACCACCTTGCGCGTTCCCGCTTCCAGCGCCGCGTGAATCACGTTCAGCGAACCGAGGATGTTCACCTCGGCATCGAGCACCGGGTTCGCGACCGAGACGCGCACATCGGCCTGGGCAGCGAGGTGGTACACGACCTCAGGCTTGCGGTGCAGGATCAGCTCGCGCATCGCGTCCGATCGGACGTCGAGACGCTGGAAGGTCATCTTCTGCTGTCGCTGCCCGCGCGCTTCCGCGAGATTCGAGAGCGATCCGGTCGAGAGGTCGTCGACGACATCGACGTCATAGCTCTCCGCAAGAAGGCGGTCGACGAGTGTCGATCCGATGAACCCTCCGCCGCCTGTGACGAGAACGCGCACTCGCTCCCTCAGTCGCTACTGGCCGCGACCGGTACGCGGCCTCCCGCAAGTGTGCTCCCGGCTGGCACGCTCGCGCCCGGACCCACGATCGATTGCTCGAGCACGGTCGCATCGGATTCGACGCACGCTCCGACACCCAGGATGGAGTCGCGCACGACGGCACCGCTGCACACACGTGCGCCGGAATGCACGACTGCGCCCGCAACGACGGCACCGGCTTGGATCTCGGCCCCGGCACCGATCGATGACCGCTCGATGCGGCTCCCGCCCGCAACGCTGGCTCCAACTCCGACGAGCACCGGCGCCTCGACCTCGACCTCCGAGGCGAGGTCGGCATCGCCCTGCACCCACACGCCCGGCGCCGACTCGCGCGCATCCGGTGCCGGCGGGAGCCCGAGTCGGCCTTCGAGCACGTCAGCGTGCGCGCGCAAGTAGGTCTGCGGCGTTCCCACGTCCAGCCAGTAGTCGTCGGTCTCGAGCGCGTACACCTGGCCTCGCTGCTGAAGGAGCAACGGGAACGTCTCGTGCTCGATCGCGACCATGCGGCCCGCGGGCACGTGCTCGAGGACGGATCGCTCGAGCAAGTAGGTGCCGGCGTTGATCCAGTTGCTGGGCGCGGTGCCGGGCGGTGGCTTCTCCACGAACGCTTCCACTTCCCCATCAGGGTAAGTGGGCACTGCACCGAGTGCTGACGGGTCGTCGACCCGCGACAGGTGGATCGTGGCCGCCGCCTCGTGCGCCACATGGAAGTCGACGAAGGCGCTGAGGTCGAGCGTGGTCAACACATCGCCGTTGCACACGAAGAAGCGGTCGTCGAAACCGGCGTGCTCAGCCGCAAACCGGATCGCGCCCGCAGTTCCCAGCGGCTCGGACTCGACCGCGTACAAGAGGTGGATCGACTGGAAGCGATCGTCAGGAAAGTGCTCCACGAACGCGTCGGGCAGATAGCCCATCGCGAGCACGACCTCGTCGACGCCGTGCGCCCCGAGCCACTGGAGCTGGCGTTCGACGAGCGGTACGCCCGCGACGGGGAGGAGCGGCTTAGGCGTGGTCTTCGTGAGTGGCCGCAGGCGGGTGCCCTCGCCGCCAACGAGGACGACCGCCTTCACGGAGTGGACGACGTCGTGGTGCTCCCGGGCGCCGTCGTAGTCGTGGTCGCGCCCGCAACCGTGGTGGTGGTCGTCGGCGTCTCGCCGCCCGGACCGCTGGTCTCACAGGACTTGACGTCAGGTGCGACCGGCGTCTCACCTTCGACGTCTGCACTGGGGGCTTCGAACGCATGCGGCGGCGTTTCGATGTCTTCGTTCTTCGGCAGGAACGCGAGCGTCAGCACGTGGAGGTCCTGCAGCTTGTACTCGGCAGGATTGCCCTTCCGCGTCTTGCAGTCGACCTCCCACCGCACGACGCCCTTGCGCCCGGCCATCGTCGAACCAGCCGGACACTTGTCGCCGTTCTCCCATGCGGTCTTGGTCGGATTGACCGCGGGGCCTTGCCAGATGTCGAAGGAGGTCTCATCGACTGCCCAGCCGCCGTTGTCGAAGTACTGCTCGAGGGTCGCGTTGTCCCCCGCGTCAGCGCTGGTGCGCGGATGGATGTGGATGAACCCGTCGCCGTGAGTGTGGATGCCGGCGAGCACGGTAGTGCCGGCGACATCTTCGAACGTCGGTGCATCCGAGACCCACTCACCGCAGACGTTCACACCGATCGCCTGGTGCCAGTGGTCGTAGAAGGTCCCGGTGTCGGGGTCGACACCGGCGAACGGGTGCACGTCGTCGCTGCCCGCCGAGAGACCGATCCCCACGACGCCAGCGATGACGATGAGCGCGAGCGCCCCGTAGTACCAACGGGCGCCACCGCGCTGCTTGGGTCGGCGGATCTTCGCCCGCATGCGGGCGCGGGAGTACTTGTTGCGAGACCGGGCCATCGGCGATCGAGGCTACCCGGTGGGTCGCGGAATCCCGGAGCGCGGCGAGCGCCGTCGCACGAGTGACGTCACCGCCTCGGCACCGGCGGCAAGGACGAAGCGTGCGGCGAGGAAGCCGGCTGCGGGCACGAGCAGGAGACGGCGCCACCCGCGCCACCGCTTGCCTGCGAACCGGAGCAGCGATCGATGGTGTTCGAGCAACATGCGGTAGGGACGGCGCGCCGTGCTGGCACCCTGGACATGCTCGACCCGCGCACTCGGCTCGTACGCGATTCGCCAACCGGTCTGTCGCAACCGCCAGCACAGGTCGACGTCCTCCACGTACATGAAGTACCCGTCGTCCCAGCCTGCGACGTCGTCCAGCGCGCGGCGGCGGAGCCAGACCGCGGCGCCCGACACGAAACCGACGTCGCGCGCCAGCGCCGGATCGGCATCGAGCTCGCGGTAACGACGCGTGAACCGGTTGTCGGGCTTGGCCAGACCAAAGACGCCGTGGCCGACGGCATCTCGAAGGCGCGGGATCGCGCGTGCTGACGGGTAGCGCGAGCCATCGACGTTGAAGATCGACGGGCCGAGCGCGCCGAGGTCAGGTTCGCGATCGAAGCGCGCCGTCATCGCGGCCGCCGCACCGGGATCAACCTTGATGTCGCAGTTGCACACCGCGACGATTGGTGCAGTGGTCGCGGCGATGCCGGTGTTCGCGGCTGCGGCGTAGCCGCGGTTCCTAGGTGCCGTGATGACCTTTACATCGGGGCGAGCAGCGCGGAGTCGCGCCACGGAGCCATCAGATGAGCCGTTGTCGACGATGACGACCTCGGGTTCTCCCGCTGACGTGTCATCGAGGAGCGAGGCCACCGACCTCGCAAGAAGGTCACCCGACTCGTAGTTCACGACGACGGCTGCCCACCGGGCGCTCATCGATGCCTCAGCAGGGTGGGAGCTTCGGCGCCGGATCGCCGAGCGCGCTCTCGTTGGCGATCGGTGCCGGCGTGAGCCCATCGTCGCCGACCGGCGCGATCTCCGCCGGCGCGGTGGGTGGTGTCACGGCTGCGGCCGCGGTCGTCGTCGTGGTGAGCGACGCAGGAAGGAGGATGCTCTGGAAGTCATCACCGATCACGAGCTCGACGTCGGCTCCCTGCAGCGACGGGTCGAGCACAAGCCGCGCGCGTGGCAGCACGTACGTGGCCAACAGCTTGGCTGCATTCTGCGAACCGCGCGCGTACCTGACCTCCGTGAGCGGCACCGCCTCGTTGACTTCGCCAGCACCGCCGCGCTGGAAGCCGATCTTCTTCACGAGCTCGTTGAGCGCGCTGCGTGCGATGTCCTCGCTGCCCGTCGCGGCCAGAACCCGCAGCTTCACCTCCGACGGCGCGATGCCTCTGGTGGTCGTCACGCCACCGAACTCACCGAGTCGGCGCGCCATCTCGCGCCAGGCCGGATCATCGGGATAGAGCACGGACTGCCCATCAGGCGTTGGTGGTCCGGAGACCCACGGGAACGTCTGCATGTTGAGCGCACTCGTGTCGGCAGGATTCACGGAGCGGAACGCGTCGACGATCTCGAACAAGCGCGACGTGTCCTCCGAGAACGCGGTGTCAGCCTTCAGCTTCGGGACGACGTCCTTGGTGATCTCCCAGGCCGCCAAGGGGTCGTCGAGGCTCTTGGCCACGGCGATGCCGGCCATGGCGCGGATGAACTCCTGTTGCCGCGCAATCCGGTTGATGTCGCCGACCGAGTCCGCGGCGAACCACTCCTGGGTCTCAGCGTTGAGGTACTCGAGTGAGCGTGAGCGCACATAGGCCAGGCCCTGGGAGCCGTCGAGTCGTACGCAGCCGGCCCCGACGAGCAGGTTGGTGTTCAGGTCGCGGGCGGGGTACGGGAAGTACGTGGGCACGCTCCCGATCACCTCGACGATGTCTTCGAAGCTCTTGAAGTTCACCTCGATGTAGTGATTGATCTCGACGCCGAAGTTGGTCTTGAGCGTCTCGACGACCTTGTCGGGACCGACGTTGAACGCGGCGTTGATCTTCGACATGCCCTCCCCGGGGATCTCGACCCAGAGGTCCCGAGGGAAGGAGACGACGAGCGTGCGCCGTGCACCGGGCTCGACGTGAACGACCATCATCGTGTCCGAGCGCTGGCCACTGACGTCGCCGGTGTCGCCGAACGCCTCCTCTTGCCCGGCGTTCTCGACGAACTCCCGTGTGTCGGATCCGATCACGAGGTAGTTCGCGCCTTCGGGGGGCGCGGCGGCGGTCGCGACGTCGACGTCCTCGATCTTGTCGAGCTGACGCTCGATGACCCAGTTGACCGCGACCACGGACACGACCATCACCAGGGCCGACACGCCCAACGCGATCGCCAGACGCCGACCGAAGGCGCGAGCCGCTGACGGCGGTGCAGACATGGAGCGGGAATCGTACCTACTCGATTTCCGTTCGTTCCTTCGGCCGCGTGGCCTACCCTCGAAATCGGTGACTGCATTGGTGATCCCGGAGCTCACGTCGACGCCGGTCGTCATGCGTGACGGCGCAACGACCGTGCTCGCGGCCGACCCGGTCGAGGTCGTGACCGCTCGCGGTCACGATGCGCTGGTCGCGCTCGACCACCTCACGCCCGGGTGGTGGGCAGCGACACTCAGCTACGACCTCGGGCGCGCGGTCGAACGAGTGGTGCCAAGGCTCGCACCCGATACCGGACAACCCGATGTAGTGCTCGCGCGCTACTCGGCGCGCCTCGAGATCAGCGGCAGAGGCGCGCGCTTCGTCGGCGCTCCCGCAGCGGCCGCGCGCCTCGAAGAGCTGATCACTCGTGCGCCCGTACCGAACGTTGACTCCCGTCTCGGCCAACCCAGCTCGTCCCTCGACCAGGAGTCGTTCGAGGCCGGAGTGCGGGCGATCGTGGCGATCATCGAAGCCGGCGAGTGCTACCAGGTGAACCTCACCCGCCGACTCCGTTGGGCGGAGCGCATCGACCCCGTCGCGCTGTTCCACTCGCTCGCGGATCGCAACCCGGCTCCACACGCCTCGTTCATCACCCTGCCGGGCCCCAGGTCAGAAGAACCGAGGGTCGTCGTCTCGGCGTCGCCCGAGCGCTTCCTCTCCTGGCGCGACCGCGTCGTAGAGACACGTCCGATCAAGGGCACGGCGCAAGAAGCCGGCGTGCTGCGCGCCAGCGAGAAGGATCACGCCGAGAACGTGATGATCGTCGACCTCGCTCGCAACGATCTCGGGCGTGTGTGCGAGTACGGCTCGATCGAAGTCCCTGAGCTGTGCGCGGTCGAAGCGCACCCAGGGCTCCACCACCTCGTCAGCACAGTTCGCGGTCGCCTTCGCGATGACGTCGGACCAGGCTCGCTCGTGCGCGCCGCGTTCCCGCCTGCATCGGTCACTGGCGCGCCGAAACCACGCGTCCTTCAAGCGATCGAGGATCTCGAGCCGGTCCGTCGAGGTGTGTATTGCGGCGCGATCGGATGGATCGACACCGAACGGCATGCCGGCGACCTCGCCGTCGCGATCCGCACGTTCGTGGTGAGCAACGACGGAACCGATCTCGGAGTGGGTGGCGGCATCGTCGCCGATTCAGATCCCAGCGCCGAGTGGCGCGAGACCGAGCTCAAGGCGGCGCGGCTGCTGGAGGCGGCAGGCGTGAGCGGACCTTCGATCCGCTCGTCGTCATGAAGCTGTCGGTCAACGCTCGCCTCGTCGATTCGGCCGACGCGCAGATCTCGCCATTCGACCACGGACTGCTCGTGGGCGACGGCGTGTTCGAGACGTTGCGCGTGTACGACGGAGTCCCGTTCGCGTGGACTCGGCATCTTGATCGGCTGGAGCACTCCGGGCGCGGATTGGGTCTCACGATCCCCGACCGCAGCGGGCTGCGCGAAGCCGCCGATGCGGTGCTCGACGCCAACGGGACCCGAGACGGCCGGCTGCGCATCACGGTCACCGCTGGACCAGCGCCACTCGGTTCAGAACGAGGTGACGCTCCGCCGACCGTGATCGTCGCGGTGAACGAGCTGAAGGCATGGTCCGCGACAGAGACGGTCGCGAGCGTGCCCTGGCCTCGCAACGAGCGCGGGGCAACCGCAGGTCTCAAAACCATCTCCTATGCCGAGAACGTCCGCGCCTTGGCTCTCGCGATCGGCCAGGGCGCGCACGAAGCGATCTTCGCCAACACGCGCGGTGAGCTCTGCGAAGCAACCGGATCAAACGTCTTCGTGGTGAGTGACGGCATAGCGTGCACTCCGCCGGCCGACTCGGGCTGCCTCCTGGGCGTCACACGCGCGCTCGTGCTCGAGCTCGCAGCCACGCACGACGTCCCCGCGACCGAACGCGTCCTGTCGCTCGAGGATCTCCGGAACGCGGACGAAGCGTTCCTCACGTCAACAACCCGAGAGGTGCACGCGATCGCCAAGGTCGACGACCACGAGCTCGCCAACGCACCGGGCCCAGTCACGAACCGTCTTGCCGACGAGTTCAAGAAGCTGGTCGCCGCGAATCCCGACCCTTGATCTCGTTCTCGGCACGCTGAACCCCCGTATTTGGTGTTCAGCGTGCCGAGAACGCGGGGATGGCGCTAGCGGAGGTGGACGACGTCGCCGACGGCGACGACCTCGCGTTCACCGTCATCTCGGGTGATGCGCAGCTGGCCACGTTCGTCCACATCGTCGGCGAACCCCTCCACCCACCTGGTCCCGAGATCGACCCGCACCTCTCTCCCCAGCGTCGCCGAAGCACTCCGGTACGCGTCGAGCACTGAGCCGAGATCGTCGAGGATGACCCCGAGCTGATCGAGAAACGCGTCGAGAATCACGGCTCGATCCACGAGATGGCCACACTCGAGGTTGCACGCGGTGGCGTGATCAGCCAGCTCCGGCGGGAAGTCACCCCATTGCACGTTGCATCCCACGCCGATGACGACGGCCAGCACTTCGCCGTTCGCGGCGACATCGGCTTCGGTGAGGACCCCGGCGAGCTTGCGATCCCCAACCACGAGGTCGTTAGGCCATTTGATGCCAGCAGTGACGCCAGTTGCATCAGCGATCGCGGCGCGCAGCGCGAGGGCCGTCGCCATCGTGAGCACGTGCATGCTGGCTGCGTCGATCACCGGTCGAAGCAACACGCTCACCAGGAGCGAGGACCCTGGCGGCGCGGTCCACGTGCGCTCGCGCCGACCACGGCCGTCGGTCTGGTGGTCGGCCACCGCTACAAGTCCTTCGGGCGCACCGGTCCTGGCCTCGTCGAGCAGCCACCGGTTGGTCGAATCGATCGAGTCGAAGCGCCGCACTCGCCAGCGCTCACCCCGGCTGGAGGGTGCCTGACCCATCGCCCGTAGGATACGACTCCTCTCTTCTCTGGCCAGGGGCTGCCGTGCTCTCGAAGATCCTCATTGCCAACCGCGGCGAGATCGCGGTGCGCGTCATGCGCACGTGCCGCGAACTCGGGATCGCCACGGTTGCCGTGTACTCGGAGCTCGACCGCGACGCCCTCCACACCCGCTTCGCCGATGAGGCCCATGCCCTCGGCGGCCAGACCGCGGCGGAGAGCTACCTGAACACCGAGCGGATCCTGGAGATCGTCCAGTCCAGTGGCGCCGACGGCGTTCACCCCGGCTACGGGTTCTTCTCCGAGAACGCCGACTTCGCCCGGGCACTCAGTGACGCCGGCGTCACCTGGATCGGTCCCCCACCCGAGGCCATCGAGGTGATGGGCGACAAGATCTCGTCCCGCAAGGCCGCGGCCGCGGCGAACGTGGCCTCGGTACCCGGCACGCTCGAGCCGCTCAAAGGCGCCGAGGACATCGTGGCGTTTGGCAACGAGCACGGTTGGCCGGTCGCCATCAAGGCCGCGTACGGCGGCGGCGGCACGGGCATGAAGATCTGCGCGAGCGCAGACGAGGCGGCATCGGCACTCGAGTCCGCCGAGCGCGAGGCGACGGCCTACTTCGGACGGCCCGAGGCCTACCTCGAGCGTTACCTCACGCGCCCGCGTCACATCGAGATGCAGGTGTTCTGCGACACGCACGGCAACGGGGTGTGGCTCGGTGAGCGCGACTGCTCGACACAACGCCGGCACCAGAAGCTCATCGAGGAGACGCCGGCCGCGGGCTTGCCCGACGACGTACGTCAGGCCATGGGCGAAGCCGCGGTGAAGGTCGCACTGGGATGTGGCTACGTGAACGCAGGCACGGTCGAGATGCTCTACCAGGGCGGCGAGTTCTGGTTCCTCGAGATGAACACGCGCCTCCAGGTGGAGCACTGCGTCACCGAGGAAGTCACGAAGCTCGACCTCGTCGCCGAGCAGATCAACGTGGCCAATGGCAACGCCCTGTCGTTCACTCAGGAGTCGATCGAGCACCACGGTCACGCAATCGAGTGCCGGATCAACGCCGAAGACCCGGTGAAGGGGTTCCTCCCGTCACCCGGGACGATCACTCGCCTGCGCGTGCCCAGCGGCCCCGGCGTTCGTTGGGACGGTGGCTACGAAGAGGGCGACACGATCTCGCAGTACTACGACAACCTCATCGGCAAGCTCGTGGTGTGGGCGCCCGACCGGGAGCGCGCAACCGAGCGGATGCTGCGCGCGCTGGGCGAGCTTGTGGTCGATGGGATCCGCACCACGACCCCGGCACACCTCGCCCTCCTCGCCGACCCGGTGTTCGCGGCCGGGGAGCACTCCACGAAGTGGGTGGAGGACGAGTTCGACAGCTCGTTGTTCGGCACACCGGCCGCGGCTCCCGCAACCACCGATGGCGAAGCACCAGCGGAGGAACTGACCGAGCGCACGGTCCCCGTCGAAGTGAACGGCAAGCGGTTCTCCGTGCGGCTGTGGCTGCCCGACGCGCCCGCGAGCGCGCCCGCGAAGCGCAGCGCGCGCCCGCGTCCGGCGGCCGCGGGAAGCACCGGCGGCGCCGGTGACGGTGTGGTCAGCGCGCCGATGCAAGGAACGATCGTCAAAGTGCTCGTGTCCGAGGGCGATGAGGTCGACGCGGGTCAGGCGCTCCTCGTGCTCGAAGCGATGAAGATGGAGAACCACATCAACGCGCAGGGCTCGGGCACCGTGAAGGAGATCCGCGTCGAGGCCGGCGACACCGTCGGGCCGGGTGACGTGCTCCTCGTCATCGGCTAGTCCTCCCTTTCGTGGCGATCCCACTCCTCGGCGTCGACGCCTTCACCAGCACCGCGTTCCGCGGCAACCCGGCCGCGGTGTGCCTGCTCGACGAGCGCGCCGACGACGCGTGGATGCAGTCGCTCGCCGCGGAGATGAACCTCTCGGAGACCGCGTTCGTCGTGCCCGACGGCGAGTACTTCGAGCTGCGCTGGTTCACCCCGACCACCGAGGTCGAGCTCTGCGGCCACGCGACGCTCGCGAGCGCGCACGCGCTGTGGGAGCTCGAGCGTCTTCCCGCGGACCAGCCTGCGGTGTTCGTCACGCGCTGGAAGGGGACGCTCACGGCCGCCCGAGTGGGCGCGAGCATCGCGCTCGACTTCCCGGCCGCGATCTCCGCGCTGTGTGACCCGCCGGACGGACTCGCCAGTGCACTGGGCGTCGAGGTCGTGACGACCGCGTCCAACGGATTGAATCACATCGCTGAGCTTCACGATGCCGACGCCGTCCGATCCGCAGCGCCGGACTTCGGGGCGTTGCTTGACGTTGATGTAGAAGGCGTGTCGATCACCGCCGCGTCCGACGACCCGGCGTTCGACTACGTCAATCGGTACTTCACGCCTCGGTACGGGATCGACGAAGACCCGGCGACGGGCGCCGCACACACCGCTCTTGCGCCTTATTGGGCTGAGAAGCTTGACAAGTCTGAGCTGCGCGCGCTCCAAGTGTCACGACGCAGCGGCGAGCTGCGGGTCGAGGTGCACGGTGACCGCGTGACACTGATCGGCGACGCAGTGACGGTCTGGCGCGGCGAGCTCGCCTAAGAACCCGCTACGAGGCGGCGTCGGCGAGCGATTCGCTGAGCGTGGGGTGCACCAGCAGCGAGTCGATGATGTCGCCGACCTTCAACCCTGCGGTCACCGCGAGCGCGACGACACCGATGAGCTCCGCCGCGTTGCGACCGACGATCGACCCGCCGAGCACGACGCCGGTCGCGGGGTCAGAGATGATCTTCACGAACCCGCGCGGATCACCCTTGATCAGAGCCTTGGCGTTCGCGGTGAACGGCACCTTCGTGGCGCGGATCTTGCGGCCGCTGGCGAATGCCTCGGCCTCGGCCAGGCCGACATCGGCGATCTCGGGTTCCGTGAACACAGCCGAGGCCGCCTTGTCGTAGTCGAGGTTGCGGTGCGGTCGGTTGTGCATGCCCATGAGATGCTCGGCGATCTTGCGACCCTGCATCGCGGCCACCGACGAGAGCGGAAGCTTTCCGGAGACGTCGCCGATCGCGTAGATGTGCTTTTGGCTCGACACGCAGTTGTGGTTGACCACGACATATCCGCTGTCGTCGAGGACCACCCCGACGTCGTCGAACCCGAGACCCTCGGTGTTCGGTACCGATCCCACTGCCAGCACGGCGTGTGATCCCTCGATCACCCGAGCGTCTTCGCACGACACGCGTACGCCGTCGGCAGTGCGCTCGATCTCAGACGCTCGCGCGCCCTTGAGGAGCGCAACTCCCCGCTCGAGGAAGGCCTCTTCGAGGACCGCGGCCACCTCGGCGTCCTTGATCGGCAGCACCTGCTGGCGGGACACGAGCAGCGTCACCTTGGATCCCAACGAGGTGAACATGTGGGTGAACTCGACGCCCGTGACACCCGACCCGATCACCACCGCGTGCTCTGGGATCTCTGGCGGCGGGTAGCAGTGGCGAGTGGTGAGGATGCGCTCGCCGTCGACCTCGGCGAAGTCGGGGACCCGCGGTCGGGAGCCGGTGGCCACCACGACGAAGTCGGCCTCGAGCTCTTCGAGCCCGTCGGTCGTCTCGGCCACGACGGTGTGGTCGTCCTTGAAGCGAGCGGTGCCAGTGACCAGCCGCACGCCCTGCGAGCTCAAGAGCTGGCGCAATGAGTCGTGCAGGTGTTGCTGGATCGAGTCGATGCGCTTCTTGAGCGCTTGCACGTCAAGAGTGCCTTCGGCCTGGAGCCCCATCTCCGGTGCGCGCCGCAGCTCGGCGAGCTCACCACCCGTCGCGATCAGCGCCTTCGAGGGGATGCAATCCCAAAGGTGCGCGGCACCACCCACGATTTCTCGCTCGATGAGGGTGACCTCTGCACCGAGCGTCGCGGCCACGGTCGCGCACATGTTGCCGGCAGGACCACCGCCGATGATCACCAGACGCGTCGTAGGCACACATCAAGGGTACGCGAAGCACATCGCTACCCTGAACGTGTGCCGGAGCTACGCCACGACGCGCTCACCGGACGACTCGTGTTGCTCGCGTCGTCGCGGAGCTCGCGCCCCATCTCTACTGGCTCGCTCGTTGCGGCGCGGGATACCCGCGCCGCAGGCACCCGCTCCCCCTGCCCCTTCTGCCCCGGACACGAGTCGGAGACACCGCCCGAGGTTGCGCGCACCGGTGACGGCGCGCCCGGCGAGCCGGGGTGGCGCGTGCGGGTGTTTCCAAACCTCTACCCGATCGTCGGTGGTGAAGATGCGAGCACCGGCGCCACCGGAGCGCACGAAGTCGTCACGCTCTCCCCAGACCACGACCGCGCGTTCGGCGAGCTCAGCCATGACGAAGCGGCCGAGGTGCTCGGCATGCTCCGCGACCGGGCCGCGGTTCACCTTGGCAACGGTCGTGAGCACGTGCAGGGCTTGGTGAATCAGGGGCGAGCCGCTGGCGCGTCGATCGCCCATCCGCACGCACAGGTCCTGGCGCTCGACTTCGTGCCACCAGCGGTCACCGTCGCGACCGAGCGGTTCGCAGCCGCCGGAGCCGACCTGGTGGCCGCCGACCTCGACGATGCGCTTCAACGTGACCAGGGCATCGTGCTCGGCGACGAGGTGGCGGCGTGGTGCCCGACCGGATCTGCCACTCCGTACGAGGTGCGGGTGGCGGCACGCGGCGCAGGCCCGCGGTTCGACCAGGCATCCGATGCGCACGTGCTCGGCGTTGCCGTCGTGCTTCGAGACGTGCTCGCCGCGGTTGCGTCGGCGCTCGACGACCCGCCATACAACGTCGTCGTGCACTCAGCTGATCCAGGTGCGGGCCGCTACCACTGGTGGGTCGAGGTCACGCCGCGCACGGCCGTCGTCGCGGGATTCGAGATCGGCACCGGCGTGCTCGTCAACTCGGTCGATGCGGCGGACGCTGCCGCTGCGCTTCGAGCAGTGCGGTGACCGTCTCGATCGAACAGTGCACATCGATGCGCGCAAGCCCCGAAGTCGTGTGGCGCGCCGTCGAGGACATCTCAAGCCATCCGCGATGGATGCGCGACGCGGTGAGCGTCGAGTTCGTCACTGACAGGCACGAAGGAGTGGGCACCGAGTTCCGTTGCTTGACCCGCATCGGCCCGTTCACGAACCGAGACGTGTTGAAGGTGACGGAGTGGATTCCGAACTCAGCGATGGGCATCGAGCACACCGGCGTGGTGAAAGGCACAGGACGCTTCACCTTGGAGCCCGAGCCCGACGGCACGCGCTTCTGCTGGGAGGAAGTGCTGCGCTTTCCCTGGTGGATGGGCGGCGCGGTGGGTGAGCGAGCGGCGAAGCCCGTACTGCACCGCGTGTGGCGGACAAACCTGCGCCTCCTGAAGGAGATCGTGGAGCGGAGCTAGTCCTCCACCAGCGCGTCGACTGCGGCATACGGATCGATCTCGCGCTTGACGACCCGGTCGACCATCGCGTCGAACGCCGGTCCCGAGCAGACCTCCCCAACCTGTGCGGCGAGGCGCGCCCCAACGATCGAACGAAGCTCTTCACGCGCGCGATCGGCGCGACGACCCGCGAGCTGGCCATCGGACTCAAGGAACGCACGGTGCGCAACGATTGCATCGAAGAGCTCGTCAACACCGCGGTTGTCGGTGGCGACCGTCTGCACGATGGGTGGCGTCCACGGACGCGACCCGCCGAGCTCGAGCATCTGCGTGAGGTCGCGCACGGTGTCGTCAACGCCGACGCGATCGGCCTTGTTGACGACGAGCACGTCGGCGATCTCGAGGAGACCGGCCTTGGCTGCTTGCACACCGTCACCCCAGCCCGGCGTGACGACGACCACCGTGGTGTCGGCCGAGCCGGCGATCTCCACCTCCACCTGCCCGACACCGACCGTCTCCACGATGAGCCACGGCTTGCCTGCCGCGTCGAGCACGCGCAGAGCTTGCGGCGTGGCGAGCGCGAGGCCGCCAAGGTGCCCACGCGTCGCCATGGATCGGATGAACACGCCGTCGTCAGTGGCGTGCTCCTGCATGCGCACGCGGTCACCAAGGATCGCGCCACCGGTGAAGGGACTCGTGGGGTCGATCGCCAGCACACCCACCTCGTGACCATCGCGACGGATGCGCGCGATCAGCCGGTCAGTGATCGTTGACTTGCCTGCGCCCGGCGCGCCCGTGATGCCGATCGTGTAGGCGGCGCCGGTGTGGGGATGCAGCCGGGCGACCGCCTCGGTTGCCTCGGGCCCGCCTGACTCGACCAGCGAGATGAGGCGAGCAACTGCGCCTCGGTCCCCCGCTCGCGCGCCTTCGACGAGCGCGGCGGCATCCGCCTTCATCTGAATTGGATCAGTACTCGGAGCTGGTGTCCACGTTGTCGGCTTCGACCGCGACGATCTCGGGCACGCGGTCCTTGATGATCCGCTCCACGCCGGCCTTGAGCGTCATCGTCGACACCGGGCACGTGCCGCACGCCCCGACCAGCTCGACGTGCACGACGCTGTCGTCGTCGATCGACTTGAAGACGATGTCGCCGCCGTCGGCCTGGAGCGCAGGGCGGATCGCTTCGATGGCGTCGAGGACGCCTTCTTCAGTGCTGGCAGTCGCGGGCATCAAGGTCTCCGATTCGGCGGGGTCCGCCTCTGACAACCCACCCAGTATCGCAGTCGTTCCCATCACTTCTCGCACGCTCTCTGCGAGGCGGGATACCCGCCTCGCGGGCGTTCGCCGTGCTGGCGAGCGCCCGTGCGGGCGCCGCATCTACTCCAGGCGGGTCACCTCTGCGCCAAGGGAGCGGAGCTTGCCTGGGAGGTCAGCGTAGCCTCGGTCGACGTGGCCGGGGTCGTGCACGACCGTCTCCCCGTCGGCACCGAGGGCCGCGAGCACGAGCGCCGCGCCGGCGCGCACGTCGTGCGCGTGCACCGGTGCTCCGGTGAGCCGTTCGACACCGCGCACGACAGCATGACGACCTTCGGTCTTGATGTCGGCACCCAAGCGGTTCAGCTCGTCCACGAACGCGAACCGACTGTCGAAGATGTTCTCGGTGACGATCGCGGTCCCCTCGGCCCGGGTGAGCAGCGCCACGGCGAGCGGCATGAAGTCCGTGGCGAAGCCGGGGAAGGGAAGCGTCTGCACGTCGACGGATCGCAGCGGATCGTCGGACCGCGCGGTCAGACCGTCGGGTGTCGGCTCGATCGTCATGCCCATCTCGCCGAGCTTGCGGACGACCATCTCCACGTGGTGGAGGTCGATGCCTTCGACCGAGATGTCACCGCCTGCGGCACCGCATGCCATCAGCAACGTGCCCGCTTCGATGCGGTCGCCGACGATGGCGTGATCGACCGGGTGCACTTCGTCCACGCCCTCGATCTCGATCGTGGAGGATCCGGCGCCGTTGATGCGCGCGCCCATCTCGGTGAGGAAGTCGCAGAGGTCGCCAATCTCGGGCTCGCGTGCCGCGTTCTCGATGATCGTCTGACCCTTGGCAAGCACCGCAGTGGTGAGCACGGTCTCGGTTGCGCCGACGCTTGGGAACTCGAGCACCACTCGGGCGCCACACAGCACGTTGCACTTCGCCTCGACGAAGCCGTGAACGACCTCGAGGTCGGCACCCATCGCCTCAAGTGCGGCGAAGTGCATGTCGAGCTTGCGTGATCCGATGTTGTCGCCACCGGGGAACGCAACGCGCGCATGCCCGCAACGCGCGAGCAGCGGGCCCAGCACGTTGATCGACGCGCGCATCCGGCTCACAAGCTCGTACGGGGCCTCGGGCTGGAGCTCCTCGCTCACTCCGACGTGGAGCACACCAGGATCCGCGCCCCACTCCACCGCCGCGCCGATCCCTCGCAGCAGATCCATCATGACGTCGAGGTCGACGACCGGCGTCACGTTGCGCAGGGTGGTCGTGCCGGGCGCCAGCAACGCCGCTGCCATCTGCTTGAGCCCGGCGTTCTTGGTCATCCCCGCCACGCGCACCGACCCGCTCAGCCGGTTTCCGCCTCGCACGACGTACTGCGCCATGTGGCTAGGTACCTCGGTACACCGGGTCGCGCTGCTCGATGAAGGCGGTGATGGCCTCCTTCATGTCGTCGGAGCGCATGCAGTCGGCTTGCCCTTCGGCCTCCGCGAGCAACCCGTCGCGCACCGAGCCGCCCTCGATCGCGACGGCGATCGCGCGCTTCGCGCCTCGCACCGCGATCGGCGGCTGGGCCGCGATCGTCTCCGCGAGCGTGCGCGCCACTTCTTCGAGCTCTTCGTCGGGCACGACGTGCTCGGCGATCCCGAAGCGCTCTGCGTCATCAGCATCGATCTTGGCGCGGGTGAAGATCATCTCCTTCGCCCGTCCCGGCCCGACGAGTCGCGTGAGGCGTTGCGTACCGCCAAGGTCGGGGAGGATCCCGTACTGGAGCTCGAGCAGACCCATCTTGGTGCCGCGCGCCATCACTCGAAGGTCGCACGCAAGCGCGAGCTGAAGGCCGGCACCGAAGGCGTAGCCGCGCACCGCGGCGATGGTGACGAACGGCGCCTCCTCGAGCCACGTGAACGCTTCTTGGGTGGCGAGGATGCCGTTCACGACGGGATCGTCATGGGCAGGCTTCTCCGAGCCTTCGTCCGCGATCTGGTCGCCGCCCGTGCCTTCGGCGAACACGCTCGTGTCGATGCCGCTGGAGAACGCGCGGCCTTCGCCGACGACGATCAGCGCTCGGAGCTCACCCGGATCGGCAAGGAGCAGCTCGCCGAGCTCTCGCATCTCGCGCCACATCGCGATCGTGAACGAGTTGAGCTTGTCGGGCCGGTCGAGGACGAGACGACCGATGAGGCCGTCGAGCTCGAACCGGATCGTGTCGAAGTCAGGAAGGCTCGGCATGAGGCCCGCGAGGCTAGTGGTGCAAGGCGCCCATTTCCTCAGGGCGACTCAGGCACTAGAGGGCAGTAGCGAGCGGCTCCGGTTCGATGCGCGCGACCTCGACCGGTTGCACGAAGCCGGCGACTTCGAGCGCGCCGACCGGGATCGCGCCCGCGCCAGGCGGAACCGCAGCAGCAAGGCGGAGCGTGGCGAGGATCTCATTGGGTGCCGCCTTGGAGCAGAGGCGCGCCGCGAGGTTCACCGCGCTGCCGACGTAGTCGTCACCCTCCAAGAGGATCACCGGACCCGCGGCCAACCCCATTCGCAACGGAAGCGGGACCTCATTGCTCTCCGCACATGACGAGAGCGTGATCGCAGCCTGCACGAGTCGGTCGTCGTCAGTGCTCACGAGCATCACGCCGTCGCCCAACCACTTGTCGACGCGCACCGCGTGGTCGGATGCCGTCTCGCGCACCGCAGCACGGAAGCGGGTGAGGACGTCGACGGCCTGCTCGTCACCCTGCGCGTCGGTGAAGCGTGTGAAGCCGCAGAGATCGATGAACCCGAATGCCCGGTCGACCCGCATGACTCCAGTCTCGCGGGTGCAGGGGCCGAAACTCGGAAACTATTGGGCGTGTCTTTCGAATGTTCATCTGGCCAGGGCTTTCACCCATGCGACCGACGTGTCCGCGACGTCCCCGAGCACGTCGTCGATCGTCGTCCCGCTCGCTTTGAGCGGCTTGAAGCCGTGATCCGCGGTCTCCAGCCAGTGCAACGTCACGGGCCCTGCAACGACCGCGGACGCCTGCGTCAGACCCTCTCGCGGCGCGAGTGAGTCGCGCGTGCCGCTGACGAACAGGACCGGGCACGTGATGCGAGGGAAGTGCTCGTCGCGCCGACGTTCGGGCTTGCCCGCGGCGTGCAAGGGGTAGCCGAGCATGAGCAAGCCGAGCGCCGGTACGGCGTCTGTCTCGGCACCGACGATCATCGAGCAGTAGCGCCCGCCCATCGATCGCCCACCCAGCACGAGGCGTTCGTTCGGCAGGCCGCTTCGCGACGCAAGCTCGGCGACTGCGGCCCGAGTCGCGCCCTCGAGCACCGCTGGACGATCCGGCGACCGGCGACCGGCCGTGCGGTATGGGAACTCGAAGCGCATCGACGGGATCCCGGCTGCTTCGAGCGCATCGGCCACCACCGTCAGCGCCGGAGCGTCCATCCCTGCGCCCGCCCCGTGCGCGAGCAGCACGGCGCGATCCGCGCCTCGTACCGGTCCCTGGAAGGCGGTGACGAGCTCACTCACGCGTCGAGCACCCACCTCTTGAGGAACGCCTCAGTGCGCGTGAGCGCGTCGATCACGGTCTCGGGGCGCTCGAAGCCGTGGCCTTCACCCGCGTAGACGTGATGCTCGGCGGTCCCACCCGCGGCACGCACCGCGTCGACGAGCAGCTGTGCCTGATCCGGTGGCACGACCTTGTCGGTGTCACCTTGGAGAACGAGGATCGGCACGTCGATGTCCGCGGCGCGGTACACGGGTGACCGGTCGCGGTACCGATCGACGAAGTCGGGCAGCTCCCCGACGATTCGATCGAGGTACCTCGACTCGAAGCGGTGAGTCGTATCCGCGAGGGAACGCAGGTCAGTCACGCCATAAAGGCTGACCCCGGCGCGCAGCAGCTTGGAGCGCGCGCACAGCAGCAACACCGTGAGGCCGCCCGCGCTGCCACCGATCGCCGCGATGCGCCCGGGGTCGCACCAGCCATTGACGCGCGCGGCACGGATGCCCGCGGCCGTGTCGGCGACGTCCATGACACCCCAGCGCTCGGCCATCGCCTGCATGTAGCCGCGCCCGTAGCCCGTCGAGCCGCGGTAGTTGGGCGCGAGGACCGCCCAGCCGCGCGTCACCCAGAACTGAGGACGGGGGCTCCACGCCGCAGTTGCCTGCCCCGTCGGTCCACCGTGGATGTCGACGAGCAGCGGCGGCTGCTCGATCCCGGGTGGTCGGTAGAGGAGGCCATGCACCGTCGTGCCGTCATCGGACTCCCACGTGACGGACTCCGGTTCGACGAGGCCCGCGGCCTCGAACCCGCCGCTCGAACCGCGCGCCACTTCGCGACGGGAACCGTCGACACCGAGGATCGTCACCACCTCCGGCGTGCGCGCACCGGATCGCACGCACACGATCCCGGCTGCACCCCAGTCGAGACCGTGGTGCCAGCCCTTGGCGACGTCGACAACGGGCGCCCCGTCGCGAGAAGCGATCACGAGACGCCCGAGACCGAGCTCGTTGCGCGTGCACGCGACCGAGCCGGCATCTGGCGCCCACGCGAACGACCGCTGCCCCGGACCCCACGCCGGCTCCGCGTGCTCGAGCTCCTCCGCGAGCACCGGAACGGGATCCGACCCATCAGGCTTCGCCGCCCAGACGTTCCACCACCCCGACACGTCCGACAGGTACGCCAGCGCAGATCCGTCAGGCGCGAACCGAGGCTGCCCCACCGACACGTCGTCCCCACCCGCAACCACCGTGCGACCCGATCCATCAGGCGCCGCCACCACGATGCGCGACGCGTCCCACGACATGCCCGTCAGGTCCCACTCATGCCACGCAAGCGCAGACCCGTCGGGCGCCCACGCCGGATCCCACGCGTAGTCCGCCCCATGCGAAGCCCGCACCGGCCACACCGACCCATCCGTCGGCACCACCGCGATGTCACACGCGTCCTCACGCTCCAACACGAACGCAACCCGCGCCCCATCAACAGAAGCCGCCGGCGCCGCCGCGCGCCCATCCCGACTCAACACCCGCGCCGGGCCGCCCTCGACGGGCACCACCAGCAACCGACCATCCGCCGCGACAACGACGACGTGCTCCGACCCCGCCCAACACCACGCCCCACCGCCATACGAGCGCACCGAGGTGAGGCCCGTCTCAGCAGTGACCACGATCGGTGGCGCGCTCGCACCGGACGGCGCGATCAGCAGATCTGCGCGGTCGCCCCTCGCCTCGACCCATCCCACACGGCCCCCATCGGGCGACCATCGCGGCTCGCCAACAACGCCCGAGCGGGCGACCATCTCGGCACTGATGGGGAAGCCCACAACCCCGAGGCTATGAGAGAGCCCGGCTAGAGGTGGGCGGGGCCACCCGAGCGGGGAGCACACGCCAGAACTGGCGTGCTGAAAGGGATTCCTGACCTGGGAAGTAGGATTCGGACCCCCATGACTGCCCCCGAGCGCCCCCTTCGCATCGCGTACCTCGTGTACCGCGGCAACCCCCACTGCGGGGGTCAGGGCGTCTACACGCGCTATCTGGCCAAGGAGCTCACCGAGCTCGGGCACGAGATCAAGGTGTTCTCGGGCCAGCCGTACCCGGATCTCGTCGACCCTGAGCAGCTCGAGCAGGTCCCAGGGCTCGATCTGTACCGCCCGGAGAACCCGTTCCGGGTGCCGTGGCCGTGGGAGTTCAAGACCACGATCGACCTGCGGGAGTTCGGGATCATGTGCGGCGCCGGGTTCCCGGAGCCCTATGCGTTCAGCCTCCGGGCTCGACGGGCCCTGAAGCAGCGCCGCGACCAGTTCGACCTGGTGCACGACAACCAGTGCCTGGGTCGGGGGATCCTCCAGATGCACGAGGAGGACGGCTGGCCGATCCTCTCCACGCTGCATCACCCGATCACGGTCGACCGCGACCTCGACCTGGCTCACGCTCGCAACGCGTACCAACGCTTCACGATCCGGCGCTGGTACGGCTTCCTCGACATGCAGATGGAGGTGGCGCGTCGGCTCCCCCGTCACGTCACCGTGTCGGAGTCGTCGCGTCGTGACATCGCCGAGCAGATGGGCGTGCCGATCGAGCGGCTGCACGTCGTGCCGGTGGGTGTCGACCCTTCGGTGTTCGGACCCCGCCCCCACATCAGCCGGGTGCCGGGTCGGCTCATGACGACCGCGAGCGCCGACGTGCCGATGAAGGGCCTCGCTCCCCTGCTGGAGGCGTTGGCGAAGGTGCGCACCGAGATCCCCGAGGCGCATCTCGTCGTGATCGGCAAGCCGAAGCTCAAGAGCCGGATCCCCGGACTCATCGATCGCCTCGGCATCGGCGACGCAGTCGAGTTCGTCAGCGGCGTCACGACCGAGCGCGTCGTCGAGCTCTACGGCGAGGCCGAGGTGGCGTGCGTCCCGTCGCTGTACGAGGGGTTCTCACTCCCCGCAGTCGAAGCGATGGCCTGCGGAGTGCCCGTCGTCGGCACCACGGGCGGCGCCGTCCCTGAGGTCCTCGGGCGCGATGGCCAGACCGGGCTGCTGGTGCCCCCGGGTGACTCCGATGCGCTGGGCGGCAAGATTCGCCAGGCGCTCGGTGACGCGTCACTGCGCGCCACCGTGGGTGCGGCGGGTCGCGAGCGGGCGTTGCGCAAGTTCACCTGGCGCCAGACCGCGATCGGCACCGTCGAGCACTACCGCGCCGTACTGGAAGAGCACGAGCGTGCCCGGGAGCAGGTCGCCTGATGCTCACCGTCGACTTCGACCGGATCGGGGTGCGCGACGGCGCGCGCGTGCTCGACATGGGCTGCGGCGGTGGCCGGCACGCGTTCGAAGCGTGGCGGCGCGGCGCAACGGTGGTCGCGCTCGACTACTCCGAAGCCGAGCTCAAGGAAGTGCGATCGATCCTCGGCGCGATGGTCGAAACAGGGGAAGCGCCGTACGAAGAGTCGGGCGGCGCGGTGAACGGCAACGCGCTCCAGCTTCCGTTCGCTGATGACACCTTCGACTGCATCATCGCGTCCGAGGTGCTCGAGCACCTCTGGGCGGACACGGTCGCGATCGGCGAGCTCGTGCGCGTCCTGCGCCCGGGCGGTCGCATCGCGGTGACGGTGCCGACGCGCTGGCCCGAGCGGGTGTGCTGGGCGCTCGACCACCGCTACCACGACACGCCGGGTGGTCACGTGCGCATCTACCGCCAGCCCGAGCTCGAGGCGAAGCTCGAGGCGGCCGGCGTGTGGCTACGGGGCTCGCACCACGCGCACGCGCTGCACTCGCCGTATTGGTGGCTGAAGTGCGCGACGGGCGTCGACCGAGTCGATCCGCCCTGGGCCGTCCAGCGCTACCACGACTTCCTGTCGTGGCAGATCACGAAGCGCCCGCGGTGGGTAGAGACGCTCGACCGGGTGCTCAACCCCGTGCTCGGGAAGAGCCTCGTCGTCTACGGACAGAAGGTCACTCAGTGAAGCGCAAGCGCACGCTGCCCGAAGTGCCTGGCATCGTCACCGCGCCGCAGATCGCGGCGACGGTCGATGCGATCGCGGCGATCCAGCTGCCTGACGGCAACATCCCGTGGACGCCTGGGGAGCACACCGACCCGTGGAACCTCGTCGAGGCCGCGATGGCACTCGATGTGGGTGGACGTCACCGCGAAGCCGAGCGTGGCTACGAGTGGCTGCGTTCGATGCAACGCCCGGACGGGTGCTGGCACGCGTACTACGTCGGCCGCGACGTCAAGGACCCCACTCTCGACACGAACGTCACGTGCTACATCGCCAACGGCGTCTGGCATCACTACCTCGAGACGGGCGACACCGGCTTCCTCGAAGAGTTCTGGACGGTCGTCGAGCGAGGCATCGACTTCGCGCTCGACCACCAGTTCGGGACCGGCGAGATCGCGTGGCGTGGTGACAACCCTGCCGACGGCGCGCTGCTCACTGGCTCGTCGAGCATTCACGCGAGCTTGCGCTGCGCCATCGCGATCGCCGAGCGCCTCGGTCATGAGCGCCCCGACTGGGAGCTCTCGCTCGGTTCACTTGCGATCGCGATCGCACACCGACCCGAGCGGTTCCTCGACAAGAACCGCTGGGCGATGGACTGGTACTACCCGGTCCTCGGCGGCGTGCTCCGCGGTCACGCCGCGCACGCGCGACTCGCTGCGGATTGGCAGAAGTTCGTCGTCACCGGCCGGGGCGTCCGCTGTGTTGGGGACCGGCCCTGGGTCACCGCGGCCGAGACGTGCGAGTTCGTGATGGCACTCGACGCGATCGGGCTCGAAGACCGCGCACTCGAGCTGTTCACCTGGATTCAGTTCCTGCGCCACGAGGACGGCGGCTACTGGACGGGGATGAACTTCGACCAGGAGCGCTTCACCGAGCCGGGCGAGCTGTACCCCGTCGAGCAGCCGACGTGGAACTCCGCGGCGGTCGTGCTCGCGGCCAACGCGCTCGGTGGCAGTGGTCCGACCGCGGGCCTGTTCCGCGGCGAAGGGCTCCCGATCGGTCTCACGCCGCAGGAGCTCATCGACGCCAGCGCCGAGATCGAAGCCGAGTACGCCGCTCGCCGCGGCCGCACCGACCGCCGCTAGGTCAGCCCTTTCGCAGGACACGTAGCGAGCCGGTGGTCGAGACGGGTTCGTAGCCGTCGCTGACGGCGCGCTTCCACACCTCGAACGGGGCCTGACCGCCGTCGGACGGATCCTCGAACACGTCGTGGAACACGAGTGATCCACCCATCGCGAGCAGCGGACTCCACGCCTCGTAGTCGGCCAACGCAACGTCGAAGGCATGACCACCGTCGATGAACAGGAGCCCCAACGGCGTCGCGAGATGGCGCGCCACCGTCGTGGAGGTGCCCACGACAGCGATCACGACGTCTTCGAGCCCCGCGTCCTCGATGGTGCGACGAAAGAACGGCAGCGTGTCCATGCGGCCAGTGCGCGGGTCGACGAGCGACTCGTCGTGCCACTCCCAGCCCGCCTGGTTCTCCTCCGAGCCGCGATGGTGGTCGACGGTGAAGAGCACGGTGTTGCCGGCGCGCGCGGCGGCCCCCAGGTACACCGCCGACTTGCCGCAATAGGTACCGACCTCGAGGAGCGGCCCGATCTCGGCTGCGGCAACACCCGCGTCATGAAGTGCAAGACCCTCGTCATCGGGCATGAACCCGATCGCGTCACGCGCGTGCTTGAGCAGCGTGGGGTCCACTTGCGGGACTCAGACCACCGGCTTCTCGACGTAGCGACCGAACACATCGGCGAGCGCGTTGATGATCTCGCCCTCGGTGGCGTACACGTTGACTGCGTCGATCAGTGACGGCATGACGTTGGTCGTGGGCTCGGTCGCAGCTGCGCGCACGGCTTCGAGCGCGACCCGGACCTGCTCGTCGTCTCGATCGGCGCGCACCTTCGCGAGCCGCTTGATCTGTGCTTCTTCGACCTCGGGACCGATGCGCAGGATGTCCGGTGGTGGCTCGTCGTTGCCTTCGAAGGCTGTGTTCACTCCGACCATGAGGTGGCGTTCGCTGTTGAGCTTGCGCTCGAGCTCGTACGCCGAGTCGACGATCTCTCGCTGGAACCAGCCGTTCTCGACACCGCGCACGGCGCCTTCGAGCATCGACCCTTCGCCGAGCTCGTCGAGGTGGGTGAACATCTCCTCGGCGCGTCGCTCCATCTCGTCGGTCAGCGCCTCGACGTACCAGGAGCCGCCGAGCGGGTCGGCGACGTTCGCGACGCCGGTTTCGTGCGCGATGACCTGCTGGGTGCGGAGCGCGATGCGGGCCGCCTTCTCGGTGGGCAGTGCGAGCGTCTCGTCCATCGAGTTCGTGTGAAGGCTCTGCGTGCCACCGAGCACACCGGCCAGCGCTTCGATGGCCGTACGTACGATGTTGACCTCGGGTTGCTGTGCAGTGAGCGACACCCCTGCGGTCTGCGCGTGGAACCGCATGCGCATCGAGTGGTCGGTCTTCGCGCCATAGCGATCGCGCATCCATCGGGCCCAGATCCGCCGCGCGGCTCGGTACTTGGCGATCTCCTCGAAGAAGTCGATGTGCGCATTGAAGAAGAAGGACAGGCGCGGCGCGAAGTCGTCGACAGCGACACCTGCCGCCATCGCGACCTCGACGTACGCGAAACCGTTCGCGACGGTGAACGCGAGCTCCTGCGCGGCGGTCGATCCGGCTTCGCGGATGTGGTATCCGGAGATCGAGATCGGGTGCCAACGTGGCATCTCCGCGGCACAGAAGCGCACGGTGTCGGCGACGAGGCGCATCGACGGGCGCGGCGGGAACACGAACTCCTTCTGTGCCTGGTACTCCTTGAGGATGTCGTTCTGGAGGGTGCCCCCGAGCTTCGACCGCTCGATGCCAGTGCGCTCCGCGTTCGCGACGTACATCGCCAGCAGGATCGCCGCCGGCGCGTTGATCGTCATCGACGTGGTGTTCTTGCCGAGGTCGATGCCCGAGTAGAGGTCCTCGACGTCGGCGAGCGTGTCGACCGCGACGCCGCCCTTCCCCACCTCTCCGAGGGCCAGCGGGTCGTCGGAGTCACGCCCCATCAGGGTGGGGAGGTCGAACGCGGTCGAGAGCCCGCTGCCTCCGGCGGAGAGCAGCTCGTGGAAGCGACGGTTGGTGTCGTGCGCGGTGCCAAAGCCCGCGAACATCCGCATCGTCCAGAGCTTCGAGCGGTACATCGATGCGTACGGACCGCGCGTGTACGGCCATTCGCCTGGGTGCTCACCGTCGGCGGGGCCGTAGACGGGTTCGAGCGGGATGCCCGAGCGGGTGTCGAAGTCGGCGTCGCGCTTGGGTGCGGCGTCGAACTCTGCCTGCCACTGCTCCTTGCTCATCGTTCCTGCTCTCGGCCCTGCGGGCCGCGTCGTGGTCGCTCGCTCACGACCCCAGGCTACCGGCGCGCTTGCTACGTTCATGCGCCCGCGTCCAAGTGAGGACAGACATGGCTCAGGCACCCGGCGAGATCGTCACCGCATTGATCAAGGCGAACGAAGCACGCGACATTGACGCGTTGCTCGCAGTGCTCACCGAGGACGCGCGGTACGAAAACGTACCGGTGTCGGAGCTCAAGGGCCACGCCGACATCAAGGGGATGCTCGAGGGCTTCCTCGGCTCGGTCAAGAAGGTGGAGTGGGAAGTGCTGCACCAGGTCGAGCAGGGCAACGTCGTGATGAACGAACGAGTCGACCGCTTCGAGATGGCCGACGGCAAGAAGGTCTCGATCCGCGTCGCCGGCGTGTTCGAGATCCAGGACGGCAAGATCGCGGTGTGGCGGGACTACTTCGACCTCGCGGAGTTCACCAACCAGATGTAGGCGTTGGCAGACCGCCGTCTGGCGGACATCTCCATGGACCTCGCCGAGTTCACGAACCAGATGTAGCGACCAGCTCTAGTCGGTCGGCACCTTCGCCGCAGGAGTCTCGGCTCGGCTGGCGAGGAACGCCCCGAGGAGCACGAGCACCACTCCCACCGCGCCGAACTCGTCGAACACCTCGTCACGGAACGCGACCCCGAGCGCGATCGACACGATCGGCGCGACGTACGTGATGAACGTCCCGCGGGTGGCGCCCACACGACCCATCAGCGTCGCGCCCGCCACGAACGCGAGCCCCGTTCCGAGCACACCCAGCGCGATGACGGCGACGAGCGCACCAGCGTCGAAGCGCGAGTCAGGCGCACCGATGACTGCTGGCGGCAACAGCAGCACCAGCGCGACGAGCTGGGCTCGGGCGAGTACCGGGATGGCGCCATAGCGCTGTTGGAGCGGCACCGCCACGTTGCTCGCGACCCCGTACGACACGGTCGCGAGGAGCACCATGAGCACGCCGAGTGCCGACGCGTCGGCATCCTTCGCCGGCGGCCACGAGAGCACCAGGACACCAGCGAAGCCGACGATGAGCGCGCCGATCACGCGCCGACCCGGAGCTCGACCGAGCAGCGCACTCGCCATGAGCGCGGTCCAGATGGGAGTCGCGGCGGTCAGCATCCCCGCGAGCGACGAGTCGATCCACTGCTCCGCGAACGAGTACATGGAGAGCGGGAACGCCATCCAGCAGACACCAAGCAGCGCAACGCGGAGACGATCGCTGGGATCAACGCGCGTCTGGCGCGCCTTCGGCAGTGACCACAGCGCGAGCGCACCGAATGCAACACGCCCGAAGGTGATGATCCCCGGCTCGAAGTGATCGAGCCCTTCGGCGATGAAGAAGAACGATGAGCCCCAGATGCCGGCGGCTGTCAGCAGCAGCACCCAGTCGAACGGGTAAAACGCGTCGTGGTATGACGCCTCGCTGGTGACGAGCAATCGCTCGCGATTGCCACTCACGCGGGTCGGGCGGGCGGGATGCGGAACTGCCCCGTGCCGGCGGTGACCCCACCGTCGACCGGCACGGTCACGCCGGTCACGAACGACGCGTCGTCAGACAGCAAGAAGGCGATGACCCCGGCCACTTCGTCGGGGGTCCCCCACCGTTGCATCGGCACATGGCTTCGCATCTCCTCGAACATGGCCGGCGCGTGCTGCTCCATGGGAATCGTCATGCCGGTCCCGGAGATGCCGCCAGGACACACCGCGTTGACCCGGATCCCCTCGCGCGCGAGATCGATGGCGACCGACCGCACGAGGTTGATGACGCCGCCCTTCGACGCGTTGTACGCCCACATGTTGGCGTCGCCGAAGAGACCCGAGACCGACGCGGTGACGACGATGGCGCCGCCACCGCCGTCGCGCAGTGCCGGAACCGCCGCGCGCATCCCGAGCATGACGCCGCGCAGGTTGACGGCGAGCACATGGTCGACATCGCTCATGGGTTGCTGGTCGATGGTGCCGGCACTGCCAACACCCGCGTTGAGCACCACACCGTCGAGTCGACCGAAGCTGCTGCGCGCCGCGTCGACCATCGCGGCGTTCCCGTCTTCAGTCGTCACGTCCGCGACGACCGTCCGGATGTCGTCGGCCGCGCCCTCGACCCACTCCAGTGCATCAGCCGCGACATCGACGGCGACGACGGAACAGCCGTCACGAACCAAGCGCTCGGCAGTGGCTCGGCCCATGCCCGACGCGGCACCAGTGACGACGACGGCTCGTGCGGACATCGCGCGGAGGGTACCGCCGAATACCGACCCGACCTGCCGAAATGCTGGAACCCGGCGCTACGCTCGCGCCCGCCCACCCTTGAGGAGAGCTCAGATGGACCAGCGCGAACAGCCGGATCGCAACCTTGCCATGGACCTCGGACGGGTCACCGAGGCAGCTGCGCTCGCGGCGGGCCGCTGGGTCGGTCGCGGCGACAAGGAAGCAGCCGATCAGGCCGCCGTCGACGCCATGCGCCTCGTGCTCAACACCGTCCCGATGGAGGGGATCGTCGTCATCGGTGAGGGCGAGAAGGACGAGGCGCCAATGCTCTACAACGGCGAGGAGATCGGCGCGGGCGGTCCGCAGTGCGACATCGCCGTCGACCCGATCGACGGGACCACGCTCACCAGCCTCGGGCGCAACCACGCGATCGCGGTCATCGCGATCGCCGAGCGGGGTTCGATGTTCGACCCGGGTCCGTGCGTGTACATGGAGAAGATCGCGGTCGGTCCCGAGTCACGCGACGTGATCGATCTCGAAGCGCCGGTGACGGCCAACCTCGAAGCTGTGGCCAAGGCTCGTGGTGAGCAGGTGAAGGACGTCACCGCGGTCATCCTCGAACGTGACCGGCACAACGACATCATCCAGGAGTGCCGCGAGGCCGGTGCGCGTGTTCGACTGATCCCGGACGGTGACGTCGTCGGCGCGATGGCAACGGGATGGCCAGACTCTGGCTACGACATCCTCTTCGGCATCGGCGGCACACCCGAAGGCGTGATCGCCGCGTGTGCGCTCAAGGCACTCGGTGGCGCGATCCAAGGGCGGTTGTGGCCGCGCGACGACGACGAGAAGAAGGCAGCGATCGACGCCGGTTACGACCTCAGCCGCGTGCTCCACACCGATGATCTCGTCTCAGGTGACGACGTGTTCTTCTCCGCCACCGGCATCACCGATGGTGACTTGCTCAAGGGAGTCCACTACCGAGGCGACGGTGCTACCACCGAGACGCTCGTGATGCGGTCCAAGACGGGCACGATCCGGCGCATCCAGGCCAACC
The DNA here is from genome assembly GCA_016870355.1 of Actinomycetota bacterium. Lineage (GTDB taxonomy): Bacteria > Actinomycetota > Acidimicrobiia > IMCC26256 > PALSA-555 > SHVJ01. The sequence goes on along the minus strand of VGBR01000002.1, from coordinate 84,079 downwards.
ACCAGTGGCAGAAGCTGATGCGCTACTCCGCGCTCGACTACTGAACCTTGACGCTGACCTGCTGAGCTCGACGATGGCCGAGCAGGGCGCGGCGCAAGCGGGCGCGTGGCGGCGAAACCGCGGGTTGCGCGGATATGTGCGTCGCACTGGCGCGTCGGTGCTCCTCGCGACCCGGATCCCGACGACCCGGTGGCGAGCCCTCCCCGACTTCGTGATCATCGGCGCACAGAAGGCCGGGACGACCAGCTTGTACGAGGGTCTCGTCGACCACCCGGACGTTGGGCGCGCGTTTCGCAAAGAGGTGCACTTCTTCGACACGACGCGCTACCCAAGCCTCGGCTGGTACCGACGACACTTTCCTTTCGAGCGCGAGGGTCGGCTCACCGGCGAGTCGAGTCCGTACTACCTGTTCCATCCCGCGGTGCCCGCGCGGATGAAGCGGGTCGTACCCGACGTCCGATTGATCGCGATCCTGCGCGACCCGGTCGCGCGCGCGATCTCGCAATACCACCATGCTCGTCACTGGGGCTTTGACGATCGACCCATCGACGAAGCACTTGACCCCGCGCACCAGGACGAACTCGCGCCACCCGCCGACGAGGCATGGTACGACCGCCACGACAGTCCCGCGCGCGAGCGGGCGTACCTGGCGCGCGGCTGTTATGACGAGCAGCTCGCGCGGTGGCTCGAGGTGTTCGATCACGATCGGCTGTTGCTGCTCGATAGCAGTGAGCTCGATGGCGGCTCCGCCATCCCTGCCGCGCACCGGTTCCTCGGCTTGCGCGAGCACGCCGTGACCGCGGTTCCCCATCGCAACGTTGGTGCCTACGAGGAGTCGGACGCCGCGCTGGTTGAACGTCTGCGCGAGCACTTCCGCCCGCACAACGATCGCCTGCTCGAGGTCACGGGACGCGCGTTTCGCTGGGCCTGAGCACCGCGTCGCGACCCGAGTTGCCCACGACGCCTGCACTATCGTCGGCGCGTGCGGCTCCGGGCACTCGTGCAGCGAGCGATGCTCCGTCCACAGCGCCGCACACCACCTACGTGTCCGGATGGTTGGACGACGGCGCCCCCTGACTTCGTCGGCGTGGCCGCGCAGCGCTCCGGCACGACGTGGTGGTACCACCTCATCGAGTCACATCCGCAGGTGGTCAAGCGCGATCGCCTCAAGGAGCTTCACTACCTCACCAAGTTCTGGAACCGTCCGTTCACCGATGTCGACGCTGCCGCATACGAGCTCTGGTTCCCGCGGCCACCCGGGCACGTCGCGGGTGAATGGTCGCCCGGGTATCTCTCGCACTTCTGGGTTCCCGGTCTCCTCCACCGCGCCGCGCCCGACGCGAAGATCCTCGTGTTGCTGCGTGACCCCGTCGAGCGGTTCCGAAGTGGGCTGATGCTCCAGAGCGAGACGCGCCGGGTGAACTTCACGGGTGCCGGGACGGCGTTCCGGATCGGCTGCTACGGATCGCAACTCGCGCATCTCCGCTCGTACTTCCCTCAAGAGCGCATCCAGATCCTCCAGTTCGAGCGATGCATCCAGGACGCCAAGCGCGAGCTGGCGCGCACCTACGCGTTCCTCGGCCTCGACGACGGCTACGTGCCACCCGACATCGGAGGGCGTCGGAACGAGAGCAAAGGCACGAAGCCAGCGCTCGCCGACCACAGCAGGGCCGCGCTGGTGCGCGCGTACGAGCCCGAGGTCCGCCAGCTCCTGGGCTCGACGTCGGAGATCGACCTGTCGCTCTGGCCGAACTTCACGCACCTCGCCTGACGTGAATCCGCCACCACGGGTCGCTCCGCAGAGCCCCCCAGGCCATCCGGCCAGGGCTCCGCTGCGCTCTCTTCGCATCGCGGTGGTGGGGCCGCTCGAGCTGCCGAGCACTCAGGGCGGGATGTCCCGCCATTGCGAGGAGCTGTACGCACGACTCGCCGCGCGTGGTCACGAGGTGAGCGTCTACTGCCAGAGGGCGGGTGAGTCGCCGCATCGAGGCATGACGCTCAAGCGCATCCCCGGCACGCGACTTCCTGGATGGGAACGACTCGGATACAGCTTCCTCGCGTCGCTGCGATCGCTCTTCGGTCGCTACGACATCGTCCACTACCACTCGTTCTCGTCATCGGGCTTCTGCTACCTGCCGCGGCTCGGCCGAAAGAGGGTGGTCGTCACCGTGCACCGACTCGAGTGGCAGGATCAGAAGTGGGGATTCATGGCCCGCACGTTCCTGCGGTTCTGCGAGTGGGCCGCCGTGCGCGCATCAGCGGTCATGATCACGGTCTCCCGAGCGTTCAAGTCAGATCTCGAGTCGCGATACAAGAGGATCGGACGCGTGCACTACGTGGCGAATGGCGTGACCCCACCCCGGCAGGTCGCGCCTGATGTCGTCGCCGGCTTCGGCCTCACACCCGGCGCGTACGCGCTCACCGTCGGACGGCTCGTCCTCGAGAAGGGCCTCGACCTGGCGGTCGATGCCTGCATCCAAGCTGCTGGCGACCCCGCCCGACGCTTCGAGCTCGCGATCGTGGGCGGCGCCCGCCACAGCGACGAGTACGTCGACGCGCTCCGCGCACGAGCTGCGGACGCGGGAGCCCCGGTGCACTTCCTCGGCCTGCGCACAGGCAACGAGCTCGAAGCCCTCTACGGGCACGCGGCGGTGTTCCTCGCGCCGTCGTACCACGAGGGTCAGCCCTTGACGGTGCTCGAAGCGATGAGCCACGGACGGTGCGTGGTCGCAAGTGACATCAGTGCCCACTCCGAGCTCATCGGTGACGCCGGCGTGTTGTTCGCCAGTGGCGACACCGACGCGTTGGCGCGCGAGCTGCACGCGGTGCTGTCGGATCCGGCGCGCGCCGCCGATCTCGGCGCCGCCGGTCGTCGCAAGGTCCTGGACTCCGATGAGTATCAGTGGGACAGGGCGGCCGACGAGACCGAGCAGATCCTGGTAGCGCTGTGACGGACTCGACCAAGCGGGCGCTCACCTGGGTCGCGGCCGTGTTGGCGTTGGTCGTGGCGGCCGGCGTCGTCGTCGTCACGTCCGACGAAGGATCTCCTCGAAGGCTCACCGACCGATCCGATCGCGTGCTCGTCATCTCGCTGCCGTACACGTCGTGGTCGGATCTCGAAGGGCCCGACCTCCCGAACCTGGATCGACTGCTCGCGGATTCCTCGATCGCGAGCCTGACCACACGCACCGTCGGTCGCACGGATCTGATCGGCGGCTACGTGACGGTCGGCGCGGGGACTCGTGCGACTGGCGGTTCGACGACCACCGACGGAGCCGCGTTCGGAGTCGACGAGGTGTTCGGGCGCGACCGCGCGGGCGACGTGTACGAGCGCCAAACCGGACGGAAGGCGCCCGCCGGCGGCATCGTGCACCTCGGCCTCGGTGAGATCCAGCAGGCGAATGAGGAAGAGCACCTTGACGCACTCGTCGGTGCGCTCGGTCGAGCGTTGGACGACGCGGGCTTCACGCGAGCGGTCATCGGGAACGCGGATGGGGGCAGCCGCTTCAGCACGTTCCCCGAGCATCAACGGTCGGCGGCCGCCGCGCTCATGGGTCCGAGCGGCAAGGTTCCCGCGGGCCGCGTCGATGCCGGATTGCTGACCGACGATCCGGATTCCCCGTTCGGTCGCCGGCTCGATGTCGAGGAAGTCGGCCGGGTGTTCGCTGACGTATGGGCTGACAAGTCGGTCGTGCTGGTAGAGGCGTCCGACGTGGTGCGTGCAACTCGATACGCGCCGTTCGCCATCAAGGGACAACGCCGGTTCCTCTACAAGGAAGCACTCCGGGCGAGCGACGAGCTGATCGGTCGGCTGCTCGAAGAGGTCGACCCCGAGCGGGACACGGTCGTGGTGGTGAGTCCGGGGCCGTCCGCACTCGGGGAGACGCTCTCGGTCGTATCGGTGCGCGCTCCAGGCGTCGAGCCCGGGCTCTTGCGCTCGCCGAGCCTGCGGCGTCCCGGCTTCGTGCAGATCGTGGACGTGGCCCCGATGATCCTGGACGTCCTGGGACTCGAGCGCCCGACCGAGATCCATGGTCGGCCGATGACGATCGCCGACACCGACCGCGGCCCCGCGGCTCGGCGCGCGTTCCTCATCGAGGAGATCGAGAAGGCCGGTTTCCGCGACGACGCGGTGGATCCAGTGATCATCACCTTCGTCGTCCTCGAGGTGCTGCTCGCCCTCGGCGCATTCCTGCTCTTTCGCGGCCGCACCCGTCGCATCACCACCGAGCGAGTGCGCTTCGGTGCGCTGGCCGTGCTCGCATTCGTACCGGTCGTATACCTGGCGCGACTGATCCCGTTCCACGACGCGCCCCTGGCGTACCCCTTGTTCCTCATCGGCGCAACGTTGGCGATCGCACAGGCGTGTCGCGTCATCGGGCGGCGCAATCCGATGGACCCGATCATCGTCGCTCTGGGCGTGATCTTCGGTGTGCTCGCGCTCGATGTGCTGCTCGGTGCACAACTCCAGTTGAACAGTGCGTTCGGCTACACCCCCACCGTCGGGGTGCGCATCTCGGGCTTCGGCAACATCAGCTATGCCGCGATCGCGGCCTCGGCTGTGCTGTTGGCTGGCCTCGTCGCGCATCGTGTGCTTGGGCGACGCGGCGTGCACTTCGCGATCGGCATTCTCGCGTTGGCTCTCATCGCCGACGCGGCACCGTTCTGGGGCGCCGACGTGGGTGGCGTGCTGTCGATGGTCCCCGCCTTCGGCATCACCGCGGCATTGCTCCTCGGCATCACTGTCCGCTGGCGCTGGCGCACCGTGCTGCTGTGCCTCGGCGCGGTGATGATCGGTGTCGCCATTGCCGCTGCGCTTGATCTCTCGCAACCCGAAGCACAGCGCACGCACCTCGGTCGCTTCATCGAGCAGGTGCGCGACGAAGGCTTCTCGCAGGTCACCGGGACGCTGGCGCACAAGGTCTCGCAGAACCTGGCCACCATCACCTCGATCTGGGGCCTCATGCTCCCCGGCGTGCTGGCCTTCCTCGTCTACCTCAGGTTCGTGTCCAAGCGGCTTGCGCCACTCATGCAGCGGATCCCCGAGCTGCGCAGCGCGCTCGTCGGGTTCAGCATCCTCGCCGTGCTGGGCTACATCGTGAACGACTCAGGCATCAACGTGCCCGCGATGATGCTCGGCATCCTGAATGCCACGTTGATCGCATTGCTGATGTTGCCTGCGCCAACCAAGGCAACTCCAGCGAAGCGCAAGGCGACGACGAAGAAGGCGCGAGCCGCGCGATGAGCACGGACACAAAGGCAGCCGAACTCGCGCCGAACCCCGTCACGATCGGCGTGGTGCTCGTACTGCTCACATTGCTGCTGCTCGCCGGACTGGGCACCAAGGAGTGGTGGCCCTTCACCGGCTGGCGCCTCTACAGCAACATGAAGGGACCAACCTCGGGCAGCTACTTCGCCTATCGAGTCGATCCGAGCGGCGAGGAGCACGCGGTCGACTACCACGACCTCCCGTACGCGTACGCGCGGGCGCCGTACATCCTCGAGAAGTTTCCGAAGCTCTCGGCCGCCGAACGCGGTGGCGTGTGCGACGCCTTGGCGCACGGTGAACGCGAGGCGGGCCGGCCAGTCGAAGAGATCCTCATCTACTGGGAGAGACGTCGAGTCGTTCCCGTCGGCACCAAGCGCCACACCAAGCTGCTCGAACGCGAGCTCTACGCCACGTGCGGAGAGGAGCGGTCGTGAGCGGCCTCCTCACCGTCGTGCGCCGAACGGTGCACGACGCCTTCTTCCGGCCCGAGACCCCGGCCCGGCTCGTCGTGCTCCAGGGCGGCTTCATGGCCTTCTTTGCGGCGCGCATCCTCGTAGAGCCCGCGCACCGTCTGACGCCACAGCCGCCGGGGTTGTTCCGACCCGTCCCCATGATCGAGCTCCTCGATCGGATGCCGCCGAAGGGTGTGGTCATCGCGGGCGAGATCATCGTGCTGCTCGCGGTTGCAGCCTGGTTCCGCGTTGGCCGCTCGCCAGAGTGGCGCGCACGCGGCCGACGGATCGCCTACGTCGTTGCGTGGGTGGTGTTCCTCCTGCTCGCAACACTGCCCGCAAGCCGCGGAAAGATCTGGCACCGAGACCTGTTGCTGATCTGGGGTTCGGCGCCGCTGCTCTTCGCTCCGACCGACGGATCGTGGCGTGATCGCAGAACGACCAGACGGGCCGGCTTCGCGGTGAACTCCTCGATTGCGTTTCTCTCCGTCGCCTACTTCTGCACCGGCTTCCAGAAGCTCAAGGCATCGGGCTTGGAGTGGATCTTCAGCGACAACCTCCAGTGGGCGCTCTACTGGGGGCGCGTGCGGGGGGATCCACCGCCATGGCGCGAGCTCGCCTTCTTCATCGCTGACCGACCGTGGCTGTCCCAGCTCAGTGCCGCGTTCATCGTCGCGTTCGAAGTCGGGTTCATCTTGGTGCTCTTCTTCCCCAAGACGCGACCAGCGTTCATCGTGGCCGCGTGGATGTTCCATGTGGGCACGTACTTGATGCTCGGCCTCGACTACTGGTTCTACGCGTTCGTCGTCACCCTCGTGCTCGTCGACTGGCCACGGATCGCCGAGCGCGTCCGCAGACAACCGGTGCCAGCACCGGCCTGACTCAGGGTTCTTGTAGGTGGACCCAGCCTGAGGTCTTCATGGTGTCCGCGTCGTAGATCGACCAGCCGAAGGCATCGACTTCCTGACCCGCCCGGACGAGGTTGGCGTAGTCGGTTGGTGTTGACAGCTCGCCGAGGCCACCGATCGGGTGGACCGCGGCGTCGTCGTCGCCGAGGTTCGTCCTAAGCCGACGCACGCTCTCTTCGGTGTAGTTGTACGCGTCGTCATACGGCGCTTCCCGATACGTCCAGTACGCCATCGGCATCCAGACATCGAAGTGCGGAGCAAGCTGCACATACGGGAAGTTCGGCCAGAGATTCGGGTTGACGACCTCCATCTGCACCGCGGGGTACACGATTGCGCCGACCGATCGCTGGCCCGCGAGCCGGCGGGTGTCCGCAGCGAGCTAGATGAGCCGTGCGTTGCGTTCGTTCACATCAGGAACGAGACGCGATTCGATGTCGAGCGCGATCGAATCGAAGCGGTGCCCGTTCCAGCGGAACTTGGCCATCGCCTCGACGCGACGGAGATCGCGCGCGGGCGTGACGAGCTGCGGGTAGTACCAACCCACGACGTTGACGCCAACTTCATGGGCGCGCTCGAGCATCTGACCCACGAGCTCACGATCCGCGAGCAAGCCTTTCGAGCGCTCGTCGTCGAGAGACGCTTGGAGGTAGATCGTCTTCACACCTAGGGGCGAGAGGTCGTCGATGGTGTCAACCGTCACCGCCGGCGGCCCGGGGCCGCGAAATGCTGGCACGTAATCGAAGACGTCGACCCACGCCCCAAGGCCGCGGTACGGGTCGATGTTCGGGCCGGCACCGGCAGTGACGAGCAGCGTCGGTGCCGCGCCGATCACAAGCCCGGCGACGAACGCGGCAGCGAGAACGCGACGACGCATGGCGATGCCTCTTCGGGGGGATGGTCGCGGAGCGACCAAGGTAGCGAGGACTTACCCCGAAACCCCTTCGGCCACCTCAAGGCGGAGATCGGCCCGGGCCAGCGCCGACTTGGACGCCTCGTTCTCAGGATCCGACGAGAGCTCGGACTCGGCGCGCTGCTTCGCCGATCGGGCCCGCTCGACGTCGATCTGGTCGGGCAGCTCGGCAACGTCAGAAAGGATGACGACGCGATCGCCCGTCACCTCGACGAACCCTTCGTGGACTGCGACCGTGAACTCGCCATCGGGCTGGATCACGCGCACCTTCGCCGTGCCGAGCGCGGCAAGCAGAGGCGTGTGCCCAGGAAGGAACGCGATCTGGCCCTCGGTCGTGCGACACACAACCATCTCGCCCTCGCCTTCGAACAGCACCTGCTCGGGCGACACGACCATGACGTTCATGGTGTTTGCCATCTCTATGCGCTCGCTCTCTGCGGGCCGGGATACCCGGCCCGCAGGCGTTCGCTCGCTGGCGAGCGCCCCTCGCTCCTCCGTCGCTCCGGCCGCCGCGCGGTCCTCATGACTCTTGGAGGGTCTTGGCCTTCGCGAGCACCGACTCCACGCCACCGACGTTGAAGAACGCCTGCTCGGGCACGTCGTCGAGCTCGCCCTTGTTCAGCGCTTCGAACGACTCGACGGTCTCCTCGACCGGCACCGTCACACCCTTCAGACCGGTGAACGTCTCGCCCACGTAGAACGGCTGCGAGAGGAATCGCTGGATCTTCCGAGCGCGGGAGACCACGACCTTGTCCTCTTCGGAGAGCTCGTCGAGGCCGAGGATGGCGATGATGTCCTGGAGCTCCTTGTAGCGCTGGAGGATCTCCTGCGTGCGACGGGCAACGTCGTAATGACGCTGACCGACGACCTCGGGAGCGAGGATGTTCGACGTCGACGACAGCGGGTCCACCGCCGGGTAGATGCCGAGCGCGGCGATCTGGCGTGAGAGCTCCGTCGTCGCGTCGAGGTGCGTGAACGTGGTGAACGGCGCGGGGTCGGTGTAGTCGTCAGCCGGCACGTACACCGCCTGCATCGACGTGATCGAGTGACCCTTGGTGGACGTGATCCGCTCCTGGAGCTCACCCATCTCGTCGGCAAGCGTCGGCTGATAGCCCACGGCCGACGGCATGCGGCCGAGCAGCGTCGACACCTCGGAGCCGGCCTGCACGAACCGGAAGATGTTGTCGACGAAGAGCAGCACGTCCTGGTTCTTCACGTCGCGGAAGTACTCGGCGACGGTGAGCGCCGACAGCGCGACGCGCAGCCGCACGCCGGGCGGCTCGTCCATCTGTCCGTATACGAGCGCGGTGCGCTCGATGACACCGGACTCCTGCATCTCGAGCCAGAGGTCGGTGCCTTCACGAGTGCGCTCGCCGACGCCGGCGAACACCGACACACCACCGTGCTCGGACGCGACCCGGTGGATCATCTCCTGGATCAGCACGGTCTTGCCCACACCCGCGCCGCCGAACAGGCCGATCTTGCCGCCCTGCACGTATGGCTCGAGAAGGTCGATGACCTTGATGCCGGTCTCGAACATCTGCGCACGCGGCTCGAGCTGGTCGAAGCCGGGCGGGTCACGGTGGATCTCCCACCGCTCGTCGATGCCAGTGATCTTGTCGGCGGTCGTGTCGAGCGGCTCACCGATCACGTTGAACACGTGGCCAAGCACGCCGTCGCCGACCGGCATCGTGATGCCGCTGCCCGTGTTGCGAACCACGGTGCCGCGCGTGAGGCCGTCGGTCGGCTTCATGCAGATGGCGCGGCAACGGCCCTCGCCGATCTGCTGCGCGACCTCGGCGGTGATCGTGATCTTCTCGCCTTCGAGCTCGGCCTCCATCACGAGCGCCGAGTTGATCTCCGGCAGCGCGTCGGGCGGGAACTCGATGTCGACGACGGGGCCGGCGATCGCAACGACGCGACCGTCCTTCAGCTTCGCGTCGTCGGCTGACGCGGGTGATGCAGTGACGGTCATGCGGCTGCTCCTGAGTCGTGCTCGGTCGGGAGGACAAGGGCCTGTTCGGCCGGGTGCTTGGCCTGGCGAAGTGCTTCGGCGCCGCCGACGATCTCCATGATCTCGCTGGTGATCGCATCCTGGCGGGCCCGGTTCATCACGCGGGTGAGGCTCGTGATGAGGTCGTCGGCGTTGTCGGTGGCGGCCTTCATGGCGCGCTGGCGTGCTGCGTGCTCCGACGCCGCCGCGTTCAACAGCGCGGCGTACAGGCGCGCTTCGGCGTAGACGGGCAGCAGCTGGATCAGGATCTCTTCGGGTGACGGCTCGAACTCGTAGCTCGCGGGAACGGAGCCGTCGTCACGCGCGTCGGGCCGCGCGTCGCCGCCTTCGAGGATCTGGAGGTCGAGCGGCATCATCGGTCGGACGACGACCTCTTGGCGCCCGGCCGACACGAAGCGCGTGTAGATCAGCTCCACGAGGTCGTACTCCCCCGCGAGGAACGGTCCCTCGACGGCGCGGGCGATGTTGCGCGCGTCCTCGTAATGAGGTTGATCGGTGAAGCCGGTGAACACGCCGTCGATGCGGAAGTTGCGGTAGCGGAAGTAGCTCTCCGCCTTGCGTCCCACGACGACGAGGCCGTAGTCACGCCCGAGCTGCCCGTGCTCGCGCATGGAACCCTCAGCGGCGCGGATGACCGACGAGTTGTAGCCACCGCACAGGCCGCGGTCGGCGGCGACGACGACGTGCGCCACCTTCTTGATGTCGGGGCGCGGCGTCAGCAACGGGCTGTCGCGACCGGCGCCGGCCGCCGCGAGGTCGCGCACGACCTCCGTGATCGCGTCGGAGTACGGAACTGCGGCCTGCACCCGACCCTGTGCGCGCACGATCCGGCTCGCGGCGATGAGCTCCATCGCGCGCGTGATCTTCTTCGTGGACTGCACACTGCGGATCCGGCGTCTGAGGACGCGTTCCTGTCCGGCCATCTACTGCACTCGCTCGCTCACTGCGAGGCGGGGTACCCGCCTCGCGGCCGTTCGCTCGCTGGCGAGATCCCTGCGCTCGCTTCGCTCGCTCCGGGATCCGCGTCGTGACGAGCGAATCTGCACGTTCACCCTCGACTACTCCGTCTTGAGGGTCTTGTCGGACTTGGCTTCGCCGGGCGCGTCGGCATCGGAGGCGTTCGGGTCGGCGGCGGGCCCGCTGCTCCCGTCACTCAACGTTGCGAGGAACGAAGACTTGAACTCGTTGACGGCCGACTCCAGTGCGTCGCCTTCGGGCAGCACACCGGTGTCACGGATCGAGCTGAGCAGTCCGCCGTGGCGACCACGCATCCACTCGAGCAGCTCGGTCTCGAAGCGCTTCACCTCGTTCGATGGGATCTCGTCGAGCGCGCCCGACGTGCCCGCGTAGATGGCAACCACTTGCTCTTCGACCGCCATCGGCGAGTTGAGGGGCTGCTTCAACAGCTCGACCAGACGCTCACCGCGGTCCAGCTGTGCACGCGACACCGCGTCGAGCTCGGACCCGAAGGTCGCGAACGCCTCGAGCTCGCGGAACTGCGCGAGGTCGAGCTTGAGCGTGCCGGACACACCCTTCATCGCCTTGATCTGCGCGTCACCACCGACTCGGGACACCGAGATGCCCACGTCGACGGCCGGGCGCACACCCGACTTGAAGAGGTCGTCCTGAAGGTAGATCTGACCGTCGGTGATCGAGATCACGTTCGTGGGGATGTAGGCCGACACGTCACCGGCCTTGGTCTCGATGATCGGCAGCGCGGTGAGCGAGCCCGCGCCGCGCTCGTCGTTCAGCTTGGCAGCGCGCTCGAGGAGCCGGCTGTGCAGGTAGAAGACGTCACCGGGGTACGCCTCGCGGCCCGGCGGGCGCCGCAGCAGCAGCGCCAGCTGGCGATACGCCTCGGCCTGCTTGGAGAGGTCGTCGTACACGACGAGTGCGTGCTCACCGTGGTCCATCCAGTGCTGACCGATGGCGCACCCGGCGTACGGCGCGAGGAACTTGAACACGGCTTCGTCGGCGGCGGGCGCGTTGACCACGACCGTGTACTCCATCGCACCGTGCTCTTCCAGCGTGGCAACCGTCTGCGCGACCGATGAGCCCTTCTGCCCGATGGCCACGTAGATGCACTTCACGCCCTGGCCGCGCTGGTTGAGGATCGTGTCGATCGCGACGGTGGTCTTGCCGGTCTTGCGGTCGCCGATGATGAGCTCGCGCTGACCCCGGCCGATCGGCGTCATGGCGTCGATAGCCTTGATGCCGGTCTGCAGCGGCTCGTGCACGGGCTTGCGCCCGACGATGCCGGGTGCCTGCACCTCGAGACGGCGCTGCTCGTTCGATGCGATCGGACCCTTGCCGTCGACCGGCTGACCGAGCGCGTTCACGACCCGGCCCACCAACCCGTCGCCAACGGGCACCGAGAGGATCCGGCCAGTGGCTTTGACCGCCTGACCCTCTTCCACCTCGTCGGCCTCACCGAGCACGACGGCACCGATCGAGTCCTCGTCGAGGTTCAGCGCGAGGCCGAGCGTGCCACCTTCGAACTCGAGCAGCTCGTTGACCGCGGTGCCGGGCAGGCCGGCGATGCGGGCGATGCCATCACCGACTTCGAGCACACGACCGACGCGCGCCGCCTCGAGTGACGGCGTGAACGACTCGACGTGCTTGCGCAGTGCCGCCGCGATGTCATCGGCGCTGATGGTGAGCTCAGGCATTACTACTCGCTCTCTCGCTGCGAGCCGGGAACCAACCTGATGGTCGACTCCGCAGGCTGCGTCTCCTCTGTGCGAGCCGGCCAAGCCGTCTCGCACACGGCCCGTAGGCGCTCGTTCGGACTGTTCATATGAGCTCCTTGAGCTGGTCCAAGCGGTGACGGATGGAGCCGTCGATCACGGTGTCGCCGACGCGGGCGACGATCCCGCCGAGCACCGATGGGTCGACCACGACCTTCACCTCGACGTTCTTGCCGGTGGCCTTGCCGAGCGCTTCCGCGAGCCGCTGCGTCTGGGCCTCGTCGAGCGGGATCGCGGTGCGCACCTCGGCGACCTCGTGCTGCCGTTCGGCGGCCGCGAGCTCGACGAAGCGGTCGATGATCGCGGGCAGATCACTTGATTGCCCGGCGGCGACGAGCATCGAGGCGAGCGCGGTGCTCGTGCCGAGCGCCTTGTTCCCCATCAGCTCTTCGATGACGGCGATGCGCCGCTCGACCGGGAGCTGCGGATCGCTCAGCGCCATGCGCAGCTCGTCGGAGCCTTCGTACGTGCGTGCGAGGCGGAACAGGTCGTCTTCCACCGCGCCGAGCTGACCCTCGGCGCGCGCCACCTGGACGAGCGCCTCGGCGTACGCGTCCGCCTTCATGCGAGCGCTCCCTGCGTCCGCATCACGACTTCGCGCTCCCGCTGCCGACCGAGGAGATATAGCTCTCCACGAGCGCCATCTGGGTGTCCTTGTCGAGGTTGCGCTCCACGATGCGCTCGGCGAGCTCGATGGAGATCTCACCGACACGCTGCTGGAGGTCGGACATGGCCCGCTCGGCCGCGAGCTGCGCGTCCTGCTGGGCCCGCGACCGAATCTCCGCGGCATCGGTCTCGGCGCGCGTCACAAGGTCGCGGCGCACCTGCTCGGCCGCCTCCCGTGCCTCTTCGACGATGCGGTTCGCCTCGGCACGCGCGTCGCCGAGCGACGCCTCGTACCGCGTCTTCTCCGCTTCGGCCTCTTGGCGAGCACGCTCGGCACCCTCGAGGTCACCGCGGATCTTCTCCTGGCGGTCGGCGAGCGACTTGCGCAGCGCCGGGAAGGCGAACTTGATCAGCACGACGGCGACGATCAGGAACGCGACGCTCCCCCAGATCAGCTCCGGCGTGGCCGGCGAGATGATGCTCGGCGCCTTCTCGCAATCCTCGAGGGCGTTGCGGAACCCGGTGTAGTCCTCGTCCTCGATCGCTGCTTCGTTGTCGTGGATCGCGTCCTCGACGCAGTGCAGCAGGTGCTCACCGAACTTCACGCCGGGGTCTTGAGCCGACGCGGGCGCGGCGACGATCAAGACCGTCACGCCGGCGATCACACCGGCGAGCATGAAACGACGGATGCGCATCACGCGCTCCCTCCCTCTCGGTGTGGCTGTCAGATGAACTTGAGGACGAAGCCGATGAGCGCCAACGCCTCGGCGAACGCGATGCCGAGGAACATGGTCGTGCGCACGGTGCCTTCCATCTCGGGCTGGCGTGCCATCGCCTGGATGGCGTTGCCCACGATGAGGCCGATGCCGACGCCAGGTCCGATGGCGGCGAGGCCGTAACCCACAGAGCCAAGTGCGCTCTTCAGGTCGCCGGTCACGCCCTCGTTCGCCTGGGCGAGGATGTTGATCAACCCTCCCACGATGTCTCCTTTGTGTTCCTTGTCAGTCTTGCGATCTTGCGCATGAGGCCTTAGTGCTCCTCGTGCATGGACTCCGCGATGTACACCGCGGTGAGGATCGTGAAGATGTAGGCCTGGAGGACCGACACCAGCACCTCGAACGCGGTGAACGCGACGAGGCCCACGAACGGAAGCGGTGAGAACACCGCCTGGTACCAACCACTGTTCCGAACGATCAGCAGCTCGTTCACCATGATGGCGAAGATCGCGAGCAGCACGTGCCCCGCCGTCATGTTGGCGAAGAGTCGGATCGTCAGCGAGAAGGGTCGCATCAGGAACTTCGAGAAGAACTCGATCGGCACGACCAAGAACTTCAGGGCGAACGGCACGCCCGACGGGTTGATCGCCTTCCAGATGTAGCCCTTGCCCTGGTACTTGAAGCCGACGGCGATGAACAGCACCCAGCTGATCAACGCCAACATCAACGGGATCGCCAGCCGTGAGGTGGCCGGGAACTGGATGAACGGGATGATCGACCAGATGTTGATGAAGAAGATCCAGAAGAACAGCGTTGCGAAGAACGGCGTCCAGGTCTTGGCGTGCTCGGCACCGACGGTCTGGAGGCTGACGTTCTCCTCGATGACCTCGTAGCCCATCTCCGCGACGTTCTGGAGGCCAGCCGGCACCAGCGCGCGCTTGCGAGAGCCCAACCCGAAGATGAGCAGGCAGATGATCGTCGACACGAACGCCATCAACGCGGTCTTGTTGAACGCGAGCGCGGTGTGCTCGTTGAACATGTCTGGCCACGAGAAGAGCTCGTTCAGGCTCGGGAGCAGCTCAGCGAGGATCACGACGCACCAACCTTGGTCGGTCGCTTCGGCTTGAGACCAGGCGACGCCAACGAGAAGCTCACATACCGCAACTCCCACACCAGGAGCCCGGCGTAGGCGAGGAGGAGAGCACCACAGAACACGGGCCAGTCGACGATGTCGAGCTCCTTGATGCCGACGCCGATCCCGGTGATGAGCGCGAGGCGAGCGATGAAGCCGAAGAGCGCGACACCGAGCAGCATGTTCGGGGTGTGACGGGCGGCCCACCCGAGTGAGACGGCCGCGACGATCCAGTTGAGCACGACGACGCCGATCGCCAGTGCGACCGCAGCGACTGCGTCCCAGCCGCGCCAGATGCCGACGCCGACCATGAGCACTGGTGCGACGAACGCGGCGCGCTTGGCCATGTCGAGCGCGATCGTGAGCTCGATGCGCTCGTTCGCAGTCGGTGTGGTCGGTGCGGCGGGCGCGGTCATGCCGTCACCCTTGTCCCACTTGTCGGGTCCACTCCGCTGCGTGTCCATGGCTTGCCCTCGTTCTGCTTCGCGATGCGCGCGGAGTAGCGGTAGTACGCGGATGCGAACGACGCGGCGACGCCGAAGAACGCGAAGAGGATGAGGAAGATGGGACCGGTGCGAATCCCCTCGTCGAGGAGCCAGCCGATCGCACCGAAGACGACGGGAACCGCGGCCATCGCCATCCCGTAGCTGAGAGCATCGTCCGCAGGAGGAGGGACGGACATCGGACGGCGCAGATAACGGGCGCTCATGGGCCCCGATCCCCCTCTCCTTGGACGCTCCGACCGCTTGTGAATATTTTCACAATATACCGGCAGCCCTACGAGGGCAACCCGGGCGGGGTCGCGGTGGTCCGGTAGGGCGCTGCTTTCTAGCCGGAACGCGCCCGGCGACGCTCCTCGAGGTCGACGACTCTCACTTCCTCGTCCCCACTGCTCGACGCGGCCGGGAGCTCGGCGGCGCGCGCCTCGGCCGCGGCCGCCTCCTCCTCCCGGCGGGTGCGGACCCCGGGGTGGAAGTAGGTGAAGAGGAGGAGAGCGAGCCCTGCCACCGCAAGCGGCACCAACGCGGTGCCGCGGTTCGTGTACGTGGGCACCAGCGCAGCCGCCGAGAGCAACGCGGTCCAAAGCCAGAGCACGGCGACCGTGCGGCGAGGACCATGCCCGAGACGCATCAGGCGGTGATGGAGGTGCTCGCGATCGGGCGTGGAGAACGATTGCCGCTTCATGACGCGGCGCAGGAACGAGAAGCCGGTGTCTGCGAGCGGTACCGCGAGGATGACGATGGGGATGAGCAGCGGCGCGAAGAAGAAGTAGGTCTGGCCGCTGAATTGATCCGCGGTGCGGCCGCCGACGGTGATCGTCGAGACCGCGAGCAGCAGGCCGAGGAACATCGCACCTGCGTCACCCATGAAGATCTTCGCCGGGTGCCAGTTGTGCGGGAGGAAGCCCGCACAGATCGCCACGGTGATCGCGGCCACGAGCGGTGCGATGTTGGAACCGTCGAGCAGTCCGGCCTTGAACAGCCGGTCTGAATAGAGGAAGAACGCGATGCCGCTGATGATCACGATGCCGGCCGCGAGCCCATCGAGCCCGTCGATCAGGTTGAGCGCATTCGCGAGCAGCACCACCGTGAGCACGGTCACGAGCGCCGCCCAGTTCGGTGACAGGACGACGTACTCGTAGCTCGCGAACGGAACGCGGAAGAAGAGCATCGTCACGCCGAGCAGCGACAAGCAGCTGGCGCTCAGCACCTGCCCCGCGACCTTCGCTGGCGGCGACACCTCGCGAAGGTCGTCGAGCGCACCCACCACGAACATCACACCGGCGGCAAGCATCAGGCCGAGGGGCTCGGACGACGACGAGAACATCTCGTCGAACTGCTCGATCTGTGTGGCGGTGGCGATCGCGGCGAGGAAGCCGAGGAACATGCCCGCGCCACCGAGGGTCGGCGTGACGTACTCATGCACGCTGCGCGGTCCGGGCAACGACATCGCACCTATTCGTGTCGCGATCCTTCTGATCCCGAAGGTGGCGAGGAACGTGACGAGCGCGCCGACGAATGCAACAATGAGATAGCCGCGCACCTCTACTCGCTCGCTCTCTCGGCGCTGGCGTACCCGGCGCCGCCCTCCGGGATGTTCGCTCGCTGGCGAGCGTCCTCCGCTCGCATCCGCTCGCTACAGACGCAGCGCGGTCGAACCGGTGTCACGCCAGCTCGGGGTAGGGGGTGAACTTCGAGCAGAGGCGGGCCGAGGACTCCTTGACCTCGGCCGCGACGTTGTCGTCGTCGATCGCGCGCAGGGTCCGGGCCATCAACGCCGCGATCTCGGTCATCTCTGGCTCGCCCATCCCCGCGGTCGTGACGGCAGCGGTGCCGAGCCTGAGCCCGCTCGTGACGAACGGGCGCTCCGGGTCGTTCGGGATCGTGTTCTTGTTCGTGGTGATGCCGGCCCGATCCAGCGCTTCCTGCGCCGCCTTCCCGGTCACGCCGAACGGTTGGAGGTCGACGAGCAAGAGGTGGTTGTCGGTGCCACCCGACACGATCCTGAACCCCTCCGAAGCCAGCGCCTCCGCCAGCGCGCCGGCATTGCGCACGATCTGCGCGGCGTACTCTCGGAACTCGGGCTGCATCGCCTCGTGAAACGCCACGGCCTTCGCCGCGATCACGTGCATGAGCGGACCACCCTGGAGTCCCGGGAAGACCGTCTTGTCGATCGCTTGTGCGTATTGCTCCTTGCAGACGATCGCACCGGCACGCGGGCCGCGGAGTGTCTTGTGCGTGGTGAAGGTGACGACGTCGGCAACGGGCACCGGTGAAGGGTGTGCACCACCGGCGATGAGGCCCGCGATGTGGGCGGCGTCGACGAGGAGCAGCGCGCCCACCTCGTCGGCGACGGCCCGGAACGCGTTGAAGTCGATGATTCGCGGGTACGCGGTGGCCCCGGCCACGATCATCTTGGGCTTGTGCTCACGCGCGGTTCGGGCCATGCCCTCGTAGTCGAGGAGCTCGGTGTCGTCGTCGAGGCCGTACCCGACGAAGTTGAACAGGCGCGCCGAGAAGTTCACCGGCGCGCCGTGCGTGAGATGCCCGCCCTGGTCGAGCGGCATGCCCATGACCGTGTCGCCGGGCTGAAGCAACGCGAAGTACGCGGCCATGTTGGCGTTGGCACCCGAATGCGGTTGCACGTTGGCGTGCTCGGCACCGAACAGCCGACAGGCGCGCTGGCGCGCCAGCTCCTCGGCGTCGTCGACGACGTAGTTCCCGCCGTAGTAGCGCTTGCCCGGATATCCCTCCGAATACTTGTTCGTGAGCACGGTTCCCTGCGCGGCGAGCACGGCGAGCGACGTGAAGTTCTCCGACGCGATCAGCTGGATGGTCGTGTTCTGCCGCTCGATCTCGCGCTGCACCACATCGGCGATCGCAGGATCTGTGCGCTCGAGCGCGTCCAAGGGCTCGTTCAACCTCGTTCCTCTTTCTCGATGGCGCTGATCTGCTCGACCCTCGGCACGTGACGCCCGCCTTCGAAGTCGGTGGAGAACCACGTGCGCACGATCTCGTCGGCGAGTGCCACGCCGACGACGCGGGCACCGATCGAGAGCACGTTGGCGTCGTTGTGCAGACGAGAGTACCGAGCCGTATAGAGGTCGTTGCAGAGGGCCGCTCGGACCCCTCGGAGCTTGTTGGCTGCGATCTGCTCTCCCTGACCGCTTCCGCCCAGCACGATGCCGCGATCGGCCCGCCCGGCCACCACCTCGCGACCGACCGCCGCACAGATGGGTGGGTAGTCGACGGGCTCCTCGCTGGTGGTCCCGAGGTCCGTGATCTCGTGCCCTTCACGGCCGAGGAGCTCCTTGAGGTGCTCCTTGAGTGCGTAGCCAGCGTGGTCGGAGCCGATCGCGATCCGCATGACCTCACCTGGCCGAAAGAGCGGGGACCCGGCCAGTGTAGGAGTGGGTGCTCAGGTGCGCCGTACGGAATGCGTCCGGATCGTCGGCCGCGCCGCGTGGAGTCCCCTGCGGCTGCCGTGCACCGCGGCCCAGGCCGACCGCAGTCCTCTGGCACGTGCGCCGTAGGCGTGCTCGATGCTCATGATCGACCGAACGTGGGGCGCCCACGCCCGCTTGTAGGGCTCGTCCTCTCGAAGCAGATCGATCGCGTCGATCCCGCGCTGCACCATCTCCTCGACCGCCGGTGCCTTCAGCACGGTGCCGGCAGCGTTCCACCGCGGATCTGTCTCCCGTCGCCGGCGAAGGCGCCATCGCCGCCGACGAGGCGGGTCGTCCTCGATGACGGTCACGGGGGGATGACCGGTCACGGCACCGGGATCAGCACAGGAGCGGCACGGTCGGCGACACCCATTTCGTGTCGGACACCTTTTGGAGTGTAGGAACGCATGAACGGTGTTCCTCGGCACTGTCGCAGGTGCTCGTTAGCCTCGAAACGTGCACTTCCCCATGGACGACCTTGCTCCCGATGGCGCCGTAGCGGCCCCGAACGAGGAGGCTGACCCGCGCCCAAAGGTCACGCCGTGGATCCTGACCAACGCCGACTCGCTCTGCACCCGTCGACTGCACGGCGAGTACACCGGTGCTCCCCGCACCAGGGATCCGTTCACACGCGGCCGCATTCGCACCGCGGTGATCGACGCGATCCGCACCTTCCACGAGACCGGGTCTCTCCCGCCGACCCCGCCTCCGCTCGAGGCCGAGGAGCAGCGCGTCGTTGCCCACGCGGTCGGCTGGTACGAGCAGCTCTGGGGCGATGACAACGCAAGCATCGAGGCGCCGATCGAGGACGCCACCGAGCTTCCCCGGCGCGACGTGCGGCTCGGAGGGCTGGTCGACCTCTGCGTTCATCATGCCGACGGAAGCCACGAGCTGCGCCAGCTCGCGTTCGGCGCCCGTGACACACCGGCCAGCCCATTGGACCTGCCGGCAACTCGGCTCGCCATCCTGCGTCTCGCGCAGGTTCGGTGGATCGAGGACGAAACGCTCACCATCGCGTGGTGCGACTTGCTCACCGGGGCGACCGCAACGGCAACGGTCGCGATTCCCGCTGATCTCGCTGCCCTCGCGACGTGGCTCGACGAGCGGCTCGACATCGTACGCACGAGGATCGAAGCACCGGTCGCCGAGGTGGGCCGCGACTGCACGACGTGTGCCTTCATCCCCCACTGCCCCGCGCTCGGAGTGCGCGGAAAGATGTGGGGCAGCCGCGCCGACCGTTTTCCTGAGATCTTGTCGATCTCCCCCACGACACTCGATGCGTGGTACCGCTGCCGCCGCGAGCTCGGCAACCGCGTGCTCGCCGTCCCACCGAGTGATCTCGATGGCGGCACCGCGCACGGCCTCTACCTCCATCAGATGCTTCGCTTCGTGCACGAACGTGGCTCATGCCGCGACGCAGCCGCGGTCTCGGAGGTCCTCGAGAGCCATGGCGCCGACGAGCGGGTTTTCGCGGAGGTTCGGCGCCACGTCGCGAAATGTCCCCGCGACGCCGACGCGCTCGGTCACGAGGTTGAGTGGGTACGAGCGAGCCCGGAACCACCCGTGTTCGTTGCGTCGGCGCGCTTCGACGCGCTGTGGCGTGTCGGTGATGCGCTCGAGGTTCGCGACTACAAGACCGGCGCGCGAGCGATCGATGTGATCGCCGACGATCCGCGAGCACGAGTTCAAGCATGGGTCGTCGCACCACGCGCCGCGGAGCTAGGGCTCCGGGTTCGGGTTCGCTACGAGCACCTCGCCCGTGAGGTCGACGAGGATCCGGAGCCCTGGGAGCCTGATGATGACGATCTTGCCGCCGTTGATGCCGAGCTGCGCGCCGTCGTCACCGACATGCGCGCCGAGCGCGACTGGCACGGGGTCAACGACGAGGTGGTCTGCCGCTTCTGCCGCTACCGGTCCATCTGCCCGGACAGCGCCACGCCCAGCGAGCCGCGCTGGCCGGCGGTGGCGGGCTAAGCGGCCGTCGGACGCAGGTCGATCTCGAGCGTGAGGATGCCGTCCTCGAACTCCCACGACGCGTCGCCGAGCATCGCGAAGTCCTGATAGTCGACCTCCGCCTGCGCGACGAACTTCTGGCGTTCCGGTCCCGCGACCGGCGGGAGCGACCGCTCCTTCACGGCTGCGGCGCGATCGCGGAATCGCTCGAGCATCGCGTCGACATCCAGGTCTTCAGTCATGCTCGGGAGCCTACGAGCACTCGGTCGCGGCCGCTCAGGTCGGGTTCCACGCGGACTCGGTGGAAGCCCGCGGCGCGTGCGAGCCCGGCGGCCTGGTCGGACTGATGCGGCGCGAGCTCGAGGACGAGCGTTCCGTCCTCGCGGAGCCACTCGGGAGCGTGGCTGATCACGTGCTCGATGGCCTCCAAGCCTGTAGGCCCGGCGATCAGGGCGGAGCGCGGCTCGTGCTCGCGCACCTCGGCGGCCAGCTCCCCGAGCTCAGTCTCGGCGACGTATGGAGGGTTGCTGACCAGCACGTCGACGTGTCTTCGCAGGTCACTGTGCAGTGCATCGAACCAGCTGCCCGGGAGGAGACGAACCCGGGTCGCGATCGTGCCCGCGCCCGCGAGGTTGGCACGCGCCACTGCGAGCGCGTCCTCGCTCACGTCGGTGGCTTGGATCTCGGCGTCCGGCACCTCCGCCGCGACGGCGAGCGCGATCGCGCCGGACCCCGTCCCCAGATCCACCACCCGGACCGGCACGCGCGTCGACGCGCACGCGCGAGCCGCGGCGATCGCGTGCTCGGCGGTGACCTCGGTCTCGGGTCGTGGGATCAGCACTCGTCGATCGACGAACACCTCCAGACCGCGGAATGCCCACGCGCCGAGCACGTACTGCAGCGGCTCGCCCCGACCCCGACGATCGACCATGTCGTCCACCCGCGCGATCGCACGCGCCGGGACCGGGCCTTCCGCGAGGTCATGGACGCTGGCGCCCGACACCGACTCGATGATCCAGCGCGCCTCGATGTCCGGGCGGTCGGTGTTTGCGCCGAGCGCGTCCTTCGTCTCTGCGAGGAGCTCGGGCCAACGCACCGTGAGTCAGGCTTCGCCGAGCTGCTGCTCGCGTTCGGCCGCGGCGAGCGCGTCGATGATGGTGTCGAGATCCTCGCCGCCCGCCAGGACCTGGTCGAGCGCCTGCACGGTGACCTTCACCCGATGATCGGTGACGCGGTTCTCCTTGAAGTTGTAGGTACGGATCTTCTCGGAGCGGCCGCCCGACTTCACCTGCGCGCGCCGGGCGTCGGACATCTCGGCAGCCTGTCGTTCCCGTTCCTCTTGGAGCAACCGAGAGCGGAGGATTCGGAGTGCCTTGTCCTTGTTCTGGAGCTGGCTCTTCTCGTCCTGACAGGTGACCACGAGCCCGGTCGGCTTGTGCGTGATGCGCACCGCGGAGTCGGTCGTGTTCACCGACTGTCCCCCCGGTCCACTCGACCTGAAGACGTCCACCTCCAAGTCCGATGCCGCGATCTCGATGTCGACCTCTTCCGCCTCAGGCAAGACGGCCACCGTCGCCGCGCTGGTGTGCACCCGGCCCTGGCTCTCGGTGACGGGCACCCGTTGGACCCGGTGCGGTCCTGCTTCGTACTTGAGCCGCGCCCACGCGTCCGGGCCCTTGGCGACCAGCGTGGCCTCCCGCAGCCCGCCCATGTCGGACGGCTGCGTGGCCAACGTCTCGACCTTCCACCCCCGCCTCTTGGCCAGGCCTTCGTACATCTGGACCAGGTCGCGCGCCCACAGGTTGGCTTCCTCGCCCCCTTCGGCACCGCGGATCTCGATGATCACGTTCCGGCCGTCGTTGGGATCCTTCGGCACGAGGAGCTCTTTGAGCACCAGCTCCAAGGCCAGTAGCTGCGCTTCCTTCTCTTCGACTTCCCCCCGCAAGTACGTCTGCATGTCGGCGTCAGCCTCCGAATGGAGCATCTCCTTTGCATCGGCCAGGTCCTGCTCCGTCGTGCGGAATGCGGTGTACGCGTCGACGACCGGCTTGAGCTCGGCGTGACGGCGACCGGCCTCGCGCGACGCGGCCTGATCACCCGACGCGTAGATCTCGGGCAGGCGCGACTCGAGCTTCTCCAGCTCGGCTTCGAGGTCGGCAAGGTGCTCGAACACGGACCCAGGCTACGGCCGGCTTGGTCGTGGCTCAGTGAAAGACGGGGAAGGCCTCGAAGTCGTCGCCCAAGATCGGAGAGGTCTGGTCCACGCCGAGCCACTGCAACCCCGTCGCGTAGAGCCGACGGAAGTCGGCGCTGTGCACGAGGTTGCCTGCCCTGTCCAACGACGTGAGGCTCGGTGGCTCTCCGTAGCGGCCACCACGCACTCCTCCATCTCCATCCCCACCCACGATCAGGTGCACGTTCGCGGTGCCGTGGTCGGTGCCGCTGCCGTTCTCGGCCGGACGTCGACCGAACTCCGACACCGTCATCAAGACGACGTCGTCGTGTTGTGCAGCGGGAAGCGCATCGAAGAACGCCTGGATGCCGTCGTCGAGCTGCTGGAGGAGCGCGGGGTGACGCGCGCTCTGGCCTTCGTGCGTGTCGAAGTCGCCCACCCCGTTGACGTAGACGATCCGCGGCTTCGCCGATGACTGCACGAGCTCGGCCGCCAGCACGAGCGAGTAAGCCACGCTCGCATCCTGGTACCGCGCGCGTTGAGCCTGCACACCCGCGGTCGTGGGTCTCGTGGTGTCGGACTCGGCGGCGCTCGAGAGCACCTTCGCAAGGTTCGTGCGGGCCTTCACCGTGAGGCCGATCGCCCGCTGGACCTGACCGAGGAGCGTGCTCTCGTCGACCTGGGAAGGCGTGAAGTCACTCCACTCCTGCGCAAGCGACTCCCCCGCTTCGAAGGAGGAGACCTGCAACCAGCTGGGCAGCCGCGGCTGGAGGCCGTTGTCGTTCGCGATCGTGGTTGCGAACGACTCGCGGCCACGCAGCGCGGGCGACGGACCCGGTCCGATGCCGATCGCGGCCAAGGGGTCGTCGAAGCCGACGGTGCCGTCGAGGTACGCACCCAGCCAACCCGCTCCGCCAGCGCCACCACCTGCTCCGCCCAGGGCGGACCACCAGATGGCGAACGAGCCGAAGTGCGAGAGGTCGGCATCGTCGTAGCCGAGCCCCTCGACGATGGCGACGTTCCCTCGGTCGAAGCGCGCCGCGAGCTTCGGCAGGCTGGGGTGCAGTCCCACCTCGTCTCCACTCAGCTTCGTGTCCAGAAGGATGGGCTCGGTGACTCCGAGCGTCGGCCGCAGGTCGTGGTAGCGGTTGTCGTTCAGTGGCACCACGGTGTTCAGTCCGTCGTTCCCCCCGCCGAGCTCCACGATCACGAGCGTCTTGCCCCGAGCGCTCGCCACGTTGCTGCCGTGGCGCGTCGTCGCGGCAGACGGCTCGGCCGGACCCCACACCGAGAGGCCGTACGCGGCGCCAACCGCGGACGCGGTTCCGAGCCCCATGCGACGAAGGAACTCACGGCGAGGCAACGGTGAAACAGGCCAGTCGCGGCTCATGTGACTGCGAACTCCGGTGACATGGCCGCAAGCGTGAACTGTCGGCCGGGATCGCGCTCGCGTTCGAGGACGCGTCGCGTCGACTTCGTGATGTCGAAGACGCCGAAGCGCGCCATGAGCGCATCGACGTCCTCCACTCCGCCGGGGCCGACTGCAGGCGCGGTCGGCAGCACCTGCAGGAGATCGAACGTGTGCACGAGCTGGTGCGGCCCGAGCAGCAGCGTTCCTTCGGGGAACCCCGAGACGTTCGGGGGCACGAACGGGATGAAGCCGATGGTGCGCAGCGCCTCGCCAACACCCACGACCTGATCGCCAGCTCGTGAGCGCCCGGCCACCACTCGGAGGTCGACTGCTGCCGTGCTGCCCTCGCCGGGCAGCGCACCGGCGTGCGCGATTCCCACCAGCTTCTCGACCGGGGTTCGGACCTTCGATCGCACCGCGGCGTTCGACGTGAACGCCGGCTCGGCGACGGTCGACTCGACCAAGCCCATGATCGACCAGTCGCGAGCAAAGTCGTCGCCGAGCCGCTTCGCCGTCTGGTCGTCGGCTTCGAGACCCACGAGCTCGCGATAGAGCTTGCCCGCGACGTAGCGCGCCGTCGATGGGTGTTCGAGGATCACGTCGAGCGCACCGTCGAGGTCGAACGCGCCGCGCTGACCGAGCAGCTCCTTCTCGCCGTCATCGTGGCGGAACGGGATGAAGATCGAGCCCCATGGCCCCGCCCCGAGCTCGGTGAGCCGGGCCGAGAAGCGGCGGCCCGGAACGTTCACCACCCAACCACTGCACGCACGCGACGCGGCCACGACGTCGTCCTGGGTGTACCCACCGCCGATGCCCATGGTGAACAGCTCCAGGCACTCTCGCCCGAAGTTCTCGTTGACGTTCTCCACCTGGTTGGTCACGCCATCGAGGTAACCGAGCATCGCCGGGTCCTTCGCCATCGCGTGCAGCAGGTCGGCGAACGATCCGGTCGCCAGGGCGCGCACAGTGGCGTGCTGCTGGTGCAGGAGATACGGGACGCGCACCTTGGCGAGGCTCGTGGCGAAGTGGTCGTGCCAGAACCACACGAGCCGTTCCTCGATCAGGCGGGGGCTGGTCTGCATCTGCCCTAGCCACCACGCGATCGTGGGCACGATGTCGATCGGCTGCTGCTCGTCATAGGACGACGGCGGAACCATCGAAGGCAGCACGGGTGCCGCGGCCGAGAGATCGAGCGCGCGAGCGATCGCCGCGTCCGGCGACTCCAGCGCGGCCACGAGGTCAGGGTGTGCGCCCATGGAGAGGCGGCGCACGACGTGCGAGATGCGCTCGCGCGTACTCACGCTCACGTCACGAATCCTCGCGTCGATTTGTGAGGGGAAGGTGAACCGCGGCTGAGAGGGGCGTCAACGATCGGGCTCATGGCGGATCGGGCCCTGCTCGGGATAGCCGCCGGTCGCGCGGGACGAGCCGCCAGTCGCGAGCCTCGCCGGTGACGAGGAGTGCGCCGATCGTCTTCTGCCGGTGGTGGTACCAGCACAATCGCCACAAGTTGTCGAGGGTTGTCGTGCCACCGTCGGCCAGGCCGACGATGTGGTCGTACTCGAGGCGGAAGTCGCGGTCGCAGTCGGGCTGGCCGCACACCGGGTACTGCTGGTCGAGCCAGTCGCGCATCCACTGCGGGAGGTAGCGAGTGGCGCTCTCGTGCTTCGGCAGCACGGACTCGTCTGCGGGCACGACACGCACCTTGGCGTCGGCGAGGAGCTGCTTGGCGAGCGTGACGGGGATCGGACCGACGCCCACGATCTCGCAGCGTGAACCGATCTCGATCGTTCCTGACTCGCCGGAGGAAGCGACCTTCCCGTCGATGATCAGGTTGATGCCGGTGGCCTTGCGCGGCCCACGAGTGATCAGCGCGTGCAACGCGTCCGCGGCGTAGGCCTCGCGTGACTCGAAGGTGCCCGCAGCGCGGGCTTCCTTGAGGATGAGCTCGATCTCGGCATCGATGGCCGCGCTCACCTCTGCGCCCTTCTCGGGTGACAGCCGATACATGCCACAGGCCGCGGTGTCGGCATCGATCCATCTACGCAGCTGACGGTTGTCGTGCAACCGCTTGGCCCACGCTTCATCGTCAGCTTCCGCCGCAGCGCGCACCCGTCGGCACCGGTCCTTCAGCCCCTTGAGCGAGATCCCCTGCTTGGCTTCCTGTACCAGCGCGCACTCCGCGCCCGGATCCTTGCGAGCCGCGGCGGCGATCTCGTAGGCCTGCTCCTGGGAGATCTTCCCGGCCCGCATCGCCGCGTCGGTGGCTGGCAGCTCGGAAAGCAACACCGCGGTGTCCAGCGCTCGCTCCGCACCGACCACCGAGGTGCCGGCCTTGCGCGCG
Source organism: Actinomycetota bacterium (assembly GCA_016870355.1). Lineage (GTDB taxonomy): Bacteria > Actinomycetota > Acidimicrobiia > IMCC26256 > PALSA-555 > SHVJ01. Next base: position 57,498 of record VGBR01000002.1, on the reverse strand, counting down.
ACCCACTCGGCCGCGTTGCGCGCGCCCGACTCGCGGTAGGCGCCCGTCTCGTCCGCACGGATACCGGCAAGCGCGAGGCCAGCTTCGCAAGTGTTCTTTGCCCGAGCGAACCGCTCGACAGCCCGGACCGACCCGCGGGCGTCGAGGAGCCCGGGCTCGAACTCTGCAACGAACCGCTCGATCGTGGCGATCGCGCCGTCGAGCTCCTCGAACATCACACCTCCCCGAAGCACCGGCAGGGGCGCCTCGTGGCGCCAGCGTCCTACCGGTTCCCTGCGGGGAAGTGCGGTGAGGAGAGAGAACGACTCCTCGACGTGCTGAACACCAGGATACGAACGCGTGTTCCCCCTGTCAAGCCAAGTGGAAGGAAATCAGGCCGCGTATGGGCAGGTCAGGCGCGTTTCCAGAAGATCCCGAAGAAATCTTCGGGGAGGAGTTCAGGCGGGGCTGAAGGTGGGGCGGCTGGAGGTCGCCGGGATCGCTGCCTTCGGGCGGGCCTCGACCTCGGCCAGCTGCTCGGCGGTCATGACCGCCTTCAGCGAGGTGATCGCGATCTCGAGCTGGTCGAGCGTGGGCTCACGGGTCGTGAGCTTCTGGAGCGCGAGGCCGGGCTTCATGAGGAAGCGGACCCACCCCTTGTCCATGTGGCGCGCCGCGTAGCGGATCACTTCGTAGGCGATGCCGGCTACGAGTGGGATCAGCACGATGCGCGACAGGACCAGCAGCGGCAGCGCGGGCCGGCCGACGAACGAGTACACGAAGATCGTGACGACCATCACCGTGAGCAAGAAGTTGGTGCCGCAGCGGACATGCTCGGTGGTGAAGCGCTGCGCCGACTCCGGCGTGAGCTCGACGTTGTTCTCGTACGCGGCGATCGCCTTGTGCTCGGCGCCGTGGTACATGAACACGCGCTTGATGTCGGGGATCAACCCGATGAGTCCGAGGTAGCCGAGGAAGATGGCCATGCGGATCCCACCCTCGAGCAGGTGGTATTCGAAGCCGTGCACGTCGAGCCAGTCGCCGAGCGCGCTCGTGCCGAGCGCCGGCAACACGAGGAACACGGCGAGGAAGAACACCATCGCGATGGCCATCGTCCAGCCCATCGCCTTCGAGGAGATGCGCTCCTCTTCAGGAAGCTGACGGTCGGCCGACCACGCAAGCGCCTTGAACCCGAGGTTCAGCGACTCAGCGAGGGTGATGACGCCGCGCACGAGCGGGACGTGCACCCACTTCTCCGTCCAATGCGGAGTGTCGTGCACTTCCACCTCGACCTCGCCGTCGAGGTTGCGCACCGCGACGGCCCAACGATCGAGGCCGCGCATCATCACGCCTTCCATGACGGCCTGGCCGCCCATGTAGCGCGGTGCTTCCTTCTTCATTCGGTCGCTCCCTACGGGCTGGGATACTCAGCCCGTAGGGAGTCGCTCCCTCGGTGAGCTCGCTGCGCTCGCCGCGTCGCGACCATCGGCATCACTTCTTCGTGGCCTTCTCGTATCGGCGCTGGAAGCGCTCGACTCGACCCCCTGTGTCCACGAGCTTCTGCTTGCCCGTGTAGAAGGGGTGGCACTCCGAGCAGAGCTCGGCCCGCAGCGACGGCACCGTCGAACGGGTGGTGAACTCGTTGCCGCACGAGCAATGCACGGTGCAAGTGACGTATTCGGGGTGGATGTCCTGTTTCATGGTCCAAATCCTACCGACGAGATCCGGCGATTCGAACAGGCGTCATCAAGTCCCGAGCGACGGGGCCTTGGCCACCTCGGCCAGGAACTCGTCGTTGCTCTTGGTCGTACGGAGCTTCTCCAACAACAGGTCGAGGCCTCGGCCCGAGCCGCCGGAATCGGCATCCAGGGCGTTGAGCACCCGCCGCAGCTTCCATACTTGGTTCAGCTGGTCGCGTTCGAACAGCAGCTCTTCATGTCGGGTGCTCGATGCCTCGACGTCGATCGCCGGGTAGATCCGGCGCTCGGCGAGACGGCGATCGAGCCGGAGCTCCATGTTGCCGGTGCCCTTGAACTCCTCGAAGATCACCTCGTCCATCCGGCTGCCGGTCTCGACGAGCGCGGTGGCGATGATGGTGAGCGATCCACCCTCTTCGATGTTGCGGGCGGCCCCGAAGAACTTCTTCGGCGGGTAGAGGGCGGTCGAGTCGACACCACCCGACATGATCCGGCCTGACGCCGGCGCCGCGAGGTTGTACGCCCGCGACAGTCGCGTGATGCCGTCGAGCACGATTACGACGTCCTTGCCCATCTCGACGAGGCGCTTGGCCCGGTCGATGGTGAGCTCAGCGACGGCGGTGTGCTCGTCGGACGGGCGGTCGAACGTGCTGGCGACCACCTCACCCTTCTGCACGTGCCGCTTCATGTCGGTGACCTCTTCGGGGCGCTCGTCGACGAGCAGCACCATGAGGTGCACCTCAGGGTTGTTGCGCTCGACCGAGTACACGATCTGCTTGAGGATCGTCGTCTTCCCGGCCTTCGGCGGCGAGACGATCATGCCTCGCTGTCCCTTGCCGATCGGAGAGAGCAGGTCGACGATGCGACCGGTCACGTCCATCGGCGCGTCCGCGAGCTCGAGTCGCAGCTGCTCGTCGGGGAACAGCGGGGTGAGGTCCTCGAATCTCGGCCGACCCTTCGCGTCGTCGGGTGACATGCCGTTGATGGCATCCACCTTCAACAGCGCCGGGTACTTCTCGTTGCTTGCTTGCGGACGGGAGAAGCCCTGGACGAAGTCGCCCTTGCGCAGCGAGAAGCGACGCACCTGAGAGGCGGAGACGTACACGTCCTTCGACCCCGGCAGATAGCCGGTCGTGCGGAGGAACCCGTAGCCCTCGTCACGCAGGTCCAGGAGACCCTGCACTTCAACGGGGTCACCGACGGGCTCATTCGGACGGGGTTCGTTCTCGTAGCCGCCGCGTCCTCCGCGCCGGCGGCGACGACGACGGTTGGTGTTGCCGTCGCCGTACGACTCGCGCACGTCTTCGGGGTCGACCTCGACGGTCGAGGTGCCGGTGCTCCCCGAGTCGTCGTCGGACGCGTCGGGTGTGTCTGCTTCTTCGGTCGCGGTGCTCGTGGCACTCGACCGCCGGGGGCGCGGCGCGATCTCGGCTTCGTCTTCACCGTTGGACGACGCAAGCGCGTCCTCCTCGGCGGCCAGCGCCTCGATGGAGTCGTCGGACACCTGTGACGCGCGCGCCGAGCGCACGGTGCGCGGCCGCTCGGACGACTCGGCCTCGGACGAGCCGTTGCCACCCGGCGCTTCTCCACTCGCGGCGGCGACGATGGCCTCGATGAGCTCTGCCTTGCGCATGCGCGTGGGCGCGTTGACGCCCATCGCACCGGCAATGGCGTGGAGCTCCTCGCGGTCCTTGCCGTCCAGCGTCGAACGGTCGATTTCTGCGGTGCTCATTGCGTGTGTGTGCTCCTCAGGATGCGGGAGCCGGCGTCAGCCCTTGCCCGACGCCGGATTGCCAACCTCCGGGCCTGGGCGACCGCTGTGGCCGCGGGCCTGGAAGGGAACGGGTACCGCCGAGAAGTCGGTGCGTGGAGCGAGACGATCTCGCTGGGCGTGAGCGGCTCGAGAGAGGGAGCCGGGATGCCGCACCGTGGATGCGGCGGAACAACACCACTGTATCCCCTCTACAGCCCCCCGGCAATCAAGGGCAGCTCGGGTGACGCGAGGAGCCTCGACATGAGGGTGTGTGCGACCACTGGGTCGCTGTTCGCAACACCGGACTCGGTGTAGGCGCCGCCCGGGCCGTCGACCGTCGAGTCGAACAAGAGGTACGGCACCGGATCGCTCGTGTGCGTCTTCAGCGCGCACGGCGTGGAGTGATCGGGCATCAAGAGGATGCGGTACGGATCGTCGCCGAGCGCTTCGACGAGCGGCCCGATGATGTCGGTGTCCCAGCGTTGGAGTGCCGCGACCTTCTCCTTCGGGTCGCCCGCGTGGCCGGCTTCGTCGGTTGCCTCGACGTGCAAGAGAAAGAGGTCTCGGTCTTGCAGCGAGTCGAGACAGGCCCGGGCTTGCGCGCCGTAGTCGTTGTCGAACCCAGCCGTCGCGCCGGGCACGTCCACCACATCAAGTCCGGTCAGCACGCCGAGTCCGCGCACGAGATCCACGGCGGAGCTCAACCGGCCGGTGACGCCGTAGCGGTCCTCGAAGCGAGGCAACGCGGGGCGCACACCTTGACCCCAGAGCCAGATCTGCGTCGCGTTCGAGTCGACCTCGGCCGCGACACGCCCCACCACTTCCCTCGACGCGTCCATCAGGGCGTTGACCTTCCCGGCCGCCGGACCGGTCGGGAGGACCGCGATCTGCCCAGTGAGGTCGTGAGGCGGCACGCACTCGGCTTCGGCCCAGTCCCGCGGCACGACGCACAGGTGTCGGTATTCGACGCCGGGATGGAAGCGCACACCCTCTCGCCCACCGCCGAGCGCATCGTCGAGCGCGGCGACGATCGGGTGGCTCTGCGCGTCGGTCGGGTGACCGGCGGCGAAGTCGACCATCGTGCCGGCAGCGTCGACCGTCACCAGGTTGCACCGGTACGCGACCTCGTCGGGTCCGAGCTCGATGCCCATCGCGGCAGCCTCGATCGGCGCGCGACCGGTGTGGTACTCGGCGGGGTCGAAGCCGAGGATCGCCATGTTGCCGACGTCGCTCCCGGGAGGAAGACCGTCGGGGATGACTGCAGCCCTGCCGACCTCCGCTCGCGCCGCTACCTCAGCGAGCCTGGGCATCGCCGCCGCCTCTAGCGGCGTGCGGCCATCCAGCTCGGCCAACGGTTCGTCGGCACATCCGTCGGGCACGAGCACGAGGTACTTCACCTGCTCATGGTGTCACAGGCCCCTCTCATCGCCTGACCGCGTTCGCACGGTCGACGGTCGCTAGCGTCGACGACGTGCGCCGCACTCCCCCGGTGGTCGCGCTTCTCCTGGTTGTCGTCGCGGCCTGCGGTGGATCGGAGACAGCACAGCGACCACGTTCGACGACAACGAGCAGCGCACCGGCCGCGACGACAACCACGCTCGGGGCGGACCTCAACGCGGCGAGCGTGACGCTCACAAAGATCTCAGATCTGAAGAGCGGCACCGCCATGGCGACCCGGCCCGACGACGCGGCGCTGTACCTCGCCCAACAGAGTGGTCAGATCACGGCGCTCGAGAACGGACAGAGCCGTCCAGTGCTGGACCTCAGCGGCCGGCTGGTGAACAACGCCGAGCACGGATTGCTCGGTCTCGCGTTCTCCCCCGACGGGTCAAAGCTCTACGTCCACTTCTCGGCTGCCGGCAGTGGCGACACGACGCTCGAGGAATACGCGTTCACCAACGGACAAGCGGACGTCGCCAGTCGTCGACTCGTCTTCACCGCGCCGGATCTCCAGTACAACCACAACGGTGGCGACCTGACCTTCGGCCCCGACGGCAACCTCTACCTCGCGCTTGGTGACGGCGGCGGCGCGAACGACGAAGGTTCCGGCCACGCGCCGGAAGGAAACGGCCAGTCGCTCACCACCGTCCTCGGGAAGATCATTCGGATCGACCCACGACCGACGCAGGCCGCGCAGTATCGGATCCCGCCCGACAACCCGTTCGCGACCGGTGGCGGTTCACCGGAGATCTGGGTGTACGGACTGCGCAACCCATGGCGGTTCTCGTTCGACCGCCAGACCGACGACGTGTGGATCGCCGACGTCGGACAGAACGCGTATGAAGAGGTGAACCTCGTCCCGTTCGCGTCGGCCGCAGGATCGAACTTCGGGTGGCCGCTCCAAGAGGGCGCGCACGACTTCCGCGGTGGCGCCGCGGCTGGTTCGACCGTGCTCCCGATCCACGAGACCACGCACGCCGACGGCAACTGCGCGATCACCGGCGGCTACGTGTACCGCGGCACGCGCATCCCCGACCTTGTCGGCTCGTACCTCTACACCGACTACTGCCGACCGGTCATCGCCGCGATCCAGGTGCTCGACGGTCAAGTGGTCGTTGCGCGCGATCTGGGCGTGTCCGCGACGCAGATCGCGTCGTTCGGGCAGGACAACGGCGGCGAGCTCTACGTCATCTCGCAATCCGAGGGCGTCTTCCGCATCGATCCCGCATGAGGCGCCGATGGTCGGCGGCCGTGCTGGCCACGTTCTCCATCGTCACGATCGGCGCGCCCGCGGGCGCGGGCGGTCAACCCGGTCGCAACTCGGTCGAGCTGACGCAGGTTGCCGACATCGACGACGGCACTGCGATCGCTGCACGCGCCAACGACGATCGGCTGTACGTGACCGAACAGGCCGGGCGCGTCGTCGAGGTGAGCCCCGACGGCGCGACCGAGGTGGTCCTCGACGTCAGCCGACGCGTCGCATTCGGTGGCGAACAGGGCTTGTTGGGGATCGCCATCTCCCCCACCGGCGACAAGCTGTACATCCACTTCACGAACTTCAACGGCGACACCCGTGTCGAGGAGTACAGGGTGGACGATGCGGGTGTCGACAAGTCGTCGCGGCGACGGCTCCTCTCGGTGCGGCAGCCGCAGGCGAACCACAACGGGGGTCAGCTCGCGTTCGGCCCCGACGGCTACCTCTACCTCGGGTTGGGTGACGGCGGCAGCGGTGGCGACGAAGGCCCGGGCCATGCCGACGGCGGGAACGGTCAGTCGCTCGACACGCTGCTCGGAAAGATCCTGCGCATCGACCCGGCGCCGAGTGACGACGCGCCGTACACCATCCCCGACGACAATCCGTTCGCCGACGGGGACCGTCCCGAGATCTGGTCGCTCGGGTTGCGGAACCCGTGGTCGTTCTCGTTCGACCGCCAGACCGGGGATCTCTGGGTCGCCGACGTCGGCCAGGACGAATGGGAAGAGGTCAGCGTCGTACCGGGCGACGAAGGCGCCGGCAATGGCACGAACTTCGGATGGAACGTGTTCGAAGCAAAGGAGCGGTACCGCGACGGCGAGACGGAGGGCGACGCCTGGCCGGCGCTCCTGTCGCTCTCGCACGACAACGGCAACTGCTCGGTCATCGGCGGCTTCGTGTACCGAGGCGAGCAGATCGAGGCGCTCCGCGGCATCTACCTCTACGCGGACTACTGCAACGGCACGATCCGGTGGGTCCGGCAGTCCGACAATGAAGTGGAAGCCAAGGGATCGCTCGGCGTGGAGCTCGGCGACATCTCCGCCTTCGGTGAGGACAACGACGGCGAGCTCTACGTGCTCTCGCAGTCCGATGGCCTGTACCGGATCGACCCGGCTTGAGTTTCACGCTCCGTGACGCCGATACCACCCAGGCAGCTCATTCATCTTCACCGAGGCCCGCGATTTCTTCGTAGGTGCGGACGGAACGGTCGCGTTCGGTGAAGACAACGACGGTGAGCTGTACGTCGTCTCGCTCTACTCCGGCGTGTACCGGATCGATCGCGCGTAGATCTACTGCCGTTTCGTCACCATGCCCGCGACGCGTCGCATCAAACCGGCGGGCATCGAACTCGAGAACATGGCTGCGCTCTTGTTGATCGCGCCCGGGATGCACACCGCGCGACCCTTGTCGTAGGACTTCAGCGCGGTCTGCACGACCTCGTCGGGCGTCTGCCAGAGGAATCCGGGCATGCCGCCCTTCTCGACTTGTGCCCGCTCGTGAAAGTTCGTGTGGGTGTAGCCCGGTGCGAGCACCATCATCTTCACCTCGGTGTCCTTCAGCTCCTCGTGAACCGCGTTGGAGAAGCTGTTCACGAACGCCTTCGTCGCTGAATACGTGGCCATGAACGGCGTCGGTTGGTAGCCACCGATCGACGAGACGTTGATCACACCGCCACGGTTCCGCTTCACCATCGGGCCGAGCGCGGCACGGGTGAGGCGCATCAGCGCCACGACGTTGAGCTGAACCTCGGCAACTTCGTTGTCGATCGGCAGCTCGTGAAAGTTGCCGTTCGTGCCAAACGCTGCGTTGTTGACGAGCAAGTCGACCGGCTCGGCTTCGTCGCCAAGGCGTGCCTCGACGCGAGCGATGCCGTCGTCGGTCTCGAGATCCGCCGCGAGCACCTCTGAAGTCGCGCCGTGCTGGGTCTGGAGCTCGGTGGCGAGCTCGCGCAGCTTCTCCTCGTTCCGGGCCACGAGCACAAGGTCGTTGCCACGGTCCGCGAGAGCGCGTGCGAACTCCTCGCCGATCCCGGACGACGCCCCCGTGACCAACGCGATCCGCCGGTCTGACATGTCTGCGTCCGCTCAGATCCCGATCGCGTCGGCGACGATCGCCGGCGTGGCTTCCACTGCGTCCCCGACATGCACCTCGCTGATCGCCCGTTGCGGGTCCTTCAACCCATGGCCGGTCAAGGTGCACACCACGACGTCGTCGCCGACCACGAGGCCATCGGCCGCAGCCTTCAGCAAGCCGGCCACCGACGACGCCGACGCGGGCTCGACGAACACACCCTCCTCGGCCGCGAGCAGCTTGTAGGCCTCGAGGATCTCCGCGTCGGTGACGGCGCCGATGTGGCCGCCCGACTCGTCACGCGCATCGATCGCGCCCTGCCACGAGGCCGGATTGCCGATCCGGATCGCGGTGGCGATCGTCTCGGGGTGCAACACCGGCTCGCCGAGCACCAACGGCGCCGCACCTGATGCCTGCCACCCGAGCATCCGCGGCGAGCGCGTCGCACGACCCGCGTCCATGTCTTCGCGGTAGCCCTTCCAGTACGCAGTGATGTTCCCCGCGTTCCCGACCGGGAGGCAGTGCACCGTCGGTGCGTCACCCAGCGCGTCGACGATCTCGAACGACGCCGTCTTCTGACCTTCGATGCGGACTGGGTTCACTGAGTTCACGACTTCGACTCCGGGTCGCTCCCCGAGCTCACGCACGATGTCGAGCGCGACGTCGAAGTTGCCGTGGATCGGCACCACTCGAGCGCCGTGGATCAGCGCCTGCGCAAGCTTCCCGAGCGCGATGTGCCCTGCCGGCAACACGACCGCGCACAGCAGGCCAGCACGGGCGGCGTACGCGGCGGCAGAGGCCGACGTGTTACCCGTGGACGCGCAGATCACGGCTTTCGCACCCTGCTCCGCCGCCACCGACACGGCCATGGTCATGCCGCGGTCCTTGAACGAGCCGGTCGGGTTCGCGCCTTCGATCTTGAGCAGCACCTTGCTCACCCCGGCCTGTGCCGCGATGCGCGGCGCGTCGACCAGCGGCGTGTTGCCTTCCAGCAGGGTGATGACGGGAGTGGCGTCAGTGACCGGCAGGCGCTCTCGGAACGCCTCGATCAATCCCGGCCAGGCGCGCTCGCTCAATCCTCGTCCCCGAGGACGCGCAGCACCGATCCCACGCGGTGCACCGTCTCCACGCCGCGCAGCGCTTCGAGCGTCGCCCGCAACGCCGACTCGCGCGCCCGGTGCGTGACGAACACGAGGCGCGCGTCTTCGCCCATGCCGCGCTGCTCCATCGACTTGATCGACACACTGTGCTCACCGAACTCGTTGGCGATCGCTCCCAGCACTCCAGGACGGTCAGCGACTTCCATCAACAGGTAGAACTGCGATTCGGAGTCGTCGATCGCTCGAATCGGACGCTCGACGAGCTCACCGATGGTTGCGCCCTTCGCGCCCGAGACCCGGTTCTTCACGGCATCGATGAGGTCGCCGGACAGCGCCGATGCGGTCGGTCCCCCGCCCGCACCGCGCCCATACAGCATCAGCTCGCCCACGGCTTCGCCCTCGATGAACACCGCATTGAACGCGTCGCGCACGGATGCGAGCGGATGGTGCACCGGGATCATCGCGGGGTGTACGCGCACGGAGATGCCGCCCTCGAGCTCTTCGGCGACGGCCAGGAGCTTCACCGCGTAGCCGAGGATCGCGGCCGACTCGATGTCGTCGCGCGAAACGCTCGTGATGCCCTCGCGATAGACGTCGTCAACGTTCACCCGAGCACCGAACGCGATCGTGGCGATGATCGCGGCCTTGGCGGCAGCATCGTCGCCCTGCACGTCAGCTGACGGGTCCGGCTCCGCGTAGCCGAGCCGTTGCGCATCGGCGAGCGCATCCTCGAACGACATGTGGTCGTCGCTCATGCGCGTGAGGATGAAGTTGGTCGTCCCGTTGACGATTCCCATCACCCGGCGGATGCGATCCCCCGCGAGTGACTCACGGAGCGGGCGCATGAGTGGGATGCCCCCTGCGACCGATGCCTCGAAGAGCAAGTCGACGCCGGAGGCGGCGGCGGTCGCGAACAAGTCGGGGCCATGCCTCGCGATCAGCTCCTTGTTCGCGGTGACCACTGACTTCCCGCTTTTCAGAGCTTCGGTGATCAGCTCCCGGGCTGGGTCGACACCACCCATCATCTCGACGATCACGTCGATGTCGGGATCGCGCACCAGGTCGAGCGGATCGCCGGTGAACCGATCGGGCGGGACCCTCACGTCGCGCGATTTCTTCACGTCACGGACCGCGACCCGCGCGATCTCGATGCCGACGCCGGCCCTCGCGGCGATCACATCGGCGTGCTCGTCGATGAGGCGCGCGAGGGCGCTGCCGACATTCCCGCAACCGAGCAAGCCCACGCGGGCCGGACCACTCACGCCGACCAGTCTGACCTAGGTGTTCGGTGTGGCTTCGCCTCCCGAACGCCAGAGGAGCCGGAGCCTGCGGAGGCGACCATGGAGTCAATGACGTCAAGTCGGACGAGATCTTCCTCGGTCTCCCGACGCACGACGACCCGGGCATCGCCATTGCGGACGAACACGACGGCCGGCCGCGGCACCTTGTTGTAGTTCGACGCCATCGAGTATCCGTAGGCACCCGTGGTCGGCGTCGCCAACAGATCGCCGACTCGCACACCCTCCGGTAAGCACGCGTCGCGCACGATCACATCACCCTGCTCGCAGTGCTTGCCCGCGATGTTGCACCGCAGCGGTCTCGGTTCGTCGATGCGCGCCGGAAGGTACGCCTCGTAACCCGCGCCGTAGAGCACAGGACGCGGGTTGTCGCTCATGCCCCCGTCCACCGCCACGTACGTCCCGACTCCCGGGATCTCCTTGACCGTCCCCACTCGATAGAGGGTGATCGCGCACGGGGCCGCGATCGAACGTCCGGGCTCGACCACGATGTGCGGCTGCGCGCCGGCCAACCAGTGCGCGGCCACGGCGCTGCGCAACGCGTCGGCGTAGGTCGACACGGACACGTCGGGATCGGTCGCGAGGTAGCGCGCCGCCAACCCTCCGCCAAGATTGAGCTCCTCGACCGCCGCGCCAGTCATGTCCCCGATCTCACGCGCAAGGTTGGCGAGGATCTCGATCGCACGCCCGTACGCGTCGAGACGTTCGATCTGTGAGCCGATGTGGCTGTGCAGACCACCGAAGTGCAAGCCATCGGCAGCAACCACGCGTTGCACCGCTTCGAGCGCAACCCCTTCGCTCACCGTGAAGCCGAACTTCGATCGCTCGGTGCCGGTCTCGATGAACTCGTGCGTGTGGGCCTCGACACCCGGCGTGACTCGTACGAGGACGTGCGGAGGTTGCTTGGACACGCCCGCGGCCATAGCATCTTCGAGGCGCGCGATCTCGTCGAACGAATCGACGACGATGCGACCAACACCCGCCTCGAGCCCGGTTCGCACCTCTACATCCGACTTGTTGTTGCCGTGGAAGACGATCCGCTCCGCAGGGAACCCCGCGTTGCGAGCAACGTGCAGCTCGCCGCCGGTCGCGACGTCGAGGCGCAGCCCCTCCTCGTCGACGAGGCGAACCATCGCGGTGCACATGAACGACTTCGCCGCGTAGGTGACGGAATCCTCTCCTATGCACGCCACGTAGTCCTGGCACCGGCGCCGCAGCTCATCCTCGTCGTACACGAACAACGGTGTGCCGAACTCAGTCGCGAACGCTTCCAGGTCGATGCCGAGCAACCCTGGCGGCACCAGCGTCTGGTCGAGCGGCGCCTCGGTGATCACGATTGGCTCTCGTCCTCGTCGTCATCGTCGAGACGGGTCATCTCGTCGGGCGCGTCGACACCCAAGAGGGTTAGCGCGTTCGCGAGGCCAATACGAGATGCCTCCGCAAGCCACAGCCGCGCCTGGGTGAGCGCGGGATCGTCGGTGAGCACTCGACAGTCCCGGTAGAAGCCGTGAAAGCGGGACGCGAAGTCACGCACCCAGGTGGTGACGCGATGCGGGGCGCGCAAGGTGCTCGCTTCTGAGACCTCGTCGGGATACGTGACCAGCGCGCGCAGGAGGTCGAGCTCCCGCTCGTGCGTGAGCGGTGAGAGGTCGACGCCGTCGAGCGTTGCGCGCACGACGCCACGTTCGGCCGCCATGCGCTCGATCGACTTCACACGCGCGTGCGCGTACTGCACGTAGTAGACGGGGTTCTCCATCGACTGTGTCGTGACGACGTCGAGATCGAAGGTCTGCGCGGTGTCGATCCCCTGAAGCAAGAAGGTGAGGCGACAGACGTCAGGATCCACCTCGTCGAGGATGTCGGCCAGTGTGATGATGTTTCCGGCGCGCTTGGACATGCGCACGACCTCACCGCCGCGCACCACCTTGACGAGCTGCCCGAGGACCACCTCGGGTTCGTCCTCAGGGAACCCGAGCGCTTGCATGCCGGACTGCACCGACTTCACCTGACCGTGGTGGTCCGCACCCCAGATGTCGATGAGATGCTCCCAACCGCGGGCGAACTTGTCTCGGTGGTACGCGAGGTCGTTGCACAGATAGGTGGTGGCACCACCTGCGCGCACGAGCACCCGGTCGCGCTGGTCCCCGAACTCGGTGCTGCGGAGCCACAGCGCGTCGTCCTTCTCGAAGGTGTGACCGCTCGCTCGGAGCTTCTCCAACACGTCCGCAACCTCACCGCGCTCGTGCAACGTGCGCTCTGAGAACCAGGTGTCGAAGTGCACGCCGATGCGCCCGAGGTCGCGCTCGAGCTGACCGACCACGTCGCGGTAGCCCCATTCGCGGGCGTGTTCCTCCGTGACGGCGTCGCCGAGCTCCCTGCGAAGCCTTGCCGCCATCTCGACGAGGTACTCACCTTGGTAGCCGTCTTCCGGCGGCTCCCTCCCCTCGTAGCGGGCGAACAGCGACGCGCCAAAGGTGTCGAGCTGGTTGCCGGCGTCGTTCAGGTAGTACTCCCGGTGGACCTCCGCGCCCTGCGCTGCGAGCACGTTTGCCATCGCGTCGCCGACCGCCACCCATCTGCCGCCGCCGGCGTGCAAGGGCCCGGTCGGGTTCGCGGACACGAACTCGAGGTTGATGCGCTTGCCCGCAAGTGACGTGCCCCGCCCGTAGGACTCGCCAGCCGCGACGACGTCGCGGAGAACGTCATGCAGCCAGGTCGGGGCCAGATGGAAGTTGATGAACCCCGGCCCGGCGATCTCGATCCGCTCCACGTGCGGGATCTGCGCCTCATCGAGGCGATCCTTCAGCGCGGCGGCGACGTCGCGTGGCTTGGCGCCCGCCGTCTTGGCCGCCTGGAGCGCGACCGGCGACGACCAATCCCCGTGCTCACGCTGCTTGGGCGGCTCGAGCGCGATCCCGCCCTCCGGCTCGGCGTAGCCAGACCGGTCAAGTGCGGCGCGCAGCGCGTCGATGAGCAGTTCGCGGATCACAACGGTGGGCGCGGCGGCGCAGCCCGTGCTCGCATCGTACTTGCCACCGTTGGGAAGACCCCGGGAACATAGGAGTCGACGCGCCGCTAGCCTGCGCGCGTGGCGACAGGAGAGGTGACGTGACGGTTGGCGATCCGGGGCGTGAGCTCCGAACGCTCGAGCACGACGAGGTGGCGGAGGCGCCGCCTCCGACCTTCGCCGCGCGCCGCCACACCGACGAGCCCGGACTGGGATCGCTGCACGCCACGCTCGACCGACTGATCATCACGCTGCACCTCCGGTCCCTGACGGTCGTCATCGACGACCCCGACCTCGGTCGCCAGGCGTTCCGAGCCGGCTCCGGACCGTTCGAGCCCGGCACGCTCTCCGGGCGCCCAGGCGTGCGAGCGGACCCCGAGCTTCCGCCGGACCGAGTCGACCCCGAGCTGCTGGTGCAGCTGTGCGCAACGTCGTTGCGATTGGAGCTCGAGCGCGCCGAACGGCCAGATGCGCGAGGGGTCGACGTCGCGGAGATTGCGCTGCGCCGACTTCCCGGTGTTCACGCCGTCGTGGTCGAGCGCGACGGCGACCTGATGGTCGTCCAGGTGCACGCCGACGCGGATGCACCCAGCGACCTCGCCCGCGCCGCCGCACATGCGACTGCGCCACTCGCGGAGACCCGGCTGGTCGTCGAGGTGGTGCGCGACATCGCCGAACAGCCGGTTCCGGAGCCCCCGCTTGTCGCGCCTGACCCAGCGACACCGGCGGCCGAAGCTCTGCCGATTCCTCCTCGTGGGCCAGCACGTGCTCCGCGCGCGACCGATCCGACCGTCGTCGCAGTTCGCAACGATCCCGAGAACGGTGAGGTCGAGGTGCACGTGCGCCGCGACGAAGTGCGCACGATCGGCCGCGCCCCGATGGCACAAGGCCTCGCCGGCGCGGTCACCGCGACGCTCGAAGCACTTTCGTCGGTCGGATTCGAGCATCAGCTGACGCTGGGATGGGCACGCACCATCGAGACGACCGCCGACCGCCGGTTCGTGGTGGCGGTGTCGCTCATGCACGCGGGGACGCGCGAATCCAGCCACGGCTTGGGGTCAGGCGCGAGCCCCATCGAAGCCGCCGCACGCGCCACCCTCGACGCCGCATCCCGCGAGGACGACAGCACCTGACACCAGCGTGAGGGCACAGCGCATCACGTAGAGTCGCTTCTCTCTCGCCCTCGTAGCTCAGCGGATAGAGCATCGGCCTCCGGAGCCGTGTGCGCAGGTTCGAGTCCTGCCGAGGGCGCGCGTGAAGACCCTGACCGTCCTCCTGGCGCTGCTCGCGTGGATTGCTCCGAGCAGCGCGGCCCTGGCGAGCACGCATGGAGGGGCCAGTGTGCGCGACGGCACGTACACCGTCATCTCGGTTGCGGTGCCAGGCCCTACCCACGGACACGTCGTGTTCGAGCTGCAGGAGGGTGTCGACGGGATTCGCCTCTCGTTGCGCGACGGCAAGTTCCGGCTGCGCGGGTCGAGCGTCGGTGCCTACCTCGCGGTCGGACCCGACCTCGGCCCCGTGAAGGTGCGCGCGAAGGGCAAAGGCTCATTCGACACAAGCCCCACCGATCTGACGTTCACCCCCAGCGACCGGGGCGCGTCGGTGCGACTCGCGGGTGAGGGCACGATCAACGAGCTCGACGGGTCCACGACGACTGTGGACGCAACGACACGCGCATCGGTCGAGGGTGTGGTGCCAGCTGCGCTGGACGAAGCCCAGCTCTTGCTCGAGCTCCCAGACATGACGCTGCGACTCGGTCGCGGTCCATACCCACCTCTGCCGTGCGGTGGGACGATCGGCATCGCAGCGGTCGAAGCCGCGACCGATCCCGGTGGTGCCGAGGCGTTCGACCAGTACTTCACCGTCGACGTCGTGGTCGCGACGGCCGACAATCGCCACGCGCTCTACGCGGACGTCCCGAAGCCCGAATACGTGATGGAGCTCCAGGGTGGGCGCGGCGTCGCGTCGTGCAGTGGCGACGAATGGACCGTCACCGGTCCGGGTACCGACCAGATCGGTTGCCCGTTCGAGACCGACCCGGGGATTCCGTCCGAAGTTCGAACAGCACTCGGCCTCGAGGAGTGCCTGCCGCTGTGACCACCGTGCGTTCGCTCCCCATCGGCGCTGACCGCGTGACGATGTCCGACGAGATCGTCGTCGAGTCGCCGTTCGACGGGCACGAGATCGGTCGCGTGCCCGCCTGCGGTCCGGCCGAGGTCGACCGTGCGGTCAAGGCGGCGACTGCGGCGAGGCATGAGTCGCCGCTCCCCCAGTGGCGCCGGGCCGAGATCCTCGACACCGCGGCAAGGTTGCTCAGCGAGCGCACCGAGGACTTCGCTCGAATCATTGCCGAAGAGGCCGCCAAGCCGATCAAGACCGCGCGCGTCGAAGCCAAGCGTGCGGTCTCGACCTTCACGTTCGCAGCGGCGGCGGCGCGTGACCTCGCGGGCGAGATGGTGCCGATGGAGTCGGCCGATGTTGGCGAGGGAAAGCTCGCGTTCACGCTCCGCGTCCCGATCGGTGTCGTCGGCGCGATCAGCCCGTTCAACTTCCCGCTCAACCTCGTTGCCCACAAGGTCGCACCGGCGATCGCAGCGGGGTGTCCGGTCGTCCTCAAGCCCGCGTCACAGACCCCGCTCTCGGCTCTCGCGCTCGCGACGCTGCTCCTCGACGAGTGCGGCCTTCCTCCTGGTCATCTCAACCTCGTCACCGGAGGCGGCGGCACGGTCGGCAACGCGATGGTCGACCACGACGACATCACACTGATCACGTTCACTGGCTCGCCCGAGGTCGGCTGGGGCATCAAGGCTCAGGCCCCTCAGAAGAAGGTGGGTTTGGAGCTCGGCAACAACGCGCCCGTCATCCTCGAAGGTGACGCCGACTACGAGACTGCCGCCAAGAAGATCTCCGTGGCCGGGTTCAGTCACGCCGGCCAGTCCTGCATCTCCACCCAACGCGTCCTGGTCCACGAGTCGATCCACGACAAGTTCCTCGCCAAGCTCATCCCGCTCGTCGAAGCGCTGAAGGTGGGCGATCCGCTCGATGAGAACACCGACGTGTCGGCGCTGATCTCGGGCGCCGAGCGGGACCGGGTGAAGGCATGGGTCGACGAAGCCGCGGCGAGCGGCGCCGAGTTGGCGACCGGCGGCGACGTGCAAGACGGAGTGATGCTGCCGACCGTCCTCACCAACGTCGCGCCGGACATGAAGGTGTGCGCTCTCGAGGTGTTCGGTCCCGTGATCGGCGTGCAGACCTACCGCGACGTCGACGATGCCATCCGCCTCGCGAACGACACCCGCTACGGACTCCAGGCCGCGATCTTCACGAACGACGTCAATGTCGCGCTGCGCGCCGCGCGCAGCCTCGACTTCGGTGGGGTGCTCGTGAACGAGGTCCCGACCTACCGCGCCGACCAGATGCCGTATGGCGGTCTACGAGACAGCGGCAACACGCGCGAAGGACCTCGATACGCGGTCGAGGAGATGACCGAGCCGCGTCTCATCATCTTGCAGGGCTGACGGAACCTCACATGGATCTTGCCGCCAAGGTCGCACTCATCAGCGGTGGCGCCTCCGGCATCGGGCGCGCCACCGCGCACCGCCTCGCTGAAGAAGGCGTGCGCGTCTGCATCACCGACCTCAGCGAAGAAGCCGGGCGCGAGGTGGCGAAGTCGGTCAACGGCACGTTCGTGCAAGCCGATGTCGGCGACGTCGAGCAGACGGACGCCGCGTTCGCTCACTGCATCGAGACGTTCGGCACCGTCGACATCGCGTTCTTGAACGCCGGCATCGCGATCGGCCACGCCGACATCCGCGAGATCGACGACGACCTGTACCGCAAGATCATGCGCGTCAACCTCGACGCCGTGTTCTACGGCGCACGCGCCGCCATCCGCGAGATGGAGCCGCGAGGCGGCGGCGCGATCGTCGCCACTGCTTCGCTCGCGGGCTTGATCCCGTTCGCGCCCGATCCCGTCTACGTGGCCACGAAGCACGCCGTCGTCGGGCTCATCCGATCGATCGCGCCCACGGTGGAGCCACTCGGCATCACTGCCAACTGCGTGAACCCGGGCTTCACCGACACGAACATCATCGACGAGCAGATCAAGGGGATCGTCGCCGACCTCGGCTTCCCGCTCATCCCGCCCGAGCAGATCGCCGACGCGGTCGTGCATGCGATCACCTGTGGCGAGAACGGCCGCTGCTGGGTGTGTCAGCCCGGTCGGGAGCCGATCGCCTACGGCTTCCGCGACGTCCCCGGTCCTCGCACGCCGGGCTCGGAAGGCCGTCGCCCGCCTGAGGTGCTCGGCAACCACGCGACACCAGGCGCCGCCAACCAGTAGCGGCCGGAGCGGCTGCACTCCCTATCCTTGGTGTCTCGACATCTCGGAGGACCGTTGAGCGACCGTGACCCATCTGCACCCAGCGAGCCCGTGAAGCCGGAGGTCGTCGAAGGCGGCCCCGGTTCCGGTCCGGCCATGCCCGACGCCGACGCCGACGCCGAGCAGGTCACGAAGCCGACCAAGCTCATCCGCATCGCGTCGATGGTCCGCAGCATGCTCGACGAGGTGCGGCGAGCCCCGCTCGACGACGCCGGCCGCAGCCGACTCCGTGAGATCCACGAGAAGTCGGTCGAGGAGCTCGAGACCGTCCTGTCGCCCGAGCTCCACAAGGAGCTCGAAGAAGTGGTCTTGCCCTTCACCTCCGACGCGCCGACCGAATCCGAGCTCCGTCTCGCGCAAGCGCAGCTGGTCGGCTGGCTCGAGGGTCTCTTCCACGGGATCCAGGCGACGCTGTTCACGCAGCAGGCCATGGCCCAAGGCCAGCTCGAGGAGATGCGCCAGCGCCGCGCGCTCCAGGCCGTGCCTGGCGACGGTGGCGCGCCCGGGACCGGCGAACCCCCGAGCGGCTACCTGTAACCGTGTCCGTCATGCCCGACGAGCTGTTCGAACGCAGCTGGTCGCCGGAGTCCTGGCGCTCGCGCACCGCCGCGCAACAGCCGGAGTGGCCCGACGAGCAGGTGCTGGACGCCGCGCTCGACGAGATTCGCAAGCTCCCACCGCTGGTGTTCGCTGGTGAGGCGCGCACGCTGTCGGAGTCACTCGACGCTGCACGTGAGGGCAAGGGGTTCTTGCTCGTCGCGGGTGACTGCGCCGAGTCGTTCTCCAGCTTCTCGGCCGACTCCATCCGCGACACCGTGCGCGTGATCCTCCAGATGTCGGTGGTGCTCACGTACGGCAGCGGCGTCCCGACGATCAAGGCCGCGCGGATGGCCGGTCAGTTCTCGAAGCCCCGTTCGGCGGCGACCGAGACCCGCGACGGGGTCACGCTGCCCTCGTTCCGCGGCGACAACGTGAACGACTTCGCGTTCGACGCGGTTGCGCGCCTCGCCGATCCGCAACGACTCGTGCGCGGCTACCACCAGTCGGCGGCGACGTTGAACTTGATTCGAGCGTTCGCCAAGGGCGGGTTCGCCGACCTCTCACGCGTGCACGCGTGGAACCAGGAGTTCGTCACCAGCAGCACCGAGGGGCAGCGCTACGAGGTGCTGGCCAACGAGATCGACCGGGCACTGCGCTTCATGCGCGCCTGCGGCATCGACCTCGAAGCCGAGCTCCAGCTCCATCAGGTCGACGTCTACACCGCGCACGAAGCGTTGATCCTCGGCTACGAGGAGGCGCTCACCCGTCGCGACAGCATCACCAACGACTGGTACGACTGCTCTGCGCACCTCCTCTGGTGCGGCGAGCGAACCCGCGCGCTCGACGGTGCCCACGTGGAGTTCCTCTCCGGCGTGCACAACCCGATCGGCGTGAAGCTCGGACCCGACGCGACCCCCGAGGACGCCGTCGGCCTCTGCCAGCGACTCAACCCGGGTCGCGAGCCCGGCCGCATCGTGCTCTTCAGCCGGATGGGCGCCGATCGGATCACCGAGACGCTTCCCGCGCTTGTGCGCGCGGTGAAGCTGGCCAACCACCCGGTGCTCTGGGCATGCGACCCGATGCATGGGAACACGTTCCAGCACGAAAGCGGATACAAGACGCGCCGCTTCGACGACATCATGCGCGAGCTCCACGGCTTCTTCGACGTGTGCCACGCCAACGACGAGTGGCCGGGCGGGGTGCACGTCGAGCTGACGGGCGACAACGTCACCGAGTGCCTCGGCGGCACTGAGAAGATCGGCGACACCGACCTCAAGGACCGCTACGAGACCATGTGCGACCCGCGCCTCAACGCGCGTCAGTCCCTCGACCTCGCCTTCGAGACCGCCGAGCTCCTCAGGCGCTGATCTCGGGGCGGGGAAGGGCCTCCCCGCCGGCTCTGGACGTTCAGGAGCCGCGCACGATGGTGCTCCGTCGGCGGCGTTTTCCCAGGTCAGACCCGCTTTTTGTGACTGTCACAGGCGTGGTCTAGAGTCGAACGTATGTTCGGTCGACGGCTCGCCGAGGTGAAGGAAGGGCTCGCGGACACCTGTCGGCACTCGGGCGGCCTCCCATTCCGCGTGCTGACGATCGATGTCCTCGGCGCGGGCGCGGGCGGGGAGCCACAGGCTCACGGCGATCACGCCGACGATGAGCACTCCCGCGCCCACATACAGGCCGGCATGGAAACCGTCGACGAAGGCGGACTTCGCGGCCGTCGCAAGGCCTTCGTCACCGATGCGCGCAGCCGCGCGCATCGCGGCAACGATCGAGTGACGGGCGGCACGCACCACCTCATTCGGTGATCCCGCATCGGTCAGGAGCTCACCGACCTTCGAGCCGTACACGGACGCGAAGACGCTGCCGACCACCGCAACCCCCACAGCGCCACCGACCTGGCGAGTGGTGTCGTTGACGGCCGAACCCACGCCGGCGCGCGCCAATGGGAGCGATCCCATGATCGAGTCGGTGGACGGCGCCATGATCATCGCCATGCCGACCGCCATCACCAGGATGCGCCACACGATGTCGCCGTAGTCGGCTGACTGGTCGAGTCCGGTGCTCAGCAGCAGACCGGCCGCGAACAGAGACAACCCGATGGCGATCACGACCTTTGCGCCGAGTCGCTCGACGAAGCGGGAGCTCATTGGTGCGATCACCATCATCGGGATCGCGAACGCAAGCAGCCGCACGCCGGTCTCGATCGGCGAGTATCCGATCACGATCTGGAAGTACTGCGTCATCACGAACAGCGACCCGAACATCGCGAAGAACGTGAACATGATCGAGACGCTCGCGACCGAGAACCGCGGGTTCTTGAAGAACGACAGGTCCAGCATCGGATCGGGTCGACGGACCTCCCAGATGAAGAAGAGGGCGAGCAGCACCGCGCCCACACCGAAGAACGTGAGCGTCGCGCCGTCGGTCCACCCTCGCTCAGGTGCCTCGATGACGGAGTAGAGCAGCGCAGACAAGCTCACGATCGACAGCAACGCGCCCACGGGGTCGAGCTTGCGCGTGCTCGGGTCCTTCGAGTCGGGGATCAGGAACACGCCAGCAAGCAGGCCGATCACCACGATCGGGATGTTCACGAGGAACACCGATCCCCAATAGAAGTGCTCGAGCAAGAAGCCGCCGGTCAGCGGACCAAGCGCGACCGCCACACCCGCCGTCGCAGCCCAGATCCCGATCGCGCGACCACGCTCACGCGCGGGGAACACGTTCGTGATGATCGAGAGCGTCGCCGGCATGATGAACGCGCCGCCGATGCCCATGAACGCGCGGAAGCCGATGAGCTCGCCCGCGCTCCCCGAGATCGCGGCGAGGACCGAACCCAGCCCGAAGATGATGAAGCCGAACTGGAGCGCGGGCCGTCGTCCGAAGCGGTCACCGAGGCTTCCTGCGGTGAGCAACAGGCCGGCAAACACCAACGTGTACGAGTCGACCATCCACTGGAGCTCACTGGTCGAGGCGCGCAGCTCCTTCTGGATCGTCGGGATCGCGACGTTGAGGATCGAGTTGTCGAGCACGATCACGAGCAGGCTGAAGCACAGGACGATCAGGATCAGCCACCGGCGCTCTTCTGCTTTGGCTTGGACGCGCGCCTGGAAGCTGCTCAGGAGGTGGCTCCCTCAGGCGGAAGCGGAGTCGACGGCCGCGAGCGCACTCTCGAGCGCGGCGCTCGAAGCGTTGACGAGTGGCAAGCGAACGTCGGGAGTCGGGATCCGACCTTGGGCATGCAGGACTGCCTTGAAGACCGCCGGGTTCGGCTCCGCGAACCCGGTGCTCACGACCGGCAGCAGCGCCTCGTGGTGGCGGCGGCCCTCTTCGACCTTGCCGGCGAGCCCGCACTCGACCATGGCGACCCAGCGCTCGGTGCACACGTGACCCGCGGCCGCGATGCCACCCGCGCCGCCCAGCGTGGTGATCGGGAACATGAGGTAGTCGTCACCGCTCAGCACGGCGAAGTCGTCGGGTGCTTCGGCCAGCACCTGCAACGTGCCGTCGTCGAGCGTGCCCGCGGACTGCTTCACGCCACAGATGTTCGGCGTGCTCGCGAGCTCGAGGAGTCCGGCCGGTTCGAGCAGTCGTCCGGTGCGAGCGGGGATGTTGTAGACGACGACCGGAACGGGACTCGCCTTCGCGACTTCCTTGAAGTGCGCCACGATCCCGGCCTGGCTCGGTCGCACGTAGTACGGCACCACGATCAAGGTCGCGGTCGTACCTTCGCCACTCGCAAGCGCTTCGACTGCCGCAATCGTCTTCGTGGTGCTGTTGGTGCCCGCGCCGACTACGAGATGTGCGTTGCGTTCGCGGCACACGGATGCGCAGGCGTCGACCACGGCGCGCTGCTCGTCAGCATCGAGGAACGGTGACTCACCCGTCGTGCCGAGCGGGACGAGACCCGCGCAGCCGGCGTCGAGCAGCTCGTGGCTGAGGCGCTCGAGGGCATCGAGTGCGACCGATCCATCCTTCTCGAACGGTGTGATGAGCGGGATGTAGACGCCGCGCAACATCGGATCGGCCACGGTTCGAGGCTATCGCCCCGATCGGCTCGGTAGCCTCCGCTTCTCCGCTCTTGCGCGCTTCGCGCGCGAGCCGCCGACATCATTGGTCGCCTCGCAAGCTCGGCTCTTTGCTTCGGCGGTCGGCAAAGCCGCCGCCTTCGCGGGCTCCGGCTACCGGCGCCGCAGGATACCTGCGGCGCGGTCGGTAGCCTCCCGTAAATGCCGGAGTGGTGGCAGGTCGCCCTCACGATCGTGGCCGGCGCCGTCACCGGCGTGCTGTCCGGCATGTTCGGGATCGGCGGCGCGATCATCTCGAACCCCGCACTGCGCGCACTTGGCGCCGGACCGCGCATCGCGGTCGGTTCCACGCTCCCCGCCATCATCCCGGGTGCGCTCACTGGCGCGCTGCGGTACCAGCGTGAGGGGCTCGTGATCCGTCGAGTGTTCCTCTGGACCGCACCCTTCGGGATCGTGTCGTCGGTCGGCGGCGCGATCGCCGCTGACGCGATCCCAGAGCCGCACGCGCTCACGCTCTCGATCGCGCTCGTGCTGATCTTCACGTCGTTTCGTGTCGCGCGTGCGCCAGTCACCGAGGAGCATGATCTCGCCGAGAGCGACGCCGAAGCCGCCACCAGATCTGTTGGCATGGGGCGCGGCGACTACGCGTCGCGTCCGAAGCTCGCAGTGACCGGCCTGCTCGCGGGAGGGCTCAGCGGCCTGCTCGGCATCGGCGGTGGCGTGCTGATGGTGCCGATGTTCACCGGCTGGGTCCGGATGGCATTGAAGCCAGCGCTCGCGACCTCGCTCGCGTGTGTCGGCGTCTTGGCCATCCCCGGCACGATCAGCCATGCCGCGCTGGGGCACATCGACTGGGGGTACGCCATTCCCCTCGCCGTGGGCATCGTGCCGGGGGCGCGGCTTGGCGCGCACATCACGATCGGCCTTGCCGAGCACCGGCTCCGCGTCATCGTCGGCGGGGTGCTCGGGGTGATCGCGGTGGTCTACGGCATCATCGAGCTGATCGCCCTGATCTAGCTGGCGAGCTCGTTCGCCCTCGCGAAGACGTCGTCGAGCATCGGTTCGGTGAGCTTCCCGGTGAAGGTGTTCTGCTGGCTCGGGTGGAAGCAACCCACGATCGTCGCTCGCGTGGTCGGCACCTCAAGGCCGTGGGTGAAGCGGGGGCGCGGCTTCGGAAGCTCGATCCCGGCGCTGCCGAGCGTCCGCCATGCCGCCTCGTAGGCGAACGCGCCGAGCACAACGATCACGCTTGCCGCGGTCAACAGGTCGAGCTCACGTACCAAGTACGGGAGGCACCGGTCGCGTTCCTCGGTGGTCGGCTTGTTGGCGGGCGGAGCGCATCGAACGGCCGCGGCGATGTACGCGCCACGCAGCTCGAGCCCGTCGCCCGCGTGCACCGATGTCGGCTGGTTCGCCAGCCCGGCGCGGTGCAGCGCGGCGAACAACCAGTCCCCCGACCGGTCGCCGGTGAACACGCGGCCTGTTCGGTTCCCACCATGTGCAGCGGGCGCGAGTCCGAGGATCAGGATGCGCGCATCCGGGTCTCCGAACCCAGGAACGGGACGACCCCAGTACTCCTCCGTCGCGAAGGCTGCGCGCTTCTCGCGTGCAACCTGTTCACGCCACTCGACGAGTCGCGGACACGCGCGGCACGTGGTGATCTCGTTCGTCACCAACGTCAGCGAGTCCGCCACGCCCGGACCCTATTTGGTCACGTAGATTGGCTGACTCTCATGCGGCTCTTGCTGATCGTGAACCACACCGCGTCGTCGATGACGCCGCGCCGCCGCGTGCGCATCCAACGGGAGCTCGGTCGGCATCATCGGCTCGAGGTCGCGGAGACGGCGAGCCGCGGACACGCCACGCGGCTCGCTCGCAATGCGGCACGCGATGGGGTCGACGTCGTCGTCGTCGCCGGCGGCGACGGCACGCTGAACGAAGCCGCCGACGGGCTGGCCGGCACGCAGACCGCCCTCGCTCCCCTGCCCGCGGGCTCGACCAACGTGTTCGCCCGGAGCATCGGGATGAAGAACCGCATCGACCCCGCGCTGGAACAGGTCATGGAGTCCATCGAGCGGAAGTCGTTCCGCCGGATCGGGCTGGGGAACGGCAACGGCCGCCACTTCCTCTTCCACCTCGGAACCGGGTTCGACGCCGAGGTGATCGAGCAGGTCGAGCGGCACAGCCGGCTCAAGCGCTACATGGCTCACCCAATGTTCGCCGTCGCCGCCTTCACGACGTTCTTCCGCGGCTACGACCGTGACCATCCCCAGTACCGGGTCGAGGTCGACGGCGAGGACATGGGCGACGGGTTCTTCTCGATCGTGTCGAACAACGCGCCGTACGCGTTCTTCGGCCCGCGGCCGTTGAAGGTGACCAACAGGGCTGGGCTCGACCACAAGCTCGCGCTGACGATGTTCCGGCGGCTCGAGATGGGAGTCATCCTCCCGGCCGCGGCATCCGCGATGGTCCGGGGACGCCGGATCGAGAAGCAGCGCGACATCCTCCAGCTCTCCGACGTCGACCGCATCACGTTCGTAGCCAACCACGGGCCGTTCCCGTGGCAGGTCGACGGCGACTACCTGGGTGAGGTCGAGCGCCTCGAGATCCGCTTCGTCTCCGACACGCTCACCCTGGTGATGCCCAAGGTCTAGGACAGAGCGCGCGCCGCGGCGCCGGGGAGGTCGGTGATCACCGCGTGCACGCCAGCATCCGCGAGGCGCACCATCTCCTTGGTGTCGTTCACCGTCCACACGTGCACGCGCACATCCAGCTCGTTCGCCCGTCCGATCACCACGTTCGCAGCCTCGCCCTTGAGCAGCTTGGTGAAGGGGTGGAGCGCGCCGTGCCCGCGCTCGTGGCAGAGATCGAGGGCGACCAACGGCTCGATGCCGCGCATGATGAGCAAGGCGGTCGGGACCGAAGGATCCAACGTCCGCACCCGGTCGATCGTGGCCAGGTTGAACGACGAGACGATGACCTGGTCGTTCCCCCTTCGGCGGAGGCACTCGACCACCAGTTCGGCCGCCACCTCCTCGGGATCGAAGTCGCCGTCCCCGGGGAGGTTCTTGATCTCGATGTTCACGAGGGCTCCGGTGCAGGCGTCGAGCACCTCGTCGAGGGTGGGGATGTCGGGCCGGGCATCCCGGATCTCGGCGAGAGTCCGGGTCGCCAGCACCCCGAGCCGCTTGGCGTCAGCGTCGTGGTGGACCACCAGCCCCCCGTCGGCGGTCCGGTGGACGTCGAGCTCTACCCCGTCGGCACCCTGTGCGAGGGCCAGAGAGAACGCCGCCAGGGTGTTCTCAGGCGCGTCCCGGCGCGCGCCGCGATGAGCGAGCACGAGCGGTCGGGCCATGGCGCCGGAGCCTAGGGACGGCAACGCGCCAACCCAAGCCCGACGCTGGTGTCAGGTTTCTGGGCAAAGGTGCAGGTCAGCGCCCTTGTGCGTCCGCGCACATGGCACATAGGCTGCCTCCCGCCTCGAGGGCGGAAACCCGAGGACACGGACTGGGCAGCGCCCTTCGGGGCGCCGTTGGAGCAGGAGGGGCTGTGGCGCTCACGTGGATCCGCACGCACGACTGGGATGCGGACGACTGGAGGGGGCGCTCCGCATGCCTCGACTCCGACCCAGACGTGTTCTTCCCGATCGGGACCACCGGGCCGGCCCTGGAGCAGATCGAGACGGCACGCCGGATCTGCACGGCCTGCCTCGTCACCGAGGAGTGCCTCGAGTTCGCCCTGGCCACGAACCAGGAGGCGGGGATCTGGGGTGGCACCACCGAAGAGGAGCGCCGCAAGCTCCGCAAGGCCTGGGTCTCCCGCCAGCGCGCCACCGCGTAACGCGCGTCGCCTCTCTAACCCCAGCCGATCTTCTGCTGATCGAAGCGGAAGCGGCTGAGCGCCACCAGCGCGAACAACATCGTCATCCCGAGCAGCGCTCCAACCGGCGCGAGCACTCCGCCAAGTCCTTCCGCGTCGAAGATGACTGACCGGAAGCCGCGCATTGCCCAGTAGGTGGGCGTCACGGGCGCGATCGACTTCGCCCATCCCGGAAGCACGTCGTAGGGAACGAGCGCGCCGCCAATCGCTCCGAACAGCACCATCCCCACGATCGAGAACGCGTTCGCCTGCTGCGCGGTGCGACAGAGCGCCACGGCCGCGACGCCGAGGAACGCAAGGCAGATCGAGAAGGCGACCACGAGCGGCGCGAGCGCAACCACGCTCCCCCGGATGTTCAGATCGAAGATGAGCACGCCGGCGACGAGCACGACCACGAACTGCACGACCGTCAACCCGATCCGCGGCAGCGTCTTCCCCAAGACGATCTCGATCGACGCGGCCCGGCTCGCGCGCAATCGATCCCACGTCGAGCCGCCGTACTCGGTGAAGAACGCGAACACCACGAGAGAGACCACGAAGAACGCGGCGATGACGGCTTGGCCCGGCACCACTTGCTCTGCGCCGTTCGCCCCCTTGTACCCGGCTTGCTGGAGCGCAGGCTGAAAGGCGGGCTTGAGGAAGGCCATGCTGATGACCGGGAAGATCAGCATCACTGCGACGGGTGACCAGTCACGACTCGTCATCCGGAGCTCGTGTGCCATGACCACGCCGAGGCGCTGGAACGAGATCATGCGGCGGGCACCTCCTCGCCCTCGTCGTCGCTCTCGTAGCGCCGACCGGTCAAGGAGAGGAAGACGGCTTCGAGGCTCGGCTGGACGACCTCGATCGCCCGGAGCCGATCCGAGTCACCACCGAGCCGGGGCAGAAGGTCCGCGGCCGTGCGAGCTGGATCGGTTGCCGCGATGCGCGCCGACGAGCCTTCGACCACGGCGTCGGCAACGCGCACTGTCTCGGGCACATCTCCGTCAAACGTGAGCACCAGCGCGCTCACGCCGTGATCACGGATGAGCCCCTGCACGTCACCACGAGCAACGATGCGCCCGTGGTCGATGAGCTCCACCGCGGCGTCCAGCTCTTCGATCTCGTGCAGGTAGTGCGTGGAGTACACGACGGCTGAGCCCTGGGCCGCGAGCGCGCGCACCAGGTCGAGGATCTGCCGGCGAGTGCGGACGTCGGCGCCGGTCGTTGGCTCGTCGAGCAGCACGAGCTTGGGCTGGTGGACGAGTGCCATCGCGGTGTGCAGGCGTCGGCGCTCGCCGCCCGACAGGTCCATGGCGCGCCGATCGAGCAGCTCCTCTAGACCGAGCGCATCCGCGACACGCTCGATCGCAGCCTGCAGATCCCACTTGCGCAATCCGGCCAGACCGGCGAAGTACGCGAGGTTCTCCCGCACCGACGCGATGAGGTAGACGCCGGTGTCCTGTGGCGCGATCCCGATCAGTGCCTGCGCGGCGTCGGTGTCGCCAACGACGTCGAAGCCGCCGACCCGCACTTCGCCCGCGTCGGGGCGGCGCAGTCCGGCCACGATCGAGACGAGCGAGGTCTTGCCTGCTCCGTTCGGCCCGAGCAGGCCGACGATCGTGCCCGGCTCGACCACGAGGTCGACGCCGGCCAGCGCGACGGTCTCGCCGTACGACTTCTCGACGCCCCGGACCTCGAGGGTGGGAGGAATCACGCGGCCGGCCGGCGGATGATCGGCTCACGCCGGCTCACGGGCCGGGGCCTCCGAAGCTCCTGGAGCCGTCGCTCCCATCGCTCGTGGTACCCGAGCCACGCCAATGTCTCGGCTCGGGCGCCCGGGGCTTCGGGCCGATCCTTGAAGTACCGGTACGTATGCTGCATACTAATCAGTATGTCAGAGGGCACCCGGTCTTGCAACCTCCCGCTCGGGAGCCCGGCATGACCGCCCCGTTCGAGCCGCTGACGCCGGAGCGGCGTCGGGCGATCACGCGCCAGCACCTGCTCGATGCCGCCGCCATGGTCTTCTCCCGGCTGGGCTTCCACGGCGCGTCGCTCGACGAGGTGGCCAAGACCGCCGGCTTCACCAAGGGCGCGGTGTACTCCAACTTCAAGGGCAAGGAAGACCTCTTCCTCGCGTTGCTCGAGGAGCACATGGCGCGCCAGTTCGTCGTGATGACGGACGCGCTCGACACCCAGTCCCGCACTCGCGAGGAGCAGCTGCCGCGCCTTGCCCAGGCGATCCGTGCCGAGATGTGGGACGACGACTTCACCTTGCTGTGGTTGGAGTTCGTGCTCTACGCGGCACGCAACCCCGAGGCCAAGTCCAAGCTCGCAGCGTGGTCCGAGAACCAGCGCAACCTCATCGAGAGCCTCATCCAAGCCGAGTTCGCACAGCAGGGGCCGCCGCCGCGCTACCCGACGCGCTTCCTCGCGATCGTCTCCACCGCGATCTTCAACGGCTTGGGGTTGGAGCACTTGTTCAACCCGTCAGTCAGCGGAGACGACGAGATGGCGATGCTGCTGTCCTTCTTCTACGACGCGATGGGGACTGAAGAGCCCGGCTCTACGGACACGGCACCGCGCTAGGGAACGGCCCGCTCCTGCGCCTGCACCGGTATGCGGAGGCGTGCGCGCGCACCGTCGTCGTTCCGTAGCTCGATCGAACCAGCGAGCTCGCCAGTCACGAGCGCCCGCACGATCGACAAGCCGAGCCCCGTGGACTCCTCCAACGAGAAGCCGTCCGGAAGTCCAACGCCGTTGTCGGCGACGTCGATCACCAGGACGTCACCATCGCGGGCGAGATCGATGCGAACGGTTCCGTTGGCCCAATGACCGGTGGCCGCGAACCCGTGATCGACCGCGTTCTGCATGAGCTCGTTGAGCACCACCGCGAGCGGAGTGGCCACTTCTCCCGGCACCTCGCCCGCGTCGCCATGAACCTCGAACCGGAGGCGCAGCTCGGGCGTCGACACGGTCTCCTCCACGGCGCGCGCGAGAGGCGAGACGAGATCGGCCAACGCCACGACGTCGCCCATCTCCCGTGACAGCACTTCGTGCACGAGGGCCATCGACCGGACCCGGCGCTCGGACTCCTCGATCGCGCCTCGTGCTTCTTCCGACGTCAGGCGGCGACCCTGCAACCGAAGGAGCGCAGCGACCGTCTGGAGGTTGTTCTTCACGCGGTGGTGGATCTCACGGATCGTTGCGTCCTTCGACATGAGGATCCGGTCGCGTTGCCGCAGGTCGGTGACGTCACGCACCAAGAGCAAGGCGCCGCTCACGTGCGAGCCGGCCAGCAACGGGATGGCCTCGACGAGAACGGTCGTCTCCGCGCGCTCGAACTCCTCGATGACGGGAAGTCGGGTGCGACGCGCCGCCTCGGCCGCGTGATGTCCGAAGCCGATGGCGGCCAGCTGCATCCCCTCGGCGTTCGAGTAGATGCCCATGCGGTGCAAGGAGCTGATGGCGTTGGGACTGGCGAACCGCACCCGCAATGCGTCGTCGAGCACGATGACCCCATCGGCGACGCGCGGCGCGTCATCGAGCTCGACCTCGATCGCGAACGGGAACGTTCCGTCGGCGACCATGCCCGCGAACGCGTCGAAGACCTCCGAGTACTGGCGCTCCAGCTCACCGGGACGTCGGCCGGACGCCACAGCGGTCTCCCGGCTCACCACGCCGACGAGCTCGTCGTGGTGACGGACAGGGATCCCCTGCACCAGGACGGGCTCGGTGCCGGCGATCACCGTCGCCTCGCCGCTCACGACCTCTCCTTTTCGCCAGGTGCGTGCCACCACCGGTCGATCGTCCTCGTTGACGATCTTCCCCACGAGATCTGTGGGATAGAGCGTTTGGGCGGTCGTCGGTCGTACCTGCGCGAGCACGAAGAAGCGCTGGCCCTCTTCGCCGCCTACCGGTGCGAACAGCAAGAGGTCGGAGAAGCAGAGGTCGGCCAACGGTTGCCACGTGGCGACGAGCCGTTGGGCATGGCGCAACGGCGCGCCGGTGAGCGACGTGTTCGTGCGGGCGAGCTCGAGCATCGGCAGCGCCACGGTCAAAGGCTAGGTGGTGAACAGCTCCTTCCCGATGCGATGCAGGCCGGCGATGTCATGCACGTCTTCGTCGAGAATGGGCACAGTCGCGACAACACTCCGCGCTGACGACAGCTCGTCACGTCGCTGTGCTTCCTGCTCGGCGAGAGCCGAGTAGTCGCGGAACATCGATGCGGCTGCCAACAGCACCCGAGCCGTCCGCTCCACGTCGCTGAGCGCCGAGGCTCCGGTGGTCACCAGATCCTCGGCCACCGGCAACGCGCGGTCCAGCAGCTGCGCGGCCGCCGCGAGTGCTGACGGTTCGCACAGCCACGACGGAAGCACCCGATTGAGCACGAGCGCGTCCAGATGAAACCGCTGCTCTTCGAGCGCATGGCAGAAGAACTGCGCCTCGCGCAGCGGCGACGATTCCAGGGTCGTCACCACGACAAATCCGGTTCGACGTTCGTGGAGCAGCTGCTGCACTGCCTGTGCCCGTGCATTGAAGCCGTCGTACATGGCCTGGAAGTTCAGGAAGAACTCGGCGATGTCCTGGAGGAACTGCTTTCCGAGCACGCGATCCGCAAGTTGGTAGAACGGCCGACTCGCGAAGTGGATCAACCGCGCGCCCCGACGCCCCCCCACTCGATACGGAGCGGTGAGCCACCGCAGCAGGCGGCCACCGAAGAACTCGGCCATGCGTGCCGGTGCCTCGAGGAAGTCGATGGCATTGCGCGTCGGCGGAGTGTCCACGATGATGACGTCGTAGCGACCGCTCGCATGCAGGTCGTACAGCCTTTCCATCGCGATGTAGTCGTGGCTCTGCACGAACCGCCCGGTGACGGTGGCGTACATCCGATTGTCAAGGATCCGGTACGCCGTCTCCTCGTCGGGCGCGTGCCGCAGCACCAGGTCGTCCCACGACGCCTTCGTGTCCAGCATCGCGGCCCACAGCTCACCACTCGTCTCGATGCCCGCCGCCCGCAACGCGTCCTCGGGTACCCGGCGTTCGATGTTGCCGATGCCATCAAGACCCAAGGCGTCGGCGAGCCGCCGCGCCGGGTCGATGGTCAGCACGAGCACGCGTCCGCTCGTGCGGGTCGCGGCTTCGAGAGCCGTCGCCGCTGCAGTCGTCGTCTTGCCCACGCCGCCCGAGCCGCAGAACACGATGATCTCCCTCGACGCGAGGAGCGACTCGAGGCTCGCACTGGTGTCGGCGGTGACGCTCACGTGCCGAGCTCCTCGGCAAGGGCGGCCGCGAGCTGATCCACGACCCCCTGCGCCGGGTCGGACCCGAAGAGCGCGGGCAGGTTCACGATCGGCAGATCGACCGACTGACGCAGTCGCTCGAGGTGCGGTGCGCGTGACGCTCGGAGGGCGGCCGCCAGATCGAGTGCATCGAGCACGCCAACCGCACCCGACCCGACCGCGCGATCGAGGATTGCGGCGCTGTCAGGCAGGCGAAGCGCGGTGACGATCGCATCGTCGCCACGCGTCAAGGGTTCGGGAAGCACCCGGTTCGCGATCACCACACCAAGCGGCACGTCGAGCTCTTCGCGCGCCCGGCCGACGAGCTCGATGGTCTCGCTCACGGGCAGCTCTTCCGGAGTGGTGACCACGTTCAGCGCCGTGATCTCCGGAGCCGCCAGCAGCTCGATCATCCACTCCGTTTGGGTGCGGACTCGCCCGACCTGCACGAGCTCTTGGATCGCGCGCGGCGCGTCGAGCTGCGCGATCACGTGTCCACTCGCGGCCGCATCGACCACGACGAGATCCCACGGGGCACGGCCTTCGACTGACTCGTGCACCTCCCAGCAGATCTTGCCGACCGTGAGGATCTCCTTGACCCCGGGTGCAGCGTTCGCGACGAACTCGAGGACGTTCGCAAGTGGGCCGATGCCACCCAGCGCCGGCACGCGCACATGGAGCCGGAGGTACTCGCGCAACGACTCGTCGGTGCGCATCTGCATGACGTGAACGTTGGGCCGCACCTGCATCGGCCCGAACCCGATCGGCGGATGATCGAAGAGCGCGCCCAGGTTGCCCTTGGCGTCCACCTCGACGAGAAGAACCCGCTTGCCTCGCTCCGCGCCAAGCGCCGCCGCGGCCGCGGCAACCGATGTCTTGCCGACGCCGCCCTTCCCCGTGAAGAAGAGGAGGCGACGATCAAGCAGGTCGAGACGACCCGCGGTCATGATGCGGCTCCTCGTGACACCTCAGGTGAGGTGGAGCGTGCGCTAGCCGCCGAACCCGACGCGCTTGGCGCCGCTCTCGGTCTCGATCTCGACGTAGGCCACGCGCTCCGCCGGCACTCCCACGTGTCGCCCCTTGGCATCGGTGAGCCAGAGCACCGCGTCTTCCTTCTTGAGCGCGTCGTCGAAGGCCTTCGAGACGTCGTCGGGCTTGCCCTCGATCTCGAGCGACAGCTCCTTGGGTGAGTGCAGGACCCCGATCCGTACTTCCATCGAGGGCGACATTATCCGGCGCCCCTCAACGTTGACGCAGCGGAGGCGCGACGCGAAGGTTCCTGCCATGGCGACGATCACAGCGGTATCGCTCTCAGACGGGTTCTCAGTCCCATTGCTGGCGATCGGCGCCGCTGCTGCGGTGGGGTGGGTAGCCAGCGCAACGGTCTTCGCGCTTGCGCGACGACCACCGCGAATCCGCGCGACCGAGGCGACGATGGAGCTCCCGCCCGAGTCGCCGCCGGTCGCGGGAATGCTCGTGAACGACTTCGTGGTGCCGGCGGAGGTCGCCCCGGCGATCCTGCTGGACCTGGCTGCGCGCGACGTCGTCGAGCTCGACGAGGTGCAACCGGGACGCACGATCTGTCGCGTGCGCAAGGCATCCGACGAGCCGCTCAGCCCGTACGAGCAGCGCGTGCTCGACAGCCTGCGCGAGAAGGAGATCGACGGGATCGTCCCGACCGAGGCGTTGACGACCGGTCCGGAGGCGCGATCGAAGTCATGGCATCGCGACCTCGGCAAAGAGATCGTCGGAGAGTCGAAGGCGGGCGGTTTGACGTTCGATCGCTGGCCCAACTTCTTCGTCGGCGTGCTCTCGACGTTCCTCGCGGTACACGTCTTGTTCGTCGCGCTCGCGCTGAAAGAGGAAACGCCAGAGAACGTCGCCCCGCTTGTGTTCGGCGTGCTCGCAGTGGCGGGTGTGTTCATCGCGGTGGCCGCCTACACGTCAGCGCGCATGGCGAGGTCACTCGCCCAGCTCCCCACCGACGCGGGTCGTGCCGCGGCGGCGCGCGTCGAAGGTCTCGAGCGGCATCTGCGCGACGACAAGCCGCTGGCCGACCTCCCGCCCGCGGCAGTGAGGCTCCGAGGCCGCCACTTCGCGTACGCGGCCGCCTTCGGTGCGGCACCGCTCGCCGTGGAGCTCCTGCCGATGGGGATCGAAGACGACCGCCGCGCGTGGAGTCGTTTCGGGGGGCGCTGGCGGCGCGTCCGCGTGCGCTATCCCCGCTTCTGGCCGGTCGCCTGGGGCATGCACCCTGCGTTCGCGGTGGTGGCCGCACTCTTGTGGGGAGCGCTGGCTGGCACGATCATCCGCGGCCTAGCTGCGCTCGCCGATCTCGCTCGTCCGGCCAACGCCTCAGTCGATGGGTGGCAGTGGTTCGAGCGCGGCTGCCTCCTCGCGATGATCCCGTTCGCGCTGCTGGTCGCCTGGGCCATCGTCGTGCTGATCCGAGCGCTTCCTGATCTCTTCACGAAGCGGACAATCACTGGCGAGGTGGTGCGCGATCGGCAGTTCGAGAAGTGGACCTCCGACAACGATCGCAAGACGTACCGACGGTTCATGGCCGTCGACGATGGCACTGGAGATCGCGTCGTCGCGTTCCGGCTGCGCCGGTCGCGACTGTGGGGTGGACACTCGCAAGGCGACACCGTCACCGTCGAGCACACACCCCTGCTCGGGCACGTCCGTTCGATCACGCGTCAGACGGGATCAGCTCTAGACCCTGCAGCTAGCTGATCTTCAGCTCCGGGTGCGCGCGGCGGCGCGGCTTGATGTCGCGGTCCACGATCTCGGCGATGGCGCGGAACGCCTGTGACGCTTCGTCGTCAGGACGCGCGATGACGATCGGGTCTCCTTCGTCGCCGCCTTCGCGGAGCGCGGGGACGAGCGGCACCTGGCCGAGCAGCGGGACACCGACCTTGACCGCAAGCTCGGCCCCGCCACCCGCTCCGAACAGCTCGTACTGCTTGCCGTCATCGCCGCGGAACCACGACATGTTCTCGATGATCCCGATGACGTCGAGCTCGACCTTCTCCGCCATCGCCGCGGCCCGCTGCGCGACCTTCTGCGCGGCCGGCTGGGGCGTCGTCACCACGATCACCTCGGCGCGCGGCAGGAACTGCGCGATCGACAGTGAGATGTCGCCGGTGCCTGGTGGCAGGTCGACGACCAGGTACTCGGGCTCACCCCAGTGCACGTCGGTCAGGAACTGCTCGAGTGCCTTGTGCAACATCGGACCGCGCCACATGACCGCCTGATCCTCAGCGGTGAAGAAGCCCATCGAGATGACGCGCACGCCATGCGTCTCCGGTGGGACGAGGACGTCATCGATGAGCCCGGGCGGTTCGGCGACACCGAACATGCGCGGGAGCGAGAAACCCCAGACGTCGGCGTCAACCACGGCGACGTCACGCCCGCGCTCGGCAAGCGCGATCGACAAGTTGGTGGTGACCGACGACTTGCCGACCCCGCCCTTGCCCGACGCGATCGCGAGCACACGAGTGCGCGCATCGGTGAACGGGTTCGTGCGCGGTCGCGCGGTCCGTTGCGCCGATGCATCCACCACCGCGAGTGGGTCTGGGGGTGGCGCGCCCTTCAAGACGTTGGCGGCGCGCGCCTTCTCCTCGTCGGTCATCTCCCGGATGTCGACGTCGACCCGGTCGATGCCCGCGAGCGCTCCCACGGCGGCGTCGACCCGACGTGCGAGCTCGTCCCACGACTCGCTGCGCGGGAGCGGGTCGGCTAGCGCGACAACGGCCGTGGCCCCGTCGACCGCGACGCCCTGCACGACGCCGAGCTCGGCGAGTGGCCGACGAAGACGGGGCTCGTCGATGTCGGCGATTGCGGACCGGACGGCAGCCTCGGCCTCGTGCATGGGACCCCTCCGGGGGGCGGATTTTCCACTACGGGCGTAGGTAGAATACCGCTCGTGATTTCGGAGCCCGCATCCGTCACACCGGCGTCACACGCCGAGGCTGAGCGGTCCCTCACTCCTGAGGAGTTCACTGCCGCGGTCGCGGCGGTCACGAACGCCTTCGGCGATCCGACCCGTCGCGACATCTACCTGTTCGTGCGGACCTCTACTGAGGGGGTCACCGCGAGCGAGGTGGCCGAGCACTTCGAGCTTCACCCCAACGTGGCGCGTCACCACCTCGAGAAGCTCACGGGCGGCGGCTACGTGACGGTCGCCATCGCCAAGGCCGAGGGGGGGCGCCCGGCCGGTCGGCCGTCGAAGCGTTATCGCGCCACCGACGCCGACCACGCGCTCGCGCTCCCGCTGAAGCACGACGACGTGCTCGCCAGCCTCCTCGTGCGGGCGCTCGACACGCTCGGCCCGGAACAAGCCGAGGTCCTGGCCGATGAGGTTGGGTACGACTACGGCCGGACGCTCGCCGCACGGATGGAGCCAGGGACGGGTCATCGCTCCGCGCGCACTGCCGTGGCGGCAGTTGCCGATGCGCTCACCGCGCACGGGTTCGCGGCCCACGCGGAAGGGACGGGCAACGAGCTCTCGATCGTCTCCGAGTGCTGTCCGTTCGGCGAGACCGCGCAGCGATACCCGCACGTCGTGTGCGCGCTCGACCGGGGGATGATCCGCGGGATGCTCGCCGGGTTGTACGGCGAGACGTCACCACACTTCGCGGCGAGCCGGCCCGACGGCGACGCCCACTGCGTCGCTCGCGTCTAGTCCGTTCGTCGGTTCGATGCCTCGCGTCTACCTCGATCACGCGTCGTCATCACCGCTGCGTGCCGCCGCGCTCGACGCCATGCTCCCGTTCCTGCGCGAGCACGCTGCCGACCCCGGCCGCGTCCACAGCGACGGGAAGATCACGCGGGTCGCGATCGAAGAGGCGCGGGAGCAGGTCGCTGCGCTCTTCGGCGCCCGCCCGCGTGAGGTCGTGTTCACGGCAACCGGCACGGAGTCGGTGAACACCGCGATCTGGGGCGCGGTCACGCGGGCGACCGAAGCCGACGGCTCGGCGCGGCCGCACGTGGTCACGACGGCCGTCGAGCACTCGGCCGTCCTCGATGCGTGTCGCCGCAGCAATGTCGAGATCACCGAAGTCGGCGTCGATCGATTCGGCCGGGTCGCAGCCGACGACGCGATCGCGGCACTGCGGCCGGATACCGCGCTGGTATCGGTGCAGCTCGCCAACCACGAAGTCGGCACGCTGCAGAACGACGTCCCCGCCATCGCGGCAGCCGCGCGCGAGCAGGGCGTGCTCGTCCACGTCGACGCGTGCGCAGCCGCCGGACACGTTCCCGTGGACTTCGCCGCGCTCGACGTCGACCTCTGCTCGGTCACCGCGCACAAGCTCGGCGGCCCCAAAGGCGCGGCCGCGCTGTTGGTCCGACGGGGTCTGCGGGTGCCGCCGATGATCGTCGGAGGCGCGCAGGAACGCGCTCGCCGGGGCGGGATCGAGGACGTCCCCGCGATCGTCGGGTTCGGCGCCGCGGCGCACGAGCTCGCGGGAGACGCGCTCGAGCGTGAGGCATCCGCTGCGCGCGCTCTCACCGATCGGCTCGCCCGCGATGCGCTGACGGTCGACGACGTCGTCCAGCTCGGCGATCCCGAGGAGCGGCTCCCCCATCTCGTCTGCATCAGCGTCGGCGGCGTCGAGGCCGAGCCGGTGCTGCTCGGTCTTGATCAGCGAGGCGTGTCGGTGCACTCGGGCTCGTCCTGCTCCAGCGAGGCGCTCGAACCGTCGCCAGTGCTCGCCGCCATGGGCGTCGACGCCGACAAGTCGCTGCGCGCCACCGTCGGCTGGAGCTCGACAGATGCTGACATCGACGCGTTCACTACCGCGTTCCCCGAGGTCGTCGCCAAGCTCCGAGCGCTCCGCACCTGACCCCGGTTTGGAACAGTTGGGTCGAGATTTCAGTTGGAGGTTCCATGATCCCGGTGCAGCGACTCAGCCATGCCGTCCGCTACGTCCGCGACGCGGCACCGATCGCGCCGCTCGATCTCGACGCTGAGGTTGCGCGCCACGGCTGAACGAAGTCGCCCGAGGACCTCGCTAGTGTGAGCCTCATGGACACTTCACAGGACTGGTCGACGCTCTCGAAGGATGTTTCGGACGCGCTCGCCCTCAACGCGGCGCCGATCGCGATCTCGTTCTCGCACGTGCGCCCGCGTGACATCGACATGTTCGACGCGCCGATGCCTGAGCCGATGCCCGACGGTCGCACCGGCAGCGTCCCCGCCGGATGCGTGTTCTGGATGCGCGCAGCCGACGCGACGTTCTCCACCGTCGCAGAGGATCACGCCAACTGCTCCGTCGGCAGCATGACCCACGGGTTCAAGACGCTCGATGAGGTCGCAGGTAACTCCGACGTCGCGGCCCTGCTCGATTCAGGCTGGGTGACGATGGACGTGGTGCCGCAGATCCCGGTCGTTCGTGAACGCCCGGGCGCCGTGACCTATGGACCCCTCGCCGACACCCCGATCGATCCCGACGTCGTGCTGCTGCGCCTCAACGCGAAGCAGCTGATGGTGCTCTCCGACGCCATGCCAGGCCTGCGCATCGAAGGCAAGCCGCAGTGTCACATCGTCGCGGTGGCAAAGGAGGAAGGCGAGGTCGCAGCAAGCGTTGGCTGTGCGCTGAGCCGCGTCCGTACTGGCATGTCGGCACACGAGATGACGTGCGCGATCCCTGCCAGCCGACTTCCCGAGGTTCTCGAGAGCATTCGGAACAACGCCGCCGCCGACACGACAGTTGCTCGGTACGCAGCTGAAGACGCGAAACGCTTCGCGTAGTCGATCACGACCTGCCGGCGCGCCCGAACGGTGGCTTTGCCGCCGCTCGACAACCCCTTCACGGCGGCGGTCGCGCCGAGATGGCTCACGGGGAGGGGCTTGCCCTCCCCGTGGGAGAACTACTTCTTCGCGGCCTCGTAGTAGGGGTTCGTCCCCGATGCGTGGTCGGTGACGTCGATCACCTTCTCGATCTCGGGAACCGCGTCGAGGATCGCAACCTCGATGCCCTGACTGAGCGTGACCGCGGCCATCCCACAGCCCTGGCAGCCGCCGCCCATGCGCACGTACGCGGTTGCGTCCTCGACCGCGACGAGCTCGGCGAACCCACCATGCGCGGCGATCGCGGGATTGATCTCGGTGTCGAGCACCGCGAGCACCCGCTGCGGAAGCTCACCCGACAGGTCGGGCGCCGGGCGATCGCCCCATGGCGCCGCGGGCGCCGGTTGGTTGGGGTTCTGCATCACCATGCCGGCACCGGTGAAGTCGAGCGTGGCACCCGACAGCTTCTCGACGCTGTCGCGGTCGACCACGACTGACAGGTCGTCGTGGCGCTGCACGATCCCCTCGGCCTCTGACTCCGCGAGCGGTCGCAGCTCCATCGTGTACGAGTACGCCCCACCCGATTCGCCGCTGACCTCGATCCAGAGCGCCAGCGAGTCGGCGTCGGTCTCCGACGCCCGTACCTCGAGGATCTTCGTGCGCGCCGCGTCGGTGAGCGTGACGATCTGCTCCGCGAGATCAGTCATCTCTTTCGCTCCTGGCCCTACGGGCCGGGCCGCTAGGCCCCGCTCACTGCGGCGCAGGGTACCTGCGCCGCGGACGTTCGCTCTGGCGCCCATGATACGACCCATGACCCGGGTCCTACTCCTCCTGCCGACGGCCACCTACCGGGCCGCCGACTTCATCGATGCCGCACGCGAATTGGGCGTCGAGGTCGTCGTCGCATCGGAGGAGCGCCCGATCTTGGCCGACACGATGGGCGACCGCGCGGTGGTGGTGACGCTCGACGACCCGAGCGCGGGTGCCGCGGCCATCGAGGAGCTCGACGCGCGCCACGGAATCGACGCCGTGGTGGCGGTCGACGACCAGGGCGTGCTCGTCGCCGCGCACGCCGGTGAGGTCCTCGGCTTCCCGCACAACCCTCCCGACGCCGCCGCCCGCACGCGGGACAAGGCCGCGATGCGCCTCGCGCTCGAGGCCGGCGAGGTGCCACAGCCGCGCTTCGCCATCTTCGAAGATCCTGACGACGTTCCATCGATCGGCTTCCCGTGCGTCGTGAAACCGAGCCGTCTGTCTGCAAGTCGCGGGGTGATCCGTGCGAACGACGCCGACGAAGCCCGGGCTGCCGCCCGACGCGCCAGCGACATCGCCGCCGGTGGAACGCTCCTGGTCGAGGAGTACGTGCCGGGCGATGAGCTCGCACTGGAAGGACTCCTTCGTGATGGCGAGCTCGAAGTGCTCGCGATGTTCGACAAGCCCGACGCCTTGGAAGGTCCGTACTTCGAAGAGACCATCTACGTCACCCCGGCCCGATTCGACGACGCGACCGCGCGCGACATCGAACGGGTCGTGACCGATGCGGCGACCGCACTCGGCCTACGTGAGGGTCCCATCCACGCTGAGGTTCGTGTGCACGATCACCGAGTGTGGGTTCTCGAGGTTGCCGCGCGTTCGATTGGCGGCTTGTGTGCGCGGGCACTGCGGTTCGGCGCCGGCATCAGCCTCGAGGAGGTGATCCTGCGCCATGCGCTCGGACGAGATCTGGGCGACTTGGCTCGTGAGTCGACCGCCTCTGGCGTGATGATGCTGCCGATCCCGCGCGCCGGTCGACTCTCGGCAGTGAACGGCCAAGACGATGCACGAGCGGTACCGGGGATCGTCGGCCTCGAGATCACGATCCCGATCGGACGCGAGGTGCAACCGTTGCCCGATGGCGACCGCTATCTCGGTTTCCTGTTCGCGCGCGCCGACACACCGGACGAAGTCGAATCGGCGCTTCGAGCGGCCCACGCGGCACTCGACGTAGCGATCACCTGACCGAGTCCGTTTCGCGCCGTCGTAGGCTGGTTGCGTGCGCGTCCTCCTCATCTCGACCTACGAGCTGGGTCATCAGCCACTCAACGTGGCACGCCCGGCCGGAGCGCTCCGTGACCGCGGTCATGACGTTCGTTGTCTCGATCTCTCGATTGAGCCATGGGATGCCGAGCTCGTGACGTGGGCAGACCGCGTCGCGTTCTCGGTGCCCATGCACACGGCGATGCGCGTCGCCCGAGAAGCAATCACCCTCGTACGCGATGCAAGGCCGGACCTGTCGATCGCCTGCTTTGGCTTGTACGGACCGGTCATGGCCGACGTGGCCGACCGCGCCCTCGGCGGAGAAGCGGACGCGGCGTTGACCGGTTGGATCGACGGCGATGACGACGACGTGGTCATCCACCTCGGTCGCGAGGCCGCGAGCGGGGGTGCACGACCCGCTCGCGATCTTCTGCCGCCGATCGACCAGTACGCTCGCTTCGCAATCCACGGCGAGCAACGCCTCGCTGGTTACGTCGAAGCCAGTCACGGGTGCGCGCACCGTTGCCGTCATTGCCCGGTTCCGGTGGTCTACGACGGCCGCATCCGAATCGTCGATCTCGATGCGGTCATCGCCGATACAGATCAACAGGTTGCGGCCGGCGCGCGCCACCTCACGTTCGGAGATCCCGACTTCCTGAACGGTGCCCATCACTCCATGCGCGTCGTTCGTGCGCTCCACGAGCGTCATCCCGACCTCACCTTCGACTGCACGGTCAAGGTCGAGCACGTGCTCGAGCACGCCGACCTGTGGCCCGAGATCGCCGCGTCTGGCTGCATGTTCGTGGTGTCGGCATTCGAGTCGGTCGACGACGCGACCCTCGCTCGGCTCGACAAGGGTCATACCACCGCCGACGCCGGAGCCGCGGTCGAGCTGCTGCGTACGCACGGGATCGAGGTCCGACCGTCGTGGATGCCGTTCACACCGTGGACGACGCTTGGCCAGATCCAAGCGCTGCTCGACTTCGTGGCCGAGCACGACCTCGTGGGCAACGTCGATCCCGTGCAGTACACGATCCGGTTGCTCCTCCCGGAGGGTTCGTTGCTGCTCGGTCATCCCGATCTCGCCCCACATCTCGGGGAGTACGACGTCAAGCGCTCGTCGTACGCGTGGACCTCGGCCGACCCGGAGATGGACGCCCTCCAGGCGCAACTCGCCTCGCTCGTCGAGTCGCGCCTCGCCGATGGCGACGACGGAGTGTCGATCTACGAAGAGCTACGACGCGCGTGTGGGCTCGAACGTCTCGGGTTGTCGGTCGACGCGGTCACGGTGGCACCACGACTCACTGAGCCATGGTTCTGTTGTGCCGAACCAACGAGCGAGCAACTTGGAGTGCTCATTCAGTCGGCGATGTAGCTGACCGACTGCACCTTCCACCCGGCTGCTTCCGTGCCGCCCAACGCGAGGTTCACCGCGCCGCCTTCGTAGGTGTAGGAGCACGTGGGCATCCCGGGGTCACCATGACAGCCCTGCCACGTGTACTGGGCGCCGGCGCCAGTGGTCTGGAACATCGTCGTGACCGCCGCCTCTGTCGCACACCGCGCCGCAGCCGCCTGATCGCCGTCGATCCACGCGTCGACGAACGTCATCGCGGCCTCTTCGGGCGTGGTGCAGATGATCCCGACGGTGACAGGCGGTGAACCGCCAACGGTCGTCGTTGTCGCGAGCGTCGTCGTCGTCACCGAGGTGCTGGTCGTGTTGGCCGGGTCGATCGCCACGTCACTGCCGCCGTCGTCACCGCTCAACGCGAGCACCGTACCCGCGGCGACGAGGATCCCGATCAGCGCTCCGATGATCCAGCGCTCACGGGTCACGATCCCGCGCCTCCCGCTTCTTCGGCCCGGAGCACGTTCAACGCCGAGCCAGCTCGGAACCACTCGATGTGCTCGTCGGACATCGTATGCGTCGTCTCGATCTTATCGCGCGTGCCGTCGGCGTGGTGGATGACCACGCGTACCGGGCGTTCCGGCGCGAGCGACGCAAGGTCGATGATGTCGACGGTGTCGTCGACACGGAAGAGCTCGTAGTCGGCCGGGTCGGCGAAGGTGAGGGCCAGCACGCCTTGCTTCTTCAGGTTGGTCTCGTGGATGCGAGCGAACGAGCGAACGAGCACGGCGCACCCGTTCATGAAGCGTGGCTCCATCGCGGCGTGTTCACGCGAAGACCCTTCGCCGTAGTTCTCGTCACCAATCGCGACCCAACCGATTCCCGCTTCCTTGTACGCCTTCGCGAGCTCGGGCAGCGGCTTCACTGAGCCGTCGCGCGCGTCGACGCCATCGCCCGCGTTGTCAGGCGCGAACGCGTTGTTCACGCCGGTGAAGAGATTCTGCGAGATGTTGGTGAGGTGCCCCCGGTAGGTGAGCCAGGGCCCTGCGGGTGAGATGTGGTCAGTCGTGCACTTGCCGACGGCCTTCATGAGCACACGCAAGGCGCTGAGGTCCTTGCCGTCCCATGCCGGGAACGCGTCGAGGAGCTCGAGGCGATCCGAGTCGGGCTGCACGACGACCTTGACCTTCGAGCCGTCGCTGGCGGGCGGGACGAAGCCCGACTTGCCCGGGTCGAATCCCTTGGCCGGCAGCTCCTCAGCCACTGGGGCGGTGAGCATCACCTCACGACCATCGTCGGTCTCGATCGGTTCACGCAGGAAGTCGTGATCGAGGCGTCCGGTGAGCGCCATCGCCACCACGGTCTCGGGTGACCCGATGAACGACAGCGTGGACGGGTTCCCGTCGTTGCGCCGCGGGAAGTTGCGGTTGAACGACGACACGATCGTGTTCTGCATGCCGAGCTGCATGTCGTCGCGGCGCCACTGACCGATGCACGGACCGCACGCGTTGGCGAGCACCGTCGCGCCGATCGCTTCGAGATCCTTCAGGTACCCGTCGCGCTTGATCGTGGCCCGCACCTGCTCGGAGCCCGGAGTGATCAGCAGCGGCGTGCGCACCTTCAGGCCTGCCGCCTTCGCCTGGCGGGCGACGTGCGCAGCGCGGCCGATGTCTTCGTAGGACGAGTTGGTGCACGACCCGACCAACGCGTACGAGATCTTGAGCGGGTAC
The DNA here is from genome assembly GCA_016870355.1 of Actinomycetota bacterium. Classification (GTDB taxonomy): domain Bacteria; phylum Actinomycetota; class Acidimicrobiia; order IMCC26256; family PALSA-555; genus SHVJ01. The sequence goes on along the minus strand of VGBR01000002.1, from coordinate 13,923 downwards.
CCCTCCTTCTTGGCCGCCTCCTTGACCTCCGAGATCGGGCGATCGAGGTCCGGGGTGTGGGGACCGACGAGGTGGGGCTCGAGCTCGTCGAGGTTGATCTCGATGACGCGATCGAAGAACCGCTCCGGGTCTTCGTCGACCTCGGGGTCGCAGCGCAGGTAGTCGCCACAGCCGTCAGCGAGGTCCGCGAGGTCACCGCGCTTCGTCGCGCGCAGGTAGGCCGCCGTCCGTTCGTCGTAGCCGAAGATCGAACACGTCGCGCCGATCTCGGCACCCATGTTGCAGATCGTCGCCTTGCCGGTCGCGGAGATCGACGACGCGCCCGGCCCGAAGTACTCGACGATCGCGCCGGTACCGCCCTTCACGGTGAGGATGCCCGCGACCTTGAGGATCACATCTTTCGGCGCGGTCCACCCTGAGAGCTGACCCGTCAGGCGAACACCGATGACACGCGGAACACGCGTGTTGAACGGCCAGCCCGCCATCACGTCGACGGCGTCGGCACCGCCGACACCGATGGCGACCACGCCGAGGCCACCGGCGTTCGGCGTGTGACTGTCGGTGCCGATCATCATCCCGCCGGGGAACGCGTACTGCTCGAGCACGACCTGGTGGATGATCCCGGACCCTGGCTTCCAGAAGCCGATCCCGTACTTGGCGGACACGCTGCGGAGGAAGTCGTAGACCTCGGCGTTGGTGTCGATCGCGCGCTTCAGGTCGCGGTCGGCTCCGACGTGCGCCTGGATGAGGTGATCGCAGTGCACCGTCGTGGGCACCGCAACGCTCGGCAGCCCCGCCGTCATGAACTGGAGCAAGGCCATCTGAGCGGTGGCGTCCTGCATCGCGACCCGGTCGGGCCGGTAGTCGGCGTAGTCGCCGCCACGCTCGATGCCGACGGTCTCCGCGTCCGCCGCGTGTGCGAACAGCACCTTCTCCGAGAAGGTGAGGGGCCGGCCGAGTCGACGCCGCCCCGTCTCCACGCACTCCGGAGAGCGGGCGTAGAGCGCCTCGACGAGCTCCACCGGGGTGGTGGGCCCGACCTGGGACTCGGCCATCTGACTCCTCTGGTCGCCCTCGCAAGCTTCGGGCTCTCGCAATGCACCGGTCGGCAAAGCCGCCGTTGCATGCCCTCCTCTGGTCGCCCTCGCAAGCTTCGGGCTCTCGCAATGCACCGGTCGGCAAAGCCGCCGTTGCATGCCCTCCTCTGGTCGCCCTCGCAAGCTTCGGGCTCTCGCAATGCACCGGCCTGCTTCGGTCACTCGAGAGTACCGCTGCCGGGCGGTCGACCTTGCAGCGCTAGGAGCGGGCGACCTCCTCGACGACGACCGACCGCATCACGTCGCCCACCTCGGTGGCCTGCGCGACGTCGATGCCCTGCACGACGTGGCCGAAGAGGTTGTAGTCCTTCGACAGCTTTCGGGTGCAGTCGTCGATGCAGATGAAGAACTGTGAGCCGTTGGTGTTCGGGCCGGCGTTCGCCATTGCGACGGCGCCGAGCGTGTACTCGTCCTTCACGGGCTCGTCGGCCCACTTGTAACCCGGGCCACCGGTGCCGGTTCCCTCAGGGCAGCCGCCCTGGATCACGAAGTCAGGCACCACTCGATGGAACGTCAGGCCGTCGTAGAACCCATCGCGGGTGAGGCCCACGAAGTTGTTGACGCTGTTGGGTGCGAGCGCGGGATCGAGATCCACAACGATCGTCCCGCGATCGGTGGTGATCGTCGTGCGGTAGAGCTTCGATGCGTCGGTCTGCGGCGCGGGCTTGTCGGCCATCGAGGTTGCCTTCCGTTCGGGGTCAGGTGGTGGTCGTGACTCTTGGTTCGAGTGCCGCGGTCACCTCGGCGAGCAACGCGCGGGCTTGCTGCGCGAACAGACCTTCGGGGGCGAGCACGAGGTACTGCTGGAGGTCCGTCTGGGCGCCAACGAAGTCCTGGAACTCGTTCGCGAGGATGATGGCACGGAAGAACCGTGCATCGGCGTACTCAGCGTCGAGCTCGATCGCCCGGTCGAGCCTCGCCCGTGCTTCGTCCACGAGGTCAAAGGCCTGTTCGGGTGCCGCCACTGCGCCGAGGTACAGCACACGTCCTGACTGCGCGAGCGCATCAACGTTGTCGCTCTCGAGTGCGAGCACGGCGTCGTACTGCTCGAGTGCGGCCGCGAGCTCGTCGTCTTGCTCGAGATAGCGAGCAAGGAGCAGGCGGTTCCCGATGTTGGAGGGGTCGGCTTCGACCGCGGCTTCGAGCTGGCGACGTTCGTCTTGCTCGCCGGGCCCGTCGGACGTCGACTGCGAGTTTCCCGACGAGGTCTCGCCCGGGTCCCGGCCACCGAGCGCGCTCGCCAACGCGATGCCAGAACCCGCGGCCAACACGGCGATGCCACACCAGGCGATCGCCCGCCGCGTCCACGGAATCTGTGCCGCAACCGGACGGGCGTCGATGCCATCGCGCAGCGCTCGGATGGTCGCCGCGGCGCGCGCCGTGTAGTCGTCGTGCAGCTGGGTGTACGACTCGTCGTCGATCCCGCCGGCTGCACGCTCGTTCTCGAGATCGTCGAGCGACTTCAGCAGGAAGTCGCGCTCACCCTCGAGGCGTTCGCGCTCCTCGCTCTGTGGTGGACTCACGCGTCGTCTCGCCGCGCGCGCTCGACAAGCTCTTCGTCGGCGCCGGTAGCGTGCATCAGCGGCTCGCGCCGCCACCGCCGCGACGCGAACACCAGCGCACCTGCGCCGGCGAGCACGAGCGTGACGGGCAGACCCCACACGAGGAGACCAAGCCCGTCGCCTTCGGGGTTCAGGCGGATCGATTCGCCGTAGCGCTCCACGTATGCAGCGCGGATGTCGTCATCCGACTCCCCTGCCGCCACTCGCCGACGGAGGTCCCGCACGATCGCCCGCGAGGTCGGCGCGAGCGACTGCGCAACCGACACTCCGTCACATTCGGGGCACTGGATCTCCTCGGCCAACGCGTTCGCACGCGCCCGGGGGCTCGAGTCACCCGCCTGCGTCGCGGCCACCACCACCGCGACGACCACGAGCAGCGCGAGCGCTGCCCACGCCAACCGGTTCATCGTGCCCCGCTCATCACGACGGCACGCGGGCGGCTGCGAGCATCGTCTCGAGCTCGTTGCGACTCGATGGTCCAGCTTTGAACCCGACGATCGTGCCGTCGGAGTTGATCGCGAACGTCTCGGGTTGGCCCCGCGTCGCGAATCCGAGGGTGGCGTTTGCACCTGGATCGAACGCCACCACCCAGTCGACACCTTCGGCGTCCACATAGGCGCGGATCGCATCTTGACTGTCTGCTCGCACGATCCCCAGCATCACGAAGTCGGGATCCGTGGCATGCGCGTCGTAGAACTCCTTGAGGGCCGGTAGCTCCTCGTGGCACGGGATGCACCAGCTGTTCCAGAAGTTCACGATCACTTCCTTGCCTGCAAGGTCGGCCTGCGTGATCGTGGTGCCGTCGAGCGTTCGCACCGAGAACTCAGGCGCGGGATGGTTGAGGAGAACGCTCTCGTTGTCTTCACGCTGCGGATCGTCGCTCACCTGGGTTGCGAGCACCGCAACGAACGCGAGCGCGACGACGGCGACCGCCAGCGCGATCCACCGCGCGGGGTGCTTCACGCCGACGCGCCTTCCAGCACACGCGGCTCAGCGTCATCCGCGCCAAGCGGATCTCGTTGCGATCTCCGTCGGAGCGACGGCATGAGCGCGACCAGCGTGCCGAGTGCGACGACGCCACCGCCGATCCAGAGCCACACGATCATCGAGTTGACCTGCACACCGACCGTCACCCGCTCACGCTCCGTCGGTGACGAGACCAGCGTGAGGTACAGGTCGCGAACGATCCCCGTCTTCACCGCTGGCGTCCCGATCCCGGACGTTCGTCCTGGGAAGCTCGAGATCGCCGGCGTGAGCACGCCGAGGGCATCGCCGTCGCGCTCGACTCGGATGCGTGCGTGCACGGTGACCTTCTGCTTGGTGTCGGTGATGCGCGAACCCAAGTAGGTGAGCGAGTACCCCGAGACGTTCACAGTGTTGTCGCGGGTCAATCGGACCTCGCGGCGCGTCGAGTAGCTGCTCGAGGCGACCAGCGCAATCGCGATCAGCACGATCCCCGTGTGCACGATCAGACCGCCGTACAACCTGGGGTTCGATCGGATGGCGCGAAGTGTCGCGGCGGGCCACGCAACCCCGTTGGCGCGCCCCTGTGCCCGCGCTCCGACAACCATCTGGCGAGCGATGCCGGCAAGGGCGAAGGCCGCGAGCCCGAACGTCACGCTGTCGGTGATGCCGTTCGTGCCGAGGAGCAAGGCAACGACCATCGTCAGTCCGCCGATCCAGGCAGGAACCAGCAGGCGGCGCTGGAGCACCTCGCCGCTTGCGGCCCGCCACGGCAACGCGGGCGCGACTGCCATCAAGAAGAGCAGCACGAGTCCGAGTGGCGTTGTCATGCGATTGAAGTAGGGCTCACCGACGGACAGCTGTCGCCCTTGCAACGCCTCGGCGAGCAGCGGATAGACCGTGCCGAGCAGCACCACGAACGCGAGCGCCGCGAAGATCAGGTTGTTCCCAAGGAACGCTGACTCTCGCGAGACCGGTGAGTCGATACGACCTGGCGCACGCAGCCGGTCTCCCCGCCACGCGATGAGACCGATGCCGACCGCGGCAACGACCGCTAGGAAGGACAGCAGCCATGGTCCGATCGGTGACTCCGTGAACGAGTGCACGGAGTCGAGGACACCAGAGCGGGTGAGGAAGGTGCCGAGGATCGTGAGGGAGAACGTCGCGATGACGAGCGAGAGGTTCCAGACGCGGAGCATGCCGCGGCGCTCCTGCACGATCACCGAGTGGATGAACGCGGTGCCGGTCAGCCACGGCAGCAACGACGCGTTCTCCACGGGGTCCCACGCCCAGTAGCCGCCCCAACCAAGGACCTCATAGCTCCACCAGCCGCCGAGGATGATCCCGACGGTCAGGAACCCCCATGCGATGAGCGTCGCCCGACGGATGTCGGCCAACCACCCCTCCCCGAAGCGACCTGTGGCCAGCGCCGCGATCGCGAACGAGAACGGCAAGGTGAACCCGACGTACCCGAGGTACAGCATCGGCGGGTGGATCGCCATCAGCGGATGGTTCTGGAGCAGCGGATTCGGGCCCAGGCCATCGGACGGTGTGGGCGACAGCGTCTTGAACGGGTTCGCAGGCCCCAACATCAATGCGAAGAAGAAGAGCGCAACCGCGAGTCCGACCAGCGTTGCCCACGCGACGAGTGGATCCGTCGAACGGTCACGGAAGCGACGGGCTGCGAACGCGAGGTAGCCCGCGAGCACAAGCGCCCAGAGGATGATCGATCCCTCGAGGTTCGCCCACAATCCCGCGATCGTGTACAGCAAGGGTGTCGCTCGCGCGTTGTTCTCGTACACGTACTCCAGCGAGAAGTCGTGCGAGAGCAGGGCCCACTCCATCGCGAGGAACGCGAGGACAGCGGCCGCGAGCACGCCGAACACGAACCGTCGTCCGAGCTCGAGCATGCGCTCGTCTCGCTTCTTCAGTCCGAGACCCAGCACGATCACGCCGAAAACGGATGACACGGTGCCGAGCGCGAGGGCGAACACGCCGACGAACGCCTTCACTTGGGTTCTTCCGCGCCGTCCTGGTCGACCTTGGGCGGCTTGTACTCGTTGCCGTGCCGGATAAGGATCCGGTCGGAAGCGAACGCCTCACCCGATCCCCAATGGCCTTCGCACACCACGGGGATCTCCTTGGTAGCCGCGTCCTCGAACAGATCGGGCGGATCGCCGCGATGCACGACCTCCGCGGTCGTCTTGCCGTCGGTGACTTCGAAGCGCACACCGCGAGCCGTCTCCGTGACGCTCCCTGGGACCACTTCGCCGGCCAAGCGCAGCCGGTCGGTCCCCTGTTCGGACCGGTCGCGCACGGCTTCGGACACGGTTTGGAAGTAGAGGACGTTCTCTGACAGCACGACCCCGAGCACGATGATCGCAACGATGGCCGCGGCACAGCAGGAGATTGCGACAAGCGCGCGTCGACGGCGAACTAGCCCGGTTGACTGGCTCGATTCGGGCGTTGGCTCGGTCATGCGTCTAGGTCGAGCTGCTCGGCGCGTCGGATCTTGCGCTCGAGCCGAATCCAGTAGATCAGCGCGGCCAGGCCAGTGATCACCCAGCCCGCGATCACGAACTCCGCGTCGGTCATCGGTCGGCCCCGACCTTCGGCGCGTCGCGATCCGCAGCGCCGCGGACGCGCTCTTCGATGGCACGACGAAGCTGACGGTCCGCGAGCCCTTCGTTCAGGCACTCGAGGCGGTAGCGCCGATCGAGGAGATACGCGAAGAGGAGTGTGAACGCGAGCACCCCGAACCACAGTGTGAACGCCATCGTGCCGTGGATGTTCGCTTTGAGCTCGGGATCGAAGACCGTCCCCTCCTGGTGCAAGGTGCGCCACCACGTCACCGAGAAGTGCACGATCGGCACGTCGATGAACGCGATCAGCGCGGCGATTGCGCATCGGCGAGCACGCACATCCGCGTCGGCAGGCACCCGGCGCAACGCGAGGTATCCGAGATACAGGAAGAACAGGACCGCGGTCGTGACGAGGCGGGCGTCCCATGCCCACCACACGCCCCACACCGGTCGTCCCCAGAGCGAGCCGATGATGAGCGTCAGCGCGGTGAACATCACGCCGAGCTCCGCGGACGCGCCCGCAACCCGATCCCACACGGGTGAACGCGTTCGCTCCCACAACCAGAGGGCCGAGGCCAGTGAGGTGACGGCGAACGCGAGGTATGCGACCCACGCCGCGGGGACGTGCAGGTACATGAGCCGCTGCACGTCACCTTGCACGTCATCAGGTGGTGCACCCCACAACCCGAACAGCGCGAGGACGATGAGGGACGCCAACGTGAGCCAGCCGAGCACTCGTGCGACCGTTGGGTTGAACAGCGTCATGCGTCCTCCAGGAGCGTGCCGAAGGCCAGCGTCCCGATCGACGTGTAGAGCACCGCGAAGACCGCGAGGAGTCCGATCCAGGGCCACGCCTCGGACGGAACGCCGTCGATCGCCGCTTCCCACCCTCGAGTCGCCCCGAGCAACACCGGCGACACCACCGGCAAGAGGAGCAATGGCACCAACGTCTCGCGGGTGCCCGATGACGCCACGAGGGCGCCGTAGAGGGTACCGGTGGCGGCGACGCCAACGGTCGCGAGCACCGCGGCGAGCACCAGCGGAAGCACAGCGTTGAGCGCAACGTCGAAGAGCACCACCACGCCCACGCTCAGCACCGTCTCGAGCACCAACAGCTCGATCGTGACGGCCGCGGCCTTGCCCAAGAAGATCGCCGCGGGATCCAGGCCGGAGAGACGCAACCCATCGCGCGCGCCGTGCTCGACTTCGATTGCGAACGAGCGTGAGACCGCGAGCAGTGCCGCGAGAAGAGCGGTGATCCAGAAGAGCCCAGGCGCGACGTCGCGCAACACACCGCGATCTGGGTCGAGGGCGAAGGCGAACAACAGCAACACGACGAGGCCGAATGGCAAGATCTGCTGCACCGTCACACGGGACCGGAGCTCGATCCGCAGGTCCTTCTCGGCGACGAGGCTCGCTTCCTGGACGAGGTTCACGGCGCGTCCCGCTTCACGATCGAGTCCTTCTTCGGCCTTCTCGCGGACCGGCGCTTTCGAAGTGGTTCGGCATCGAACGTGCCGTTGGCTTGTCCGCCCCTGAGCACGACCTCACGACTAGCGAGGGCCCGGGTGCGGTCGAGCTCATGGGACGCGAGGAGCACGGTGCGATTCTTTGCCGCGACGGCAGTGATCACCGCATCGAGGACGTCGCGACCCTCACCATCGAGGCCTGCGTGCGGTTCGTCGAGCAGAAGGAGCTGAGGCTCCCGCGCGACCGCGACAGCCAACGCGAGTCGGCGACGCTGTCCCGCGGAGAGGCGGCCGTGCGTGACATCGCTTGATCCCTTCAGCCCGACGCACTCGAGCGCGGTGTCCGCCGCTTCAACACCGGCACCGGCCGCACGCGCAGCAAACCTCACGTTCTCGCGCGCCGTGAGGTCGTCGTAACAGAACGTGTCGTGACCAACGAACGCAAGGTTCTTTCGGTGCGACGTGCGGTCACGAGCGAGATCGCAGCCGAGCACCGTCGCCTCGCCTTCGTGAAGCCGCGCGAGGCCCGCGATCATCCGCAGCAGAGTGGTCTTGCCCGCGCCGTTGCCACCCGACAGCAGTACGACTTCACCTGCTGCGACATCGAGATCAATACCTGCGAGCGCAGGGAAGCGTCCGAGGAGACAGACAGCTGATCGGAGACGGACGACGGGTTGCACAGCGCCTCCGGGGGAGGGACGCCAAGTGTACGAAGGCCTCGCGTCGGCAGGCGAACCGCCACACCTATGGACGAAAAGGGAGAAACCGCCCGTAGGATCTGAGGGTGCGGCGTGTGATGGGAGCACTTGGTCGGGCCTTCGTGACGACCGGTGTGCTCATCCTCCTCTTCGTCACCTATCAGCTCTGGGGCACCGGTCTCTACACCTCGCGCGAGCAAGACCGACTACGTGATGAGTTCACGGCCTCCCTCGAACAGGACGGCGAGCCCGCGACGACCACGACGACGGTTGTCCCCGTCGATCCGACGGTCACGACGACGACCGCTCCGGTCTCCCTCCCCTTGTTCTCCCGCGAGGGCGAGCCGTTCGCGCAGCTACGCATCCCGCGCATCGGGGTGGACCGGATCGTCGTGCAAGGGATCAGCCGCGAGGACCTACGAAAGGGCCCTGGCCACTATCCGGACACTCCCCTCCCCGGCCAAGAGGGGAACGCCGCGATCGCGGGTCACCGCACGACGTATGGCGCCCCGTTCGGCAACCTCGATCTCCTCGAAGAGGGGGACAAGATCTTCGTGCGGACCGCGTACGGCAGCTTCACCTACGAGGTCTTCCTCGCGAACTTCATCGTGCAGCCGAAGGACGTTGAAGTGCTTCAGAACGACAAGTTCCGGCCCGCGATCCTCACGCTGACCACCTGCAACCCGAAGTACTCAGCAGCGCAACGGCTCGTCGTCCAAGCCGTGCTTCAAGAGGAACCTCTACCGGCCTCCGGAGGAAACAACAACCCGCAGCTGACCGAAGCCGGGTTGTCCGGCGAAGGCAGCTCCAAGACGCCGACCGTGCTCGCCGCGCTCGTCGTGGCGCTCATCGGCGGGTTGTGGTGGCTGATCTTTCACCGTCACCCGAGTCTCACCAACTGGCTGATCGGCGTCCTGCCGTTCGGAGCTGCGCTCTTCGTGTTCTACGCGCTGCTCGAGCGCGTGCTGCCGTCGAACTACTGACGACGCCACCACGGGTCGCCTCCGCAGGCTACGGCCCCCACCGGCGTTCGGGAGGCAAAGCCCCACCGGACACCTACTACGAATCGTCGATCAGCGCGATCAGGTCGCCCTCTTGCACGACATCCTCTGGGGCGACGTGCAGCTCGCGAACCACCCCCGGCACCTCGGTGATCACGGGGATCTCCATCTTCATCGACTCGAGCACGACGATCTCATCGCCTTCGGCAACCATCTGACCTTCGTCGACTCGGAGCTGCCACACGTTGGCGGTGATCTCGGCGCGGATCTCGTGCATCGCGGGAGCGTAGCGTCAGCCAGCAGGGTCTTCGACGTGTGCTGATGTGAGGTCCATGTCGCGGTAGGTGCTGAGCAGCACCCACCACAACAGCCCGACGACCACCGTCACCACACCAGCGAACAGGATGGGAACCCGGGGCCCTCCTCCGTCGGTGAGCACGCCACCCGTCAGCGCGCCAATCACCATGCCGAGCGCGCTCAAGAGACCGAACGCGCCGGTGACGCGGCCGAGCAAGGCGTCGGGGACGAGACGCTGCCGGATGCTCACCATCTGTGTGTTCGCGAGCGAGAAGCCGATCCCCCAGACCGTCTGCGCCACGGCGGCTACGGCCAGGGCCGACGCAGCACCAGTTGCGATCAGAACGACGCCGCTCAGAGCGATCGAGCCGACACGCACGCCGCTGGGCCGAAGCCGCCGCTCGAGTCGCGCGATGAAGAGGTTGCCGAGGACGATGCCGACGGCACCCGTCGTGATGATCGCCGCGTAGCCGAGCTCACCGGCATCCAACGTCTCTTTGACGAACAACACGAGGGTCGCGAGCGTGGCACCCAACGTGAACCCAAGGGTGACCCAGACAACCGCAGCTGACCGGAAGAACGGGTGACGGAACGCGAAGCGAAACCCTTCTTGCAGCTCGCTTCGCACCGTCGTGCGCGGTTCGGGGTGCTCGGCACGAAACCTCCCGCGGAGGCTGAGCAGCAACACCGCAGAGAGCGCGAACGACGTCGCGTCCACAGCAAACGGCAACCAGACGGTTGCCGCGAACAGCAGGGCTCCAAGAGGTGGTGCGGCAAGATCCTGCGCGCCGTCCTCGACGGCGTAGAGCCAGCCGTTCGCGCCGGTAAGTCGTTGCGGCGGAACTACATCACGGACGACCGCCATCGCCGAGGTGTCATAGATGAACTCGCCGATGCCGAGCAGGAAGACGACGACGTAGACCACCGGAAAGCTGACCTCGTCCGAGGCCACCAGCGCCGTGAAGCCACCGATCGCGACAAGCCTGGCCAGATCGGCACCGATCATCAGACGCCGACGGTCCCCACGATCGACGAGCGCGCCGCCGCCCAAGGACACAATGATCTTGGCCAAAGGCGTGAACATGCCGATTCCTGCGATCGTGAGCGGGTCGCGTGTGAACTCGGCAGCGAGCACGGGCATGGCGCAGAGCGTGAGACCGTCGCCGAGATTGGATGCCGCGGTGGCGAACCAGCGGGATTCGACCGCGACCTTCCATCGGCAGAGTCGATCGCGGGTCAGACAGGAAGGACACCGTGCTTTCGCCACGGTCGCTCGACCCGCTTGCTCGCCGAGAGCTCGAGTCCGCGCCAGATTGCCGAGCGTGTGTCGGCCGGATCGATCACGTCGTCAACGAGCGCGTGCCCCGCAGCGACATAGGGATCGATGTTGGCGCGGATCTCCTCGGCAAGCTCCAGCCGACGCTGCGCTCGCTCTTCTTCGGGCACCGCTTCGAGGGTCTTGCGGTGAATGATGTTGACCGCGCCGTCCGGTCCCATCACCGCGATCTCGGCCGTCGGCCACGCGACGAGGTAATCCGGCTCGTACGCGTACCCGTTCATCACGAAGTACCCCGCGCCGTAGCTCTTGCGCAGGATGACGCTGATCTTTGGAACCGTTGCTTCGGACACCGCGAAGAGCATCTTCGCCCCGTGCCGGATGATCCCCTGCTTCTCCACCGCAGAGCCGACGATGAACCCAGGCACATCGTGGAGAAAGACGAGCGGGATGTTGAACGCGTCGCACAACCACACGAACCTGGCTGCCTTGTCGGCGGCGTTCACGTCGAGCGCGCCGCCAAGGACCATCGGCTGATTGCCGACAACACCGATTGGGCGACCACCGACGCGACCGAACCCCGTCACGATGTTCTTCGCCCAGTCCGGCTTCATCCACAGCACTTCGTGGTCGTCGACGACCGCTTCGACGACTTTGCGAACGTCATACGCGCGGCGAGGTGCCGTCGGCACGATGTCGTAGAGCGCGGTCACCCGTCGATCGACCGGGTCATTGGTAGGACGGATCGGTGGTGCTTCCTGGTTGTGTGAGGGAAAGTACGAGAGGTAGGAACGAACCACTTCAAGGCAGGCCGCGTCATCTGGCACTTCGAGGTCAGCGCAACCACTGATCTTCGTGTGCACGGCTGAGCCGCCCATCTCCTCTTCCGTGACGTCTTCACCAACGGCAGCCTTGACGAGGTGACGGCCGCCAAGGGCCATCGACGACGTTCCCTTCACCATCGGCACGAAGTCGGCGAGCGCGGGGATGTACGCGGTGCCCGCGGCACAGTGGCCGAGCATCGCTGCAACCATCGGCACGACACCGCTCATCGAGACCTGCTCTCGGAAGAGATCACCCGCGCCTGCGAAGACCGAACCAGATGCCGATTGAATCCGAGCGCCGGCGGAATCGAGGAGCCACACCATGGGGATGCGTTGGCGCAAGGCCAGCTCACGCATCCGCTTGATCTTGTTCTCACCGATGCGTCCCATCGAACCGGCGAGCACCGTGAAGTCGTAGGCCGCGATGGCAACGCGGCGGCCATCGATCGACCCAACGCCCGTGACCGCGCCGTCGGCTGCGAGGAACCGCCCCTCGTAGGCAAGATCCATGCTGTCGGCCAACAAGCCGTACTCGACCCACGTGCCCGCATCGACCAGAAGGTCGAGCCGTTCCCGGACGGTCAGCTTTCCCAACGAGTGCTGACGTTCGACCAGCTCATCGCCACCCATCGCGAGGCCGCGCTCGTGACGCGCGTGCAGGTCATCGACGCGCGGCTGCCAGTCGTGCAGGTCACCGCCTCCGGTGGACGATTCGCGCGGCTCGTCACCCATGGCGCAATCCTCGCACGGCATGTGGCGCGTGATGCGCGGGGGTGTTCAGACGGGCGTTGGCAAGGATCTGCCCTCGAGCACGGCACGCTCAGCTGCGACCGCGACCCGCCGGTCATCTGCCCTCGCCCGCAGCTCACGCCGTCGGAAGTACCGAGCACAGAGGGTCAACAGCGCTGCGAGTCCGCCGGCGGTGAACAGCCCGACTTCGACACCGACCCAGTGGGCGATGGCTCCCGCGAGCCCGAACGACAGGACCAGCGGCACTTCGAGCACGGCGACGCCGATCGCAAGATGACGATCCCATCGCGAGATGCGAGCCCGGACGCGCACCAGCGCGAGCAGATAGGTGAGCAGCGGCACACCCACGACCAGCCAGGCAACAGCAAGCCACTGGTCCCACTGCGCGGCAAATACCCCAATAGCGACTGACAACACGGGCAGGAACGCGTGTGTAGCTACGAAGACAGTGCGTGACGCGGCGTGAACTATCGGCCTCGGCCTGACCATGAAGAGGTCTGCAAGCAAGATGCACAACAGGAGTGCCGCGACGCCAATGACGTGGCCGTGCTCAAGAAACGAGTACCCGCACAACCCACCGAACACGGCGAAGACGAGCAGAGGTGTCTCTGAGACAAGCAGCAATCGAACCGTCTGGGGGAAATGGGCCCCGCGGAGCAACGTCAGTGCTGCAGCAAGTAGCAGTGTGTTGACGAACCAATACACGGCCACCACAGGAATCAGAACCACAACCGAGTCAGCGAGCGACCGGTGAGTGCCACTCGTCAACGCACCAAACACGATGGCGCCCGCAAGCCCGGACGAGCCGATGATCGCCGCATTGACCACAGCCTTGGAGAAACACCGATCACGAAAATGGGGCCAGTAGAAACCCGCAAACGCTGCGCAGAGGGTTGGACCCAACAAAGGTGCTGAACCAGCGAAGGCAACGATCGCGGCACTAACGACGACCATGCTGCTACTGATCGAAGTTTCGTCCCCGAACAATCGATCGCGGTTCTCCGTGAGCACAACGAGTAGCGCAAGGGTGATGGTGAGACCTGCGGGAGGACCGCTACCAGCGCCGATAAGAACCGCGATCGCAGTCGCCAGGAGGCAAACGAGAAGTACAAAGAAGGATCGGTACATTCGGGGAGAGCCCGAACGTGGGTAATCTTGCGCCGCGGTTACCGCTCCACTGGGTTTCATTGGTCCGCCTTGCCATTCCGCCTCGGGCGTTCGATCCTGTGCCCAAACAACTCGACAAGTTCCACGTAACACGATTGACATGAATCGCAATCTGCCAAGTGGACCGCCACCGCCGCGCGCTTCTTCCGGCTCAAGAGTCCGCGGTGATACCTGCCCAACTTGGAGCGCACGGTTCCGCACTCTCCCTGACCGGCGCGGGCCGCGCTCTCCATCCAG
>VGBR01000001.1 GCA_016870355.1 Actinomycetota bacterium | reverse complement strand
GAGATGCGAGCCCGGACGCGCACCAGCGCGAGCAGATAGGTGAGCAGCGGCACACCCACGACCAGCCAGGCAACAGCAAGCCACTGGTCCCACTGCGCGGCAAAGTAGGCGACACTCACTGCAAGGAGCGGAAGCACGCCACGTGACGCCAAAGTGTTCACACGTCGCGCTCTTGATTGGCCGACGAAGCGCCGGACGTCTGCGACAAGCAAGAGGCATACGAGTAGTCCCAGTCCAACTCCCGGCCCCATCTCGCCCACTACGACACCGCAGAGTCCCCCCATAATTCCCGCAATGACCATTCCGCTCTCAGCGCGGAACATCTTGTGCGCGACGGAACCAGCGCTCTCGCCTGTGACCGTCGCTACGACAAGCGCGATCAATAGGTTGTCGATCAACCAATAGGCCGCTACCGCGAATGGCAGCGCCATGACGACCGACGTGAACGAACTGTTGCTATCGGTGATGAGCGTGAGTACCAGTGCGCCAGCAAGCGCGGCAAGACCTGTAGCGGCCGTATTCACAACGAGTTTCGACAGCACGCGGTTTCGCAGGTGCGCGAAGTGAACACCAGCAAGGATGCCGCATGCGAGGGGACCGACGAGAGAACCATGGGTCGCTAGTGCCGAGAAAGAACAGCAGACAACAATGATGCTGCTATTGACAGCCGTCTCGTCGGTGAAGAACACCTCGCGATGGGTGGCAAGAGCGACAAGAACGAGCAAGGGAACCAAGATCTCGAACCGGCTCTCGTTCCACGATGCGGCGAGGAAGTAGCAGATCCCTGCGAGCGCGCCGAACAGGAGCAACAAATAGAACCAGTAGCAACGGCTTGGAGCCATGCGATGTGACTTTGCGAGTACGCGAACGTTCTCGTTCATCACGCTTCTTCCCTACCCGATCGCATCTTGGTGATTCTGTGGCCGAACATCTCGATCAACTGCTCGTAGCACGTTCGGCAGCCTCGGCAACCCGACAGATGAGTCGCCACTGCCGCGCGCTTCTTCCGGCTCAAGAGTCCGCGGTGATACCTGCCCAACTTGGAGCGCACGGTTCCGCACTCTCCCTGACCGGCGCGGGCCGCGCTCTCCATGCAGGCGCCGACGAACTCCTCGCGAGCGCGGTGTGCACGTTGGCGCGCTGCGACGGAGCTGATCGCGAGCCGCCCGGCGACATCAGGGAAGCTCATGTCTTCCATGTAGCGGAGCCGGATGATCTCCCGGCTCGTCGGCGACAACGTCTCGAGTGCCGCGCTGGCGATCCGGACATCGACTCCGGTCATGACCTCGTCGTCGGGCGCCATGTCGGTCGACGCGATCCCATCGGCGAAGTCCGTCCCCAGGAACCGACGGTCCCCACGAGCGCGCAGCTGGTTCCGCCACGCGTTCCGGACCGCCGCCATCAGGTAGGGGCGCACATGGTCTGCGTCTGAGATGTGATCGGCTCGCCGCAGCACATTCAGGATCGCGGTGTGCGCGAGATCCTCAGCCTCGGCGGTGCTTCGCACGAGGTGGCGCGCCAGGCGGAACGCGTCCTCCCGGTACTTCGCGACCAGGAGGTGGATCTCGCCCGAGTGTTGAGCTGGCGCGCCGCCCGGATCTGTCATCTTGCCGACTCGCTCTCCGCCCCGAGGTCGTGCCTCGACGGCGGGCAACGTACCGACGCGCCCTCGGAATGTCGACCCCCTTTGGGCGCGAATTCGCGGTCAGAGATCGGCGGCATTCGCGCGTCACGATCTCCGCAGGGCGGAGTCGCACTCGTCGGTCAGCAGCCCTTCCAGGTCGGCGGTCGCTTCTCGATGAACGCGGCGATCCCTTCCGCGGCGTCCTCGGTGCCCGTGGTGATGCTCAGCATCGCTTGGAGGTAGTCCAACGCATCGTCGGAGCTCATCTCGAGCGCCCGATAGAAGGACTCACGTCCCCAACGCATGATCAACGGCGATTTTCTTGCCAGGTCGGAAGCGAGCTCGTCAACCTGCGCGTCGAGCTGGTCGACAGGAACCACGCGGTTCGCGATTCCAACCCGGGCGGCTTCGGTAGCGTCGACGCGGCGCCCGGTCGCCATCAGCTCGAAGGTGAGGCGAGGCGGGAGTACGCGGAGCATCGGAACGGTCACCATGTAGGGCCAAAGACCGACATTGATCTCAGGTGTGCCGAACTGCGCGTCGTCGGCCGCGATCACGAAATCACACGCCATCGCGAGACCGAACCCGCCCGCAAGCGCGTAGCCACGAACGCGGGCGATCGTGGGCTTCCCGAGCCGCCTGAGACCACGAAAGACCATCGCGAGCTCGCCCCGCCCTTGATGTGCCTCAGCCGCGCCAGTTCCCGTCATTCCCGTCAGATCGGCGCCGACACAGAAGGCTCGATCGCCCGCGCCCGTGATCACCACGACTCGGACCGTGTCATCGAGCCGAGCACGTTCAAGGGAGTCACGCAGGCCGCGCATCACACCCGCGGACATCGAGTTGCGCTGTTCCGGCCGGTTGATCGTGATGCGCGCGACTGGTCCGATGACGTCGTACTCGAGGTCGCTCACCTTCGCATCGTATGCAATCCGGTTCCGGATCGAACGGCCTCGCTAGCGTTGTCCGTCGTGTGGTTGTTGGTGCTGACGGTCGCCGCCGCAACGCTCGTCGTTCTGCTGACGTTCGGCAGCTTCTCCGAACTGTCGCGACTGTCCGTTACCAGAGGTTGGCTCCTCGCCCTGGGACTCGCCATCCAGATGCTGTTCGAGTTCGTCGAGCTCCCCGACGACCAGATCGAGACTCTCGGCTACGGACTCTTGATGGTCTCGTTCGCGCTGATCCTCGCGTTCTGCTTCTCGAACCTCCGGACGCCAGGCTTCGGCGTCATCGCGGTTGGCGTAGCCATGAACGCGCTGGTGATCGGACTGAATCAGGGTATGCCGACGATCGACATCGGCAATGACTCTCAGGGGAATCGCGTCAAGAAGCCCGTTCCGGTGACGGTGAAGCACCGGCCGGAACGCCCCAACGATCTCTTGCGCTTTCTCGACGATCGAATCCTGCTGCCCGAGCCCTTTGACGCTGTGATCTCGTTCGGAGACCTCGTCGTGTCGGTCGGGATCTGCGAGCTCGCGTACGTCGCAAGCCGGCGGCGGCAGCGCCGCACATCCGGTGTTCAATCTTCAGGCGTGAGCAAGCCGCGGCGGGTCAGTACACGTTCCAGCGCACCGAGCACGCGTCCGTCGTAGACATACCCAGGGCCGGTGTAGAGCGCTTCCACTGCCCAGGCCGCGTGCTCGTCCTGACCTTCCGTGAGCTCGTCGAACGCGCTCGCGACCTTGAGGATCTGGCCTTCGAGAGCGGCCGGCAACACCGCGGCCGTCCCGGGCGGACGGTGCAGCGACGGTTCCGCGGCGACGATGTCCCCTGCCGGAGCGAGCGCGGGGCTGGCCCGAAGCATCATCGCCCCAGATCGTGCGACCTCAATCGGATCGTGCACTTCTCCAGGTGCTGGCTCGTCGAGACACACCGCCCCGAGATGGTGCAGCAGGGCAGCAGTCTCGAGCTGCTCGAGATCCGCGTTCGACATCTCCAGCTCGGAGCCCAATGCGACTGCGAGCTCGGCGACGCGCTCCACATGACCCTCACGAACCAGGCCACCGAGCTCGGGTGCAGCACCAAGTGCTGACACCGTCTGCCGGAAACCGCGGCGCGTAGACGCCAACAACTCGAACGAGTACCACGCCGCAAGCAGCGGGATGCAAAACAAGAGCGGACCCCAAAGGCCAGGGCGTCCCCTGCCGTCGACGCCTGCATACCCAACAGCCATCAACATCGCGCTCGTGACGAGTGCGAGGTCAGCTCCGCGCGATCGAAGTGGTGCGACGCGGCGCTCCCGCACTGCGGTGACGAGGTCGGCCACGACAACCGGCGCAATCGCGGCGGCCGCAAGCGCGCCCAACACGAGCGCGCGCTGTTCGGCGTTGTCCGTTGCGTCGACGACGAGCCGGTATGCCGCGCGGATGACATACCCCTCAGCAATTCGTTCGGCCAGGAGCAACAGTCGGTCCCAAAGCCCAGCCGGCTCGGTGCGGATCGCGACGGCGAACAGATAGCCGATCCCGACCACGAGCGCGTACTGCGTCGGGGTCGACGCTGGAACAAGGACGACCGCGACCGCGAACGAGACCGGGAGAGGAGCGCGGCCCGTGGGGCGGAGCTCGAACAGCTCGCTCGCCACCAACGCCGCACCCAGCACGGCCAGATCAGGACTCCCCCATTCGAAGGCCTCCAACGCGCCTGCGGCGAGCGCGCCAAGCCCAGCGACGATGACCAACTTCTTCAGGCGGCTCACGGTCGGACCGTCCGCTCTTCGACCTCGAGGTCGCCAAGACCTGCGGAACCGGTACCCACGACGGGAGGCGGCACCGCGAAATCGGCGAGCTCGGTCTCGTGACCCGCGCCATATACCTCACCGCGTCGTTCGATGACGCGAATCAGAGCCTCGACGCACGAACCCTCGAACTGCGTGCCCGACTTGTCACGAAGCTCGGCGAAGGCAACATCTTGTGGCAGTGCACGGCGGTAGACCCGCGTCGAGGTCATGGCGTCGAAGGCGTCGGCGACGGCGACGATGTGCGTCTCGATCGGGGCTTCGTTCGGCGCTTCGTGCCGCCGCCCTTCGGCCTCCAGGCTGGGCACCACCGGCGCGAGGAAGTCGATCTGCCGGAGGAGCTCACACGACACCCGCTCGTGGTCGCGCATGCGCTCGAATTCTGCCTCGGTGAGCCGTCCCGGCTTGTTCAAGATCTGGTTGGGCACGATGAGCTTGCCGATGTCGTGCATCAGCGAGCTGCACCGAAGCCGTTCGAGCTTGGTCGCGCGCAAGCCCAGCTCGATGCCGACCAGGTGTGCGAACCGAGCGACGCGTTCGACATGGTCAGCCGTGTACTGGTCCTTCGACTCGAGGGCGCGGATGAGCGTGGAGAGCGTGGCTTCCTGCGCCTCCCGCAACGCGAGGTAGGAAGCGAAGGCCTGGCGCGCGATCAAGATCGGTGCCACAAACAACGGGACGACCCAAGCCCCGAGATCTACATACAAACGACCGAGCAACCCACCAAGCATCGCGAAGGGGAGAATCTGCAGGTCTCCCAACCACATCTCACGCGCAACTTCACGAACGGGGCGCTCCGTGACCATTGCAACTGCCGGCATTAGCAGCGCTGAGTTGATGGTTGAGTAAGTCAGAGCTGTCGGAATTGCTGCCAACAACTCCAAACCAACGGAATCTGCAGTATCAAATGGAAGAGAAGTGTGAACAGCTGCTGCGGCGAGCGTCGACAGCCCGAAGTTGGAAAGGTTGAACGCGACCTTCGCCCACTCTTGGTTCCTGATCTGTGGGAGATAAAGGCTGCCCGCGGCCGCTACGAGAACCGGACCGAGGAATTCGGATTCGCGACCAAAAGCGACGATCGCAACCATCGCCAACATGAGACTCGCACTGAGACTCGACTTGTTGGGAAGTTCAACACTTGCATTCTCTGCGAAAGCAAAGAGGGCACCGAGAAGAAGTACTGAACCAAGCGCTGGCAAGGGCGACGCAAGCGCTAAACCAACCGTTGCACCAACAATGCAAACGGAAAGTCCGAGGCAGTAGACGCGAAATGCGATAGGGGCACGCATCGGCTCAACGGACGGACAGAGGGGGCAGGGTCTCGGCTGTTCTTGGCTTGCAACTCACTACCGCAGGCCCTTGCTGGCACCGCCGGCAAGCACCAGCGCGGCGATGCTCGAACCAATGATTGCGAGACGGACCATCACCTTCTTCACGTGAATCCCCCCTCTCTCGAGGGAACTCCCGCCGGCTCCGCTGAGATGCCGATGAGGCGACGCTTCGCTTAGAGGCTCTTCAGCCCAACCCGTTTCGCCGAGGCCCTGCCCACTCTGTCCGTCCTGGTGTCACCTCCCTCGCCTTGCGGCCCGGGGGTTGGCCGCAGCAACCACATGAGTCACAGAAGTTTCGTGCCTCGTGGCCGGGTTGTGCAAGGGGCAAAGTGTTGGGCTGACCACTCTCCGCGCGAGGGCGAGAATCCCTGTCACTGCGGCCTGCCGTTCGTATCCTCATGGCAACCACTTCACGGGGACCCGGGATGATCATCGACGAGCAGCAGACATCTGGGCCGAGCTTGCGTGACGTGGAGGTGGAGCTCTGCCGCCTCCCCGACATCGTCGCCGTGCGGATCGTGGGCGACAGCATGGATCGGCCGGTCGAGGTTCACGTCCTCGCCCACACCGGAAAGCACGCCAAGCAGGTCGTGCGGGACGTCCAGTCCGTGGCGTTGGCCTCGTTTGGACTCGACGTTGACCGGCGCATCGTCTCGGTGGTGCAGCTCAGTCCCGATGAAGAGGAGACGGCTGCGGCCTTCGCGCCCACCGTGGTCGTGCGACCGCGGATCATGGCAGTGGACTCGCACGTCTCCGGCTCTCGAATCACGGTGCGGGTGTCGCTTCGCGTCGGCGACGACGAAGCCACCGGCTACTCCGAGGGGTCCATCGCTGCGGCAACGCGTGCACGTCTGGTAGCCGCCGCAACGATTGACGCGCTCGAGCAGCTCGGCCGGATTCAAGGTGTCGACATCGAAGCCGCCGAAAAGGTGCGCGTCGGCGTCGACGAAGTCGCAGTCGTCACGTTGGTGAGCGTCAACCCGCCGTATGAGCTTCGCTTGTGCGGATCTGCACTCGTTCGACAGCACCCCGACGATGCAATGGTGCGCGCGGTGCTCGACGGTGTGAACCGCCGGCTGCCGCATCTCGCGCAGGAGCGCGGGGAACGCTGAGCCCGGCGTCGGCATCGGCGCCTTGGACTAAGACTCTTGGTCATGCCAGGCGCGGCGTTCATCTCGTTTCGTCTGGGTGGGGTCGACGGCGTCTCCGTCGAAGCGCGCAAGTGGGAATGGGCGTTTCACGAGCTTGGCTTCAACGTCCGTCGGATCGCTGGCGAGCTCGTCGATGGGTTACGACCCGATGACACCTGGCTCCCCTTCCTCGCGATCACACCAGTTCCGGGGGCGCGAGTGGAGCCCGATGCGCTTGCAGCGTCGATAGCTGGCGCTGATGTCGTGGTGGTCGAGAACCTGTGCTCCCTACCGCTCAACCTCGAGGCGTCCACGATCGCCGCTGAGGTGCTGTCGGCGTATGAAGGACGCGTCGTGTTCCACCATCACGACCTTCCGTGGGAGCGCCCACACCTCGCGCATCTCCAAGGCTTCCCGCCGCAGCGAACCAACTCGTTGCACATCACCATCAACCGGTTGGCGGCGCATGCACTCGAGCAACGGGGCATCGAAGCGCATCTCGTCCGCAACGCCTTCGATCTCCAACCGCCACAAGGTGATCGCGCCGGCACGCGGGCGTCGCTGGGGTTCCAGCCCGACCACCTCGTCGTGCTCCAACCCACGCGCGCCATCCCTAGAAAAGAGGTGCAACGCGGCATCGCGTTCGCCCAGGCGCTGCAAGCACACGTCGGCACCCGCTCCGTTCAGTTCTGGCTCACCGGCCCGGCCGAGGATGGGTACGGCCCCGAGCTCGAGGAGCTCGTGGCGTCAGCAGGACTCCCGGTGACCGAAGGCCGCGCCGCGCGGCCTGAGGACGCCTACGCCGCGGCCGATGTCGTCGTGTTCCCATCGAGCTGGGAAGGCTTCGGAAACCCGGTCATCGAAGCGACGGTCGCTGGCAAACCCGTCGTCGTCGCGCACTATCCAGTGCTCGACGAGCTCATCGACCTCGGACTGAACCTCCTTTCGATCGACGATCCCGGTCGCGTTGCCGAAGTCGTTCGTGATCCTTCGTTACGCGATGACGACGCCAACCGCGAGTTTCTTCGCAAGCACTTCGACCTCAACGACCTTCCCGCTCGATTGCGGGATGCATTCGCAGCGGTAGGTTGGGAAGAGTGGTGAGCGAGCCGGCGGATCCCGTTCGTGAGCGCCGAGCACGCATCGCTCGAGCGGTCGGCATCGCGCAGCGAGTGGGATTCGGTGCACTGTTGATCGCGGCCATCGTCTTCGCGATTGGGGTCGCCAGCGACTTTCCGGGCTGGACTGTGGTGGTCACCATCGCCGCACTCGGCACAGCCATCGTGGTGCTGCCACTTCCGATGGTGCTCGGCTACGGGATTCGCGCCGCCGAACGTGAGGATCGTGGAGGTCCTGCCCCGCGGCATTGAGCAGTTCGCCGCCCGCCGAGAGCACCACGTACGGTGTGACGTAGAAGGTGAGAGGAGACGCGCGATGCGTTACCGCCGATTCGGTGAGACGGACCTCGAGGTTTCCGAGATCGGGTTCGGAACCTGGACGCTCGCCAGCGATTGGTGGGGCAAGGTCGAGGACAAGCAGGGGATGCTGCACGCGGCGCTCGACGCGGGCATCACGTTCATCGACACCGCACCCGTCTACGGCAGCGAGGGCGTCGGAGAGACCTTGCTCGTCGACATCCTGAAGTCGCATCGCGACGAGCTCGTGCTCACCACGAAGTGTGGCTACGACATCGACGCGCCTCGGAAGTTCCCCGGTCAGTCTGAGCGGCCCCAGGACTGGCGGCCGGAGTCGATTCGCCGACAGCTAGAGGATTCGCTCACGCGGCTGCGAACCGATCACATCGACCTGTACCAGCTGCACAACGTGAGGATCGAGCCCGTCCGCGACGACGCACTGTGGGAAGAACTCGAGCGCCTCAAGACGGAAGGCAAGATTCGCGAGCTCGGCGTGGCCCTCGGCCCAGCCATCGGCTGGGTCGACGAAGGTCTCGAATCCGTGCAGTCGCGGCCGATCGCCTCACTCCAGACCGTCTTCAACATCCTGGAGCAGGAGCCCGGTCTCACCTTCGCCGCGGAGCCGAACGTGGCCGAGGGTCGCGTCTCGCTCATCTCTCGTGTGCCTCACGCTTCGGACACCTTGTCCGGCAAGGTCACACCCGACACGGTGTTCCCCGAGGGCGACCACCGCGCGCATCGCAACCGCGAGAACATGCTCGACAACTTCGAGAAGGCCGAGACCCTGGCGTTCCTCTGGGAGTCCGGACGCACCATCGGTCAGGCGGCGGTCGCGGGCATCCTCGCGAAACCTGCATTCGCGACGGTGCTGCCGACCTTCGTGACCGTCGACGAGATCCATGAGTACACCGCCGCGTCCGAGGTGCCACTCACCGCCGACGAGAAGTCCGCGCTCGATGACCTCTGGTCACGCAACTTCGACCACGAGGATCGCTACGAGATGCCGCTCAAGTCGAGCGCATGAGTCGGTCCCCGGCGACGCGGCTCCCCGCCGAGCAACGCCGACGTCAGCTGCTCGACGTGGCTTGCGCGCAGTTCGCGGACAACGGGTTTCACGCGACCTCAATGGAGGACGTCGCGGCGGCCGCGGGTGTCACCAAGCCGGTCCTCTACCAACACTTCCCGTCGAAGCGGGCGCTGTTCGTCGAGCTCCTCGACGACGTCGGTCACCAGCTGCTTCGCGAGCTCGCCACCGCGACCTCCGCTGCGCACACCGGCCGGGAGCGCGTCGAGGAGGGGTTCGCCGCGTACTTCCGCTTCGTGTCGGCAAACGAGGGGGCGTTCCGCGTCTTGTTCGGCGCGTCGGCGAGAAATGACAGTGAGTTCGCCGAGATCGTCGAGCGCGTGCTCGACGAGTCGGCCGATGCGATCAGCCAGCTGATCGAGATCGATGGCACGACTGAGCACCGCCGGGTGCTCGCGCACGCACTCATCGGGATCGCCGAGGCCACGAGCCGCGACGCGTTGAGCGGCGGCGCGGATCCGGCGATCTTGGCGCGCTGGGTCAGCGAGCTCGTCTGGTTCGGCTTGCGTGGTGTGCGCGCCGAGGAGACCGTCGCCCGCTCCTGAGTACTGTTCCCCGCCATGGATCGGTTGCGGCTGGGGATCGTCGGCATCGGGAACATCGCGCCGCTCAACGCGCAGGGTTACCTCGATCACCCGGACTGTGACGTCGTCGCGCTGTGCGAGCCGCGCGAAGAGAAGGCCGTGCGTGTCGCAGAGGAATGGGGTGTGCCGAAGGTCTACACCGACCTCGACAAGCTGCTCGCGGACGACGGGATCGACGCGGTCGAGATCCTTACTCCTACCCATATGCACCGCGACCATGTGGTCGCGGCTGCGCAAGCCGGAAAGCACATCTCCTGCCAGAAGCCAATCGCAAACTCAGTTGCTGAGGCGCGCGAGATGGTCGAAGCCGCCAACAAGGCGGGCGTCGTCTTTCGGGTGAGCGAGTGCGCGCTGCACTATCCGCCGCTCATCAAGGCGCGCGAGCTGATCGCCGGGGGCGCGATCGGAACTCCAAACATGATCCGGGTGAAGACGCTCGTCGGCGGGCACACGAACTCGACGTTCGGAGACTCGCTCGAGGTCGAGGGCTACATCTGGCGGTTCAACGAGCTCAGTCCCGCCGGGCATCTGTTCGACGATGTGTGGCACAAGTACGCGGCGGCAATCTGGCTGGGTGACCAGAGGATCCGGAGTGTGCAAGCGGTGGTTCGGCAAGGCCCGCTGTTCTTCGAGGCGCCGACCGCCGCGTTCTGGGAGTACGAACGCGACGACCTCCTCGGCCTCATGGAGGTGACGTACGCACCGAACATGTTCATGCGCAGCGAGTTCTTCGGTGCCGATGAGTTCTTCGAGATCCAGGGATCGGACGGCTTCATCTGGGTGACTCGCTACACCGGACAGATGCTGGACCTCCCGCCGTTGGTGCTTTACCGAGCGGACGGATCCACCACGTCGTTCGGCGATCTCGACGCCAGCTGGACCAGCGCCATGTCGGGCGCGTCGAAGCACTTCGTCGACTCGATGTTGGCGGGTACGCAGCCAAACATGGACGCCGACCTCGCGATCCAGACGCTCCAGCTCGTGTTCGCGGTGTACGAAGCATCGAACGAACGACGTCCGGTCGACCCCGCAACGATCGAGGGATCGGTGTCGCCACCGTGGTGGCCGCCGTATCCCTCGCAGGGCTGAGCGCCATGTCGTTCGACACGATCGCAACACCAACCGTCGAGGTCGCCCCGCACCGTGAGCCCGTCTTCGCGCATGAAGAGCAATCCAATGCCGCGCTGGCGCGCCTCGACGAGTACGTCAAGACGTACGGTTGCCGTCCGAACCTCCTCGTCATCATGTTCGACGACGTGGGGTGGGGTGACTTCGGTTGCTACGGCGGCGGCATCGCGGTCGGCGCGCCGACGCCCAACATCGACCGGCTGGCCCGAGATGGCCTGCTGCTCACCTCGTGCTACTCGGAGCCCTCGTGCAGCCCGTCGCGCGCGTCGCTGCTCACCGGCCGGCTGCCGATGCGCCACGGGCTGTTGCGACCGCCGATGTACGGCGAGCGAGGTGGGCTCGAGGGCGAGATCACGTTGTCGCAGCTGCTCAGCGAGGCCGGGTACACGACGCAAGCCGTCGGCAAGTGGCACATGGGCGAGAACCAGGCGTCGCAGCCGCAGCGCGTCGGCTTCGACGACTTCTACGGGTTCCTGTCGGTGTCTGACATGTACAGCGAGTGGCGCGATCCCGCGTTCTTTCCCGAGGTCGTGTACTCCGAGGCGCGCACCGAATGGATAGAGAACCAGCCGTTCAACCGCTGCTTCGTCCACGGCACCAAGGGCGGTGAGCTCGAAGACGTGGAGGAAGTCACGATTCCCGTGCTCTCGACGCTCGACGACAAGTGGGCGGCGTACTCGGTCGACTTCATCCGCCGGATGTCCGACGCATCGCAACCCTGGTTCCTCTACCACTGCACGCGCGGCGCGCACTTCGACAACTACCCGCTCGAGCGCTATCTCGGTGCGTCACCGGCCAAGCACCCCTACAAGGACACGCTCATCGAGCTGGATGACATCGTCGGCAGGCTCGTGGACGCACTGCGTGAGAGCGGTCAGCTCGAGCACACCCTCGTGTTCGTGTCTTCGGACAACGGTCCGAACCTGGAGACGTGGCCCGACGCGGCGTATACACCCTTCCGGTGTGCCAAGGGATCGACATGGGAGGGCGGTGTCCGCGTCCCAGGGATCTTCTCGTGGCCAGGGATGATCGAGGCCGGCGGCGCTTCGGATGGCTTGTTCGCGTTCACCGACCTGCTTCCCACCGCGTTGACGCTCGCGGGATCGGATGCGGTGCCCGCAGATCGGTTCATCGACGGCGTCGACCAGACGTCGTTCCTGATCTCACCGCAGGCGTTGTCACATCGGAAGTACCAGTACTACTGGCTGCTCAACCAGTTCTCGGCGTTGCGCGTCGGCGAGTACAAGCTGATGCTCGCGTCGATCTCCGACGACGACCACGACGTGCACAGCCAGGGTGGTTTCGAGGGCGTGACCCAGCGCTATCCGTACGGTCGTCTCTACAACCTCTACCTCGACCCGAAGGAGACGCGCAGCTACTTGGTGCGCAAGCTCGCGTACATCGACGCGTTCACCAGCGGGATCGGGAAGCATCTCGCGACCTTCGGCGCGTACCCACCGAAGAACGCATTCGCTCGCTAGTTGAGCTGCTTGCGGAGTAGCGGCAGCACCTCGTCACCGAGCCCGGCGATCTGATCGCGCACCGCTTCACGCGGCACATCGGGCACGTGGATGCGGATGTTCATCGCGTCTGCGCCCGCCCGGCTCGCAACGTCGGCCAGTCCCTCGGCAATCTCGTTCGCGTCGGACGAGCCGATGAGTTCGTTGCCGCCCCAGTGCAGCATCGCCGACCGAGCTGAGTAGCCCCGGTACACGTCGAGCTGCTGGTCGACCTTCTCTTGTGGTGGTTCACCGAGCCACGCGCGCCGGATGAGGATCACTGGTCCTTTGCCGCCGGCTTCTCGGTAGGCGTCGGCGAGCTCGCGGCACCGTTCGGCGAGTGAGAGCGAGTCGAAGAGGATCCCCACACCCAAGGCCGCGGCCCGACGCACCGCCGTGAATCCCATTGCGGCACTGATGACGGGAATCGGACTGTCGACGCACGCGTCGATGGCGGGGTCACCAGCAAGCGCGCCTGGATCGGAACCCGAGAGCATCGCGACGATCGCTTCGAGGCCTTCGGTGAAGCGCTCGGCGAGGTGGTGCATCGTCAGCCCCATCACGGCAAAGTCGTCTTGCAACGCACCCGAGGCGACGCCGATCCCAACTCGCCCCGGGAAGCGCGCCGCAAGCCACGCCACCTCCTCCGCGACCAACGCCGCCGGACGCAGCGGCAGGAGCAACGGTGACGGCGCCGCCCACCCCATCTCCATGGCTTCGAGGCACCATCCTGCGGCTTGGAGTGGGTTTGGCAGATAGCCGTGGAACCCAGCGTGGTGCTCGCTCGTCATCACCCCGTCGAAGCCATGCGCGGCGCCGAGCGCGGCCTGCGTGCGCAGCTCTTCGACGATCTCCGAGGCAACCAGCTCGTTGTGCGGGTAGAGGCGCAGCGAGACCGAGCCGTGCCCAAAAGGGATGGTGGAAGGCGTCATGCCGGCAACGTGCGCGTGTCCTCGAGCCAGTCGGGCATGTCGATCGGTGGGTTCGGAAGCTGCTCGACACCCTTCTCGGCGAGGAGTCGTTCCCAGCCTTCGGGGTCAGCCGCGAACGAGCGCGGGTCGCCCATCATGATCTCGAACAACACCGCGCCTTCTGGTCCAGCGATGAACGGACCAAAGGAATCGCCCTGGTCGAGTGCGATGTGCGTGCCAGCCGGGCAATGGACGTCGCCACACATGAGGTCGCCTTCGATCACGAACACGACGTGATCGCTGTTGTGCCCGTGCTTGTGCACCATCATCCCGGGCTCGTACTTGGCGTAGACCGTGAGATACCGCTCCGAGAACTCCGGCCACTTCTCGAAGACCGACACGGTCTTGTCGCCATGCTGCTGGCGTCGGACTTCCTGCCACTTCAGGTCGTCGAGGTGACGGAATCGCGGACCACCGGCCATCGAACGCTCCTTGCTTTCGTAGTCGGCGCGAAGCCTGCCACTTCGCGGGTCAGTGCGGAACGAGACCACCGTCGACGATCAGCACTTGCCCGGTCATGAAGCTCGACGCGTCCGATGCGAGGAACAGTGCCGGCCCCACCATCTCATCGGGTGAGGCCGTGCGTGCCTGATGGCTCGCCGCTGTCATGCGCGCCTGCGCTTCCTCAGTGTTGTTGCGCATCATGTCGGTGTCGACGCTCCCGGGCGCGAGGGCGTTCACCCGGATCTCCCGACCGGCGAAGTCGGCGGCCATCGCTCTCGTGAACGACATCATCGCGGCCTTCGCCGCTGCGTACATCGAGACGTTTGGTGAGAACAAAAACGCGCCCGCCGACAGCACGTTCACGACCGCCGCGCAAGGGCTCGCCTCCAGGTGCGGCAGTGCCGATTGCACGAGGAACACAGGGCCACGCAGATTGACGTCGAACGACTTCTGCCACGCCTCCGGCGTGAACTCACCGATCGGCATGGTCAGTGGGGTCGCGGCATTGTTCACCACGATGTCGAATCGCCCGTAGTGGTCGACCGTTCGGCCGACCAGCGCAGCCAGGTCGTTGAGGTCACCCATGTGCGTCGGCACACCGAGCGCATCTCCGCCCATCGCCGTCAGATGCGCTTCGGTCTCGGCACACGCGTCAGCTTTGCGGCTCGCGACGACGACCTTCGCGCCGGCAGCCACGAACCCTTCGGCGATCGCGCGTCCGATCCCGCGCGTGCCGCCGGTGACGATCGCCACCCGATCTGACAGGTCGAACAGCGTGCGGAGTCCTTCACGGTCCATCAGGAGTGCCAGTCGGGGAAGTCGGTAGACACTCGTTGCTTCCACTCCGGCGCACGCTCTTCGAGGAATGCAACCGGACCCTCGCGAACGTCTGGTCCTTCCATCAGATGCAGATGCAGCGCGCTCTCGAGCTGCTCGATCTCGGGGGGCGTGAGGTCGAACGACTTCCAGAGAAGCCGCTTGCTGACCGCAACCGAGACCGGAGCGGCATTGATTGCGATGTCGTGCGCAACCTCCAACGCGGTCGGCAGCACCTCGTCGGCGGGGAGGCAGCGACTCGCCAGACCCATGGTCTGAGCCTCCCGACCATCGAACATGCGCCCAGTCAACAACACGTCAGCAGCGTTGGCGAGACCAGCGATGCGCGGGAGCGTCCAGTGGGAGTACGCGTCGCCGAGCATCCCGCGCCGCACTTGCACGATGCCGTACTTGCCATCCTCGGCGATGAAGCGCAGGTCGCATTGGAGTGCGATGGTGAGCCCGATGCCGATCGCGTGACCATTCACGGCCGCGACCACCGGCTTGCGGATCGCGAACGCGGGCGGATCGATGCCGGCGGCGGTGAACGACTCGCGCGAGCGAGCCTCCCCTGTGCCGGTGAACGTGTCGGCGCCGCGCGAGAGGTCAGCACCCGCGCAGAAGGCCGGCGGCGTCCCCGTCAAGACGACGACGCGCACATCGTCGTCCACGTCGCAGTGCCGATAGGCGTCGCCGAGCTCGACGCCCATGCGACCGGTGAAGGCGTTCCTCGTCGCTGGTCGATCCAGCGTGATGACCGCGACCCCGTCGCTCTGCTCGAAGCGGATGTCCTCGTAGCCCACCAGCGGGGCAGGGTACCTGCGGCGTATCGGTAGCCTCTGCGCCGTGATCGAGCGGGTACATCTGAGCATCGACGGGGCCG
The DNA here is from genome assembly GCA_016870355.1 of Actinomycetota bacterium. Taxonomy (GTDB): domain Bacteria; phylum Actinomycetota; class Acidimicrobiia; order IMCC26256; family PALSA-555; genus SHVJ01. The sequence continues at coordinate 493,541 of VGBR01000001.1, read as the reverse complement.
TCGCCACCATCACGAACGACAACCCCGACAAGCACAACGCCTTCGACGACGACATGGATCTACGGCTGTTCGAGATCCTCACCGAGCTCAAGCAGCATCCAGAGGTGCGCGCGGTGATCTGGCGCGGGGAAGGCAGGTCGTTCTCGTCAGGGCGTGACGTCGGCTCCATCGGCAACCTCAAGGTCGAGCTGTCGCACCACGAGCTCATGCGCCGCGGCCACCGCGGGATCCAGCAGCTCTGGGAGCTCGACGCGGTCGTGATCGCCGCGTGCAAAGGCTGGGTGATGGGCGGTTCCTTCCAGCGCGCGCTGCTGTGTGATCTCAGGGTCGCGAGCGAAGACGCCAAGTTCCGTCTGCCCGAGACGACATACGGCGTGATCCCAGACACCGGTGGCGTCGCGGTGCTCTATGAGATGTGCGGCCACGGAGTTGTGAGCGACATGGTGCTCACCGGTCGGGTGCTGACTGCTGACGAAGCACTCACACACGGCATTGTCAGCCGCGTCGTGCCCGCCGACGAGCTCGATGCGACGGTACGCGAGATCGCCGAGCAGATCGCGGCCGCACCGGCGGTCACGATCAAGATGGCGCGCGAAGTGATCAGGCACCTCGCGCTGCCACAGATCCGCAGCTCCATGGCCGACGAAGTGATCTACCAGACGTTCATCAATCGCAGCGACGACATCGCCGAGATGAAGGCCGCGCGCGAAGCAGAACGCGCGCCGCGGTACACCGGGAGCTGAGAGGTGGGTGCCGCGGTGCAGCCGCAAGAGCGGAGAGCTGGATGACCGAGCCGATCGGGCTCCCCGCCCCACCCGCGGCAGGCGAGACGGCCCTGAGGCCGGGCACGTTTGATGGAACGTGCGTCCTCGTGACCGGTGGTGGAACTGGTCTGGGAAAGGCGATCGCGTCGGAGTTCGCTCGGTTGGGTGCCGCGATCGTGATCGCGAGCCGCAAGGACGAGCATCTCGACGCTGGCCGCGCAGCCATGGAGGCCTTGCAGGCATCGGTTGCGACAGCCGTGTGCGACATCCGTGATGCCGACAGCGTGGCGGGAGCGTTCGATGCAGCAGAGCAGGCGTTCGGACTTCCTGGCGTGCTGGTGAACAACGCGGCAGCGAACTTCCCAGTGCCGGCAGAAGACATGTCGCCGAATGCATGGCGCACGGTGATCGACATCACCTTGAACGGCACGTACCTGTGCGCGCGGGAATTCGCCCGTCGGCACCTCACTGCTGGGACGCCCGGATCCATCATCAACGTCGGGGCGAGCTACGCATGGACGGGTGGACCCGGCTTCGCGCACTCCGCCGCGGCCAAGGCAGGCGTGAAGAACCTGACCGAGTCCCTGGCAGTCGAGTGGGGCCCCTACGGCATCCAGGTGAACGGTCTCGTCCCCGGCTTGTTCCCGCACGAGGACATGACCGACGACATCAAGGGCAACCTCGACCGCACGAGCGACAAGGACAGTGCGCAGCCCGCGATGCGCGTCGGGCAGCGACAAGAGCTCGGATGGGCCGCCACCTTCCTCGCGTCCCCGTACGGCCGATTCATCTCCGGTCACACGCTCGTGGTCGACGGAGCGAACTGGCAGCGGCGCAGCCTCACGAACCCACCTGTCGTGACCGTGCGCGACCAGATGGGCAAGGGACCTTTCACGCCGGATGCCTGAGGTGAGCAAGCGCGGCCCAAGCGGCCCGGCGCCGAAGGCGCCGAGAGCGGGATAGTGGACAAGGCCTTGGTCGTCGGCGGGACCGGCCCGACCGGGATGCCGATCGTCCGGGGCCTGATCGACCGCGGCTACGCGGTCACGATCCTCCATCGCGGGCAGCACGAACGAGACGAGACGCCAGCGGAGGTCGAGCACCTCCACTGTGATCCGTACGACGAGGCATCACTCGCCGAAGGCCTCGGATCCTCGACGTTCGACGTGACACTCGTGATGTATGGGCGCTTGCGCGCGGCCGCCCGGTTGCTCGAAGGGCGCACCGGCCAGTTCCTCTCAGTCGGAGGAGTCCCTGCGTACCGGGGCTGGATGAACCCGTGGCTGCACGATCCGGCGGGATTGCCAGTGCCCGTGGCCGAGGATGCCGCGACGGTCACCGAACCCGGCGAGGACGAGAAGGGGTATCGAATCGTCCGCACCGAAGAAGCGGTGTTCGAGCACCATCCAACGGCCGCGCACTTCCGTTACCCATACGTATACGGACCGCTCCAGCTGGCACCGCGCGAGTGGTGCATCGTGCGCCGGGTGCTGGACGGGCGCGATCGGATCGTCGTCGCCGACGATGGACTGACGCTCCATCACCACGGCTTCACCGAGAACCTGGCCCATGCGGTTCTGCTCGCAGTCGCGAATCCCGACGCGGCGGCCGGACTTGTCTTCAACGTCGGCGATGAAGAGGTGCTCACCGTCCGTCAGGTGGTCGAGCTCGTTGCCGCCGCGCTTGGACACCACTTCGAAATCGTCTCGATGCCGTTCGACCTTGCCGTTCCAGCACGTCCGCTGCTCGCGCAACCTCTTCCCACACATCGCGTGCTGGACCTCACGCGAGTGCGGACGGTGCTCGGCTATCGCGATGTCATTCCCGCCCGCGACGCCATCGGCGTCACAGCTCGTTGGCTTGCCGACCACCCGCATGCACCAGGCGAGATGGAGGAGCAAGTGCTCACCGATCCGTTCGACTACGCCGCGGAAGACCGATTGATCGACGCGTGGTCACACGCGCGTGACGCCGTGGTCCATGCTGCCGAGTTCAAGACCGAGCCGGGCTACGGACTGGCGTACAGCGGCCCGGGCGGGCGTCCCCGCTCGAAGGAGGTGTTCGACGCGTGAGCGAAGGAACCGGACCGCTCGCTGGCGTGCGCGTGCTCGACATGTCAATCGCCGCGACCGGCCCGTACGCGGCGACCTTGCTCGCAGACCAGGGCGCGGAGGTCATCAAGGTCGAACGCCCTGGCATCGGAGACATCGGCCGTTGGGTCGGCGTGTCCGTCAACGGCATGAGCGCGCTGTTCCTCATGTGCAACAGAGGCAAGCGATCGATCGCGTGTGACATCCACACCGACGAAGGCCGCGACATCGTGCACCGCCTTGCCCGCGACGTCGACGTCGTCGTGCAGAACTACCGACCCGGCGTGGTGGATCGTTTGGGCGTCGGCTACGACGATCTCCGCAAGGAGAACCCCGACCTGATCTACGCGTCGCTCTCCGGCTTCGGACCTGACGGGCCTTACGCGCCGAAGAGCGCCTACGACACGGTGATCCAGGCGTACGGCGGATTCGCCGGGAACCAGGCCGATCCCGAGACGGGCGAGCCGCAGTTCCTTCGTCAGACCGCGGCAGACAAGGTCACCGCGCTCTACGCCGCTCAGGCGATCACTGCCGCGCTGCTCGCGCGCGAGCGCGGCTCAGGCGGACAGCACCTCCATCTCTCGATGCTCGACGCCGTCGTTTCGTTCCTCTGGGTCGATGCCGCCGGCAACGAGGTGCTGATGATGGCCGATGGCTCGCAGCCGTCGAGCTTCGTGCAGAGCTTCCGGCCGTTGCAGTTCACCGATGGGTGGGGCATCTGCACGCCGACCTCGGACGCCGACTTCACCGGCATGTGCAAGGCGTTCGGCGTCGAGGGCTACGACGACCCGCGCGTCGCGACCATCGGCGAACGTGTGAAGCATCGCGAGATCACGAACGAGCTCGTCGCGCAGTGCTACGCCGCTGCCGCCAAGCTCTCGACCGAAGACGCCATGGCGCGACTCGAGGCACAACGCGTTCCGTGTGGCGTCATCGTGCGCCCCGAAGAGCTCGCAGCCGATCCTCACGTCGAGGCCATCGGTCTGCTCATCGAATCCGAGCACCCCACCGTCGGTCCCGTTCGTCAGCCGCGTCACCCCGCGCAGTTCACCGCGACACCGGCTTCACACGGGATCCCGGCCCCTGATCTCGGTCAGCACACCGACGAGATCCTCCGAGAGCTCGGGCTCGGCGACCGGATCGATGCACTGCGGGCCGACGGAGTGGTCGCATGACGCGGAGCCGTGGTTGGCTGTTGCCATGAGCATGAAGATCGGGATCTTCGGTGGCGACTTCGCCGGCAAGACCGCCGACGACGTCATCGCCGCCGCGCGGACGGTGCACGAAGAAGGCTTCGCCACCTTCTGGGCGCCGCAGGTGTTCGGCTTCGACGCACTCACGCTGCTCGCCGTGGTTGCTCGCGAGGTGCCCGAGATCGAGCTCGGTACTGCAGTCGTTCCCACGTACCCGCGCCATCCGATGGTTCTCGCCGCACAGGCGATGACGACGCAGGCCATCAGCGGCGGCCGCCTGCTCTTGGGCATCGGACTCTCGCATCAGCTCGTCGTCGAAGGGATGTGGGGCCTGTCCTTCGAGAAGCCGGTGCGTCACATGCGCGAGTACCTGACGGTGCTGACAGCACTCATCCGTGAAGGGAACGTGTCGTTCACCGGCGAGACGATGAGCGCGAGCTGTCCCGTCGCCGTCGAAGGGTCGACACCGATGCCGATCCTCGTTGCGGCGCTTGGTCCGAAGATGCTGGAGCTCGCGGGCACCGTTGCCGACGGAACGGTCACCTGGATGACGGGACCGAAGGGCATCGGTGAGCACATCGTGCCTTCGATCACCGCCGCGGCCGAGCGCGCGAGCCGACCGGCTCCCCGCATCGTCGTCGCTCTGCCGGTGTGCGTCACCGACGACCCCGATGCGGCGCGCGACCGCGCGAACAAGATCTTCCAGATGTACGGGTCGTTGCCGTCGTACCGGGCAATGCTCGATCGTTCGGGAGCCGAAGGACCCGGTGACGTCGTTATCGTCGGCGACGAGTCGTCGGTGAGGGATCAGATCGCGGCGCTCGCCGATCTCGGCACCAGCGATCTGATTGCTGCTGAGTTCGCGCCGTACAAGAGCCCTGATCGAGAGCGGACGCGCGAGCTGCTCCGTTCGCTCTAGGAGGAGCTGCTCGTCGCGCTTCGCGGCCTTGCCGCCACAACCATCGGAGCCCGCTGGCTTGGCGTGGGTCGCGACCTCCGCAGATGCCGGGATCACGCTGCTCCCGATGCCGAGAGCCAGAGCGATGACGACGGCGCGCGGCTTCACGCAATGCTCCAACGTCGCCATGCCGCCCGCATGTCAGGAGGCTCTCGCGTTGGCGCCTACACCAACTCGGGTGTGAGCGCTTCGCCCCCGGTGGACTGCTCGTCACCGCCGTTGAGCGCGAGCAACGCGCCCTGGATGAATGCCGGGATCTCCCCTCGAGGCAGCGGGCGGCTGAAGTGGTACCCCTGACCGAATCGACATCCCGAGCGGGTCAGGAACTCAGCTTGGTGCGCGTGCTCGACGCCCTCGGCGACCGTGCGCAGGCGCAGCGTGCGTGCCAGGTTCACCACTGCGAGCGCCAGCTCGCCACCCCCTCCGCTCTCGTTGATCGACCGCACGAACGAGGCGTCGACCTTCAGGCAGTCGACGGGGAGACGCCGCAGATAGCTGAGTGACGAGAAGCCCGTGCCGAAGTCGTCGAGCGCGAGCCGGATCCCCACCTCCTTGAGCAGCGACAGCCAAGCGATCGTCGCCTCGGCGTCTTCGAGCAACGTGCTCTCGGTGAGCTCGATCGTGAGCCGTCGAGGATCGAGCTCGGTCGCGGCCAAGGTGCGGGCAATCGTGTCGACGAAGTCCGCATCCGCAACCTGCCGACCGGAGACGTTGACACTGATCCCGAAGCGTCCGTCCGTGACTCCCGCGTCGTCCCACTGCACCAGCTGCCGGCACGCCTCGGCGAGCACCCAGTCGCCGATCGGAGTGATCAGGCCGGTCTCTTCGGCAAGGCCGATGAACTCGAGCGGCTGGATCATGCCGCGCTCGAAATGGTTCCAACGTACGAGAGCCTCGAAACCGAGGGGTCGGCCAGTCACGAGCTCGATCACCGGTTGGTAGTGGAGCTCCAACTCCGATCGCTCGATCGCGTGACGGAGATCGGATTGGAGCGCGACGCGTTCCAGCACGATGCTGTGCATGCTCGACTCGAAGACCCGACACCGCGCCTTGCCCTCGTTCTTGGCGCTGTACATCGCGATGTCGGCATTGCGCATGAGCTCCTCGCTCGTGCTCGCATCCGCGCCCGTCACGGCGATCCCGATGCTGGATGCCACCGGCGTCTGGGAACCGTGGATGAGGAGCAACGGGAGCGCGAGCTGGGCCTTGATGCGCGGCGCGCAGCTGCGCGATCTCGTCGACCGTCCGCTCGTCGAGCGTGACGACGCGCGAGTTCGCCGGCTTGGTCTGCACGTCCTCGACGACGGGCTCGCCGTCGCCGCGGACGAGGCACGCGCTGCTGTCGACCTTGAGCTGCGCGCCGTCGAGCTCGTCCCAGCGCGGCGATCTCGGCCGGGCGCAGCCCCGCGACCGCGGCCAGCCGCAATGCCAGCCCGGCAGCGGGGTCGAGCGCCCGGGCCGCCTCGATCACCGCACGAACGTCGTCCGCGCTCATCGCCTCGCGCGGCGCGCGCCGTGGACCGCGCAACCGCGTCTGGCTCGCGACGTTCACGCCCACCCAGTCCCAGCGGACCGCCTGCGCGAGCGCGGCGCGCAGGACGGCGTGCCGGCTACGAATCGCGGCCTCCCCCAAGGCCGTCTTCCGCATCCGCGCGTGCCAGCGCTCGACGTCGGCCACGCTGAGCCGCGCCACGTTGGTCGTCGCGATGGCGTCGGCCTCGATCTTGGCGACCCGGCTCTCGTAATCCCGGCAGGACGTCTCGACTCACACCGGGTCGTTCACCTCGGCGCCGATTTCGGGCTCGGCGCCGAACCTCTCAGATCACGGAATGTGAAGCCCTGAAACGGCGCGGGCGATCACCAGGCGCTGGATCTCGGAGGTGCCTTCGAAGATCGTGTAGATCTTGGCGTCCCGGTGCCAGCGCTCGACCGGGTAGTCCCGGGTGTAGCCGTAGCCCCCGAGGATCTGGATGGCCTCCTCGGTCGCGTGCACCGCCACCTCACCGGCCTTGAGCTTGCTCATCGAACCCTCGCCCGACTCGAACGGCTTCTTGACCGCCGCCATCCAGCACGCTCGCCAGACGAGGAGCCGGGCCGCGTCGATCTCCATCTTCATGTCGGACAGCTTGAAGGCGATGCCCTGGTTCTCGATGATCGGGCGGCCGAACGCCTTGCGCTCCTTCGCGTACTCGAGCGAGTACTCGTAGGCCGCCCGCGCGATGCCGATGGCCTGCGCGCCGACGAGCGGCCTCGTGGCCTCGAATGTGCTCATCGCGGCTTGAGTCTTGGTCTTGCCACCCTCACGGGCCCGGGCGAGGCGAAGGTCGAGCTTGTCCTTCCCTCCCAGCAAGTTGGCGCCAGGGATCCGGCAGTCGTCGAGGATCACCTCGGCGGTGTGGCTCGCCCGGATGCCGTGCTTCTTGAACTTCTGGCCCTGGCTGATGCCGGGCGTGTCGGGGCCGATCACGAAGGCCGCGTGACCACGACCCTTGAGCTCGGGGTCGACCGCGGCGACGATCACGTGCACGTCGGCGATGCCGCCGTTGGTGATCCAGGTCTTGGTGCCGTTGAGCACCCACTCGTCGGACTTCTCGTCGTACTCGGCCCGGGTGCGCAGGCTCGAGACGTCGCTGCCGGCGTCGGGCTCGCTGACAGCGAACGCGCCGAGCTGGACCTTGTCCGGCGTGCCGAAGCACTGCGGGAGCCACTCACCCTGCTGCTCGGGCGTGCCGCTGGCGATGATGCCGCTGACCGCGAGCGTGCTCCCGAGCACGGAGAGCGTGATGCCGGCGTCGCCCCACGCGAGCTCCTCACTCGCGAGCGCGAGCATCAATCCCGCGGGATCGGCCGCGCACTGCGCGAAGAAGTCGAGCGTGTAGAGGCCGATCTTGGCCGCCTCTTCGATCACCGGCCACGGGGTCTCTTCCCGCTCGTCCCACTCGGCGGCCACGGGGCGCACGACGTCCTCGGCGAAGTCGTGGACCCACTTCTGGATCTGGATCTGGTCCTCGTTGAGGTCGAGGCTGAAGTCCGACATCGGGGTCCTCCTCGGCGCCGGCCGCTGGCTGGTCGCCGTAAGTTACTGACTGGTAACAACCTACCCCACCGGTCAAGTGCTCAAGCGAACCGAGCTCAGATCCCTCAAATACCAGTTCTGACCTGCTGATTTGGCCTGACTTGCAACTGTCTCACCGGGCTTCTACAATCGAACGTATGTTCGATCCCGCGATGGACGCCCCCGGAGAAGAGGCGACGTACGACTTCGGCGCGCGTGTCGACGATCTCCGCTGCCACCCTACCGACGTGCTGCGAAAGCTCCTCGGCGAGGCGGGCGACGAAGAGCAGCGCTGGCGCCTCGAACGAGTCGCGATCACCCGGGTGCTCGACGAGCGCGAAGCGCTCGACGGCCGAGACACGACGATCTCCGCTCGAACCGCCCGCTCACTTGTCGAAGTTGGCCGTGCGCTCGAGCAGCAGCCCGCGATCGCAGCAGCCGCGCACGCGGGCGAGCTCACGTGGGACCAGCTCGAGCCCGTGGTGGAGATCGCCACACCCGACACTGACGAGGAGTGGGCAGCACGCGGTCAGCGCTGCTCGCCGAGCGAATTGCGGCGACTGGCCCGCCGGACTCGCCGGGTGAGCACCGAGACCTCCGATGCGCGCATCGAGGCGCGCAACTTCTCGATCTGGCGTCGGCCTGAGGCCGGCATGGTCTCGTTCCGCGGCGACCTGCCCGACATCGACGGCGTACTCGCCGAAGCGGTGCTCGAGCGGATGATCGATCGCATGAAGCCCGCACCCGGTCAGCCGTGGGACACCCGTGCCCATCGGATGGCGGATGCGTTCATGGACCTCGTTCGCAACTACGCCGACGCTGACCCGGCGACGAAGGGAAGCTTCAAGCCGCTCGTGATGGTGCAGGTGCGCGCCGACGATCCGGACGCGCTGGAAGCGAACGGTGTAGCGGTGGCGAAGCGGCGGCTCGCCGAGTTCCTCGCCGACGTGCCGCCGCGCGCGACCCGTCAGGTCGTCGACGACCTGGGCGGGCTCGTGCCGAGCAGCGACCTCGACCAGGAGAGCATCCCGGCTGAGGTGCGCCGCTTCGTGCTGGCGCGCGATCGGGAGTGCCGCACCCCAGGGTGCGAGCGGCCGGCGCGCGAGATCCACCACATGGACCCGCGCAGCACTGGTGGCACCCACGACCCCAAGAAGCTGGCCGGGGTGTGCGTGCCCTGCCATCACGGCTACGAGCCGCACGGACCGTGGCGGCTGGTCGGTGATCCCGACGTGCCCGGTGACCTGCGACGGATCCACCGTGACGATGACCGATCCCGCGACGGTCCAGACGATGGGCCGTCACCCTGAGGCCAGACTCCACTTCCTCATCGCGCCACCCACGCCTGACTTCGTCGCGGCTGCATGACGTCGTGGCGTCCTCGAGAAGTCCGTCTCGGCGTCACACTGCACGCTCGATCTTGGCGAAGGTCGTCCGGCTCATCCAGGGACCCCGTTCCGCTTCCTGAAGTTCGCAGATGCAATGCTTTTAGGTGTATTACCGAGGAAATCATCGGTTTCTTCGCTAGATTCCTCGGGTGAGCGACTTTCGGATCGGAGAAGCGGCGGAGCTCCTCGGCGTCAGTGCCGACACGGTCCGGCGCCTCGCCGATGCCGGGGATCTGGCGACCCGTCGCACCGAGGGCGGGCACCGGGTCGTGGAGGGCGTGTCTCTCGCCCAGTACGCGGCGACGCACACGCACGCCCCCGAGCTCGGCACCGCGGTCGCCGAGTCGGCCCGCAACCGCTTCGTCGGGATCATCACCCGAGTGGTGAAGGACTCCGTCGCCGCGCAGGTGGAGATCCAGGCCGGACCTCACCGGCTGGTCTCACTCATGACCGCCGAGTCCGTCGAGGAGCTCGGGCTCGAGCCAGGGATGCTCGCCGTCGCAGCCGTGAAGGCGACCAACGTCGTCGTCGAGGTTCCGCGTTGAAAGCTCCGCGTTGAACGGTTTCGCATCGAAGAGGCTGCAGGCTCTCGCGGTGGGCGCAACGCTGGCCGTCGTACTTGGCACATCGCCCGCTGGAGCGCACCAGCCCCACAAGAAAGCCGCCGGCGAGATCACCGTGCTCGCCGCATCGTCGCTCACCGAGGCGTTCACCGAGATCGAAGCCAAGTTCGAGAAGAAGCACCCGAACGCCGACGTCTTGCTCAACTTCGGCTCGTCGTCGATGCTCGTGACCCAGATCCAGCAGGGCGGGCCGGCCGATGTCATCGCGACGGCCGACGAAGCGAACATGGAGAAGCTCGTCGAGAGCGAGCATGTCGCGGCCTCTCCGGCGGTGTTCGCGACGAACGTGCTCGAGATCGCGGTCGCGCCCGACAATCCAACGCGGATCGCATCACTGGCTGACACGCTTGGTGACGACATCACGCTGGTGCTCTGCGCGGCGGAAGCGCCGTGCGGCAAGTACGCGCTCGAGGCCTACGCGAGCGCTGGGCTCACGGTGCCGACGGTGCCCACCGGCGCTACGGCGAAGGACACGATCGCGAAGGTGACACTGGGCGAAGCCGACGCGGCGGTGGTCTACGTCACCGACGTGAACGCGGCTGACGATGACGTGGATGGCGTCGAGATCCCCGATGACGAGAACGTCACCGCGACGTACCCGATCTCGTCACTCGCCGAGGCTGTGAACGGGCCGGGGGCGAAGGCGTTCGTGAAGTACGTGCTCTCGAAGCCGGGCCAGAAGATCCTTCGGTCCTTTGGCTTCCTGGAACCGTGATCGGCTTCCTGGAACCGTGACAGTGCGAACGCAACAAGCGCGGCGCGGTCCGCCGCTGCTCGCGGGCGGGGTCGCGCTCCTCGCCGTCCTCTTCTTCGCGCTGCCCCTCGTGGGCATGCTCATCGAGGCGCCGTGGGACGATCTCTGGGACGAGCTCACCGCCGAGGCGACGGTCGACGCGCTCAAGCTGTCGCTGATCTGCTCGCTCGCCGCGACTGCACTTTCGGTGTTGTTCGGGGTGCCGCTGGCCTGGGTGCTGGCCCGCGCGGAGTTCGCCGGCCGGCGACTCGCGAGAGCGCTCGTGACCTTGCCGATGGTGCTCCCGCCTGTCGTCGGTGGGATCGCGCTCTTCCTCGCCTTCGGTCGGAACGGCTTCATCGGCCAGCACCTGGATGACTGGTTCGGGATCCGGCTGCCGTTCACGACCGGCGGCGTGATCATCGCCGAGACGTTCGTCTCGATGCCGTTCCTCGTCGTGGCCGTGGAGGGCGCGCTGCGCGCCGTCGACACCCGTTACGAGGATGCGGCGGCGTCGCTCGGCGCCTCGCGGTTCACGGTGTTCCGCCGGGTGACGCTGCCGCTCATCGCGCCGGCGCTCATCGCGGGTGCGGTGCTCAGCTGGGCGCGCGCCATCGGAGAGTTCGGCGCCACGATCACATTCGCGGGCAACTTCGTCGGGAAGACCCAGACCATGCCCTTGGCGATCTTCGGGCGCTTCGAGTCGGGCGATCTCGACGGCACCATCGGCCTGAGCCTTGTGCTGGTCGCGGTGTCGGTGGCGGTGCTCGTCGGGCTGCGCGATCGGTGGCTGACCACGTGACTCTCACCGCACGCCTGGACGTCGACCTGGGTCGGTTCGCGCTGCGTGACGTGACGATCACCGTCGCCGATGGCGAGACGGTGGCGTTGCTTGGCCCGAACGGCGCGGGAAAGACGACGGCGTTGCGCGCCGTGATGGGACTGGTCGATCTCGACGAAGGTCGCGTGGTCCTCGACGACACCGTGCTCGACGACCGAGCCGACGGCACTTGGGTGCCACCCGAGCAGCGCCGCATCGGCGCGGTGTTCCAGCACGGTTTGCTGTTCCCGCACTTGACCGTGCTCGAGAACGTGGCGTTCGGACCTCGGTCACGCGGCGTCGGCACCAAGCAGGCGCGACAAGCGGCGCATTGTTGGCTCGAGGAGCTCGATGTCGCGGAGCTCGCGCGCGAGCGACCGCGATCTCTCTCCGGAGGCCAGGCGCAGCGAGTCGCGCTGGCCCGCGCGCTGGCCACCGAACCGCGGCTGCTCGTGCTCGATGAACCTCTGACTGCCCTCGACGCCAGCACCCGTCCCGAGGTGCGACGGGCGTTGGCGAAGCACCTCGACGCGTTCGACGGCAGCGCGCTCGTCGTCGCCCACGACCCGATCGAGGCGATGGCGCTCGCCGATCGGATCATCGTGATCGAGGACGGCGGCGTCACTCAGGAGGGCACACCGACCGAAGTGCGCGAGCAGCCGAAGACCAGGTACGTCGCCGATGTTGCGGGCGTGAACCTCTACCGGGGTGAGGCGAGCGCCAACGGGCTGCGCCTCGCCAACGGCGAAGTGATCATGAGCACCGAGCATCTGGACGGCCCGGCGTTCGCGGTGGTGCACCCGAAGGCCGTCGCGTTGCACGCGAACCAACCAGCGGGCACGCCCCGCAACGTGTGGCAGGGGATCGTGTGCCACGTCGATCCTGAAGGTGACCGCTCACGCGTGCATGTCGATGCACCGGTGCCGATCACGGCCGAGATCACTGCTGTTGCGCGCGCCGAGCTCGCCCTCGCAGAAGGAAGCGACGTATGGGTGAGCGTCAAGGCGGCCGAGGTGACGCTCTTCCCCGCCTGAGGCGTCGGCACCGCTCCTACGTCGACGACGTGGTCGTCGAGGCGGGAAGGATCCCTGCGACGATGACCTGACGCTGGAGCTGCACGCCGTTCTCGCCGGTCGCGGTGAGGACGTAGATGTGCTGGGTCGCGGGGCACGAGAACGGCACGACCGCGTTCCCGTCCGAGCTGAAGCTCCCCAGCGACGTCCCGTCGACGCGCAGCGACACCCCAGTCGTCTTGTCCGTCGACCAGGTGAGCGTGACGTTCACGTTCCCGCCGCCGTCGGGACACGCCACCGGTGACGGGCTTGCCGCGAGCGACTGGATCTGAGGACCCGCTGCGGTGGTCGTGGTCGTCGTCGAGCTGGTCGAGGTGGAGGTGCTCGTCGACGAGGTCGACGTGCTGGTACTCGACGACGTGGTCGTCGCTGCTCCGCCGCCCCCACCGCCCGCCGCGGTCGCGATGATCCCGCCGATCAGCAGCCCGAACACGAGGATCGCGCCACCGATGAGGACGCCCTGCGGCACACCACCTTCACCATCTCCACCTTCACCATTCCCGGCCTGCCAGCCGCCACTCGGTGGTTGACTGGCCCCACCGCCAGTCGAGCCAGTGCCGGGGGCGGCCGGAACCGTCGCGTCAGCGCCGTAGCCAGCGGCCTGCGTCGCGTCGCGATCCCACGTCGACATGGCCTGGGACGGTAGCGCCCGGGCCAGTCAGGTGCAGCCGACTGCTGGCAGGAGGCGTCGTGCATACTGCTCGCCCCATGAGCGATCACGACGACGCGGCGCGCTACGCCGCATCCGCGGGCGCAGTCCTGTTGGACCTGCGCGCGCAGGACAGCTCCGACGCCTGGCGTCGCTACACCCTGGGTGACGCCGGCGATCTGAACGCGAATCGCCAGCTGCTCGCGCTGCTGCGTGAGGAGCATCCCGACGACGCGGTGCTCTCGGAGGAATCAGCGGAGGATCCGCGCCGGCGCGACGCATCACGAGTGTGGATCATCGACCCGCTCGACGGCACGCGCGAGTTCACCGAGGCGGGTCGCACCGACTGGGCCGTGCACGTCGCGCTCTGGGAGCGCGACCACGGTGTGCGCGTCGGCGCGGTCGCGTTGCCAGCCCAGGATCTCGTGCTCTCGACCGCATCCCCACCGTCGGTGCCCGCGTCCACCAGCAAGCAGATTCGCGTCGTCGTCAGCCGCACCCGGCCTCCGATGGCCGCGCGCCGCGTGGCCGACGCGCTCAACGCCGAGCTCGTGGGGATGGGGTCCGCGGGCGCGAAGACGATGGCCGTCGTCACCGGCGAAGTGGATGCGTACGTGCATGCCGGCGGGCAGTACGAGTGGGACTCCGCGGCACCGGTTGCCGTCGCCGCCGCCGCCGGTCTTCACGTGTCTCGCCTCGACGGGTCTCCGCTCGTCTACAACCAGCCCGACCCGTGGCTCCCCGACCTCGTCGTGTGCCGTGCCGAGCTCGGCGAGGAGATCGTGCGCGCCGCTGCGGCGTAGCTACCCGCCCGCGGGCACCTGCTCCCACCACCACGCGACTCCCGCGAGACCGGGACCAGTGTGGACCACCATCACCGGTCCGAACTCACCGACGAACGCGGTGCTCGGCTCTTCTTGTGCGGTGATGCGCTCCAGTAGATCATTGGCGGTGTCAACCGCGAGCGCATGCAACGCGGCGACGTGCAGCCGAGCATCCGTCACAGCTTCGTGGACCGGACGCGACTTGTGCACGAGCGCGACGATCCGGTCCATGGCCGCGTCGCGGCTCAACGCCGGCCGCAATCGCTTCACTCTGCCGGCGCGGAACTCAAAGAGCGGGTTGATGCCGAGCCGCCGTCCGGCCCAACCAGCGACGCCCGGCACCCGGCCGCTGCGCACGAGGTGATCGAGCGTCGGAACCGATGCGATCAGGCGCACTCGATCGATGACCGCACGTGCTCGCGCTTCGACTTCGTCGAGCGACGCCCCCTTTCGAGCGGCTTGCGCGGCGGCGAGCACCACGAGCGCCTGTGCTCCGCCGGCGCTCGCGCTGTCGACGACTCGAATTGGCCCGCCGACGGCGTCGGCGGCCACGATTGCGGCGTGGAAGGTCGCGCTCATCGACGACGCGATCGTGATCACCACGCAACCGTCCGCAGCAGCACTCGCCTCCTTGATCGCGGCCTCGAAGTCTCCGGGCGTCGGGGCTGATGTCGTGACGTCGGGCTCTTGCAACAGCTCTTCGAGCGAGCGGTGACCCTCGGGCTCGGAGGTCCCGCCGACCGTCAACCACATCGGCACGACCGCGATGTCGTGCTGCTGCGCGAGTGAGGCCGGGAGCGCCGCGGCGCTGTCGGTGACGACGGCGACGGTCATGCGGACACCGTTGAGCCTTGCTCGGCGCGCACCGACAGCGACGCCAACAAGACGAGCAGACCCGATGCCAGAAGCACAACGCGGGCCGGTTCGAGCGACCCGATCACTCCCGCGTCGGCGTCGCCGAGCGCCTCCCCCACCAGGCCGGCGGCCACGGCTGCGACCCCGAGCGCGAGGCGGATCACGACGTGGAACGCCGCGAACGCAAGCACGCGCTCGTGGCCTTCGAGATCGGACTGGAGCGCGCCCATGCCCGAGGCGAGCGTGAACGCCGCGGCGCCACCGAACAAGAGCGCACCGACGAACGCCAACCCGATCGACGCGGTCAGCGAGAACGCCGCCACGATCACGCCGATCGCGAGCACCCCAGCACGGGTCTCCCGCACCGGGTCATGACCGACCCGAGCTCTCAACACGAGCAGGCCGCCGGCTGCGCCCACACCGAACAGCGCAATGAGCACGCCGAAGTCGACGTCGCCAGCGTCGACCACGACCCGTACGAACACGATGCCCATCGAGAACAAGGCACCGAGACCGAACGCGACCGCTGCCGCGGCGGGCATGACCGCACGGACGAGCGGGATTCGGAACGCGTCGCGAAACCTGACCTTGTCCGGCGTCGTCACCTCACCGACTGGTGCCCGCAGCTGATGAAGGCGAGCGATGAAGAGGAAGGACACAAGGAACGACGCGGCATCGACCCAGAACACGAGCGCGAAGGGACGGTCGAACGCGTCCGCGAACGACATCGCGGTGAGTGCGGCGAAGAGCGCAGCCCCGATGGGGATGGAACCGTACGACGCGCCGAGCACGAGGCCGTTCGCGACAGGGAGATCTTCGGGTTCGACCAGATCGGGGATCGATGCATCGCGCGCGGGAAGGAAGACGATGCTCGCCACCTCCAGCAGAACCGCGCACAGATATACCCACCACAGCTCGGCGATGAGCGGCACGAGCGCGACGATTCCGGCGCGGCTGACGTCCATGGCGAGCATCGTGCGGCGCCGGTCCCAGTGTCGGATGGCACGCGCCGCCAACGGCCCACCGAGTGCGGCGGGGAGCAACCGCAACGTGAGGATGCCACCGACCGCGGCTGGCGAGTCCGTGATCTCCAGCGTGAGGGCCATGAACGCGACCGTCGCCATCCAGTCGCCGAGGCTGGAGATGGTCTGCCCGACGAACAGGTCGCGAAAGCCGCGCCGCGAGAGTGCTCCGATCGTCACGGCGTCGGTGTGTCGGGATCACGGTCGAACAACAAGCGCCGGACGTACGGCTCGATCCCTGGGGTGGGCGGTCGTGAGTTCGCAAGGACTCGCTTGGTCAGCATCGGAACGGCCACGGCACCGCCAGCGACCGCACCACACGCACCATGTGTGAGCGCGATCACGGGCGTCAGCGCCACTTTGCCGACGAACCCACCGAGTCCCGTCTCGTGCACGGCCTTGCCGAGCACCATGCTGCCGAGGAGGACGATCATCCCCGGCCACGCGGTCACCGCGAGCGCACCGAGCGCGGGCGCGACACCACGACCGCCCTTGCCGCCGAGGAAGGGCGACCAGTTGTGTCCGATCACCGCCGCGCCACCGGCCAGCGCGGCAAGCGTGCCGTGGTCACCGGCCAGCAGAGGACCGAGTGCGCCCTTGGCCATGTCGAGGATCCCGGCGAGCGCGAGCGGCCAGAACCCAGCCACGCGGTAGATCGAAGTGCCGCCAACGGTCCCGTACGGGGTGTCCCGAAGGTCCACCCCTTTGACCAACCTCGCCACCAAGTTGGAGAAGGGGATCGACCCGAGTAGGAACGCGAGCAGCAGGATCCCCGCGTCAGCCATGCCTCATTCTGGACCGGGGAGGACCTGTGGTCCCCGCCGGCCTTATCCGCCGAGCGGCTTGATGATGAGGTTGAAGGAAGAACCGAGCGCGGTGGACGCGTCGAGCAAGCCCTGGCTGACCACGAGTCGCGCGGACGCCGGACACGGGACGTTGATCGGTTCGGCGGACGCCGTGGGCGCGCCCGCGGCGGTACCCGCCGCGAGGATCTCGAACGACGCACAGAACCCATGGATCACGCGGCGGCCCGTCGCGTCGGCGATGTAGCAGATGAGGCGGACGAAGCCCGGTCCTGGCGTCGCGGTCTGCGGAACCGCGACCGTGTCGCCGCCGGTGCCGAGCAGGACGCCGTCGCTCGCAAGGATCTCGGTGCGGAACGCGCTCGAGCCGCGACACACGCTGTCGGCGTCGGCTGCGCCTGCGACCGTGTAGCTGATCTCGGTGCCGGGAGGACCGGAGCCGGGGCTCACCGACCCGAAGCCGACGCCCGATGCGTCTTGCGCACCGGCGGCCAGCGGCGTCCACACGATGACCATGCCGAGGAGCAGCGACCCGAGACGAGATCTCTTCACCTGGCCAGTCTGCCGAATCTTCGGCTCCGAGAGGAACTCTGCGCTGGTGCGCCCGAGGGGCGGCTTGACCGCCCCTCAACACGCTGGTCACGGCATTGGTCGCGCGGGGAGGGGTAGGCGGGGAGGGGCCTGCCCTCCCCGCCTACGCAGGGAGCTGTGGAAGTAGCCACTGGAAGATCAGCTCGGCGGCGTCGGGGTTGAAGTGGACCCCGTCGTAGCGGAGCTCCACCCCGTCGACGGTGTTCGTGTACTCACCATCTGGAGAGAGGTAGGCGTTGAGGTCGACGAGCGTGACGCCAACATCAGCGCGGTCCTTCACGAAATCCACGAGAAGGTTGTTCCAGTGGTTGATCCGACTTCGATCGTCCTCGTCGAACTTCGACGGCTGGCCCACCACTACCGGTCGCTGGTTGTACGGGGCGGTGAGCAGCACGACCTTCCCGCCCTGCGCGCGGAGGATGTCGACCCCGCGAGTGAGCTGCCCCATGAGGTAGCGATCCGACTTCACGGTCGCGAACGGCAACCCCTCACCCTCGACCTCGAGGTCCTGCACGACGAACACGTCGAACGCGACGACGGAGACCACGGGTGTTGCCTCCGCGACGTAGCCCTCCCATGCCGTCGGCCACTCGTCGCACGTCGCCTCGGTCGGCTTGAACACGCCGCCGTGCTCCAAGACTGCATGTTGCGCGAGCCCGCACGCGAGCTGGCCGCGGTTGAAGATCTCGACGCCTGCCGCGTTGCCACCACGCTCGAACCCGTCGCCGAGCGTCTTGGCCACCGAGTCACCGACCACCAGCACCCGTGCCGGGACCACCGTCGGCGTGTCCGGGATCGTGGTGGTCGGCCCCGACGCCACCGCGACTTCATCGCTCGTGCCGCGCACGACTGGCACGACGAAGAAGAGGGCAGCCAGCACCGCGGCCGTCGCGGGGATGACCACGAGCGCGCGGCGCGCAGGGAACGGCCACTGCCCATGGCGAATCGGGCTCTCGACGAGGTGGTACGACACGGCGGCGAAGCCGACGCTCAGGAGGATCCGAGTCAGCAGGAGCGGCGTGCCGTCGAGCCCGGTGCGGTCCTCGGTGAGGGTCAGGTAGATCGGCCAGTGCCAGAGGTAGAGGCCGTACGAGATCTTTCCCACGTAGCGCAAGGGCTCCGGTGAAAGTGCGGCACGCACGAAGCTGCGGCCGGGCTGCACCGCCGCGGCGATCACGAGCGCGCACGCAACCGCCGCGAGCAGGTAGCCGCCTCGGTACATCCACTCAGCGGTGTCCTTCGTCGCGATGAGCATGCCGAGCAGCACGACCGCGCCGACCAGGCCGGCGCGCACCCAGGGTGCGGAACGGGGCTTGTGCTCTCTGGAGGAGGTGCGGCTCGTTCGCAGCCGGAGCAGGATCGCCGCGAGCGAGGCACCGATGAGGAGCGCCTGCGCGCGGGTGTCGGTCCCGTAGTAGACGCGCGACGGGTCGCGCCCCGGTTGGTAGAGCACGGCCATCAGCAGCGACGACACGACGGCTCCACCCACGAACACTCGAGTCGCGAGGCGGAGCTGCGCGCGCCAGCGCAGGAGCCCGAGCACCAGGAACGGCCACAGCAAGTAGAACTGCTCTTCGATCGCGAGCGACCACATGTGCCGGAACGGCGACGGCGCGGCGAACTGCTCGAAGTAGCTCTGGTCAGACAGGATGAAGCGCCAGTTGGCGACGTATCCGATCGTCGCGAGACCGTCGTCGCGGATCTGCTCGAGCTGTGACCGTTGCGCGACCGCGAACGCGTACACGGCAATGCCCACCAGCACGAGAGCAAGCGCAGGCAGCAGCCGTCGGGCGCGCCGGATCCAGAAGCCGCGCAGCCCGATGTCGCCGCTTCGCCCCCACTCCACCAGGAGCAAGGTCGTGATCAGGTATCCGCTCAGCACGAAGAAGAGGTCGACGCCGAGGAAGCCGCCGCGCATCCACGTGGCACCCCCGTGGTAGAGCAGCACCGCGAGGACCGCGACGGCGCGCAACCCGTCGAGCGCGGGCTGATATGGGATCGACGGTCCGCTCTGTGACGGCCCGCACGGACGAGAGGGTTCCGGCGATCCCGACACCGAGGGTTTGGAAGGGGGTCGTCGGGCCTCCAAGCGGATCAAGTCTGACGCCCGCTTCCCGACCGCGTGGGTCACGCGGGTACGTTGGACGGATGCGCTGGTTCCGGGGTCTGACGCTCGCCGTCGTCGGCACGTCCATGCTGGTGACGTCGTTCGTCACCACCGCGGGCGCTGCCGCGCCGGCCAAGACCAAGCCCCCGAAGTGGGCCGCCCAGGTGTGCACGAGCCTCGGCGACTGGGTCGAGCAGATCGAGACGGCCTCGGCGACGGCCTCGGCGACGCCGCCAACCACGCCAGCCGACGGCAAGAAGGCATTGCTCAAGCTGATCGGCACGACGATCAAGGCGACGAACAAGCTGCTCGGCCAGCTCAAGAAGGCGGGCACGCCCGCCGTCGACGACGGCAAGGGCGTGGCAAAGGTCATCTCCGATCAGGTCAAGGTCATGCAGACCGCGCTCACGAGCGCGCGTTCCACGGTGAAGACGATCCCGCCCGACGACGGGCCGGCGTTCGTGGCTCAGTCGCGCACGGCGCAGGACGCGATCGAAGCTGGGATCGAAGGTGTGAACGGCGCGATCCAGATTGCGACCAATCTCGATGATCCGGCACTCGTGGCGGCGTTCAACGGCGAAGCCGCCTGCACCGAGATCACGAGCTGACGACTCGCTAGGAGCTGACTGCTCCCGAGCCGCGCCAGCGGCGCCATCGCCGACGGAATGAACCGGCCGGCTCGAGCCAACGGGCCCGTTCCGCCACCTGCACCACGTTCGTCATGACCTCGCCGAAGTGCTCGGGGTTGGCCAGCAACCAGCTGTGACCGCCGGGCACCGAGATCGTCGGTGCCTTTCCGAGGGCGTCACGGAGCGCGTCGACCGATGCATCGGTGACGACACGATCCCTGGGCGACCAGATCACGACCACCGGCAACCCGCGCTTGCGCAGGGCATCGAGCTCGTCGGTCAGATCGGCCTTGCGAGCCAGGCGCGCCGATCGCCAGAACGACCGCGGGTCCAGCACGATGTTCGGGAGCGCCTCGGTGAAGACGACCGGCAGGACGCGCGAGAGCTGCATCGCGCCGCGAAGATCGCGTCAGAGGTGCAGACCCCAGTCCCAAATCGGTCGATCCGTGATCGGTCGCTGGAGCTCGCCGTCGTCGGCCCATACCGCGCCACCGATCGAGTTGACGAGCACGAGCGCGCCGACGCGACCCGGGTGATCGTGCGCGACCTTGATGGACACGCCGCCGCCGAACGAGTGCCCGACCAGCAACACCGGCTCGTCCACCCCGAGCTCGTCGAGGAACGCGATCACCCACTCGGCGTAGCCCTCCAGCGTGCACTCCTCGCCGGGGAGTCCGGCGCTGCCGCTGAATCCCGGCATCGCCGGCGCGAGGACGCGCACGCCCATCGCGGCCAGTCGCTTCACGGCCCCGCGATAAGCCCGATGGCTGAGCCCCCAACCGTGCAGGAACACGACCGTGCGCGTCTCTCGGTCGTCACCACCTGACGATCCGGCCTCGAGATACGACACCGAACGGCCCCCGATTCGGCGACGGTGCCAGCGCATGGCCGCGCGGCGCGTCCGCTCAGGCGTAGCGGTGGAGGCCATCACGGCACCTTATCGACGCGAAATCCCGGGTTCGGGAATGGCAGCTCAGGAATAGCGAGCTTGGCCGTCTTTCGCGGTCCCGTGGTGTGCGACAGCGTCGATGAGATCCGCAATCAGCTCGTCGACGACGTTCGCGTGCGCGGGTGACAGCATGAGGTGCACACCGCGCGGCTCGACGTTGCGGTTCAAGTTCCAACCCTTCGCGTCCATCACGTCCGCCACCGCGTACAGGTCGATGCTCTCCGAATGCATGCAGAGCACCGGCCCAATCGGCGCACTGACGATCTCGACCTCGGGTATCGACTCGACGGCCGCGCGCACACGACTCGCCGTCTCCATCACGCCACGCATCATCTCGGTGTACCCGTCAACACCGAGGTAGCGCATGACCGCCCACGCCACCGCGATCGGCGCGGCAGGCCGCGCACCCCCGATGGCAGGTGATCCGTAGATTCCGGCAGGCCATTGGTCGTAGAGGAACACCTGGTGCTGCGACCAGTCGGCGTCACGGTGCAACACGACCGACGCACCCTTGGGTACATAGCCGTACTTGTGCACGTCCGCGGAGATCTCGGTCACGCCATCGACCCGGAAGTCCCACGGCGGCACGTCGTGCCCGAGTCGCTCGAGGAACGGGAGCACGAAGCCACCGATGCACGCGTCGACGTGACAACCCGCTCCGTGCTCAGCTGCGAGCGCGGCGAGGTCGGCGACCGGGTCCATCACGCCGTGCGGGTACGTGAACGCGGACGCGACGACGACCGCCGTCGACGGACCGATGAGCTTCGCGGCCGCAGCGACGTCGGCGCGCCAGTCGGCATCGATCGGCACCTGCACGTGCTCCATCCCGAAGTAGTGCGCGGCCTTGGCGTACGCGGGGTGCGCCGAGTGCGGCGCGAGGATCTGCGGGCGTTCGATGCCACGGGCACGCGCGCGCTCCCGGTTCACCAGCATCGACATCAGGATCGACTCGGTGCCGCCCGACGTCATCGAGCCGCCTCCGTCGCCTGACAAGTTCAGGAGATCGCTCGTCATCGTGACGACTTCGCGCTCGAGCGCGGCAATCTCGGGGAACTTGAACGGGTTGAGCGCGTTGTGGAACAGGTAGCGGCGCTGCACCTCGAGCACCAGATCTTCGACGTCGTCCCGACCGGTCGGGTAGACCAGTCCGAACAGGCGAGCACCGTGCACGTCGGGCTCGGTCGCACGACGGCGATCGAGCTCGGCGAGCAGCTCGTTCGCCGGCACGCCTACCTGGTCCATCAGGCGTTCGCGTGCTCCTGTGCGAGGCGCATCTCGGCCTCGCGCTGGTACTCCGACATCCCGCCCGGGTCGAACGGGCCGACGGAACCCGCCGCGATCGCCTCGGGTGACTTCGGCGGGATCTCGTCGAGCCCGGGCTTCGACGTGTCGATGTCGACCCGAGGATCGGCGAACGGACCCGTCACGGCAGACAGTGCTCCGGCAACGGGTGGCGGAACAGCTCGGCTGCGTTCTGGTGCAGCATCTTGCGCAGCTCGTCGACGGGCAGGTCACCCCAGAACTTCTCGACGACCTTCTGCGAGTCGGGCCACGTGCCGTCGCCATGTGGGTAGTCCGTCTCGAACATGATGTGGTCGACGCCGATCGCGTGACGCGTGGAGATCGTCGACGGGTCGTCGATCGTGCAGAACCAGAAGTTCCGACGCAGCAGGTCGGCGGGACGAACGCCGTCGAACCCGTCCATGCCGTAACCGGAGCGGTCGACGATGTTGTCGAGCCGGTCGATGAGCATGCCGACCCAACCGATGCCACCTTCGGACATCGCGATCTTGAGGTTCGGGTACTTCGCGGCCCAACCCGACCACACCCACTCGGCGCACGCGGTCAGCGACAGCTGCCCGAACAACGTCGCGCCGAGCTGGAGGGGCGGGCACTTCTCGGGGAAGTCGCACATCCCCGAAGAGCCGACGTGCAAGCAGATGACCGTGTCGGTCTCCGCGCACGCGGCGATGATCGGCTCCCAGTACGTGTCGAAGACCGACGGCAGGAAGATGCGGTGCGGTCGCTCGGGGAGTGTGACCGCGGTGAAGCCGCGCGCCGCGTTGCGCCGGATCTCCTCGGCGCCGATCTCGGGATCCGACAGCCACGTGATCCCCATCGGGATCGAGCGCTCCGGATACGGCTGCCACCACTCCTCGTACATCCAGTCGTTCCACGCGCGCGTGACGGCGAGCCCGAGCTCCTGGTCCTTGGCGTGCGAGAACACGCGGCCGCAGAAGCCGGTGATCATCGACGGGAAGTTGACCGACGCCCACACGCCGTTGATGTCCATGTCGCGGATGCGGGCGTCGATGTCCCAGCAGCCGCGGCGCATCTGGTCGTAGCGGAACGGCTCGATCTTGACGGTCTCGGGGCGGCGGCCGGCCACCGCGTTCTGGCCGACCTGGAAGTGCTGCTGGCCCTCGAACTCCCAGACTTCGTGGCCCTTGTCGTTCTCGATGATCTTCGGCGCGCGGTCCTGGAGCTTCGACGGCAGCCGGCCCTCGAACATGTGCGGTGGCTCGACGAGGTGGTCGTCCACCGAGATGATCGTGTACTTGACCTCGCGTGGCTCGGGCTCAGGAAGGAAGAGGTCCGAGCTCGGGTCCGCCGTCGTGGTCATGCCCCAAGAATCTACGACACTCCCAGTCCCTCTTGTTCGGGCCACGAGTGACGCGGCGCGTCACTGTGCGCCCGAATGGGAGCGTCAGTGCTCGGCCACGTCCAGGCGACCGCGCTGGTCGAGCAGATACAAGAGGATGAGCGCGGGCAGGCACGTCACGACCGCGACGCCGAACACCGCAAGCACCGCGGTCAGAGTGGCGTCCGGGGCGGAAGCGGCCTCGAGCTTCAGATGAGTGCCGAGCAGGAACGGGTACTGCGCCACTCCCCAGCCACCGACGACGGTGGCGACCGCGCCGGCGGCCAATGCCGTGGCGACGATGACCCAGCGCCTGACCAGCGCGACGAGGGCACCGATGCCACAGACTGCCGACAGCGCGACGAGCGGGAGCGCGGTGCTCGTGAGCCGGTCGAACAGTCGGGGTGAGTCGGGGTCGAGGATGGCGATGCCGCCGAGCGCGATCACGCCCGCAGCGATGCCGGCGCCGATGGCACGTACCCGGAAGTACTGCTCGAGCTCGTCGTCTTCACGGCGGCGTGCTTCCGCAACGAGGAACGTCGCACTGAGGTAGGCGCACGTGATGACAGCGAGCGCGCCACCGAGCATCGACGTGGGGTTCACCCAGCTCGCGACGATGCCGCCACGTGCGTTGCCGACTGGCACCCGACCCGAGGCGATCCCACCCGCGACTGCGCCCAGGAAGAACGGCGTCACCAGTGACGATGACGCGAACACTGCTCCGTAGACGCGCCGGGCTCCGAGTCGGGTCGACACGCGCAGGAACGCGAAGCCGCTCCCCCGCAGCACGATCCCGAACACGGCGATGGTGAGCGGCACGAACAACGTCGACATGAGCGACGAGAACGCATCGGTGAACGCCGTCCACAGCACGACGAGGCTGAAGATCAACCACACGTGGTTCGCTTCCCAGACGGGCGCGATCGCGGCGTCGATGAGCGCCCGTGGCCGTCGCCCGCGCTGCTCGCCACCGGCGACCAGGTCCCAGAAGCCGGCACCGAAGTCCGCGCCGCCGAACAGTGCGTACGCGGTGACGCCGAACCACAGCACGACCGCGACGACGTCGGTCATGGGCGGGGCCCGTACGGCACCGGTGTCTCTTCGGCATCCGCGGTCCGCCAACGACGCGCCATCCCGCGCAGTACGAGGATCGTCGCCGTGCCGACGAGCGCGTAGAGGACGACGACCACGGCAAGGCTGATCCAGATCCCGCCGGCACGAGTGACCGCGTCTTCCGTGCGAAGGATCCCCTGGATCACCCACGGCTGCCGACCGACCTCGGTGACGACCCACCCGGCTTCCATCGCCACCACCGACAGGGCGCCGGCCGCAACCGCACCGCGCAAGAACCACGGGGACTTCGGCAGCTCGCGCTTCCGCCACAAGGCAATGCCGAACCATGCTGACAGCGCAAGCAGCGCGAACGCGATGCCGACCATGGTGTTGAACGCGAGGTGAACGATGTTCGCGGGTGGACGGTCGCGCTCGGGCACCGATTCGAGGCCGATGATCTTGGTGTTGGTGTCGTAGTCGGCGAGGAACGACGCCAGGCCCGGGATCTTGATCCCGTACTTCACCTCGCCGTCGACGAGGATTCCGCCGATCACCTCGGGTGCGTTGCGTTGGGTCTCGTAGACGAGCTCCTGTGCGGCGAACTTGATCGGTTGCTGCTTGAACACCTCGCGTGCGGCCAGGTCGCCAACCACGATCTGCAGCGGCATCACCACCGCGGCGACGCTGAACGCGAACAGGAACCCGAGCCGGTGGTGCCGATCGCGCCGCCCGCGCAGCATTGCGTAGGCGTACACGGACGCGACCATGAAGCCGGCGACGAGGTACGCGGCGAGCAGCATGTGAAGGCTCTCGTGCCAGAACGCGTCGGTGAAGATGACCGCACCCACGTCGACATCTGTCACCTTGCCGTTGCGGAGCGTGAATCCGTCGGGCGTGTTCATCCATGCGTTGGCTGCGACGACCGAGAGCGTGCCCCCGATCCCGGCGAGCACCACAGGGATGCCGGTGAAGAAGTGCGGCCACCGCGGCAGGCGCTTCCATCCGTAGATGTAGATGGCGATGAAGATCGCCTCGAGGAAGAAGAACAGACCCTCAATCGCGAACGGGATCCCGTACGCGTCCCCGAACTTGCCCATGAGGCGCGGCCACAGCAGGCCCATCTCGAACGTGAGCACGGTGCCGGTCACCGCGCCGACCGCGAACAGCACCGCCGCGACCTTCGACCACCGCTGCGCGAGCCGCAGCGCGTCTTCGTCGTCGTGCTTCAGGCCGCGGTAGTGCGCGAGCAGTGTGATGAACGTGAAGGCCACGCCCATCGGTACGAGGATGATGTGGAAGCCGAGCGTGAACGCCATCTGCGTGCGGGCCGGCAGGAGCTGCGACGGCTCCGCGCCCAGCACCGCGACCAGCGCATCCATCCCCTGCGAGCCTACGAGTCGCTTCGACGCGGACCTCTCCCAGGGAAAGGGTGACGGAGCGGGGTTGCACGAACGCTCAGCGCAGGATCAACTACCGCGGGTTCCTCATGGGGAAGCAGGCCTCCCCCGTCGGCCCCCTCCACGCGACCCGTCCCTAGTCTCAGTTGTCGAGAGGCGGGCAAGGCGCCTCTCGGGCGCACCAGCCGATCGCGCGACGAGGGTTCAGGTGAGCTCGGGCAGCTGCTGGCCGCCTGCGGCCGTCACCCCCCCGTCGACGACGATCGCGGCGCCGGTCACGTAGCTCGCTTCGTCCGAGAGCAAGAACCGCACCACCCGCGCGACCTCCTCGGGCTCCGCGAGTCGACCCATCGGCACCGTCTGCTCGAGCCGCTCGCGCGACCCAGGTTCGGTGAGCGTCGGGAGCAGCATCGGCGTGGCGATGTACCCCGGGCACACGGCGTTCGCGCGGACACCACTGCGACCGAGCCGGTGCGCGAAGGCTCGCGTGAGACCGATCAGCCCGTGCTTCGACGCGGTGTACGACGGAACCGCCCCGTGGCCGATGAGCCCCTCGATCGAAGCGATGCCGACGACGGCGGAGCCCGGGTTGCGCTGCAGCTCCTCGACGAACACCGAGACGATCAGCCCGTGCGCTCGCAGGTTGACCTCGAGGACGACGTCCCAGGTGTCCACATCCATGACAGCCGGGAACGCTCGACGCGCCATCCCGGCCGCGTGCACGATTCCTCCGACCGATCCCAATGCAGTCAGCGTGGGTTCGGCTTCGTTCTCGATCCGGTCACGCTCGCTCACGTCGACCGCGGCGGCGTGGCTCTTCACGCCGAGCTCGGCACATTGCTGTGCGGTAGCGGCGGCACCGTCACCGTCCAGATCCCAGATGGCGACGGGCCGCCCGACTTCGGCCAACGCCACCGCGCACGCGCGGCCGATGCCCGATGCGCCACCAGTCACGACCACACCCGTGCTCGGCGAGCCGAGCCGCTCAGTCACGACGCACTCTGTGCCGCGAGCGCCTGCTCTTTCGCCCAGCGGTAGTCGGCCTTGCCGTTCGGGGCGCGCTGCACCTGGTCGACCATCACCAGCTCGCGCGGCACCTTGTAGCCCGCGAGCTCAGCCCGGCAGTGCTCCTGGAGCTCTTCGAGCGTCAACGCGCGCCCGTCGCGTGGCGCTACCACTGCGACGACACGCTCGCCCCAACGTTCGTCGGGCACGCCAACGACCAACGTGTCCTGCACCGCAGGATGCGCGAGGAGCGTCGCCTCGACTTCCTCGGGGAACACCTTCTCGCCGCCCGTGTTGATCGCCAGCGAGCCGCGTCCGTGCAGGACGATCGTGCCGTCGGCCTCCACGTGCGCGAAGTCGCCCGACATCGCCCACCGTTCTCCATGGACCTCGACGAAGGTCGCCGCGGTCTTCTCGGGGTCGTTGTAGTAGCCGATCGGGAGTCGACCCCGACGCGCGAGCCGACCCACATCCCCCGAACCAGCGGCAACCGGCTTGAGGTCGTCGTCGAGCACTGCGGTGCGGTCGTCGACCGAGAAGTGCGCGGAAGACGGCATGTCGCCACCGGGCTCGCGCCGTTCGTTGCCGACCACACCCGTCTCGGTCGAGCCGTACCCGTCGACGATCATCACGTTGGGCAGGGCTTCGCGTGCCAGCTCCTTGGTCGTCGACGAGCACAGCGCGCCGCCTGACGCGAGGACCAAGAGCGACGAGAGGTCCCAGCGGCCGGGCTGCTCTCGCACGAGGTCGACGACCGGGCGCACCATCGCGTCGCCGACGAGCGTCACGAAGTTCGCCTTCTCTCGGTCGATCAGGTCGAGCGTCGCGGCGGGATCGAAGCCGCCGGGCTCGCAGTACACGGCTCGCCCGCCCGCGAACAGTGTCGAGAGTGTCGACCAGTGGCCGCTTACGTGCATCAACGGCGGCGTCACGATCTGCACCGCGCCCACCTCGGGGATCCGCTCGACGATCTCCTCGGGTCGTTCGATGGGTGTCATCCGAGTCGGATCACCACCGCCAAGTGCGCCGAAGAAGATGTCCTCGTGCGTCCACATCACGCCCTTCGGCATGCCGGTGGTGCCGCCCGTGTAGCAGAGGTACAGGTCGTCGTCAGCGCGCTCGACGAACTCGCGGTCGGGCGACGAATCCGCGAGCACGGTCTCGTAGTCGAGCGCGCCATCGGGGACCGTCTCGCCGCTTCCGTCCTCGACCACGATGAGATGCCGGAGCTTCGGGAGCTTCGACACGACTGCACTCACAGCTGGACCGAACCGGCGGTGGAACACGAGCGCCACGAGATCGGCATCAGCGAAGAGGTGCTCGAGCTCGCGCTCGACATACCGGTAGTTCACGTTCACCGGCACCGCGCGCACCTTGTAGCAAGCGAGCATCCCCTCCACGTACTCAGTGCCGTTGAGGAGCTGGAGCCCGACGTGATCCCCGTGTCCGAGGTCGACGCTCTTCAGATGGTGCGCCAGCCGGTTGGCACGTGCCTCGAGCTCGGCGAACGTGACCCGACGATCGTGGGCGACGAGGGCCTCACGCTCGGGCACCGCGTCGGCGACCAGCTCGAACAGCTCGGAAAGGTTGTAGGAGGCCATGCGAAGGTCAGAGGCTATCGGCGGATGCAAGACTGCGGTCCGTGGCTGATCTCTCGGTCGCACCGGTCTCGGGCGCGCTGGGTGCCGAGGTGCGCGGGCTGGACCTCGAGCACCTCGACGACGACGAGTTCGCCGCGCTCGAGCGCGTGCTCATCGAGCACCACGTCGTGTTCCTCCCCGAGCAACAGCTCTCCCCTGCCGGGCACATCGCCCTGGCCCGGCGCTTCGGGGAGATCGAGATCCATCCGTTCATCCCGAAGCTCGGCGACGAGCATCCCGAGATCGTGGTGCTGGACGGCGACCAAGGGGCGCGCGCCGACGTGTGGCACACCGACGTCACATGGAGCGAGTCACCCCCGCTCTGCTCGATCCTTCACATGGTGACGTGCCCGAGTCGGGGCGGCGACACGCTCTTCTCGAACCAGCACCTCGTCTACGAAGCGCTGTCGGAGCCGATCCGCGACTTGGTCGCCGGGCTGAGTGCGGTGCACACCGCTCTCGTCTTCGGCCACCCCGAACGCCAAGCCGAGCACCCCGCGGTACGAGTTCATCCCGTGACGGGCCGACGGTCGCTGTATGTGAACCGACAGTTCACATCGCACTTTCCGCAGCTACGACGCAGCGAGAGCGACACGCTGCTGGCGTACCTCTGCTCGTTCTCCGAACAGCCACAGTTCCAATGTCGCTATCGGTGGACGCCCGGTGCGGTCGGGATCTGGGACAACCGCAGCACCCAGCACTACGCGGTGAACGACTACGACGATCGGCGCGTCATCCAGCGTGTCACCGTGCTCGGTGATCTCCCCAAGGGAGACGATCCTCGTTGGCCGCATTGGCAACCGGAGCGTTGGTCCGCGGCCGAGGCGACCGGTGCGCCTCGCGGCTAGCGACGGTC
Source organism: Actinomycetota bacterium (assembly GCA_016870355.1). Classification (GTDB taxonomy): domain Bacteria; phylum Actinomycetota; class Acidimicrobiia; order IMCC26256; family PALSA-555; genus SHVJ01. Next base: position 463,823 of record VGBR01000001.1, on the reverse strand, counting down.
GGCCAGGAACGGGAACTTCTCGCGCACTTCTCTGACGCGAGCGCGATCGACGTCGGCAACAAGCACTGCCTCTTCGCCGGTGGCCTCCACGAGCACTTCACCCAATGGGTCAACGATCTGACTGTCCCCCACGTAGTCGAGCCCGCCCCCGCTCCCAACGCGGTTGACGCCGACGACGTAGGCCTGGTTCTCGATCGCCCGCGCCACCAGCAGCGAGCGCCAGTGCGCACGCCGACTCTCCGGCCAGTTCGCCACCACGAGATAGCAGTGCGTCTGCTCGGCCACGGCCCAGAACTCATCGGCGAAGCGAAGGTCGTAGCAGACGAACAGCGAACAAGAGGTGTCGTCGACATCGACGGTCACGTGCTCGTCACCCGCCGCGAAGCGCTCCTGCTCACGTGCGTACGTGAACGGATGGATCTTGGCGTAGCGGTGCGTCGTGCCGTCGGGCGCGGCCAGCACGAAGCGGTTGAACGGCAGCCGCTGACCTTCCGGTCGTTCCGGCAACGACGCCCCGATCCACACGCCGTGACGCGTCGCCTGATCGACGAGGAACTGCGTGCTCTGCCCATCGACCGGCTCGGCGATCGTGTCGGTGTCCATCGAGAAGCCGGTCGAGTACATCTCGGTGAGCACCACGAGCTGCGCGCCCTCGGCGGCAGCCTGCGTGATCATCGGATCGACGTGCGCGCACGTGGCGGCCGCGTCCTCCCACATGATGTCGTGCTGGATCGCCGCGACCTTCATGCCAGGGCCCGAGCGGCCGGGCGCCGAAGGCGCCAAGGGCGGGAGTGGACGAAGGCAAGAGCGCTCACGAAGTGAGGGCCTTCAGTCGACTGACTGCTTCGTCGAGCACCTCGAGTCGCTTGCAGAACGCGAAGCGCACCAGCGACCGACCGGCGTCGGCGTCGTCGTAGAAGACGACGTTCGGGACCGCGACCACACCACAGCGTTCGGGGAGTGACCGACAGAACGCCGCGCCGTCATCTTCACCGAACGGACGGATGTCAGTGGTGACGAAGTATGTGCCGGCGGGCTCGTACACCTCGAACCCAACCTCTCGGAGACCGGCACACAGCACGTCGCGCTTGTTGCGCAGGTCCTCGGCGAACGCGCTGTAGTAGTCGTCGGACAGCAGCAAGCCGGCTGCGACCGCATGCTGGAACGGCGCGCCGGTGGCGTAGGTGAGGTACTGCTTGACCATGCGCACCGCGCCGGTCAGAACTGGCGATGCGCACACCCATCCGATCTTCCAACCCGTGAACGAGAACGTCTTGCCGGCCGACGAGATCGTGACGGTACGGTCCCGCATTCCCGGGTATGACGCGAGCGGCACGTGCTCGCCGTCGAACACCAGGTGCTCGTACACCTCGTCGGTGACCGCGATCACATCGTGCTCCACGCAGAGCGCGGCAATCAACGCGAGCTCGTCGCGATCGAACACCTTGCCGGTCGGGTTGTGGGGCGAGTTCAGCAGCAGCAACCGGGTCTTGTCCGAGACGGCAGCGCGCAGCGCTTCGGCATCGAACCCATAGTCGGGAGGTCGCAGCGTCACGACGCGACGGGTGGCACCGGCCATCGCGATGCACGCCGCGTACGAGTCGTAGTACGGCTCGAACGTGACCACCTCATCGCCGTCATCGCACAGCGCGAGCAGCGTCGCCGCGATCGCTTCGGTCGCCCCGGTCGTCACCAGGACCTCGAGATCGGGGTCGAACGTGAGGTCGTAGAAGCGCTGCTGGTGCGCCGCGATCGCCTCGCGGAGTGACGCGATCCCGAGGCCCGGCGGGTACTGGTTGTGCCCAGCCCGGATGGCCGCGATCGCCGCCTCGGCTACCTCGATCGGGCCGTCGGTGTCGGGGAAGCCTTGCCCCAGGTTGATCGCGCCGGTGCGTTCGGCGAGCGCCGACATCTCGGCGAAGATGGTCTCGCCGAAGCCCCGCAGCCGCGAGGTGAGGTAACGATCGCCGTCAGCCACCACTCCGAGCCTACGAGGAACACCATGAGTGGGCGCCCATCACAGCCGTTCTCGAGTCGACCCGACACGATGCGCGCGTTCGCCGACCACATCTCGCGAGGCAAGGTCGAGACCTTCGAGGAGCTCGGCATCGACATCGTGCTCGGCCTACGTGAGGGGCCGTTCTTCTGGGATGCGTTCGACGAGCGTCGCTTCTACAACTGCCACTGCAACGGTGGTGTGTTCAACCTCGGGCACCGCCATCCGCGTCTCGTGCAGGCGTTGCGCGACGCGCTCGACCACGTGGACGTCGGCAACCACCACCTCGTCTCGGGCTGGAAGGCAGCCCTCGCCCAACGACTCGCCGCGACGACGCACGATCGCTTGAACGGTGTCGTCCTGTCCCCTACGGGGTCAGAAGCCATCGAGGTCGCGATCAAGACCGCGGTCGCCGTCACTGGTCGGCACACGGTGGTGTCGGTCCACGGTTCGTACCACGGCCACACCGGGCTCGCGGCGAGCGCGGCCGATGCGCGCTACCACGAGCCGTACGGTCTCGACCTTCCCGGCTTCGTGCACGTACCGTGGGACGACCTCGCCGCGATCGATGCCGCGATCGGTGACGACACCGCGCTCGTGCTGCTCGAGACGGTTCCCGCCACATTGGGCATGCCACTCCCGTCGCCGGGGTACCTGGCCGGTGTGCACGAGAGATGCCGGTCGCGCGGCGCGGTGTTCGGACTCGACGAGGTGCAGACGGGTCTCGGGCGCTCGGGCCGAATGTGGTGCTACGAGCACGATGACGTGCAGCCCGACGTCGTGATCACGGGCAAGGGGCTGGGCGGCGGTCTGTACCCGATGGCCGCGACCTTGATGACCGCCGACGTGCACCGCTTCTACGACGAGCAACCCTTCGTGCACGTCTCGTCCTACGGAGGCTCCGACCTGGGCTGCGCGGTCGCGCTCGCGGTGCTCGACGAGATCGAGGCGCCCGGGTTCCTCGAACGGGTCGAAGACGTCGGGCTCCGGCTCGAGAAAGAGCTGACGACCCTTGCGTGCTCGGTCCGGCGACGCGGGCTGTTCATGGGCCTGAAGTGGCCGGACGAAGGCGCCGGCGTGCTGGCCGCCAAGGCGTGCATCGACGCGGGCGTGTTCGCGGTGTTCGCCAACAACGACACGTCTGTGATGCAGCTGCTCCCGCCGTTGACGCTCGACGACGAGCAGGTCGACGAGCTCTCGTCGCTCCTTGTCGGAGCGTTGTCATGACGATGCTGCTCGACTGCGCGCCACTCGAGCGCGCGGTCGAAGAGGCGCTCGATGGGGGCGACCAGCAGGCATTGCATGTGCTCGGCTACGGCGAGATCACCAGCGTGCTGGCCTGGCCGAATGCGACCGGCCCGTGGGCGTGCAAGCGGATGCCCGGGTTCGACTCCGTAGAGCGATTCGAGCTGTTCCGCACGCGCTTCCACACCTACGCCGACGCGCTGAAGGGCAAGGGAGTCGACGTCCTGGAGAGTTGGATCGAAGCGGTGCCGGCCGTCGACGGTCGGCTGACTGCTTACGTCATCCAGCCGGTGCTCGAGCCGGACTCGTTGGCACCGGCTGTGCTTGCTCGCTCATCCCCCGAGGAAGCACGGACGGTGATCGACGCGGTCATCGACCGCGTCTTTGCCGTGTCGTCGCCGACGGTCGGGATCGACGCCCAGCTCTCGAACTGGGCCTGCATCGACCGTGAGCTCGTGTACTTCGACCTCACGACACCGATGCTGCGAGACGACCGCGGCCGCGACCTCCTCGACACCGAGCTGATCGTCGCCTTCCTCCCACCCGTGCTCCGGCCCGCGGTTCGCAAGTTCCTCGTTCGTTCGATCCTCGACCAGTTCTTCGAGCCGCGCGCGATCGCCCTCGACATCGCCGCCAACCTGTTCAAGGAACGGCTCGACGAGTGTGTGCCCACGGTGATCGAGCTCGCGAACGCGCGGCTCACGGGCGTTCCGCCGCTGTCGTTCGAGGAAGCCCGTCGCTACTACCGGCGTGACATGCGCGTGTGGGGGATGCTGCAGACCGCTCGGCGCATGGATCGCAGCTGGCAGCGCGTGCTGCGTCGGCGCCATTATCGCTACTTGCTCCCGGGCCGGATCGAACGACCCGTCTGATCAGGAGCTAGCGCGGGCGATCGCGCCGGTCATCTTGCGGAACGCGGCTGCGTCACGCTCGTCGGCAAGCCGACCGACTCGGGTCACGGTGTCGACATCGGTGGCCTCGTCGCGCAGCGCGCCGACCGTGCACTGCTCCCGCGCGCGGACGGAGAACGGATCGAACTTGTAGTGCCGCATCGCGTTCTCGTGGGTGATCCTGTTCACGACGTCGTCGTCGACGTCGGCGAACAGCATCTCGGCCTTCTCGGGCGCGTTGGGCCACATGCTGTCGGAGTGCGGGTAGTCGGACTCCCAGCAGACGTTGTCGACGTTGAACCGGTCGAGCAGCTGGATGCCGACCGAGTCGTTGATGAAGCAGCAGACGATGCGCTCGTGGAAGATCTCGGTCGGGGACTTCCCCTGCGGAGATTCGTGCTGCATCCATCCGTTGTGACGGTCGAGCGTGTGCTCGGCTCGTTGCAAGAAGTACGGGATCCAACCGATGTCGCCCTCGGTGAGTGCGAACCGCAACCCGGGAAAGCGGTGCCAGAAGTCGGCCCACAGGAGATCGCCGAGCGTGTAGATCGACATCGTCGACGAGATGCTCATCGGCACCGGTGGCGGCGCGTCGGGAGTGGTGGATGCGCTCTTCGACGATGAGCCGACGTGACAGCAGAGCACGGTGCCCACGTCGCTGCACGCGGCGAACAGCGGATCCCATGCGTCGGTGTGGATGCTCGGCATCCCGAGGCCGACGGGGTTCTCCGAGAACGCGATCGCGTGACAACCCTTGGCCGCGAGCCGCCGGACCTCTTTGGCGCCTTCCTCGGCGTCGAAGAGCGGGACGATCCCGCACGGGATGAACCGCTCCGGGTAGGTGCCGCACCACTCGTCGACGTGCCAGTCGTTGTACGCGCGGATCATCACGAGGTTTGTCTCGTGATCCGGACCGAGGTTGAGCACCTGGCCGGAGAACCCGGTCCAGTTCGGGAAGTTGAGCCCCGCGAGCTGACCGCCGGCCGACATGTCGCGCACGCGCTCGTGGACGTCGTAGCACCCCGGTCGCATGTCCTCGTAGCGACTCGGGTTGATGTTGAACATCTCGGGCGGCTTGCCCGCAACCGCGTTCAACCCGAGGTTCCGACCGCGGACGTCGCCGTAGTACCACTGCTGCGACCCGTCTGGCTCATCGACGACGCGTGGCGCGCGGTCGCGGTACTTCTCCGGCACGTGCCCGTCGAACATGTCGGCGGGCTCACAGATGTGATCGTCGACCGAGATGAGGATGAGATCGTCGGCACGCACCACGAACGACGGTACCGGCTGCCCAACGGTGGTTCAATGTCCGGATGAGCTACGAGTCGGTCGACGGAGTTGCCGTGGCGCTCGGCGATGGTGTGCTGCGCATCACGCTCGACCGACCCAAGCGCAAGAACGCCATCGATGACGACATGGCGGCCGCGCTCATCGGCCACTTCGAAGCCGCGCAGAACGACGAAGCGGTGCGATGCATCCTCCTGTCCGGTGCGGGCGACGACTTCTGCTCCGGCTTCGACCTCGCGGCCCGCGGCGGGGGTGACCAGCGTCCGCGCGTCGGATCCATCCAACGTCGCCTGCCCGGGCAGGCGCACCGACTCATCCCTCTCGTCCTCGACACGCAGGTGCCAGTCGTGTGCGCGGTGCGCGGCTGGGTGGCCGGCCTCGGACTCCACCTCGCGCTGGCCGCCGACTTCACCGTCGTCGCTCGTGACGCGCGCGTCTGGGAGCCGTTCGCGAAGCGGGGGTTCACCCCCGACAGCGGCGGCACCTGGCTCATCCCCCGGCTGGTCGGCGTGGCCAGGGCGAAGGAGATCCTGATGCTCGGCGACGAGCTGACCGGCGAGGACGCCGCGGGGTTGGGACTCTTCTACCGCGCCGTCGACGGCACAGACGTCGATGCCGTCGCCGACGAGGTGGTCAAACGATTGGCGTCCGGTCCCACCATCGCGCTCGGCCTCACCAAGTGGCTCGTGCACCGCGGCACCGCGAAGGTCTTCGACGAGCACCTCGCCGACGAGGGCTTCGCCATGGAGCTGTCGTCTCGCGCCGACGACTTCAAGGAGGGGATCACCGCGATGGCCGAGAAGCGGGATCCCCGCTTCTCTGGCCGATGACCGAGACGCGGTTCGCGGTCGACTCGTCCACGAGCGCGGCCGACGCAGTCACTGCGGTGCGCGACTGGGTCACCGAGCACGTTCCCGCGGCGTGGCGCGAGGCCGGCGAGCGCGGTGGTGCCGCGGCGATCCGCGCAGTGCGCAGCCGCGAGGAGTACGCGCAGTGGTACCCGGTGTTCGGCGCCTCCGGCCTGGTGGTACCGACCTGGCCCGCGGAGTACGGCGGGCTCGGCGTCAGCCTGGACGTTGCGCGCGCGATCGACGGTGCGCTCGCGCCGTACAACCTCGGCCGACTCAACCCACTCGGCCTCAACCTGTGCGCACCCGCGTTGTTCGCGCATGGCACCGAGGAGCAACGCTTGCGCTTCTTGCCGCCGATCGTGCGCAACGAGGAGCGCTGGTGCCAGCTGTTCAGCGAGCCGGGAGCCGGCTCGGATCTCGCGTCTTTGGCGACGCGCGCCGAGCTCGACGGCGACGAGTGGCGCGTCACCGGACAGAAGGTGTGGACCACCTGGGCGCACGAGTCGGAGTTCGCCGTCATGCTGGCTCGCACCGATGCCAGTCTTACGAAGCGCAAGGGCATCACCTACTTCCTGCTCGAGCTCGACCAACCCGGCGTCGACATCCGGCCGCTCCGCCACATCACGGGTGAAGCCGACTTCAACGAGGTCTTCCTCGACGGGGCGCGCGTCCCCGAGTCGCAGCGCGTCGGTGATGTCGGTGACGGCTGGCGGGTCGCGAACGCCACGCTCTCGTCGGAGCGCCAGATGGTCGCGGGGGCAGGATCGGGCGGTGTCGACCGCATCGGCGGGCTCGGTGTCGAGCACGCGATCGATCTCGCGGTCAAGCGCGGCCGTTCGGCCGAGCAAATGGTGCGACAGCGCCTGGCCGGGCTCTACGCCGAGGAGCGCATCCGCGCGTGGACGAACCAACGGGCGCGCGCCGGCGCCGCCGCGGGCAAGCCGCCCGGTCCTGGTAGCAGCGTCGGCAAGCTCCACAGCTGTGAGGTCAACCAACGGCTTCAGGTGCTGGCGACCGATCTGCTCGGAATGGACGCGCTGGCATGGGAGAGCGACGCGCCCGACTACGACTCGTCGCTCCCCCACGAGGTGCACGGGATGTTGCGCAGCCGGGCGAACACCATCGAAGGTGGCACCAGCGAGGTGAACCGCAACATCGTCGGCGAGCGAGTCCTCGGCCTCCCCCGCGAGCCCGACCCGTTCAAGGACACACCCTGGGCCGAGGTTCCCCGATCGTGACGGAGTACAGCCGCGTGCGTGTCGAACGGAACGGACCGGTCGGGTGGTTGGTGTTCGACCGGCCCGATGCCGGCAACGCGATGGACGCGGCCATGTTCGACGAGCTCGAGTGTGCGTGGCGGGAGCTGGACGCCGATGCCGACGTGCGGGTGATCGTCAACACGGGCGAAGGTCGCTCGTTCCAGACCGGTGTCGACGTCGCGCAGGTCGCGAGTGACAAGGCAGCGCTGCGCGAGCACTCCCGACGCACGCGGGATGCCAAGTTGCGATTCACGTCGTGGCACTGCGGCGTCTGGAAGCCGGTGATCGCGGCCGTCAACGGCACCTGCGCCGGCGGCGGGCTGCACTTCGTCGCCGACGCCGACATCGTCATCGCGTCGTCGGACGCAACCTTCTTCGACCCGCACGTCTCGATCGGCCAAGTGGTCGCGTACGAAGGGATCACGCTCGCCCAGAAGTCACCGATGGAGGCGATCCTGCGGATTGCGCTCGTCGGTCGACACGAGCGCATCGACACGGCGCGCGCCTACCAGCTCGGGATCATCAGCGAGGTCGTCGACCCGCCCGAACGTTTGCGAGAGCGCGCCCAGGAACTTGCAGAGATCGTGGCCAAGAACTCGCCTGCGGCGATGGCCGCGACCAAGAAGGCGCTGTGGGGCGCGCTCGAAGTCGGGCTCACCGACGCATCACGCGCCGGTGCACAGCACCTCGTCGGCATGTGGGGTCATCCCGATCAAGAGGAAGGACCGCTCGCGTTCGCCGAACGGCGCGACGCGGAATGGGCACGCACATGAGTGACTACGAGCACCTCGTCGTCGAGCGCCATGGTCCTGTCGGTTGGCTCATCAACAACCGTCCCGACCAGCTCAACGCGATGAACGCCAAGATGCGCGAGGAGTTTGGCGACGCGTGGCTGGAGCTCGATCGCGATCCCGAAGTCCGGGTGATCGTGCACACCGGCGAGGGTCGAGCGTTCCAGACCGGCGTCGACGTGGCCGAGATCGCCTCTGACGGAGTCGGAATGCGGCGTTATCAGGAGTCCGTCGAGAATTGGGATCTGCACTTCACGTCGTGGCACCAGCACGTCTGGAAGCCGGTCATCACCGCGGTGAACGGCATCTGTTGTGGCGGCGGCTTCCATTGGGTCGCCGACGCCGACATCGTGATCGCGGCGTCGGACGCACAGTTCTTCGATCCCCACGTCTCCGTCGGCCAGGTGGTTGCACTCGAAGCGATCGGCCTGATCCGCAAGGTCCCGGTCGAAGCCATCATGCGCATGGCGTTCGTCGGTCGCTACGAGCGGATGACCGTCGAGCGGGCCTACGAGCTCGGGATGATCAGCGAGATCGTTGACCCACCCGAACGCCTGCGGGAGCGCGCCCAGGAGCTCGGCGAGACCATCGCCAAGAACTCGCCCGCGGCCATGGCCGCGACCAAGAAGGCGCTCTGGGGTGCGCTCGAAGCTGGCCTCACCGACGCATCACGCGCCGGCGCGCAACACCTCGTGTCGATGTGGGGCCACCCCGATCAGGAAGAAGGCCCACGCGCGTTCGCCGAGAAGCGCGACCCGCAGTGGCAGCCGCTCGGGCCAACGCACGAATCGTGACGCTCGCCGACCTTCTGTTCGCGCCTCGGTACGGCTACGAGTCAGACGAAGCGCTGGTGTACGCCGGCGACGAGGAGATGACCTACGCCGAGCTCGTGGAGCGGGCAGGGAATGTGCGCGACGGGCTGCGTGACGGCGGGTTCGTGCGTGGGCAGTCCGTTGCGGTGATGCTGCCGAACGACGCGGACACGATCGCCACGATCTTCGGAGTCTGGGCCGCGGGCGGCGTGTACGTGCCACTGAACCCCCGCATGACGGACGACGAAGTCACGCGTGTCCTCTCGATGATCCCCGTCGCCTTGGTGATCACCACTGACGAAGAGCGGTCGCGGCTCGGCACGATCGCGGCATCCCTCGACCAGCCGTACGAGGGGTTCCGGGTGGACGTGACGGCGCGCGCGCAGAGCGAAGACGTTGCGCTCGTGCAGATGACGTCGGGCACGACCGGGCCACCCAAGCCGGTGCTGCTCACGCATTCGAGCGTCCTCGCGCTGCTCGACGGCGTGCTCGGGAAGGTGCGCGGTCAAGGCACGAGGAAGCGGTCGTCGACCCCGAACCTGATTCCGGTGTCGCTCTCGTTGTGGGCCGGCATCTACAACGTGTGCTTCGCCTTCCGGGTTGGTGCACCGGTGGTGCTGATGAACCGATTCGAGCCGGTCGAGTTCGCCGCGCTGGTCGCGGACTACGGCGTGAAGTCGGTGGTGCTCCCGCCCGCCGCGCTCGCGATGCTGTGCGATTCCGCTGAGATCGACACGCTGGCTCCGCTCGAATGGGTGCGATCGATCACCGCTCCGCTGTCACCGTTCCTGGCCCGGCGCTTCCACGAGAAGTTCGGGATCGGTGTCCTCAACTCGTACGGCCAGACCGAGCTTGGCGGCGAGATCGTCGGGTGGAACGCAGCCGACTGGCGGGCGTGGGGTACCAAGAAGCTGGGTTCCGTGGGGCGTCCGCATGCTGGAGTGGAGGTGCGCGCGGTCGACGGCGAGCTCCAGGTGCGAACCTCCGACGCGCATCCCGGCTACGCGGATCCCGAGATGACGCTCGACGATCGCCTCACCGCCGACGGATGGTTCCGCACCGGCGATCTCGGCCACGTCGACGACGAGGACTTCGTGTGGGTCGAAGGTCGCGTCTCGGAGCAGATCAACCGGGGCGGCATGAAGGTGATCCCGTCCGAAGTGGAAGAGGTGCTCGCCGGAGCAGTGGGAGTGCGCGAAGCCGCGATCGTGGGCGCGACCGACGAACGGCTCGGCGAGGTGCCGGTGGCGTTCATCGTCCCTCAGAACAGCAAGCGGCCGCCGAGCAGCGACGAGCTCGAGGCGCACTGCCGCGAGCACCTCGGGCCGTGGAAGGTGCCGGTGCGGTTCGAGACCCTCGACGCGCTTCCCCGCAACGAGGTGGGCAAGGTGCTCAAGGGCCGGCTGTTCGAGATTGCAAGGAGCCTGCACACGAAAATGAGCGACGACCAATGACTGAGATGGAGAAAAGAAGTACGCCGAGCGGATGTTCCCCGCGCCGGTCGACCCGGGAGTCGCGCAGCCCGATCGCGCGGTGAGCACGGTCGTGTCGGGCGTCGACACCGCCGAGCTCGGATCGTGGCAGGGCAACCGCTGGCACGAAGGCGGCGGTCGAGTCGGCGAGAAGGCGGTCGAGCGCATCGTCATCTACCCGCCGACGGCGGGCGTGCAGACCCAAAGCGATCCGTTCGAGCCGGTCCGCATCGGGTTCCTGATCGACATGGACCTCGGTCAGCTGCTCGCCGACTGCATCGATCCTTACATCCTCGCCATCGAAGACTCACTGAACGAGGGCATTTTCAACCGCCCGATCGAGCTCTTCACGGTCGACGCCCGCGGGCTACCGCGCGAGAACTTCCGCAAGCTGATCGCCGGCTACGAGCGCTTGGTCGCCGAAGGCTGTGTGGTCGTCATCGGACCGTTCATCGCCGACAACTCCGAGACGCTGATGCCGTACGCGAACGCCGCGCAGGTGCCGGTGCTGCTGTGGACCGGCACTACGCGCGCATACGGCGAGTACGTGTTCACCGTTGCGAACGGCGACATCCCCACCGAGTCCGTCATGTGCGCGAACTGGCTGTTCCAGCAGGGCTACAAGAAGGTGGGCTTCCTCTGGGAGGAGGGGTCGGCCAGCGACCTGTACGCCGACTACTTCCGGCGGACCGCGCTCCAGCTCGGCCTCGAGATCACCAAGGAAATCGTCCTCGACTTCAACCCGAAGAACATGAAGGAGTCACTCGCCGAGATGCGTGACCTCGGCACCGAGGCGGTCGCGCACGTCGGCTACGGCTACTCGACGTCCACTACGCGCAGGCGTTCAAGGAGCTCGACTGGGATCCACCCCGCATCATGGACACCGCGTTCATGTTCTATTCGAACTCGAACGCGTGGGCAGAGGGTCTCGAAGGCTGGCACGGCGTCGACCAGCTCGGTGAGGACGGCGCGAACCCGAACTACGAGGCGATGATCAAGCGATTCGAAGCCCGCTTCGGGCGGACGACGCGCAACGTCGTCGTTGCACTCGCGTACGACACCGCGCGCGTCGCCATGCAGGGCATCGCGAACGCCCGCATCCCCACGCCGGTGCACGTGAAGCAAGGACTCGAGATGATCAAGTGGATGCCGTGCACCAACGGTGGTCCGTCGTGCTACATCACGTTCGCCGAGTACGACCACCGTGGCTACAAGGGTGACTTTCTCACGATCCGCGAGCTACGAGACGGCGAGCTCCACTTCCGCGGCTACTACCGCCCCGAGTGGCCCTCGAACTCACGGCCCCTGTGACGTCCGTCTTTGAAGCGTGACAGCGTGCTGAGGGACGCACGCGGTCACACGAACGTGTTCTCGAGGGTCAGGCCGTAGTCGGGGAAGCCGCCGATCGCGATGGTCTGCATCGGGCCGATGCCGGTGCCGCCGCCGGCGGGGTCGTCGACCGCCACCACGCAGTCACGGTGCTGATGGATGCGCCGAGCCGTCTCGCTCTCGGTGCAGTCGGCGAAGTGCTCGCCATCGACGTGCAGCTCGCCGCGCCACATCCCGTGGCGCATCCCGTCGAGCCCGAAGTACAGGCCAGCACCGAGATGGAAGCCGGTGTCGGACACCGGGGTGAACGACACCGGTCGAGCCGTCCCGTCCTCGTGCACGAACGTGAACGTGCCGCCGAGGAACCGCCGGTTCGTGTCGTCGAAGCGCGCTTCGAGGCGGGCGTCGACGAATGGCTCTTCCCGACCGTCGGGATGCTCGACCCCACCACGCAACCGCCGGGGCGGCAGCCCAGGAAGGTTCGTCTCCATGAAGTAGTGGAACAGCACGTACTTCGTTCCGTCGTCGCGCGTCATCAGCACCGGTGACCAGCTCGTGAGGCTGCGGGGATCCGAGGGATAGGTGCTGGGTTCGAGATCGGTGGGCGGTTCACCCACGTTCGTGCGCACACCCCACGAGTGGTCGCGCGCGCTCATCCAGGTGTTGGCCGCGATCTCGTGGCGCTCACCGTCGAGCTCGACCCACCCCTTTGCCGTACCGGCCTGGTGGTAGCGCACTACGTCATTGGTGATGCGGGTGCCGCTCGGTGATCGCAGGAGCTCACGATCCTCCATGCGCGCCGGCACTGCGCCGTGCAGTACCACATCGAAGGCGATTGGCTGCACGTCGTTCGGCTCGAGCACGATCCGCACCGCGTCGAGCGGAGTGACGATCTCGTAGCGCAACGGCCCGACCGCGGCGAGCTCGGGCTCCGTGGTCAGCGCGCGGCTCCCCCGCACCGTCCACTGCTCGCGCCCGCGGGACACGCCACCGAACGCGTCGAGCACGTTGCGGTTCGTGTACTTCCCCAGCCCGAACGACACCTGGAGCGAACCGTCGCGTGCGCACGCTTGGGTCCAGATCTTCTCGGTCCACCCGAGGTCGGTCGGCCCGACCACTGCGAACGTGTCGACGACTTGATGGAGCAACGTCTCGTCGGCCGGGACGAGCGGGCCGATGGAGTGGTCGGGCACGGCTGCACCCTAGATAGGGTCCCCCGCCGTGGTCGACAACGAGCTCGTCCAGCGGTTCGTGCGTTGGCTCACCGAGCGCGTGGGCACGAGTGAAATGCACCTCGAAGCGCACCTCACGCCGGGTCACGGTGGCTTCTCGAACGAGACGCACGTGCTCGCGCTGCGCGACGCCAGCGGTGCCCAGCACGACCTCGTGCTGCGGCTCGCACCCGAAGGTGGCGGCATCTTCCCCACCTACGACCTCGACCGGCAGGCTGACGTGCTGGACATGCTGGCGAAGCGGTCCGACGTACCTGTTCCGCTCGTGCGATGGCGCGAGCCGGACGCGTCGGTGCTCGGTCGTCCCTTCTACGTGATGGAGCGCGTGGCCGGTCGCATCCCGCCCGATCGCCCGGGCTACCTCTTCGAAGGCTGGGTGAAGGACGCCGCAGCGCAAGAGCAAGCGCGCGTGCTCGACGCCGGGTTGGAGATGATGGCGCGCATCCATCGCGTGGACGTCGACGCGGCTGGGCTCACGTTCCTCGATCGGCCCAGACACGGTGCCGGCGCGATCGAGCAGGAGATCGGCTACTGGCGCGCGTACCTCGACTGGGCCGGCAAGGGCGAGCGCTTCGACGTCTTGGAGACGATCTACGAGTGGTGCGTCGCGCACCGGCCAACCGAACCGACGTCACGTGGACTTGTGTGGGGTGACGCGCGGCTCGGAAACCTCATCTATGCGGACGACGCGTCGATCCGTGCGGTCATGGACTGGGAGATGGCGGTGCTCGGGCCGCCCGAGCTCGATCTCGGCTGGCACCTCTTCCTCGAGCGCATCATGCAGCAGTTCGCCAAGCCGTTGCCCGGGTTCGGCACGGCCGACGACATGGTGGCGAAGTACGAAGCGCACCTCGGGCGCAGCCTCGAGCATCTCGACTGGTACGAGACGTGGGGCGGCTTCCGGGCCGCGTGCATCCAGCTACCGCTCACGACCATTCAGCACGCGAAGGGTGAGCCAATCGACCTGTCGTACCGGGTCGACAACCCGCTCATCACCGAGCTCCTCCGCCGCATCGCCTGAGCTCGTTTCCGCCATGTTGAGAAGCTCAGGTTTTTCAGCCTTCGTTCAGGCGCGTCTCGCGACACTGCCGAGGTCCGCACTCGAAAGGAAGGTCCATGGCTGACGACGACACGACGTCGAACGAGCCCCGCACGTCGAGCACACCGACCTGGCTGCCCGCGGCAGTCGCGGCGTTGCTGGTGTTCGGTGCCGGGTACGCGATCGGCGAGTCGAGCGGTCCCGACACCCCGACCATCGCCCCCGTCGCCGACATCGAGAACGCCCCCGACGGCGGCACCGGCAACGCCCCTGGGGTTCCCGGCGCCCCGGGTGGCGGCGGCGAAGAGGGTGGGCAGCGCGGTGGGTTCTGTCCGATGCCCGGCGGCCCCGACGGGTTCAACGGCCCGGGTGGCCAGGGTGGGCCCGGTGGCCAAGGTGGCCCTGGTGGGCAGATCGGTCCCGGCGGCCCCGGCAACGGTGAGCAGCCCGACGACGGCGACGACCAGCAGGACAACGAGGACACCGACACCGACAACAGCTCCAGCGTCTGAGTCGAGCGCCCGCGGCGCAGGCACCCTGCGCCGCGGCGAGACGTGGCCCGAGCGGCCCGGCGGCGCAGCCGCCGAGAGCGGGAAGTTAGGTTCGGCGCCGTGCGCGAGCTCGGTGTCGACGAGGTGCTCACGACCACACGGGCCGTGCGGCGCCGGCTCGACCTCTCTCGAACGGTCGAGCCGGCGCTGCTGCGCGAGTGCCTCGAGCTCGCGCTACAAGCACCGACCGGAGGCAACAACCAAGACTGGCACTTCGTCGTGGTCACCGACGCGGAGACGCGCGCCGCGATCGCAAAGGAGTGGGTGGCTGGCGCCACTGCCTACGCGCAGATGCCGAAGCCACCCAAGCCCGCTCACACATACACCGACGACGAGAAGGCCGCGCACAAGAAGGTGATGTCGTCGGCGGGTTACCTGTTCGAGCACCTCGCCGACGTGCCCGCGTTCGTGATCCCGTGCATCGAAGGTCGCTACGACGGTGAGCCGCTCGTGATCCAGGCCACCGCGTTCGGGTCGATCCTGCCCGCGGTGTGGAGCTTCATGCTCGCGGCACGATCACGCGGCTTCGGCACGTCGTGGACAACCGTGCATCTCGCGCGGGAGCGGGAGGTCGCCGAGATCCTCGGCATCCCCTACGACGAGATCACGCAGGTCGCGCTCGTCCCGGTCGCACACACCGTCGGCGCTGACTTCAAGCCAGCCACCCGTCGCCCCGTCGACGCCGTCACCCACTGGGATCGCTGGTAGCCAGTCACTCCAGGATTCTCGGCACGTTCAACCCATCTCTGTGTTGTTCAGCGTGCCGAGAATCCTGTGTTCAGACCTTCCAGCGGACGGGCATGCGCTTGAGGCCGTGGTTGAAGTTGGAGTGCAAACGGTCGGGCGGCGCGGCGAGCTCTGGGAGCGGCATGCGGTCGAGCAGCGCGTCGAACATCACTCGGAGCTCGAGTCGCGCAAGGTTGGCTCCGAGGCAGAAGTGCGGCCCGCCACCTCCGAAGGTGACGTGCTGGTTCGGCGTGCGGCCGACATCGAAGCGCAGCGGATCCGCAAACTCGTCCTCGTCGTAGTTCGCCGACGCGTACCAGATGATGACCTTCTCGCCGTCCTGCATCGGCTGACCACCGACTTCGCGCTCACCCATCACCGTGCGCCGGAAGTGCATGATCGGAGTGGTGTAACGGAGGATCTCGTCGACCGCAGTCGGGAGCAACGAACGATCGTCGCGCAAGCGCTCCCACTGCTCGGGGTGCTCGATGAACGCCAGCACTCCTTGCGCGATCGCAGTACGCGTGGTCTCGTTCCCCGCAACCGTGAGGAGCAGGAAGAACATGTCGTACTCGAGCTCAGAAAGCCGATCGCCGTCGACCTCGGCTTCGAGGAGTGCGGTCACGATGTCGTCGGCGCGCCGGCCTGCGTCGATCGCCTCGCGCTTCTCCTTCCCGATCTTGTTCGCGATCGTGTACATCTCGAAGCCGGCCTCTTCGGCCGAGCCCCGGCCGCTGCCGTACTCGGGATCGTCGAACCCGATCAGCCGGTTCGAGAGCTCGAACACCTTCGAGCGCTCCGCCTCTCCCACCCCCATGAGGTGGGCGATCACCTGGATGGGCAGCTCGGCCGCGACATCCTCGACGAAGTCGGCTTCGCCGCGAGGCAGCACGCGGTCGAGTGTGCGCGCCGCGATCTGCTCCATGAACTCCTCGAGCCGGCTGATCATCCGCGGCGTGAACCCGCGGTTCACGAGCCGTCGATAGCGCGTGTGCTGCGGCGGGTCCATGCTCACCAGCATCGAACCGCCGAGATCCTCGGCCGACTCGTTGTCGAAGATCATGTTGCCGAAGCGCGCGCTCGACATCGACTCGGTCTCGCGATTCACGTCGACGACGTCGGCGTGCCGGGTCACCGACCAGAACCCCTTGCCCGTTGCTTCCGAGTGCCATGCGACCGGTGCCTCGCGCCGAAGGCGGGCGAACACGTCGTGCGGGATGCCGTCGGCGAACGTCTGTGGGTCGGTGAGATCGACACCGAGCGGGTACTCAGAAGTAGCCACGTCCACCTTCTTGGGTCGGTCCGCTCCGCCGTCCCGGTCATCCGACCACGGCTCCGCTGCGTTCCTCGGTATGTTGCCACCCATGCGCATGGGCCTGTTCTTGCCGGATGTGAGCCCGATCGCGACGCCGGAGTTCCTCTCGGCCTACGGCGAGGCCGCCGAGAACGCGGGCTTCTCGTCGCTCTGGGTCGGTGAGCACGTCGTGTTCCTCGACGAGTACGCCTCGAAGTACCCGTACTCAGACGACGGTCGTCTCGGGCTCCCTCCCGACTCGGGATTGCTCGAGCCGTTCGCCACGCTGTCGTTCCTTGCCGCCGCGACGAGCACCATCCGCCTCGGCACCGCGGTGTGCCTCGTGCCGCAGCGCAACCCCGTGTACACCGCGAAGTCGGTGTCGACGCTCGACTGGCTCTCCGGCGGCCGTCTCGACTTCGGTGTGGGCATCGGCTGGCTGCGCGAGGAGTTCGAGGTTCTGCACGAGCCGTTCGAGCAGCGAGCGGCACGCACGCGGGAGTACCTCGAAGTGATGCGCGCGCTGTGGCGTGACGACGAATCGTCGTACGACGGCGACCTGTACAAGCTGCCGCCAAGTCGGATGTTCCCGAAGCCGGTGCAAGAGGGAGGCCCACCGATCTACTTCGGTGGGGAGACTGATCCCGCGCTGCGTCGAGTCGCCGAATGCGGCGACGGCTGGCACGGCTTCAACCATCTGCCCGAGAGCGCGGCCAGCCATGTCGCGCGACTCGAGGCCATGCTCACCGACGCCGGTCGCAAGCTCGCCGACATCGACGTGACCGTGTGTCCGTATCTCCAGCCCGTCGAACCGTCACACCTCAGCGCGTACCGCGACGCCGGCGTGGATCAGGTCGTGCTCACCGGCTTCGCGTTCGATCCTGACAACGCACGTCGGGTGCTCGGTGAGCTCGGTGACGCGTACGTCGGAGCTGCTTCCGCCCTGTAGTCAGACGGCGTCGGTCGGGGCGTCAACGCCGCGCGGTGAGGTCTCCGCGCTGATGAGGCCGTTGTAGAAGCCGACCAGGTCGACGCGCCCGAGCCTGGCCCGCTTGGGCACCGCGGCCAGCACGATCGCGCTCCGCACGAACGTCACCGACCCGTATTCGCCCGGCGGCACGAGTCCGGTGAGCGGCTCGCGGGTCGCCGGTTGCTCGAAGACACCGCTCACCGGATCCAACCGCGCCGTGTACGACATCACGAAGAAGCACAACGCGCCGTCGTCTTCGGCGGCGAAGCACAGCGGTTGGCTCTCGGCCGGCTCGAAGGTGAGCTCGACGTTCGCCTCGTTGATGGGCAGCAGCTCGAGCTCGCTGAGGAACACCGCGATCGACTCGGTCGTCAGCAAGCCCGGCTCGAACGGCTTGGAGATGGCGGCACCGTCGGCGACGCGTCGCCAGAGCCGAGCGAGCTTGGGACCGAGCTTGGTTGGCTTCACCTGGAGGGAGGAGTCCGATCCCTCGACGATCCTCGCCAGCCCGTTGCGGTCGCGCGCCACCTCAGGCACGTCGGCGTCGGGCAGGAACGACGCCGCGTGCGTCACCTTCCAACCGTCATCCGCACTCGCCTGGCTGAACACGAGGAGCTGCTGGACCGGCTCCTGGTCGGGCGCCGAGATCTCTTCGAAGGCGACGAACACGAGCGGGTAGCTGTCCTGCTCAGGCACGAACACCTCGACCTCATCGACCGTGAAGGGATCGTCGAGGGTCGTCTGGCCGCGGCCCAGGTACTCGCGGAAGGTGGCGTCGTCGATGGTCTTGATCGGCGGCGCCTCGATCGCGGCCTGACCTTCGATGTCGAGCGTCGCGTTGTTGAGCGTGTTCCGGTCGTTGTAGTCGTCGACGATCCGCTCGGCCGCGGTCTCGGTCGGTGGCAGCACGAGATCACCGGCAGACGCCGGGATCGTCGGCACCACACCAGCCAGGATCACGAGCAGCACCGCGACCCGTCGAGCACGCGTCATGCGGCGCATCGTACGATGCGAACGTGAAGCCAACGGCGACACCGGAGCGAGCGAAGCGAGCGCAGGTGTCTGCCCACGAGCGAGTGACCGCGGACGGGGTATCCCCGTTCGCAGCAAGCGAGGAAGGATGATGGAGCACACCTTTGGCGACGTCGCAACGAAGCTGCTGTTCGAGAACGACCGGGTCAAGGTGTGGGAGCTCGCGCTCGAGCCGGGTCAGGAGTCGGATCTGCACGAGCACCATCACGACTATCTCTTGATCCAGCTCGAAGGCGACAAGATCGCCGGCATCTTCGAGGAAGACACGCACGGCGAGTACCCGCCCGGCACGGTCGAGGGCGACGTCACCTACGGCAACGTCTTCTACACGAAGAAGGGCGGCGTCGAGACGGCGAAGAACACCGGCAAGAAGTCGTACCGGGAGATCCTCGTCGAGCTGAAGGACTGACCCTGGCTCGTCCCGACGGGCCGCTCCGCGGCCTCCGCGTCCTCGAGGTCGCGACCCTCTACGCGGCGCCGCAGATCGGCGCGATGCTCGGCGATCTCGGCGCCGACGTCGTCAAGGTCGAGCCACCCGATGGTGACCCGATGCGCTCGATGGGTGTGGTGCGCGACGGCGTGTCGCGCAACTGGGCCTGGGTGGGTCGCCACAAGCGCTCGATCGTGCTCGACCTCACGGCGGACGACGGCCAGGGCACCTTCCAGGAGCTCGTCGGCGGCGCGGATGTGCTCATCGAGAACCTCGACGAACGCACTCGCGAGCGCTGGCACTGCGACTTCGCCACGCTCGCTCGGATCAACCCCCGCATCGTGGTGGTGACCGTGACCGGCTTCGGTCTCACCGGTCCCTACGCCGGTCGGCCCGGTGCCGGCACGTTGGCCGAGGCGTTCGCCGGGTTCACGCACATGATCGGCGAGCGCGACGGACCACCGATGCTTCCGTCGGTCGCGGTCGGCGACACGCTCACTGCGTTCATTGGCGTGATCGGCGCGTTGGCCGCCTGCTGGGGCCGCGACGCCGGCACTACAGGACAGGGTCGACACCTCGATGTGACGATGTACGACCCGATCCTCCAGCTGATGGGCGCGACGATCTCCACGTACGACGCCGCCGCCGGCGGTGAGCCACCCGGACGCTTCGGCAGCCGCGTGCACGGCGGAGTGCCGCGCAACGTGTACCGGACGCGCGACGACCGTTGGGTCGCCGTCTCAGGCACCACCGATGCACAGGTCGGGCGATTGCTCCCGCTCATCGGACTCGACACCGACGAGGCACGCGAGCGCTACGGCTCCGCCCGCGCGCGCATCGCGGTCGCCGATGAGCTCGACGGGCTCGTCGCCGCCTGGATCGCGACCCAGGACCGGACCGATGTGCTCGACGCGTTCATCGGCGCCCGCATTCCGATCGCGCCGGTCAACGACGTCCGCGACATCCTCGCCGACCCGCATCTCGAGGCCCGCGGTGATCTCGACCGCCTTCAGTCAGGCGTCGCGCCTGGCCTCGGTGAGCATCGCGACGAGATCCTGCACGACTGGCTCAGCTGACCAGGTAGGAACGCAGCACCGCGAGCGGACGGAAGCCGAGCGCCGCGTACATCTCTTTCGGCGTGTCGTCGACGCGGGCGCTGATCTGCACCTCACGTGCTCCGCGGGCGCGAGCGTCTTCGACGCAGTGGTGGATGAGCGCGGTCGCGATCCCGCGGTGGCGGAAGTCGGCCAGGGTGAACAGGTCCTCGACCTTGGCCATCCCGTTCGTCCCCGGCCACGACGAGAAGTACCCACAGTCGGTGCCGCGGATCGAGGCGACGTAGAAGGTGGCGGCCTTCCGCGCCTTGCACGCCACCACCACCTGGCGCGTGACCTCCGGTGAGAGCGCATCACGATCCGAACGGCGCCCCTCCTCCTCGTGGTTCGCGCGAAACAGCTTCTCCAGCGCGACCCAGTCCGCCTCGCTCTGCACCGGACGGATGGACACCCCCCTGGGCGTCGGGTGCGCGGTGAGCTCACCCTCGAGCACCATCGCCATCTCGAAGTTGCACTCGTAGCCCTCCATCGCGAGCCGCGCCTCGAAGGACGGCGGCGTCTCGGGATCGATCAGGAACTGACGGTGCCGGGACGCCGCGAGCACTTCGTCGGCGCGCTCGAGCACCGCACCGATCTCCTTCGGCGTGCGGGCCCGCACGTACCGAACATGGTTCGCGTCATAGACGTCCGGGACCTCGGTGTTGCGGACGAAGCAGACCTGCGGTCCGTCGATCACCTCGTTCCCCAGCGCGAGGTAGCCGTGGATCGTGTCGAGCAACCGGCCCAGCAGCTCGTCGGCCACCTCAGCGGCCAAGAGTCGAAACCGCGACCCTCTCGCCCGCTACGACCGCGCGCAGCTCGTCCTCGAGGTCGGCTGGCGGCTCGACGTGCAGTCGTGGGATCCATTCGAGCCACCGAGGGAACCACCAGTTCGCCTTCCCCAGCAACTCCATCGTCGCGGGCACGAGCACCACGCGCACGAGTGTTGCGTCGAGGAAGATCGCGGCGGCGAAACCGATGCCAAACACCTTCACGACGCGGTCCTCACCGAGCGCGAAGCTCGCGAACACCATCACCATGATCGCTGCGGCCGCGGTGATCACGCGCGCGGTCGCCGCGAGGCCGTCGGCGACGGCGAGCGCGTTGTCGCCGCTGCGGTCGTACTCCTCGCGGATGCGAGAGAGCAGAAACACCTCGTAGTCCATCGAGAGCCCGAACACGATCGCGAACATCATCATGGGGACGAACGGCTCGATCGGTCCGGTGCTCTGCACACCGATCGCGTCGGCGAACCAGCCCCATTGGAAGATCGCGACGATCACGCCGTACGACGCGCCGATGGAGAGCAGGTTCATCAACACGGCCTTGATCGGGACCAGCACTGACCGGAACACCATCAACAGCAACAGGAAGCTGAGACCGAGCACGCCGCCGATGAAGATCGGCAGCCGCGCGCCCAGATACTCGGACACGTCGACACCCGCGGCGGTGATGCCACCGATGAGCACCTCCGTGTTCGCTTCACGGGCCGTGGGCGGGATCACGTCCTCACGGATTCGCTCGATGAGCCTCTCGGTCGCGCGGCTCTGCGGAGCCGTCGTCGGGATCACCTGGATGAGCGCTGAGCGCTCGTCGGGCGCGGCGATCACCGGGCTCACCGCCGCGACGCCCGGCACGTCCGCCAGCGCTTCGCCGAGACCGTCGAGCGACTCGGGACCGTCGGGCGTGCGCGCCGCGACCACCAGCGGGCCGTTGAAGCCGGGCCCGAACCCGTCCGACAGCAAGTCGTACGCGCGCCGAGTGGTGTCGGTCGGCGGGCCGTTGCCAGCATCGGAGAAGCCGAGACGAAGCCCGAAGAACGGGATCGCGATGAGCACGAGGATCCCGAGTCCGGCAGCGGCAGACGTCCACGGTCGGTGCTGCACCACGCGGCTCCACCGGAACCAGATGCTCTGGCGAGTGGCGTGCTCCTCGCGGTGCAGGAACGGCACGCGCAGCCGATCGATGTTGTGGCCGACGAAGCCGAGGAGAGCAGGGACGAGCGTGACCGACGCGAGCATCGTGATCAGGACGGTTGCCGCGGCGCCCATTCCGAGGCCGGCGATGAAGTCGACGCCCATGAGGAACAGGCCGAAGAGCGAGATCACCACCGTCGCACCGGCGAACAGCACCGCACGCCCTGCGGTGTCGAGCGCAAGGACCGTCGCGTGCTCAGGGTCCATCCCCGCGTGCAACGCCTGGCGGAATCGCGTGACGATGAACAGCGCGTAGTCGATCCCGACGCCGAGCCCGAGCATCGCGCCGAGCTGAATCGTGAAGTTGGGCATCACGTTGAGGTGTGACAGCAAGGTGATGAGCCCGAAGCCCGCGCCAATGCCGAAGATCGCGGTCGCGATCGGCAGCCCCATCGCGAGCACGGACCCGAATGCAACAAGGAGGATGAGGATCGCGGCGGCAACTCCGATCAGCTCTGACGTGCCGCCGAACTCCTGGATCATGAACGCTCGGCCACCGAGCTCGAGCTGCACGCCAGCGGGCACATCACGCCGCGCTCGTTCGACGATGTCGAGTGCAGTGCGAGCATCCGCCTCCGGGAGCTCCGTCGCCCGTGTCGTCAGCTGGATCTCGGCGTAGGCGGTGGTCGCGTCTTGTGAGATCTGGCGCGCGCCCTCATCAACGAAGGGACTCGTCGAGCCGCTGACGAGATCAAGCCGTCGGTCGATCCGGGCGAGCGTCTCGTCGATGAGCGCTTCGACCTCCGGGCGCGCTTTGCCGGTCGACTCGTCGATCAGCCCGTCGGCGGAGTGCACGACGAGCTCGCCGGTGTCGCCGGCGCGGTCGGGGAAGGTCCGCTCGAGCAGCGCCGACGCCTTCGCAGCCTCGGTGTTGTTGTTCCGGAAGCCCTCGACGAATTCGTCGCCCACTCCGTTGGCGACTGCGCCCAGCCCGATCACCAACGCCAGCCACCCCACGAGCGTGAGGCGACGGTGACGAAAGCACAGGGTGGCGATGCGTCGGAGCATGTGGGCGCAAGCGTGGCAGGTGCGTCCATGCGCGATCGAAACCACGCGGTTTCATCCGGTTCTCGAGGGGTACCCCGCTTCATGCCCAACTTGCCCGAGTTCGCCCGCCACGCGCGCTACCGCGCGGCCGTCGCTACCGGTGGTGGCCAGTGGGCGTTGGAGGAGCTGCGCGGGTGGAGCGCCCGAGTGATCCTCAGCCGTGACGCCTAGCCCTCATCGCCAGCAGGTACGTCCAAGCACGTGGCACGCTCGGCCCGCCGACCGCATCGTTCACGTGGGGTCGCCTGCCCGCGGTGCAGGGTCGTGACACACGGCCGGACGGTAGCGCGAGCGCCCCCACGATCAGCAGGGGTAGTCCCACGCGCTCTCAATCCAGCTCACTGACGAGCGGTTGCCAACCAGCGTCCTGTCAACGGCGGTCACCGTGAACACCATCTCCTGGTGTGGCCAGTGCCGACTGCCCTCCCAGCCTGTGCCGTTGAGGCGCTCCCACATGCGCGACGACCCGGGCTGCTCGAACCACAACTTCCCGAACGAGGGGTCGGGAACTCCCGTCCACGACAGCGTCGCGACCGCGACCCCAGCCGGGTCGGTGATGTCGGCGATGACCCTGCACCCGGACATCCGGATGTTCGAGATCGTCGGTCCGCTGCGATCCGGCAGCGGCACGGGGTTGCTCGGGATCGGGACCTCGGCGGGCGGCTCGGCGGCTTCGGGAACGATGGGCGCGTCCGGTGCCGGGATCGGCACGTCGGGGCGATCCGGTGCGGCCGCGGGCGCCGGCACCTCGACGGTGGTCGATGGCGCGGATGGGCCCGGAGCGACCACCGCGACGTCCGTGCCCAGGGCCCGGTCGTCGCCGAGGTCGGTGGCGGGCCGCTCGCTGCCCAACGAGACAGTCCCCACTGCGATGGCGAGGGCCGCGAGCATCGAGGCTCCGGCGATGACGAGACGACGGGTGCTGCCCATGATGGTGCCTCCTCCGACCGGCGGCGCCGGTCTTCGGAAAGAGGGAGTCCCGGGCGCACCCAACCTTGCGACTTTTCGAGGCGAGTCTGTGACACTGCGCTGGTGAAGGGCATCGTCCTGGCAGCCGGTCACGGCACCCGGCTCAAGCCGTTGACCGAGCTGCGCCCGAAGGCGCTGTGCCCGGTCGGCAACCGGCCCCTCCTCGACTACGCCATCGATCGGATCCGGCTCGATGAGACGCAGATCGCGGTGAACGTGCATGCGCATCGGGAGCAGATGGAGGCCCACTTGGCCGAGCACCATCCGTCGGTGCACGTGTCGGTCGAGCCCACCGAGGCGCTGGGAACCGCGGGCGCGCTCGGTCGGCTTCGTGACTGGATCGAAGGCGATCCGATCGTCGTCACCAACGCCGACGCGCTCACGGCGCCCGACCTGACCGAGCTCTTCGACGGCTGGGATGGCGAGCGCATCCGGTTGCTCGTCGCGTTCGACGAGCATGACCCCGACTTCGACGGGATCTGGCGGTACGCCGGCGCGTGCGTGATGCCGTGGTCGGCGGTGCGTGATCTCCCCGACACGCCCTCACATCTGCACACCGAGCGCTGGCAGCCGGCCAGGGAGGCGGGCGCGCTCGAGCTCATCCCTACGCGATGGAGCTTCACCGACTGCGGCACGCCCCGCCACTACCTGGCTGCCAACCTGCTCGTCTCGGGCGGTGAGTCGGTGATCGGTGACGGCGCGGTCGTGGACGGCACCGTGGAGTCATCCGTCGTGTGGCCCGACGCGCGCGTCGAACCCGATGAGCATCTTCACTTCGCGATCCGCCTCACCGACGGCCGAACCGTGCAGGCCGTCGACGCCGAAGCCCGCGACCCTAGGGAGTGATCGACTCGTCGTCCGCGGGTCGCTGCTCGGCTTGCGCCGCAAGGCGGTCGCGCACCCACTGCACGCTGTTTGCCGTCGGCATCGCGGTCTCCCAGCCGCGGAGGAGATGACCGACCTCTTCCTTCGGGAGCACATCGAGCACCTCGACCATGAACGGCATCCACTTCGGTGCCCGCATGAGGTAGAGCTCTTCGGTGTCGTGGATCCAGCTCACCTCGCACTGCACGCCTTCGTCGTCGGTCCACTCCGCACCGAACTGTGACTCCTCGGAGTCCTCGCGCGCCGGGTCGCCCTCGTAGAAGTCGTCGATCGTCAGCTCGTTGGAGCCGGCTCCGGTCTCGGGACCGGTGACACGCCATTCGTTGCTCTCTTCGGTGATCTCGTCGGGCGGTCCCTCGGCGAGGTACTCGATCCGCTCCTCAACGAAGTCGGCTTCGGCGCCGGGCACCGCGAGCACTCCATCTTCGATCCACTCGAAGGTGATCCCCGGTCCCCGCAGCATGAACTCGAGCTGGGTGCGCGCGTCCGCAGGCCATTCCGTGAGGTCGAACTCGACCGCGTCGAGCTCCTCGTCACCGCCACGCACGACCTCGGGCGAAGACGGCACCGATGTCGCAGGTTCCGCGTCGACCAGCGGCACGCCACAGTCGGCGCACGTCGCGTGGCCGGCGACGTACTCCGCACCGCATGTCGGGCACCACTTGGTATCGCTCATGGCCGCTCACCGTAGAGCGTCTACCGTGCGGCGTTCGACCGTGCCGAGGAGCTTCGGTTGCCCGATCAGCGCTTCGTCCTCACCGGGCTGTCACGCCTGACGGTTCGCGTCGCGCGACTGCTGGCCGACCGGGGTGCCGCGTTGACGGTGCTGGCATCCGGCGACGAGGACGACCTCGCGTCAGCGCTCCCGGACAGCGCACAGGTGCACACGGGTGACGGCGACACGAGGAACGCCTGCGTGCGGTCGACCTGGCGAGCGCGACCTGGCTGCTGACGCTGAGCCGGTGTCACTGTCGTTCCCCTTCGCGCGTCAGCGCAAGACGCGGTCGACGAACTCCTGGAAGCCTTCGGGATCGGGGTTGATGCGCAGCTCGTCATCGACCCGCTCGATGTCGAACGACGGACAGAAGTAGTCGTCGTCACCGACGAAGTAGTGCGGCGAGCCCTGCACGCCGCGCTCCTTGCTCGCGGCCCAGTCTCGACGCGCGCTCGAGTCGTCGGCGAGGTCGGGCAGGTCGATGCCCTCTTCCGCGGCGATCGCGGCCAGGATCTGGGAGTCGGAGATGTCGCGACCCTTCTCGAAGAGCGCGCTGCGCAACGCGAGGCTCACCCGCTCTCCGCAGCCGTCATCTCGCTCGTAAGCATGGGCCGCGAGCGCGAAGGCTGGCATCGACGTGGTGGGCCACGTGGACGGATCGAACCCGGTGAAGAGGTCGGGGGCGACCCGTGCGCGCAGCTCCTCGATCTCCTCGATGACGAGCTCGCGGCCGGTCGGCTCCCCGTTCACGAGCTCGAGCGGCCACGCATGCACACGGTGTCGGTGGTGTTCGGGTCGAAGGCGGCGTACGAGTCGTTCATGAGCGGCACGCTCGGTCCGGCCATCGCCGAGCTCGGCGACAAGGCCTTCCCGAACCCGCCGTCGGTCTCGACCTTCGAGGTGCACCGAGAGCTGCACTCGTAGCGCACGCCGCCCCGCTCGTCGTGGGCGGGGACGGCGCGCCCTTCGGCGTTTCTGACAGCCGCGTCATAGACTCCGCGCGCCCACGAGCGACTGGAAGAGTGGATGCCGCAAGGAATCATCAGCGCCGCCGCGTACGTCCCCTACTGGCGGCTCGACCGGGGACAGATCTCAGAGACGTTCGGCTTGGGTGGCGGCCGGGGTCAGCGGGCGGTTGCCTCGTACGACGAGGACACCACCACGATGGGGGTGGAGGCTGGGCGCCTGGCGCTGAAGTCGGCGGGCGACGTCGACGTGCGCGCGCTCACCCTCTCTACTGCGGATCCTGCGTACCTCGACAAGACGAACGCCACCGCCATCCACGCCGCGCTGCGGCTCGATTCCTCGGCCCTGGCGTTCGACGCCAACGGCTCGGTGCGCTCTGGGGTCGGGGCGCTGCTCGCGGGGCTCACGCAGTCGGGTCCGGCGCTCGTCATCTCCTCTGACCTTCGTGACGGCATGCCCACGAGCGCGGATGAGTCGTTGGGTGGCGACGGCGCGGCCGCGCTGCTCGTCGGGTCCGACGCCGCCGGGCCACTGATCGCCGAGCTCATCGGCGTGGGCACCGCCACCGAGGAGTTCATCGACCGGTGGCGCCTCCCCGGTTGGCAGCGCTCGAAGACGTGGGAGGAGCGATTCGGCGAGACGAAGTACCTCCCGCTCGGCGACCAGGCCTTCAACGCCGCGCTGAAGCAGGCGGAGCTGTCGGCGGGTGACGTCGATCACCTCATCGTCACCGGCCCGCACGCACGGTCGGTGAAGGCGATCCGCGGCCGGCTCGGCGTCGACAAGGAGAAGCTCGTCGACGATCTCGCCAACGAAGTCGGCTGGACCGGCACCGCGCACCCGGCGATGTTGCTCACCTCGGTGCTCGAGAGCGCCGAGCCCGGGAAGGTGATCGCCGTCCTCTCTCTCGCGGACGGTGCCGACTGCCTGATCTTCCGCACCACCGACGCGATCACGTCGTTCACGCCGGCACGCACGATCGCCGCCCAGATCGCGTCGTCGGGCCCGGTCACCTACGGCAAGTTCTTGGCATGGAAGAAGTGGGTGGAGGTGGAAGGGCCGCGTCGCCCCGAGCCGTCGCGCATCTCGGCCGCGGCCGCGGGCCGTCGCACCGACTGGAAGTACGCGTTCATCGGCTCGAAGGACGCCGAGGGCCACGTCCACGCGCCGCCCAACCCGAACGACACCGATGTGGCACCGATGGCCGACGTGGAGGGCACGATCGCCACGTTCACGATCGACCGCATCGCGTTCTCGCCGAGCCCGCCGATCACCTATGCCGTGGTCGACATGGACAACGGCTCCCGCTCGGCCCTCGAGCTCTGTGACCTCGACGCGTCGCAGATCAAGATGGGCGACCGGGTGGAGCCCACGTTCCGCAAGCTCGGCACCGGCGACGGCATCCACAACTACTTCTGGAAGGCCCGCCCCCTCCGCGGCGGGTGACGCCGCGCCACCAGTCGCTCCGATCAGAGCGTTCCACGACTAGGGCGTGAGGCGCGCCGCCAACGCGTCGATCGCCGCCCGGTCGTAGAACGTGAACCACGGGTTGATGGCGAGCGCGGTCTCGAGCTCGGCGCGGGCGCCGGTGGTGTCCCCGATGGCTTCGAGGATCAGCGCGGCGTGGAAGTGGAGTCGCGCGCGGTGTGCCCAGGCGCAGCGCCAGCACCATGTGGCGCTGCGCGCCGGCGAAGTCGCCCGAGCGAAAGAGCGCAAGCGCGAGTGCGTCGTTGACGAACACGTTGTCGGGGCGCGCGGAGTACGCCTTCTGAGCGATCTCGAGTGCCTGCGCGATGTCCGTCGAGGAGCTGGCATGCTCGGCCTGCAGGTCGGGCGCTCGCCGTCGCCGCGGCGGTAACAGCCGTCGTGGCCGTCGGCATCACCACGCTCGACGCCGACGGTCGTCCCGACGTCGTCGCGCTGGCGGCCGACGCCCGTGCTGATGGCACTCAGACCGCGACGCTGCGGTCGGCGGACGGGTCACAGCGCGTCCAGGTCGTGTACGCGGACGATGGTCAGGGGTTCGTGATCGCCGACTCGCTCGAACGTCTGCCCGCCGGCCGCACCTATCAGCTGTGGACGCTCGTCGGCTCGGACGTCGCGCCCCGAACCGTCTCAGCCGGTGTGCTCGGCCGTTCGGTGCGAGCCGCGATGTTCGAGTTCGACGGACCGGTGGTCGGATTCGCGATCAGCGTCGAGGACGCGCCCGGAGCAACGACACCGTCGTCGACGCGTCTCCAAGGCCGCCTCGACTGAGGCTGTCCCAGCCGGCCAATCGAAGGGCTCCGCACCTGCGTCGTAGACTCTCGGACCTGGGCCCGAAAAGGGGTCTGGAGGAACGGAGCACATCGCATGGGGTCGCACGGGATCAAGGACCAGGTCGCCATCGTCGGCATGGGCTGCACCAAGTTCGGTGAGCACTGGGACAAGGGCACCGACGAGCTGATCCTGTGGTCCACCAAGGAGGCGTTCGACTCCGCGGGCCTGAAGAAGGACGACATCGACGCGTTCTGGCTCGGCACTGCGATGGGCAGCGGCGGTCAGACGCTCAGCCGCCCGCTCGAGATGCGCAAGCCCGTCACCCGCGTCGAGAACTACTGCTGCACCGGCTCCGAGGCGATGCGAAACGCCACGTACGCGGTGGCGTCGGGTGCGTACGACGTGGCGATGGCCGTGGGCGTCGAGAAGGTGAAGGACCCCGGCTACCAGGGCCTCGCCAGCGGAGGCGGCCCGTCCACCGATGGCACCAACCGCACGCTCGCGGCGGCGGCGATGTACGCCATGTGCGCGCCGGCCTACGGCAAGAAGTACGGCGTGAGCGACGAGCAGATGCGTGAGGTGCTCGCCCGCATCGCGTGGAAGAACCACCAGAACGGCGCGCGCAACGAGCGGGCGCAGTTCCGCAAGGAAGTCACGATGGACACGATCTGCAACGCGCCGCTCATGGCCGGCAGCCTCGGCGTGTTCGACTGCTCGGGTGTGGCCGACGGCAGCGCGGCGGCGATCGTCGTGCGGGCCGAGGACGCGCACAAGTACACGGACACGCCGCTGTACATCAAGGGCCTGCAGTTCATCTCCGGTGACGCCACCGGCAACAGCGACCCCGACTACGACTACACGCACTTCCCCGAGATCGAGCAGGCCGGCAAGGACGCGTACGCGCAAGCCGGCGTCACCGACCCGCGCTCACAGATCGCGATGGCCGAGGTGCACGACTGCTTCACCCCGGCCGAGCTCCTCATCTACGAAGACCTCGGCTTCGCCGAGCGCGGCACCGCGTGGAAGGAGGTGCTCAACGGCACCTTCGACCTCGACGGCGACCTGCCGGTGAACCCCGACGGTGGGCTGAAGTCCTTCGGCCACCCCGTCGGTGCGAGCGGCCTGCGCATGTTCTTCGAGAACTGGCTGCAGCTGACGGGCCAAGCCCCACCCGAGCGCCAGATCAAGACCGCCGACCGCGGCCTGGGCCTGGTCCACAACCTCGGCGGCTACCCCGGCGAGATGGTCAGCTTCGTCGGGATTGTGGGAGTCGAGAAGGGCTGAGTCCTCGCGTTGGCGACGAGTGGGCGGAAGCGTGCTCGTCGTCGTGCTCGAGGTGGTCGTCGTCGTGTCGGCCCGGTCCCGGTCCTTGCCCTTGTCGTCTCCCCCTGCCAGCAGCACCACCGCCAGCACGATCACGATCAGTGCGAGCACCGCGCCGATGAGCAGGATCCGCGCCCGTCCGGACATGCGTACAGGTTTCGTACCATGGGACCCATGAGGCTGGAGGAAGTCCGGAACTCTGACGCGGCCTCGTTCGGCACACCGCTCGATGGAGTGCGGATCCTCGCCGCCGAGCAGATGCAGGCGCTGCCCTACGGCACCCAGCTGCTCGCCCGGCTCGGCGCCGACGTGGTGAAGGTGGAGCACCCCACCGAAGGCGAATCAGGCAGAGGCGCGCTCCCGGCGATGATCGACGCCACCGGTCGATCCAACGGCGCCACGTTCCTGCGGAACAACCTCAACAAGCGCAGCGTCGGACTCGATCTGAAGAAGCCGGAGGGAAAGGAGCTTTTCCTACGCCTCTGTAGAGATGGTGGCTTTGACGTGGTGGCCGAGAACTTCAAGGCCGGCACGATGGATCGCCTCGGCCTCGGCTACGCCGATGTCGCCAAGGTCAATCCAAGAATCATCTACCTCTCCATCTCCGGCTTCGGAAACACGCCAACTCCGTATGACGGCTGGCCTGCGTACGCACCGGTCGTCGAGGCGATGTCGGGGATCTACGAGTACAAGCGGCCACCCGGCGGGCCACCCATCCCCGCGCCGGCCGGCGCGCTCGGCGACATCGGCACGAGCGTGTTCGGCGTCATCGGCGTGCTCGCCGCGCTGCGGCACCGCGATGCAACCGGTGAAGGCCAATGGGTTGACGTGGCGATGCTCGACTCGATGGTCGCGATGACCGACCTCGTCACCAACTTCTGGTCGATGGGCCTGCGCGATCAGCGCGCCAACCTCATCATGGACGGCTTCGAGGCGAGCGACGGCTGGTTCATCCTCCAGGTCGGCCGCGAGCATCAGTTCGCCAAGCTCGCGGAGCTCGTCGGGTGTCCGGAATGGGTGAGCGACGAGCGCTTCGCGACGCGCGCCGGCTGGGTCGAACATCTCGACGATGTGATCCGTCCTGCGATCGCCAAGTGGGCCGGCGGCATGACCAAGCTCGAAGCGTGCGCGGCACTGAGCGACGCCGGGCTCGCCGCGGGGCCTTGCTTCACCGCGCCCGAGGTGATCGCTGACGAGCACGTCGCGTCGCACCGCATGCTCGTGGAGCTGGAGCGAACGGATTCCGAAGTGTCGGGAATCTCGGATCCGGTGCTGATCCCCGGGAATCCAGTGAAGATGTCGAAGGTCGCCGACGGTCCCGACACACCGCCCCCGACAGTCGGCGAGCACACCGACGAGGTGTTGCGCGCCGACCTCGGCCTCGACGACGCGGAGTTGGCGCGGTTGCGCGAGGCAGGTGTGATCTCGTGAGCACCTCCTCCTCGACACCCGTCGACCTGACCAACCTGGACTTCGGCGTCGATCCGTTCCCCGGCACCGAGCTGCACGAGGTGCTCGCCAACCTGCGTGAATCACAAAGGGCGGCGAGCGTGAAGTTCCACGGTGGCGACGCCGTGCTCTTCACGCGGTACGAGGACGTGCACGAGGCGTTCCGCGACGACCAGAAGTTCCCCGGCGGCGACTTCTACGAAGGCGCGATCGAACCCGTCGTCGGGCGCACCTTCATCAGCATGAACGGTCGCGAGCACGACCTCCATCGCAAGCTCGCGACACCGGCGTTCCGCTCACGCGCGGTCACCCAGTTCGACGAAGAAGCACTCGTTCCCCTCGCTCATGAAGTGGTGGACAAGTTCGCCGACTGGGGCCACGCCGACCTGGTGTCGGAGCTCACCACGGTGTTCCCGTTCGCGGCCATCACCCGAAAGCTGGGTGTGCCGCGGCGCGCCGACGAGCAGATGCGCGAGTGGGCCGACAGGATGCTCGCCTATCCCGCCGACCCCGACGCGGCCGTCACCGCTGCCGAGGAGTTCTCCGAGGCACTCGGGCCGCTTCTCGAAGAGCGGAGATCCAACCCCGGCGACGATCTGCTCTCCGAGCTCGCGGCCACCGATGTCGGTGGCGAGAAGCTCTCCGACGACGAGATCTGCGCCACCATTCGTCTTCTCTTCGCCGTTGGTGCGACGACCACGTCGCACGCCATGGGGAACATGCTCTGGACGCTGCTCGACCGTCCCGATCTTCTCGAACGCGCGCGAGAGAACGAGTCGGTGCGCGCCGGCATCGTGCAAGAGCTCCTGCGCTGGGAAGGACCGCTGCCCACGCTCCCGCGGCTGGCGTCGAAGGACGCGCGTCACGCCGGCGCCAACATCCCCGCGGGCACGCTGATGCTGTTCGGGCTCGCGTCGGCGAACCGCGATCCCCGTGTCTTCGGTGAAGACGCCGGCACCTTCGATCCCGAACGAGCTCCGGGCGTCCAAGCTGCCGACATCATCACGTTCGGCTTCGGACCGAAGTTCTGCCCGGGTTCGCACCTCGCCCGTCGCGAGCTGCTCACCGCGCTGACGGTCGTGTTGGAGAAGCTGCCCGGCCTGCACCTCTCGGACCCGGAAGGGTCTGAACCACGGGGAGGCGTGCTGCGGCACCCCGATCACCTTCATGTCGCTTGGGACGTGCAATAGAGGGCGGGGAGCCAGAGGCGATCGCCCGCGGCGCAGGTACCCTGCGCCGCAGTGAGCCGCGGCCCGAGCGGCCCGACCCGTAGGGCCAAGAGCGGGGACGATGGAAGCCACCGAGTTCAAGGGAAAGATCGGCCGTGACTGGCGCGACTCGGAGCCGTACTGGCCGCCCGAGCCGCGCCCGGCACCAGGGTCACCGAACGTCGCGCTGTTCGTGCTTGACGACACCGGCTTCGCCCAGCTGAGCTGCTTCGGCTCCGATCTCCACACCCCGACGTTCGCCCGCCTCGCCGCCGACGGGTTGCGCTACACGAACTTCCACACCACCGCGCTCTGTTCGCCCACGCGTGCGTGCCTCATGACGGGCCGCAATCACCACTCCGTGGGCATGGGGCGGATCACCGACCTCGCCCGTGGGTTCCCCGGCTACTCGGGGCGCATCCCGAAGTCGGCCGGCTTCCTCCCCGAGGTGCTGCGCGACGAGGGCTACGCGACCTACGCGCTCGGCAAGTGGCACCTTACGCCGCACGAGGAAGCGCACCTCGGCGCGTCCCGTGCTCGATGGCCTCTCGGTCGCGGCTTCCAGCGTTGGTACGGATTCTTCGGCGGCGAGACGCACCAGTTCAATCCTGCGCTCGCGTACGACAACCACTTTGTCGAAGCGCCGCGCAGCTATGAGGACGGCTACCACCTCACCGAAGACCTGGCCGACCACGCGATCGAGTTCCTCACCGACCTGCGCGCGGTCGATCCCGAAAAGCCGTTCCTCCTCTACTTCGCGACCGGCGCGTGTCACTCACCGCACCAGTCGCCCAAGGAGTGGATCGACCGCTACCAGGGTCACTTCGACCGGGGCTGGGACGTGTGGCGCGAGGAGATCTACGCGCGCCAGGTGCAAATGGGAGTGATCCCCCCCGGCACCGAGCTGTCACCGCGACCACCGTGGGTGCCGGCGTGGGATTCGCTCAGCGACGACGAGAAGCGGCTGAACGCGCGGTTCATGGAGTGCTTCGCTGCGTTCCTCTCGCACACCGACTCGCAGATCGGTCGAGTCATCGACTTCATCGAGGAGCTCGACGAGCTCGACAACACGCTCGTGATCCTCGTGTCCGACAACGGCGCGAGCTCCGAAGGCGGTGCGGCCGGCTCGATCAACGACGCGCGCTCGTGGAACGCCATGCCCGCGAAGGTCAAGGAGATGGTGGCGCGCATCGACGAGCTCGGCGGCCCCACGATGCACAACAACTACCCGTGGGGCTGGACGATGGCCGGCAACACGCCGTTGCGCCGTTGGAAGCGCGAGACGCACGAGGGTGGCATCGCCGACCCGTGCATCGTCCGCTGGCCCGCGCGCATCTCGACCACTGGTGAGGTGCGTCGTCAGTTCGTGCACGCGATCGACATCACGCCCACGATCCTCGACGCCTGCAATGTGGGGTTGCCTTCCACCATCGACGGCGTCGCGCAGAAGCCGCTCGAGGGCGCGAGCATCCTCGAGACGTTCACCGACGCGAAGGCGAAGACGCGCGTCACGCAGTACTTCGAGATGCTTGGCTCGCGCGCCATCCACCACGACGGGTGGAAGGCGGTCGTGTTCAAGCCGCTCGCCGCGATGTACCGCCCCGAAGACGACCCCGACCTGCCGTTCGAGGACGACGTGTGGGAGCTGTACCACGTCGCCGAAGACTTCTCGGAGTGCCACGACCTCGCCGCCGAGCAGCCAGACAAGCTCCAGGAGCTCGTCGACCTGTGGTGGGAACAGGCGGAGAAGTACCAGGTGCTCCCCCTCGACAATCGCCCGGCCATTGCGATGATGGATCCGCCGCCGACCGGGGTGCCGGAGCGGACGCGCTACGTCTACCGCCCGGGCGGGTCGCGCGTGCCCGAAGAGCTCGCGGTGGACGTGAAGGGGCGTACGCACACGATCACCGCGACCGTCGAGATCCCGAGCGACGGCGCGCAAGGTGTGCTGCTCGCGATGGGGTCGATCCTCGGCGGCTTCAGCTTCTACGTCGACGAGGACCGGCTCCAGTACGTGCACAACTTCCTCGGACGTAGCGAAGACCACCTGGAAGCGAAGCAGAAGGTCCCGACCGGTCCCTGCGAGCTCGGCTTCGCGTTCGAGTCGGCCGGTCGCTTCATGGGTGGCAAGGCCAAGCTCACCGTGAACGGAGAGGTCGTCGCCGACGGCGAGATCCCGCGGTTCACACCGGTGCGATTCTCGATCACCGACGCCGGCCTCACGTGTGGGAACGACACCGGCTCGGCGGTGACGCCGCGTTACACCGGTCCGTTCGCCTTCACCGGGAAGCTGCGCCATGTCGTCGTCGAGGTCGAGGGGTCCCCGGTCGTTGACTTCAATGAGGCGGTCGAGAGCAGTCTGCGCACGCAGTAACCGCGCTCGAAGGAGTGGATCAGGCGCGGGCGCGCGCCGCCTTCTTCGTCGACTTGCTGGACTTCTTGGTGGAGGACCTCTTGGTGGAGGACTTCTTCGCCGTCGTCTTCTTCTTGCTGCTCCCGGTCCGCGCACGCTTGGGAGAGCGGCGTCGAAACAGGAAGCCGGCAACGGCGCCGATCGGCATCGGCAGCCAGAACGACACGAGGCGGAACACCAGCGTCGCGAGCACAGCCTCCTCGGGGAGCACACCCGCGAGCGCGAGCGTCCCGGTGAGGCCCGCTTCCACGAACCCGAGGCCGCCCGGCGTCAGCGGGATCATGCCGAGCGCCGATGCGAACACGAACGCGAGGAGCACGAGCCACGGGCTCGGCTCGGCGCCGATCGCGTAGAGCGTCACCAGCAGCGCGAAGTACTCGAATGCCCACCGTCCGACCGCGGCGCCGAGCGCGAGCGGCCACTGCTCCCCCATCGTCTTGCGGACCTGGTTGCGCTCCTCGATCAAGCGCTCGCCCAGCCCCGTGAGCGGCGTGTCACGCGGGAACTTGTTCGCGACCCACTCGATCGCGCTACCGAGCCGGCACGCCCATCCCTCCGACGCGAGCAGGAGCCCGCCGATCAGCAACATCGCGACGAACAGCCCACCACCGAACCACGCGCCATCGGCGAGACCGCCAGGCACGTCGATGCCACCGAGCACGATCGCGGGCAGCGCGAAGACCGGCATCGCAGCCACCGCGCCCGTGATGAAGACCGACTGCACCGTGAGTGCGGCCCCGGCGCGCGCGGCCGGGATGCCAGCGTCGGCGAGCATCCGGGCTTGCAGCGCGGTGCCGGTGGCACCGCCGCCGGGCGTGATGCGACTGAACGCGTTTCCGGCGAGCTGCGACGTGATGACCGAGTACCACTGCGTCGTGCCGAGAGCGATCCGTTGCAGGACCCAGACGCACCCAAAGCTCGCGGTCTCGCAGAGCACGACGAGACCCACGGCGAACGGGTGCACCTCGCCGAGCCGGTCCCATGCCTCGAAGACCTCAGCAATGCTCGGCGCGAAGACGTAGAGGCAGACCGCAGTGACCGCGAGCAGGATGATCCGGACCCAGGGCCAGCTGTCGCGCTTCAGATTGGGCTCACGCGCCACAGTCGCTGTCGTGCGGCGCTTCACGGCCCCCACGTGCCCGACGGTAGTGCCCACCAATGGGGAACCTGTGCCCCATGTCACGGCGTTGCACACCCGTGATCGCGGGTAGATGGGATGAAACGATCAACCACTCTGGTTGGTGAGCAACGAGGCGCAATCGGTACCGTCGTGGTCTCGTATTGGAGAACTCAGGAGAGGAGACGACTGGTGAAGGCGTTGCATCGTGGGGCGTGGCGTCGGGCGTTGGTTGCCGGCGCACTCGCGGCCGCACTCGTGGTCGCACACGTGGCCCCCGGTGGCGCGCAGGCCACCGTCTACAAGGTCAAGGTGGGCGACAACTACTTCAAGCCCGACGAGCTCACGATCGTCGGCGGCGACACGCTCCAGTTCAAGTGGATCGGCTCGGCCATCCACGATGTCGTCGCCAAGGGCAAGTCGCCGAAGAAGTTCAAGTCCAAGAGGCAGGCCGACGGCAAGTACAAGCGCACGCTGCTCGACCCCGGCGTCTACAAGATCGTCTGCACGCTGCACCCGGGCATGGACATGAAGGTGACGGTCACCGCGCCGCCGCCCACCACCAGCACGACCCCGCCCCCACCCGCTTTGTGATGCGCTTCGTGAGCTGCGGCTGACATGGCCGGACTGCTGGGGGGCGTCCGGATCGTCGAGAGCTCGCTGCTCGGCCCGGCGGCGATCACGCTGCACCTCGCCGACCTCGGCGCGGAGGTCATCAAGGTCGAGCCGCCGAAGGGTGACTACGTCCGACGGATGACGTGGCCCATCGTCGAGGGCGTCTCGCTGATGCACCTCCACATCAATCGCGGGAAGCGCAGCATCGCGCTCGACCTGCGCACCCCCGACGCGGTCGACGTCTACCTCGATCTCGTGCGCAACTCGGACGCGGTCGTCGAGGCCATGCGACCGGGCGCGCTCGAGAAGCGCGGGCTCGGCTACGAGCGCCTCCGCGAGGTGAACCCGCGCATCGTCTTCTGCACGATCTCGGGCTACGGGATGACCGGGCCCTACAAGGACATGCCGAGCCACGGCATCGCGTACGACACCTGGGCCGGGCTCGTGCCACCGGCCTACGACGAAGAGGGCTTCTGCTACATGCCCGAGCACCCGTCGATGGGCATCCACGCCGGGCCGTTGTTCGGCGCGTTCGGGATCCTCGCGGGCATCGTGCGGGCACGAGAGACCGGCGAAGGTTGCCGCATGGAGATCGCGCAGTCCGACGCAGCGGCCTACATGG
Organism: Actinomycetota bacterium; assembly: GCA_016870355.1. Lineage (GTDB taxonomy): Bacteria > Actinomycetota > Acidimicrobiia > IMCC26256 > PALSA-555 > SHVJ01. Next base: position 425,959 of record VGBR01000001.1, on the reverse strand, counting down.
ACTGGTACCGCAGCGAGACCTGGCGCGCGTACGAGCGCCCGGAGTCCGAGGTGACGGGCAACGCATCCGACAACTTCGAGCGCCGCGCACCGGGGACAGCAGGCATGAAAGAAGGCGTGCGCTACCAGATCTACGACACCGCCGACGGACACGTGCTGTTCATGGCCTCGGAGCGCGAGTTCTGGAAGAACTTCTGCGAAGGCGTGGGCCGCATGGATCTGTTCGAGCGGTGGCCGGGCGAGGAGTACGCCGACCACGCACGCAACAACCGTGAGCTTCAAGCCGTACTGCGCGACATCTTCAAGACCAAGACCAGCGCCGAGTGGATCACGTGGTCGAACGAGGTGAACACGCCGATCGCGCCGGTGAACAACCCACAGACGATCGCCGCCGATCCTCAGTTCCAGGACCGGTTCCCGTGGATCCCCAAGGAGCGGCTCGGCGCCGACGAGCTGCCGTTCCCGGTGAAGGTCCTCGACGACGAGCAGCCGATCCCGGAGCAAGCTCCGACGCCCGGTCAGCACACCGACGACGTGCTACGCGACGTCCTCGGTTACGACGAGACGCGCCTCAGCGCACTCAAGGAGTCCGGCGCCCTCGGATGACACCCGAGGCGAACGGCCGCGGTGCAGGTACCCTGCGCCGCAGTGAGCCGGGGCCCGAGCGGCCCGGCCCGAAGGGCCGAGAGCGGAATGAAGATCGTGATCGTCGGTGGCGGGAGCACGCACTGGACCCCGCGGCTGTTGTGCGACTTCGCGAACACGCCGTCGCTCCAGGACGCGCATGTGGTGCTCATGGATGTGCACGAGCCGTCGTTGGCACCGATGCTCGACGTCGCTGCGCACATCTCGAAGTGCCGACCTGAGATCGGGCTCTCGGTCACCGGCACCACCGACCTCGATGCCGCGCTCGATGGCGCGGAGTTCGTGATCACCGCGTTCTCGGTCGGTGGCTTCGACAGCATGCGCTTCGACCTCGAGATCCCAGCCAAGTACGGCATCGACCAGACCGTCGGCGACAGCGTCGGGCCCGGCGGCATCTCGCGGGCGATGCGCAGCGTGCCGGTGCTGCTGGAGATCGCTCGGGCCGTTGAGCACCGAGCGCCGGACGCGTGGCTCCTCAACGTGACCAATCCGCTCTCTGCGCTCACGCGCAGCGTGTCGCGTGAGACGAACGTGCGCACGGTCGGGTTGTGCAACGAGATGGTCGGCTGCAAGTTCGTGATCAGCCTGCTGCTGGACGCTGACCTGCGGGCGATCGACCCCGTGGTTGCCGGCGTGAACCACCTTCCCTTGGTGACCGAGATGCCGATCCGCTCGCGCGACGGTGATCGCGACGGCTTCGCCGAGCTGCGCGACCTGCTCGACGACGAAGACAAGCAGCGCGAGCCAGTCTGGATGGCTCCGATGGAGGCGATGCACTACACGAAGGTGTCCGAAGGTCCGGAGTGGACCAAGGCCGACGTGATCGCGGGCAACGCGGTGAAGCTCGAGCTCTTCCGCCAGTTCGGCGTGCTGCCGGGGTCACACGATGTGCACGTAGTGGAGTTCTTCGCGGCCCTCCACAAGACCGACATCTTCCACTACCGACTCGACGGTCACATGCGCGACAAGCAGCACGACGACGATCACGTGGCCGAGATCCTCGCGAGCGACGAGCTCACGAGCTTTCCGTCAGGCGAGCTCGTGGCCGAGCTCATCGACTCGCTGATCACCAACACCGCGCTCCCGATCCCGGTGAACCTGCCGAATCGCGGTCAGGTGCAGAACCTGCCCGACGACGTGATCGTCGAGTGCATCGGACGTGCTGCCGACGGTGACGTGGTGCCGCGCGACACCGCGTTCGTGCCGTCGGTGCTGGGCGAGCAGCTTCGACGCGTCGCTGCCGCGGAAGAGCTGACCGTCGAAGCCGCCCTGACCGGGGATCGCACGAAGGTGCTCGAAGCGATGCTCGCCGACCCGGTCGCCGGCTCACTTCCCTACGCGGACGTCACGACCATGACCGACGAGCTCCTCGCCGCCACGTCAAAGTGGCTACCTCAGTTCTCGTAGAGGTAGCGCAGCGCGTCTTCTACCCCGCGGTGGAACGTGGGGTAGGCGTAGATCATCGTGCCGGAGCTCCTCCGTCGGGATCCTTGCCTGTACCGCGAGTGCGAGCATCGCGAGCACCTCGCCGCCCCAGGACCCATGCCGAGCACGACGACGTCCACCGGCTCGGCCATCGGACTTCTTTACCCGGCTTACGCGGGAGTCAGTCGCACGGGCAGCGACTTCAACGCGTTGTTGAGGTTGGAGCGCTGCCGTCGTGGCTCGCCGGTCATCTCGATGGTCACGCCGCTGTCGAGCAGCTCCTCGAGCCAGATCCGACCTTCGAGTCGCGCCAGATGCACGCCCAGGCAGTAGTGCTCACCGATCCCGAACGACAGCTGCGGGTTCGGCACGCGACCGACGTCGAACTCGTCGGGTGCGGCGAAGACGTCCTCGTCACGGTTCGCCGACGTGTAGATCATCGCCAGCTTCTCGCCGGCCTTGATCTCCTGGCCCCCCACGGTCGCGTCGGCGGTCGTCGTACGCCGGAAGTAGTGGAGCGGGTTTGCGTAGCGCAGGATCTCCTCGACAGCGTTCGGGATGAGCGAACGATCGGCCCGCAACCGGGTGAGCTGCTCGGGGTGCTCCAACAGGGCGTGCAGTCCTGACGAGATCATCGTGCGCGTCGTGTCGTTGCCCGCGGTGACCAGCTGCACGAAGAAGTACCCGAACTCCAGGTCGGTCATGGGCTGGCCGTCCACCTTGGTCGCGAGCAGGAGGTCGCCAAGATCTTCACCGTCGCGACCGCGCCGCGCCGCAGCGAACTCGATGCCGTAGACCGCCATGGCCATCGAGCCGTCGTTTCCGCTCGTCGCGGTGTAGCCGTCGGGGTTGACCTCGGGGTCCTGGCCGCCGGTCATGATCTCCGCCCACCGGTTGATCTTCGGGCGGTCTTCTGGCGGGATGCCCATCATCTCGCCGAACACCTCGGACGGCACGAGTGCGGCGAGGTCGTGCACGAACTCGACGTCACCCATCTCGATGCCCTTGGCCACGAGGTCGCGACAGATCTCTCGGATGCGCACCTCGAGCTGTTGGATCTGCCGGGGGCGGAAGTGCGGGTACACGTTCTTGCGCAGGGTGCTGTGACGGGGCGGATCCATCATCAGCAGCATGTTCTTGGTCTGCTCGAGCTGCTCGGGCGGCTGGTCCTCGAGTACGACGCCACCGACTTCGGCCGAGAACACGAGCGGGTTGCGTGCCACCTCGACGACGTCGTGGTGCTTGAGCACCGCCCAGTAGAAGGTGCCGTCGGGCATCTCCTGGCGGAAGACGGGGCACTCGCGCCGCAGGTACGCCAGCGCTTCGAATGGCGGCGCGTCGACGTAGACGTCAGGGTTGTAGAGATCGATGTCCTCGAGCGTCACTGCCATCGACGTCCGTTCTACTCCAGCGTAGGGCTCTACACCCCGAGGCGGTCTTCGAGGATCGCGATGGTGTCGAGGTCCTCGATCGCGGTGGTGGCGCGACGCATGCCGCCCTGTCCTACCTTCGCTGCCTGCCAACGGTTGCCGACCGCGGCGGTCGACGTGGCGGAGATCCATGCCCATGCCGCGTAGAGCCGGTATTGCTCCCACGCGGTGTCCGCATCCAGCACGACGCCCGCGCTCGCCAACGCCGCCAGGTAGCGGGCGATCCAGTCGCGCTCATGCGCGCGACGGATCTCGGGAGGGATCGAGTTGCCGAGCACATAGCCGACGTCGCGCATGCCGGTGCGGCGATCGACCATCGCCCAGTCAAGGAAGCCCACCCGTCCGGAGTCGATGAACAGGTTGCCGAGGTGCGGGTCGCCGTGGATGAGCGTGCGAGTCCCCTCGTCGAGCACCTGCTCCATGATCTCGGGCGTGTGGTCGATGTAGAGCTGGCACATCCGGCGGAACGTCGGCCCCATCTCGTCGCCGAACTGATCGAGAGCAAGCGCGACGAACCCACCGCCGCGCGGCACGCCGCGGCGGCCGGTGCGCCCGCCTCGGGTCACCCATTCGAGATCCCCGCCGTCGCGCAGGCGGGGGCTGTCCCAGAACGGCGCGTGCAAGGCCGCGAGCTCCTCGACCAGATCGCCGCCCCATGACCCGACGTCGTCGTCGCCGGGGCGCGGGAAGCGACACCCTGTCGCAGCCAGGTCCTCGATGACCATGACGTACCGGCCATCGTCGTCGATCTCGGCGTAGAGCACCCGCGGGATGCGCAGCGTGATCTCGTGCGCGAGGTCGCGGTAGAAGCGGGCTTCAGCGATGCCGAGACCGCCGGCCGCGACGAAGGCTCGCTGGCGCTCGTCAAAGGGGGCGAGCTTCACGAACACCGACGGAGGGAGATGAGTCTCGCGGGCATAGGTGATGCCGACACGCGCCCGTCCCGTGGTGCCGGAGTGCTGGTCGAGCACCTCGACGCCGCGCACCTCGGCATCGAGCACCGCGCCGAGCCACGCCGGCGTGACCTCGTCGACCTCGACCGGGATGCGCTCGGCCATGATCGCTACTCAGCGGTGATCGGGTGCGTGAGGAGGTACTCGATCCGTTCTTCGATGAACCTCCGCTTCCCCTCGGCCGCGCCTTCGAGGCTCGACGGCGCAACGAGGTTGCGTGTCGCGGCCTCATCCTGGATCGCGGCGGTGAGCTCCCGCGCCAACTCGTCGACGCGACCCGAACGGAGCAAGCGCTCGAAGAGCTCGCGGTACGTCTCGTTGTAGAGCTCGAGGAACTTCGGGGTGTCGAAGAAGCGGCGCATCAGGATGTTCTCCTCGCCCAGACCGGTGCCGCCGTCGTTGAGCTCATCGATGCCCTCTATGTCCCGACCGATCTCCGGGATGACGGCCCCGTCCTCGTAGTACGGCTTGTACTGAGCGCCGCCGAGCATGCCGAACGCGACGTTCTGGTCCCAGGGTGCGATCGACATCTTGCGAGTCTTCGGGTCGTAGAGGAAGTAGTAGTTGTTCCCGGTCGCGGCGAAGGAGTCGCCGTTCACGATCAAGTTGTGAAACGCGAGGTATTGCGCGAACTCCTTCACGTCGAGACGATCTTCGAGCTCGGCTGCGAACTGCTCGTCACTCGCTCGGTCGACGAACCGAAGGAAGTCGATCATGGGCCCCGGCCCGATGTCGATGGACTCGGATTGCTGGTTGAACACGCTCGCGTATGACGCGGGATCCTCGTCGATGTAGTGGAAGCTCGCCGCGGGCGTCGCCTTGTAGAGCGCGGGTTCCTGGGTGCCCGGGATCATGCGCTGCGCCCATTCGTCGTCGGGGTGCTCGACGAGGAGGAAGTAGCCCTCGCGGGAGTTGTTGAAGCTCATCCCCGCAGCCGAAGTCCGCAGGTAGTGCTGGCCGGACTCCTTGGTGAGGAAGTTGGCGAGGAGCTCGGTCAGCTGCGTGGAGTCCCCGAAGCTGCCGGCGCGCAACGCGAGCTCGTTCACCCCCTGATAGCGCTGACCCGCGACGAAGTAGTCCATGCGCAGCAGCATCGGCATCTTGTTCGGCTCGGTCGCGAGGATCCTCGGGAAGATCGCGGCCAAGCCGCCAGGGTTCGGCGGGCTCTCCGGGCCGCTGTACCGGAGCCCGATGAGCGTGGAGTTGCCCTTCAGCCGGAGCCCCACGTCTTCCAAGCGGGCACCGTCGATGACGACCGTGGCCGGGTGCCACGTCTTGAGGCCGTCGCGCTGGTAGTCCGTGATCATCGTGTCGTACTCGGCGGGCGCCATCGTGATGTCGACGGTGTGGACCACGTCCAGATCGAACATGTCGATGGCGTTCGTCACGTTCGCACCCTGCTGCTTGACCGCGTCGGCGCGGACCTTGGCCTTCTGGGTGCCGTCGAGCTGGGTCTGTGCCGCGAGCGAGCCGCTCGCGGTGTACGGCACGACCGTGTCGTTCCCGATGATCACGAGCATCCCGGCGGTGAACGCCGTCAACGCCGCGAACAACCACCAGTTGCGCCGCCACGCCAAGTGCCGACTGCGCCAGGTCACAGGTGCTCCTAGAGGTCGGTCGTGTCGTAGCCGGTGATGAGGCTCACGCGCTCGTTGCCGGAACGCTCGCGCACCGCGTTGATGAACTCCTGACGCTCTGACTCGCGCTTGAGCACGACGTTGTAGATCAGCTCGGTGAGGGTTCCCGACCTCACCGTGTCGATGCTGATGAGGTCCGACTCCTTCGTGTACCGCAGGAACAGCTCATCGAACATGCCTTCGATCTCGGCATCGTTCGCGACCTGGATCTTCAGGATCTGGCTGATGTTGTTCAGCGCGAAGAAGTTGAACTTCACCATGATCAGGATCACGAGGCAGATCGCTGCCGTTGCGGTCGCGGCGAGCACGTAGAAGCGGGTGCCGGCCGCGATGCCGATGATCATCGTGAAGAACACGAAGCCGACGTCACGTGTCTCCTTCACTGCGTTCCTGAATCGAACCACCGACAGCGCGCCGACGAGCGAGAACGCCCGTGCGAGGTTGGATCCGATGACCAGCATCACCACCGACACCACCATCGCCAGGATCACGAGGGTCTGCACGAAGCTCTGGCTATAGGACACGCCCTTGTGCGTGGCGCGGTACGTGTAGGCGATGAGCATGCCGAGGGCGAAGCTCGACACCAGCGTGAGAAAGATGTCGCCGACCGCGAAGTTACCGGTCAGATCCTTGAAGTCGAACAGCCCGCCGGACTGCCCCAGTACGTCACCCATGTTGTGTGCTCCCCCCGAGTTGATCGAACGTGTGCTTCACACGGCCAAGAGAATCCGGCGAGTGCGCGCCGGGCGCTGTCCATAGCCCGCCACATCGAGGCTCATGCAGTACTTGCTCATGCGCGAGAGCTGGAGGTTGTTGCGCGCCACGAGGTGCGTGAGCCAGAACGGGACCCGATCGTTGGCCTTGATCTCCAGAATCGCGAGCCGCGGCGGGAACATGAAGCGCCCAGGGTGCTTCGAGTCGAGCCAAAGGTCATTCGTGCGATAGCGGAGATCGGTGTCGATCGTGATGCGAAGACCGGGGTCGTAGTCGCCACCCATCCACGGCTCGCGCTGATAGGTCGTGATGCACGCGGGCCGCAGGTCGTGCCGGACGACCAGCGCGAACGCCTCGTGGACGACGGCTTCGTCCTGTTCGTCGTGGTCAGGGATGACCCGCTCCTCACAGAGGTCGAGCGCGTCCCGGTACGCCAGCACCGCCCGCCGCTTCTGCGTGACCCGATCGACCCGTTGCTTGATCTCGATGAACACCGGCGAATCGCCCTTGAGTGAGACCCGCTCCTCATAGTGCCGGATCCGCAGCTTGCGCCGGAACTTGAGCCCGTCGAGCTTGGCCCAGAAGCAGTCCCGCGCCGGCGTGTCGTAGTAGAGGCTGGACAGCATGTAGCGGCCGTCGGCCCCGGCATGGGGATCCCGCACCATGTATGCCGCGATCTCGTCGCGCAGGCCGGCGAGATCGCGCACGGGCACGACGTACTTCAGCTCGAAGCGGTTGAACGTCCGGATCGCGTCGTGCTCTATCTCAGCTCCCGCCGCTCCCCTCCAGCAGTGGGCGCAGACTACGCGAGGCGCGCCCGGGAGGTGAGCAGAAGGTGAATGGTGCCAACGCTGCACACCCTCGCCTCACACCAGCCTCTTGCGTGTGCAACACTCACCGGCCACTCAGCACTCAGGGCAAAGGGGGGCGCCAATGATGTCACGCCGCCGCTCGATCGCCGCACTCGTCTTGGCGTTCGTCGCTGCGACGCTCGTGGGGCTTCCAGCCAGCGCGAGCACCGCCGAGAAGAAGGTCGCCAAGCTGCGCATCCTCGTCACCAACGACGATGGGGTCGAGGGAGAAGGCATGCACGCGCTGGTGACTGCGCTCCTCGAGGAGCCCAAGGTGCAGGTGAGCGTGGTCGCCCCGGCCGAGAACCAGAGCGGCACCAGCGACAAGGTGAGTCCCCCGCCGCTCGTCGCGACCGAGACCACCCTCCCCGACGGAACCGACGCGGTCGCGGTCAACGGCTTCCCTGCCGACAGCGTCATCTACGCACTCGACGAGCTCGGCCTGAAGCCGCACGTCGTGATCTCGGGGATCAACGAGGGTCAGAACCTCGGACCGATCGGGCAGGACGTGTCCGGCACCGTCGGTGCCGCGAAGACCGCCGTGCGCCGCGGCATCCCCGCACTCGCGGTGAGCCAGGGCCTCGGGGACCCACCCGACTACGAGTCAGGCGTCAAGTACGCCATCGAGTGGCTGCGCGAGCACCGCAAGGAGCTCACCAAGGCGAAGGGCAAAGGCGCCACGACGGTCGCGAACCTCAACGTCCCGACGTGCCTCATCGGGGAGGTCCGCGGACTCAAGGAGGTGCCGGCCGCAACGAGTGACGTGGACCTCGTGCTCGCGGCCGAGGCAGTGCAGTGCGATTCCACGCTCGGGGACCCACCCGACGACGCCCAGGCGTTCAAGAACGGCTTCGCGGCGCTGAGCGAGGTCACTCCGGAGCCGGAGTGACCTCCATCGCGCTCGCCTGATCGCAGAGCCGCCGGATGAGGGCGCTGCGCTGCAACGCATACGGGCCGCCGCGCGACCTGATGGTCGAGGAGATCCCTGATCCGGAGCCCTCGGCACACGAGGTGGTGATCGACGTCCACGCCGCCGCGGTCAACTTCCCCGACGTGCTGATCGTGCAGGATGAGTACCAGATCTCGGCGCCGGTGCCGTTCACGCCAGGCGGCGAGCTCGCCGGCATCGTTCGCTCCGTCGGCGCGGACGTGACCAACGTCGCACCAGGTGATCGGGTCTGCGGCACCGGCATGGTCGGGGCGTTCGCGGAGCAGATCGCGATGCCGGCGACGAGCCTGACGCATGTCCCTGACGACATCGACCTGCGCGACGCCGCCGCCTTCGGGGTCGTCTACTTCACCGCGTACCACACGTTGCGCAGCGTCGCCGACGTGCAACTCGACGAATGGGTCGCGGTGCTCGGTGCCGCCGGTGGCGTCGGTCTCGCGTCCGTCGAGGTGGCCAAGGTGCTCGGTGCGCGCGTGATCGCGGCGGCGTCGTCCGACGACAAGCTCGCCGTCTGCCGCGAGCGCGGCGCCGATGCCACGATCAACTACGACGCCGAGGACCTGAAGACGCGACTCAAGGAGCTCACCGACGGCGGCGCCGACGTGGTGGTCGACCCGGTGGGCGGCCCCTACGCCGAGCAGGCCTTGCGGTCGACGCGCTTCGGTGGCCGGTTCGTGACGGTGGGCTTCGCGTCCGGCGAGATCCCGCGCATCCCACTGAACCTCGTGTTGCTCAAGGGCGTGGCCATCAAGGGCTTCGAGTTCCTCAGCTTCGCCCAGCGCGCGCCCGACCTGGCCCGGCGTGACCGCGAAGAGCTCCTGGGGCTCTTCGCCGCCGGGCGCATCCGCCCGCACGTGTCGAAGGCATACCGGCTCGACGACGCCGCGACCGCGCTCCACGACGTTGCCGAGCGCCGCGCCGTCGGCAAGGTGCTGATCGACCTGCTCGCCTAGGTGGAGCCGAACGCTGGCATCTCGAACACCTGTTCGGTAGGCTGGTGGGGTGGTCGCCCTCCAGTGCACGCTGCTCGGGAGCGAGGAGCCCCGCGTCGACGGGTCGGTGCCGTTCGAGCGCATCGATCTCGGGGCCGGGTCGTGGATCGATGTCGCTCGCGGGTGGCTCCGCGGCGCCGACCGGTTCCTCGATGCGCTCGTCGACGACGTCGACTGGCGGTGCACCACCCGGTGGATGTACGACCGGATGGTCGACGATCCTCGCTTGTCGCGCTGGTACGGACGCGGCGAGGAGCCCTCGCATCCGGCGTTCGCAGACATCCGGGCCGCGTTGACCACCCGTTACGCGGTCGAGCTCGGTGGCTTCGGGCTCAACTACTACCGGGACGGGCGTGACAGCGTCGCCTTCCACCGCGACCGCGAGCTGCGCCACATCGACGACACGCTGATCGCGATCACCACCCTCGGCGCAGCTCGACCGTTCTTGGTGCGTCCGCTCGGTGGAGGCCGGTCACGCGACCTGCGGCCGGCGTCGGGCGACCTGCTCGTGATGGGCGGTCGCTGCCAGGCCGCCTTCGAGCACGCGGTGCCCAAGGCGGCGCATGCCGGCCCGCGCATCAGCGCCACGCTCCGATGGGCGCGCAACCACGGATCTTCTGGGGCTCTGCTGGTGTGAGTCTTCGATCCATCGGGGAGCACGATCACGGTCGCGGGTGGCGGCGGAGGCCCGTAAGTTGTGACCGCCTGTTCGGAGGCCACAGCTCATGACCAACCCGACCCTCGACCTCAACGGCAAGACCGCGATCGTCACCGGTGCCTCCCGCGGGATCGGTCTCGCGACGGCCACGTCGTTGGTCGCTGCCGGTGCGAATGTCATGATGTCGTCGCGCAAGGCTGACGCGCTCGACGAGGCGGCGGCCACGATCTCGGGTGGCGACAAGGTCGCGACCTTCGCCGCCAACGCAGGAGAGCCGGACCAAGCTGCCGCGTGCGTGGCCGCCACCGTCGAACGCTTCGGTGCGGTCGACATCCTCGTCAACAACGCGGCCACGAACCCACACATGGGTCCGGTCATCGACGTGGACCTCTCCCGCTACGACAAGACGTTTCAGGTCAACGTGCGCGGACCGCTGGTGTGGATCCAGGAGGCATGGCGGACCTGGATGCGCAAGCACGGTGGCAGCGTCGTGAACGTCGTGTCGATCGGAGGCTTGCGTCACGACGGCGGGATCGGCGTCTACAACGTGACCAAGGCCGCGCTCGTCCACCTCACGAAGGTGCTGGCCGCGGAGCTCGCGCCCGGGGTCCGGGTGAACGCGATCGCTCCCGGCTTGGTGAAGACGGACTTCGCACGCGCACTCTGGGAGCCGGCCGAAGACCTGGTCGCGGCCACGATGCCGCTCCAGCGGCTCGGCGAACCTGACGACATCGCCGGTGCGATCACCTTCCTCGCGAGCGATCTCGCATCGTGGATGACGGGTGAGATCCTCGTCGTGGACGGCGGGGCGCTCGTGTCGATGCGTCGCTAGCGAGGTCCGTCAGCCCGACCTCGTCGTACGGTCGCCTTGCCAGCCGCCCGGCGCGGCACCTTCGGTGATCGCTTCGCGACGAGCGAAGCGCCAGTGGTCGTCGACCCGCCGTAGCTCGTCGCGGTACATGCCCCAGTGATCCGGTCCGATGCCGGTGATCGCAAGGAAGTAGCTCGTTGCATGCGCCTCGTCGCGACTCACGATGTCGATGCGCAGTGACGACACGTGATGCCGGATGCGGCCGCCACCGCCTGCGCTGCCGGCGAGGCTCTGCTTGTTCGCCTCGAGGAACTCCGTGATCGACGATGGTCCACGACGCTCTTCGCTACCGACGACGAGCGCACCGTCGTCAGTGAACAACGCGGCGAGCTCGTGCGAACGACCGCTGTCAGCGAAGCGCACGTACCGAGCGATCGTGTCCTCGACACCCAGTCGCGCCGCGATCTCCCAGTCGTTTACGCCCGGCACTGTACGGGTACAGTCCGGCGCGTGCGAGTGCGAGTGGACGACCACGCGTGCACCGGGCACGGCCGCTGCTACTCACTGGCACCCGACGTGTTCGAGCCGGATGACGATGGTCACTGCATCGTGAAGGTGGCCGAGGTGCCCGTCGACCTCCAGGCTCAAGCGCGCACCGGTGCCGCCAACTGCCCCGAGTCCGCGATCACGGTCGAAGAGTGATCTAGCGCCACTTCCAGTCGGGGTCGCGCTTCTCGAGATAGGCCTGCCGGGCTTCCTGTGCGTCCTCGAAGCGTTGAAGGCGTGCGGTGTACTCCTGCTCGGTGCGATACGCGTCCTTCAGGGGCAGATGCTCGACGCGGTTCATCGCCTCCTTGGCGAGGCGCAACGCGATCGGGCTCTTCGCGGCGAGTGACGACGCCAGCTCGCGAGCTGCGTCCATCAGCCCGGCATGCGGCACGACCGCGCGAAGGGCGCCGAGCCGGTAGAGCTCGTCGGCGCTCACCACCTCGCCGGTGAAGAACATCTCGCGTGCCTTGTGCCGTCCGACGAGCATCGAGAGGTGCGCGCTCGCCCCGAGCAGGCCGACATTGATCTCGGTCGTCCCGAACGTTGCGTTGTCGGCAGCGATGAGGATGTCGCAGCACGCGGCAAAGGCGAGTCCGGCCCCGAGTGCAGGACCGTTGATCGCGCCGATCACGGGCACCGCGCAGTCCGTGATCGACCACATCGCCTCGCGCGCTGCGCTGCCGGGATCGGTGATGCGGCTCGGTGGCGGATCGACCGGTGCATCGTCGACTGCCCGGAGGTCGACGCCGGCCATGAAGGCACGTTCGCCCGCGGCAGTGAAGATCGCGACCCGCACGTCCCGGCTCTGGTTGAAGGACGTAAACGCGTCACGGAGCTCATCGAACGTCGGGCGATCAACCGCGTTCACCGGTGGACGGTCGAGCGTCACCGTCGCCACGTGGTCGCTCACGTCGACCTTGATGTTCGTGCTCTTGGCGGCCAAGCACGCGCAACCTAGCCCGAACCTCACCACAGCCAGGGGTGTCGAACGTGCGCACCGCCCTAGAGTGCGCGGATCACCGTCTCGCACGTGCTCGCCAGCGACCTGCTCGACGCCCTTCGGTCCCCGTTCCCGGCCGACGCGCTCGATCAACCGACGGGAGGAGCCGTCGTCGTCGAGCTCGGCGCCGGATCCTCAGGGGTGGACGCAGTCGCCCGGGATGCGTTCGCCCCGTTGCCCTGCGTCGTGGTGGGGATCGGTGACGCGGCATCCGACCTCGCCGAGCTCTGCGACGTGCTGCTCGCCGCCGACCACCCGCAGCTGGAGACGGTGCTCGCCACGGTGGCCACGAACCCGTTGGCGGCGACGGCGCTCGCCATGCTCCTGCGCGGTTCGACCGATCGAACGGTTGGCGACGGGCTCGTGGCTGAGTCCGCCGCGTACTCCACCCTCCAGGGCGGCCCCGAGTTCGCCGCATGGCGCGCGACGACACCGGTGCGCACCCGAGTCGACGACGAAGGGTCACCGGTGCGCGTCGAGCGAAGCGGCACGAGACTCGAGGTCACGCTCACCCGTCCCCAGGTGCACAACGCGTTCGACGCCCGCATGCGCGATGCCTTGCTCGATGCACTCTCGATCGCGGTCGACGACGCCGAGATCACCGAGGTCGTGCTGTCAGGCGACGGTCCCTCGTTCTGCAGCGGCGGAGACCTGGATGAGTTCGGCTCGCGTCCAGACCCGGCGACTGCGCACATGGTGCGCTTGGCTCGAAGTCCGGCACGGGTGCTCGCTCGGTTGGCGCCGCGGACCACTGCCCGACTTCACGGTGCGTGCATGGGATCCGGGATCGAGCTCCCGGTGTTCGCCGGACGCGTGGTCGCGCATCCCGACACCGAGATCGGTCTCCCCGAGATCGGGATGGGCCTTGTTCCTGGCGCGGGCGGCACGGTGAGCCTCCCGCGCCGCATCGGACGCCAACGCACCGCGCTGCTTGCGCTCGCGCGCACGAACCTCGACGCGGCAACAGCACTCGAGTGGGGCCTCGTCGACGAGATCTGCGAGCGGTGAGGGAGAACGACGCCGATGGACCAGCTCGCCATCGCGGCCGAGGTCGACGAGTTCCTGGCGACACACACGCGCACGATGCTCGTCACCTTGCGCACGGACGGATCGCCAACGATCCATCCGATGGTTGGGCTGTGGCGTGACGACGCCCTCTGGTTCAACGCGTACCGCAAGAGCGTGAAAACGCGGAACATCGAGCGCGACCCGCGCGTCTGTTGTCTCGTGCTCGGAGGAGACGACGATCTCGTGCCGCCGGCGATCGTCGTACACGGGCGCGCCGAGCTGCTCCCGCCGGGGACGATCATGCCCGGCACAGACGGTTCGGCGCCGGCCGCGCCCGCCGGTGTGAGCGGAGGGATGGTGCGCAAGGTCGCGAGCCGTCTCGAGACGAACAAGCGAGGACTGTTCCGTGTGGTGCCCGACCGAGTCGAGCTGCTCGCCTGATGTCGCCGCGCGAGTCGATCCGCATGACGTCGGACGAGGTCGAGAGCTTCCTGATGACACGCTCGCACATCGCGTTGGCGACCCTCGACAGCACGGGCGCGCCTGACATCGCGATCGTCCCGAGCCGGTGCGAGGAGGGGCACCTGGTGATCGAGGTCGACGGGCGCCTGCGTGACGCGGTCGATCGCGATCCTCGGGTGTGCGGGGCCGCCGAGGTGTGCCCGAGCTACTACGAGCTACGAGGCGTGTCGGTGCACGGCGTTGCCGAGCCCGACGCAGGTGGTGGCGTCACGATCGTCGCCCAGCAGGTGATGAGCTTCGACTTCTCGAAGATCCAGGCGCGGCCCGAGTGACCGATCCCGGGAGTCAGGAACGTGGGACGTCGACGGGGACGCCGGTCTTGCCCGACTCGACCGCGGCGAGCAGCGCGACGAGCACCTCGCGCGCCTGATCGCCGCTCATGGTGAGAGCGTCCGTCTCACCACGGAAGTACGCCAGCGCATGGTCGGTGAAGCCTCGAATCCAGCGGGCAAGGTGTCTGGGGGTGCGTGGTACCCGCGGATCTCAGCGGTTGCAGCGCACATAGCCGCGGGTGCCCGTGAGCTCGACGCGCTCGTCGCCGGTGTACCACTCGGAGCGGAAGTACTGGTCGAGCGAGAACGTGATGTCCATCACCCCCCGCACGCCGCTCTCGTGCTCCCAGATGAACGTCGACGGTGGATCCATCGAGATGCCGGGCACGATCTCGGTCGAACCGACCCAGCCGAACGTGCGCCGAATCGGCCCGAGCAACCAGATCGCCACCGCGAACTGGTGCCATCCGTGGTCGAACACGAGCATCCCGCGCCCGTCCTTGGCCTGGTTGAAGTGCCATTCCCAGCTCGACGCCGGCACGTCCCAGCCGCCGCGGCCGGTGGCGACGATCTTCATGTGGATGCCCGCGGGCTCACCGATCTCACCCGAACGAGCGACCTCGGCGAGCTTCGTGATCGGCGGGAAGAAGATGTAGTCCTCCTTCACCCGCAATACCGCGCCGGTCGCGCGTGCGGCGGCGAGCATCCGGTCGGCCTCTTCGAGGCTCCGCGCGAGCGGCTTCTGCACCTGGACGTGGTAGCCGGCTTCGAGCACCTGGCACACGACGTCACCATGAAACGGCGGCGGCACCAGCACATCGACCACGTCGGCATCGATGCCGAGCATCTCGCTGAGCTCGGTGCACCGCGCCGCATCCGGCCACACGGCGCCTCAGCGCTCGAGCCGCGCAGGATCGCGGTCGCACAACCCGACCACCTCGACGTCGTCGCGCCCGATGTACGGCGGCAACCCGAGCTCGGACACCGTGCCCAAGCCGACGACGGCGAGTCGGATGGGGCGGCCAGTGATCGGGAGAGGGGTCAGCATCGGAGGGATGTCTAGTCGTCAGCCCGCGGCGATGAGCACGAACCCGGTGAACGCGAGCACGAGACCGATCGATTGGATGCGAGCGATCGGCTCTTTCAAGATGATCCATGCCAGCGCGACCGTGAAGGCCGGCGCCGCGCAACGACTTGCGTGCACTTCACGACCGTCGAGCTGCTGACCTGACGATCTAGGAGATGGGGGCGAGGCCCATGCGCGCCCGCACCTCGGGACGGCGCAACGGCGGGATCGTCGGCTGCCGCCGGGGCGGGAGCGCCGCGAGCAACCCCTCGATCAGCTCCGTGACCGCGACCGCGTCGCAACGATCGGCAATGTCGCCGGTCGGCTTGGCGATCCCCGTCACCTTGCGGACGAACTGACGCGCGGCCGCGTCGACTTCTTCATGGGTCGCTGGCGGCTCGAGGCCACGCAGCTCGGTGATGTTCCGGCACATGCCGCCCAGGCTAGGGGGCGGATACACCTGATTCGCCCGCGACACATCGTGCTGGAGAGCGTGTGGGGCCGTGGATGCCCCCCACGCTCTCCAAATTGTCCGAACGGGAGGGGACCGGGTTGGTAGGCAGTGCGTGTGGTTGACGTGCACCGCTATCACGAGATCTCGGAGTCGACGCATCGGATCATGAACCCGCTCGCGCCTGAGCAGGTCGTGCTGCTCGGCGAGATCTGCGGGCTCGGGCACGACCAACGTCAGTTGGACCTCGCGTCAGGCAAGGGCGAGATGCTCTGTCAGCTCGCAAGTCGCCACGGGATCGCCGGCGTCGGGATCGATGTGTTCTTTCCGTACACCACGGTGGCGACGGCTCGCGCCGACGAGCTCGGCGTCTCGCACCTTCTGGAGTTCCTCGAAGGCGATGCCGCCACGTACGCGAGCGAGCCCGCGTCCTTCGACGTGGTGAGCTGCATCGGCGCGAGCTGGATCGGCGGCGGGCTTGCGGGGACGCTCGACCTCATGGTCCGGGCCGTGCGCGGCGGCGGCTGGCTCCTCATGGGCAAGCCATACGTGCAGAACGACCCGTCACCAGCCGTGCACGAGCAGCTCTGCGAAGGAGGCGACTTCGTCGACCTGGCCGGCACGTTGGTGCGCTTCGAGGACGCGGGACTCGACCTCGTCGAGATGGTGCTGGCGACCGAGGAGACCTGGGACCGGTACGCGGCAAGCCAGTGGCTCAACGTCGCGCAGTGGCTCGACGAGCACGCGCACGATCCCGACGCCGCTGACGTTCGAGCGATTCGCGACCACTTGCGCCGCAGCTACCTCGCCCACGGTCGACACCACCTCGGGTGGGGCGTCTTCGTGTTGCGGTGTCGGTAGCGCGCGAAGTCCTCGACGCCTACTAGCGCAGCAGTCGCATCCGCCGTCGACGGAGCACGACGCCCGCGCCACCGAGGCCAACGACCGCGGCCGCGACGGCAACCGTCCCCGTCGAGAGACCATCGCCGTCATCCGCGGCGACGTTCGGGCGGCCTCCGCTCGGCGTGTCCGCGGCCGACTCCGAGTCGTCACTCCCCTCGTTCCCGCCTCCCTTGTCATCGGCCGACGCCGACGATGACGACGGGTCCTCGGACGCCGCCGCGGATCCCTTCGAGGAGGCATCACCGCCGCGGGTGGAATCGTCACCCGAGGACGCGGCGCTCCCCGACGACCCTCCTGGTGACGCGGCACTGGTGGTCGGTGCCGTGGTCGGTGGCGGTGGTGGCGCGCAGCCGGCGACGTCGCAGAACGAGCGGTATGGAGGAGGTGAGCCCGACCCGAACGCCCATCCCTCCACCGAGCCGTCAGAGACCGTCGTGCTCCCGGCGCCGCGTCCCGAGTAGGTCCAACCATTCGAACCCGGAGGCGAGCGCCAGTACGACCAGTACTGCCCACTGGTCTCGCCGAGGCACTGCCCAGGAACTGCGGGGTTGCCGACGCCGTTGATCTTGCACACCGCAGTGCCCGCGCCGTACCCGACCGTCTCGACGCTCGCGACCATCTGCAGCGCTTGAAGTCCCGTGATGGTCCCGTTGAACGAGACCGTGTACGTGCTGTTGCCGATCACGATCACGGCGCGACTTGTCGCCGCGTGCGCGGGTGCGGCGGGTTGGAGCGCCGCACCCGCAACAACGAGTGCCGTGAGCGCAATCGCACGCCGGATGCTGCGCATCATCCGGTGAGGTTGCTGGGGTGGGCGACGATCGCGTTCGGCACACCACCGGTGCCGCCCCCGGCGCCTACGCTCACTGCCGCCGGTCCGCTCGGGTCGACGATCTCGCCGTCGACCCCGCCGGCATCGCCCGCGCCGCCGTCGACGAGGGTCAACGTGATGACGTTGCCGGCGAACGTCGCGTTGGCGCTGAAGTCGGTCCACACCCCGCCGCGAAGCTTGTAGTACTTCGTCAACGCAGGTCCGCCGTGGAACGTGACCTGCACGGTGACGGTGCCACCGACACCGACGCCTGCGATCGTGAACTGCAGGGCACCCCGAGGCAAGGTGACACCCGTCGGGAGCGCGGCCAGTGACGACGGGTTGACCGACGTGATGTCCTCGACTGCGCCGGCCGCGGAGTCGATCGTGACATAGCCACCGGTGACCACGTCGGGAAGAGACGCGACGTCCGCCTGATCGGTGTCAGGCACTCCGTCGTTGTTCCCGTCGCCACCGTTCGGCGCACCCCACTCGGTCTCGTCGGTGATGCCGTCGCCGTCCGAACATGCCATCGCGATCGGCGACGTCGCGCGGGGCACGTCGAGCCGCACGAGTCCCTGGATTGCCTGTGACGTGGCGAAGGTGTTGATGCCGAACCCGTCGTTCTGACTCGCGATCCGACCGTCGCCCTGTTGCTGGGACGCGAGCCACGCATCGCCGGCGGCAAGCGTCGTGGTGCGACCCGCGACACCGAGCGCGAGGAGCGCCATCGCGGTCGAGTTCGCGTCGTCGACGAAGAACGACTGCCACGCCCCACTGCCCTGCTGCTGGCCCTCGAGGTAATCAAGTGCCTCATCCACGTCGGCATCGGTGGCAAGGATGTCGCCGTCCTCCAACAGGGTGAGGGCTGCCTGCGCCGTCGTGTCGATGTCGCCTCCCGTGCCGACGCTGCTGCCGTCGAACGACCATGAGCCGTCCGACTTCTGTGCGTTGCGGATCGTCGTGACGCTGGCGTCCGGAAGCTGCCCGGCACCGGCGGTCAACGCGTACGCGCGCGCCGCGTACAGGACCGAGTTGAACGCGCCGAGCGAGAACCCGAACTGGCCATCCACACCTGGTGCGCCGAGGACCGTCACCAGGTTGGTCGTCCCGCCGTCACACCTTGGGTCGAACTGCGTGGCGTCGATCCCGAGGGGGTTGGTCGCCAACACGATGACCTTGGCTGCCTGGCCCTTCGTGATCGGCGTGTCAGCAAGGTTGTCCAGGTGGTCCAGCGGGCTGTTGCCGATGCCCCCGACACGTGTTGCCGCGACTGCTCCGAGCGCGGTCTCGGCGTCCCAGGGGCCGGTCTGCGCGCCGGAAGCGACCGCGAAGACCGCGTCCGACGTCTCGAAGCCCGGGAAGCCCAGGACTTCGAAGCCTCCGTCGGCCTGCTGCTGCGCCCGAAGCCACGAGAGCGCGGCCTCCGCAGCCGGCGACGCCGCGCCGGAGAGCGCGGCGGGAACGAGTGCTGCAACGAGTGCTGCAACGAGTGCTAAGAGCGCGACGAACGACGCCGCGCGACGGGGACGACGAGCCATGAGTGTTCCTCCGCCAGCCCCTGGTCCACGAGGGCCGTATCACGACCACCCGAAGGTGGCCTCCCAACGGGAGCGCCGGTGGCCCGGCGGACGGCGGCAGGTAGCCTGGCTCGCGGTGTGCAGTTGCCGGTTCGTCCGGCGGCTGCAGAGCCACTCACAGTTGCGGGTCAGCGTCGGTCTCGCACCGACTTCCCCCGTCCCCGGCGAACCGGGGACCGCACGCAGCATCCGGGCTGCGCGCAACCGCTGTCAGGCGTGACCGTACGACCGATGTCCGACTCCTCGCAAACCTCGCCAGCGATCACACCCACCGATCGACCGTGGCACGCGCTCACCTGGCTGCTCTGGGCGCTCGCCGGCGCGACCGCGGTGCAGCTCGCACCCAATCCGCTCTACGTGCTTGTCGTCATCGCGATCGCCTGGGTCGTCGTCGAAGCCCACGGCCTCGGCGGACCGTTCGCCCGAGCCTTCCCGCTCCTGGTGGGCGTCGCGATCCTCTTCGGAGTGCTGCGCGTGATCCTCACCGCGGCCACCGCGCACGGCGGGAACGACGTCCTCTTCACTACGCCGTCGTTCACGCTCCCTGAGCTGCTGGGCGGGTTCACCGTCGGCGGCGACATCCAGACCGAGATCGTCACCTACGCCACAGCCGAGAGCCTCGTGATCGTGGGGATCGTGGCGGTGTTCGCGGCATTCAATGCGGTCGCCTCGCACTACGAGCTGGTGCAGGCCGCGCCGCGTGCGTTTCACGAGCTCGGCCTGGTGATCGTGGTCGCGCTGGCGTTCGTCCCGTCGATCATCACGGCTGCGCACGACGTCGGTGAGGCCGACCGCGCCCGCACCGGCGGACGAAGAGTGGGGCGTGGACGCCTGTTGCGACGGCTCGTCCCGGTGCTCGAGAGCGGACTGGAGCGCGCCGTCTCATTGTCGGAGTCGCTCGACGCCCGTGGCTTCGGACACCGGCCGCCTGCGCGTCGCGAGCGCCTCGCCGGGTGGTGCGGGGCGGGTGCGCTGCTGGCACTTGCGGCCGCGTTCGTCGCACTCGTCGCGCGTGCGGGCACCACCGCGCTCGTGCTCGGAATCATCGGCGCGATCGCAGTGGCCGCGGCCACGATCCTCGTGTCGGGCGCGTCGACCCGCACGAGGTACCGACGCCGGCGGATGACTGCCGCGGACTGGACCACCGTGGCCGCGGCCTGCGTCGCACCCGTCGCCCTGGCGGTCGCCAGCCTGTCCGGCGATGAGACGCTGCAGTGGCCAGTGGACCCACTCGCGTTCCCCAGTGCGAACGTGCTGCCGTTGGTTGCGCTGCTGGCGTTGCTGGCACCCTGCGCGCGCCGCTCATTGCCCGTCGCGGTTCACTCCCCCGTCACGATTCGCACCCGCGCCGCCGAGGCCGCATGAGCGCCGTCACCTTCGACGGCGTCTCGTTCGCGTACCCCGACGCTGACGTCGCGCTGCACGACGTCGAGCTCGGCATCACTGCGGGCGAGGTGCTCGTGTGCGCAGGAAGCTCGGGCTCGGGCAAGAGCACGCTGCTGCGGTGCGTGAACGGACTCGTCCCCCATTCGTCGGGCGGCCGGTTCAGCGGTGAGGTGGTCGCGTTCGGACGGAGCACGCGGACGCATGCTCCGCGTGAGCTCGCCGACGTGGTCGGGTTCGTCGGTCAGGACCCCGAAGGGCAGTTCGTCGTCGACCACGTCGAACGCGACATTGCATTCGTGCTGGAGAACCTGGGCATGACCGAGTCGGCGATGCGGCGGCGCGTCGAGGAAGCGCTCGACGCGCTCGGGATCGCACACCTGCGGGACCGGGCCCCAGCCACCCTCTCGGGCGGCGAACGCCAACGCGCCGCGATCGCGGGTGCGCTCGCCGCGGCACCGTCGGCGCTCGTGCTGGACGAGCCGACTTCGCAGCTCGATCCGCAAGGCGCGGACGACGTCTTCGCGGCTCTTGGTCGACTCAACGCCGATCTCGGCACCACCGTCGTGCTCGCGGAGCACCGCCTGGAGCGCGCCGCGGTGCTCGCGGACCGGATCACGATCCTCGACGGCGGACGGGTGTCGGCACCCGCGCGGCCGAGATCTGCGCTCGCGGACTACTCGGGTGCGCCGAGCGTCACCCGTCTCGGACGCGTGCTGGGGTGGGATCCGCCCCCGCTCACGGTTCGTGAGGCGCGCGCCGCCGCGACATCGCATCCGCTGCTCGGCGCGCCGTTCGAGCCGTCAATGCCCACTCGCGGCGAACCGTTGATGCAGGCCGACCGCCTCGACGTCTCACTCGGTGGACAGAAGGTGCTGCGCTCGGTGTCGATGGACATCCACCGCGGCGACGTGATCGCACTCCTGGGCCGCAACGGTGCCGGCAAGACCACGTTGTTGCGCGCGCTCGCGAGCCTCCAGGACATCGACGGCGGCACGCGCTCCGGTGACGCCACCGTCGGCTACGTCCCCCAGGATCCCGGCTTGCTGCTGTTCGCGCCGAGTGTGCGCCGCGAGGTCGCGGAGACGCTTCGGCTCCTCAAGCGCGTGGATGACGGCGCGGTCGACGGCTGGCTCCAGCGCCTGGGTCTCGAGCAGCTCGCGGACCGGCATCCACGGTCGCTGTCGGGCGGCGAACGCCAACGCGTCGCGATCGCGTCGGTGGCCGTCGGCGGCGCAGAAGTCCTGCTGCTCGACGAGCCCACCCGCGGCATGGACGCGCACTCGCGCACCGTGCTCGAACGAATGGCCCACGAGCACGCTGCTGCCGGTGGCGCAGCCGTGCTCGCGACCCACGACGTCGAGCTCGCGGCGCGGTGCGCGACGCGTGCCGTCGTGCTCGGAGACGGTGAGGTCGTGGCGGAGGGAGACGCACGTGACGTGCTCGCCGGTTCGCTGTACGCACCGCAGGTGCTGCGAGTGCTGCCGCCGTTCCTCACCGTCGAGGAAGTCGAGTCGGCATTGGCGCGGAAGGAGCCGTGATGAACCGAGTGCCGACCGCGCTGGTGTACACGTTGATGGTCATAGTGGGCGCGGCCGCGTTCCTCTACCCGTTCTGGTTCCCGTCGGAGGCGCTGCCCGGTGACGCGCACGCGACTGACGCGCCCTTGTGGGCCGCGGCCATCGGCGCGCTCGTGGTCGGCGCCGTCTCGCTCGAAGTTCGGCGCGGCACGATGAACGGCGCCATGGTCGCGGTGCTCGGCGTGCTCGGCGCGTCGGCGGCGTTGCTCCGCCTGGTCGACCTGCCGGGCAACAACGCCGGGATCTTCTTCCTCGTGATCCTCGGCGGCGTGGCGTTCGGCGCACGCTTCGGACTACTTCTTGGCATCACCGCCATGGCGACCTCGGCCGTCATCACCGGCGGGATCGGTCCCTGGCTGCCGTTCCAGATGCTGGCCCTGTCGTGGATGGGGGCGACGGCCGGCCTGCTCGGTGAACGCACGAAGCGGTGGTCACCACGCGTCGAGGTGGTGGCGATCGCCGCATTCGGTTGGGCATGGGGGTTCCTGTACGGCGCGGTGATGAATCTCTGGGCGTGGCCATTCCTCCAGGGCAAGGGCGACACGCTCTGGCGACCCGGCCTCGGACTCGTGCGCACCGCCGAGCACTACTGGTCGTACTACGTGGCGACGTCGTTCGGCTGGGACGCCGCGGGTGCGCTCTGCAACGCGATCCTCTTGCTGCTCACCGGCGGCGCGCTGCTGCGATCGCTGCGGCGCTTTGCGCACCGCCTCGAGCCGGCGGTCGAGCTGGTCCCGACGGAGCCGTCAGTCCCCGTCTGACCCGTAGACCTCGGGATGCTCGAGCGGATGCCGCAACCACCCGAGCATCTGGCGCAGCTGCCCGTACGCGGCAAGACGCGCCTCGTCCGTCCCGACGGCTTCGGCCTCGTCGGGCACCACCGCGAGCCGATGGATCATCGTGGGGCCGAGCTCGAGCAATCCCCCACTCCCAGCCGTCGCCCACTTCGCGAGCACGTAGTGACACAGCGCGCCGACTGGCACGTCGATGTTGGCGCTCAGGTTGCGGATCGTCTCCAACGGATCGACGTATGCGTACAGCGCGAGGTCAGCTTTGAAGTTCGCGTCGGGATCGTCGTCGGGCCACGGGCCCGTGAACGGTTCAAGTGTGATGGTGAGCGCGTCGGGCGGCATGCCCGCACGCTACGCGCGCGCTCCTCGCGTTGCTTCGCTCCCACTCCGCTGCTTCCGCTGCGCTCTATCCGCTCCGCTCGCTACGCGGTCACTTGGCGAGCAGCTCGTCGAGTCGCTCGTAGCTCTCAAGGATGCCATCTTCCATGCCGCTGGAGATGACCGAGTCGCGATCTTCGAAGCTGTCGACGAGCGATGTGGCCACGAGGCGAGTACGCCCGTCGCCGAGGTCCTCGAACCACAGCTTCTCCAACGCGACTCCGTCGGGCATCCCTTCGAACGTGAACGTCTGCACGATGAGCTCCGACGGTCGCACTTCGTGGAAGCACCCGTAGAAGTGGAACTCGTTTCCGTCACTCGAATGCGTGTAGCGGTACGACCCGCCCGCGTCGACGCAGCGCGCCGACGACCCTTCGAATCTCGACGAAGAGCGCCGCGCCCTCGTGAAGTCGCTTGGGCTCAGCGCGTACTGGATCGAGCCGGTGACCGACGAGCACGGGCAAGTGTGCGCGCTCGTCACGCTCTGGATGCGCGCCGGCGGCCTCGTTCCCGAGATCCACACCCTTGGCATGACGATGGCAAAGGACTACGTCGAGCTGATCATCCGATGGACGCGACAACCCAGCAGCTGGCAGATGCGGCGCTGCGCGACTCGCTCACGGGAGTCGCGAATCGCAAGGCCATCTTCGAAGCACTCCAGCAGTGCGAGCGCGGGGGAGCGATCCTGTACTGCGACTTCGACCGGTTCAAGGCCGTGAATGATGCGCTTGGTCACAAGGCTGGCGACGAGCTGTTGCGTGCCGTGGCGCGACGCATCCACGCCAGCGTGCGGGCCAAGGACGTCGTCGGTCGCCTGGGTGGCGACGAGTTTGCGGTCTTGTGCGCCGAGGTGACGCCGGACCAAGCGCACACGTTGGCCAATCGCGTGTGCTCCGCGATCGCCGAGCCGTTCAAGGTTGGCGAGACCACAACCTCGGTGGGCATTAGCATCGGCTTGGCCCACGCAGCCGACCGGATCGGCGAGGCCACCCTCGAGCGCGCGGATACGGCACTCCTGCGAGCCAAAGGTCGGGGTGGGCACGTGGCGAGTGGGAGGAGGGCAGCCGATGAGCATCAGCCCGAATGCTGAGCAGTTCCGCGAGTTCGCCGCCGCGCCCGATGAGGGACCGGTGGTGATGCTGAACCTCTTGAAGTTCAAGCCCGCGGCGACCGGTGACAGCGAAAAGTCCGGCGAGCAGGAGTACCGGGCGTACGGCGACGTGGCCGTAGCCATGATCGAAGAGCGCGGCGGGAGTGTGATCTGGGCGGGTCGGGTCGACCAGATCCTCATCGGCGACGCCGCGCAGCACTGGGACCAGGTGCTGCTCGTGCAGTACCCGTCGCGCGACGCGTTCCTCGACATGGTCTCGCAGCCCTCGTATCAGGAGGCTCATCAGCACCGCGAGTCGGGGCTCGAGCGCACGGTCGTCGTTGCCTGCACACCCCGACTGGACCGCATCGCCGAGCTGGGGCGGTCCTGATGGGTCGCAAGATCCTCTTCATCACCACCGATCAGCAGCGTTACGACGCGCTCGGTTGCAACGGCGGCGAGATCGCGCGCACGCCGGTGGTCGACGCGCTGGCGGCGACGGGCATCAACTATCGGCGCGCGCACAACCAGAACGTCGTGTGCATGCCGGCGCGCTCGACCATGCTGACCGGTCAGTACGTACGGACCCACGGCGTCTTCGCCAACGGCGTTCCGCTCCCACTCGACGCACCCAGCGTGGCCGACCTGCTCGCCGACGCTGGCTACCGCACTGCGCTCATCGGCAAGGCCCACTTCGAGCCCGGCTTCGATCCCGACGGCCGGTGGCCCGAGAATGTGCTCGGGCGACGAGGGCGCGAGCTGTCATACGGACCCCACCGCGGCTTCGGGCACATGGAGCTCGCGATGCACGGACCTCTCCCCTTCTGGCACTACGGCACGTGGCTGGACACGCACCACCCCGAGGACATGGCCGGGTTCTACGCGTTGTTCAAGGACGGACAGCTCAACAGTGACGGTGGCGGCGACACCGGTCTCGAACAGGTCGCGGTCAACCCCGTGCCGCGCGAGCACTACCACACCGACTGGGTGGCCGATCGGACGATCGCGTGGCTCGACACGCTCGATCCGGCGGATGACTGGTTTGTGTGGATGAGCTTCCCCGACCCGCACCACCCATGGGATCCGCCCGCGTCCGAGGTCTCGCGCGTGAAGTGGCAGGACCTCGATCTGCCTGCGGGTCACCCCGGATCGGTCGACGCGTGTCGCAACGTGCTCGGGAGCAAGCCCCGCCACTGGCTCCACTGGTTCGACGGCCGCTACGACAACCGCGAAGGCGGACCGACCGGGTTCGTCCCCGCGACCATGACGCACGACCAGGTGCGCGAAGTGAACGCGCTCATCCATGTCGAGAACGAGCTGATCGATGAGGCGTGCGGACGCGTGCTGCGTCGCATCGACGAACGCGGTTGGGGCGACGACACCGACGTGGTCTTCACCACCGATCACGGCGAGCTCCAGGGTGACTTTGGCCTGCTGTTCAAGGGCCCGTACCACTGCGACGCGTTGATGCGTGTCCCGTTCATCTGGCGCCCGGCACCGTCGTCAGGGCCGGTGCCCGATGAAGTCACCGATTTAGTGGGACACGTCGACCTCGCGCCCACGTTCTGCTCGATCGCCGGATTGCCCGCGCCGGATTGGATGCAGGGTGAGGTGCTGCCCATGACCGATGGCGCCGGTCACGAACGCATGATCACCGAGTGGGACAGCCAGCTCGGCGACTTCCACTTGAGATCGATCGCTCGCGACGGCTGGGTTTGCACGGCGTACGAGCCGGGCGGGGGTTACGACGGTACCGAGGGCGAGCTGTACGACCTGGTCGACGACCCGCACCAGTTCCACAACCGTTGGGACGATCCCGGCTGCGAGTCGATCCGGTCCGACCTCGTCGCAGACCTCTACGACCACCTTCCACCAGCGCGCGAGCCACGACTCGAGGTCGAAGCCCCGGTCTGAGCTCGCGGTCAGGCCCGCTGGAGCCTCTTGTACTGGCGCACGGAGAGCGGGGCAAAGATCGCGATGATCACCGCGATCCAGATCAGCGTGTAGAGGATCGCGTGGTCGAGCGCCCACGACGGTGGTTCGGGCGCGTTCGCCGGCACGTTGCCGAACAGCTCCCGCACCGCTTGGGTCACGGTCGACACCGGGCTCCACTCCGCGAACTCGCGCAGCCCGCCGGGAAGGTCGTTCGACGGGACGAACGTGTTCGCGAGGAAGGTGAGCGGGAAGAGCACCATGAACACCGCGTTGTTCACGACCTCGACGCTGGGTACCGCGAGACCAATCGACGCCATCACCCACGAGATCGCGTAGGAGAACAGCAGCAACAGCGCGAAGCCTGCGATGGCCTCCCCGAACGAGGTGCGGATCGTCCATCCCACCGCAAGACCGGTCAACGCCATGATCACCAGCGACAGCAGGTTGTAGGCGATGTCGCTGACGGTTCGACCGGCGAGCACGGCCGCGCGCGACATGGGAAGCGCTCGGAACCGGCTGATGATGCCCTTCTGCATGTCCTCCGCGAGCCCGGCCGCGGTGAACGTGGCTCCGAACATCACGGTCTGGGTGAACACCCCTGCGATCAGGAACTCGCGGTAGTTGAGTCCGCGGATGTCGATCGCGTTGCCGAACACGAACGCGAACAGCAGCACGAACATGATCGGTGACAGGAGCACGAACACGAGGATCTCGGGGACGCGCTTGATCTTGATGAGGTTGCGCTTGGCGATGACGGTGGTGTCGGCGAATGCGACCGCGAGGCTGTTCATCCGGCCATCTCTTCGCTCTTCTGGCCGTCCGCCTCTTCACTGACGGCCTCCTCGGCGACGTGACCGGTCAGTGTGAGGAACACGTCGTCGAGCGTCGGGCGCCGGAGCCCGACATCGAACAGGTCGATCTTGGAAGCCTCGAACTCGTGCAGCGCCTTGGTGAGCGTGGGCACGCCACCCGCGATCGGCGCGATGAGCGTGCCGCGCTGCTCGTCGATGCTGATCTCACCGCTCGCGAAGCCGGTCAGGATCGTCTGTGCGGACGGGAGATCGCCCGTCTCGCGCACTGTCACCTCGATCCGCTCGCCCCCAACGCTGGTCTTCAGCTCGGCAGGGGTGCCGTGCGCGATGGCATGCCCGTGGTCGATGACGACGACATCGTCGGCGAGCTGGTCGGCCTCTTCGAGGTACTGCGTCGTGAGGAGCAACGTCGTGCCGCGGGCGACGAGGTCGCGGATCACCCCCCACAAGCCGGTGCGGCTGCGAGGATCGAGACCCGACGTGGGCTCGTCGAGGAAGAGCACCGGCGGCTCCGCGACGAGTGCGCCCGCGAGGTCGAGGCGGCGACGCATGCCACCCGAGTACGTCTTGGCCGTCCGATCGCCGGCCTCGGCGAGGTCGAAGACCTCGAGCAGCTCTCGCGCTCGATCACGTGATGCCTTGCGCCCCTTCCGGTAGAGGCGCCCGACCATGTCGAGGTTCTCGAAGCCGGTGAGGTGCTCATCCACCGCGGCGAACTGACCTGACAGCCCGATGCGCTTGCGCACCTCCTCCGGGTCGTTGCAGACATCGAAGCCAGCCACGTTTGCGGTGCCCTCGTCGGGTTGCAGGAGCGTGGCGAGGATCGAGACCAGAGTGGTCTTGCCAGCACCGTTGGGACCGAGCAGGCCGAGCACGGTGCCCTGTGGCACGGTCAGGTCGAGGCCATCGAGCGCGACGACCTTGCCGTAGCGCTTGACCAATCCCTTTGCCTCGACGATGTCCGCCATCGGTCCGAACCTACCGAACCTCGCGCCAGCATCCGGACACGCTTGGCGGATTGTTCACTGACCAGAACATTTGGCCGTCGCCTCTTGGCACCTACGCTGCGGTGCATGCGCATCGTTCTCAGCGACTTCATCAGCCTCGACGGTGTCGTGCAAGCACCGGCGGCGAAGAAGAGGACACCGACGGTGGCTTCGCGCACGTACCGCCGCGCGTAGAAGCGCGAGGGCGCTGAGCGCCTCACTGCATGCCGGACATGATGTGCTCGAGCCACCACGATGGTGCGTTGTCGGTGATGTTCGAGATGTTCGAGTAGTCGTGCCAACGGACGATCTTGCCGTCGCGCAGCTCGATGACCGACACGAACGAGTGGTCGACGACTTCGCCGGTGTGGAAGCACCAGCGCTCGGTGTGCTCGGTCATCACGACGTCGCCCTCGGCGATCATGATCGTGCCGGGTAGGTGCTCGTACGCCTCGAGTGGCTCGATGCCGAGACGCAGGCGCTGAAGCACACCGTCGGGGCCGATGCCACCAGGTCCGGGCACTCCCACATCCGTGTAGTGCGCGTCGTCGGCGAGTAACGCCTTCATCCCGTCCCAGTCGCGCGCGGCGAGCGCGTCCCAGTACCGCTGCACGATCTGCTTGTTCTCTTCTGCCGATACCAAGGCTCGATCACACCCCTTCGATCTCGACCGGCACGCCGGAGTAGAGCGCCATTCCGCCGAGGCGGTCGACGTCGTCGGTGCTCGTCAGATTGTTGACGTTCGCGTGCAGGTGACCAGCGCTGGTTCGTGCAGCTGCGCGCGCTGCGCGTCGACGTTCAGTGAGTGTGAGCAGCCAAGCCGTCGTCACCGACGGCGCTCACACCCCACCGCCGCGCGCCACGCGGTTCCGCTGGGATGTCGAGGGCCTTCGAGGGCTGGCCTCGCCGGTCGTCCAAGTTGTGTCAGCATTGGCGGGGCCTGCAGCGGTCAAGTGGTCCGAACGATCGAAGGGGCGGCTCGAATGCGAGACGGGGCCCAAGACCGAACCTCGACCGGGCGGCGCCGGATCGGGACGCTCGCCTTGGCGACCGTGCTGCTGGTCTCGCTCGTCGCCCCCGTCGCGAGCGCTGCGACCCACGCGGGCAAGCGCCCGGGCGCGGAAGCCGATGTGAGCGACGTGCAGCTCTCCGTGATGCCCGAGGGCGCCGGCATCCCGCAACGGTCGGCGACCGCAATCGACGCGCGTGCACCCCTCCCCGAGGGCTACGTCGAGACCGAGTACCTGTTCGAGAGCACGGCGATCGTCTACGCCGGCCCCGTGACCGGCAGGGTCACCGAGGACAGCGACGGGAACGCGTTCGCCACGAGGTTGCTCGTGCGCGCCCCGGCCGAGAAGGCGGACTTCAGCGGGTCCGTGTGGGTCGAGCCGATGAACACCACGGGTGGCGGCGACTTCGACGTCATCTGGGCTCAGATCCAGCCGCTCATCGCCGAACGCGGTGATGCCTGGGTCGGGGTGACGGTCCGAGCCCGCCAGACCACCCTGCTCAAGGAGCTCGACCCGGTTCGCTACGCCGACATCAACCTCACGGAGAACGAGTTCGGGTGGGACATCCTGCGCCAGGTGGGGACGCTGCTGAAGGCGAAGAACGCCGCCAACCCGATCGGCGAGCTGCGCGCGAAGCACATCTACATGGGTGGGTACTCACAGAGCGCCGTCGACACTGCGACGTTCGTCAGTGCCATCCACGACCTGACCCGCCTCGGCAACGGCGCGCCGGTGTACGACGGGTACATCATCGGTGGCCGCCAATCGAACCTGTCGCCGCTCCAGTCGGGCGACTCGGTCGTCCCGGACTTCGAACACGGAGTGATCGAAGGCGTCGACGTGCCGGTCGTCGACTATGAGGCCCAGGCCGATGTCGAGGGCTTCACGATCGAAGTGCCCACGGCGCTGGCGGTCGATTCGGGCCTCGAAGGCGCCGAAGACATCACCACGCCCACCTTCGACTACGTCACGCCGGGTGGGGCCACGGTCCGACGGCCCGACAGC
Organism: Actinomycetota bacterium; assembly: GCA_016870355.1. GTDB lineage: Bacteria > Actinomycetota > Acidimicrobiia > IMCC26256 > PALSA-555 > SHVJ01. The sequence continues at coordinate 395,763 of VGBR01000001.1, read as the reverse complement.
AACAAGAGGCGCGACCACTACCGGGGCTGGGAGATCGCCGGCGCGTCGCATGGCACCGGAGCGGGCGCAGGTTGCATCGGCGGCTCGTCGTTCCCGATCGGGGCCTTCGGGCGCGCCGCGGCTTCGAACCTCGCGACCTGGGCCGAGGACGCCACTGCGCCGCCACGGGGTGACCGCATCGAGCTCGCCGTTCAAGGCGACGTGTCCGAGTCTGCGGTGGACGACCTCGGGATCACCCTCGGCGGGGTGCGGTCACCGTTCGTGGATGTACCGCTCTCGACGTACGTGGTGCACAGCGGCCCCGGTCCGTACTGCAAGCTGGTGGGCATCGAGACGTTCCTCGCGCCCGATGTGTTGACCGAACGCTACGGCACCGTCGAGCAGTACATGCGGGAGTTCACCAAGAGCCTGGACGCCACGATCAAGGCCGGGTTCCTCCTGAAGATCGACCGGCAGGCGATCCTCGACGAGCAGCAGGTCCGGGCCGACGAAGCGTTCGGTGCCGCGTAGGGTTGGTCCGATGGACGGCGACCTCGCCGGAGCAGTGGTTGTTCAATCATCAACCGGTGCGCAGGGGCTCGACGAGTTGGTCTGGAGCGACGCGCGGTCTCAGGCGACGGCGATCCGTGAAGGTTCGGTCACCGCGCTCGACCTCACGAACGCGTTCCTCGATCGCATCGCAACCTTCAACGAGACACTGCGGGCGTACGTCACGGTTGACGTCGCCGGGGCGCGGGCCGCCGCCGTGCGTTGTGACGAGATGCTCCGCACGGGTGATCCCAAGCGTCTTCCACCCTTTCACGGCGTCACCATCTCGGTGAAGGACGCCGTCGACGTGGAGGGGATGCCCACAACCCACTCGTGCAAGGTGCTCGCCGACAATGTTGCGATACGTGACGATCTTGTCGTCCGTCGTTTTCGCGACGCGGGCTTCATCGTCTTGGGCAAGACGAACGTTCCCGAGTTCTGCACGTCGATGACATCGTCCGAGCTGAACGGGATCTGCCGCAATCCCTGGGATCTCGAACGCACCCCCGGGGGATCGAGCGGCGGTGCTGCGTCCGCGCTAGCCGCGGCGTTGTGCGCGGTCTCACATGGCACCGATGGCGCAGGCTCGGTTCGTGTGCCCGCGGCGTTCTGCGGACTCGTCGGGTTGAAGCCCACGCGTGGGGCTGGCTTCGACGCAGAGGAGAGCAATCCGTACTACGGAACAAGTGTCGACGGCGTGCTGACGCGATCAGTTGCCGACGCCGTTGCGATGCAGGCAGTCCTGACCGGCACGGCCGTCGACATGACCGAGGCGGTGCGCGATCCCGGAACGTTGCGCATTGCGGTTTCGACGGTTGCGCCGTTCGGAGACGTTGACAGTGAGTGTGCAGCGGCCGCGCTCGAAGTCGGCGAGCGTCTGGCCGAGTTGGGCCACGACGTCGAAGCCGCGACGCCGAACTGGAATGCGATCCTCGTCGCCGCGACCGGCCCGATGAGCGCACCTGGACTGGCAGCCATGATTCGTGAGGATCAGATCGACCAACTCGAGCCGCGGAACCGTCCGTTGCTGCGTTTGCTTGCGTCGCTCACCGTCGTGGAGCACGCGGCGTGGGTCAGTCTGGTCCGCCGCGCGTCGGCCGAGTTCCTCGAGTTCTGGAACGACATTGACGTGCTCGTGACGCCGACGGCCGGGATGACCGCTCCATCGGTTGCGTGGGCACCCTGGGACCAAACGCCGAAAGCGCACCTCGAATCGTTCAGGTCGTTCGCCAACTTCTGTCAGCCGTTCAATCTCTCCGGCCAGCCGGCGCTGAGTCTTCCAAGGGCCCGGTCGCGATCAGGGTTGCCGATCGGCGTGCAACTCGCAGGGCGGCGCAACGACGAGCTCACGCTGTTCCGGTTGGCGGCTCAGCTGGAAGCAGCCACCGATCCGCTGAGCGTGGCACCACCGACTGCCATGAGGCAGAGGTTCTAGACGTCGTCGGCGATCGTTTCGGCGCCGTCGTCGTCCGCGAATGCAGAGAAGTGGAACACGGCCTGAGGGTGCCGCAAACTCGTCGCTGCTGTCGTGTGGCCGTGTTGTGAGCTCCGGGCGTCCCCGATTGTCGGTCGGCGCGGCCTGCTGAGGCGAGAACCCGATTCGTCGAGCCCGGCCGGTTCGTCGGCTACAGGCCTTCAGCGACAAGGGCGGCGCAGCGGTCGGGGTCGTCGTTAAGGCAACCGTTGCGAACGCGGCCTTCCGCGACCCCCGACCCGCGTCGCTAAGGTGACCCGATGGCGCAGGTTCCCGTCGTCGAGGACATCCTGGAGCTCTCCGACGAGCCGCATCTCGTCGGGAGCCGCTGTCGGAGCTGCGGCACGCACGTGTTCCCACGCCAAGACGGCTGCCCGCGTTGCACGGCCACCGACATGGAGAGGGTGGCACTGGCGCGGCGGGGAACGCTGTGGACCTGGACGGTGCAGGGCTTTGCACCCAAGGCACCGCCGTACCTCGGCGACACCGAGCACTTCGAACCATTCGGCGTCGGCTACGTCGAGCTCCCCCACGAGCTCAAGGTCGAGGCTCGCCTCACCGAGGCTGATCCCGAACGGCTGCACGTCGGGATGGAGATGGAGCTGGTGCTCGTGCCGCTGTCGACCGACGACGACGGCAACGAGATCGTGACCTTCGGCTTTCAGCCGGTGGAGGAGGAGCGCTCGTCATGACCGACGTCGCCATCGTGGGGATCGGCATGCACGAGTTCGGACGCACCGAGGACGTGTCCGGCCTGCAGCAAGGGGTCGTCGCCGTGCGTCGCGCGGTCGCCGACGCGGGGATCGGCTGGGAGGACGTGCAGTTCGCGTACGGCGGCAGCATGGCAGCCGGCGCAGCCGACACCATGGTGAGCCACCTCGGCCTCACCGGCCTCCAGTTCATCAACGTCGCGAACGGCTGCGCCACGGGCGGCAGCGCCTTGTTCACGGCCGCCAACGCCATCCAGGCCGGCGCCTACGACGTTGGCATCGCCGTAGGGTTCGACAAGCACGAGCGCGGCGCCTTTCGTGTGAGAACCGGCTCCCGGGGCAAGGACTGGTACGGCGCGTCGGGACTCGCGCTGACCACGCAGTTCTTCGCGATGAAGATCAACCGCTACGCGGAGAGGTACGGCATCACGCCCCGCACCCTGGCCCGCGTCGCCGCGAAGGCGTACCGAAACGGAGCCGAGAACCCGATGGCGTGGCGCCGCAAGCCGCTCTCGGAGGACGAGATCCTCGCCTCACCGATGCTCTCGTACCCGCTCACCCACTACATGTTCTGCTCACCCGGGGAAGGCGGGGTCGCGCTGGTGCTGTGCCGAGCCGACCAGGCGCACCGCTACACGGCCACGCCGACGTACTTGCGGGCTGCGGTCGTCCGGTCGCGCCGGTTCGGCAGCTTCGAGGTGCTCAGCCCGTGGATCGCTCTCGAGGACGCGCCGGGCCCTACGGTCGACGCGTCACGCGCGGCCTACGAGATGGCCGGCATCGGACCCGACGACGTCGACGTCGCGCAGCTCCAGGACACCGAGGCCGGCGCCGAGGTGATGCACATGGCCGAGAACGGCTTCTGCGAGGACGGCGAGCAGGAGCGCATGATCGCCGAGGGCGAGACCGAGATCTCGGGGCGGCTCCCGGTGAACACCGACGGCGGGTGCATCGCCAACGGCGAGCCGATCGGGGCATCGGGTCTGCGCCAGGTCTACGAGAACGTCCTGCAGCTGCGGGGCGATGCCGGGACCCGCCAGGTGCCCGGCGACCCCCGCGTCGCGTACACGCACGTGTACGGCGCGCCAGGGATCAGCGCGGTCACGATCCTCAGCCGCTGAGTCGCTCGCCGGCACGGCTCGGCCGCCGTGCGCCCGTCACGGGCCGGGCGTGGTCGTCGCTGCCTCACCGAGGTAGCTCGCCTCGACCAGCTCGGCACGTTGGGCGAGCTCGGGGGCCGGCCCCTTGAGCACGACCTCGCCGTGGCTGAGCACGTAGGCGCGATCGGCCATTTCGAGCGCGAGGTGCACATGCTGCTCGACGAGCAGCACGGCGACGCCCTGCTCGTCGGCGATGCGGCGCAGCAGCGGCAGCAGGTGCTCCACGACAAGAGGCGCGAGCCCGAGGCTCAGCTCGTCGACCATCAGCAGCCGCGGCCGCGCGACGAGCGCACGCGCCAGCGCGAGCATCTGCTGCTCGCCTCCGGAGAGCAGGCCGCTGCGCCGGTCGAGAAGCGGAGCGAGCGCAGGCAGGTACTCGAGCACGCCGGCCAGGTCGGCCCGTCCCCGCCGGACGCCGAGCCGCAGGTTGTCGCGGGCCGAGAGCTGGTAGAAGAGCGACCGGTCCTCGGGGACGTGCGCGACGCCTCGTCGAGCCACCCGGTAGGGACGCCGGGATCCGACGGCCTCACCCAGCACCTTCACCGTCCCGGCCATCGCGGCGACGATGCCGGAGATCGCGAGCAGCGTGGTGGTCTTCCCCGCGCCGTTCGGGCCGAGGAGCGCGACCACCTCGCCGGCGGCGACGTGCATCGTGACGTCTCGAACGACAGCGGCGCCGTCGTAGCCCGCGTGGAGCCCTTCGACCTCGAGCACGCGAGGCGACGCAGCCACGGCGTCGCTCATGGTTCCACGGCCGCATCGGCGCGGGTGCCCGATCGCTCGCCGAGATACGCGGCGACGACCAGCTCGTCGGAGCGCACGTCTGCCGGCGTGCCCTGTGCGATCACCTGGCCGAAGTCGAGGACGAACACGGTGTCGCACACCGAGAGCACGAGGCCCATGTCGTGGTCGACGAGGAGGACCGAGACTCCGTGGTCGACGAGATGGCGGATCCGCTCGCCGAGCTCCGCACTCTCGCCCGTGTCGAGACCGGCGGCCGGCTCGTCGAGAAGCACCACCCGCGGCTCGGCGGCGAGCGCCCGCGCGACACCGACAAGCTTGCGCTGACCCTGGGAGAGAGCAGGCGGGTACGCGTCGGACAGGGCACCGAGATCGAGCAGCTCGATCGCCCACTCCACCCCCGGCGCCGCCGCGTGCCGGTCGGGCCGCACGAGGTCGGCCGCCATCGCCCGCCAGGTCGGTCGCTCGACCGCGGCGAGGAGGTTCTCACGCACGCTGAGGTCGTCGAACAGCTCGATCGACTGGTACGTGCGCGCGATCCCGAGACGGGCGCGCTGATGCGGGGCGAGGTCGTCGATGCGGGTGCCGGCGAGCTCCACCCGGCCCCGGCTCGGGACGAGCCCGGTGACGGCGTCGACGAAGGTGGTCTTCCCGGCGCCGTTCGGTCCGATCAGGCCCACGACGCGACCCGCGTCGACGCGCAGCGACACTTCGTCGACCGCGAGCAGCCCGCCGTAGCTCACCGACAGCCCGTCGGTCTCGAGGATCGTCCGGTCCTCCGACACCTCGGCACCGCCGGCGGCCTCGAGGGCGACCGAGGGTGCGACCACCCGCGCGGGCTCCACCGGGGCTGCCGGCTCGGTCGGGCGCGCAGGCACGTCGCGGCGTGGGCGTCTCGCCCCCGCGGCCGCGCGGATCGCGCCGGCGATGCCCTCGGGGTTGAGCACGGCGACGACGATGAGCCCCAGTCCGCCGATGAGCAGCTCGAGATCCGCGAAGTTGTCACCGCCGCCGAAGACCTGCCGGACCACGTAGAAGAAGATCCCGCCACCGACGAGGGATCCGCCCACCAACGCGCCCGTCACACTCGAGATCCCGCCCAGGTACGCGAACGCGAGGTAGGCGAGAGAGAAGAAGACCCCAAACTGGGTGTCGCTGAGGTTCCCGCGCTGGTACGCGAGCAACGCTCCGGCGATGCCTGCGATGAAGGCGGAGGCACCGAAGGCCACGAGCTTGGTCACAGCAACGTTGATCCCGGCCGTCGCCGCGGCCCGCTCGTTGGAGCGCACCGCGAGCATCCGGCGTCCGGTCGCGCCGCGTCGGAGGTTGGCCGCCCCGACCGCCAGCAGCGTGAGCACGACGAGAGCGAGCATCCCGAACTGCCAGCGGTAGAGCTCACCGGGAGTCTCGAGTCCCAGGTCGATCCCGAAGAGCTTCGGATTGGGCACGGGCGCGCCCTCGATCAGTGCGCCCGTGTACTTCGGGTTCTTGAAGAGGAACTCCTGGCACGCGACCGCGAGCGCCAGGGTGACGATCGCGAGGTTCACGCCCCGCACGCGCAGCGCCGGGATCCCGAAGAACACGCCGAACAGCGCCGCGAGGAACGCGGCGAGGATGGGTGCGATCGGAAACGGGATGCCCCAGTCGTCGGTGAAGCGACTCAGCGCGAACCCCGCGACGCCGGCCATCGACATCTGCGCGAGCGAGATCTGCCCGACCCAGCCGGTGAGCACGACGAGCGAGAGGCAGACGACAGCACCGATGAGGCTGTTCACGAGCGCGAGGCGGTACCCCGAGCCGAGCACGAGCAGTGCGGCCGTGGTGAGGGCGAACGGCACGCCCACGGTCACCAGGTTCGGTCGGGGTCGGGGCGAGAAGGGCAGACGGCCGGCGTGCAGCGCTCCCCGAGCGGGCAGCCCGGCACCGAGGAGGAAGATCACGATCGCGATCACCGCGAAGGGCACGGCCTCACGCAGACCGACGCCGTAGTCGCGGAAGAAGTCGGGGAAGTCGCCCTGGAGCTGGAGGAACTCGGCCTGGACGATGCCGATGCCGAGGCCCGCGGCCGCGGTGACCAGGAAGGAGCCGAAGCGTCCCACCAGCGCCGCGCCGATCGCCGGCACCACGAAGAGCGTGTAGTTGAGCGGATTCACCCCGGTGATCGGGGCGACGAGGATGCCTCCGAGGCCGGCGACCGTCCCCGCCACGACCCAATTCGCACCGGCGAGCCAGTCTGCGGAGTACCCGAGCAGGGTCGCGCCCTTCTCGCTCTCGGCGGCCGCCCGGGTCGCGACGCCGAAGCGGGTGCCGCGGTAGAGAGCCGCCAATGCGAGCGCCACGACCACCAGGACGCCGGCGAAGAGCATCCGGTCGCTCTGGACCGGGAAGTCGCCCGGGAGCGTCCACGCCTCGCGCGGCAGGATCGGCGGGACGATCCGGTTCACGTCCTCGAACCGGAGCAGGACGAGAGCCTGCAGCACGATCAGCACACCGACCGACGCGACCACCCTGGCCAGCGCCGGAGCGTCACGCAGCGGCCTGAAGACCAGGAGGTGCAGCAACAGCCCGAGCAGCGCCGCGCTGACCACGCCGATCACGAGCGCGGCGGCAAGCCCGAACGGTGCCCCCAGGTGGAGGCGGCCGACCGGGAGGACGTAGTCGCCGGCTCCGCGCAGCTCGGAGTAGATGTAGGCCGCCCACATGGCGATGGCCCCGTGGGCGAAGTTGATGACCCCCGAGCCTCGGTGCGCCACGACGATGCCGAGGCCCAACATGCCGATGACGGCGCCCGAGCCCAAGCCGTACAGCGCGTAGAGGACGTAGTCCCTCATGTCGGCGCCATCCAGGAGGTCCCCGGGTGAGCGCGACGGTCGGCCGCGCTCACCCGGGCGTGACCGAGGTTCAGCCCAGCAGGGGGGTGGGGTCGATCCGCTCTGCGGTCAGCTTGAACTTCCCGTTCTTCACATAGGACGTGAAGGGGTTGGCGAGCACGCAAACCGCGGGCCGATCCGGGAGCACCCCGCAGTCGAGCTTCTCGTGCGTGATGAACACCTCGATGTCGGCGGGGTTGGATTTGATGGAGTCGAAGATCGCCTGGCCGCTCGGCGCCCCCTTCGTGCCCTCCTGCTCGGCGACCGCGACCGCGGCGGCGCGGGTCGTCATGAGGAGCTGGAACCCGGGGACCGAGAAGCCGCCGACGACGAGCCCTTCCTCGTTGTACTTCTTCATCGCGGACCGATACAGCTTCGCGTCGGGGTCCTTGGTCTTTGGCTTGCGCACCTCGATGCCGCCGCCGCTGAAGTGCCAGTTGCGCGCCGCCTCGCCGACGGACTCGATCACCGACTCCGACGCGCAGAGCGCCGTGGTGACGGCGGGCTTGTCGAAGACGGGGTCGGTCTGACGGAGCTGGTCGAGCGCGCTCATGGTGCCCGTGCACCCTTCCCCGGCGTACAGCGACACGAAGGCGTCGGCCTCCGGATCGTTCGCGGCGCGGAACAGCGGCGTGTAGTCGGCTTCGGCATCGCCTCCGGTCGCGACCTGGTACTCGACACCGAGCTCGTCGAGCGCGTCGGTGAGCAGTGGGAGCGCCGTGGCGCCGGCGGGGTTCGTCGTGGAGACGATCCCGACGCGCTTGGCGCCGAGGTTCTCCTTCAGGTAGATCGCGATCGAGGCCATGACGCCGGGGTTCCCGCCGCCGAAGTACGCGGCGTTCTCGGCCGTGAAGTCCGAGGGAAGGATCGGGACGTTGCCGATCACCGGGATGCCGGCGGCCGCGAACGTGTCGTGAGCCACGAACACCGGGAGCGCCGCGAGCACGATCTGGGCACCCGCGTCGATCAGCTGCTGGGCGCAGGCGTCGCTACCCTCGCCACTTCCCTTGGTGTTGCAGGTCTCGAGCTCGATCTCGGACCCATTGATCCCGTCGAGCTTGGCGTTGGCGTACTTCGCCGCCGCCTCGATGGCCTGGCGGTATTCGGGGAAGTCGAAGCTGGGCGAGCCCTCGGCGTTGATCACCCCGATGACGAAGGGCTCGGCACCTCCCTGGCGCGGCGCGGCGGCGCCGGCCCCCGTTGCCGTGGTCAGAAGCGCCACGACCGCCGCGGTCGCGGTCGCGAACCGGACACCACGCATCTCGTCCCCCCTGTCTGCACGCCGAGCCCTCGGCGGCGGAGCCGCATTCAACCAGTCGAGAAACTAACCGGTCAATAGCCCGCGCCGCGCGGAGCGGCATAGGTTGTGGCCTCGGGGATCGCCGGCGGCCGGCCCGGGCCGCGGCCCCATGGAGATCGGGGGGAGCGGGATGGCACGACACAGCGGCCGGACGTCGTCCGGAAGGGGGCGCGCTCGATCTGTCGGCGCGCTCGCGGTGGCGACGGTGTGCCTTGCGTCGGTCGTGGCCGCAGGGCCGAGCGCGGCGGCGCCGAAGCCGACGGGTCCGCCGCTGCGGATCGGCATCATCAACTCCGAGGGCGCACCCGGCCTCGACTTCCCCGAGCTCACCGAGGGGTTCGAGGCCGCCGGGCTCTACGCGAACGACAAGCTCGGGGGCTTCGGAGGGCGAACGGTCGAGACCGTGCCGTGCGTCGCGGGAGGCACGCCCGAATCGTCGCAGCAATGCGCGCAGCAGCTCGTCGACGATGGCGTCGACCTCGTGATGGTGGGCATCGACGTGTTCACCGACTTCACCACCCTCGAGGCCGCGGGAATCCCGGTAGTCGGCACCATCCCGGTCCTGCCCGGCGACTACCAGCAGCAGCACGCGGTGTTCACGACCGGCGGCAACCTCTCGATCATGCCGGCCATCGTCAGGATCGCCAAGGAGGATCTGGGCGCGAAGTCGGTCGGGCTCGTCAGCACCGACAACGCCGCGGGCAACGTTGGGCTCAAGCTCATGACGGACTCGCTCGACAAGGCCGGGATCGAGTACACGGTCGTGAAGGGTGGCGACGACGAGACCGACGCCGGGTACCAGGGACTCGTGCGCACAGCGACGGCGGATGGCCCGGATGCCCTGATCTCGTTGTACACCGGCGCCGGGTGCACCGGCACCATCCGGGCGCGCGCGTCGTTGGGGCTCGACATCCCCGCGATCGCGATCGCCACGTGCGGCACCGAGGAGGTGCTGGACGCGACCGGTGACGACGCCGCGGGCTGGATCTTCGGAGGCGCGAGCGGCGAGGAGACGGGCCTGGTGCGCGTGGCGAAGAAGTACCTCGCGAAGGTCCAGGGTGTCTCGCGCAAGAAGGCCGACGCCGGGGGCCTCGCGCTCGTGGGCTTCGTGGCGCTGGCATCGGTCGCCGAGGCCTCACAGGATCTGGCGGCCGGCGGTGAGGTGACCGGCACCTCGGTCTTCGACGCCTTCGCGACCGCCAAGGGCAGGCGACTGTGGGGTGGCGGCCAGCCCTACGAGTGCGGCCAGGTCGCTGAGTACCCCGCGGTGTGCGCGTTCGCGATCCCCTTCGCCGTCGTGGGACCGGGCGGCAAGCTCAAGCCTTACGAGGGGGGCAAGCTCGTCGACGGGATCCCGTACCTGCCCTGACCGGCAGGTGACCCGGCGGCTCCTCGACCACCTCATGTGACCGACTACGCCTTCTACCTGCTGCTCGGCTCCGGGGCCGGCGCGGTGATCGCCATGCTCGGGATGGGGCTGGTCCTCACCTACCGCGGCTCGGGCGTGGTCAACTTCGCCTACGGCGCGATCGCGACGTGGGTCGCGTATGTCTTCTACGGCCTGCGAGCCGACGGTGACTACGTGCTCCCGTTCCCGGGCCTGCCCGAGCGCATCGATGGTGGCGACGAGATGGCGTTCGTCCCGGCGATCGCCATCTCGCTCGCGACCGCGGCCGCCCTCGGCCTGCTCGTCTACGCCTTCGTGTTCCGACCCTTGAGGCTGGCCCCCGCGCTGGCCAAGGTGGTCGCCTCGGTGGGTGTGCTCGTGGCCGTCCTGGCGATGGTGCAGCTGCGCTTCGAGTCGACCATCCTCAGCCCGGCGAAGATCCTTCCGTCGGAGCCGGTCACGATCGCGCGAGATCTGACCGTGCCTCGGGACGGCTTCTGGCTGGCGGGGATCGCGATCACGCTGGCGATCGCGCTGTGGGCGGTGTACCGCTTCACCCGCTTCGGCCTTGCGACACGCGCCGCCGCCGAGGACGAGCGGGGTGCGATCACGCTCGGCCTCTCCCCCGATGCTCTCGCGGCGCTGAACTGGACCGCCGCCGCGGTCGTGGCCGGCGCGGTGGGAATCCTCGCGTCGCCGCTCACTCAGCTCTCCCCGCTGCTGTTCACCGCGCTGTACCTCGTCCCGGCGCTCGGCGCCGCGCTGATCGGGCGGTTCACGTCGTTCGGCGTCACCTGCGCCGCCGGACTCGCCATCGGGATGGTCCAGTCGACGTTCGTGCAGCTCCAGGTCGACGTGAGCTGGTGGCCCGAGATCGGGGCTCGCGAGGGCCTTCCGTTCCTGGCGATCGTCGGTGCGCTGGTGCTGCTCGGGAGCCGGCTCCCGACACGCGGCTCGATCGAGATCGCCCGGCTCCCCCGCGCACCAATCGCCCGCGCTCGGGCGGCCGAGCTCGGTCTCGGCTACGCCGCCACCGTCGCCGCGTTCTTCATCCTGCCCGGAGGCTGGCGGATCGCGCTCCTCACCAGTCTCATCGCCGCGGTCCTGGCGCTGTCGCTCGTGGTGCTCACCGGATTCCTCGGCCAGATCTCCCTCGCGCAGATGGCATTCGCCGGCATCGCCGGGTTCGCCCTGGCCCGCTTCGCCGATGACATGCGCATCCCCTTTCCGATCGCGCCGCTTCTTGCCGCGCTGGTCGCGACGGCCTTCGGCCTGCTCGTCGGGCTCCCCGCGCTCCGGGTGCGCGGCATCAACCTCGCCATCGTGACCCTTGCGGGCGGCGTCGCCATCCAGGAGTTCGTGTTCAAGAACCCCGACTACACCGGCAGCATCGCCGGCGGCGGGGTCCGGATCCCGAAGCCCGAGCTGTTCGGCATCGATCTCGGTCTCACCGTGAAGGGAGCACTGTTCCGCCCGGCATTCGGCGTGATGGTGACCACGGTGCTGCTGGTCCTCGTGGTCGCCGTCATGAACCTTCGGCGCGCGACGCTCGGGCGCCGAATGCTGGCGGTGCGCGCGAACGAGCGAGCTGCGGCGGCGGCCGGCATCGACGTGGCCCGCACGAAGCTCGTCGCGTTCGCGCTCTCAGCGTTCGTCGCGGGAGTGGGCGGCACGCTCATCGGCTACCGCTTCGGCACGATCTCCGACGCGAGCTACGGGCTCTTCGCGTCGCTCACCGTCCTCGCGTTCGCCTACATCGGCGGCATCGCCAGCGTCGGCGGGGCCCTGATCGCCGGCGCGGTGACTTCCGGTGGGATCTTCTTCTTCGCGACCCAGGAGATCGTCGGCCGCGGTTCGAGCGCGAACCTCGAGCTCTTCATCGGTGGCGTCGCGCTGGTCGCGATGGCGGTGCTGAACCCGGAAGGCATCGCCGGCGCACTTCGCCAGTCCCGGGCCTCCCGCTTTCTGGAGGGCAGGCCGCGATGAGGGCGGCGGCACTGCTCGAGTGCGTCGACGTGTCGGTGAACTACGGCGGGGTCTGCGCCGTCGACCGTGCGAGCCTCGCGGTCGAGCCGGGACAGCTGGTGGGCCTCATCGGGCCCAACGGCGCGGGCAAGACGTCACTCGTCGACGCGATCTCCGGCTTCGTCCCCATCAGCACCGGCCGCGTCCTCTTCGACGGCGTCGACCTCGCGCGGAGCAAGCCTCATCAGCGAGCCCGCGCGGGGCTCGTGCGCACCTTCCAGTCGCTGGAGCTCTTCGACGACCTCTCGGTGCGCGACAACCTCCTGGCGGCGTCGGAACGGCCCCCCTGGTGGCGCCTTGCGGGTGAGGTCGCGTGGCCCCGGCTCGGTCGCGACCAGCTCGCCGAGATCGACGGCGCGCTCGAGTCGGTGGGAATCGCCGAGCTCGCCGGCCGCAGCCCCGGCGAGATCTCCCAGGGGCAGCGCAAGCTCGTGGCCGTCGCGCGCGCGCTGGCGACGCACCCGAAGCTGCTCCTCCTCGACGAGCCGGCGTCGGGGCTCGACACCGACGAGAGCGCCGAGCTCGGCCGGCGCCTCCGCACCCTGCTCGACCGAGGCACCTCGATGCTGCTGGTCGACCACGACATGGGGCTCGTGCTGGAGGTGTGCGACCACCTCGTCGTTCTCGACTTCGGCCGCGTCATCGCCACAGGACCGCCGTCGGTCGTCCGGGGCGACCGGAGCGTCATCGAGGCGTACCTCGGCGAGAGCCTCGCGGACACCCTCGACCGCGTCGACGGGGACGCGACGTGACCGACCACGGCGGCGCGCTGCTCAAGGTCTCGGGCCTGGACGCCGGCTACCTCGGCGTCCCCGTGGTGCGCGGGCTCGACCTCACGGTGGGACCCGGCGAGGTCGTGGCACTTCTCGGCCCGAACGGCGCCGGCAAGACCACCACGCTGCTCACCATCTCGGGGCTGCTGCCCGCGATCGCGGGGTCGGTGAAGGTCCTGGGCGAACCGGTGAACCCTCGGCGCGCCCACCGGGTCGCGCGCCGCGGGCTCGCGCACGTGCTCGAGCGCCGAGGGCTCTTCTACGGGCTGACGGCACGGGAGAACCTGCGGCTGGGGCACCGCGGTGGCGCCGATCTGGCCCGCGCGCTCGACTACTTCCCGGCTCTCGTGCCCCTGCTCGACCGCCAGGCCGGGCTGCTCTCGGGCGGCGAGCAGCAGATGCTGGCGCTCGCTCGGGCGCTCGCCGGTGCGCCGCGGCTCCTGCTCGTCGACGAGCTCAGCCTCGGGCTCGCGCCGATCATCGTCGAGACGCTGCTCCCGCTGATGCGCACGATCGCGCACGACACCGGCACCGGCGTCCTGCTGGTCGAGCAGCACGTGCACCAGGCACTCGAGATCTCCGACCGCGCCTACGTGCTGGTGCACGGCGAGGTCGCGGTGGCGGCGGCGTCCGACGAGCTCGTCCGACGTCGCGACATGCTCGAGGTGAGCTACCTCGGCGAGAACGCGCTGTGAGCGTCGACCGGAAGGGGCAGCCATTGACCGGCGAACCGCACGACTTCGAGGACCTGCGGCAGTACCGCCTCGATCCCGAGGACGAGGAGGCGATGCTGCGTGCGCAGACCGAGTGCACGTTCATCTGGTCGAACCGAGAGGGCTGGCCGGTCGGTGTGACGGTCGCGTACCTCTGGCGCGACGGCTGCTTCTGGACGACCGCGGCCGCGCACCGTCCGCGGGTCAAGGCGGTCGCACGTGACCCCCGCGTCTCGATGTGCGTGTCGTCGATCGGCACCTCGGTGGGAGGGATGAAGACCGTCACCTACAAGGGGATCTGCACGATCCACGACGACGCGGACACCAAGGCATGGTTCTACCCGGCCCTGGCCGAGGTCGTGAGCCCGGGTGACGAGGGCTTCCGACGCGGCTTCGAGCGCTTCCTCGACTCGCCCGACCGGGTGATCCTGCGGATCGAGCCCGGTCAACGCATCGACTACGACGGCGTGAAGATGATGCGGGCCGCCATCGGATGGATCAAGCAAGAGGGCGCCAGGGAGCGTCCGCCCGCCTGACCGCGGGCGGACCCGCGGGCCTCAGCCCCACCACGACGCGTCCGGCACGCGGTCCGGGCGGTACACCGGGGCGCTCCGGGCGACGTCGTGCTTGGCGACATCCATGCCAGTGATCCCCGCGGAGCCGAGGAGCTCGAGCATCCCGAGGTAGTTGGCGTGGGCGAAGTGGTCTTGGAGCGAATCGGCGTCGCTCCAGGCCTCGTGGACGGCGATGCGACCGTCATGGAGCGGATCCGCCGCGAACACGTACGCGAGGCAGCCGGGCTCCTCGTCGCGAGTGGCCCGCTGGAGCGACTCGCTGGCGGCCAGCAGCTCGGCCCGTCGCGCGGGATCCACGTCGATCCAACCCACGAGCACGATCACGAGCGCTCCTCCCGCTTCGTCACCGCCACTGGGATCGCGCTCTGGACCGCCATCCCGGTGATCGGGTCCCGTCCGACCGCTGTCGTCACCAGTCGGTTGGTCGGCGCGCCGATGTCACGCACCTTGGCGTCGTCCATCGACGCGTCGCCCCACGAATGCGCCATGGAGACCACTCCTCGCTTCACGTCGGGTGCCGCGGCTGCTACCGCGGCGATGCTGCCATGCGGCGACACGATGTCGACGAGCTCGCCGGGCACGACGCCGATCTCCTCGAGGTCCGCGGGATGCATGTACGCGTGGTTGGTGGTGCCCTTCGCGCGCAGACCCGGGAGCTCGGTCCCGAGCGAGTTGAGCACGTGCTTGAGTCGGCGGGACACGAGCCGGAAGGGGTACTCCCCTGCTCGGCCCGGCGCGAGCACCTGCGCGCTCGTCCCCTCCTCACGCACCGCGTCGAGCTCGGCCGTGAACATCGCCGGCGCGAGCGCGAACCGGGCCTGGCAGTCGGGGTCGGCGGGCTGCACCACCAGCGCCCGGTCCTCGTGGATCACGCCCCGGGCGTGGCGCACCTCGTCGATCGGCATGCGTGACCCCGCGTAGACGAGCTCGAGCACGTGGTCGTCGTCGGGGTCGTCGACGGCCGAGAGGTCGCCCCCCGGGAGCTGGATCGGGGTCTCCATGCGCCGTGCGAGGCCGGCGAAGACCTCCCACTCGGCCAGGACGTCACCGGCAGGAGGGACGACCGCCTCGGTGTAGTTCGTGTACGGCGCCGGGAACCACATGTCCATGAGGTGCGGCACGTCCGCCCGCTCGAGCGACAGCTTGGGGGCGAGCACGTAGTCGGCGACCGCCGCCGTCGGGGTCATGCGGTGGTCGATGACCACCAGCAGCTCGAGGTCGCGCAGCGCGCGCATCGTGAGCGCCTGATCGGGCCATGCGACCGCCGGGTTGCCACCGTTCACGACGACCGCGCGTACCTGACCGTCGCCGGGCGCGAGGATCTCCTCGGCGAGCGCGCTCGTGAGCATCTCACCGCCCGCCAGCGGCCCGGGCCCGCCGAACCCGCGCAGGTCGACGACGCGATGCTGCCGGCCGCGGCTCGGGTCTCGGGGGGCGATGACCTGGGCCTTCCGCGGCGCCTCGGGGTAGAGGAACCATCCCGCGCCGAGCCGGTCGCCGGCTCGGTTCACGCGCCCGCACACGATGTTGAGCGCCGTCACGAGGTACTCGGTGAGGCTCGAGTGCGGGGCCATGCTCGGACCGGTGCCGGTCCCCGCGGCGCCCCGGCGCGCCTCGGCGAAGAGTCGGGTCGCGGCCACGACGTCGGCGGCCGGCACATCGCAGCGCTCGGCCACCGAGCCCAGGTCGAACGGCTCGACCGCCGCCGCCAGCTCGTCGAGACCGTCGGACCAGCGCTCGCAGAACGCGGCGTCGAACCAGCCCTCTTCGAGCACGATGCGCAGCATCCCAGCGAGCAGCGCGGGGTCCTCACCCGGGCGGACCTGGAGGTGCACGTCGGCGAAGGTTGCCAGCTCGGTGCAGCGCGGGTCGACCACCACGAGCGCCATCCCGCGCTGCTTCGCGCGGCGCAGCTCGACGAACGGGTTCGTCCCTTGCAGCCCGTGCGCCGGCCCGAAGCTCGAGACCAGTGGGTTGTAGCCCACGGCCATGAGCACGTCGGCGTCGCGATACCCGTGGAAGCCCGCCTCCCACATCCCCATGAGCGGCGGCACCATCGCCTTGGCCGGCTGGTCGATCGTGAGCGACGTGTAGAAGGACCGTGAGCCGAAGCCCTTCAACCACGCGCGCGAGACGGCCACCGAGCACGAGCTCTGGTACCCGCCGGTGCCGACGTACACGGCGACCGACGCGGGGCCGTGACGCTCGATCGTCGCCCGCAGCCGGTCCGCGATCTCGTCCAGCGCCGCCGCCGAGCCGATCTGCTCGAAGTGACCGCCGGGGGCGCGCCGCTGCGCACCGAGGAGCCGAGCGGGGTGACGGAGCTGGTCGGTCAGCTGGCGTCCCTTGATGCACGTATAACCCTCGAACAGCGGGTCGGCCGGCACACCGCGCACGTTCGTGATCCGGCCCGCATCCACGTCCACCTCGATCGGGCAGGCGGCGTGGCAGATGCGACAGAACGTCTGGGTCGTGTGCACGTCAGACCCCCCTGCGGCCGGCCTCGCGCAGCATCGCGGCCTCGACTCCCGAGAACGTCCCCGGTCCGCCGCCACTGGTCTGACCGGCGTCGGCCACGAGGCAGTGCCCCGAGATGTACGCGGCGTCGTCGCTCGCGAGAAAGGCCGCCGCGGCGGCGATGTCGGCCGGGACGCCGCCGCGTCCGAGCGGCGACGTGGCCTCGATGAATTCGTGCGCGGTCGGCACCGCGTCCGCGTCACCGGCGATCACGGTCGCGGTCATGGGGGTCGCGATGTTGCCCGCGGCGATGGCGTTCACCCGGATCCCGTGCTGGCCCAGCTCCGACGCGGCCGACCGCGTGAGACCGATCACGGCGTGCTTCGCTGCGGTGTACGCGTGCGGACCGAGACCGCCGACGAGTCCGGCTGTGCTCGCCATGCTCAGGATCACGCCCGATCGCTGGGGGATCATGATCCGCGCGCCGTGCTTCATGCCGAGGAAGACCGCGCGCAGCAGGACGGCCATCGTGGCGTCCCAAGCCTCGACGTCGGTCGTCACGAGCGGGCCGACCGCGCCGATGATCCCGGCGTTGTTGAACACCACATCGAGCCGACCGAAGTCGGCGACGGCACGATCGACCGCGGCGGCGACCTCCGCTTCGACGGTCACGTCTCCCGGGACGAAGCGCACCACCTCGCCGAGGCTCGCCGCGAGCGCACGCCCCGGCTCCTCTTGGAGGTCGATGCCGACGCATGCCGCGCCTTCCGCCACGAAGCGACGGACGGTCTCGGCACCGATGCCGCTCGCGGCACCGGTGACGAGCGCGACCCTGCCGTCGAGCCGGGGTCCGCTCACCTGCTCTGGGCCTGGAAGAGGAACGGCACCGTGGCCTCGGACACACCACCGTCGACGAAGAGCACCTGGCCGGTGACGTAGCGCGATTCGTGAGACGCGAACCAGGCGACCGCGTCGGCGACCTCGGCGGACGTCCCGTAGCGACCGAGCGGGACGATCTTGCCGCGCGCCCGCTGGGTCTCCTCGTCGGCCCCGTACGTGTCGAGGGTGCCGGGTGTGGGGATGAAGCCGGGACCAACGGCGTTGGCACGGATCCCATCGGAGGCGAGCTCGAGTGCGGTCTGGATCGTGAGGGCGATGATCGCCGCCTTCGAGGCCGAGTACACGCCGACGAACGGCGTGATGGCCCGCGCGGTCAGCGAGGTGAGGTTCACGATCGACCCTCCACCACCGCGCGCCATGATGGGCGCCAGCGCCTGGGTGCACAGAAGCGTCCCCAGCACGTTGGTCTCCATCACGTGGCGGAAGTCGTCGGGGCTCGTCCCGAGAAGAGGTGTGAAGCGCCAGACCCCGGCGTTGTTCACGAGCACGTCGCAGCGCTCGACGTCGGCCGCGAACGCGGCGACGTCGTCGGGATCCTTCACGTCAAGGCGCCGCCCGACCCCACCGATCGCCTCGCCAGTGGCCGCGGCCGTGGCCTCGTCGACGTCGGTGGCGATGACCGAGAAGCCGTCGGCGGCGAGCCGGCGGGAGATGGACTCGCCGATCCCTCGCCCGGCGCCCGTCACCACCGCGGTGCGAACCTGCTCTGGCATCGGCTGCTCCTGTTCCGGTTGGTTGGTGGGACCGCGGCCGGCGCGACCGCTGTCAGGCCCCGGCACTCGGCGCGCCCACCGGCTCGAACAAGTGGCCCTCGAGCAGCGCGAGCACGGCTTCGGTGTTGCGCGCGTGCTGGTCGGGTGTGGTGAGGTTCGCGGAGACCTCCACCAGTCCCGCGAGGATGACCCCGAGCATGCCGAGCAACGTGGCGCGCGACACCCCGGCTGCTACCTCTTCGCGCCGCAGGGCGCCGTCGACGATCGGTCCGAGGAGCCGCTCGTTGTAGCGCGCCAGCTGGCCGAGCAGTGGCGAGAGCTCCGCGTGGCGGCGGACGTCGGTCGGCACGGTCACGAGGAAGCGAGCCAGCGACGAGTCCTCGCGGTTCAGCGCCACGGACTGCTCGAGCACGGCGCGCACTTGTGCCGTGGTCGTCGGCACCGCGGCGTCACGAACTGCCTCCAGCTGCGCGCTCACTATGTCCTCGACCTCGACCAAGACGCTCTCGTAGAGCTCCTGCTTGGACGCGAAGTAGTGGTAGATCGCGCCGGTGGTGATCCCCGCACCCTCGGCGATAGCGCGGTTCGTGGTCGCGCCGTAGCCCTGCTCCGCGAAGCACACGCGCGCCGCGTTCAGAATGCGCGCCCGCGTCGCCGCGGCGCGTGACGCCGGTGGTCGACCCAGGCGGCGCCGCGTGCCGCTCGTCGCGGCACGGTCTTCAGTCACGGGCGAGGTACTCGTCGAGGGTCGCGTGGTAGTGGCGGAGCCGGCTCTCCTGGTACAACCCGAAGTTCACCGTGGACGCGCCCGAGCTCTTGAGGCCTCGTTGCACCTTCGGGAGGTTCATCGAGTCCTGGCGGAAGATCTCGACCAGCCCGCCGAGCTCGGGGGCCAGGTCGAAGGGGTCGTCGAGCCCCAGATGGTGCACGGCGACCGGCGGCGGTCGCTCACCCAAGTCCGGCACCGGGTGAAGGCGCATGATGTCCATGAGGCACGAGTCGGGATCGTCACCGTTGGGCCGGAAGCGGTAGACGAGCGAGTTGAGCACCCCCGCCCACGGAGCCAGGTTCGGGAACAAGTAGTACTCGATCGCGTCGAGCATCTCGGAGTCGGTTCGCTCCGATGCATCGACCCCGAGGGCGCTCTTCACCAGGGTCCGCATCTGCTCACCCATGAACGCGCGCGCGCTCATACCCTCGGGCAGGTCGACCGCGTCGTCGCGACCACCGGTGCGCACCATCGACTCGGCGATCTCCTGCTCGGTCATCGTGCTCGCAATCGTCGGGCTCGCGACCGCGAACGGGGTGATCATGCGGTTCACGTGGCGCACTCCGGGCCACGTGTCGTACTGGGTGTTGGTGTCGCCCGTCGACCCCATGATCTGCGGGTGGGTCGTGATCACGTGGTACGACTCGATGAAGGCTTCCAGCGCGACCTTCCAGTTGCAGCGGAAGGCCTTGCAGACGTGCAGCGCCTTCCAACGTTCGGCCATCGGCCAGGCGCGGAACTGCTCGGGCAGGATCTCCAGGAACGAGTCGAAGGGCTCGCACTCCGGATCGAGGTTCACGAACACGAAGCCGCCCCAGCACGCCACGCGAGCCTCCGGAAGGCAGAGGTCGCGCTGCTCGACATGTGGGAAGTCCCACTCGGACGGCATTCGCAGCAGTCGGCCATCGAGGTCCCATGTCCATCCATGGAACGAGCAACGGAACGAGCGCGCGCGGCCCTCGCCGTCACACAACCTCGTGCCGCGGTGCAGACAGGAGTTGTGGAATGCCCGGATCTCGTTGGGTGCGGTGCGCACCACGATCAGGGAGTCGTCGACGATGTCGTAGACGAAGTAATCGCCGACCTCGGGGATCTCCTCCTCGCGGCAGGCCATCTGCCACACGCGGCGCCAGAGCCGCTCGACTTCCCGTCGATGGAACCCGTAGGAGAAGTAGCGCTCGCGGGTGATCGGCGCGGAGCCCAACGGCGCGAACGCCACGTCGCGCAAGGCTTCCGGGACGGGCCGCTGCTCGCGATCGAGCAGCTCCTGGACCGAGGGGCCCGGGGGCGTGACCGGCAGCTGGGCGTCGGTGTGGGGCATCGCGGGGTGACCTCGTCGGTGGGCCGTGGATGGGGCAGCGTCAGGGGATCTTTCCTCAAACTAACCACTCGGTTAGTTTGAGCGCCACCACCGCACGACCGCGCGGGGACGCGAGGAGCCAGGGGAGCAGCCACCACCGACACGCCAAAGACCGACGCGGTGCCCTGGCACCTCTCGGGCAACAACGCCCCGGTCTTCGACGAGGTCACCATCGAGGACCTCGAGGTCACGGGCGCGATCCCACCCGAGCGCAGCTCAGCGAGTCCGCTTAGGGCATGGTGAAGCGGTGGAGCTCAGGGAATGCACCCTCGCTTGCGGTGATGTAACCGCGGCCATCACTGGTGAAGGCGAGCGCCTCGCCCTGTGCTTCGGGAACGACCGCTCCGCTGCATGGGGTCTGGGTGAACGCGTCAGCGAGCGACGCGCCGGACGGGCGCGGGAAGAGAACGACCGACGAGTAGGTGCGGAGCGCGACCACGTCGCCCGATGCCGTCACGTCACCGGCCGTCACCAGCACCGAGGAGCCGAGTGACACAGCACCGACCTGAACCAAGGTGGTCGTGGTCCCGTCGGCAAGGTTCGCCGGCGCACGGAACACCTGCGCGATCCCGCTGGAGGACTTGGTCACGATGTAGAGCTCACCCGACACGGGATCGACCAGCATGGTCTCCGCGTTGTGCGGCGTATCGGGATACGTCAGCGTGAGCCTCGCTACGTCCGTCAGCGCTTGCGGCGCGGGTGTCCCAGCCGCCGGATCGACGTCCGGTTCGGGCACTCGATACACCTGGACCGAGGCGCGAGCGGCGGCGTTGTCACCGATGTCTCCGACGTACAGATAGGACACCGCCGCGCTCGGACCCGGGCCAACCGCGAGATCCTCCCAATCGACGGCGCTCGCACCCGACAACGAGTACTGACCCAGATCGCGCCCGTCCGCACCGAGCGCGAACACGCGCGCCGAGTCGCCAGAGTCGTTGTGGGCCCACTGCACCCCGTCCTGCCTCCGACTCACGGCGAGGCCTGAGAGCTCGGTGATCGCGCCCGACGCCACAACCCCCGACGTCAACGCGACGAGCGACTCCGCGCACGCCGCCTCGAACACGTTGGCTGGCGTTGGACTGGCTGTGGTCGTCGTACTCGTCGACGTAGGAGGAGGTTGCGGCGGCAGCGGGACGCACGCCGACACGACGACCATGAGCGCCGCGGCGAACAACGAGCGGTGAGGAATCCAACGCAGTCGACACATGAGGGACCATCGGTATCGACAGGATCGAAGTCCGACTGAACACATGCCCATGAGCGGAGCGCGAAGCGACACTCGTTCTGTGACGCTCAGGTCGCCAGAGCGACCCTGAGCGTCCCCGGCATGCTCGAAGGGGTCGTCGACCAGCAACACGCGCATCACCCGAAGTCTGGCGCGCCAGTCTGAGAGGTTCCTGAATCTCCTCGTCGGTCATGGTGAAGGTGACCACGGCGCCGCCTCCGCCGCCATTGGCAGCCTCCGCGGTGGCCGCCGTGAGCCCGGGCGACCGCGGCAACGATCGCCAGCCCCAGGCCGGCACGCCGATCAACACGAAGACCGTCTCGGGATCCGGTGGATGCGGTGCGCACCACGATCAGGGAGTCGTCGACGATGTCGTAGACGAAGTAATCGCCGACCTCGGGGATCTCCTCCTCGGCGCAGGCCATCTGCCACACGCGGCGCCAGAGCCGCTCGACTTCCCGTCGATGGAACCCGTAGGAGAAGTAGCGCTCGCGGGTGATCGGCGCGGAGCCCAACGGCGCGAACGCCACGTCGCGCAAGGCTTCCGGGACGGGCCGCTGCTCGCGATCGAGCAGCTCCTGGACCGAGGGGCCCGGGGGCGTGACCGGCAGCTGGGCGTCGGTGTGGGGCATCGCGGGGTGACCTCGTCGGTGGGCCGTGGATGGGGCAGCGTCAGGGGATCTTTCCTCAAACTAACCACTCGGTTAGTTTGAGCGCCACCACCACACGACCGCGCGGGGACGCGAGGAGCCAGGGGAGCAGCCATGACCACCACCGACACGCCAAAGACCGACGCGGTGCCCTGGCACCTCTCGGGCAACAACGCCCCGGTCTTCGACGAGGTCACCATCGAGGACCTCGAGGTCACGGGCGCGATCCCGCCCGAGCTGCGCGGCCGCTACTTCCGCAACGGCGCGAATCCCCGGAGCGGCACCTCGGCTCACTGGTTCCTCGGCGACGGCATGATCCACGGCATCGAGCTCGCAGGCGGCTCGGCCACCTGGTACCGGAACCGCTACGTGCGCACCCCCTGCTACGAGCACCCCGAGTCCGACCGCGTCGCGATGATGATCGATCCGGCCACGGGTCAGATGGACCACAACGTCTCGGTCGCCAACACCCACGTGATCTCGCACGGTGGGCGCATCCTCGCCCTCGAGGAGGGATCGTTCCCGTACGTCATGACCCCCGAGCTCGACACGGTCGGACCGTGGAACTTCGACGGCGCGCTCGAGGGCGCGATGACCGCGCATCCCAAGGTGTGCCCGGTGACCGGTGAGCTGCTGTTCTTCGGGTACGCGAACCTCGCGCCGCCCTACCTCACCTACCACCGCGCCGACGCGAGCGGCCGCCTCGTGCAGTCCAGCCCGATCACGGTCAACGGCTCGACCATGATCCACGACTTCTCGGTCACCCGCACCCGCACCATCTTCATGGACCTCCCCGCGGTCTTCGACCTCGAGGCCGCGATGAACGGGGGCATGCCGATCCGGTGGGACGACGACTACCCCTCGCGCTTCGGCGTGCTGCCCCGCGACGGCGACGACGCCGCCGTGCAGTGGTTCGACGTCGAACCCTGCTACGTGTTCCACACGCTCAACGCGCACGACGATGGCGACCGCGTCATCGTGCGCGGCTGCCGGCTCCCCGAGCTGTGGCGTGACACGAGCGCGATGGAGATGGGCGAGGCGCCCGATCCGTCGGCAGGCCCGCGGCTCTACGAGTGGACGCTCGACCTCGCATCCGGCTCCGTCTCCGAGCGCTTCCTCGACGATCGCCCGTGTGACTTCCCGAGGGTCGCCGACGGCGACGTCGGCGCCCGCGAGCGCTACGGCTACGTGCTCTCCTTCGACATGCACCGACCGGAGCTCATCAAGCACGACCTGGAGACGGCTACGAGCGAGTCGCACCACTTCCCCGAGGGTCACACCCCCGGTGAGCCTTCGTTCGTCGCGGCCGCCGAGGCGGGCAACCCCGATGACGGCTGGCTGATGACCTTCGTCCACGACGCCGGCACCGACACCAGCTACCTCGCCCTCCTCGACGGCTCCGACTTCGCGGGCGCCCCGGTCGCCGAGATCCACCTCCCCCGGCGGGTCCCGACCGGGTTCCACGGCGGCTGGATCCCGGACCCCGCATGAGGCGGGCGAGACGGCGCGGGCTCCGGATCCCCGGGTGAGCGACGTGGAGCCGATCCGGGCGCTCGTGCACTCCTACGCGGACGCGGTGTGCCGACGCGCCACCGATCAGTGGGCCGGCAACTGGACCGACGACGCGGTCTGGGACATCGGCGGCGGCAGACAGCAAGGCCGCGACCAGGTGGTCGGCAGCTGGGTGGCGGCGATGCAGGGGATGCGCGCCGTCGTGCACATGGTGCTCAACGGCACCGCGACCCTCGACACCGACACCGGGACCGGCCGCTGGTACTTCCAGGAGCACGCCGTCCCGGAGGGATCGTCGCCAGTGTTGCTGCTGGCCTACTACGACGACGAGTACCGGCGCGAGCCCGACGGCTGGCGCTTCTCGTCGCGCCTGATGACGCTCCTCTACCTCGGCGCGCCCGACCTGTCCGGGCACTTCGCCGGGCCACCGCCCGAGCCTTCGTGAGCCGCCACCCGCTGCGTTTCGCCGTGCAGGCCTTTGCACCAGGATCACCCGACGAGTGGCGGGCGCTGGCCCGCCGCGCCGAGGACCTGGGGTACTCCGCCCTGCACCTCGCCGACCACTACATCGGCCCGGGTCCCGCCCTCGACCCGACGAACCACCCCGTCCAGGTCGTCGCGGCGATCCCGGCGATGGCCGTGGCGGCCGAGGTGACCAGCTCGATCCGGATCGGCTGCCGTGTGCTCTGCGTCGACTACCACCAGCCCGTGGTGCTCGCCAAGGAGCTCGCCACCATCGACTGGTTCGCGGGCGGGCGCCTCGAGATCGGTCTCGGGGCCGGCTGGCTCGAGGCCGAGTACGACGCGATGGGCATCCCGTTCGCGGCGCACGCCACCCGCATCGAGCGACTCGCCGAGACGACCGACCTCATCCGCGCGTGCTTCGCCGGGGGATCCGTCGACGTGCGCGGCGAGCACGTGCGGGCCCACGACTTCGCCGCGCTGCCGCCGCCCCCGGGTCCCGGGCGCATCATGATCGGCGGCGGATCCCCTCGCGTCCTCCGGCTCGCCGGCGAGCGCGCCGACATCGTGAGCTTGAACTTCGACAACCGGTCGGGGCGCATCGGGACCGAGGGGTTCGCGTCGGGCACGGCCGAGCGCAGCGCCGAGAAGATCGAGTGGGTCAAGCAGGGTGCCGGAGCCCGCTTCAGCGACCTGGAGCTCGAGATCGCCGCGTACTTCGTCGTCGTCACCGACGACCGCGAGGGCGTGCTCACCTCCATGGCCCCGATGTTCGCACTGTCGCCCGAGGAGCTTGCGGGCCATGGTCACGCCCTGGTCGGCAGCGTCGACGAGATCGCCGATGCGATCGTCGAGCGCCGCGAGCGGCTCGGCATCAGCTACGTCACGGTCGGGGTCGAGGCCGTCGAGGCCTTCGCGCCCGTGGTCGCCCGGCTCGCAGGCACCTGAGCAGCGCCAATCCCCTGGAGGGTCACTGATGTTCGACTTCGACGGCAAGACCGTGCTGATCACCGGCGCCTCGTACGGGCTCGGCGACGCCTTCGCACGTGCGTTCGCGGCCGCGGGCGCATCCCTCGTGCTCACGGCCCGAACGACCGAGCTGCTCGAGGCCGTCGCGACCTCGTGCCGTGAGGTCGGCGCGACCGTGACGGCGGAGCCTGGCGACGTGACCGTCGAGGACGATGTCAGGCGGGTCGTCGCGCGCGGCATCGAGGAGCACGGTGCGATCGACGTGCTCGTCAACAACGCCGGGATCGCCGACCTGCGCGGCCTCGCGGCCGAGGTCTACGACACCGAGACCTTCGAGCAGGTGATCCAGGTCGACCTCGTGGGAGCGTTCCGATACGCGCGCGAAGTCGGGTACCACATGCTGGAGCGCGGCTCGGGGTCAATCGTCAACATCTGCTCGATCATGGCCAGCGGTGGCAACGACCTCAACATCCCCGCCTACGCCGCGGCCAAGGGTGGTCTGCTCACGCTCACCCGCCAGCTCGGCGTCGAGTGGGCCGACCGCGGCGTGCGCGTGAACTCGGTCTCGCCCGGCTTCATCGTCACGGAGATGACGCGCGCCCCACTCGAGATGATGGGGATGACCAGCTACATCGCCAGCCGCACGCCGATGCGCCGGGTGGGAGAGGTCCACGAGATCGTGGCGCCGGTGCTGTTCCTCGCCTCGGACCTCGCGAGCTACATCACCGGCGTCGACCTGCTCGTCGACGGCGGCACCAACGCGTCACGGGGCTACGCGCAGGTCATGCCGATCCACTACGAGTGGAACAAGGACACGGCGCCCCGCGTGCCCGGCTGGTACGAGGGGCTGACCCCGCGGCCCGCGTGGCTCCAAGCCCTCGAAGCAGGCATCCCGGGACTCCACTACCCGATGCCCGACGCCTGACGGCCCGGGCGAACGCCCGTCCGGCGGTGCGGCGGCACTCGCCCTGGGGCCCGGTCACGCTCGGTCCGCGCGTCATCAGCCGCTGCCATCGGGATTGCGGCTGATTCACCCACGGTGATATCCACTCGGCAGCGGGCAGCGGGCGGCGCGCGTGACAGCGCGTGTCGAGGTGCGGGAGGCGATGCGCGTGACGACCGAAGGTGCCGCGGCACTCGAGGCCTTCCTTCGCTCGGTCGCCGACGACGTCGACACCGTCAAGGTGCTCTCGATGGCGCCCATCGGAGGCGGGTACAGCCGCGTGATGATGCGGGCCGAGGTCGAGTGGTCGCACCCCGGCGAACGCCGCGTCGAGACGCTGGTGCTGCGGGGGGATCCACCTCCGGGCCAGGCCGCGTTCGAGACCGACCGCGACCTCGAGTGGTCCATCCTCTCCGCGCTGAACGGACGGGTCCCGATGCCGGCCGCGCGCTACTACGACGCGGCGGGGTCGGCACTCGGCGCCAAGACCATCGTGCTCGACCACGTGCCGGGACCGTCCCTGCTCGCGCACCTCGCCTCCGGCGTCGACCTCGGCCCGGTCGGCATCCAGATCGCCGAGGTGGCGGCCGCGATCCATGCCGTCGACCTCGACGTGCTGCCGCCCGGCGCCCCCCGGCCTCCCGACTGGTCCACGTACCTCGACGCACTGATCGCGCAGTGGGGCGATGCGGAGCGTGCCCACGTCGAGCGCGACCCCTTCATGCGCCACGTCGGCGCCTGGCTCGACGCGCACCGTCCGCCCCCGTCGCCGCTGACGCTGGTGCACGGCGACTTCCAGAGCGCCAACCTCCTCGTCGGCGACGACGCGCTGCTCCTCGTCGACTGGGAGTTCGCGCACATCGGCGACCCTCGCGAGGACCTCGGCTGGTTCATGGCGGTCGCGATGGCGGCTCCTCCCGATCCGATCTCGTACGACCTCGACGCCTTCTGCGCCCGCTACCGGGAGCTCACGGGGATCAGCGAAGGGGTCGTGAACCCGTGGTCACTCGGCTACTTCGTCGTGCTCGGCGCGATCCGCATCTTCGCCAACCTCATCGCCGCGAACGCAGCGTTCGTCCGCGGTGACACCGCGTCGATCACGGTGCCCTACAACGTGAATGCCGCGGCGTTCGCGCACAACGTGTGGATCGCCGCGATCGGAGGTCTCGAAGCGATCGGAGCGCCCAGGCCATGATCACCCTCCCGTCCGCGTCGCAGGTCGCGCTCGAGATCCGACGCGAGCTGCTCGAGCAGATCGGCCCGGAGCTCACGTCGGAGCGCGCGCGTGTGAGCCTCGAGATGATCGAGAACTGCCTGCGCAACCTCGCGGTGCGCGCAGAGCATGAGATCGCCTGGATGCGAGAGGAGTGCGACGCCATCGAGGCGCTCGCCACCGCGGTCGCCGAGGCGCTCGACGACGCCGCGGTGCGCGACGCTCTCGCCGCCTACCGCGACGGCCGCACCACGAGCCTGCACGTGGCCGACGTGCAACGCGACTACGACCGGGCCGGCGAAGCGCTCTCGTGCACGGCCGAGGCGCTGGCACGCTCCGACGACCACCCCCAGCTCCGGGCCCGGCTCGCCGAGGTCTTTGCGACCCGCCAGGCACACGAGCTCGAGATCATGGGCGAGTTCGCGTTCGTCGGGCGCGGCTGAGCACGGCGACCGGCGGCTGGTCAGCCGATCCGGCGGACGCAGTCCCGCGCGGCCTCCCCGATCGTCTCGGCCCCGCTCGGGTGCCAGTGCACGGTTGCGGCGAGGTCGTGCACCGTGAGCTCGGCAGCCAGCGCGATCGCTCCGAGAGCGACGATCTCGGGCGCGTCGGGTCCCACCGCGTGCACTCCGAGCACCTGACCGAGCTCCCGGTCGGTCACCAGCTTCATCGCGCCACCGCGGCCGCCCAGCACGACGCCGCGCGGGGTCCGGCCGAGGTCCACGATGGAGCACGCGGGGTCGTACCCCTCACGACGTGCGCCGGCCTCGTCGCGCCCGACCCAGCCCACGGGCGGATCGATGTGCAGGACGCGCGGGATGGATCCGAAGGCGAGTCGCGCGCTCCCGCCGGTCGCGCCCACCGCCGCGACACGCCCCGCGTGCGCAGCCGCCGATGACAGCATGACGTCACCGGTGACGTCCCCGACCGCGTAGATGCCCTCGGTCGAGGTCCGGGCGGAGCCGTCGACTCGCACCCCGCCGGTCGCGGGATCCCGCTCGATCCCGAAGCCGTCGAGCGCGAGTCCGTCGATGTGAGGTCGCCGGGTATCGGGGCCGGCGACGACCTCGGCCTCGAGCACCGCGTCGTGGTCGCCCGGAGCCGTGATGGTCACGCCGAGCGCGCCCAGGGCCTCTCGCAGCACGGGGTCGAGGTCCTGGTCGAGACCGGGGACGAGCGCGTCGCCCTCGGGAACGAAGCTGACGGCAACCCCGGTGGCCGCGAGGAGGAACGCGTGCTCCAGCGCGAACGCCGTGCCTGCGGGCCCACCGCCGAGCACCGCAGCGGTCCTCGGCGCCTTCTCGAGTGCGTTGATCGCGTCGAGCGTGACGACGCGCGCATCGGGGACACCGTCGATGCGGGCGGGCTCCCACCGCGCGCCGGTCGCGATCACGATCGCCTGCGCCCCCAGCTGCTCGGTCGAGCCGTCGGGGTGCCGGACGACCACACGGTCACGACCGTCGAGGGAGCCCGTGCCCGCGATCACCTCCACCCCCGCGGCCTCCAGCGAGAGAGCCGCGCCCCGGGCGACGACGCCGACGAGCGCGTCCTTGCGCGCCGTGGCGCGACCGAGCGAGATCGTGTCGCCGATGTCGACGACTCCCGCGATCGCCAGCTCCTGTGCCGTCACGAAGGGCGCGATGGCCGAGAGCATCGCCTGGGTCGGGATGCAGGTGTGCTGCACGCACTGCCCGCCGACCCGATCAGGCTCGAGCACGATGACTCGCGCGCCCCGGGTTGCGCCCTCCAGCGCGGCCGCGTGACCGCCCGGCCCGGCGCCGAGCACGAGCAGGTCGCAGTCCGGCATCGCGGCCCGCGATCAGGCGCCGAGGAGCAGCTGGTGGGGCGACTCCAAGGCGCTGCGGACCGTGGCGAGGAACTCCGCCGCCGGCACGCCGTCGAGCGCGCGGTGGTCGATGGTCAGCGACAGCGTGAGGGCGCGCCGCCGGCGCGGCTTGTTGCGACGGGACCAACGGACGTCGTCGCGGATGCGGCCCACCCCGAGGATCGCCACGTTCGGCGGGTTGACGACCGGCGTGAACGCGTCGATGCCGTGCGCGCCGAGCGAGGTCACCGAGAACGTGGCCCCCTCGAGCTCGTCCAGGTTCAGCTTTCCGGCCCGCGCTGCCGCGGCGAGGCGCGCGGTCTCAGCGGCGAGCTCGACGAGCGACCGTTGGTCGGCATCGCGCACGACCGGGACCACGAGCCCGTCGTCCAGTGCCACCGCGAGGCCGAGGTGGATGGCATCGATGAGGTGGATCGCTCCATCGCGGATGGTCGCGTTGCACTGTGGATGCGCTCGCAAGGCGCGCGCCACCGCGAGCAGCACGAAGTCGGTGTACCCAGGTGCGGCCTCTCCCCATTCCTCGCGCAGCGCGCGGCGCAGCCTCACGAGCCGATTGACGGTGGCATCGGTCGTGAGCGTGAGCTGTGCCATGTCGCGCAGCGACGCGTGCATGCGATCGGCGATGATCGCCCGCTTGCCCGTCATCGGCACCACCGTGTGCACGGGCGCGCGCTCCTCGGCACGCACGGAGGCTCTACCGGGCGCAGCGCCCGCGGCCGCGATCACGTCGTCGAGCACGACACGCCCCCCGGGGCCCGAACCCGCGACCGCGCCCGGGTCGATGCCGAGACGGCTCGCGAGCCGGCGAGCGACGGGGGTCATGAGCCCCCGCGTCCCGCTCGGCACCGCCACGGCCCCGCCCGCGGCGGCGGCCTCCTCGACGTCCTCCGAGACGATGCGCCCGCCGGGTCCCGTCCCCGTGAGCGATCCGAGATCGACACCGAGCTCGGACGCGATCCGCCGAGCGTTGGGCGACGCCCGCAGCCGGCCGGCGCCGTTGCCGGGCGCCGCGTCCACACGGGCGACCTCGGGTGCCACGGCCGCCGTCACCGCCTCCCGGCCCTCCGGCGACCCGGGTGCCACGGACACGGGGGGCGCTTCTCCCTCCGCGCACAGCCAGCCCACCACCTGCCCGCATCCGACCACCGCGCCCTCGGGCACGGCGTGGTGCAGGACACCGTCGCCCTCGATCTCGATCTCGGTCTCGATCTTGTCGGTCGAGATGTCGAACGCGGCGCTGCCCGCGCGCACCGTGGTTCCCGACGACACGTGCCAGCGCGTGACCGTGCCCTCTTGCATGGTGAGCCCGAGCTTGGGCATCACGACCGGCACCACCACGGATCAGGCTCCCGGCAACCGACGCGTCACCAGCTCTCGCGCGGCAGCCTCGATGCGCGCCGAGTCGGGCACGTACTCGCGCTCGAGCGCAGGGCTGAAAGGAACCGGGGCGAACGGCGCGCCGACGCGCGCCACGGGCGCGTCGAGGTGGTCGAATGCGTGCTCCTGGACCTGCGCGGCGATCTCCGCGCCGAACCCGCCGAAGCGCACGGCTTCGTGCACGACGAGCACCCGGTTCGTCGCTCGCACCGACGAGACGATCGTGTCGACGTCGAGCGGGCTCAACGTCCGGGGATCCAGCACGGCCACCTCGATCCCGTCGGCCGCCATCCGTTCCGCGGCGGCAAGTGCCTCGGGCACCATCCGACCCAGCGCGACGATCGTCAGCGCGTCACCGTCGCGCGCCGTGCGTGCGACCCCGAGCGGGACCTCGTAGAGCTCCTCGGGTACCGGGCCGGTCGCGCCGAGGAGCAGCTTGTTGCCCACCACGAAGGTCGGGTTGTCGTCACGGATCGCCGCGACCAGCAGACCCTTCGCGTCGTAGGGGGTCGCGGGCATCGCGACCTTGAGTCCGGGAACGTGGCACAGCCACGCCTCGAGGCTCTGGCTGTGCTGCGCGGCCGCCGACAGCCCGGCGCCGGCCCAGGTGGTGACGGTCATCGGCAACGTGGCCTCGCCACCGAACATGTACTTCAACTTGGCTGCCTGGTTGGCGATCTGGTCCATCGCGACGCCGAGGAAGTCCATGAACATGATGTCGACGACGGGTCGCAGCCCGCACACCGCCGCGCCGGTCGCGAGCCCGATGATCGCGGCCTCCGAGATCGGCGTGTCGACCACGCGACGCGCCCCGAACTCCTCGAGCAGCCCGCGGTGGGTCCCGAACACGCCGCCGTACGCGGCGATGTCCTCGCCCGCCACGAAGACGTCGGGGTCCGCGCGCATCGACTGCGCGAGCGCCTCGTTCACCGCCGTCAGGTACGGCAGCTCGCGCGCGGTGACCGGATCGGTGGGCACTTCGAGCGTCGTGCTCACCGGCTCGGCTCCGTGTAGACGTCGTCGAGCAGGTCGTCCGGCGTGGGGAACGGTGCCGCCTCGGCGAGGGCGATGGCCGCGTCGATCTCGGCCCTGATCTCGTCGTGCACCGCCTCGACCTGCTCCCGGGTGGCGACGCCTCCCTCCATCATGCGGACCTCGATCGCGGCGATCGCGTCGCGGGCCTTCCACTCCTCGACTTCCTCGTCGGAGCGATAGGAGATGCGCAGGCCCGAGACGCCTTGGTGGTCGTAGTAGCGGTACGTCTTGGCCTCGAGCATCGAGGGGCCCTCGCCCGCACGAGCGCGGGCGATCGCGGAGCCGGCGGCCTGCCACACCGCCACCGCGTCCATCCCGTCGACGACCTCGCCGGGCATCCCGTACGCCCCGGCGCGCGCGGCGACGTCGCGGATCGCCTGGTGGCGCGCCTGGGGCGTGAACTCACCGTAGAGGTTGTTCTCGCACACCAGCACGACGGGCAGCTTCAGCGCCGCGGCCATGTTGGCCGCCTCGTGGAACGAGCCGATGTTGCTCGCCCCGTCGCCGAAGAACGCCACCGAGACGTTCCCCTCGCCGCGATACCAGTCGGCGAAGCCCGCACCCACCGCGATCGGGACCCCCCCGCCCACGATCCCGTTCGCGCCGAGCATGCCGAGCGCGAGGTCGCACACGTGCATGCTCCCGCCCTTGCCCCTGCAGTACCCCGTCGCTCGCCCGAACAGCTCGGCGTACATCCGCGCGAGATCACCACCCTTGGCGACGAGGTGACCGTGGCCGCGGTGCGTGCTGGTGATCTGGTCGCGCTCGCTGAGGTGGGCGATCACCCCGGCCGCCACCGCCTCCTGACCGACGTACAGGTGCAGGAAGCCGGGGATCGATCCCGCCTCCATGAGCCGCCCGGCCGCCTCCTCGAATCGCCGGATCCGCACCATGCGCCGGTGCAGATCCGCGAGCACCTCGGCCCCGGCCGCGGGCGGTGTCGACCGCGTGCCCCGGGCGCGGGTGCGGGTCGAGCCGGTCCGAGCCGGGCTGGGAGCCACGCTCAGAACGCGATCCGCTTGGTGAACCCGCCGTCGACGACGACGTTCTGCCCCGTGATCCAGCTCGCCGCGGGGCTCACGAGGAACGCGACCACGTTGGCGACCTCTTCGGCCGTGCCCATCCGCCCGAACGGGATCTGCGCCAGGGTCTGCTCGTAGAACGCGCCCATGTGCTCGCGGATGAAGTCCCAGGAGCCGCCCTCGATCATGATCGGGCCGGGCGAGACGGCGTTGGCGCGGACCCCCTTCGCGGCGATCTGCTGGGCGAGGCCGCCGATGTAGTTGACCGCGGCCGCCTTGAGGGTGCTGTACCCGTTCGGGCCCGGGCCGAACGCCTCGATCGCGGCCGTGGTCGAGATGTCGACGATCGCGCCCGCGTCGGACTGCTCCAGGTGAGGAAGCGCCGCTTCGACACCGCGTACGAGCGCCATCAGGTCGACCGCGAAGTTCGCTTCCCAGGCCGCGGGCCCAGGGCTCGCGCAGTGGATGAACGCGTCGAGGCCGCCGAGGCCCCCGGCCGCGGCGTCGACCCAGCCGGCGAGCGCCTCGGCGTCGGCACAGTCGACCTGATCACCCACGACCGTCCCCTTGGCGCCCAGCGCCTCGACGGCCTCGGCGACGCCAGCGGTGTTCCGCGCGCAGATCGCCACCGCTGCGCCCTCGTCGAGCAGCCGCTCGGTGATCGCGCGTCCGATGCCGCGACTCCCGCCCGTGACGGCGACCTTGCGTCCCGCGAGCCCCAGATCCATCGCACCCCCCGCACACCAGAGAGAATTGACCGGTCCGTTAGTTACCACCTATCGTCAGGGCCCCGCAACGAACCCGGCGCTCCGGCACTCGGGCCGAGCGTGCGCCGGCGGACGTCGCGTCCGGAGGACGTCGTGCCCACCTTCGCTCGTGATGCCGCCGAGGAACGGCCGCACGAGATCGCGCTGCGCGACGCGCACGTCGAGCTGACCTGGGAGCAGGTGGGCGCATGGGTCGACCGGGTCGCTTCCCGTCTCTTGGCGAGCGACCTCGGGGCGCACCGACGCATCGCCGTCTTCGCGGAGAACTCCGCAGACTGCGTGCTGGCGCACGTGGCCGGGCTCGTCGCCTCCACCTCGGTCGTGCCGGTCAACTTCCACCTCACGGCCCCCGAAGCGGCCTACCTGCTGGCGGACTCCGGCGCCCGCCTCGTGCTGTGCGGCCCCGAGACCGCGGCGCGGGCCGTGGCCGCGGCCCGCGAGGCCGGCGTCGAGCAGGTGGTGGGCTGGCACACCGACGACGCCGGGGTGACGACGCTCGACGACTGGTGCGACCGGGGCCCGACGGCGCCCCTGACCCTCGAGGATCCCCCGCGACCGAACCTCCTCTATACGTCCGGCACGACCGGGCAACCCAAGGGCACCGAGCTCCCCCCGACGATGTTCGCCGGCGGCGCGACCCTCCGTGAGCACCTCGAGCGCCTGCGGGCGCACCCGTTCGCGGCGCACGGCACCCACCTCGTGGTCGGGCCCCTGTACCACACCGGTCCGCTCCAGGCCGTGCGCCTCCTCGGCGCCGGCATCCCCGTGGTCGTGCTCGGCCGCTTCGACGCCGCGGCGACGCTCGCCGCGATCGAGCGCTTCCGCATCGAGACGTCGGTTTTGGTGCCGACCCACTTCGCGCGTCTGCTCGCGCTCCCCGAGCACGTGCGGGATTCCTACGACGTGTCGAGCCTCCGCTTCGTCGTGCACACCGGGGCCGCCTGCCCGATCGATGTGAAGGCGGCCATGCTCGACTGGTGGGGCCCGGTGCTGTACGAGGCCTACGGGGCGACCGAGGTCGGCACGACGTGTCTCATCGGGCCCGACGAGTGGCGCGCGCACCCCGGGTCGGTTGGGCGCCCGAACCCACCGTTGACCGCGACCGTGCTCGACGACGCCGGGACCGAGCTCCCGCCGGGTACCGAGGGGAACCTGTACTTCCGCGACCCCACCGGGCGGGGGATCGTGTACCACGACGGGCACGAGGCGTGCGCGCCGGGGGCCCACCGAGCCGCGGTCGACGAGACCGGGCTGTTCACCCTCGGCGAGGTCGGCTACGTGGACGACGACGGCTACGTGTACATCACCGACCGCGCGTCCGACATGGTCGTGTCCGGTGGGGTCAACGTGTACCCCGCGGAGGCCGAGCAGCGACTCGTCACGCATCCGGAGGTCGCCGACGCCGCGGGATTCGGCGTGCCCGACGACGTCATGGGCGAGGCGTTCATGATGCTGGTGGTGCCCCGTGACCACGCGTCGCCGCCGGACCCCGAGGCGTTGCGGAGCTGGCTGCGCGACCGACTCACCCACTACAAGTGCCCAGCGCGGATCGTCGTGGTGGAGAGCCTCGACCGCACCGCGATGGGCAAGCTCGTCAAGCGCCGGCTTCGAGACCGGTTCCTGGCTGGCGAGCTCACCTGAACGCCGATCTCGAGGAGGAACCATGGAGCCGCACTTCGCCACCGTCTGGGAGTCGGTCGCCGACGCCGTCCCCGACCGGCCCGCCATCGTCCAGGGAGCTCGCCGGGTCAGCTGGCGAGAGTACGAGGAGCGGAGCGCCCGGCTGGCCGCCGCCTTGACGAGCGCGGGGCTCGCGCCGGGCGACCACGTCGGGATGTACCTCTACAACTCGCCGGAGTACTGCGAGACGAACTTCGCGGCGCTCAAGTCGCGCTTCGTCCCGGTGAACGTCAACTACCGGTACCTCGACGACGAGCTCGTGTACCTCCTCGACGACGCCGACGCGAAGGCGTGCGTCTTCCACTCGAGCCTGGGTGAGCGGATCGAGCGCATCCGCGACCGGCTCCCACTCGTACGGCAGTGGATCGAGGTCGACGACGGTGGCGAGCATGTCGACGGTGCGCTCGCCTACGAGGAGGTCCTCGCCGCGCACGACCCCGCGCCCCGCATCGAGCGCGAGACGACCGACATCTACATGCTCTACACGGGCGGCACGACCGGCATGCCCAAGGGCGTGATGTACGAGGTCGGCATCTTCACGAACAGCTTCCTCACGATGATGCCGCCGTTCCTCGGTCTCGAGCCCCTCGCGGGCCCGTCGGACGCGGCGACGCAGGCGGCTCGGCTCGACCGCGAGGGGCGCGGGATGGTCGCCATGCCCGCGTGCCCACTCATGCACGGCGTGGGGGGATGGCTCGGTGTGATGGCGCCGCACCTTCTCGGCGCGACCAGCGTCCTCGCCGCGGAGCGCTCGCTCGACGGCTCGGCACTCTTGGAGACCATCGCGCGCGAGGGCGTGTCCCTGCTGGTGATCGTGGGTGACGCGTTCGCGCGTCCCCTGGTCCGCGCGCTCGACGAGGCCCGCGACCGCGGCGCCCAGTACGACCTGTCGAAGCTGGCCATCGTGCTCTCGAGCGGCGCGACGCTCTCGGCCGAGATGAAGCAGGCGCTCCTCGGGCACGTGGAGCACCTCATGCTCCTCGACGCGATGGGCTCGACGGAGGGCTCCGCGGGCACGGCCGTCACGATGAAGGGCATGCCCACACGCACCGGCGGCTTCTCGATGACGCCGGGAGCCAAGGTGTTCACCGAGGACGATCGCGAGGTGGCGCCCGGCTCAGGCCAGTCGGGGATGCTGGGGGTCACCGGGGCGATCCCGATCGGCTACTGGAAGGATCCCGAGAAGTCGGCGCGCACCTTCCGCGAGATCGACGGCGTGCGCTACTCGTTTCCCGGAGACTGGGCCACGGTCGAGGCCGACGGGACCATCACCCTGCTCGGGCGGGGCTCGAGCTGCGTGAACACGGGTGGCGAGAAGGTGTACCCCGAGGAGGTGGAGGAGGCCGTCAAGCGCCACGCGGCGATCGAGGACTGCCTGGTCGTCGGCATCCCCGACGAGCGGCTCGGCCAGCGACTCGTCGCGGTCGCGTCGTTCGCGCCCGGTGCCACCACCGACGAGGACGAGGTCATCGCGTTCGTGAAGCAGGGACTCGCGCACTACAAGGCGCCGACGCAGGTCGTCTTCGTCGAGACGGTGCCGCGCACCCCCAGCGCGAAGGCCGACTACCGCGCGGCTCGCGAGCTCGTCGACGCTGCGACGCGCCCCTAGCTGCGGAGCTGCTCCCGGAACGTCACGTCGCGGTCGACCCGTGGCTCTCCGGGAAGACCCAGCACCCGTTCGCCGATGATGTTGCGCTGCACCTCGTCGGAGCCTCCCGCGATCCGGTAGCCGGGCGCGCCGAGGAGGTGCTCGGTCCACGCGAAGGTCCCCCACTCGCCGGTGTCGGCAGCCAGACGCGGGCCGAGCAGCCGGCTGGCCACCCCCGAGACCTCGCGCATGTGCTCGGTCCAGAAGAGCTTGCCGATCGATCCCTCGGCACCAGGGGTGCCGCTGCGGGCGAGCGCCTGCGCCCGCTGGGCGTTGAGCACGAGGAGCCGATACCCGATGAAGGACCTTGCGAGGTCCTGACGGACGCGGGGATCGTCGGTGCGTGCGAGGTGCTCCGCCAGCCCGAGCAGCTGGGTCCACGACCCCCCGACCCGGCCGCCGCCCCCGCCACCCCCGCTCGCAGCCCGCTCGAAGCCGAGCGTGGTGAGCGCGACCTTCCAGCCCTCGCCGACGTCGCCGAGCCGCAGCGTGTCGGGCACGCGGACCTCGCTCAGGAACACCTCGTTGAACGACGATCCCCCGCTCATCTGCCGGATCGGGCGGATCTCGACACCCGGCAGGTCCAGCGGCACGAGGAACGCGGTCATCCCCTTGTGCTTGGGGACGTCGAGGTCGGTGCGCGCGATGAGCTCACCCCAGGCGCAGTGCCGGGCACCGCTCGTCCAGACCTTCTGTCCGGTGATCACCCACTCGTCGCCGTCCCGCACCGCCCGGGTCGCCAGCGACGCGAGGTCGGATCCCGCCCCGGGCTCGGAGAACAGCTGGCAGGCCAGCGCGTCGCTGCGCAGCAGCATCGGGCAGAACCGCGCCTGTTGCTCGTGCGTTCCGTAGGCGCGCACCGTGGGGGCGACAAGCCCGACCGTCACGCCGAGCACCTCGTGTGAGCGCGGCGTCTCGAACGCCGCCTCCTCGCGCGCGAACGCGCGCTCGTACGCGCGGCTCAACCCCGCGCCGCCGAGCTCAGTGGGCCACGCGATGGCCCCATACCCCGCGTCGTACTTGCGCCGCTGCCATTCCCGTAGCGCATCGAGGAGCTCGGCCTCTTCCGCATCGCTCAGGTTGTGGAACACGGCCGTGCTGTCCGAACCCTCACCCCAGACCGTCTCGGCGCGGGCCTCCGCCTTCCGGCGCGCGTTCGCCTCGAGCCAGCGTCGTGCCTCCGCGGCGTACACCTCGACCGAGGGAGTCACCCGAACATCGGCCCCGACGATGCGATCTGGTGCCCGAGGATGTCCATCCCGGTGAGGGTCCGGCCGATCACGATCACCATCAGGCTCCTGCTCTCTCTCGCCGCGCGCCGCGGACGGTCGCGTGCTCGCGCATGCGCCGACGCCACTGACGGCTCGGAACCTAACCACGAAGGTCGCCTGCTTTACAATCGACGGCCGCTCCCCGTACCGTCCGCCCGTGCGCGCGCTCGGCGACGGATCCTCCGCGTGCGCGAGCCCGTACTCGCGGAGCCTCCCCGCCAGCGTGCTCGGCTGGGCCCGTACCGATGTCGGAAGAGCACGGAGGGCTTGGGAGAAGGGGGCTTCGGCATGACGCACCCCGCGCGCATCGGCGGCACACTGGTCGCCGGCGGGAAGTACCACGACATCGACTTCGCCCGCTTGCGTCTGCTCGATCTCCTTGCCGAGCACGAGCATGCGCGCGTCCGCGTCGTCGCCGACTACGAGGATGCAGAAGCGATCGCGGGCGGGGCGTTCCTGGTGAGCTACACGTGCGACGTGCGCCCCTCGATCGAGGCGCAGCAGGCCATCCGCGCGTGGGTCGAGGGTGGTGGTCGCTGGCTCGCGCTGCATGGCACGAACGCAGCCCTCGACCTTCCCCGTCCGAACGGGGTCGAGGCCCCCCGCGCGTTCCCGGTGTGGGCCGAGACGCTCGGCAGCCAGTTCGTCGCCCACCCGCCGATCCAACCCTACGAGGTCAAGATCGCGGATCCCGAGCACTGGCTGGTCGCGGGCGTGGAGGGGTTCGAGACCGACGACGAGCTGTACCTCTGCGAGTATTACGGACGGGCCGACCTGCACGTGCTCGCCCACACCCACTGGCAGGGGGACGCGGTCGGATTCGCCGAGTCCGACTGGTCGGCCGCCGACCCCGAGCATCTCGTGGTGTACCTCCGGGAGCTCGGTCGCGGCGCGGTGCTCTACAACATGCTCGGCCACTGCCGGGGCCACTACGACATGACCCCGCTCGTCGACTGGTACCCGGCAGTCGAGCGCTGCTCGTGGGACACGTCGCAGTTCGTGGAGCTGGTGCGCCGCGGCATCCGCTGGGTGCTCGGTCACGACGCCTGAGCCTGCCGGCCCGGGCCGGCGCGGCGGCATCGGCCCGTCCCCGAGTGCGCCAGCGCTCCTGGCGCGTGCGAGAGAACTAACCGCTGGGTTAGTTTCCGCCCGTGCAGCGCCAGGCGTTCGTGGAGCTCAGCCGACGGCTGCTTGCGCACGCCACTGCGGGCACCACCGACCTCGCCGCGACCACCTATTCGGTGTCGGTCGCCGACTACGCCGATCCCGACCGCTGGCAGGCGGAGATGGATCGGATCTTCCGGCGGGTCCCGCTCGTGCTCGCCCTGGCCGGCGAGCTGCCCGAGCCGGGGTCGTACAAGGTCACCTGGGTCCTGGGCACGCCCGTGCTGCTCACACGCGGGGACGACGGGGCCGCACGCGCGTTCGTCGACGTGTGCCGCCATCGCGGTGCCGTGGTCACGCCCGAGGGCTGCGGTCGGGCGCGCCGTCACACCTGCCCGTACCACGGCTGGACCTACGACACGAACGGCGCCTTGGTCGGCATCCCAGGACGCGAAGGGTTCCACGAACTCGACGTCGCGTCGCACGGGCTCGTTCCCCTCGCGTGCGGCGAGCGCGCCGGGCTCGTGTTCGCGTGCATCACCCCCGGCGTCGCGATCGACCTCGACGAGTGGCTGTCGGGCTACGACGAGGTGCTCGAGCCGTTCGGTATGGGGCGCTGGCACCTCGTCTCGCGCCGTGAGGTCGACGGCGCCAACTGGAAGATCGTCTACGACGGCTACCTCGAGGGCTACCACTTCGGCTCGCTGCACCGCGACACGCTGTTCGGGGCGTTCATGAGCAACGTGATGGCGTACGACGCCTGGGGTCCCCACCAGCGCGTCGGGTTCGCGCGTCACGGCATCGAGCGTCTCCGCGACAAGCCGGAGTCCGAATGGGGCGACCAGGAGGGGATCGGCCTGGTGTGCACGGTGTTCCCCAGCGTCTCGTTCGCGTTCCTGCCCGCCGGCGTGCTCATGTCGCAGCTGTTCCCCGGTCCGACCCCCGACCGCTCCCGCACGGTCCAGTCGATCTTCTGGGACCACGAGCCATCCGAGCCGGAGCAGACGGACATCGAGGGGATCGCCGAGATGCTGTTCGGTGTGGTGCGCGACGAGGACTACGCCACCGGGGCCGGGATCCAGCGCGCGCTGTCGTCGGGGGCGAACACCGAGTTCGTCTTCGGCCGCAACGAGCTCGGGCTGCACCGATTCCACCAGACGGTCGCGCGTCTCCTGACCTCCGAGCGCGTGTGACCGGCGTCGATTCCATCCGACGACGATGACGAGGCTGCAGCTCCTCGATGGGCTTGCGAGCACGCGCGGCGACGAGGTCGCGCTCACCGACGACCGCGGGCACGAGACCTTCGCGGAGCTGGCCGAGCGCGCGACGCGACTGGCGGATGCCTTGCGCAAAGCGGGGCTCGCGGCCGGTGACACGATCGCGCTCGTCGCCGGGAACCAGCGCGAGTACTTCGAGCTGATGCTTGCGTGCTCGCACCTCGGCATCACCTACGTCCCGGTCAACTGGCACTGGGTCGCCGAAGAAGTCGCGTATGTGCTCCGCGACGCGGAGGTGCGCGGGGTCGTCGTCGATCAGCGGTACACCGACGTGGTGAGCCAGGCGCTCGAGGTGCCGGGTGTCCCGCACCTGCAGGTGGGGGTGGAGATCGGGCCGGGGTCGTCCTCGTCCGACGCGCTCGTCGGCTACGAGGCGTTCCTCGCGACCGGCGACGTCGTGGCGCCGACCGTGCCGCTCCTCGGTGGCCCGATGTTCTACACCTCCGGCACGACCGGGAAGCCCAAGGGGGTTCGCAGCGCGCTCACCGGCGCCACCGACACTCCGACCGAGGTGCTCGCACTCGTCGCGGCCGGCGTCGGCGAGCTCCTGCCCCCGGGCGGCCGCACGCTGCTCTGCGGCCCCATCTACCACTCCGCGCAATGGGCGTTCTCGTTCCTCCCGTTCGTCAACGGGCTCCCGGTGGTGATGCAACACAAGTTCGACGCCGCCGGGGTCCTCGAGCTCATCGACCGGCACCGCATCACGAACCTGCACCTCGTGCCGACCCAGATGCAGCGTCTCCTCGCCCTGCCCGACGACGTGCGCGCGGCGTTCGACGGGTCGAGCCTGCACGCGGTCTGGCACGGCGCCGCACCGTGCCCGCCGGACGTCAAGCAGCGGATGATCGAGTGGTGGGGGCCGCGGATCTGGGAGTACTACGGCTCCACCGAGGGCGCGATCATCTCGACGATCTCGTCAGAGGACTGGCTGCGCAAGGGCGGGAGCGTCGGTCGCCCGGGAGCCACGACGGAGGTGGTGGTGGTCGGCGACGACGGGACGCGCCTCGGGCCCGGCGAGGATGGAGCCCTCTACTTCCGCAACTCGCTCGGGATGGACTTCGAGTACCACGGCGAGCCCACCAAGACCGCCGACGCGCACCTCGAACCCGGCCTCTTCACGACCGGCGACGTCGGCCACCTCGACGACGAGGGATACCTGTGGCTCTCGGACCGCAAGATCGACATGATCATCTCGGGAGGCGTGAACATCTACCCCGCCGAGATCGAGGGGATCCTCGCCGCGCACCCGGCGGTCGCCGACGTCGCGGTCATCGGGGTCCCCGATGACGAATGGGGCGAGTCGGTGCACGCGGCGATCGAGCTCGCCGAGGGCTCCGAGGACGGGTCCTCGCTCGAAGACGAGCTCGTTGCGCTGAGCCGCGCGCACCTGGCGGGCTACAAGAGGCCCCGCAGCTTCGAGTACGTGGCCGAGATCCCTCGCACGCCGACCGGCAAGATCAAGAAGGAGATCCTGCGGGCCCCCTATTGGGGGAGCCGCGACCGGCGCCGGTGAGCACCCAGGGCCACGGGTGATCCGGGCCGTCTCACCAGGAGTTCCAGTGGACGACGCGATCGAGCGGCTCACGGGTGGCGGGCCGGAGCTCGGCGCCGATCGTGTACGCGAGCGGGATCAGCGCCGCTTGCGTGACCTCCGCGAAGGGGATCCCGAGGATCCCCGCAGCCTCCTCCTCGAACATGAGGTGCAAGGTGGTCCAGCTGGTCCCGAGGCCTCGCGCCCGAGCGGCGAGCATGAAGCTCCACACCGCAGGCAGGATCGATCCCCACACTGCCGCCTGCATCACCGAGGGTTGGCCGTCCACGCGTCCCTCGATGCACGGGATCACGTGGACCGGCACCTCGTGCAGGTGCTCGGTCAGGAACTCCGCCGAGGTCATGACGCGCTGCTGCTGCGCGGCGCGGCGCTCGTCGCTCACCGGCAG
Organism: Actinomycetota bacterium; assembly: GCA_016870355.1. Taxonomy (GTDB): domain Bacteria; phylum Actinomycetota; class Acidimicrobiia; order IMCC26256; family PALSA-555; genus SHVJ01. The sequence goes on along the minus strand of VGBR01000001.1, from coordinate 353,367 downwards.
GTTCGCGGCCGCGATGGGCAGCTCGCGGTAGATCGCGAACGCCCGCCGATAGCAGTCGGCGAGCGCGGCACGACGCTCGGCATCGGTGACGACCACGAAGTGCCAGCCCTGCGCGTTCGACCCGCTGGGCGCCTGGAGCGCGATCTCGAGGCACTGGCGGACCAGCTCCTCGGGCACCGGACGCTCGAGGTCGAGGCGACGGCGGACCGCCCGGGTGGTGCAGAGCACGTGGTCGGCGTCCATGGTGCACCTCCTTCGTGCCCCCATCCCCCACCGCAGCAGCCGCGCGGCGACCGGTGATGGCGAAATCAACTGACCGGACAGTATCCTCCGGCGGCGCGGGGTCGGCCGGGACACGCCGCGCGCGCGACCAGGCACCGGGATCGGAACAGACGCGGGGGACCATGGCGACGCCGCTCACGCTCGAGGACTTCAACCCGTTCGACCCGCACGTCCAGCAGGAGCCGCAGCCCTACTACGCCCTCATGCGCGCCGAGCAGCCCGTGTTCCGCGCCGGCAACGGGCTCTACGTGATCACCCGCCACGCCGACTGCATGGACGCGCTCCGTCACCCCGACGTCTTCTCGAGCTCGTTCGGGGGGCCCGGGACGCCCGGAACGCTCGGCGGGGCGCGCGACGACCCCGAGCTCGCCGAGATCGCCGCGCGGGGCTACCCGCCGGTCGCCACCCTCCTCGTCGCCGATCCGCCGGCCCACACGCGCTACCGCAAGCTCGTGGGCCGTGCGTTCACGCCGCGACGGGTGCAGGGCTTGATCCCCCGCATCGAGCACATCGCCGACGAGCTCGTGGACTCCTTCGTCGCGGACGGTCGTGTCGAGATCGTCTCGCAGTTCGCGGTCCCGCTCCCCGTTCGGGTGATCGCGTTCGCGCTCGGGGTGCCCGCGGACCGAGAAGCCGACTTCAAGCGCTGGTCGGACGACTCGATCGCCGGCATCGGTGCCGTGGTCTCGCGAGACCGCGCCCTGGAGATGGCCCGAGGGGTCGTCGAGTTCCAGCAGTACTTCGCGGCCGAGCTCGAGCGGCGCCGTAGCGAGCCGCGAGACGACATGCTCTCCGATCTCGTGCACGCGCGGATCGACGATCCCGACGGCGACGAGGACACCGCCCCGCTGTCGATGCCCGAGATGCTCAGCATCCTCCAACAGCTCCTCGTCGCGGGCAACGAGACCACGACGAAGCTGGTCACGGAGGCCTGCCGCATGCTCATCGAGAACCCCGAGGCCGCCGCGCGCGTCCGAGAGAACCGAGAGCTCGTTCCGAACCTGGTGGAGGAGGCGCTGCGGCTCGCAACCCCGACCCAGGGCATGTTCAGGAAGGTGACCCGCGACACCGAGCTCGCTGGCGTCTCGATCCCCGCGGGCTCGATGTGCGTGCTGATGTACGCGTCGGCCAATCGCGACGAGGCGATGTTCCCCGTGCCCGATGAGCTCCAACCCGAGCGCTCGAACGCCAAGGAGCACCTCGCGTTCGGGCGGGGCATCCATTTCTGCATCGGAGCTTCGCTGGCGCGCGCCGAGGCGACCGTCGCGCTGGATCGGATCATCGACCGACTGCCGGATCTGCGGTACGCGCCCGGCAACGACTTCGCCTACGAGCCGAGCTTCATCCTGCGCGGCCTCAAGCGCCTCGACCTGGAGTTCACGCCCAAGCCGACGTAGGGGGACCGTGGGCACGGGCGCTGTGCCGTGCGAGGCGAGCCGCGAGGCGTTCGCTGGCGCCGGTCGAGGCCGAGCCCCGGTTCGACCGGCCCGGGTCGCGGGTTCAGCCGGTGAACTTGGGTGTGATGCGCGCGGTGAGGGTGACCGGCGCAGACCCGCTCTGACCCGACGGGGCGGTCGCGCTGACCGTGTGATCCCCGGCAGGCGTCATTGCCCGCTCGCGTCGGCCGCGCGACGGGAGTCCTTCGCATCCGGTGGGGGACGCGGTGTCGGCACCGCGAAGCCGTCGAGCAGGTGTTGGAAGAGCCCGACCATGTCGGTGGAGGGATCGAACAGCCACTGCACCTGCAAGCCGTACATCAACGCCTGGCATTGCCTCGCCGCGTAGTCGACGTTGAGGTCGCGCCTGACGAGCCCCTGCTCGACCGCCTGTTCCAGACCGGCGCGCATCAGCGCGATGACGATCTGTGACCGCTGCCGGAAGTAGCCGTGGGCTGGATGGCGCTCGTCGGTCGCTTCCGCGGAGACGACCGTGAACATCTGGACGAGTTGGCGGTTCGATGCGTTGTCCACGATCACGGCGGTCATGCCGGCGAGGGGGTCCTGCGCCCGCTCGACCGCCGACCGGGCCGCGACCTCCGGCAGCGTGTCGCGGCTCTCGAGAACAGCCGTCAGGAGGTCGGTCTTCGTCGGGAAGTGGTACAGCAGACCGGCCTGGCTCAGGCCGGTGCCTCGAGCGATCTCGCGCATCGAGGTGCCGTGGTAGCCCTGCTGCCCGAAGTAGTCGAGGGCCAGCTCGATGATGCGGTCGCGTTGGTGCGACGACTTGGCATAGGGCCCCCGTCGCGTCCCGTTCCTCGCCGCAGCCACGGCGTCGACAGTACAGTTCAAACCATGTCAACCGAATGGTTTTTGGTACGGTCACGGACATGGTGCATCCTCAGCAACGCCGTGGCGGTCGTCTCGCTGCTCCGGCGGTCGCGGTCCTCGTCCTGATGGGCACCGCCGGGTGCAGTGGCGGTGACGAAGGCTCGTCGGCGGGATCGGACAGCACGATCGACTCCACCGCGTCTTCGACCGCGCTCGATGCCGACGTGGTGCTCGCCACCGACGGCGAGGTCCTCGCGACCGTCGACGACCGGTTCCAGTCCTACAACGTCGAGATGGTCGAGGTGACCGGCGGGGAGTTCTGGCGGCCCTACGACGCCGGGACGGGCAGAGTCGTGCGACCGCCCCTCGATCTCGGATCCGAGCGGCTCCGCAACCTCGCCCGTGCGCTCGGCCCCGCGTACATCCGGGTGAGCGGGTCGTGGGCGAACTCGACCTACTTCGACCCCGACGGAGCCGCCGGGGACGCGCCGCCGGAGGGGTTCGGCGGTCTCTTGACCGGAGAGCAGTGGATCGGCGTCGGCGAGTTCGCAAGAGCGGTCGACGGCGAGGTGACCACCTCGTTCGCGTCGAACGATGCGGTGCGCGACCCTTCGGGTGCCTGGCAGAGCGACCAGGCCCGAGCGCTGTTGGAGTTCTCCCTGGAACACGATGTGCCGCTCGTCGCCGCGGAACTGTTCAACGAGCCGGGGATGCCCGTCGGCGTGCCAGCCGGCTACGACGGCGCCGCCTATTCCCGCGACGTGGAGACCTTCCTCGACATGGTCGACGACGTGATGCCCGAGCTGCGCATCGCCGGGCCGGGCGCGATCGCTGATGTCGTCCCGCTCGTGATCAGCCCCTCGATCACCGCTGAGGCGCTCGCCGACGGCGCCGCGCCTCGGCTCGATGCGTTCAGCTACCACTTCTACCCGAAGGTCTCCGAGCGCTGCGGCTCCGCGGAGGGCCCCGAGATCGCACTGACCGCCGAGTACCTGGCGCGCATCGACGAGTCCAAGGCCTTCTACGAAGACCTCCGCGACCGCACCGCGCCCGGCGCGCCGATGTGGATCACCGAGACCGCCCAGGCGGCCTGCGGCGGCGACCGCTGGGCCGCCACCTACCGCGATGTCATCCGCTACGTCGACACCCTCGGCCGCCTCTCCACCGGCGACGGTGACGCCGTGTTCCACAACACCCTCGCGGCCAGCGACTACGGACTGATCGACGAGGACGGCCTCGAACCCCGCCCCGCCTACTGGGCTGCGGTCCTGTGGGCACGCCTCATGGGCCCCCTGGTCCTCGCCGCCGCCGACACCACCAGCCTCGAGGATCTCACCGTCTACGCCCGCTGCCGGGTCGGCGACGGGCCCGGCGTCACCTATGCCGTCGTCAACGCGTCCACCGAGCAGAGCCGGACGGTCGCGACCACCAGCGGGGCCGCCGAGGTCTACCTGCTCACCAGCGACGATCTCGACGGTACGTCCATCCAGCTCAACGGCACCGAGCTCGTCGCCAACGACGACGGCACGCTGCCCGACCTCGTCGGCGAGCAGGTCGACGGTGTCGTCGAGGTGCCGCCGACGAGCGTCGCCTACGTCGTCGACCCCGACGCCCCCGGCTGCTGACAGGGACTGGACCCCCACACACCCACAACGACCCGACGGGGCCGTTCGAACGCGTTCAGGGGATGCCGACGTTCAGCAGTGCGGTGCCGCACCGCGGACCCCAAAGACCACCCTCGTCGCCGGCGGATGCCTCGCGCAGCTCGTCTTCGAAGCCCCACGTGAACCCCGCTCCGATTTCCGCCAGCATCTCGGCACCGAGCTGATTCGACGCAAGAGGTTGGTCTACCGACAGAAGACGTCTAATCAGTTCGCGGATGAAGTACAGATCGTGACCCTCATGACCCGCGAAACTGGCCATCAGACGGAACGGCTCACGCCAATGAAGCGACGGGCCTCGGGACACGGCATCGTCGAAGTGCGCGCCGCGCGAGTGTCAAGGCCTGACGCCGCGAGGCCCCGAACTCCTGGTTCGGGGCCTCTGACCTGGTGCGATGGTGGCGGGGGTGGGATTTGAACCCACGACCTTCGGGTTATGAGCCCGACGAGCTACCAGACTGCTCCACCCCGCGGCGTACCTACGAGGTTACCAGTGCTGGTGCGCAACGCTTTCAGCGAACGCGCTACGCGGCGACGATCTCGCCTCTCGACGTGGTGCTCGTGCCGAGCTCGTCTTTCTGGTCGAGCTCTAGCTTGAGCTCGGCACGACGTTGCGGGCCCTTCTCGGGATCGAAGAACCACACCGCCGCGCCACCCAAGACGATCCACGCTGCCCGCTTGATGATCCGGAACATCGGTCCTTCTCAGGAATGGCGTGCGATCGCGGTCCACCCACGTTCGCAAGGTGAGAACCCGCAGGTCAGAGAGGGGCGTGACGACGGCGTGGCATGGGTAGGGCAGTCGGCATGACGACGAAGGCAACCCATCCACAGCCCGATCCCCCGCAGCACGAAGGAATCGTGGAGACCCGATATCTCGACCTCGACGGCGACGGAGTCCCCGACGCCCTGCAGGTGGTGGAGGCGATCGCCGTCGACGACGGCGCCGACGGCGCACCGGTGCCGATGGCCGGATGGTGCACTACGTCGGGCCGGAAAGCGCTGCGCGGCATCACCATCGGTGCGATCGCCGGCGCGTTGGTAGGTGCAGCCGTCGGTGCGATCGCCGCCGCCGTCTGGCCCGACACGTCCGACAGCTGGTGGCTGATCATCGCGGTCAGCGCGTTCTTCCTGTCAGGAATGGGCGCGCTGCTCGGCGCCTTCTTCCAGGTCGAGCGCCACGTCGGCTTCTCGGAAGCGTGGACGCTCACGCTCCAGGACGTGCCCGACGGGTCAATCTGGCTGTTGCTCTTCGACGAGTCTCTGCCCGCGCGCGAGGCACTCGAGGCGACCGCGTCCGAGGAGGTGCGCACCGCCGAAGGCGCGCCCTGAGCGACGCCTGGGGTCAGGTCCAGACGAGGGGGAGCTCGGCGGTCTGACGGATGCCCGGTGAGTAGAGGAGCTCGGTTCCCTCTTTGATCCGGTAGTCGGGGATCCGGCGGTGCCACTCCTCGAGCGCGATGACGAGCTCCATGCGCGCCAGGTTCGACCCGAGGCAACGGTGCGGGCCGGCGCCGAACGCCAGGTGGCGGTTTGCCTCTCGCGTGAAGTCGCACTCGCTCGCGGCGTCGAACTCGGAGTCGTCGCTGTTCGCCGATCCGAGGATCACCATCATCCCGTCCCCCTGCTTGAGCTCCTGACCCGCGAGCTCGCAGTCCTCCTTGACGACGCGGAGCACCATCATCACCGGCGTCTGGTGCCGGAGCAGCTCTTCCACCGCAACGGGCGCGAGCGCCGGGTTGTCGACGATTGCCTGCCGCCGGTCCGGATGCTGCGCGAGGTACGCGAGCGCGCAGTCGAGCGTCGCGGTCACGGTGTCGAGCCCGCCGAGCAGCAAGAGATGGCAGATCCCGAGCGTCTCCTCGCGGGTCAACGGTCGACCGTCGACCTCACCGTGCGCGATGCGCGTCAGCAGCGTGTCCTCGGGGTTCTTGCGCTTCTCCTCCACCATGCGCTCGAAGTACTCGGAGAGCTCATGGCCCACTCGCTCGCGCACTGCGGCTGCCGCTTCCATGTCGCCCGGCGCCACGTCGGGACGGATGGTGTCGTCCCGCCACTGCAAGAACATCGGCAGGTCGGACTGCGGCAGGCCCATGAGCGCGAGGAACACGCCTGACGGCAGGGGCGTCGCGAGCTCTTCATGCACGTCGCACTCACCGCGATCGATGAAGCGGTCAATGAGCTGGTTCACAAGCGCGCGGACCTCGGGCTCGAGCGGCTTCATTCGCTTCGGCGCGAACTCGGGGTCGAGCAAGCGGCGGTAGGGCGCGTGCTCCGGCGGGTCGACCTGGAGCGGGATGAGCTTCTGCTCCTGGCCGATGTTGACGGCTTCGGGTGCGGACGAGAAGTGCTCGGGGTGCTTCAGCGACCAGATGACGTCCTCGTAGCGCGACACGATCACCTGCGGCTTGCCGTCCCAACCATCGCCGCGCAGGACGGGACACTCGGAGCGCAGCTGTGCGTAGACCTCGTGCGGGCTGGTCGCGGTGTCGGGCGTGAACAAGCGCATGCCGACGTGGAGCTCTTCGGTCGCGGCCCTGGGTGCTTCCGTGGTTCCGTAGCTCATCAGACGTGTGCTCCTTGGTCGGAGAAAGATCGGGACAGGCCAGCCCACAGGAAGGACCACGCCGCGTCGGCTTCGTCGCATGGGTCGACGCGGCCGAGCGTGACGTTGTGGATTCCTTCGAGCAACAACGCGAAGACACGGCGCGCGTCGCGTGAGGCATCAAATCCCGTGCGCGGCGTGCTCGCCGCCGCGAGCTCGGCCTCGAGCACCGCGATCATCGGCGCCAACGCGCGATCAAGGTCATCGGGGCGCACTTCGGACAACCTCCGGTGCTCGCGCACGAGCATCCCGGCGTAGCCCATCGCGCCCGGGTGTCGAAGGAGATCGAACAACCCGGTCACGTACGCGCGCAGCCGCTGCGCAGGATCGCGATGACCCCCGATCGCCTCGGCCAGCAACATCGCGCCGATGCGGCTGTCCTCTTCGAGCAGCGCGACGAGCAGATCGTCCTTGCCGGCGAAGCACCGGTAGAAGCTCTTCAGTGAGAGCCCGGCGCGGGTCGTCACCTGCGCCACCGTGAACGCGGCGCTGCCCGTCTCGTTGGCGAGGTCACGGGCGGCACCGATGAGCCGCTCGAGACGCTCCGCTGACCGCGCTCGCGCCGGCTCGAGCGAGCGCCCCAACGCCCGGTCGCGCCAGGATGCCTCGTTTTCCGCCGCGGAGAACATCGTTCTCCACCCTACCCACACCCGTGCTCTGCGGGCGAGAAGGACTAGCCCTGGCCGTGGGTCGGATCAGCCGATCTCGACGAGGAAGCGCAAGCCGATCGACTCCATGAAGCTCGACAGCTCGGCGGCCATGTCCTCGAACAGGTCCAGGATCAAGAGGATGCCGAACACCCCGAGGACCGCCGCACTCACCAACGTGATCGCGCGCGAGTGCCGCTTCACCCACGCCAGCGGCGTCGCCAGCCGACCGAACAGCAGCCCGACCGCGAGGAACGCCACACCGAGACCGAGTGAATAGGCGGTCAGCAGCACGGCCGCTCGTCCGACGTCTTGCCCCTGCCCTGCGAACGTGAGGATCGTGCCGAGCACTGGGCCGAAGCACGGGGTCCAGCCGAGCCCGAATGCCGCGCCGGCGAACGGCGCCGCCGCGGGGCCGAAGCGCTCGAGGTGTGGATGGAAGCGGAACTCCTGGTACAGGCGCGGCGTCGTCAGGAGCTGCGAGCCAGCGAGGTAGATCGCCATGAGAAGGACGATCCCTCCCGACACCCGGGTGAGCGTGTTCTGGTTGTCGAACAGAGTGTCGCTGATCGCGGTGGTGGTCAGGCCGAGGATCACGAAGACGACGGTGAAGCCCAACACGAACATGCCGGTGTCGATGGCGATGCGCCTCAGCACGTTGGGCCGGGCATCTTCGATCTCTCCCACTGTGAGTCCCGTGATGAAGCTGAGGTACGCAGGCACGATCGGCAGCACGCACGGCGAGAGGAACGAGATGATCCCGCCAAAGAATGCGGTGACGACGTAGAAGTCGCCCGCGGCGTCCCTCGCCGCGCCGAACACGGTCGCTGTCATGGCGCCGCGAGGCTAGAGCGGGGTACCGTCCCGCCAACATGCGGAGTCCCAGTGGACTCTTGGATCAGGAGGGACGGGGCCATGGAAGACCACGTTCGGATCGCCACGTACGAGCTCACCCAGGGCACGGCCGAGGAGGCCGCGGAGCTGGCCAAGAACGGGATGATCCGATCTTCAAGGACCAGCCCGGCTTCATCCGCTACGGCGTCGCGTTGCTCGACAACGGCAAGCTCGCGTCGGTGAGCTGCTGGGAGACCCACGACGAGGCCGAAGCTGCGGTCAAGGCCGCGGCGAGCTTCGTGAAGGAGAACATGGCTGACGTCATCAAGCTCGAGGAGAGCCACGTCGGCGACTTCTTCTTCGACGAGTCCGCCTGACCCGTTCGAGCGACGCGTCGCTCCGGAGGAGGTTCACGTGTCCGTCTACGACATCTCGATCTCGACGCTCGACGGCAAGCCGGATCTGCTTGCCGGCCAGAAGGGCAACACGACCCTGATGGTGAACGTGGCGTCGAAGTGCGGGCTCACGCCGCAGTACGAAGGGCTGGAGCGCATCCACGAGAAGTACGCGGGCAAGGGCTTCTCGGTCGTCGGGTTCCCCTGCAACCAGTTCCTGGGCCAGGAGCCGGGCACCGCGGAGGAGATCCAGGAGTTCTGCTCCACCACGTACGGGGTGACCTTCCCGCTGTCGGAGAAGATCGACGTGAACGGCGACGACAAGCATCCTCTCTATGCGGAGCTCGAGGCGGTCGCCGACGCCGAGGGCCACACCGGCGACATCCGCTGGAACTTCGAGAAGTTCCTCGTGTCGCCCGACGGCAAGGTGCTCGCTCGCTTCGCACCGCAGGTCGAGCCCGAAGCACCCGAGCTCGTCACCGCCCTCGAAGCAGCGCTGCCGAACTAGCCAGTCAGAGTTCGCGCAGCCTGCGAACCGCCGATGGATCATTGATACAGATGACATCGGCGAAGTAGCCGAGTGAAAGCGCGGCGTTCATCTGCCCTTGTATTCGAACCAGACTTCTCGGCCGTTACGGGTTCGAGCGACGCGGTCGATCTCGATCCCGATATCTGACAATCGCAGTCGCCCCTCAAGGACGAACCCCTCGCTCTGAAGGACGACATCTCACTGATCCGAAAACTGCCGGCCTTGCCGACCGGCAAGAGATTGAAAGTCGAGCGGCTCTCCGCCCGACAGATCAGTCACTGAACAAGGGTGACATTCTGATCTCGAGCGCCGCCCGCTCCGCGTCGAGCGCGCGCTCGGTCCACACGATCTCGTCCGGATACGCGTCGACCACCACGTCGGAGTAGTCGAGCCAAGCGAAGATCGCATCGGCCCAGCGTTCCTCAAGGAGACACTTTCGAAGTTCGCTCACCGCTTCGGCCGACGGCATGTCTTCAGGTCGAGTGCGCGCTACAACGCGCAATGCAACAAGTCGCGAAAGCACGTGCTCATCCTCGGCGATGAAGACCTCGGGTGGATCGTGATGTACGACCGCGAACGCAACTCGCCCTGGGCGCGTCGCACCATGAGTAGCGCTCACGGTCGCTCAGGGGCCAGGAGCTCACCGTCAGACCTGGCTGTCCACCCGCCACTCGCATACGTCTTCAGTCGCAACTGACCCGCGTGGCTCAACATCTCGATTGCGTCATGGATGAGCTGACCGGCACGCGTGCTCCGCAACGCGGCATCGCCCGCGCTGCCGCGAAGGGGAAGGTCCGTCGTGAGAAGCAGGATCGGCTGCGTGTTTCCCATCTCGCTTCGAAGTACGGCTGCTTTTCCGAGTGACTTCCAGAGCGTGTCCGTCCGCCTCAAGCCGCCCCGAATGCTGGTGAATGCTCCGGAGACGTCTACGAACCACTCAGCGCCGTCGGCATCCTTCGCGACGAAGTCCACTTCTGCGCCGGTTCGGGTTCGGCGATTCTCCTCGACGATCGTGAAGCCGCAATGCACCAACACGCGCCGCGCGATCTCTTGGGCTTGATGCCCTTCGCGAACTGCTCGTTGTTGAAACACCTCTCCCTCTTCGGCGCCGGGAGAGCCCGACAGATCGATCATCGACGACCATGGTCGAGTTGAGTCATCGCGAGCACGTTCGTCCGCGCAACGTTGGAGAGCGGCCTTCACGTACTCCTCTTCGGTATCGAATCCCACGTACGAACGACTCGTGCGAATCGCTGCAACTGCCGTCGTCCCCGATCCCATGAACGGGTCGAGCACAAGATCTTCCCGGAAGGTGTAGAGCTCGATGAGCCGCTGCGGCAGTTCCACTGGGAATGGTGCGGGATGACCGACCCGTGTCGCCATCTCAGGTGGGATCTCCCATAGGTCTGTCGTCGCTTCCATGAACTCGTCCTTGAAGAGGGAGATCTCGCTGGTGAGCTCGGGGTCGCGCCTGCGTTCGCGGAGGCTCTTCGCTCGACCGAAGCGACCCTTGCTGGCCACGACCACGCGTTCAGTGAGATCGCGAAACACCGGGTTGGTTGGGCTCTGGAACGACCCCCACGCGCACGAGCCGGAAGCCCCATGCGCCTTCTGCCAGATGATCTCTCCCCGGAGGAGAAGTCCTAGGTCCTGCATCATCGTGATGACATCGGAAGACAAGGATCGATACGGGCGCCGGCCAAGATTCGCGACGTTGATGGCGATCCGGCCCCCGGGTTCCAGCTTTTCCACGCATGTCGCGAAGACGCTTTCGAGCATCGAGAGGTACTCGAAGTACGTCGCAGGTACATGCCCCTGGCCGAGGGCCTCTTCGTACTCCTTGCCTGCGAAGTAGGGAGGCGACGTGACTACGAGCGCTACGGATGCATCCTCGACCTGGGCCCGCGTCATCTCCGCTGCGTTGCCGACGAAGATCTGATCCCGGACAACCGGTGGGTTGATGATGTCGGCGTCGGAGAGCTCAGGGGGCGAGAAGCGCGCGTAGAACTTCGAGGCGTCGTGGCTCTCGCGCCGACCGACTCCGAAGCTTGACGTCTCAGTACCGCGCCGCTTCCCCACGGGTTCCTTCACCTTGGCGATCTTGCCATCATCCGCCGTGGGTACGACGGCTCTGGGACCCCTAAGTAGCCACACGGATTGAGCGTGCTGCCTCGAATGACCTCGGCGGTACGCGCGTGACCTGACGGTCCCGCCACCGTCAGTAGTCGATGCCCTTCTTGGCGACGATGCCCTTGTCGTAGGCGTGCTTGATGCTGCGCATCTCGGTCACGGTGTCGGCGATCTCGATGAGCGCGGCGGGCGCGTCCCGCCCGGTCGCGATCACGTTCACCTTCTCTGGCCGTGTGCGGATGGTCTCGACGACCTCGTCGGTGCTGATCCAGCCCCATGTCATCGGGTACGTGATCTCGTCGAGCACGACGAGGCGGTGCTCACCCGCCTGGATGATCTCGGCGGCGCGCTTCCACGCGTCCTGGGCGACGGCTTCGTCCTCGCCGAGGTTGTCGGAGTCCCATGTGAAGCCCTCACCAAGCGCCGACCACTCGACCCCGAGCTTGCGCGCCGTGTCCTCTTCGCCGACGTGCCACTCCCCTGACTTCAGGAACTGCACAACCGCCACCCGCCATCCCTGGGCGACGGCCCGCATCACCACACCGAACGCAGCGGTCGACTTGCCCTTGCCGTCGCCGGTGTTCACCAGGACCAGCGACGGCACCGTCTGCGCCCCCTCGGGCCGGGGGTCCTCGGTCAGCGGCTGCTCGCGATCGGTGGCCATGCCGCGCTCATCCTCCCACCAAGGGTCCCGACGCTGGCACTCCCAGTGCCATCAGGGGCCTTAGCACCACTCTCCGTGGTCGCGGTACCGTACGGGCCATCGAGGCTGGGGCAGTGGTACGGGGCGTGCTCCGGGTGCTCGTGACGGTGACGGAACGGGTCGCCGAGCTCGCGATCGCACTCGAGGAGCAGGTGGGCGGTCAGCCGCGCGAGCGGCCGACGGCGGTGCCGACGCAGGCCAGGCCCGGCGTCGACAGCATCCACGCCTTGCTCGCGAAGGTGCTCGACGGCGTCCTCGTGCTCGACCAGGACGGCACCGTCAACTACGCGAGCCCCGACCTCCAACAGATGCTCGGTCGCCATGACGCCCTCGTCGGCACCGACGCGCTCCAACTCGTTCACCCCGAGGACGTGGGTGCGATCCGCGGCGCGCTCGCCACGCTGAGGAGTCGCAACGCGGGGGCGATGGTGCTCGAGTTCCGCGCCGAGCACGGCGACGGCTCGTGGCGCTGGTTCGAAGCGCAGGCCACGAACCTCCTCGATGATCCCGACATCAGCGGAATCCTCTGGAACATGCGCGACGTCAGCGAACGACGGGCCCACGAAGACGACCTGCGCCATCGGGCACTGCACGACACCTTGACCGGCTTGCCCAACCGCACGCTGCTCCTCGACCGCCTCCGTGGCGCGATCGGGCGCACCGGCCGCGACGGGCGAGAGGTTGCGCTGTTCTTCCTCGACCTCGACGGCTTCAAGGAGATCAACGACACCTTGGGGCACGGCGCCGGCGATGACGTCCTCACCGGCATCGGCCGCCGGCTCGCGTCTGTCGCTCGCGCGCAAGACACCGTGGCGCGCTACGGCGGTGACGAGTTCGTGGTCGTCGTCGAGCACAACCAGGACAAGGAACGGGTCAAGTCCTTCACCGAGCGCATCCGGTCGGTCTTTTTCGAACCCGTGCAAGCTGCCCAACAAGCAGTGCAGGTGAGCGCTTCGATCGGCATCGCGTGCATCAACAGCGGCACGCCAACACCTGAGGGTCTGCTCCGCGACGCCGACACCGCGATGTACCGCGCCAAACAAGCTGGCGGGAACAGCTGGGTGCTGTTCGACGAGTCGATGATCGACGACGACTACGTCGACCTGACGACCCAGTAACCCGCTCTAAGTCACGACGCGCGGGTCGACTGGGCCGCGTTCCAGGAAGCCCAGAGGCTGGCGTAGCGACCCTCGCCAGCGAGGAGCTCGTCGTGGGTACCGAGCTCGGCGAGGTTGCCGTGATCGATGACCGCGATGCGGTCGGCGCGGGCCGCGGTCGAGAGCCGGTGTGCAACAACGATCACCGTCCGCTCGGCGGTGAGTGCCTCGAGTGCGCGCTCGACGGCGTTCTCGGTGCCGGGATCGAGGTTCGACGTGGCCTCGTCGAGGATCAGCACCGCCGGGTCGGCGAGTGCGGCCCGCGCGAGCGACACCAGCTGCCGCTCCCCGGCTGACAAGCGGCTTCCCCGTTCCCGCACCTCGGTGTCGAGCCCTTCGGGAAGCAGCAAGAACCGGTCACGGACACCGAGTGCGTCGAGCGCGGCGTCGATGTCGGCATCGGACGCATCGGCGCGCGCGACGCGCACGTTGTCGCGGATCGTCCCCGAGAACAGGTACCCCTCTTGCGGAACGACGACGATCCGCTCGCGAAGCGATCGCATCGTGGCGCCCCGCAGGCTCACGCCGCCGTAGCGGACTTCACCGTTGCGCGGGTCGTAGAAGCGGGCGATGAGCTTCGCCAGCGTCGACTTCCCCGCGCCCGTTGGGCCGACCAATGCCACGCGTTCACCCGGCGCGACGGTCAGCAAGACCGAGTGGAGCACGTCGGGAGCCTCGCCGTACCCGAAGGAGACGTCGTCGACCTCGAGCGCGCCCGTGACGGGGAGGTCAACCGCGCCCGGCCGCTCGTTGATCGTCGCTCGTGTGTCGAGCAGCCCGAACAGCTTGTGCAACGCGGCCGCCGCTGATTGCAGCACGTTGTAGAGCTGACTCAGCTGCTGGACGGGCTCGAACAAGTTCTGGAGGTAGAGCATGAACGACACCACTGTGCCGATCGTGATGACGTCGTCGTCGACGAACCAAGCGCCGACACCGACGATGATCGCGGTGCCGAGCACGCCCGAGTACTCAACCACCGGGAAGTAGCGGGTCGCGATGCGCACGGTCTCGAGGTTGGCGTCGTAGAGCGCATCGTTGGTCTCACGGAACCGGCGCGTGAACGCCCGCTCGCGTCCGAAAGCCTGCACCACGCGCACCCCGGCGAGGCCTTCTTGCAGGGTCGCCAGGTTCGTGCCGATGCGCTCGCGCACCTCCAGATAGGCACGGTTGGATTCCCGTCGGAACCAACGGCTGATGAAGAACACCGGTGGCACGACCAAGAAGGTGAAGAGCGCAAGCTGCCAGCTGATGATGAAGATCGCAGCGAGCGCTCCGATGAAGACGAGGATGTTCTGCACGAACATCGTGAGCCCGGTCTGCACGAGCTCCTGCATCGCGTCCACATCGGAGGTCATCCGGGCGACGAGCCGACCTGCCTTCTCGCGCTCGAAGAAATCGAGTCCGAGCGACACAAGGTGATGGAAGACGCGCACCCGCAGCTCACGCAGGAACGACTCGCCGATGCCAGCGACAACTCGGATCGCCCAGCGGCCAAACAGCAGCGCAACGAACGCAACCACCAGGTAGAGGCCGGCCGAGAGGTTGAGCTCACCCGCGTCGCCCTTGTCGATGCCCGCGTCGATGCCGTGCTTGACGAGCGCGGGGCCGGCAAGCAGGCAGACGGTCTGGCCGACGATGAGCAACGTGGCGCCGAAGATCCGCCGTCGCCAGGGCCGAAGCATCCGCCAGAGCCGCCGCATCACCCGCTCGGCCTCGCCCCGGGTCAGCGGCTCGTCGACGACGGTCTGCCCCCAGGGTCCACCCCCACCGCCGCGCTTCACTCGGACACCTCCCCGTCGGCAAGCGCCTCGATGTCTTCGACCGCGGCGGCGACCATTCGCATCTCGGCCTGCGCGAGCACCTCGCGGTAGCGCTCCGAGGTGTCGAGGAGCTCACGGTGCGTGCCCGCGGCCACGATGCGGCCTCCATCGATGAGCACGACGCGGTCAGCGAGCGCGATGGTGGCGGCGCGGTGGGCGATGATCAGCGTGGTGCGCCCCCGCATCACCTGTTGAAGCGCGGCGCGGATCTCGTGCTCCTTCGTCGGGTCGACCGACGACGTGGCGTCGTCGAGGATCAGCACGCGCGGATCGGCGAGCACCGCACGCGCAATGGCGACACGCTGACGCTGCCCGCCCGACAGCGAGTACCCGTGCTCGCCGATCACGGTGTCGTAGCCATCGGGAAGCTCGATGATGAACTCATGCGCGCTGGCAAGACGAGCCGCCTCTTCGACGGTCTCCATCGGTGCTTCCGGATCGGCAAAGGCGATGTTCGTCGCGACGGAGTCGGAGAAGAGGAACGTGTCCTCGAACACGATGCCGATGCTCTTGCGCAGTTCCTCGAGCCGCACGTCGCGAACATCGACGCCGTCCACGAGCACGCGCCCGCGAGCGACGTCGTAGAACCGTGGGAGCAGCCGCGCCACGGTCGTCTTCCCGCTCCCGGTCGGGCCGACGATCGCGACCGCTTCCCCGCCGCGGATCACGAGGTCGAAGCCGTCGAGCACCGGCTGCCCAGGCGCGTACGCGAAGCGCACGTCGTCGAAGCGCAGCTCACCCGGCGCATCTGGGGGGAGCGGCTTCGGGCGCGCGGGGTCGGTGACGGCGGTGTCGGTCTCGAGGATCTCGAAGATGCGCCCGGCCGCGGCGGCGGATCGCGCCGACTGCGCGACGAGCAGCCCGCCGAGTCGCAGCGGCCAGATGAGCATGAAGATGTACGAGTTGAACTGAAGAAGGTCGCCAACCTGGAGCTCGCCGTCCAGCACGAGGTGTCCCCCGTACCAGAGGATGGCGACGAGCGCGAGCGCGGGCAAGAAGTCGACGAGGGGCAAGAAGTTGGCGCGCAGCTTCGCCGCCGCCAGTGCGCGGTTGAGCACCGAGTCGGCTTCCGCCTCGAGCCGCTGCGTCTGGCGGCGCTCGGCACCGAAGCCCTTGACCACACGCACCCCGGCAACGCTCTCCTCCACCACACCCGAGAGGTCGCCGAGCTCCTCCTGGAGCTCGAGCGCCACGGGTGCGATGCGACGCGAGAAGCGGGTCGCGAAGTAGCCGAGGAACGGGATCGCGCCCAGCGCGACGAACGCGAGCGTGACGCTCTTGAGCAGCATCACCACAACGGTGGCGATCAGCACGAGGATGTTCGAGATCGTGAGTGGCAGCAGGATGATCACTTGGTTCACTTGCTGGATGTCGGAGTTCGCACGGGCCATGAGCTGGCCGGTCTGCGCGTGGTCGTGGAACGCGAAATGCAGGCGTTGGAGGTGCGCGAACAGACGTTGGCGCAGGTCGGTCTCCGCCGCATACGAGATGCGGAACGCGCAGTAGCGGCGGAGCGCGGTGCCGCTGGCCTGGACGATGCCAACCACGAGGATCAGCACGACGAACTTCACGACGACATCGCTCTTGCCTGGCGTGATGCCGTCGTCGATCGCCGCGCCCGCGAAGGCAGGGATGATGATCTTGGCTGCCGTCCACACCGCGCCTGCGAGCACCCCGGTGATCACCCAACCGCGCTGCGGCCGCAGGGTCGAGGCCATGAGCCGCCACCCCGCTCGGCGCAGCTCCTTGTCCCGATCCACTCTTCCCGCTCCTTGGCGCTGCGCGCCGGGCCGCTTGGGCCACGGCTCGCTACGCCGCAGGGTACCTGCGGCGCGATCGCTCACCTCTCGCGCGTGGCTCCTCCGAGCCGCACGCTACCAGCGACCCTGACGGCGGCGTCAGGGTCTACGAAGCTGGTTCGGAGCGACTCAGCGGGTTGTGCGCGACGAGTCCATGAAACAGCGGCACCAGCACGAGACCGGTGATCACCGCGCTGACGCGCTCGCTGGGTTGGATCACTCACCGCGTCGGCCGAAGAGCTCCGCGAGCATCTCGGCGACCGCGTCGGTGTCCTCGGCCGGATCGCCGACGAACGCCGCGGCTCGAAGCCCACGCGCTTCGAGGTCGGCCACGATCTCTCCGACCCGAGTGGGGTCGGTGCCGATCACCACGGCGGTGGGCTCCGCCGCGTTGGTCACGACTCGCTGACGACCACGCGGCCGTACTGGCCTTGGTAGAAGACGAGCGGCCCCGCGTCGTGGTTGATCCCGAGGTCGAGCACGCGCCCCACGACGATGATGTGATCGCCGCCGTCGTACTCAGCCCAGAACTCGCAGTCGAGATACGCGATGCAGTCGTCGAGCACCGGTGAGCCACCTACGCCGACACGCCACTTGACCTGCGCGAACCGGTCGGCACCCTTCGCCGCGAAGAGACGGCACACCTCTTCTTGGTGTTCGCCGAGGATGTTGACGGCGAACTTCCCGGCCCGCTCGATGCGGGGCCAGGTGCTGGATGTGTGCGCGACGCAAAACAGCACGAGGGGTGGGTCCAATGACACCGAGGTGAACGAGTTCGCGGCGACACCCGCGGGCTCGCCGTCGTCGATCGCAGTGATGATGGTGACGCCGGTGGCGAACTGGCCCAGGACCTGGCGGAACTCTGCAGCGTCGGGCCGAAAGAAGTCTTCGTTGCCGGACCCGCCGCCTTTGCTCACTTGCGGGGGACGTCGAGCACGAGCCCTTCGGCTGCGGCACTCACCTCGAGATCGGGTGCGGCAGCGGCGAGCTCCTGCGCGTGCAGGAGGATCTCGTCGATCGCGTCGTCGCCATGCGTCGGGCAATGGTGGAACAGCATCAGGTGGCGGACGCCCGCTTCGCGCGCGATGTGCACGGCGTACTCGATGGTCGAGTGCCCGAAGTGGCGCTTGGTCTCGTATTCGTGAGTCGTGTGCTGCGCGTCGTGCATGAGCACGTCAGCACCGTCACAGAGCTCGAGCACATCTTGCGGGATGTGGTCGTCGGCATCGTCGGGGTTGCAGCCCGGACCGTGGTCGGAGATGTACGCAACCGACACGCCCTCGAGATCGATGCGATGACCGAGCGTCGGATCGGTGTGCCGCACCCAACGAGAACGCACCTTCGCACCGTTGAGCGCGAAGTCGTCCTTCTCGACATCGTGGAACGTAACGGTGCCGCCGACATCAGCGGGCGTAATCGGGAAGTACGGCGGGCTCATGACGCCGGCGAACACCTCGCCGAGCGGCACCGCGTCCTGGCGGGGTCCGTAGACGTCGATGCAGGCGTCGGGCCGGAACAACGGCGTGAAGAACGGGAACCCCATGATGTGATCCCAGTGGAGATGGGTGAGCAGCACCGAGGCGCGGTACGGGCTCACGAGCGCGTTCGCCTCGAGCTCGGCCTTGAAGTGCGACATCACCACGTCGCCGTACTCGCGGACGCCGGTGCCGAGGTCGAAGATCACCGGGTCGTGCCCGGGCGCTTCGAGCGCGACGCATGAGGTGTTCCCGCCGTAGCGCTCGTAGCGCTTGGCGTCGCAGGGCGTGGAGCCCCGAACGCCGTAGAAGGTGAGACGGACTCCACTCACGGCGAAAAGAGAATAGTCACGGTTCTCTACAGGCAGAAGCCCACCCCCAAGGTTTGGGGTCAGGGTTCGGGGAGTGCGGACTGGATCGCGGCGACGGCGTGGAGCATCTCGGTGTCGTTGGTGTAGGTGGTGCGGGGCCAGAAGAAGCCGCGGAGGCCGTCCTTGCGCCGCCGCGGCACCACGTGCACGTGGAGGTGCGCCACCGACTGGCTCACGATGTTGTTCTCTGCGACGAACGTGCCCTGCGCGTCCATCCCGTCCTGCACCGCGGCCGCGAGCCGGCGCACTTCGCGGAAGAACGGATCGATCAGCTCATCGGGAAGGTCGCGCAACGTGACGACGTGGTCGCGCGGGACGACGAGCGTGTGACCGGGGAAGATCGGACGATGGTCGAGGAAGGCGACCGTGTGCTCGGTCTCGGCGACGATCGCGGCAGGCTCCGTGCCCGCGGCGATGCGACAGAACAGGCAGTCGCTACTCAGGGGACTCGTAGGGGCGTTGGCGCGGCGTTGCAGACTCGCGCTTGGGCACCATCACCTTGCGCCGGAAGTAGCAGACCTCTTCACCGCGCTGGTTGAAGCCACGCGTCTCGACGCTCACCACCCCGCGGTCGGGCTTGCTCGACGACTCCTTCTTGTCAAGCACCTTGGTCTCGGCATAGATGGTGTCGCCGTGGAAGGTCGGCTTGCTGTGCTTGAGCTCTTCGACCTCGAGGTTGGCGATCGCGAGCCCGCTCACGTCGGGCACGCTCATCCCAAGCACGAGTGAGTACACGAGGTTCCCCACCACGACGTTCTTGCCGAACTGCGTCTGGGTCTCGGCGAAGTACGCGTCCGTGTGCAACGGATGGTGGTTCATCGTGATCATGCAGAAGAGATGATCGTCGTACTCGGTGATCGTCTTGCCCGGCCAGTGCTTGTAGACGTCGCCGGGCTCGAAGTCCTCGAAGTAGCGGCCGAACGGTCGCTCGTGCACAGTCACCTCACGAACTCTATTGAGCGTCAGTCATCGATGGCGTACCGGCTGAGGAGGCCCCGTGCGATGACGAGCCGTTGGATCTCGTTCGTGCCTTCGCCGATGATCATGAGCGGCGCGTCGCGGTAGTAGCGCTCGACGGGCAGCTCGGTCGTGTAGCCGACACCGCCATGGATGCGCATCGCCTCGGTGGCGATCTCGAACGCAGCTTCGCTCGCGAAGAGCTTGGCCATGCCTGCCTCCACGTCGCAGCGCTCGCCACGGTCCTTGCGCTCCGCGGCGTGCTGCGTGAGCAGGCGCGCGGCCTGGAGCTGCGTGCCCATGTCGGCGAGCTTCGTCTGGATCGCCTGGTGCTGCGCGATGGGCTTGCCGAACGTCTGGCGCTGCTGCGCGTAGCGGATGGCGGCCTCGAACGCCGCCCGCCCGACACCGACCGCCCGGGCGGCGATGTTGATCCGCCCCACCTCGAGCGCAGAGAGGATGAAGTGCTGCCCGCGACCGAGACCGGCCTCCCCACCGAGCACGCAAGTCGCGGGGATGCGGTGCCCGTCCCACGCCATCTCGACGGTCTCGATCCCCTTGTAGCCGAGCTTGCCGATGTTCTTGCTCACGCTGATGCCGCCGAACGTCTCGGCGCCGGGGTCCTTCTCCACCATGAAGCAGGTGATGCCCTCGTCGGTGCGCGCCGCGAGCGCAACCAGCCCGGCGCGCTGCCCGTTCGTGACCCATGTCTTGGTGCCGTTCACCACGTACTCGTCGCCGTCACGCGTGGCCTTGCAGCGCAGCGCGCTGGTGTCGCTGCCGGCATCGGGCTCGGAGAGCGAGAGCGCGCCGCGGATCTCGCCGCTCGCCAGCCGTGGGAGGAGCGCCTTCTTCTGCGCGTCGGTCCCGCTCTGCTTCAGCAGGTTGGCGCACATGACGTGGGTGTTGAGCACGCCAGACAAGGTCATCCAGCCGGCCGAGAGCTCTTCGATCACCCCGCAATAGGTGAGGAGGTCGAGTCCGAGTCCGTCGTACTCCTCGGGGATGGTGACGCCGAACAGCCCGAGGTCGCGCATCGTCGCGACGATCGACTCCGGGTACTCGTCAGCGTGCTCGAGATCCGACGCCACCGGCACGACGTCCTTCTCCACGAAGCGACGGACCGTCGCGACGAGCTCTTCCCGAACGGCGGGGTCAGTGGCCATGCGCCGGACCTTAGGTGGAGGGGTCGTACGCGTGAAGGGATGAATGCGCTCCCCGGTACCGTTGACCGAGACATGTCCATGCAGATGCACCAGACGCTCATGAGCTTCCGGCGCGACCCGGACGAGGTGCGCGGCAAGGGCTTCGAGCGGGCGATGTTGCGGCGGGTCATGGTCCTGATCCGCCCGTACCGCAAGCTGCTGATCGGCTTCGTGATGATGGCCGTGGCGACGTCCGCGGTCGGCGCGCTTCCCCCGCTGCTGTTCAGGGCGCTCCTCGACGACGCGGTCCCCGACGGAGACAAGACGCTGGTCGTCGGGCTCGCGCTCGGCGCCGTCGCGCTCGCGCTACTGAGCGCCGCGTTGGGGTTGCTTCAGCGTTGGTACTCCGCCCGGATCGGTGAGGGTCTCATCTTCGACATGCGCGTGAAGCTGTTCGACCACGTGCAGCGCCTGCCGATCTCGTTCTTCACCCGCACCCAGACGGGCGCGCTGATATCACGCCTCAAC
This sequence comes from Actinomycetota bacterium, assembly GCA_016870355.1. GTDB lineage: Bacteria > Actinomycetota > Acidimicrobiia > IMCC26256 > PALSA-555 > SHVJ01. The sequence continues at coordinate 332,063 of VGBR01000001.1, read as the reverse complement.
AACGACGTCATCGGTGCGCAACAGGCCGTCACCAACACGCTCGGCAACGTCGTGTCGAACACGATCATGCTGGGCGTCACGCTCTCGGTGATGCTCGCACTCGAGTGGCGACTCACGATCCTCACGTTGCTCGTGCTGCCAGCGTTCATCATCCCGGCGCGTCGAATCGGGCGGCGCCTCCAGGTTGCCGCGCGCGAGTCGATGCAGCTCAACGCGTCGATGAACAACACCGTATCGGAGAGATTCAACGTGGCCGGTGCGCTCGTCGTGAAGCTCTTCGGACAGCACAACCGCGAACGTGACCTCTTCTCAGATCGCGCCGGTCGAGTCCGCGACATCGGCATCCGCACCGCGATGTACCAGCGGGTGCTCTTCGCAGCACTAGCGCTCGTGGCCGCGGTGGGGACGGCGGTCGTCTACGGGCTCGGTGGCACGTTCGCGATCGACGACGTGATCTCGATCGGCACCTACGCGGCTTTCGTGATCTACGTCGCGCAGATCTACCAGCCGCTCACCCAGCTCTCCCAAGCTCGGGTCGACGTGATGACGGCGCTCGTCGCGTTCGAGCGCGTCTTTGAGGTGCTCGACTTCCCGCCGCTCATCGAAGACCGACCCGGCGCGATCGATCTACCCACCCCGAAAGGGCGCATCGAGTTCGACCACGTCTGGTTCAAGCACCCCCCCGCCGCCCTCAGCTCGATCGCGTCACTGGAAGAAGGCGCTAGTCCGAACGAGGAGACCGAGAACTCCTGGATCCTGCGCGACATCAGCTTCACCGTCGAACCCGGCGAGCTGGTCGCCTTGGTCGGACCGTCCGGCGCGGGCAAGACGACGACCGCGTTGCTCGTGCCCCGCATCCACGACATCAGCCAGGGAGCGCTCCGGTTTGACGGCACCGATGTCCGCGACCTCACGTTGGAATCGTTGCGTGGGGCGGTGGGGATGGTCATGCAAGACCCGCACCTGTTCCACGAGTCGATCGCCGACAACCTCCGCTACGCCAAGCCCGACGCAACCGATGTCGAGTTGGTGGCCGCGTGTCGAGCCGCGCGGATCCACGACCTGATCGCAATGCTCCCGGATGGGTATGACACCTTCGTGGGTGAGCGTGGGTACCGCATGTCCGGTGGCGAGAAGCAACGGCTGGCGATCGCGCGAGTCCTCCTGTCTGACCCGGCTGTGATGATCCTCGACGAGGCAACGTCGCACCTCGACTCCGAGTCCGAGCTCGCGATCCAACGCGCGCTCGCCGCGGCGCTCAAGGGGCGAACCGCGCTCGTGATCGCACACCGCCTGTCGACCATCGTCGCGGCCGACCGCATCGTCGTGCTCGACGAGGGTCGCGTGATCGAAGAAGGCAAGCACGAAGAGCTCCTGAATGCCGGCGGCATGTACTCCGAGCTGTATCGCACGCAGCTGGCGGCTGAACCCGCCTGAGCCGTGCCCGTCAACACCCCTGATCTCGGCTGGGAGCTCAACGCGCAAGAGCGCGCCCGTCGCGCCGATGCGCGGCGCCAGCGAGCACGAGCGGTGGTCATGACGATTGCCTCGTTGGCCTCCCTCGCCATCATCGCGGGGAGCGCCTGGGCGTTCTGGTTGCGCGACGAGCCGCCAACGCTGCGCGCCGACCTATTGCCGCCCGACGTCACGCTCGACCCGCGTCCGGCCTTCGACTTCGCACCGGCGTGTCGGCCTGAGCTCACACCCGAAGAGCCGCTGCGGCTGTGGATCGGGGGCGACTCATTGGCCGGCACGCTCGGTCCTGCGCTCGGCGCACGCACGGCTGAGACCGGCGTCGTCCTTCCTACGTTCGACTACCACACGTCGAGCGGGCTCTCGTCGCCGGGATTCTTCGACTGGCCCGAACGCGCGCAAGAAGAGATCGCGCGTGTCGATCCCGAAGTCGTCGTGTTCATCATCGGCGCGAACGACACCGGCGTCGTACGCGACGACCCGGCTTGGCGCATCAACTACGGCGGGCTCGTCGACGAGATGCTCGACCTCCTCACCGGCGACGGCCGCATCGTCTACTGGGTCGGATCACCGACACTGAAAGATGACCGCAAGAACCGTGCCGTCGAGCAGGTGAACGAAGTGGCGAAGGAGCGGGTGCTCAAGCGCACCGATGTGACCTTTGTCGACACGTTCCGCCTGTTCTCAGATGGCGACGGCCAGTACGCGGCGACGCTGCCCGGAGTCGACGGCGAGGACGAGCGGGTGCGGACCTCGGACGGCATCCACTTCACTCCGGCGGGTGGGGCGCTGCTCGCGGCCTACGTGTATGCGTACCTCGACGAGCAGTGCGACGTGGAAGGCCAAGCGGTGCCCGACCGCGAGCAACCGGTTCGCCAGAGCCCGGGCAGTGGCAAGGTGCCTGGGTCCGACGAGCCGACGAGCACGACGCCGACACCACCCACGACCGCATCGACGACGAGCACGACCGCGCCGACGAGCACGACGATCCTCTCGACGCCAGTCGTCTCCTTGTGATCTCGGAGGCGATCGGCGACAACCGCCATCGCTAGCCTCCGACCATGACGAAGGAGCTCGACGTCGCCGCGGCCGCGGTCGACACGGCGGCGCACATGGTCGACGGCGCGAGCCAACACCTCGCGCACGCCGCGGCCGACGACGGCCGGGTGTCAGTCGCCAGGCTCGACGAGCATCAAGTGCTGGCGTACGACCTCGCGCACGCAGCGAGCGCGGTCCAAGCGTGTCGGGTGATGCTCGACTATGGCGCGCGTGGCGACTTCCAGTCGCACCTCGCGCGCGCGTTCATCGCGGACGCCGTCTGGGACGTCGGCACCCGGGTACTCGGTCGAGAGGCGGCTTGGGGCATCGAAGCCGGCGACCTCGGTGATGCGCTGCCGTTCGTCGAGACACATCGCGCCCCGACGTTCCTGACCGCGATCGCCGACCAGCTCGACCGCCACGGGACCGGTCCCTCGCACCTCGACGACGACCTCGAGCTCGCGCGCGAGACGTTCCGGAAGTTCGCTCAGGACAAGATCCGGCCCCACGCCGAGCACGTGCACCGCGAGAACGAAGACATCCCAGAGGAGCTGATCGCGGGCCTGGCTGAGCTCGGTGGCTTCGGGCTCTCGGTGCCCGAGGAGTTCGGCGGCTTCGCGGCCGGCGGCGAGTCGGACTATCTCGGCATGGTGGTTGCGACCGAGGAGCTGTCATGGGGCTCACTCGGCATCGGCGGGTCGTTGATCACGCGTCCCGAGATCCTCACCCGCGCCATCGTGAGCGGCGGCACCGACGAGCAGAAGCAGCGATGGCTGCCCAAGATCGCGAGCGGCGAGCTGCTCGTGGGTGTGATGGTGACCGAGCCCGACTACGGATCCGACGTCGCCAACGTCAAGGTGATGGCCACCGAAGTCGACGGCGGGTATTCGATCAACGGCGTCAAGACCTGGGCGACGTTCGCCGGGCGCGCTGACGTGATCATGCTGTTGGCCCGCACGGATCCCGACCGGAGCGCGTCACACCGAGGGCTGTCGTGCTTCGTGGTCGAGAAGGAGCCCGCACCGGGTCATTCGTTCTCGTTCACCCAAGACGGTGGCGGAACCCTCGAAGGCCGTGCGATCGACACGATCGGCTACCGCGGCATGCACTCCTATGAAGTCGCGTTCTCCGACTGGGTCGTGCCCGCCGAGAACCTCATCGGCGGCGACGCGGGCAAGGGCCGGGGCTTCTACCTCCAGATGGAAGGTTTCGAGAACGGTCGGCTTCAGACCGCGGCGCGCGCCGTCGGGGTGATGCAGGCCGCGTTCGACGCGGGACTCGCCTACGCGCAGGAGCGCAAGGTCTTCGGGCAGTTGGTGTTCGACTACCAGCTCTCGAAGGTGAAGCTCGCCCGCATGGCGGCGCTGATCCAGGCCGGCCGGCAGTTCTCGTACGACGTCGCCCGCCGCATGGGCCGAGGCGACGGCACGCTCGAGGCGTCGATGGCCAAGGCGTACGTGTGCCGAGCCGCCGAGTGGGTGACGCGCGAAGCGATGCAGCTCCACGGCGGCATGGGCTACGCCGAGGAGTACCCGGTGTCGCGCTACTTCGTCGACGCCCGAGTGCTCTCGATCTTCGAAGGCGCCGACGAGACCCTCTGTCTCAGAGTCATCGCGCGTCGGCTGGCGGAGCAGGCGCTCTCAGCCTCCTAGCTCCCTGAGCTCGTTGATTGCTTCGGCGTGGTGGTCGAGGCGTTGGTTGATGTCGTGGAGGGCGTCGTCGATGCTCCCCACGAGGGGGGTCGCTGCTTCGAGCGCAGCGCGGCCGATGCGCTCACCGGTCTTCTCGACGTCGGCGATTCGGTAGCGCAGCTCCTGCAGCACCTTGTGGCGCGCCTCGGGCGGGAGCTGTGACGCGAGCACGAGCTGGTCATCGATGGCGCGACCGGTCGCGGCCAGCCGGTCGCACAGTCCTTCGTAGCCGGAGGTCGGCACCCCGCGCTTTCGCGCCTCACTGACCGTGCCGCGTGTGCGGTCGAGCGACCGGTGCATCCGCCGGTGCAGGTCGGCCGCCACGCTCTGCGACGTCTGCCACTTCATCGGGACGCCGGGGCGACGCCGAACCCACCGGTACGCGAGCCCGCCACCGGCGACCAGCGCCAGGACGACGACTACTTCCACGCGCGCGAGCCTACCGAGCGACGAGATCGGCGTATTCGCGGTGCGTGTCGATGTACTCAGCGACGAACCAGCAGGTGGGTGCGACGCGCTCGCCTCGTGCACGCACGTCGTCGAGTGCACCCTTCACGAGTACATCTCCAAGTCCGCGGCCGCGCAACGGTTCGTCGATCACCGTGTGCGGGAAGACGAGACAATCGCCGTTGTTCCGGAACTCGGCAATGCCGACAACTTGTCCGTCGAGCACCAGCTCGTAGCGGCTCTGAGCGTCGTCGCGTCGTACCTCGGTCGTCAAGGGATTGGTCTTCCCAGACGGTTCGCGTTCTACGCCGAGCGGTTCATGCCGGCGCGCTCGCCGCGGGACACGAACTTCAGCGCCATCTTGCGGCTGGCCTCGTCGATCATCTCGTCGCCGAACATGACCGCGCCCTTGCGCTCACCCGCGCCGCCCTCGGTGGTCGCCTTCTCGTAGGCGTCGAGGATGTCCCAGGCGTGGTCGAACTGCTCCTGGGTCGGCGTGAACACCTCGTTGATCACTGGGACTTGGTCGGGGTGCAGCGCCCACTTGCCGTCGTACCCGAGGATGCGGGTGCGCATCGAATAGTCGCGCAACGCGTCAAGCTCTCGGATCTTCAGGAACGGGCCGTCGATGACTTGGAGCCCGTTTGCGCGCCCGGCCATGAGGATGCGCGCGAACACGTAGTGGAAGTGGTCGCCGGGATAGTCGTCGATCTGCACTCCACCGGTGAGCACGGGCATCTCGGTCGACGCCGCGAAGTCGGCGGGGCCGAACACGATCGTCTCGAGCCGGGGTGACGCAGCGCAGATCTCGTCGACGTTGATGAGCCCGCGCGCCGTCTCGATCTGGGCCTCGATGCCGACAGTCGACTGGCGACCCGTGGCCTGCTCGATCTGGGTGAGGAGCATGTCAAGTGCCTGCACGTCGGCCGCGCTCTGCACCTTCGGCAACATGAGCTCGTCGAGGCGCTCGGACGCGTTCTCCACGATGTGGATGACGTCGCGGTAGGTCCACTCGGTGTCCCACGCGTTCACGCGGACGCAGACGATGGTCTCGCCCCAGTCCTGCTCGTTGATCGCCTTCACGATCAGGTCGCGCGCCGCTTCCTTCTCGAGCGGTGCGACGGCGTCCTCGAGGTCGAGGAAGACCATGTCGGCGCCGACACCAGGTGCCTTGCCGAGCATCTTCTCGCTCGAGCCAGGAACCGCCAGGCAGGCGCGACGGGGAAGGTGACGGCTGCGCTCGGACATCGCCTGAGGCTACCGACCGCGGCTCGGGTATCCGCCATCCCGGGTCGGCTCCGCAAGCTGCGCCTCCCGACGGCGACGAGCGGCCAAGCCACATCGCCGCCTTTGCCGCAGGTAGCCGTCGTCGTACGCTCGATTCGTGACCCAACCCGAGCTCACCGAGCTCGCAGACGGCGTCTGGGCCTGGATCCAACCGGGTGGCGAGACGGGCGTGAGCAACGCCGGCGTGATCGCCGACGACGACGGGCTCACGCTGGTCGACACCTTGATGGTGCGGTCGCAATGGGAGCCGTTCGCCGACGCAGTCGCGGCGCTCGATCGCACCGTGAAGCGGGTCGTGCTCACGCACGCACACGTCGATCACGTCGGCGGGACCGCGAAGTTCCGCAACGCCGCGGTCTACGCGTCCCGCATCACCAGCGAGCTCCTCGATCACCCGATGCCGCTCGACGCGTACAAGGCGTTCATGCCCGCGTTCACTGACGAGTTCGACGAGCTCGCCGAGATGGGTACCCGTCCGGTCAGCCACCTCATCGACGGCGCCGCGAACCTCACTCCTCGCGTCGAGGTCTTACCCGCCTCGGGTCACACCCCTGGCGACGTGATGGTCCTCGTCGCCGACGCGGACATCCTCTTTGCGGGCGACCTGTGCTTCTTCGGCGTCACGCCGCTCGCGTTCCAAGGCGACCCGCAGGAGTGGGCGACGATGCTCGACGCCATCGTCGAGCTCGCCGACACGATCGTCCCCGGTCACGGCCCGGTCGGCGGCGAGCGGGAAGCCCGCGAGCTCCAGGCCTACCTGCGTCACTGCGTCGAGGGCGCCATCCCCGCTGGCCCGTGGGACGACTGGCTCGATCGGGAGCAACGCGATCCGATCAACGTCGAGCGGGCTGCGTTGCTCAGCGAAGACAAGGACGAGATCCCGCCTTCGATGCTGAAGGCGATCGGGCTCGGCTGAGCTCTCCGCCGTCACGGGCTACGGCGGAGCGAGCGCGTACGCTCCGGACGTGGCGAAGAACCCCGATCCGGCGCTGAAGCTGACGACCAGCCAGGGCGTCACCCGGACGCTCGACGACTGGTCGACGATGTTCCACCTCTTCCTCGTCGTCCTGCCGGCGCGATCCGAGGCCGCGTCCTATGTCCCGATCGGGATGCGCCTCTTCCAGGTGTTCGGTGACGCCGACTGTCGCTTCGCGTTCGTCGTGACCGGCCCCGAGTCCGTCGCCAAGCGCATGCTCGGCGACGCGGAGTCCACGGTCGTCACCTACGTGGACCCCGATCTCGAGCTCGTCAAGAGCCTCGGGCTCGAGCGACTCCCCGCGTGCGTGCTGTTGCGACAGGACACGTCACTCGTGACGGCCGCTGAAGGATGGGATCCACGCGAGTGGCAGCGAGTGACGCGCGAGGCGTCCGAGCTCACGGCGTGGACGACACCCGAGGTCGCCAGCGAGGGCGACCCACCGGCCTTCCAGGGCTGGCCAGTGCTCTGAACAGCCATTTTCCCGGGATGCGACAGGCCCCGGGACCATCGGTATAGGGTGCCCTCTGACCCGTACGGCAGACGTACGGGTCTGTTCTTTTTCCGAACCGTCCTGCCGAGCGGAGAGGCGCGATGCGTCACTGTCATCGTTGGTTCGCCGTCGTCGCAGTCACACTGGCGACGAGCATGGTGTTCGCCGGCGGTGTCGGCGCGCAGAGCCTCGACGACAAGCGAGCACAGGCCGCCGCGCTCGCGGATGCGATCGAAGCGTCCGACGTCGAGATGAGCCGACTGGCTGAGAACCTGAACGCCGCGACCGCCCGCCGCGACGCCGCGCAGGCCCAGGTCGCCGAAGCCGAGGCGATGATGACCGCGGCCCGCGAAGAGGTGAAGCGCATCAAGGCACAGGTGCGCGCGAACGCAGCCGCGCTCTACCGCGAGCACTCCAGCGGCGCGGGCTCCTCCTGGTTCGAGGACGGCGACCCGTCAGAGCTGGTGTCGCGTGACCAGTACTCGGCCGCGCGGGCCGAGGCCGACGACGACCTCCTCGGCAAGCTCAAGGCCGCACAGCAGGACCTCGAGGTCCGCCGGCAAGAAGCCGCGCGGCTCCGTGATGCCGCCGCGGCCGAGACGGCAGCGATCGACGCGGCTGCGGCCGCCGTCAACGCGGCCCGCGCTGAGCAGCAGCGCCTCTACGACCAGATCTCCGGTGAGATCGCGGCCGCCGTGGCCGCCGAGCAAGCGCGCCGTGGCGCTGCCGCGAGGGCGAAGTTCTCTGGGCCCAACGTCGGGCCGCCAAATGGCAGCGCCGCGCAGGCCATCGCCTACGCACGAGGCCTGGTCGGTGCTCCGTACTCGACGAGCCCACGCACCGGCCCGAGCTACGACTGCTCCGGCCTCACGTTGTCGGCCTGGGGTGCTGCCGGCGTCTCGATCGGGAACAACTCTTCGAACCAATTCAGCAGCAACGTGCAGATCCCGCTGGCCGCGGTCCAGCCTGGCGACCTCATCTTCTGGGGTCCGGATGGCTCCAGCCACGTCGCGCTCTACGTCGGCGGCGGGATGATCATCGACGCATCGAGCAGCCAGAACGCCGTCATGGAAAGGCCGATCTGGGGCAGCCCGAGCGGAGCAGCGCGAGTCGTCTGAGCACGTCACCTACACGCGACGGAACGGGCGTCGAGGAGCGCATCCGCCTCACGCGCTTCTCGCACGGCGCTGGCTGCGCCTGCAAGCTCTCACCCGACGACCTGCGCACGGTGCTGGGTCTCGTCCAAGGGTTCGACCGCGACACGACCGACCCTGACCTGCTCGTCGGGTTCGACACGGCCGATGACGCGGCCGTCTACCGCCTGCGCGACGACCTCGCGATCGTCATGACCACCGACTTCTTCACCCCTATTGTCGACGACCCCTACGACTGGGGCCGCATCGCTGCGACCAACGCGCTCTCCGACGTGTACGCGATGGGCGGCACCCCGTTGCTCGCGCTGAACCTGGTCGCATGGCCGCGAGCAGGACTGCCATTTGAGCTCCTCGCGCGCGTGCTCGACGGCGGTGCCGACGTCGTACGAACCGCCGGCGCGCTCGTTGCCGGCGGTCACTCGATCGACGATGCCGAGCCCAAGTTCGGGCTGGCCGTCGTCGGCACGGTCGACCCCGCCAGGGTGCTGACCAACGCCGGCGCACAAGCGGGCGACGCGCTCGTGCTCACAAAGCCGATCGGGCTTGGCGTGATCTCCACCGCGGTCAAGCGCGACGCGGCGCCAGACGAGCGTGTCGCCGAAGCAGTTCGAGTGATGACGACGTTGAACGCTGGGGCACGCGACGCTGCGCTCGAGCTTGGCGACGCGGTGCACGCCGCCACCGACGTCACCGGGTTCGGGTTGGTCGGCCATCTCCGCGAGATGCTCGTCGCCTCGGGCCTCGGAGCGGAGCTCGATGCACCGGCGGTGCCGGTGATCGACGGCGTGCGCGACCTCTTGGCCCAGGGCATGGTCGCCGGCGGCACGCAGCGAAACCACGCGTTCATCACTGAGTACGTGGAGTGGAACGGGCTCCCGCTCGACGAGCAGCTACTGCTCGCCGACGCGCAGACCAGCGGCGGCCTCCTGTTGGCGGTCGAAAGCACACGCGCCGGTGACCTCGTACGTGCGCTTGAACGTCACGGGGCGCTGGCCAGCGGCGTCATCGGGCACGCGATCCGAGACCGTACGGGATACCTTGGCGTCTCCGGTTGAGGTGCAGGGAATGACATGAGGTAATTGCGCGGGCGCAAGATCGCAGTGCTACTGGCGACAGCAGGGCTCGTTGCCATTCCGGCCTTACCATCGAGCGCGGGAACCACCATCGGGCCGCAGCGGTAGAACCCACCTCGGGTCCTGGTGGCACGACGATCACGATGACGGTCGGCACGACGGCCGGGTGACGCGGTGATCGCAGCTACGGAATGACGAGCATCCCTAGCTCGGCTTCGAGCTGCTGACGCGGCTTCGCGCCGAGCACCGAGCGCTCCAACCGGCCGTTGCGGAAGAGTGCGATCATCGGGATGCTCTGCACCTCGTACTGCTGCGCGAGGGCAGGTTCTTCGTCGATGTTGACCTTCACCACCTTGTAGGCGCCCTCGCGCATCGCCGCGATCTGCTCGACGATCGGCGAGACCATGCGGCATGGTTGGCACCAAGGCGCCCAGAAGTCGACGATCACCGGAAGCTCTGAGCGCAGCACCGCCGTCTCCCATTGAGCGGTCGTGACCGGCTGCACCAGTGCGGGCGGCGGTGGCTCCGGCAGCGCCTCACTCGGCCGTTCGCCCGCACTCACTGCGAGCAGCCACTCGTGTGCTTGTTGCACGCTCTCCATCGCGACCTGGTGCTCCATCGGATACTCGCTGTAGACGACGGGCATACCGTGCTCCACCAACGTCTTGGCCAAGTCGCGACCTCGTTCGACGGGCAGCAAGGAGTCGTTGGTGCCGTGCTGGACGAGCACCGGGATCTCTGCTGCCGCGTCCCAGTCGATGTCGACGCCGCCGTGGAGATACGTGCTCATGGCGATGACACCTGCGGGGTGAGGACGATCGCTGCGACGCAAGCCGAGCGCGACCGCCAACGCGCCACCCTGGGAGAACCCAGCGATGATCGCTTCCGCGCGCGTCTTGTCGTGCTCCGCGCACACCTCATCGAGCAAGTCGTCGAGCTCGTCGAGCGCGGCATTGAACTCGGCGTCGGCGTCGCCGCCTGGCTGGCCGGTGATCGCGGCCATGCCGTACCACGCAAAGCCCGGCGGCGCCGCGAGGGGTCCGCGGGGCAGCACTGTGAGGAACCGCCCTTCGGGGTCGAGGTACGGGAGCAGGCCGCCGAGGTCGCGCTCATCGGCACCGAGGCCGTGCACCAGCAGCAGCACTCTCGCTGCGGTGGGCGTGCCGACAACGTTGTGGATCAGGGCCATGTCGACTCTCCGTGTAGAACTCGTTCGCTGCGTCGACATCGATGATGGCACGCTTGCTCGATGGGGTTCGAAGTTCCCGATCTGCGCGACGACGAGATCGTCCTGCGGTTGCCGACGACCGATCACGTCGATGCCATCACGGCCGCGTGCCAGGACCCCGACATCCCTCGGTTCACTCGCGTCCCCTCGCCGTACACGCGTGATGACGCAGTGGCATTCGTCGAGCGCTCTAGGGACCAGTGGCGCGACGGGGTCGTCGCGGCCAACTTCGTCATCGAGGACCTCATCACCGGGGTGCTGCGCGGCGCATGCGGACTGCATCTCCGAGACACTCCCGAGGTCGCGGAGGTCGGCTACTGGATCGCCGCACCGGCCCGCAGGCGCGGGGTCGCCACCCGCGCCACCAGGCTGGCATCACGGTGGGCACTCGCGACGTTCCCGCTCGTGCGCCTCGAGCTCATCACCCACCCCGACAACGTCGGCTCGCAACGGGTTGCGGAGAGTGCCGGCTTCACTCGTGAGGGGCTGCTGCGCTCCTACGCCACCATCGGCTGCGGCGTGAGCGACGTCGTGATGTTCGCGTTGCTGCCCGAAGATCTCGCCACGTAGCGACGCGCTCAGCGCACCTCGACCTGGACGACGGCGTGATCGGGCCCCTTGGTGACGACGCAATCGGCGATCGCTCGGGTCGGTGCGATGTGCTCGCGCAGGTTCACGAGGTTGACCCCACGCCAGGTCTGGTGTGCCAACGACTCGATCTCTGACGCGCTCATGCCCGCGAAGCGGCGGTAGAAGGACGAGGTGTCCTCCTCGGCCTCCGCGCAGAGCGCCAGGAACCGCGCGACGTACCAGCGCTCGAGGTCATCCTCCTCCGCGTGGACGTAGACGCCGAAATCCAACCGACCGGCCAGCGCGCCCAGCGCGTTCACGCCTTCCAAGATCACCATCGCGTCGCGGCGCACCTTGAACGGCTTCTCGCCGGCTACGTCGTAGACCTCGTGGGAGTACTGCGGCACGGTCACCTCGGTCGCCCCCGAGTGGATCTCCTGGACGAGACCGCGCAGCCGCTCCACGTCGTAGGACTCGGGGAAGCCCTTCTGCATGACCAATCCCCGCGTCTCGAGCTCCGCGTTCGGGTACAGGAACCCATCGGTGCTGATCACATCGGCGGCTCCACCATCTGCCATCACCGCGTCCGCGATCGCTGCTGCGAACGTCGACTTGCCCGACGCGACCGCGCCAGCAACGCCCACCACGACGGGGGTCTCATCGGCGCGCGCCCGCGAGCGCGCGAGTGCGGCTACGTCCTCGGCCGCGTCGGTCACCGCCGACCCATGTGCGTGGACAGATCCCCCATGAGCTCTGGGTACACGGTCCGTACGGCGAAGTGCCACGGTCCGTCGCTGCGATCACGCGCGAAACGGTCGACGTAGCGACCGGCGAGGACTGGCTGGAGCGCAGCGCCTGGCGCGGCCTGCATGACGGTGAAGGTGCAGCTCGCCGTCGCCGATGCGCAATCCCTGTCGATGTCGACCACGAGGTTGCCGAGCACATGCTTGGTGCGCGGGGTGCCGTCGTCGTAGAGGACCACGGCGTCGTACATGCGCCGGACCTCATCACGGCCGCGCCGCACCGTCCCCTGATGTCCAGAGTGGAACTCTCCGTGCTCAAAGAGCCCGGCCACGCTGTCCAGGTCGCCGGCGTCCAGCAGCTCGGCGTAGGCGACGACGAGCGCGCGGATCGCCCCTTCGTCGGCAGAGCTCATCGGCTACGCCGGTTCCGCGCCGGGACGTCCCGCCTCGACGACGAAGCTCGCACCCGTCTCGATCGTCGCATCGGGCGCCTGCGTCGTGGAGACGAAGCGGTGATCGGCGCGCAGCTCCGACTTCTCGAACGTGCACCGCAGATAGCCGCGCCGTTGACCTTCGAAGTACTTGAGATGAGGCTGATCGGCCATCGCGGTGTACACGAGGTCGTTCCCCACCGGGAAGAGCGATGTGATCGAGGTGCCCACGAGCTCGGTACCCACGACCGGCGACGCGGGATCGCTGTAGTCCGCTTTGAGGTCGTTGACCCACGCCGCGTGGATGTCACCGGTGACCGTCACGAGGTTCTCGACGCCGTTCACTGTCGTGCCAAGCAGTCGCTTGCGAGCTTCGACGTACCCGTCCCAGCTGTCGAGCGCGAAGATCCCTTCGGGAGTCGTCGGCACGAAGTTGGACTGCGCCATCAGCACCTGCTGCGCGAGCACGTTCCACCGCGCGTCCGACTTGCGCAACGAACGCTCTAGCCAACGCTCTTGCTCGTCACCCAGGAGAGTCGCGTCCGCGCCGAACGCCGCCTCACACCGCGGGCCCAGATCGCTCGCCACGTCCTCACATTGCGGAGTTCGGTACTGGCGCGTGTCGAGCACGTGTACCTGGGCAAGTCGTCCGAACTCCACGGTGCGGTGAATCTGGAAATCCGGCCCAGTCGGGCGATCGAGGCGGACGGGTTGGTGCTCCCACCACACCCGATACGCGGCGGCACGCCGGGTGAGGAAGTCCGCCTCCAAGACGCCTGCGTCCTGCGACACCGAGTCGGCGTAGTTGTTGTCGACCTCGTGGTCGTCCCAGGTCACCACCCACGGGCACGCCGCGTGTGCCGCCTGGAGGTTGGGATCGCTCTTGTACGTCGCATATCGCGCTCGATACGCGTCGAGATCAGTGGGTTCCGGTCCTTCGAGCTCGCGCACACCCCCGCTCTGGAAGCCGCTCTCGTACATGTAGTCACCGACGAACAGCACCGCGTCGAGATCCTCCTCGGCGAGGTGGCGATGCGCGGTGAAGTATCCGCGGTGGTACTGCTGGCACGACGCGACCGCGAACACGAGTTGTTTCGCAGTTGCGCCATCGGCGGGAGCAGTGCGCGTACGACCGATCGGGCTCTCGTGATCACCGACTCGGAACCGGAAGAACCAGTCGTGGGCGGGATCAAGCCCGCGCACGTCGACGTGCACTGCGTGCGCGTCGTCGGGCTGGGCGCGCACGACGCCTTTCGACACCTTCTTCCGGAACCGTTCGTCGGCCGCGAGCTCCCACTGGACGCGCACAGGCTCGGCCGGCATCCCACCCGCGGGCGCGGCCGGATCGACGACAAGGCGCGTCCAAAGCACGATCCCGTCGGACAACGGATCGCCGGATGCGACGCCAAGGGTGAACGGATTGGTCGCGAGTGTGGGTCCGGCGCCGCTCGGCACGAACAGCGGCCCACGCGACACGCTCGGCATGGCCGCGAGCGCGGCACCGCCGGCCAACGCGCCGAGCATGCTTCGACGAGTGATGGCCGGTGCGGCAGGACCGTCCATGCGCGCACGGTAGCGTGCGCGCCCATGCGCGCCCGGGCTGTCATCTTCGATCTCGGTGGCGTGGTCATGCCGTCACCGATCCAAGCCTTTCGCGAGTACGAGGCGCGCGTGGGTCTCCCCCACCGGTTCATCAGTGAGGTGATCGTGGGCGGCGACGAAACCTCCGCGTGGTCGCAGCTCGAACGCGGCGAGCTGTCGCTCTCTGAGTTCGCCGTCGCGTTCGAAGCCGAGTGTGCGACCGCCGGTCAGACGGTGCGCGCCGCGGACATGATGGCCACCCTGCAAGGGAGCGGCGAAGCGCATCCCGCGATGCTCGAGGCCATCCGCCGCATCCGCGCCAATGACGTGAAGACCGGTGCGCTGACGAACAACTGGGGCACCGACACCGAAGGAGCAATGGCGGACCGGGCGCCCGTTCTGGGCGAGCTGTTCGACGCCATCGTCGAGTCGTACATCGTGGGGCTGCGCAAGCCTGACCCGCGGATCTACGAGCTGGTCTGTGAGCGGCTCGATGTCACTCCCGACGAAGCAGTCTTCCTTGACGACCTCGGCGTGAACCTCAAACCTGCTCGCGCGCTTGGGATGACGACGATCAAGGTCTCCGACATCGGCGCGGCGATTGCGGAGCTCGAAGCCGTGCTCGGCTTCCCGCTCGCGTCGGCCTGAGCACGTCTGATGGAGCTCGTGCTCGTCCGGCACGCCGAGCCGGTGCGCATCGACGAGGGTGACGTGGAAGGTCCGGCCGATCCGGGCCTCACGCCGCGAGGGGTTCAACAAGCCGAGCGGCTCGCAGCCTGGCTCGCGACCGAAGGTGTCGACGCGATCGTCACGAGCCCATTGCGGCGCGCCCGCGAGACCGCAGCCCCGCTTGTTGCTGCATTGGGACTCGAGGCCGAGGTCGATCCCGGCATCTCCGAGTACGACGCGACGGCCGGCCATTACATCCCGATCGAAGAGCTGCGCGAGGCCAAGGACGAACGCTGGTACGCCACCATCGAAGGCCGGTGGGCCGATGTCGGTGGCATCGATCCTGGCGTCTTTCAGCAACAGGTTGTGCCTGCCCTCGACAACCTGATCGGACGCCACGCAGGCAAGCGAGTCGCCGTCGTGACCCACGGCGGAGTGATCAACGTGTTCCTTGCACACGTGCTCGGCATCGATCGTCTGCTGTGGTTCCATCCCGAGTACACGTCGATCAGCCGCGTGCATGCCTCTCGCGCCGGTCCGCGCAGTGTCGCGACGATCAACGAGACCGCACACTTGATCGCCACTAGGAGCTGACGGAGGAGATCGGCATGACCGTGCGTGTGGAGCGTGATGGCGCCGTCACGATCGTGACCATGGATCGTCCGGATCGACGGAATGCCGTCGACGGCCAGGCCGCGAAGGAGCTGGCCGCGGCGTTCCGAGCGTTCGACGCCGACGAAAAGGCCTCCGTCGCCATCCTCACCGGCGCCGGCGGTCACTTCTGCGCAGGTGCCGACCTCAAGGCCTTGTCCGAACGCCACAGTGATCCCGACCGCGACCCCGGGTACACGCTCGCGCCGGACCAAGCGCCACTCGGACCGACGCGCATGCTCACGAGCAAGCCGTTGATCGCCGCGGTCGAGGGCTACGCCGTCGCGGGCGGCATCTTCGCGGCGCGGCTCGCCTGGATGCTCCGTGCCATCGGCCGTGACGCCGCCCTGCTCGACGGCGGCCTCGCCGCCTGGGGCGCGCCGCTCGATACCGGGGCAGGGCCGGGTCGGCCCGCAGCGGCCTTCACGCCGGTGCCCTGGCCCTCCGCTTGGCTGGCATCCATCGACGAGGTCGCCGCAGCCGCCGTCGCGCCAGCGGAGCGCGCCTCAGCTGAAGGCGGCCCGGGCGGGTCGTGCGTGCTGCTCGACGCCCGCGCGCCAGAGCGCTTTCGGGGAGAGGCCGAGCCCGTCGACCCGCGCGCCGGTCACATCCCCGGTGCGGTGAACGCACCCTGCATGGCGCACATGGGTGCCGACGGTGCGCTTCTCCCTCCGGATGCCCTCCGCGACCAGTTCGCCGCCGTCGGCATCACGACCGCCGACGGCGCCGTCGCCTACTGCGGCTCGGGCGTGAATGCCTGCCACAGCCCGCTCGTGATGGAGCACGCCGGGCTCGGGCGCGGCCGGCTCTTCCCGGGATCGTGGTCGGCCTGGAGCAACCAGCCCGGCTCTCCGGTTGCCACCGGTCCGGCGAGGGCCTGACCCATGGGGAAGCGCAACGCCCGACCCCTGCCCACGGAGTTCCATGGCGTGTCCATCGTCGATGGGCGCCTGCGATACGGCGAGGTGGACGCTCCGCTGGCCGGCGTGCGCGTGCTGGTGCGCGACGAGACCACGACGGAGCGTAAGGTCACGGCCAGCGGCCTCGCCGATGCCGCCGTCAGGATCCTCGCGACCGACCAGATTGATTGGTCCTTCCGGCAGCCGGTGGCGCGCGGCACCGTGGTGCTCGTGGTGGCCGGCCGAGGCTTCGCCTTCGAGGTGTCGGTAGACGCACGCGAGCGCACGGCGGCGAAGGAGTTCGCCGTCGCCGTGCGCGTCGCGGTCAAGGCGGCCGAGGCAGCCGGATGATCCCGGGCGTCAGCCCAGCGCGGTGATGACCTCGTAGAACTCGAGGGTCGGGTCGCCGAGGCCCTCGTATGTCATGGCCTCCATCTCGCCGCCACCGCCGGTGGGAGGATGCGTGATGTCGAGGTTGATCTGCACGGTCTCGTAGCCACCGGCCTTGCCCTTGTTCTTGCGCGAGCCATCGACCACCAACTCGTCCACGGGCCATGATCCGAGCACCTCGCCGATGGTCATCTCGCCGCCCATGCTCGTGGTGCTGTCGATGGCGTACAGGGTGCCACCGGCCAGCACGAGGGCGGTCTGGTGGTTATCAAGCCCCATCACCGACTTCCCGGTGGTGGCCCCGGTGAGGTCGCCGCCCTTCTTCTTGCGCAGGAAGCCGCCGACCATCTTGCCGAGGTCACTGGTGGCTCCGGCCGGGCCCTTGGAAAACGACCCCTTCGTCATGAAGAAGCCGAGGTGCTCGATCGGCGCCGGCACCTTCGCCTCGAGATCGGCCCTGATCTGCTCCATTGTCGCCACGGCTGTTCCTTTGTCGTGGTGGGCACACGGGGGGTTTGCCTGACCATACTCCCCTCAGGACGAGGGTGAGGCGTCCGGATCACCGCCGTGCCAGACCTCCCATGACACCGCGTTCAGCTCGCACGACCACACCGTGATGCGGCCGATGAGGTAAAGCACGAACAGCAGCGTGGCCGCGAGTTCCAGCACGCCGTAGAGCTGCTCGGCATTGGTGAGCTCCCCGGCCACGAAGAACTCACCGACCATGCCGAGCGCCTGGATTCCCACCGCGAGGGTGATGGCTCCGGGCAGGTGCGCGCGAAGGGGCACGGGCTTCGAGGGAAGCCACGCGAAGCCAAGAACGATGAGGCCGGCGAAGAGCGCCGTGCCGAGCAGGGCGGCGACGGCACCGCTGAGGGGCCCCAGCAGGTTGGCGATCCAACCGGTGAGCGCGCTCACGAGGATGAACACCACCGGCACGCTCACTGGGCGCGGCGTGTCCGGCGACGAAGCACTGCGAATGGGGCTGGCGAACCGACTCACCGAGCCCGGCGGCGCGCTCGCTGGCGCCATCGAGCTCGCACAGGAGCTCGCCCGGCTGCCGCAGCAGTGCATGCGCTCCGACCGTACGTCGACCTATGAGCAATGGGGCATGCCGCTCGTCGACACGTTCCGCAACGAGCACGAGCACGGCATCGAGGTGCTCAACGGCACTGAGTTCCGCGAGGGAGTCGCGAAGTATTCAGCCGGCGCGGGAAGGCACGGAGAGTCGGCATGATGAGCGGACGCGGTAGCCTGCATCATTGATGGCGGTCACCGGCGCGGGCACGACGCGAACCGTGGCCGACATCATGAGCCACCCGGTCGTCACCGCCACTGCTGACGAGACCGTCGGGGCCGCCGCCGAGCGCATGCGCGAGCAGCGCGTGGGGTCCGTCGTCGTCGTGGACGGCGACCGCCCCGTAGGGATCCTCACCGAACGGGACCTCGTGCGCCTCGCCGCCGCCCGCGCCGCCGGCAGCGACCTCGTCCGCGACTGGATGACGCCTGACCCCGATTCGGTCGCGCCGGATGCCGAGGCGACGTCGGCGTTCGCCAGCCTCGCCGAGCACGGCTATCGCCACATCCCCGTCGTCGACGGCGGCAAGCTCGTGGGCATCGTGTCGATGCGCGATCTCATGCGCATCGCCCAGATCCAGCCGGCGGATCACCTCGCGCTCGACGTGCCGCGTGGCCTCGAAGGTGTGGTGGTCGCCGAGACGGCCATCGGTGACGTCCGCGGTCTCGAAGGCTTCTACCACTACCGCCAGTACGACGCGGTCGAGCTCGCCGAGACGCGATCGATCGAAGACGTCTGGCACTTGCTCTACGAAGGCGAGCTCCCCAACCGCGCTGAGCGTGAGGCGTTCATGCGCGAGATCGCGCCGCTGCGCGTGATCCCACCGGCATTGCTCGAGGCGCTGCCGCAGATCATCATCGCCGCCCCCGACGCACCGCCCCTCGAACAGCTGCGAACCGCGGTGTCGTTGCTCGGTGCCAGCCTGGGCTTCGGTCCGTCGCTCGACCTGAGCGCGACCGAGCTCCGGCAGCAGGCGTTGCGCGTGTGTGCCGTGGTGCCGAGCCTGCTGTGCGCCCTCTACCGGCTGAAGCACCAGCTGCCAGTTGTCGAGCCCGATCCCGATCTCCCGTACGCCGCCAACTACCTGAAGATGATGCTGGGCGAGACCCAGAAGCCCGAGCACGCACGGGCGGTCGAGCACTACCTCATCTCCACGATCGACCACGGGTTCAATGCGTCGACCTTCACGGCGCGCGTGATCACGTCGACCGGCGCCGACCTCGCCGCCGCCGTCGTAGGTGGGATCGGCGCGCTGTCGGGCCCGTTGCACGGCGGCGCACCGAGCCGGGCACTCACGATGATCGAAGACATCGGCACGATCGACAAGGCCGAACCGTGGATCCGCGACGCGATCGAGCGCGGCGACCGCCTGATGGGGTTCGGTCACCGCGTCTACAAGACCGACGATCCCCGCTCGGTGATGTTGCGCAGCGTGGCCGAACGGCTCGGTGGACCGAACGTCGAGTTCGCCAAGCAGGTCGAGCAGAAGGCGATCGATCTGCTCGCCGAGCTCAAGCCCGGTCGCAAGCTCTACACGAACGTGGAGTTCTACGCCGGCATCGTCATGGACGCCTGTGGAGTGCCCGCGGAGATGTTCACGCCGACGTTCGCGTCGAGCCGGGTGATCGGTTGGACCGCGCACATCCTCGAACAAGCTGCCGACAACCGACTGATCCGCCCGAGCGCGAGCTACGTCGGGCCGCCCCCGCCGCAACCCGTCCCCGACCCGGACTGACGAACGGCAGCGCCGTGGCTGCCCCGACGATCCACACTGATCGCCTCGTGCTGCGCGCGTGGCGCGACGAGGACCTCGACGCGTACGCGCGCATGTGCTCGGACCCCGAGGTGATGCGTTATATCGGCGATGGCAACACGCTCAGTCGAGAGGACGCGTGGCGCAGCATGGCCATGTTCACCGGGCACTGGGCGCTGCGCGGCTTCGGTACGTGGGCCGTCGAAGTGCGCGACTCTGAGACCATGGTCGGGCGCGTCGGCCTTCACCGCCCGGTCGGCTGGCCCGGCCTCGAAGTGGGATGGGCACTCGACCGAACGGTGTGGGGCCGTGGCTATGCCACCGAGGCCGCGCGCGTCGCGCTCGAGCACGCGTGGAACGAGCTCGACGCGACCCGCGTCATCAGCCTCATCAACCCCGAGAACACGCGCTCGATTGCCGTCGCTCACCGCCTAGGTGAGAAGTTCGAGCGAACCATCGACTTCCGCGGCCGAGACACCCGCGTCTACGGCATCGACCGACCCGCTACTTCGGAGCCCTCTTGAGCTTGCAGTACTGGTCTGCATGATCGAGTGTCGACGCGGTGCCTTGTTGCTGCATCGTCGCATTCACCACGAGGACCTCCTCCAAGAGAACGTTGAGGCTCGGGAAGTCGACCGTTGACTCAGGCACTGCGATGAAGGTCGGGCTCGATGGGAACTTGCAGACGAGTCCGTTCGCCTCGATCCCGAACTCAAGCAGTTCCTGGTTCATCGCGCCGAAGATGAAGGCGTTCCCGTTTCGGAAGTGATTCGCAAAGCACTCCGCCGCTACCTCAAGGCGAGCTGACCGACGACACACTCTGCTCGCCGACTCGCCTTCCCCGGGAGAGAGCACCTCGGCACCGCAGCGCCACAAATTGCTCCCCGAGGTTGGACTGTCACCACGGGCCGACCGAACTGCGAGAAGCCTGGGCGACCGTCCCGGCAATGCGAGCTTCAGACGCGGGTTTTTCGCTCGAGGTACTCCGTGATTGCGCGATCACTGAACGCGGGGATGCTTCGCGCCGGAGAAGCACTGGGCTGGGCCACCGCAAGTACTGGCTGAGGGTCTCGTCGCCATCCCCCGCAGCGTCCTACTCACGCCGCAGCGTCCTACTCATAGGAACCACGATCTCCTGGCGGGCAACGAGGCCCGGCACCGTTCCGTCCAAACGCAAAAGCCGGCTCGAAGGCCTCAGCGCAGGGCACCGTTGCACATCGTTCCTCGAGCCGGAGCGTGGCCGGACTTCTCGGCTCGGCATGGGACCGGCTCTTGGGGTTGAGGGGTGTGCGCCCCCCATCCGTCCGGGACCCGACCGAAGCGTTAGCCCTTCTTGACCGTCATCGCCGTCCAGTCCAAGAACTGCGCGCTCGGACCCGAGTAGAGCGAGTCGAACTTGCTCGCATCGACCCGGTCGGAGTGGAAGCCGATGACCGACGCCGGATAGAGGTGGTAGATGACGAGCATGTTGTCGGCGACGTGCTTCATCCATGCGGTCCACGCATCGTGCTGCGCGGGCGAACCTGGGACAGCATCGAGCACCGCGGTGCGCAGATCGTTGAGCTCCGGGTCGTCGTAGCCGCAGAGGTTGGCCTGGAACCCAGGGTCGAACATGATGGTGTTCTCCACACCGGAGCGGATCCACGGCACGGTACCGGTGTCGGTCTTGCGATCGACCCACACGTCCTGCGCGTAGTTGGCACTTTGCTCGATGGTGATCTCGATACCGACCTCGGCGAGCTGCTGCTCCAGGACGGTGGTGAGTGTCTCCGTCGCCGGGAAGCCCGCGACGATCATCGTGCTGAAGGAGACGCCGTCCTCGAAGCCAGCCTCGGCGAGCAGCTTGCGCGCGAGCTTCGGGTTGTACTTCTGCTGTTTGGCGATGGACGGCTCGTAGAAAGGCGTTCCCTCCGACCACGCCATGTACGCCGGCGCTCCCAGCCCGTCGTACACGGCCTGGTTGAGCTCGTCGCGGTTGATCGCGTGAGAGAACGCCTGCCTCACCTTCAGGTTGTCGAAGGGCGGCTCGCTCTTGCACAGCTGCGTGTAGAGGAACCCGTCCGACGGCTTGGTCGCGACCTTCAGGTCATCACGGCCGTCGACACCACCGACATCGGAGACACTGATGCCGCCGACGTCGATGGTGGGCGCGAGCAGTGCCGCGACCCGCGGTGCGCCGGCCACCGAGCTGACCAGATCGAGCTGGCCGATCCTCACCTTCTTGGCGTTCCAGTAGTCCTTGAACTTCGTCAACGAGAGCAGCTGCTCGGTGTCGTACTCCCCGAACTCGAACGGTCCGGCGCCAATCGGGAGCTCCTCGAGAGTTCCAGCCGCCGCGGCCGTAGGCGACACGACCATCGTCTCGCGCGCAGCCAGGAGTGGGAGGAACGCGTACGCACCAGGTTCGGTGAGGTTGATGCGGAATGTGGTCGGGGAAAGCACCTCGATCGAGTCGAGATTCGCGAACGCGGGGTTCCATGACGAGTTCACCGTCTCGAAGTTGCGCATGATGCTCGCACTGGCGGCGTCGGCATCGAGCGTCTCCCCGTCGTGGAACGTCAGGTTCGGGCGCAGCTCCACCTCGATGGTCTGGTCATCGACGACTTCGAACGAGCGCGCCAAGCCGGGCTCGTACTTGCCCGTCTTGAGCGGCGGGTAGAGGAGCGTGTCGTAGATGAACGCGAGGTTCCAGACGTCGTTCGTCGTCGTCGAGGTTGCCGGGTCGAACGCCACCAGCTGGGGCGAGCGATTGTTGAGCTCGACCCCGAACCTCAGGGTCCCGTTCGGGTCGATCGCCGACTTCTTCCCGGACGGACTGACCGCGTTGGCACTCGAGGCGACGAGGCTCGTGCCGGCCAGCACCACGATGGTGCACACACCGACGAGGCGACGTACGGACCGACGCGTGTCATTGCGCTTCATGGCTTCCCCCCGGATGACCGCTGGCAGCCGCGAACATAGTCGGGCGATCGACCAGGGTCCCGGCGCGCGGCCACCCCGACGCTCCGAGATTGACGTTCACGTCAGAAGCGAGTGGACTCCGGCGGTTCCGACGAGGCCACGCCGAGAAGGGGGCTGCGCGCCTTGGGCACGCTGATTGCACGCCGCTTGCTGGCGCTGGTCCCCCTGCTCGTTCTCGTCTCGTTCTTCGTGTTCATCCTCATCGCGCTGGTCCCGGGCGATGCGTCCGTCACGCTCGCCGGCGGCGAGAACGCAACTCCCGAGCGGATCGCCGAGGTGCGCGAGGAGCTGCACCTCGACGAGTCGATCTTCCAGCAGTACGGGCGCTGGCTCGGCGGCGCGGTCCAGGGTGACCTCGGCGACTCCCTCTTCGCGCGGACCGCGGTGACCAGCGACATCGCCGAGCGGCTGCCGATCACCCTTGGCCTGGCCGGTGCCGCGCTGTTCGTCGGCCTCCTGGTCGGCGTGCCGCTCGGGGTCCTGTCGGCGATGCGGCCCGCGGGCGCCATCGACAAGCTTTCCCGCTTCGGCACCACGCTGGGGATCTCGATCCCGGGGTACTGGCTGGCGATCATCCTCGTGGTGCTGTTCGCGGTCGACCTGCGGTTGCTCCCCCCGTCGGGGTACGTGCCGTTCTTCGAGAACCCGCTCCGCTGGCTCGAGCACATCGCGCTGCCGGCCATCGCGCTCGGGACCTGGTCCGCGGCCTCGCTCTCGCGCCAGCTGCGGGCAGCGCTCATCGACGTGCTCGACACCAACTACGTGCGTAGCGCGTGGGCCAAGGGCGGCAGCACGCGATTGATCGTCGTCAAGCACGCGCTGAAGAACGCGGCGATACCGGTCGTCACGATCCTGGCACTCCAGACCGGCTACCTGATCGGCAGCACGGTGATCGTCGAGGAGATCTTCACGATCCCGGGGATGGGCCCGTACTTCCTGCGCGCCGTGGTCAGCTTCGACGTACCGGTGATCCAGGGTGTGGTGCTCATCTTCGTGCTCGCCGCGTTGATCCTCAGCACGCTCGCCGACATCACCTACGGGTTCCTCAACCCCAAGGTGCGGGTCTCGTGAGCCTCCGGCCCGACACGACCGGGTTGGCACCGGTCGCTGCCGTCGAGACAGTGGCGACAGCGCGCTCGACGAGTCCGCGGCTCCGCCTCGTTCGCCGGCTGCTCCGCAAGCGGGGCACGGTGCTGGCCATCGCGTTCCTCATGCTCGTCGCGATCGCGGCGATCTTCGGCACGGCGGTGGCCCCCCACGACCCCAACGCTCAGGACATCCTCAACTCCAACGATGTGCCGTCGTGGAGCCACCCCTTCGGCACCGACGACCTGGGGCGCGACATCCTCAGCCGTCTCATCGTGGGCGCCCGCATCTCGGTGCGGATCAGCCTCCAGACCGTGCTGCTCGCCGGGCTGATCGCCCTGCCGATCGGGCTCGTCTCCGGGTACATCGGTGGTCGCCTCGACAACCTGCTCATGCGGATCGTCGACGCCATGCTCGCCTTCCCGCCCCTCGTGCTCGCGATCGCGGTGGCGGGGCTGCTCGGAAAGGGCGTGGGCAACGTCGCGCTGGCCATCACGATCGTCATGGTTCCCGGTTTCGCGCGGCTGGTGCGGGCGTCGACGCTCGCCGTCAAGGAGGAGACCTTCGTCGAGGCGTCACGCTCGATCGGCACACGTACGAGACGCATCCTCTCCCATCGGATCCTCCCCAACGTGCGGTCACCCCTGATCGTGGGCATGTCGCTCGCCTTCGGTGCCGCGATCCTCGCCGAGGCCGGGCTCAGCTTCCTGGGCCTCTCACAGCAGCCACCGAACGCGAGCTGGGGCAACATGCTCCGGCGCGCCTACGACCATTCGCTGTACACACATCCGTGGCAGCTGTGGTTTCCCGGGGCCGTGATCGCGTTGATGGTCCTCGCCTACAACACGCTGGGCGACGCGCTGCGCGACGCGCTGAGCGCGTCGCAGTGGGTTCCTACCCGCGACCATCACCGCAAGCCATGGCAGGCATGGAACGTGCTTCAGGCCTGGCAGCAGCGCCAGCGCAAGACGCGCCGTGGCCTCACCGCCGTGACGCGCATCGAGGTGCCCGCGGCACCGGATCCCGCACCGCTGCTCGCGGTCGAGCACCTCAGCCTGGAGTTCGACACCGAGCAAGGACGCGTCCGGGTGGTCGATGACGTCAGCTTCTCCGTCGCGTCCGGCGAGGTGCTCGGTCTGGTCGGTGAGAGCGGCTCGGGCAAGACCGTCACTTCCCTCGCCATCATGCGCCTGCTCGGGTCGCCCCCGGCCCGGATCGCCGAAGGCGCGGTGTACTTCGAGGGACGGGATCTCTTCGCCTTGTCCTTCGACGAGATGCGCGCAATCCGGGGCGCGGAGCTGTCGATGGTGTTCCAGGACCCGATGACGAGCCTCAACCCTGCCTACACGATCGGCGACCAGCTGCGGGAAGCACTGCGTCTCCACGAGCACGTCGACCGCGCGACCGCGCGCGCACGCGCCCGCGAGATGCTCGATCTCGTCCAGATCCCGGCGCCCGAGCAGCGACTCCACGAGTATCCCCACCAGCTCTCGGGCGGTATGCGCCAACGCGTGATGCTGGCGATCGCGCTCATGTGCCGACCGAAGCTGCTCATCGCCGACGAGCCGACGACTGCGCTCGACGTCACCATCCAGGCGCAGATGCTCGACCTGCTCCGCTCGCTGCAGCGCGAGCTCGATCTCTCCGTCATCTTCGTGACGCACGACCTCGGTGTCGTCGCCGACATCTGTGACCGCGTCGCGGTGATGTACTCGGGGCAGATCGTCGAGCAGGGCACCGTGGGCGAGGTGTTCACACGCCCGCAGCAGCCGTACACCGAGGGCTTGCTCGCCGCGATGCCTCAGACCGGACGCGCCGGAGACGCGCTGTACGTGATCCCGGGACAGGTGCCCCATCCACGGGCGTGGCCCGGAGGCTGCCGGTTCCACCCGCGGTGCGCGTACGTCATCGACGCATGCCGCAGCGAGCGGGTCTCGCTCACCGCCGGACCCAACGGGGCGGCTGGCCCTACCCCGCACGACGTCCGCTGCCTGCGCTCGGGCGAACTCGACCTCCGAGGCTCACAGTGACGGCGATCACCTCCGCGGGGCCCGCGCTGCTCGAGACCCGGCAAGTGCGCAAGCTCTTCCCCATCGAACGAGGGCTGCGTCGTCGCGTGCACGGACACGTGCGCGCCGTCGACGGCGTCGATCTCGTCGTGCCACGCGCCACGACAGTCGGCCTCGTCGGCGAGAGCGGCTCGGGCAAGTCGACGCTGGGACGACTCGTGCTGCGGCTGATCGAACCAACCTCCGGACAAGTCTGCTTCGAAGGCAACGACATCACCACCCTCCACGGTCGGGAGCTGCGCGAGCTGCGAAGGAACTTCCAGATCGTGTTCCAGGACCCGTACTCGTCCTTCGACGCCACGGCGACCATGCTCGACAGCCTGCGCGAACCGATGCGTGCACACCTCGAGCTCGACGCTGCCCAGCAGACGGCTCGCGCTGCCGAGCTGCTCGAGATCGTCGGCATGTCACCGGAGTATCTGACGCGCTACCCGTACGAGCTCTCTGGCGGCCAGCTCCAGCGCGCCGGAGTCGCGCGGGCGCTGACCGTCGACCCGAAGCTGCTGATCCTCGACGAACCAGTGAGCTCTCTCGACGTCTCGACGCAGGCACAGGTCATCAACCTGTTCGCACAGCTCCAGGACCGCCTGCACGTCGCGATGCTGTTCATCGCGCACGACCTCTCGATCGTCCGTCACGTGAGCGAGAGGATCGCGGTGATGTACCTCGGGCGGATCGTGGAGGACGGCCCGGCCGCAGCCGTCTACGACCAGCCCAAGCACCCCTACACCGAGGCGCTCCTGTCGGCGATCCCGGTGCCGAACCCGGTGCGCCAGCGCGAGCGCCGTCGCATCATTCTCGAGGGTGACATCCCGTCGCCGGCGAACCCGCCCGCGGGGTGTCGCTTCCACACCCGCTGTCCGTACGTGTTGGACGTCTGCCGAGCAGAGGATCCGCCGCCGTTCCTCACGCCGGATGGCACGACGGTGTTCTGTCATCTGCACACGAGCGGGCCGCAGCTCGAAGGTGCGTCGATCGGCGATCTACGCACCGGCGACCGATCGGCGCAGTAGCTGGCGCGTAGCAACGACACGAGCCGGCGCGATCCGCTTCGCCGGTGAGGGTCATTCTGGAGTGCCAGCACAGCGCAATCCGCTGCTGTGGCTCTCCGAGTTGCAGGTGGGGGGCACTCGTGGGCCGCAATCGGCGCCTCATCGCGCCGAAGATGAAGGCGTTCCCGTTTCGGAAGTGATTCGCAAAGCACTCCGCCGCCACCTCAAGGCGAGCTGACCCACCAAACAGTCCGCTCGCCGACTCGCTCCTCCTCAAGAGAGAGAGCACCCCGGCACGCAAGCATCATGTCGCTCGAGGTATTTGGGATCGTGCCCGGAGCAGGATTTGAACCTGCACACCCCCGAGGGGATAAGCGGGTTTAAGCCGCTCGCGTCTGCCGTTCCGCCATCCGGGCTTCGTTCGAGGGTAGGCCCGCAGCAGATCTGAGCGCGTCACGGAAGCGATGGGCCGCTTCGCCTTCGAGCTGATTGACCACCAGCACGCCTTCGACCATGTCGGTAGCGACCTCGCCGAACTCTCGGCCGTCGAGCACGACCGAGATGACCGATCCGCCAGGGAATCGACGCACGGTACGGCGCACGCCCGGCACTCGTGGCGGGCACCGGAAGGCGGGCACGACGAGTCCGGCGGCGCGCGCCGCCGCCCCTAGGCGCCTCGCCGTGTCGGCGAAACGCAGCACCGGAGCCCCCCGTTGGGGGGTGATGGGTTCTCCGCCCATGGGTCCACCATCGCACCAGGGTGTGACACTCGTGCGATGGCGTTCCGGCGGAGCCCCCACGACCGGGAGATCGTGCGCCTGGCCGTGCCGGCGTTGGGGGCGCTGGCCGCCGAGCCCCTCTACCTCCTCGCCGACACGGCGATCGTCGGCCAGCTCGGCACCAGGCCGCTGGCCGGGCTCGCCGTGGCGGGCACCGTGCTGACCGCGGCGTTCGGCGTGTTCAACTTCCTCGCCTACGCCACCACCGCGAAGGTGGCCCGCCAGGTCGGCGCCGGCGACCGTCGCCGGGCCGCTCAGCACGGCATCGACGGGCTCTGGCTCGCACTCGCGCTGGGACTGGTCCTGCTCGTCGTCGGCGTGACGCTCGCCCCCCAGATAGTGGACGCCATGGGTGCTTCGTCGCGGGTTCGCCCGTTCGCGATCTCGTATCTGCGCATCAGCATGATCGGCGCACCGGCGCTGCTGTTGTCGCTCGCTGCCGCCGGCTACCTGCGCGGCCTTCAAGACACGCGCACCACGCTCGTGATCGCAGTGTCGTCGAACGTGGTCAACCTCTTGTTGGAGATCCTGTTCGTGTTCGGCTTCGACTGGGGCATCGAAGGGTCGGCATGGGGAACGGTGACTGCGCAGCTCGCTGCGGCGTGCGCCTACGCGTTCATCGTTCGACGCTCGGCCCGTGCGCACGACCTCTCGCTGCGACCCGACCTCGCAGGCATGCGCGCCGCGCTGGTGGTTGGCGGGCCGCTCGTGGTCCGGACCGCCTCCTTGTTGGTCACGTTCATCGTCACGACCAATCTCGCGGCGCGCATCGGTGACGACGATGTCGCCGCCCACCAGATCGCGTTCCAGATCTTCCTGTTCCTCGCGCTGTCGGTCGACGCCCTCGCGATCGCGGGCCAAGCGATGATTGGTCGGTTCCTCGGCGCGGCGGATGCCGTGCGCGCCCGCGAGGTGGCGCGCCGCCTCATGGAGCTGGGGATTCTGATCGGCATCGCGCTCGCCATCCTCGTGGCCACCACGGCCACCTGGTTGGTTCGCGGCTTCAGTGACAGCACCGACATCCGTGACCTCGCGATCCAGCTCCTGCTCGTCGTGGCGGTGCTCCAACCGCTCAATGCCGTGGTCTTCGTGCTCGACGGCGTGCTCATCGGCGCCGGGGATCAGCGCTACCTCGCGCTCGCGATGATCGTCGCGACCTTCGGGGTCTTCGTGCCGCTGGCCGTCCTCGTCAGCGCGGTCGACGGCGGGGTCGTGGCGCTCTGGGGTGCACTCGCCGGCTGGTTCGCCGCGCGTGCCGTCGCGCTCGTTGCGCGCTACTCGGGCCCGCGCTGGCAGGTGATCGGTGCCGACCGGCAATGACGGTGAGGGTTCGGTTCCGCGCCTCGGACGCCAAGAGGCCACACTTTCCGGGTGGCCGACGCGCCGGACGAGACCGACACCGCGGCCTGGGCCGACATGTTGAACCCTCCATCCTGTGGAGCTGATCTCGTGCCGCTCGAAGCTCCGGCGGGCGCCCAGGGTCGCCCGGAGCGTCGCGGTGATGTCGACGGATGGGGTCGCAGTGAGCGGATGCGTGCGCTCGCGCGGCGGCTCTACCAACCCGTGTACGACACATGGTTCCGCGTCGAATGGGAAGGGCTCGAGCACATCCCCCGCGAAGGTGGTGCGTTGCTCGTCGCGAACCATGGGGGCGCGATCCCGTCCGACGCGCCGGTGATCATGCACGGGATCGAGTCGGAGCTCGGGCGACCGCTCTACGGGCTCGCCGACAACCTGTTCCGCTCGGTGCCTGTGATCGGGACGCTGTGGTCACGCACGGGTGGCGTGCCGGCCAACCCTGACAACGCGTACCGGCTCTTGCACGACGAGCAACAGCTTGTCCTGGTGTTCCCGGAGGGCACGAAGGGAACGGGCAAGCACCTGCGTGAGCGCTACCAGCTCCAGCGCTTCGGCCGGGGCGGGTTCGTGGAGATCGCCATGCGATCGGGCGTGCCGATCGTCCCTCTCGCGATCATGGGCAACGACGAGACGATGCCCATCGTGTGGAAGAGCCCGCGGCTCGCGAAGGCCATCGGTGTGCCCTACGTGCCTGTCACCGCCAACATGTTCCTCTTCGGTCCTCTGCTCGGGTTGATCGTGCCGCTGCCCGCGAAGATCCGAATCCGCGTGCTGCCGCCAGTGACGTTCGACGTGGCCAGCAACCAGGAGCACTACGAGCGCGCACTCATCCTGGAGCACGCCGAGGCGATCCGTGCATCGATCCAGCACGGTGTGCATGACATGTTGCGACAGCGAAAGAGCGTGTGGCGCGGATGAGGGTGCTCATCACCGGCATCGGCTCTGTGTGGGGGTCGCGCGTGGCGCGCGCACTCGAGGACTTGGGGTCGACTGAGGCGATCATCGGCGTCGACACCGAAGAACCGAAGGTCGAGCTGGACACCACGGAGTTCGTGCGGGCCGACGAAGAGCTCTCGATCGTGCCCCGCATCGCGCGGGCAACGCAGGTGGACACGATCCTGGCCCTGCACCTGGCCACCGACACGCTGCACGTGAGCAAGCAGGCGCTGCACGACCGCAACGTGATCGGCACCACCAACGTGGTCGCGGCCGCGTCGAACGACATGGTGCGCAAGCTGGTCGTCAAGGGCTCCACGCACCTCTACGGATCGAGCTACGACGATCCGTATTGGTTCTACGAGCAGACGGCGCGCAAGCACCCGCCGACCGATCCGCTGGAGCGGTCGCTCATCGAAGCGGACGACATCGTGCGCGAGCTCGGTGACGAGAACCGCCGGGTGCAGGTCACGCGGCTGCGCTTCGTTGACGTGCTCAGTGGTGAGCTCGAGTCACCGTTCGGCCGGTTGCTCCAGCTCCCCATCGTTCCCGAGGTGCTCGGCTTCGATCCCCGCATCCAGCTCGTGCACGAGGTGGACGCCGTCGCCGCGGTGCTGCACGCGACGCTCAACCAGATCCCCGGTGTGTTCAACGTCGCCGGCGATGGGGTGCTGCCGTGGAGCGAGGTGTGCGCGATCGTCGGCAAGCGGCGTGCACCGCTGCCACCGCTGATGACGGGCTGGGCCGCCGCCGCGCTGCGCCGACTGGGCGCGCCGCTACCGGATGAGCTCCTCAGGGTGATCCGCTATGGCCGGGCGGTCGACGCGTCAGCGTTCCGTGCGGCCGGCTACCGGTTCACGCACACGACCGCGTCCACCGTCGACGACTTCGCCGAATGGGTTCGGCTGCATGCCGCGGTGGGCGACACCGAACCCGAGTACACCTACGACCACGACACCGAGTCGTTCCTGAGGCGCTCGCCATCGGTAGTGCGAGACTGACCCGATGCCACTCCGAGTCGAACAACGCGGGCCAGTGGCGCTCCTGACGCTCGATGAACCTTCGAAGCGCAACGCGCTCGGCGCCGAGATGGTCGAGCAGATCATCGCTGCGGTCCACGCCGCCGAGGCAGATGACGAAGTGGGCGCGCTGGTCGTGACGGGCGCGGCGCCTGCGTTCTGCTCGGGCGCCGACCGCGGGAACCTCGACAGCCTGCAGACCAGCGCTGGCGGCGACCCGGACGAGGTTCGGAACATCTATGACGGCTTCCTGTCGGTACGCGACTGCTCGCTCCCGACCGTTGCCGCCGTCAACGGTGCTGCCGTCGGTGCAGGCTTCAACTTGGCGTTGTGCTGTGACGTGATCCTCGCGGGCGAGTCCGCCCGCTTCGCGCCGGGATTCACCAAGATCGGCATCCATCCCGGCGGCGGCCACACCTGGATGCTCGAGCGCGCACTTGGTCCGCACACCGCCGCGGCGATCGCGCTGTTCGGCGAGATCCTCGACGGCACGCGCGCTGTGGAGCTCGGGCTCGCGTGGCGCTGCGTGGCCGACGACGCATTGCTCGACGAAGCAGTCGCGATGGCCGATCGGGTTGCGCAGCTACCTCGCGACCTCGCGATCGACCTCAAGCAGACGCTGCGCGAGATCCCCTGGCAACCGAACTTCGAGTCCGCAGTCCAAACCGAGCTGACACGACAGAAGAAGTCCTTCGGCGGCTAACCCCCACAGGTCGACTGCGGGTTGCGCGCCACTCGGATTGCTGTTTCCAAGCCCTGAGCTCTGTGGCCGGGGATCGGCGCATACATCGCGTGCCGACCGCGGGTCAGACACGCGGCTCTCGATTCACCACCCGTCACGATGAGACCCGGTACGTCGTCGATCACCAAGGCGGTGCCGGGCCCGATGAGTGTCACGCTCACACAACCCGCGGGCACGGTCTCGGGCGTCGCAACGTAGGTGGTTCCGATGAGGCGCACCGTGACCGCGGCGTCCACCGGCTGACACGGCACGTACCGAGGAGCTCGGAGGCTCGTCCGATGCGATCTCGCGTTCTTGTGACGCTCAGGTCGCTCTAGCGACCCTGAGCGTCCCCAGAATGCATCAGGGTGAGGAAGTCGGACTCGATCTCTTGCTTGCGGACTGCCCAGTCTTCGGTGGTGATCGCGTAGCGGACGTGGTCTTCCCAGACGCCGCGGATCTGGAGGAGGCGATCCGACGTGCCCTCTTCGCGTAGCCCGAGCTTCTCGGCGACCCGTCGACTCGCCTTGTTGCGAGGCACGATCGCCGCCTCCACTCGGTGCAGGTTGAGATCCTCGAACGCGAACCGGATCACCAGCGCGACGGCTTCGGGCATCAATCCCAACCCGGCGTGCGACTCGTCGATCCAGTAGCCGACGTTCGCCGACTGGAACGGGCCACGCTGAAGGCTGCCGAGGCTCACCTCGCCGACGAACCGACCCTTGCGCAGGAAGATGCCGAACCCGTACGCGGCGTCGAAGTGGCGCTGGCGCTCCCACACGCTGCAGCGCGCCTTGAACGCCTCGGCATCGGTGACGGGGTCGGCGGCACCCGGCTCTGCGTGCGGCTCCCACGGCTCGAGCCAGTCCCGGCTGCGCACGCGCACCTCGCGCCACTGGTCCCAATCGCTCGACTTGAGGGCGCGGAGCTCGACCCGCGGCCCGACCAGCACTTGCTGCCGACGCACACCCGGAGCGTACCGATCGGTCGCGGCAACGTGCCCTAGCGTCGCCGCATGGCTGCTGACGCCCCTGCCGCCGACCGGCTCGTCTGGCTCGACCTCGAGATGACGGGACTCGACGTGAGCCGGCACGTGATCGTCGAGATTGCAGCCCTCGTCACCGACACCGAGCTCGAACCGCTCGACGACGGCATCGACCTAGTCGTGCACCAACCACCGGAGGCACTCGATGCGATGGATGACTTCGTGCGCAAGATGCACACCAAGTCGGGGCTGCTCGCGGCGATCGAAGCGTCCGACGTGACGCTCGCCGACGCCGGCGCGCGCACGCTCGAGTACGTGCAGTCACACGTCAAGGCGGGCGAGTCACCGTTGTGCGGGAACTCGATCGGGGTGGATCGCCGCTTTCTCGACCGGCAGCTTCCCGAGCTCGACGCGTACATCCATTACCGCAGCATCGACGTGTCCTCGTTGAAGGAGCTGTGCCGGCGTTGGTACCCCGACGCCTACAAGGGTCGGCCGTCGAAGACCGAGAAGCACCGCGCGCTCGATGACGTGCGCGAGTCGATCAACGAGCTGAAGTACTACCGAGAGGTGATGCTCAAGCCCGCGGGCTGACCGGTCGGGCTAGGCCTCGGCGTGCGCGGGCTCCCAGTGCTCGAGCAGCAAGCGAACGATCGGACGGGCTGGAGCGCCAGCGGCTAGGCCGCGGGCGACGTCCGCCGCCGCACGCGCCACCCGGGTGACGTCTTGGTCGGGCAGCGGGATGCCGACGCGCACCGCCGACTCCTGCACCGCTCGCGTCGCGTCGTTGGCGGCTCGGGCAGCACGACGGGTGCAGCGTGTGTGCCGAAGCACCTTGTCGATGGCGATGGTGGCCCGCCACCAGTCGACCTCGTCAGTGAGTGTCTCTGACTCCAGCGATTGGGCGATGCGGCGCACGTCCGCCTCGTTCAGCGCTTGGAGCGCGTGAAGGAACTGCCCGACACCGATCTCCCCCATCCGGGGATTCTCTGCGCCCCACCACCGAAAGTGGTGGATATCGCGCGAAGACCGTGTGGATGAGCGATGGAGCTCAGATGGCCAACGAGCGGACGAGACCGTCGAGGATGTCGGCTTCGCTGACCAGCACCTCGTCGTGCTCGAGGACGCGCAGGATCGTCACGAGCACGAGCACCCCGCCGACGATCACGTCGACCCGGCCTTCCTCCAACCCTGGATTGTGACGGCGCTGCGCCGCCGACTCGACAGCCAGCGTGCGGAACACGTCCTCGGCCGCGTCACGGGTGAGCCGGAAGTGGTGCAGCACGCCACCGTCGTACTCAGGGAGGCCCATCTCGATCGCCGCGACGGTCGCGACCGTTCCCGCCAACCCGACCAAGGTCTTGGCGTGACGCACGTCGGGGATTGCCCGCGCGACGTCGGCGACGTGATCACGCACCACTGACACTGCGGCCGACAGCTCCTCGGGCGCGGGTGGGTCGCTGTGGAGGAACTGCTCGCTGATGCGCACGCATCCGATGTCGACCGAGCAGAGCGCGGTGGGTGCGTCGGTACCGACCACGAACTCCGTCGAACCGCCTCCGATGTCGACCACCAAGAACGGGGCCGGCGCGTCGAGTCCGGCGGTCGCGCCGAGGAACGACAAGCGGGCTTCCTCTTCTCCCGAGAGGAGCTCAGGTGCGACTCCAAGCGCGTCGTTCGCGGGCGTGAAGAAGTCCTCGCGGTTGGTTGCGTCGCGCGCCGCGCTCGTGGCCGTGGCCCGCACCCGCTCAGCCCCCAGGTCGTCGATCACCCCGCGGTACTCACGCAGCGCGGCGATCGTCCGGTCGATGGCCTCCGGTGCCAGCGCTCGGGTCGCGTCGACGCCTTGGCCGAGTCGGGTGATGGTCATCCTGCGCTCGATCGTCCTGACCGACGCGTCGGCGCCAGAGCCGTCGACGTCGGCCACGAGGAGGCGCGTCGAGTTGGTGCCGATGTCGATGGCCGCGAGACGGGTCATCGGTCAGCTCCCAGGTGCTCGGCGACCCAGGCGCCCACCGGGTCGTCCCCGCCGGCGAGGAACCAGGCGTAGTGCGCGTGCAGGCACTTCACGCCCGTGCGGGTGCCGCCCACGCCGCCGCTGGGACCGGGACCAGCGTGGTCGGGCGGGATGTCCGTGTCACGCGCGTCGGCGTAGGCCACATGTGCAGCCGCCAGGGCTGCCGGATCGACCGCGCGCTCGGCGGCGCGCACGCCGCCGTCGGCTTCGAGCTGCGAGACTGCACGCACGATGTCGGGATCGACGAGCCAGTAGCACGTCGGCATCGGCGTGCCGTCACGAGTGAACGGCGCGTTGCGAATCACGACGGGTTCACCATGCTGATCGCGCACGACCACGTCGTAGTCCGCTTGCGGATCGCGACCTAGGCGCTCGCGCACCGCGTCCACGTCGGCATCGCGGCCTGTCATGACTCCGAGGTTACGGGGTGGGTGCGCTCGAACCTTCAGGTGCCGCGGTGGTCGTGGGCGTGGTCGGCACGAGCACGTACGGCGTCTCGCCAGGACGCACGAGTCCGTACTGCTCACGTGCCAGCCGCTCGACCTCGGCGTCGCCGAGGAGCTTCTCGCTCTCTTGCTCGAGCCGCTTGATCTCAGCCACGAGCCGCTCGAGACGTTCGTTGGCCTTCCCCAGCTGCGCGCGTTGCCGGAAGTACGTGCTCGTCGGGTACACGAACGCGAAGAGGAAGCCGACGATTGCCAATGCGCCGAGCACCGTTGTGAGCACGGCGCGTCGCCGTCGTACCTTGGGCGACGGCGGGCGCTTGGCTGCGGGCGTGTTGCGCGCCGGGTGACGGGCGCGAGCGCCGGCGACGCCGCGCCCGGAGAGTTTCTTCCTCCGACGGGAGTCAGCCACGACGACCCGCCCCACCGGCCAGCGCCTCGCCACCTAGATATGCCGCACCGGCGTCGAGCTCCTCCTCGATCCGGAGGAGCTGGTTGTACTTCGCGGTGCGATCAGTGCGCGCCGGCGCGCCAGCCTTGATCATCCCGCAGTTCGTCGCGACCGCAAGGTCGGCGATCGTGGTGTCCTCGGTCTCGCCGCTGCGGTGCGACATCACCGACGTGTACGCGTGCCGACGGGCGAGCAACATCGCGTCGAGCGTCTCGGTCAGCGTGCCGATCTGGTTCACCTTCACCAGGATCGAGTTCGCAACCCCGCGCTCGATCCCCTCGCGCAGTCGCTCTGGGTTCGTGACGAACAGGTCATCACCGACCAGCTGCACCCGGTCGCCGACCTGTGCGGTGAGCGCAGCCCACCCGTCCCAGTCGTCCTCGGACATCCCGTCCTCGATCGACAAGATCGGGTACTTGTCGCACCACGACGCGAGCAGCGCGGCGAACTGTTCGCTCGTGTAGTCCATGCCCTCACCCGCGAGTCGATACCTTCCGTCCGAGTAGATCTCCGTTGCCGCCACATCCAGCGCGAGGGCCATCTCGCTACCGGTCTTGAGGCCAGCCGACTCGATCGCTTTCAGCAGCAGCGTGACGGCTTCCTCGTTCGACGGGAGGTCGGGGGCGAACCCACCTTCGTCGCCGAGTGCGGTGTTGAGCCCGCGCTCGTGCAACAGCGCGCGCAGCGCGTGGTACGTCTCGGCACCCCAGCGCAACGCCTCGTTGAAGCTCGCCGCGCCAACGGGGATCAGCATGAACTCCTGCACGTCGACGTTGCTGTCGGCGTGCGCGCCACCGTTGATCACGTTCATCAACGGCATCGGCAGCACGTGCGCGTCCGCGCCGCCCAGGTACCGGTAGAGAGGAAGGTCGCGCTCGTCGGCGGCGGCCTTGGCGACGGCCAACGACAAGCCGAGGATGGCGTTGGCACCCAGCCGCTCCTTGTTCGCGGTGCCGTCGAGCGTGCAGAGCTCGTCATCGATCAATCGCTGGTCGAGCGCGTCGAGACCGGTCACGACGTCGCGGATCTCACCGACCGCATGCCCGACGGCCGTTGTGACGCCTTTGCCGCCGTAGCGAGCACCGCCGTCGCGCAGCTCCACGGCTTCGTACGCACCGGTGCTCGCGCCGCTCGGCACCGCCGCGCGCCCGCGCGCGCCCGACAGCAGCTCCACCTCGACCTCGACCGTCGGGTTGCCCCGAGAGTCCAAGATCTCCCTGGCACGCACGTCCACGATCTCGCTCACGCCGGGATCTCCAAGCCCACCCGGCCCCGCTGGGTGTGGCTTCTGTGGCTGTTGTGTAGGGGGTTGTCAGAGTAGCGGGCTGCCCCCGTCGGGGGAAGGCTCTCCCCACCAATCCGGTCCGTACACTCGCCCCCGTGGCGATGGCCCCTGAGGAAGAGCTGACCCTCAACCCGTTCGAGCCGGGGTTCTTCGACAACCCCTACGACCAATACCGGCGGCTCCGAGAGGCGCGACCGGTCCACCAGAGCCCGCTCGGGCCCTGGACCCTGACCCGGTACGAGGACGTGTCCCGGCTGCTGAGGGACCCGTCGCTCTCCGTGCAGGACGACAACGCCGCGACCGACCGCCACGAGGGCCTCTTCCCCGACGACCCGGAGCGGCGCCGGCGCGGATCGCTGGCGATCCTCAACCTGGATCCGCCCGATCACACCCGGATCCGGCGCCTCGTGAGCAAGGCGTTCACGCCCCGTCGCATCGAGACGCTCCTCCCGCGCGTGCAGTCGCTGGTGGACGAGATGCTCGAGTCCGTCGCGTCGAACGGCCGGATGGACGTGATCGCCGATCTCGCGTTCCCGCTGCCGTTCGCAGTGATCTCGGAGATGCTCGGCATGCCCGAGGCTGACCGCGATCAGCTGCGCGGGTGGTCGCACACGCTCGTGAAGACGCTCGAGCCGTTGCTCACTGTCGAGGACGTGCCCGAGCTGATGGCTGCGAGCGACTCGATGATCGAGCACGTCACCGCGGCGATCGAGTGGAAGCGCGCAACTCCATCCGACGATCTGCTCTCGGCGATGGTCGCCGCCGAGGAAGAGGGTGACCGGCTCTCCACCGAGGAGCTCGTGGCGCAAGTCGTGCTGCTCTTCGTGGCCGGCCACGAGACGACCGTCAACCTGATTGGCAACGGCACGCTCGCGTTGTTGCGCAACCCCGCGCAGCTTGCGGAGCTGCGGGCCGATCCGTCACTCATCGCCAACGCGATCGACGAGCTGCTGCGCTACGACTCGCCCGTGCAGTTCTCACGCCGGATCGCACTCCAGCCGATCGAGGTCGATGGGAACCAGATCGAGCCAGGTTCGTTCGTGTTCACGATCCTCGGCGCCGCGAACCACGACCCCGAGCACTTCGGTCCCGACGCCGACGAGCTCGACCTTCGCCGACGGGACGCGCCCCATCATCTCTCGTTTGGTGGCGGCATCCACCACTGCCTCGGCGCAGTGCTCGCGCGGGCAGAAGCACGCGCGGCGATCGGCACGCTCGCAGCACGCTTCCCCGACCTCGCGCCCGCGAACGACACGCCTGCGTGGAACGGCCGCCTCGTCCTCCGCGGCCTGGACTCCCTCCCGGTCACGCTCTAACGACCCCCGCCACGCACTTTGGGGACGGATCTGGTCGCTCTAGCTGTAGATCCCAAAGTTCAAGACGGGGTCTCGGACCAGAGGGCTTTGACCTCTTGGGGGGTCATGGTGTGGAGGTCGAGGCCTTGTTCGATGGCGGCTCGCTCCATCGTCTCGAAGCGCTCCTTGAAGTGCGCGGACCAACCGCGCAACGCCGACTCCGTGTCGGCGCCGAGGCCGCGGGCGAGCGCGACCGTTGCCGCGAGCAGCTCGCCGAGTGTGGCTTCGGCGTCGCCGTTGCCCCCTCGCAATGCGTTGGTCGCCGTGTCGATGCGCGCCAGCGACGCCTGCACGTCGCCAGGATCGAGCCCGACCGACGCGGCCTTGCGCATGAGCTTGTGCGTGTAGAGCAGTGACGGGAGTCCGGGCGTGATGCCCTCGACGATCGACTCGACGCCCTTCTCTTCCTTCTTGATCTGCTCCCAGTTGGCCATCACCGCGTCGCTCGTGCCGGCATCCACATCGCCGAACACATGCGGGTGGCGGTGTACGAGCTTGTCGTGGATGCCGCGCGCCACCTCCGCCATGCCGAACGCGCCCGCCTCTTCGGCCAGCACCGCGTGGAAGATCACCTGATAGAGGAGGTCGCCGAGCTCGTCGACGAGCGCGCTGTAGGCCGCTTCATCCACCGACGCTGGCGCGTCGGCCGGGAGCCGTTCAACCGCTTCGACGACCTCGTACGACTCTTCGAGCAGGTACCGGCTGAGTGAGTGGTGCGTCTGCTCCGCGTCCCACGGGCATCCGCCCGGACGTCGAAGACGGGTCGCGAGCTCGAGCAGCCGCGCGAGCTCTCGCGCCGCTGCGTTCGCGGCGATCGGTACGTACACCGACGTGAGGTGATCGGGATCGACCTTGCGGTCCAGATCCTCGAGCGCCACCTCTCGCACCTCTTCGTCGGGGGCGCCGAGGTGGTGCAGGACGGTGACGGGCGTCGCCGGATCGAGATGCTCCAGGAGCGCGAGCTTCAGGTCAGACAGGAGCAGTGCATGGTCGCATTGTGCGATGAGCAGCGGCCCGGCATCGAACGTGATGCTGTCGACGTCCCGGCCATCGGCGAGGCGAGCGCTGCTTGCCATCGGGTCGACACCGAGACGTGCCCATGCGAGGTCGGCAAACGACAGGCCAGGTACGACCGCGAGCTCGATCTCGTCGCGTCGAGCCGCTTCCTGCAACAAGACCACGGTGCGCTCGGCGACACCCGGACTTCCTGGTACTGCATAGGCAACCTCACCGTGCTTACGCGCATCGTCGACGAGCGTGCGAACGATGCTCGCGTACACCGACGCGAGATCATCAGTGGTGTCGTAGCGGCCGTCGAACGACTCGAACGTCAGTCCGTCGGCGTGGAGATCGTCGACCGCAGGATGGCGCGCGGTGCGCACGTAGCGACGCGGACACGCTTCCAGCGCGGTGCGCGCCGCCGCGGTGAGGAGCTCGGCCCCCGCCGGCCCGAGCCCCACGACCACGACGCGGCCTGGCTCGGTCACTTGGGTCAGCCGCTCGATGCAGGCGTGCGCGGGACCACCTGTGCGCGCGCGGCGTCCCAGCGGCCGTAGCGGGGATCGACGTCGACACGGAGCTTCCCGAGGTCTTCGAGCACCGTCGCGATCGACGCGGCGTCGAGGTCGCCGGCCGAGGGCGTGTCGGTGACGAGGATGAGATGGAACCCGAACTCCGTCTGGACGGGATCAGTCACCACGTCGATCGTGGCGGCGTCGACCGCAGCAAGGAACGGTGCCACTGCGTCACCGAGCTCATCCAGGCACCCGAGCTGCCCGCCCAACGCGGCAGATCCTGGATCGGTCGACCGCTCTTGCGCGACGGCAGCGAATTCGGCACCAGCCGCGAGCTCGCCGGCCGCGGCAACTGCTTCTGCTTCCGTCTCCACCAGAATGTGCGCGACGAAGCGTTGCGAAGGACACGCGGCGAGGGCCGCGTCGGCGACGCCACTGTCCGGATCCTCAGCGATGACGCGCTGAAGCGCGCCCAACGAGGCAAGGTCGTCGAGCACATCCGCGCGCAGGTCAGCGGGGAGACCCTGGAACGCGGCGAAGTCTTGAAGACCGGTGGATGTTCGGTCCGCGTCGGTCACGCGCTCCCCGAGCCGCTTGAGCTCGTCCTTGGCGTAGGTCGTCACTACACGGATCGTCACCCAGCTGGCGGACACGTCAGCCGGCAACGAGCCGGTCCCCGACACCACTTCGGTCCCGACGAGTCCCGCGGCGAAGTCAGGGTGGTCGGCCAGGATGCCGAGCTC
Source organism: Actinomycetota bacterium (assembly GCA_016870355.1). Lineage (GTDB taxonomy): Bacteria > Actinomycetota > Acidimicrobiia > IMCC26256 > PALSA-555 > SHVJ01. The sequence goes on along the minus strand of VGBR01000001.1, from coordinate 291,723 downwards.
GTCATCGATCGTTGATTGCGAGACCGAGTGCCCATCCACCTTGAAGGCGGCGGCGCCGTCGCTGACGGCGAGCGCGACGGCTCCACCGACGATCAGGACCCCGGCCAGGGCCGCGCCGAACATGGGGAGGAAGCGCCGCATGACCGGCTGACTCTAGGCGGGGTCGCCTGTCTTCCTCAGGCCGCGGTCTCGACGGGGATCAGCTCACTGATCAGGTTGGTCAGCGTCAGCGCCACCTCGCTCTTGTCGACCTGCACCGGAACCAGCAGCTCCTCGCTACTCGCCTTGGCACCTGGTGCCAGCCGGTTGAGACGCACCTTCTGGGAATCCTTGAGCTCCAAACCTCGGATGCGCGCCGCGCCGCCAGCGACAACGAGGCTGCGGACACCAACGCGCACGCACTCCGCCCGCAATCGCGCTGCGTCGAGCAGCGCCTCAGCGGCAGGCGGCGGTGGTCCGTAGCGGTCCTCCCATTCGCGGCGGATGTCGTCGACGTCGACGGGATCAGTGACCGCCGCGAGCCGTCGGTATGCCTCCATGCGCACGTCGTCGCGCGTCACGTAGTCGCGTGGCAGGTTCGCGTCGACGGGGAGGTCGAGCGTCACCTCGATCGGCTCGGGCGGCAGCTCGCCGGTCAGCTCGCTGACAGCTTCGGTCACCATCTGGCAGTAGAGATCGAACCCGACTGCGGCGATGTGACCGGACTGCTCGCCGCCGAGCAGGTTGCCGGCGCCGCGAATCTCGAGGTCGCGCATCGCGATCTTGAAGCCTGAGCCGAGGTCGGTGAGCTCGCCGATCGTCTTCAATCGCTCGTACGCCTCTTCGGAGAGCGCTCGGTCCGGAGGATGCAGGAGGTACGCGTACGCCCGCTGCCCGCGGCGCCCAACGCGGCCACGGAGCTGGTACATCTGCGCGAGCCCCAACCGGTCGGCACGATCGACGACGAGCGTGTTCACGTTCGGGATGTCGAGCCCGCTCTCGACGATCGTCGTGCACACCAGCACGTCGGACTCGCGCTCCCAGAAGTCTTGAACGACACGCTCAAGGCGCGCCTCGTCCATCTGACCGTGCGCGATTGCGATCCGCGCTTCGGGCACGAGGTCGTGGATGTGCTCGGCGACGAAATCGATGTCCTTCACCTGATTGTGGACGTAGAACACCTGGCCTTCGCGCAAGAGCTCGCGTCGGATGGCCTCCGCCACAGCACGGTCGTCGTACTCGCCGACGTAGGTGAGGATCGGCTGGCGCTCCTCGGGTGGCGTGTTCACCATCGACAGGTCGCGGATCCCAGTGAGCGACAACTCGAGCGTGCGCGGGATCGGCGTGGCCGAGATCGTCAGCACGTCGACGCTCGTCCTCAGTGCCTTGATGCGCTCCTTGTGTTGCACACCGAAGCGCTGCTCCTCGTCGATGACGAGCAGCCCGAGGTCCTTGAAGGCGATGTCATCCGACAGCAGGCGGTGCGTACCGATCACGACGTCGACCTCACCACTCTTGACTGCCGCGACTGTCGCCGCCTGGTCTTTGGGCGCAAGGAAGCGTGACAGCACATCGACGCGGATCGGGTAGTTCGCGAATCGATCACGGAACGTCTGGCCGTGCTGACTGGCGAGCAGTGTCGTGGGGACGAGCACGGCCACCTGCTTGCCGTCCTGCACCGCCTTGAACGCTGCGCGCACGGCAACCTCGGTCTTGCCGAAGCCAACGTCGCCGCAGACGAGTCGGTCCATCGGCACCGCTCGCTCCATGTCGCCTTTGACCTCGGTGATCGCCTGCATCTGATCGGGCGTCTCCTCGTACGGGAACGCCTCCTCGACCTCGTGCTGCCACGGCGTGTCGGGAGCAAAGGCGTGCCCCGAGCTGGCGAGCCGGCGGCGGTAGAGCACGACGAGCTCCTGCGCGATCTCCCTGACCGCGGAGCGAACTCGAGCCTTCGCCTTCTCGAAATCGGCGCCACCCATCTTGTTGAGCGTGGGCGTCTCGCCACCGGTGTAGCGGCGGACGGTGTGGACCTGATCGGTCGGGACGTAGAGCTTGTCGTCGCCGCGGTACTCGAGGAGGAGGTAGTCGCGTGCGGTGCCGCCGATGGCGCGCTGCACCATGCCGGTGTATCGAGCGACGCCGTGCACCTGGTGCACGACGAAGTCGCCGGCCGTGAGCGCGTCGTACAGGTCCGCGCCACCGCGCCGGGCACCACGCGGTCGACGGTGCACGCGCCGCCGTCCGGTGAGATCGGCTTCCGCGACGACGGCGAGCTGCGCGCCCGGGACGACGAAGCCGCGATCGAGCGGCGCGACGACGGTGCCGATGATGCCTGGCTCGACCGCGTTGCGAACGACTTCGACTCCCTCGTCCGCGAGCACTTGACCAAGGCGGGTGGCAGAACCTTCGCCGTCGGCCGTGAGCACGACGCGGAAGCGCTCGGCGGTCAGTCGTCGGAGACGATCGGCGAGCGTGTCGCTCCCACCGGCGACGGGATCGAACGCCGTCGCCGCGAGGTGCGGCGTGTCGGGACCTTCCGGTGTGAGCAGCACATTGGTCGTGTCAGCACGCGTGTGCGCGAGCAACCGGTCGAACGGCAGTGACAGGCGCGGAAAGTCGCGGCCCTTTGCTCCCCACGTTGTGGCCAGCGTTGAAGCGAGCGCGGCCTCCTCGTCGAGCAGCTCTCGGGCGCGGTCGCGCATGCGTCGGGGCTCGCAGAGCAGCACGAGCGCGTCGTCGGGCAAGAGATCGGGCAGCAGATGCTCGTCAACCGTGAGCCATGGCAACCACGACTCCATGCCGTCGAACACATGCCCGTCGGCGAGTCGCTCCCAGCTCTCGGCCCCCCACGTCTCGGATTGAACGAGCGAGGCCGCGCGCGCCCGCACCTCCGCAGTTGGAAGCAGCTCGCGGGCCGGGAAGATGTGCGCGGTCTCCACATCGTGCGTGGAGCGCTGGTCGGCCACGGTGAACGCACTCAGCCGGTCGACCTCGTCACCCCAGAGGTCGATGCGCACCGGATGGTCGTCGTTGACGGGGTACACGTCGACGATCGAGCCGCGCACCGCAACCTCGCCGCGGCCTTCGACCTGGTACTCGCGGCGATAGCCCGCCGCGATCAGTGTGGCGACGAGCTCGTCACGATCGATCCGATCCCCCGGCCGGACGACCACCGGCTCCGTCTCCTCGACGTGGGGCCCGAGTCGCTGCACGAGCGCGCGCACCGGAGCTACGAGCGCCAGTGGCGGCGTGCCCGACCGCAACCTCCACATCACCCGGAGGCGGCGACCCATCGTCTCGAGGGCAGGCGACACGCGTTCGAACGGAAGCGTCTCCCACGCCGGGAACATCTCGATCTCGTCGGCCGAGAGGAACGCCGCGAGGTCGTGGGCCAATCGCTCGGCCTCAGCGCCAGTGGGGACCGCGATGACGATCGGTCGCCGGGTGGTGAGGGCCGCGACGGCAGCCGTGAACACCGCACGCGCAGCGTCGGGCACGGCGATGACCGGCTCCCGGGCGATGACCGCGCGCACGGCCGGCTCCTCGGCGAGGAGCTTCGGAATCCCTGCGAGCGGCGGGGAGGATGGGATGTCGGAAGCAGTCATGGGCGCGCGACGGCGCCGGGCACGCAACGCGCGTCCCCGGGTGTCACGGCCCAGCGTACGACAGCGCGGCACCGCAGCGACCGAAGGAAGCGGAGGTGCTCGCCAGGGAGCGAACGGCCGCGGCGAAGGTAACCTGCGTCGCAGAGAGCGACCGCTAAGAGTTGTAGCGGTTCATCGCATCGTCGACGCCGTCGGTGAGGATCCGCTCGACAGCGTCGGCGGCTTGCTCGATGGTGACGTCGATCTCGGCGCGCTCGCGCTTGGAGAAGCGGCTCAGCACGTGGTCCGCGCCTTGCTCCTTGCTGGTCGGCTTCCCCACACCGATGCGGATGCGCTGGAAGTCGTCGGAGTGGAGGTGGTTCTTGATGGAGCGCAGACCGTTGTGGCCGGCGAGCCCACCACCCGACTTCACCCGCAGCGCCGCCACCGGAAGATCAAGCTCGTCGTGAACCACGACGAGCTGCTCCGGCGTGACGCCGTAGCGGCGGACGAGCAATCGCACGGACTCGCCCGAGTCGTTCATCCACGTGAGCGGCACCGCGAGCGCGACGCGCTTCCCGCTGATGTGCACTTCGTCGACGAGCGCCCGCTCCTTGCCCCGACGCATGCGCGCACCATGTCGATCCGCGAGCAGCGCGATGACATCGGCACCGACGTTGTGCTTGGTGTGCGCGTATTCATCACCCGGGTTGCCGAGCCCCACGACCAACAGGTCGGCGGCGGTGCCGGTGCGCTCTGCCGACGGCGCGCGACGCCGCCGCAGCACGGGTTACTCCCCCACGCCTGGTCGACTCCGCTGCGTCCTCCCGGTCATCCGACCAGGACTCCGCTACGTCTCCGCGCCGCCGGACTCGGCAGCAGGCGCGTCGCCACCCTCGGCGGCAGGTGCCTCACCCTCGGCCGGTGCCTCGCCCTCGACACCCTCTTCGCCCTCGACGGCTTCGGGCTCTTCGGCGACGCGTGGCGCGGCGACTTGCGCGACCAGCGTGTCCGGCTCGAGCGTGGCTTCGACACCTGGCGGCAGCGTGATCTCTTCGAAGCGGAGCTGGCTGCCGATCTCGAGGTGCGAGATGTCGGCCTCGAGCTCGTGCGGGATGTCTTGCGGCTTGGCCTCGATCGGCACCTGGAAGACGAGCTGCTCGAGGACGCCGCCGTCCTTCACACCCGCGGGCTCACCCGTGAGGTGCAGCGGCACTTCGGCCGACACGGCGACGTCGGTTCGCACGCGGATGAAGTCGACGTGCAGCAGCTCGCCCTTGGTCGGGTGGCGCTGCACCTGGCGGGCGAGCGTGAGCGCGTCGTCGCCGCCGACCTTGAGCGTGATGAGGACGTTCGCGCCGCCAGCGAGGATGTGGTTCAGCTCCCGCGCGGGGACCGAGACCTCCATCGTGTCGGTCTCGAGGCCGTAGACCACAGCAGGCACCCGCCCGGAGCGCCGAAGCCGCCCGGCCGGACGCGACCCACGGGCATCCGTGCGCGCCTCAGCAACCAGAGTGATCTCGTCAGCCATGAGCCGCCCATTCTTGCCGTTCGACGCGCAGACGACCAAACCGCACTTCTCTGACGTGAAGTGGACGCCCTCGGTGCGCCGCCGGGTGGCTTCGCCGCCCGGCAGCAACCGCTTTCGTGAACGAGGTCGCGCCGGGAGGGGCAGGCGGGGAGGGCCTGCCCTCCCCGCCAATTACACGTTGTCGCCGCGGAAGATCTCAGAGACGCTGGTGTCTTCGAAGACGGCTTTGATGGCTTCGGCGATGATCGGCGCGATCGAGAGCACGGTGAGCTTCTCGAACACCTTGTCGTCGCCGATCGGCAGCGTGTTGGTGACGACCACCTCGCGCGCCTCGGAGCTCGCGAGCCGATCGACCGCCTCACCGGACAACACCGGGTGCGTGGCTGCGATCGTCACGTCGGCGGCGCCGCGCTCCATCAGGAGGTTTGCCGCAGAGGCGATCGTGCCGCCGGTGTCGATGATGTCGTCGACCAGCACACACCTGCGGTCGGCCACCTCACCGACCACCTCGACCGCCTGGGCGATGTTGTGCGTCCCCTTCGGGCGACGCTTGTCGATGAACGCGAGATCCGTCTCGACGCCGTGCTCACCGAGGCGATCGGCGAAGCGGCGGGCGAGCTTGCCGCCGCCCGCGTCCGGTGCCACCACGGTGACGTCTTTGCCGACCGACTCCGAGAGGTGCTCGGCGATGAGCGGCACCGCGGTGAGGTGGTCGACGGGGATGTCGAAGAAGCCCTGGATCTGCCCGGTGTGAAGATCGACGCTCACGACGCGATCTGCGCCCGCGGCAGTGAGCAGATCGGCGAGCAGGCGCGCGGTGATGGGCTCGCGTCCCTCGGCCTTTCGATCCTGGCGTGCATACGCGTAGAACGGGATCACCGCGGTGATCCGCTTCGCTGACGCGCGCTTGGCGGCGTCGAGCAGGATCAGCTGCTCCATGATCTGGTTGTTCACCGGCGGGCAGTGGCTCTGGATCACGAAGAGGTCGGCACCGCGGATGCTCTCGGCATATCGGCCGTAGATCTCACCGTTGGCGAAGTTCGAGAGCTCGACCTTGCCCAGCGGGATCCCGAGGCACGAGGCGATCTCCGACGAGAGCGCTTCGTTCCCACGACCGGCGAAGACCATCGCCTTCTTCCGGGTGACCAGCTCCATGCGGCTTACTCCTCGCCGTCGTCGAGATCTACGTCGGACACCTTCTGGTTCGCCCAACCTTCTTCGATGCGCGCCGGCACACCCTTGGCCAACGCACCCGCGGGCACATCGCCAGTGACGACAGCGCCGGCGCCCGTGTACGCGCCGTCGCCCACCTCAACCGGCGCGACCAACACCGTGTTCGACCCGATGCGCGCGTCAGCACCGACGACCGTGCGGTGCTTGTCGCGACCGTCGTAGTTGGCCGTGATGGTGCCAGCACCGATGTTGGCGCGCGCGCCGATCTCTGCGTCACCGATGTACGCGAGGTGCGGAACCTTCGCACCCTCGGCGATCTCCGCGTTCTTGATCTCGACGAACGTGCCGACATGCGCGTCGGCGGCGATGTGCGAACCGGCCCGCAAGGAGGCGTACGGGCCGACGGTCGCGCGGTCACCGATCTCGCTCTCCCGCGCCACCGTGTACGTGACAGTGGCATCGGAGCCGACGATCGTGTCGACGAGCCGACAATCGGGACCGATGACAGTGCCGCGGCCCACGACCGACCGCCCTTCCAGGATCGTGCCAGGGAGGAGCTGCACTTCAGGCTCGAGCTCCACCATGGCTTCGATGTACGTGCGCGCGGGGTCGACCATCGAGACGCCCTCACGCATCCACCTCTCGTTGATGCGCGCACGCAGGATCGTCTCAGCCGCTGCGAGCTGGGCGCGATCGTTGACGCCGAGCGTCTCAGTCGCGTCGACTGACGGGACACCCGTCACGAGGTGACCGGCCTGGCGCAGCACCGCGATCACGTCGGTGAGGTAGTACTCGCCCTGCGCGTTCTCGGGGCTGAGCCGCCGCAGCGCCGGCGCGAGGAACGCGCGGCGGAAGCAGTAGATCGAAGGATTGATCTCGGTGATCTCGAGCTCGGCGTCATTGGCGTCCGGCTGCTCGACGATGCGCTCGACGGCATCGCGCGCGTCACGGATCACTCGGCCATAACCGGTGGGGTCGTCGAGGTGCGCGGTGAGCATCGTCGCGGCGGAATCGGCCAACCGGTGCTCGGTGGCGAGCTCGGCGAGCGACTCGGAACGAAGGAGAGGAACGTCGCCGGCGAGCACGAGCACGTCGTCCTCGGCGTCGAGCGTGTCGGCGAACGCGGTGAGCCCGACGCTCGCGGCATCGCCCGTGCCGCGTTGCACGCGTTGCTCGACGAACTCGATCGGAATCTCAGTGGCGAGCAGCTCTTGCACGGTCTTGGTGACGCTTTCGGCGCCGTGACCGACGACGACGACGATCCGCTCGAGTGGCAGCGCCACGAGCGTGTCGAGCACGTGCAGCAGCATCGGCCGCCCACACAGCGGGTGGAGGAGCTTCGGCGTGGCCGACTTCATGCGGGTGCCCTCACCCGCGGCCAACACCACCGCCGACAACGGCCGGTACGCCATCTCTATCGGCTCGCTCGCTCGGCCGCAGGGTACCTGCGGCCGCCCTTCGGGCCGTTCACTCCCCTGTTCGCTTCGCTCACGGCCACCTCACTCGTTCGGCGCTCGGGGGCGAGGTTTCGAACCTCGACTTGGGACTCCAAAGGACCCCGTGCTTCCGTTACACCACCCCCGACCGGTTGACTCGACCCTACCCGTCGACCGACGCGATTTCGGCGACGTTCCGATGCGTGATGTAGGTTGCTTGGCCGACATGGGCTCTCTCATCAAGAAGCGCCGCAAGCGCATGCGCAAGAAGAAGCACAAGAAGCTTCTGAAGAAGACCCGCTGGCAGCGTCGCCAGCAGGGTCGCTAGCGCACACCTCCGCGTCTTCGCCAGCCCGTCGCTCCGGGTTTTCGGCACGTTCAACCCAACTCTGTGTTGTTCAGCGTGCCGAAAACCCGCTCTGGGTCAGCCGGTGCCGAGGCGGACGCCTCGCGAGACCGTGGACGCGGCGGTGACTGGCACTCGCAGCTTGCGTCGGACGCTGCGCGCGTACGACGCGAGATCCCTGTCCGGCCCGACCTGGACCACGTAGGCCGACCCGCTGCCCGCCATCAACGCGGGTGCTTGCGCGGCAGCTTCGAGCGCTTCGCGGAACGGAGCGAGGCGCGGCTCGACGGCTTCCGCCGCGGGCTCGAGATCGTTCGCCAGCTCAGGGAGCACGGTTGCGACCTCACGCGCCGCTTCGACGCGACGGGTCGCGCTCGGTCGACCGAGGTCGTCCCACGCTCGGTACACGTCCGCGGTCTGGAGTCGGAAGGGCGGGAGCGCCACCAGGAACGGGATGCCGATCGGCATGGACACCGCTTCGAGTCGCTCGCCCCGGCCTCGCATCCACGCGGCGCCACCCGCAAGGCAGAACACCACGTCGGAACCCAAGCGCGTCCCGACCTTCTGGAGGCCGGCATCGTCGACGTCGATCTCGAGCATCTTGCGGAGTGCGACGAGCGTCGCGGCCGCGTCAGCGGAGCCGCCGCCCAACCCGGCACCAGCGGGGATCTTCTTGCTCAGGATCAGCTTGACTCCGTGCCCGGAACGCCCTGCGTGCACGAGCAGCTCATCGGCCGCACGCGCCGCGAGGTTCTTCATCCCGTCGAATACCCCGTCGGTCTCACCGCGCATCTCGAACGTGACACCCCCGGGGTGCGGCACCGCCTGCACCTCGACAACGTCGTGGGGATCGCTGATCGACACCGCGAACGCCTCGATGTCGTGGAAGCCGTCGTCGCGGAGTGACTCGACGCGAAGCGAGAGCGTGAGCTTCGCGTACGCCGTCGCGCGCACTCGACCGAGGCGGCTTGCCGTGGTGAGCTCGTTCACCCAGCGACCGCCCGCGCCACAGCTGCCCACGCCCCCAGATCGAGCTCTTCTGCCCTCGCGCTCGGCGCGATTCCCGCGGATACGAGCACGTCGGCCGTCCGATCACCGAGCACCGGCGTCAGCGCGCGGCGCAGCATCTTGCGGCGATGCGAAAAGCCGGCGTTCACCAACGCGAAGAGTCCTTCCGATGAAGGCACGTCGACTGGCGGCGTCGTTCGACGCTCGAGCATCACGAGCGCGGAGTCGACCTTCGGTCGCGGCACGAACACGGTGGGGGGCACCGACCCGACGATACGCGCCGTGGCTCGGTATTCCACCTTCAGGGTTACTGCTCCGTAGGCTTTGGTACGAGGGGCGGCCGCCAGGCGCTCACCGACTTCTTGTTGCACCATCACCATCATCCGCGTCACGGCGTGCGCTTCCTCCAACACCCGCAGCACCACGGGCGTCGCGATGTTGTACGGGAGGTTGGACACGCACGACCAAGGAGCGTCACGCAGCGTGAAGAAGTCCCACGTGAGGGCGTCGCCTTGCTCGACGGCGACGCGTTCGCGCCCCTCCAACATCTCCTCGAGCACGGGAATCAGGTGCCGGTCGATCTCCAAGGCGTGGACGTGTGCGCCCGCGTCAGCCAGCGCGAGCGTGAGGGAACCGACGCCAGGTCCGATCTCCAGGACTCGGTCGCCTTCCGTCACACCAGCGAGCCGCACGATGCGGCGCGCGGTGTTCGGGTCGGCAAGGAAGTGCTGACCTAACGCCCGACTCGGCCGGATACCGTGCGCGCGCAAGCACGCGGAGATGTCAGCAGGGCTCAGCAACGTCGGGATGAAACGTAGGTAGCGGAACTAGACGATCCGCTTGCCGTCTTCCTTCGCGTACCCGAGGGTCTTGCCGCAGCCCCACGCGCCCCATCCGTGGTCGTCCTTGATGCGCTCGGCCACGATGATCTGCTGCCACTTCGTTGCTTGGTTGGCGTCCTTGGGCCACGCTTCGGCGACGCCCCATTGACCCTCGGCGATGATCTCGTTCCGATACGCGTCCCAGTTGCCCGACCAGATCCCGGTACCACCCTGGTAGGTGTTCGGGCCGCGGTTGCCGGAGCCGGTGTGATCCCAGTTGCCCATCGGTCCGTAGGGTAGTCCGTCCTTGTCGTTGCCGGTCTCGCACTGAGCGATCTTGTCCCACCGCTCGTTGTACTTCGTGCCGTAGTACGTGACGTTCGCGACCGCCACGTCGATCGGCGCCCATGCAACGCGCGCCTGACCGGTCACGACGCCGTTCTCGTTCGTCAGCACGTACGTGACTAATTGCGTCCCACCCTTCCCGGCCACGAACCGGTACGGGGCGGTGACGTCCATGTTCGCGTCCGGTTGGAACTCGTCGGGCAACGTGTACGGCTCGACGACTTCGATCGTCTCGTTCTGCACGCGGATCAATGCGATCACGACCCGCGATCCGTCGGAGTTCATCGGCATGAGCACATCATCGAGCCCGGGTGGGCGGGTCACATCACCCGCGCCGGGCGTGATGCCATTGTCCGCGAGCATCTCCCGCACCGTGTGCGCAGGGCTGTCGTACTCGATGGTCTGGCCGTCGACGAGAAGCACTCCGCTCTTGAAGGTGTTCACGACCACGGGAGTCGAGTCGGTGATGCGATTCGGAGGATCAAGGAAGCCGATGCGCCCGCCCGGGCTGAGCTGCTCAGCCGCGTCGTCGATGAAGCCTTGGCCGGCCTCGCGATAGGTGGTCTGAATCGTCGTCGGTGTGCCGTCGAACGCCACCGGCACGGCGAAGGAACGAAGGACCTTCACGGAGAGCTTGTTCTCGATCGGCGTGGAAGGGTCGGGCACGGTGCGGTCGTACTCGCCGAGCTGCACGCCCTCGTCCTCGAGCACGTCGGCGACTTTCGCGACCTTGGTCTCGGTCGAGATCCTCTGACCATCCACCCGGATCGTGACGTCGGCGCCCTTGTCGAGCAGGACCGTGACCCCGAGGTAGATCGCCGCGCACGTGCCCGCGACTGCCGTCAGCGTGAGCAGCGCGCGGTACGGGATGTGGAAGCGGCGGGTGCGCCGATGCCAGCGAGTCGGTGGTCCTCCGCCGTTCCCGTCGCCGACCGGCACGGGATCCAACTCGGGAAGCGGGAGCCATGTCGTCGCGTCATGCGGCTCAGCCCGCGCCGGCGACGGCACACCAACCGGTACTTCGCGGGGAACGGACGGCTCGACGGTTGGGTCGGGCTCAAGCAGCGCGTCGACCGACGGGAGCTCCTCGAGCTCGGGCAGCGGGAGCCACGCCGTCGCGTCGTGCGGCTCAGCCCGCGCCGGCGAAGGCACACCCACCGGCGTGTCGCGCGGAGCGGCGTGCTCGACCTCGGGATCCGGGATCAGCAGACGGTCGAGCGGGGGAAGCGCGGCGAAGTCAGGCAGCGGGAGCCACGCGGTGGCGTCATGCGGCTCAGCTCGCGCGGGGGACTCACGCACGGCGTCGGCAACGTGCGCGCTCGATGGACGAGTTGCTCGCCGTCGGACGTGACGATGCAGGAAACGTCCGCGGCGCGGTTCGGACTCGCTGATGCTCTCCGCCCTCCAGTTGCCGAGCCGACGCGCCCGCGACGGATCGAGACGACTCGTGGGGTTCGAGAGAACCTACCGCAGTCACGGCGGGCAGGTGGCGGGCTGCCCTTTCTAGGGCCCGCTGACCAGCCCAAACACGTTACGTGCGTTCGCCGTCGTGGCGCGTGCGACCTCGTCGGCAGGCTCGCCCCTTGCTTCGGCCAATGCTTCGCCGACGTGGACCACGTACGCCGGCTCGTTCTCCTTGCCCCGGTGCGGAACGGGAGTGAGATAGGGCGCGTCGGTCTCCACGAGGACTCGATCGGCCGGGCAGATCGCGGCCGCGGCCCGCACATCGTCGGCGTTCGGGAACGAGACGATGCCGCTGAAGGAGAGGTGCGCGCCGAGGTCGAGCGCGCGTCGAGCTTCCTCAGGTCCGCCGGTGAAGCAATGGAACACGGTGCGCGGGGGCGGGCCCTCGTCGGCGAGCACCCGGAAGGTCTCGTCCCACGCCTCGCGCGAGTGGATCACGAGCGCGTGGTCGAGCTCGTGCGCCGAGCGGATCTGCGCACGGAACGCGGCCTCCTGCGCGTCGGGCTCCGAGTGCCGGTAGTGGAGGTCGAAGCCAGCTTCACCCACGGCGACGACACGATCCGCGCGGGTGAGCTGCTCGAGCTCTGGCCACTGCTCGACGAACGCCGACGCGTCATGAGGATGGAGTCCGACGGTCGCCCACACATCGGGGTGACGGGCGGCGAGATCGACCGCGGCACGCGAGGTGGCACCGTCGGTGCCCACCACGATCATGGCCACGACACCCTCCTGACGGGCGCGCTCGATCGTGGCGTCGACGCCCTCGGACCACTGCACATGGCAGTGGCTGTCGAACCACATCAGGACTCGATGCGCGGGAAGAGCGGTGCGCCCTTGTCGAGCTTGGTCCCGCTCGGACCGAGCCCCCACGCGGCCGCGTCAGGCAGCCGTTGATCTTCGGGCCCGCCTTCCAGCCCTAGCCGGGTCCACAGCTCGGCCGCGGCGCGCGGGATCACCGGCGACGCGAGCAACGCGACGATGCGCAGCGCCTCCAAGCAATCGCCCAGCACGGCCGCAGTTGCGGCCGTGTCACCGGCCTTGTGCAGCTTCCACGGCTCCTGGTCCTCGATGAACGAGTTCGCGGCGCGGATCAGGTCCCACACCGCGCCGAACGCACGCGCGAAGTCGAGGTGCTCCATCGCTGCTTGCACCCCGTCGAACGCGACTCGACTGGCCTCGACCAACGGTCCCTCGGCGCGCGCTTCGGGAGCCACGCCTTCGCAGTAGCTCACCGCCATGTTCAACACCCGGTTGGCAAGGTTGCCGAAGTTGTTGGCGAGATCAGCGTTGTAGCGCGCCAGCATGTTCTCGTAGCTGAACTCACCATCCGGCCCGAACCGCTGGTCCGCAAGGAAGTGGTAGCGGTAACCGTCGACGCCGAACTCCTCGATGAGATCCGCGGGCCGGATCACGTTGCCCTGCGTCTTGCTCATCTTGTCGCCGCCGATCTGGAGCCACCCGTGGGCGAAGACGCACTTCGGTGGCGCTTCGTCGGCTGCGAAGAGCATCGCGGGCCAGTACACGGCATGGAACCGTAGGATGTCTTTGCCGATGAGGTGGTAGTCGACAGGCCAGTAGCGGTCGAAGCGTTCGCGATCGGTCGCGTATCCGATTGCCGAGCAGTAGTTGAAGAGCGCGTCGGCCCATACGTACGCGACGTGCTTCGGATCCCATGGCAGCGGCACGCCCCACGTGATCGACGTGCGACTGACCGAGAAGTCGCGCAACCCCTGTTTGATGAAGCCGAGCACCTCATTGCGCCGAGTCTCGGGCTGCACCGCTTCAGGACGCGCGTCGTAGTGTTCGAGCAAGCGGTCCTCGAAGCGTGAGAGCTGGAAGAAGTAGTTGTCCTCGGTGACTCGCTCGACCGGTCGCGCATGGATCGGGCAGTTCCCGTCCATCAACTCGTCCTCGGTGTAATAGGCCTCACACGACACGCAGTAGAGACCTTCGTAGGTGCCGAGCTCGATGTAGCCGTTGTCGTAGATCTTCTGGAGAAACTGCTGCACCGCGGCGTGGTGCCGCGGCTCAGTGGTGCGAATGAAGTCGGAGTTGGTGATGTCGAGCGATGTCGCGAGCTCGCGGAACGTTGGACTCGTGCGGTCGACGAGCTCCTGCGGCGTGATCCCCTCGGCTTCGGCCGTGCGCTGCATCTTCAGGCCGTGCTCGTCGGTGCCGGTGAGGAACATGACGTCGTCGCCCCAGAGGCGTCGCCAGCGCGCCAACGCGTCCGCCGCGACCGACGTGTACGCGTGCCCGATGTGCGGCACGTCGTTCGGGTAGTAGATCGGCGTCGTGACGTAAAAGGGTTGCGCCTCTCCTGGTCGACTCCGCAAGCTTCGTCTCCTCGATTTTCCGGGCGGCGAAGCCACCCGAAAAACTCTCATCCGGGTTTACAGTACCGACGCCATGTCGCCCGCCCTGTCTCCTTTGGCCCGATCAAAAGGGATATGACCACGCAGGACCGAACACGCCGCGTCGACTCGCTCGGACGGGTGGTGCTCCCCGCCGACCTCCGCCATGCACTCGGGATCCGAGAAGGTGACGTGCTCGACGTCGCCGTGAACGACGGACAGCTCGTCCTCTCCCGTCACGAGCCGAAGTGCGTCTTCTGCGGCACGCGTGACGATCTACGTGAGCGATCCGGACGCCACGCGTGTGGGGCGTGCGTCAGCGCGCTCGACGCTGCGCAATGACCGCGTCGTAGGCGCGCCGTCGAGATACGCCAGACCGCGCCGCGAGCTCATCGGCGGCATCACGTGTCGGGAGACCTTGCTCGACCAGCTTCGCCGCCTGACGAGCGAGCTCGTCGTCGTCGATCTCTGCTGCCGCGGGAGCGGGTTCGATCACGACCGCCACCTCTCCTCGCGGTGCATTCGCGAAGTGTCGTTGCGCCTCGCTGATCGGTCCGCGCCATACCTCTTCGTGCAGCTTCGTGAGCTCGCGCGCCACGGCGATGCGGCGGTCGTCACCACACGCCGCGGCGAGGTCGGCCAGCGTGGCACCCAAGCGCTGCGGTGACTCGAACAGCACCGTCGTTCGCTGCTCGGCCGCGATGATCGCAAGCCGCTCGGTGCGCTCGCGTCCCTTCCGAGGCAAGAAGCCTTCGAACGCGAACCTCTCCGTGGGAAGCCCCGACAGCACCAAAGCGGTGAGCGCGGCACTCGGGCCCGGCACCACCTCGACGGGCAGCCCCGCACTCACGCACGCGGCAACGAGCCGCTCACCGGGGTCGGAGATGCCCGGCATCCCCGCGTCGGTGACGTACGCGACGCGCTTTCCACTCCGGATCTCGTCGACGATCGCGGTCGCACGGGCCCGCTCGTTGTGGCCGTGCACAGCCCGCAGCCTCCGACCCGCCGATACGCCCGCGTGCGTGAGGAGCGCGCGAGTGCGGCGCGTGTCCTCGGCGGCGATGACGTCCGCTGTGCGCAGCACCTCTACGGCCCGGGGTGAGAGGTCGCCCAAGTTGCCGATCGGCGTGGCGACGAGGACGAGCGATCCCGGCTCGCTCACGCGGGAACTTCCAGCACCTCGAGGAGATCACCAACCGCGATCCCCCATCGGGCTGCTGCGCCACCGTCGGCTTCGAGCACGCGACGGGCGCGAATGACCGGCCGCGTGACCCGGCCGGGCTTGAGCGTCTGGACGCGCAGCACCCGGTCGTGACGGTCGCAGAACATGACGTCAATCGGGAACTGCATGCCGAAGGAGTGGACCTGGCGACACGGCTCGAGCACCAGCACACCGTCCACCCCGGTACGACCGAGCAACCCTCGTCGACGCGCGGCGCGTGTGGCCGCGAGCTCCGCCGAAGCCACGATGTTGCCATTGCGCAACAACCGGGGCGTCACCGACGCCTCACACGTTGAAACGGATCTCGAGGACATCGCCGTCCTGCACGACGTAGTCCTTGCCCTCGACGCGGAGCTTCCCGACCTCCTTCGCCTTTGCCCACGCGCCGAGCTCGAGCAGCTCGTCCCACGGAATCACCTCGGCGCGGATGAACCCGCGTTGGAGGTCGGAGTGGATCGCGCCGGCACACTCGGGGGCCTTCGCTCCTGCTCGGTAGGTCCACGCGCGCGTCTCGTCCTCACCGGTGGTGAGGAAGGTGTTGCGGCCGAGCAGATGAAGCGCGTTGCGCGCCAGCCGCGGCACGACGCTCTCGGGGATGCCGAGGTCGTCCAGCAGCGCGGCACGTTCCGCGCCTTCAGCGGCCACCACGTCAGGATCAGCTTCGAGCTCGACACACACGGCGAGCGCTTGGTCGCCGAATGGCGCC
This sequence comes from Actinomycetota bacterium, assembly GCA_016870355.1. GTDB lineage: Bacteria > Actinomycetota > Acidimicrobiia > IMCC26256 > PALSA-555 > SHVJ01. The sequence goes on along the minus strand of VGBR01000001.1, from coordinate 275,751 downwards.
GCCACGGCGTCGGCTTCCTCGAGCTGATCGATCCCGATGTTGGCGACGATCAAGGCGAGCTTGTTGGTGAGCAGGAACACCGGGCCGAGCAGCTCTCGTTCGTCGGCGCTCACATCGCTCCGATAGATGGGGACGCCGTCGCTCAACACGGCCTCGGCGCGCTCGAGCGCTTCGATCTCAGGACCGAGCGTCTTGTCGCCTTTCAAGGCACGCCGTTGCTTGTCGAGTCGCTGCTCGACCGAGCCCAGGTCGGCGAGGATCAGCTCCTCTTCGAGCGCCGCGAGCTCACGGCGCGCGTCGTGACCCTCGTCGGCCCGCACCACCAGCATGAGGGCGTCGGAGTCGCGCAAAGTGCCGAGCAGTCGGCTGCCCAAGCCCTTGCCGGCTTCGGTCGACAGGCCAGGGAGGAACGCAATCTGGAACGTCGCCGCGACGACCTTCTTCGACTTCGACATCTCGGCGAGCCGGTCGACCCGCTCATCAGGAAGGTGCACGACACCCAACACACGGTCGGATGCGTTCGTGACGTCGATTCCGGTCAACGCCGTGAACAGCGCGCCGTGGCCCGAATCAGGGAGCCCGACGAGCCCCAGGTGCTCCATGTGGCCGAGGCTACCGACCGCGCCGCCGACGTCGGGTGGGAGCGGCGGCTTTGCCGACCGCTCCAACGACTGCAAGCAAGCGAGCCCGGTGTCTACGGCGGCGCAGGTAGCCGGGGCCAGAGCGGCCCGGCGCGCAGCGCCGAGAGCGGGGATGATGACTAACTTGCCGTCATGGATGACCAAGCGTTGCGAGCGCTCTCTGACCGACTCGAGATCGAGGCGGTGCTCACTCGGTACGCGTGGGCGATCGACAGCAAGACCTTCGACGGACTCGACGACGTGTTCGCGCCCGACGCGTTCGTCGACTACACGAGCGCCGGCGGCATCAAGGGTGACTACCCCGAGGTGAAGGCGTGGCTGGCTTCGGTGCTGCCGCACTTTCCCGCGTACCAGCACTTCGTGACCAACAAGGACATCGACGTCGACGGCGACACGGCGACGAGTCGTTCCGCGTTCTACAACCCGATGGCGCAAGCCGCCGACGGCGGCGGTGTGAGCTTGTTCTTCGTGGGCGGCGAGTACCACGACAAGCTCACGCGTACCGACAAGGGGTGGCGCATCACCGAGCGGATCGAGAAGTCGGTCTGGACCGACGGCAACGTCCCGGCGGCTCCGCCGGCCTGACCGGTACTCCGTCGGACAGCCTGCTGGCGGTGGTGACACCGCTTGCTGGGTGACCGGAGTGCAGGCCGCGACGACCGACGCTCGCGCCACGGTGGCGAGTGTCGGTCGTGCTCTGGGCATGCGGTGCACCTCGGAGGGGTCGAGGTGAGGACAAGTCATGCGAGCGTAGTGACGCTCCCGAAGGCTCTCGGTCGGTCCGCGCGCCGGCTCAAGTCGGACAGGTCACCGTGGTCAGCGCCCCCGCCTGCACAAGGCTGGCCCCAAGCCCAGCAATTTCGGGGCTCGCGGTCGCCTGGAGCGTGGCGAGCACCTTGTCGGCGACGCTTCCGCCCGCGGCCGATCCATTGGTGATCGCCGGGCAGTGCTGGAGCAAGAGCGCCACTGCGGCTGCTGTGTACGGCGTTGCCATCGAGGTGCCGCTCTTCACTAGGTACGCGCCGTTGGGCGGTTGACCCGGGCTGTCCTTGTACGAAGAGAGGATCGCGGAGCCCGGTGCGCCGATGTCCACGAACGGTGTTCCATAGTTCGAGAACGAGGACTTCGCGTTGGCCGAGGTGGTCGAACCTACGGCGATCACCTCGCCCTCGAAGCCGGCCGGGTAGATCGGCACGTTCACGTCGTCGTTCCCTGCCGCCGCGACGACGACCACACCTTGAGATTCGGCGTAGTCGACCGCCGCTTGCTGGCTCGACGAGCAGCTCGACCCGCCAAGGCTGAGGTTGATCACGTCGGCGTTGCCCTTGGTCGGGTCGGCAGCCCAGATGATCCCGGACGACACGTCCGAGCTCGAGCCCGACCCGCCCGCGCCGAGCACGCGCACCGGCACGATCGTCGCTCCGGGCGCGCCGCCGAGCCCGCCGACGGCATTGTCACCCGCCGCCGCGATGCCGGCGACGTGCGTGCCATGGCCGTTGGCGTCGACCCGTCCGTAGTCGCTGTCACCGGCGGGATCGCCACTGCTGCCGGCGTAGTAGTCGATGCCTTGGACGACCTTGCCCGCGAGGTCTTCGTGTGCAGCCTGCACGCCGGTGTCGAGGATCGCGATGCGGACGCCGGTTCCGTCGAACCCGTTCGTCCACGCGGTGCTGAACGCTGAGTTCGTGAGTCCCCACTGCTCAGCCGAGCGCGGATCGGCGTCGACGAGTGCCGCGACCGGTTGCTCGGGTTCGACGGCGACGACCGTTCCTTCGGCCTCGAGCTCGTCGATCTGCGCCTCAAGATCGGCCTCAGACGTCGCGGTGAACGTCTCGACCTCCGGCGCGCCGGGGCCCGGCTCGTCGACGACAGCCACATACTCGACCGGGTCAGCGGGCGTTGGCTCAGCCATGCTCCCGCAGCCGACCGTGGAGGCGGGCGGGGCGGGAGGAGGTGGCGGCGGAGGCGGCACGCACGCGGCGAGGCCGACCGCGGCCAATGCGATCAACGCCAGCGCTCGATGCCAGTGTGCTCTCACTACACTCCGTTCGCCCACACGTGGTCACACTTCCGTGCCATATGTGTCGCCAAACGCCCGTGCAAACTTGAGCGTAGCCACGGATGCCCGCAGCCGCCCCGGCACCGCCTACCCTCTGAGGTCCCCTACTGGGTCGGAGTGGCCGAGATGTCCAAGAAGACGAAGAAGCGCAAGCTCAAGGCGCGCCGCAACAAGGCGAACCACGGTAAGAAGCCCAACGCCGGGCGCCGCTGAACCGTCCTCGGTCGCTCCTACTGCTCCGCGCGCGCCGGCAACGAGCGCGACACCACGAGCAGCACCACCGCCACCACCGGGCCGACCACCAACCCGCCGATGATCCCGATCTGATCGGTGGTGTCGTAGTGGTGGAGGTTCAAGAGGTGGTACGTGAGGTGCGGAAGCGGCCATACGATCCAGGCGAGCGCCGCGCCGATCACCATCGGGCGTAGCAACCAGATCGCCGCGCACACGGTGAACACACCGATGGCGAGGTTCAACCCGCCAAAGTCGCGCATCAGGTGCTCGTTGAACGGCCCGTCCGGCGAGATCCACTGACGGCCGAAGCCCGGGAAGTCGTCGTAGTACGAGCGCGGCGCGATCACCGCCCACAACCCGAGGGGGATCGACGTCAGCGACAGCAGCGCCAACCCGATGCGCGTGGTGCGCTGTGCAGCTTCACCGGTCATCTGCATCCTCCTTGTACGCGCCACCGCGCGCAGCGGCAACGGCCACCCATCCCTCGCGCACGCTCGGGTACGCGGGGGCCCAACCCGTCGCGTCGCGAAAGCGACGGTTCGACACCCGTTGCGAGGCCGTGAGGGCACTCGAAACACTTCCGCCGACGGCCCGCACCACACCGCCAGGAGCGATCCGAAGCCGCGGGAGGTCGAACGCCGCGGCGAACGCGTCCGCGTACTCGCGGCGCGTCACCGGTTCGTCGTCAACGACGTTGTAGACGCCGGGCGGCGCGTCGAGCGCGGCAACGACGGCCGCGCCCGCATCCGAGACGTGAATCGACGACACGTACCCGTCCGCGGCGCCCGGAATCGGCGCGGCTCGCACCTTCGCTAGGCGCAGCGACTCGTCGACCGAACGACTCTCGGGGCCGTAGAAGAGCCCGAACCGCAGCACGACGCCCTTCCCGCCGTCGGCGCCGAAGCGCGCCACCAACCGTTCACCATCGAGTGTTGGTTGGAGCAGCTTGGCCGTGGTCTCCGGCGTGACCGACTCGTCGATCCACTGGTCGCCACGATCGGGGTACGTGAAGGTGATCGACTCCTTGACAAACCGGTCGATGCCGAGCGCGCGGGCGGCTTCGAGCAACGCGCTGGTCGCCTCGGTACGCAAGCGGTTGTGGGTCTTCCATGCGGCGGGGAGCACCATCTTCGCCATGGGCGGAACGTTCGTGGCGAGATGTGCGATCGCGTCGACACCGCCGGCCACTTTGCGAGCCGACCCGGCATCGAAGACGTCGGCTCGCACCGGTTCCGCACCCTGAGCATGCAGGCGCGCGGCCTTGGCGTCGTCGCGTGCCACGGCGCGCACTTCGTGTCCCGCCGCGACCAGGCGGTCGATGGCCGGTCGGCCAATCGCCCCCGTTCCCCCCGTGACCAGCACGATCACGTTGACACTCTTGCAGCCCCGCGCCCCTGCCGGACCGCGTCGAGCGCTCAGAAGCGATCGACGAGGAGCCCCTGGAGCGAGCGGCCGACGACGCCGCGCTCGTCGCGGAGGATGCCCGTGGCCAGACCGATGCCCTTCGGCTCGATCGCGCTCACGGCGTCGAGCCCTACCCACTCACCCTCGGGCGTGTCGTGGAGGTAGATCGTCAGGTCGGGGTTGATGAAGAGGTACCGCGGGACCGCCACCGTGCTGTGCATCTGGCGACCACGGTCCTCGCGCGAGCTCGGTGGGCACGAGCAGATCGCCGTCGGCATGGAACACGGCGTCGGGTATCTCGCTCACAAATGCAGCGTAAGGGCGGCGCGGCCGTGGGAACTTGGGGGCCACGCGGGGCGTCCAATGCTCCGACGACGTAGCCGACCCGACGACATGGAGGTTCCGATGCGGGCGCGCAGGTGGTTGATGATGACGACTCTGGTGATTGGGGTCACGGCGATGTGGCCGGGACCGGCCAGCGCGGGAGTCGAGGACGGCGGACGTGATCCCCGCACGATCACGGTGTACGGAACGGGTCTCGTGCGAGGTACTCCGGATGTGCTGGAGCTGGTGATCGGCGTGAGGACGCGGGCCAACACCGCGGCCGAAGCACTGAGTCGCAACAGCGAGCTGGCGCGCAAGGTGATCGATGTCCTGCGCGAGGCGGGCGTCGAGGAGGATGACCTCCAGACGTCCAACCTCTCGATCTCCCCGTTCTACGACGAAGAGGGAGACGATCTCCAGGGGTACGGGATCTACAACTCGCTGCACGCGACGATTCGTGACCTCGAGAAGGCTGGCGGAATCATCGACGCCGCGACGAAGGCCGCGGGTGACGAGATCGTCGTCGAGGGCGTGTACTTCTCCTTCGACGACAACACCGAGCTGGTCGCGAAGGCGCGCGCTGACGCGGTTCGCCGGGCGCGCGAGCAGGCCGAGCAGCTCGCGGATGCTGCGGGCGTGGACCTCGGTGACCTGCTCAAGCTGACCGAGGACAGCGTTCCCTACGGACCGGTGCTGGACGACGCCGACTTCGAACGGGTCGCGTCGGGTGACGAGCTGTCGGCGGCCGCGCCGATCGAACCCGGCTCCGAGTCACTCAGCGTGTCAGTGACGCTGGTCTTCGAGATCACCTAACGCTCATCACGGCACGGTCGCTGCCGTGTCGTGGGAGCCGCTGTCGCGCTCGGTCGTGGCAGCCGACGGATCCCCCTGGCGTGTGAGCCTCCGTTGGTTGCCACAACCGCCGCGCTGGCGCGGGTGGCACTTGAACGAACAACTGAAGGACGAGGATGCCAACTGGTCCGAGGCCGCGAGCGGTTGCTTGGACTTCAGTGAGGTGGGCGGCGTGATCGTGATCGCCGTCCTGGTCGCAATCTTCGTGGAAGCCGAACGCGGCGACGAGCGACACGAGTGGGGCGTCGTCGGCTGGCGCGCCAGTCGGCGCGCGATCGACCACATCGCGCGCGAGCTGGCGCGGGGCATGTCGATCGTGCAGGTCACGGTCCCGTGGGGTACACCCTTGCTTCCCAACGCCTAGCGACCGTTCGTTGCGCTCGCGCGGCGCCGTGCGAGACTGACTCCGCCCCCATGCTGTTCCCGACGATCACGTTCGCGCTCTTCTTCATGATCGTCCTTCCGTTGTCGTGGTTGCTCATGCCGCGACGACGTCGGTGGAAGATCTTCATGCTGGGCGCGTCGTACGTCTTCTACGGATGGCTCGAGCCGTGGTTCTGCGTGCTGATCGCGGCGTCGACGGTCGGGAACCAGCTCGTCGCGCGCAAGATCCACGCCGCGACCGAGCAACGCACGAAGCACCGCTGGCTCGTCGCGGGTCTCGCCGGGAACCTGCTCGTGCTCGGCTACTTCAAGTACTACGACTTCTTCGTCAGCGAGGCGACCAACCTGCTCGACCGCATCGGAATCAACATCTCGCCCGACATCACGACGGTCGCGCTGCCCCTGGGCATCTCGTTCTTCACCTTCCAAGCCATCAGCTACCTGATGGACGTCTATCGGGGCACGTTCCAGCCCGGTCGGGTCTGGGACTTCGGTGTGTTCCTCTCGTTCTTCCCGCACGTCGTTGCCGGACCAATCGTGCGCCCCGCGGAGTTCATGCCCCAGCTGAAGGAGGCCCACGACCCGCAACAGATCGACGCGAGCCGGGCGTTCTTCCTCATCTTCATGGGCCTCTTCAAGAAGCTCGTGATCGCCGACGTGCTCGCCAAGATGGTCGACCCGGTGTTCGCATCACCAGGCCGCCATTCCGGCCTGACCGTCCTCGTCGCGGTGTACGCCTTCTCGGTCCAGATCTACGCCGACTTCAGTGGCTACACCGACATGGCGATCGGGCTCGCGCTGCTGCTCGGCTTCCGCTTCCCGCAGAACTTCGACAGCCCGTACACCGCGACGTCGGTCCAGGACTTCTGGCGTAGGTGGCACATGACGCTGTCGCGATGGCTGCGCGACTACTTGTACGTGCCACTGGGCGGGAACCGCCGTGGAAACGTCCGCATGTATCGCAACCTGATGCTGACGATGCTCATCGGAGGGTTGTGGCACGGCGCCGCCTGGACGTTCATCGTGTGGGGAGCCATCCACGGGCTGTTCCTGTGCATCGATCACCATCGGCACAACCGTCGCATCGCGAAGCTGCTCCCCGAGCTCCTTGACACACCGCGGCGCCGGTTCGTGCGTCGACTGGTGACGTTCCACATCGTCGCGTTCGCGTGGATCTTCTTCCGCGCCGAGTCGTTCGAGAGGGCCGGCGACGTCATCGGTCGTCTCTTCGACCCGTCGCACTGGTTCGACCACGCGCCGCTCGTGACGTTCGGCGTGTTGCTCGCGATCGCGGTCGGCATCGCTGAGCAGTACATCCCTGAGGTCCGGATGAAGCGCGCGATGGCGCGGTTCTCGAGGCTGGCGCCGGTCGCGCAGGGACTTGTGCTCGCGCTCGCGCTGCTCGTCACTGACACGTTGGCCGGGAGCGGTGTTCCCCCGTTCATCTACTTCCAGTTCTGATGCCGGACGACACCCGCATCCGCGCCACGCGTCAGGCCGATCGTCACGACGATCCCGATCGCCGCATGATGTCGGTCGGCCATGTGTGGATCGTGGGACTCGTGTGCCTCCTCGTCGGAGGTCTGCTCAACGCGCCGGGCATCCGCAAGACGGCGCTCAGCCAGGACGTCGGCACCGAGCGCGACGTCGCGACGACGTTCGCCGACCCGCTCTACGACGTGAGCCACGCGTTGTACATCGATCGGATCCGCCTCGGTCTCCAAGAGCTCATCGGTCGCGGTGACGACGACGGCGTCGATCTCACGCTGCCGAGCCCGACGATCGAGACCGACACCACGATCCCGAGTCCCGAGAAGAAGTTGGCGTTCACGCCCGCGCAGCCGGCACGACTCTGGGTCGGCGGCGACTCGCTCTCGGTCACACCTGGCGAGTCCGTCATCAACCAGGCAGTGGCGACGCAGGTCATCGGCAACGTGCGCACGGTCGACGGGCACGTGGCGACGGGCCTCGCGCGCCCCGAGGTGTTCAACTGGCCCGGCTACCTCCAGTCGGTCGTGGCGAGCTTCGCGCCCGACGTGATGGTCCTGACGATCGGGTCGAACGATGACCAGGCGTTGACGGGTGTTGGTGGCGTCGGATCGCTGGGGAGTCCGGCGTGGATCGAGGAGTACCGGCGACGCGTCGGCGGTCTCATGGACTCCATGACCGGAACCGGCGACATCACGCTCCTCTGGATCGGCATCCCGCAGATGCGGAACGTGACTCGCTACGAGACGCGCTACAAGCTGATCAACGACATCGTGAAGCAGGAGGCCGCGAAGCGGGAGGGACGCGTGTTCTACGTTGACACCGCCGCGCTGCTCGCTGGACCCGACGGCGGCTACGCCGACTTCTTGGTCTGGCCGGGCGGATCGCTCGTGAAGGTGCGTACCGGCGACGGCATCCACTTCGAGCGGCCCGGTGCCGACATCATCGCCAACGCAGTGCTCGCGGCGCTGAACGAGGCGTTCGACCTCACGTCGTGGCAGCGCACCGGGCCGACGACGAGCACCACGTCGACGAGCACGACGTCGACCACCCTCCCACCGACCACCACCACGACCGCGCCCATGCCCCGCGGTCCGATGATCGCCCCGACGCCCGACGCGCCGGCTTGATCGCCGCGGCAGCGGCCGCGAGGCTCACCCCATGGCGACGCTGGCGCTCCTGCGTCACGGGCAGAGCGAGTGGAACCTCGCGAACCTCTTCACTGGATGGGTCGACGTCGACCTGAGCCCCCAGGGTGAGGCCGAGGCGAGCGCGGCCGGGCAACGGCTCCGTGACGCGGGCCTCGTGCCGGACCTCGTGCACACCTCGCTCCAGAAGCGCGCCATCCGGACTGTTGAGCTCGCGCTCAAGGAGATGCGGATCGGCAACGGCGACGTGCCGGTGACGCGGTCGTGGCGCCTGAACGAGCGCCACTACGGCGCGCTTCAGGGGCTCGACAAGGCCGAGACGGCGGCGAAGTACGGCGACGAGCAGGTCAAGCAGTGGCGGCGCTCATACGCCACCCGCCCGCCCCCGATCACCGACGACGCGTGGGTCGCCCAGCGCAAGGAGCCTCTGTACGCCGAGGTGCCCGATGACGCGCTCCCTCACTGCGAAAGTCTCGAGGATGTCGTCGCGCGGATGCTCCCGTACTGGCACGACCACATCGCTGGTGACCTCCGTGAAGGTCGGACCGTGTTCGTGGTCGCGCACGGGAACTCGCTGCGCGCGCTCGTGATGCATCTCGACCGACTCTCCGAGGAGGAGGTGCTGGAGCTCAACATCCCCACCGGCGTTCCACTCGTCTACGAGCTCGACGCGGATCTCTCGCCGACGAGCTCCCGGTACCTGAGCAACTGACGGCCATGGCGGACGACACCTTCGACCACGCGATGGGCGACGCGGACACGCTCATGTGGAACATCGAGCGCGATCCGCACCTGCGGTCGCCGATCGTCGTGCTCCTGGTGCTCGACAAAGCGCCGTCGTGGAAGCGCGTGCTCGAACGACTCAAGCGCAGCACCCGCCTCATCCCGCGCATGCGCCAGCGCGTCGTCGAACCGGCGGTGCGCGTCGGTCCACCGGCGTGGTCGGCGGATCCCGACTTCGATCTCTCGCACCACGTGAAGCGGGTGCGCTTACCGAAGGGCAGCAAGATGCGCGCGGCGATGGAGATCGCCGCGCGCGCGGCAAGTTCAATCCAGGACAGAAGCTCAACGCAGTGCTCCTCGGCGCCGCGATCGTCGTCATGCTCGGCAGCGGCGTGATGCTCAAGTGGTTCTCGATCGTGCCGCTCGACTGGCGCGTCGGCGCAACGTTCGTCCACGACTGGTTCGCACTCCTGATCTGGATCTCGGTCGGCGCGCACGTGTTCCTCGCAATCCGCGATCCCGACGCTATGCACGGCATGCGCCGAGGCACGGTGACCGCGCGCTGGGCGCGCACCATGCGCCCGCGCTGGTACGAGGACGAGACGGGCCGCCCGGCCGACCGGTTCAAGCAATCGGTCGAGGCCTCGTGAGGTAGCCCCGGTAGCCTCGACAGCGATGCCCGACCCCGCCGCGATCCAGCTCCCCGACGACCTGCGGCCGTCCGACGGGCGCTTCGGGTCCGGCCCGTCGAAGGTGCGCACCGACGCAGTGCAGCGACTTGCTGCCGCGGCTCCCACCTACCTCGGCACGAGCCATCGTCGCGAGGGCGTGCGCGTGGTGGTCCGTCGCATCAAGCAGGGGCTCGCCGATCTGTACTCGCTTCCCGACGGATACGAGGTGCTCCTCGGCAACGGTGGCACGACCGCGTTCTGGGACGCCGCCGCGTTCGGCCTCATCGAGCGCCAGAGCGAGCACCTCTCCTTCGGTGAGTTCACGGCCAAGTTCGCCGCCGTCACCCGCGGCGCGCCGCACCTCGAGGATCCGATCATCGTGGAATCACCACCGGGCACGCACCCTGCGTGGAAGGGATCGGACGCCGACACGTTCGCGATGGCGCACAACGAGACGTCGACGGGCGTCACGATGCCCGTCGAGGCACCCGACGGGCGGTCAGCCGATCGCCTGCTGATCGTTGATGCAACCTCTGCGGCGGGCGGCATCGCGGTTGACCTCACACAGGTCGACACCTACTACTTTGCGCCCCAGAAGGCCTTCGCGAGCGAGGGCGGCCTCTGGCTTGCGTTGTGCTCACCCGCGGCGATCGCGCGCATCGAACGCATTGCCGCGACGGACCGTTGGCAACCACCGTCGCTCAGCCTCCTGATCGCGCTCGAGAACTCACGCCTAGATCAGACCTACAACACGCCGGCACTGGCGACCCTGTTCCTGCTCGAGGACACGATCCAGTGGATGCTCGCCAATGGCGGCCTCGCGGGCATGGCCAAGCGCACCGCGGCATCTGCGAACGTCGTCTACGGCTGGGCCGACGCCAGCGCGTTTGCGACGCCCTTCGTGCAGAAGCCGTCCGAGCGGAGCCCGGTGACGGCGACGATCGACTTCGAGGGCGTCGAGGCCGACGACCTCGCGGCTGCGCTGCGCGCGAATGGCATCGTCGATGTCGAGTCGTACCGCAAGCTCGGTCGCAACCAGCTGCGCATCGCGATGTTCCCTGCGATCGAGACCAGCGACCTCGAGATCCTCACGCGCGCGATCGATCACATCGTCGCGGCACTCCAGAAGTGACTCCCTCGCTTCCCGACGGGCTGGTTGCCGTCGTGAAGCGTGACTGCCCGACCTGCCAGCTCGTGGTCCCCGTACTGGAAGAGCTCGCGGAGTCGGACCGGCTGACGATCTACACCCAGGACGACGCCGCATTCCCCGAAGGCCTCGACCCGGTCGACGACACGTCGCTCACGATGTCGTTCGCACTCGATCTCGACACCGTGCCGACGGTGCTGCGCGTCGAGTCAGGAAAGGAGGTCGCGCGCATCGTTGGATGGAGCCGCGACGAGTGGGAGTCGTTCACCGGCCGATCGGGACTCGGCGAGGGATTGCCGTCTCACCGCCCCGGCTGCGGCTCGAAGACCCAGGACCCCGACATCGCCGCCGCGCGCGCAGCCGCGCTGGGCGCGGCGCAGCTCCGCTCGCGACGCGTCGAGCTGGGCGCGCACGAGGACGAAATGGAAGCAATGTTCGAGCGAGGGTGGAGCGACGGGCTTCCGCTCGTGCCACCAACACCAGAACGCGTCGCGCATCTCCTCACGGGCACGACACGCAACCCTGACGACGTCGTCGCGGTCGTCCCTCCCGATCTCACCGAGTGCACGGTGGAGAAGGTTGCGATCAACGCGGTCATGGCCGGCTGTCGGCCCGAGTACCTACCGGTCGTGCTTGCTGCGGTCGAAGCCGCGTGCACCGAGGAGTTCAACATCCACGGTGTGCTCGCGACGACGATGCCGGTCGGCCCGGTCGTCATCGTGAACGGCCCGATCACGCGGGCCATCGGCATGAACTCCGGCGGCAACGTGCTCGGGCAAGGGAATCGCGCCAACGCGACCATTGGGCGCGCGCTTCAGCTCGTCATCCGAAACGTGGGAGGCGGACGGCCCGGAGAGGTCGACCGAGCCGCGCACGGGAACCCCGGCAAGTTCACGTTCTGCTTCGCAGAAGACGAGACCGGGTCGCCGTGGGAGCCACTGCACGTGTCACGCGGCTTCGCGTCCGATCAGTCCGCCGTCACGGTGTTCGCCGGCGAAGGACCGCGGGTCGTCGTCGACCAGCTGTCGCGCGAGGCCGATTCCTTGGTCCGCACGTACGCCGCGTGCCTGCGCACAGTGGCGCACCCCAAGACGGTGGTCGCGATCGACGCCACGCTCGTGATCGGTCCGGAGCACTCACGGGTGTTCAGGCAGGCCGGATGGTCACGGGCCCGCCTTCACGAGGAGCTCGGCACACTCCTCCAGATCCCAGGCACCGAGCTCATCAGGGGCGCCGGCGGCATCACCGAGGGCATGCCCGAAGGCTTCGCTGACACGGTGTTGCCGAAGTTCCGGGACGGCGGGCTGCTGATCGTGCACGCTGGTGGCGGCGCGGGCCTGTTCTCCGAGATCATCGGGGGCTGGGTCGGTGGCGCGATCGGCAGCGAACCGGTCACGAGGGAGGTGGTCGCATGACGGAGACGGGACGGATCCTCCTCGACCCGACCGCGGAGCGCACCGCAGCGACGCGGGAGCTCGCCAAGAGACCGGGATCACTCGAAGGCAAGATCGTCGGGTTGCTCGACATCAGCAAGGCGCGCGGTGATGTGTTCCTCGACCGCGTGCAGGAGCACCTCGAGCAGCGCGGCATGAGAGTCGAACGGTTCAAGAAGCCAACCTTCACCAAGCCGGCGCCGATCGACCTCCGGCACGAGATCTCCACGAAGTGCGATGTGGTGATCGAGGCGCTCGCCGACTGAGGATCCTGTACGTCGTGCAGTGTGCACGACACCGTGAACCTCGAAGCGATGGGTGTGCCGATGGTGTTCGTCGCGTCGGATGAATTCGTCACGGGCGCGGACGCCCAAGCCAAGGCCCTTGGTGCTGACCCCACGCGCGTGTTCGTCGCGCACCCGATCCAGGATCGGACCGACGACGAGATGCGTGCCCTCGCCGACAGTGCGGTGGACGAGATCCTCGGGCATCTGATCGACTGACCCCAATGCTCCTCCTGCATGAGGTTCACAAGGTCCGTGGTGCGAAGGAAGACGAGTTCGAAGCGTGCTTCCGTGACGGGTGGCTGCCAGAGCTCGCCAAGGGCGACGACGCCCGTCTCCTCTACTTCTTGCACCTGGCGCACGGTTCGGGTCGTGCGTACGAGGTCACGACCGTCACTGCCGTGCGCGACGGCGCGGCATACGACCGACTCGCCGCGCGCGTGCAGGACGGGGACCTCCGAGCACTCGCACGTGACACCGATCAGGTTCGCCACAACGTGCACGGCAAAGTGCTCCTCACCGTGCCGTGGGCACCACCGATCGTCGACTTCGACGAGACACCGACGTCACCGCAGCACCACGAGCTCACGCTGTTCATGGAGGACACCGCGTGGCCGCACGCGGGGATGCTCGACGACTACCTCGAAGCCGCGCGCACGCACTACGCGCCGAGCATCTCCGACGGGAAGGGCCGCGGGATCCTCGAGCTCCTCACCGTGTTCCAGACTGCGTGGGGAGCTGGCCGCCGCGCCGAAGTCGTGCTCTGGCAGCGCATCAGCGATCACGACCGGCTGAAGAACCTGCTGCTCACCGAAGTGCCGCCCGAGTACCGCGCCCCTGGCACCTGGATGCACGACGCACTCCGAGTCCGCGACGACTGGGAAAGCCGCCTCTTGCGCACCACCAGTTGGTCGCCGCTCTCCTAACCGCGACGTCGCCCGGGCACGCAGGCCCGCGCGACTCGGTGCCGGTGTCGGGCTTCTCCCGCGTCAGGCCTTTCGGGGGCTACGCAAGGAAGCGGTCGGCGAACTCTTTGACGCGGTCGGCGCCTTGGGGTGGCCAGCCGCACACGAGGTAGCCGAAGCCGGCGTCGCTCCACGCGTCGACGGTGGAGCGCATCTCGTCCCAGTCGTCCTCGAGCGACAGCGACGCCGCGCGCGTGATCTCGGACGGGTCGCGACCCGCAGCCTCGGCCATGCCGCTGAGCCGCTCCGACTTCGGGGCCAGGTGCTTCACCGGGCCGAAGCAGTGCCACACATCGGCGTAGCGAGCCGTGATCGGCATGGTGCGCTTCTCGCCGGATGCCCCGATCCAGATCGGTGGGTGGGGGTCTTGCACCGGCCGCGGGTGCAACGTCGCGTCGCGAACCTGGAAGTGCTTCCCCTCGAACGTGAAGCCGTCGGTCGTGAGCAGACCTCGAATGATCTGCACCGCTTCCTCGAAGGCGTCGATGCGGTCCTTCAAGCCAGGGAACGGGATGCCGAGCTCGTGGTGCTCCTTGTCGAACCACGCCGCGCCATACGAGAGCTCGTACCGGCCGTTCGACGCGTGGTCGATCGTGATGGCTTCAGCCGCGAACACGCCAGGGTGGCGATATGTCATTCCCGTCACCAACAATCCGAGCCGCACCTTGGAGGTGACGCCGCTCAGCGCGGCCAACGTGGTGTTGCCCTCGAAGCATTCGCCCGGTCCCTCGCCGTACATCGGCTGGAAGTGGTCGAAGCCCCACACGCCGTCGAAGCCGACCTGGTCGGCGAGCTGCGCCCGCGCGACGACTTCGGAGAACGGCATGCGTTGTGCCGCGACATCGAGCCCGAACCTCATGGCCGGACCTTCATTGCGCGAGAAGAGGTCAGTCGGTGGTGTGCGGGACGTGCTCGCCGAGCTCGGGGTGCTCGCCGCTGAACAGGCCCCAGGCGCTCTCCCACCCTGGGACGACCCAAGCGTGCACCATCCACGCGTCGGAGCCATCGGTCTTCTGACCACCACGCCGCGCGCACTCTTCCTTCGTCGTCTCTTCATTGCCGACGACGCCCGAGGCGCCGATGCACAGACCGATGTGCTGGTGCCAGAGATCGTTCGGTCCGGCGAAGCCCTCAGGCGGGGCGTCGGGTCCCGTCCGCGCCCAGTAGCTCAGGCCGACCATCTCACCGTCCTCGCCACTGCGGTCGTAGAGCAGCATCTCGGGCTCGTTCACGTCGAACGTGTCGTCCATCAGCGACGGCTTGATCCAGTGCGCGCCGATGCACGGAAGGTACGGGGTGACGCGGATGTAACCAGCAGCGGCCGCGTCCTGCGCTGTCGGGTACTTCTCCGCGGCCGTGCGCGCGAGCGTGAGCTGCTGACCGAGCAGCTCACGCACGGCGGGGTCGTCGATCGCTTCTTGCGGTGACGGGCCGCGCTCGCCGTGACCACCCGCGGCCTGCGCCTTTGAAACCGGCGGTCCGCTCACCTCACACGGAGAGGTGCCTGCGAGCGCCTCGATGCCGGAGCCGGCGTGGTGATCCGCCGCGGCGAGGTCTTCGGGTGCAACACCTCCGCCACCAGTGGTCGCTTCCTCGTGGGCGTGATCGGCGGCCGCTTCGGTCGAGTCGCCGTGGTGGTGCCCCTCACCAGCAACCGCGGGCACGAGCGACAGCGTCGACAGGATCATGACGGCGGCGCCAAGTGCACCGACCGCGGGCAGCGCGACGGCCGGGGCCACGCGGCGAACTGCGGAGCGCGACCACAGCAACGCCGCGCAGCCCGCCACCGTCAGCGCCTCGAACGTCGTGGCGAGGATGTCAGCGAACGCAGCCGGCTCGGGCGTCCACGGGTCGGTACCGACCGGGACACCGAAGGCGCGCGACACGACCCACGCGCCAATGATCGCAGCGCTGCCGATCATCCCGATGCGAAGCAGCGGACGACTCGGGCGAAGCAGCACCATGAGCGCGAACGCGAGCTGGAACCACGCGGTCACCGCGAAGAAGGCGCCGTGCCAAGTGCTCTCGTCGAAGTGCTCGCCCATGACGGCGAAGTGCACGAACGCTCCACCGACGGAGAGGGCGGCGAGTGCCCAGCGCCACGTTCCGTCGAGCTTCTCCAGATCATCGCGACGCTTCGCAGGCCCCATCGTCCCTCCAGATGCCCCCCCAAGGTGGCGTAGCAATCATACGGGGAAATCCCGACCGGCACTGATCGCAGGAACTCCAGTGGCCGAGATCTCGCCGTTGTGGAATACTTAGGCTGACTAAATAGTTGGAAAGATCGTTGAACATGAGCGCTACGACGACAGCGAAGACGAACTCCACCACCCCAGCCTCGACAGACAAAGACTTGGCCGAGCGGCTGCGCTCGGCGATCACCCGGATGGCTCGCCGATTGCGCCAGCAGGGCGACGCCGACGCCTCCCCCACGCAGCTGGCGATCCTGGCGACGATCGAGCGACGCGGTCCGATCACGCTGGGCGAGCTCGCCACCATCGAACGGGTGCAGCCCCCCACGGTCACCGCCGCGATCGACCGGCTCGAAGGTCAGGATCTCGTGCGCCGGCGCGCCGATGACACGGACCGACGCGTCGTGCGCGTCGCGGTGACCGGTGCGGGGCGGAAGCTGCTTGCGCGCCATCGGTCCCGCAAGACCGCATATCTCGCGCAGCGACTCGACGGCCTCACCCGCGCCGAGCGCGCCACGCTCGCCGACGCCGCCACGATCCTCGACGGGCTGCTCCAGCAAGATCAGGAGGTCGCTCGATGACGCCGCTCGAGCGCGCGGCGCGCCGGACCTTTCACTCGTTGCGGACACGCAACTTCCGGCTCTACCTCATCGGTCAGATCGTCTCCAGCGCCGGCTCGTGGATGCAGTTCGCCGCGCAGTCCTGGCTCGTACTGCGACTCACCGACAGCGGTGCCGCGGTGGGCATCACGATCGGCCTGTTGTTCGCACCTCTGCTGATCGCGGGCGCATGGGCCGGCGTTCTCATCGATCGACTCGACAAGCGTCGGCTGCTGATCGGCACATCCCTTGCTTCGGGCTTGGTCGCGCTCGTCCTCAGCATCGTGACGCTTGTTGGCGTCGTCGAGGTATGGATGGTCTATGTGCTCGCCGCCGCGCTCGGTGTCGTGACCGCGCTCGACAACCCGACCCGTCGCGCGTTCGTGCCGGAGCTGGTACCGGGAGGTGACGTCCCGAACGCCATCGGCTTGAACAGCTCGGTGTTCACGATCGCTCGCATCATCGGCCCGGCGGTCGGAGGCCTCGTGATCGCCGGGGTCGGCGTTGGCTGGTGCTTCCTCATCAACGCGGCGACATTCGGTGCCGTGATCTGGTCGCTCCAGGCCATGCGCGCCGACGAGCTGCGCACGCCACCTCCGATCGCACACGCACGTGGTCAGCTTCGCGAGGGACTGCACTATGCGTGGGATAACCGTCCGGTACGGATCGCGCTGATGCTCACGGCGATCATCGGGACGTTCACGTTCAACTACCAGGTCGTGCTCCCGCTCCTCGTGCGTCGTGAGCTGGGCGGCGGCCCCGAGACGTTCGGGATGTTGCTCGCGGTGCTCGCGTGTGGTTCGTTCGTCGGTGCCCTGGGCGTCGCGCACTACGGCAAGGCGAGCTTGCGCGTCACCCTGCTGACGACCCTGGTGCTCGGCGCCGCGATGACTGCGGCCGCGCTCGCCCCGACGCTCGGCACCGAGATCGCCGTGCTGCCCTTCGTCGGCGTGTCATCGATGGTGATGCTCGCCATGGCAACGGCGGTGTGCCAGGAGGCGACCGCGCCGGAGTTCCGCGGCCGGGTGATGGGTCTGTTTGGCGTGGCCTTCCTCGGCAGCACCGCGATCGGCGCCCCCATCATCGGCGCCCTCTCCGAAGCACTGGGACCGCGCGCGGGGCTCGGAGTGGGTGCGGTTGCCGCGGTCGCGGCCGGCCTGGTCGCGTTCGCCACGGCTCGCCAGTCCCCCGCCGAGGCAGCGGTGGACGTCGACGACGTCGCCATCGCAGAAGACCCCGCCATCGCGCTGTCGTAGGGTCGCGGGCGTGACCAACCAACGACCGCTCGGTTCCACTGGCCTGTCCGTGGCGCCGCTCTGCCTCGGCGCGATGAACTTCGGAGACCCGACCGATCCCGACGAGTCTGCGCGCATGGTGGACCGCGCCATCGACGGTGGGATCAACATGATCGACGTCGCGGACGTGTACGCAGGCGGCGAGAGCGAGAAGATCCTCGGAGCCGCGCTCGCGGCCAACGGCAAGCGCGACGACGTAGTCCTCGCCACCAAGGTGGGGATGCCACACGGCAAGGGCGATCCCGACAAGTGGCACCGCCGCGAGCACATCGTGTCGTCGTGCGAGCGATCACTCGAAAGCCTTGGCACGGATCGCATCGACCTGTACCAGCTCCACCGTCCGACGTTCGCGAACGTTCCGCAGGAAGAGACCCTCGCCGCGTTCGACGAGCTCGTGCAGTCGGGCAAGGTCGTCGCCATCGGGTGCTCGACGCACCCAGCGTGGATGCTGATGGAGGCACTCGCAATCGCTGAGCGCGACAGCCTGACGCGCTACGAGACCGAGCAACCTCCCTACAACCTTCTCGACCGACGCATCGAGAACGAGCTGATCCCGCTGTGTCTCAAGTACGGCGTCGGCGTCTTGCCGTGGTCGCCACTCGGTGGCGGCGTGCTCGCCGGCCGCTACAACGACGGGATCCCTGAGGACGCACGCGCCAACCGGCGGCCGCAGGTGAAGGATCGCATCACCGATCGTGGCGTCGACGTGGCTCGGGCGCTCGCGAAGCTGGCCGCGGACCGCGGCCTCAACGTCACGCAGCTCGCGCTGCTGTGGTGCAAGGACCAACGCGGCATCACCGCGCCGATCATCGGGCCGCGCACGCTGGAGCAGCTCGACGACGCACTCGGGATCCTCGACACGGACCTCGACGACGAAACCCGCGCCGCGTGCGATGAGCTCGTGCATCCCGGAAGCGCGGTCGCCGACTACCACAACACGTCGTTCTGGATGAAGGGCAAGGTCGACAAATGAGCTCACCTTCGTCGAATGGAGAACTTCCGACCGCGGTCCTTGGTGCGCGGTTCTCGGAGGCGGTGCGCTGGGCATCAATGCTGCACGCCGACCAGTGCCGCAAGGGCACGCAGATCGCCTACGCGTCGCACCTACTCGGTGTGGCGTCGCTCGTGCTCGAGGATGGCGGCAGTGAAGAGGATGCGATCGCCGCGGTGCTGCACGACGCGGTCGAGGACCGAGGTGTTGCGGAAGCCGAGATCCGGGCTCGATTCGGGGAGCACATCGCTGCGGTCGTGCGCGCATGCAGCGATGGCGTCGACGGACCGCGCGACTCGACCGATTGGAAGGAGCGCAAGGCGCGCTACCTCGAACACCTGGAGAACGACGATCTGCCCGACGGCACTCTGCGCGTCGCCGCGGCCGACAAGCTGCACAACGCGCGCTCGATCCTCGCCGACCTCCGTGACCACGGACCCGACATGTGGTCGCGGTTCAACGCCGCCGGCGACGAGCAGGCTTGGTACTACCGGGAGCTCGTGCGCGTGCTCGACACGCGCCACCGCGACTCAGTGGTGACGCGGGAGCTTGGTCGAGTGGTGGCCGAGCTCACTGCCGAGATCGCCGACGCCGAGCGGCGTGGACGGTCGGCGTCGGACGAGGCGTAGGCGCGCAGCGCCGGAGCTGACCAACGGAGGCGCGCCGGTGGGTAGTCACCGCACCGGCGCGCTCCGGATCTCGTCGCCCCTAGCCGCGAGCGTTAGTTCTTTGGCGCGGGCTTCTCGAACGTGATCCTCACGTCGGTGAAGCCAAGGCGGGCAAGGAAGCCTTCAAGCATTTCGATCGTGTTCCGCTCAGCGCGTTCGGAGAGATTGCTCTCCTTCGCGGCCTTCTCGATCTTGACCGCGGCACGCGCGTACAACTCCCGATCGTCGGTTGGGCTATCACCATCTATGGCGTCACCAATGCGGTTGATGAGACCGCGGCTGCGATTGACGACCTCGCTGCGCTGTGGATCGACGAACGCGTCACCGAGCACTGGTGGCGGCAGCGTGATCGTGACTCCGCCGGCGTCGTCAACTTGCACTGCGTCGGTGCTCAGCACCGAGAAGTCGGTACCAGCGTCAACCGTTCCGACACCGCGAAGAGTGATGTCCTCCGCTGCAATGAAGTCGGGAACGACCGGAATGTTCTCGTCCTGGGTCACATTGACGACGTAAGTGCCCTTCGCCGCAGTGAAGGTCGAAAGGTTCTTGATCTCCTTGAGCAGCACCTTGGAGCTCTTCGTCTTCGTGCCGCCCTCGAAGATGCCGCCGAGGTCGACGAGTCCAGTGACTGCGCCAACGACAAGCAGGATCGCGATGGCAATCGCGCCCAGGCCCGCGGTGTGAAGGATGCCGCCGAACGTGCGGCCGCCACCACCGCGAAGGTTTCCAACTTTTGATTTCGGCATACGGTGTGACTCGGAATTGAGGAGGTTTCGTGAAGATCGACGCGATCGTCATGGGTCGACCGCTGCGTGAGGTGTCCGGACTGACACGCGAGGTCGAAGACTGCGGGTTCAGCGGCCTGTGGTTCACCGAGAGCGGGCGCACGGCGTACACGGGCTGCACCGCGGCCGCGTTGACTGCACAGAATCTCGACATTGGGACGGCCATCGCACTCGCGTTCGCCCGGAGCCCGATGGTCACCGCGCAGATCGCGTGGGAGCTGGCCGACACGACCGAGGGGCGGTTCATCCTCGGGCTCGGCACGCAGGTGAAGGCACACAACGAGCGGCGGTACTCGGTCACGTTCGACCACCCGGGGTCACGGCTTCGGGAGTGCGTGCTGGCGCTCAAAGCGATCTTCCGGGCGTTCCAGGGCGAGGAGAAGCTCGACTTCCACGGCGACTTCTGGTCGTTCGACCTGATGCCGAGGATGTGGAGCCCCGGCCCCATCGAGCACCCAAATGTGCCCGTGTACATCGCCGCCGTGCGGCCATGGTCGGCGCGCATGGCGGGCGAGGTCGCCGACGGCATCCACGTCCACCCCTTCCACTCGATGCGCTACCTCCAGGACGTGGTGCTGCCCAACGCCGCCGATGGTGCGCGCTCGGCGGGGCGCGATCCGAGCCAGATCTCGATCGTCTGCCCAGTGATGGCCATCCTCGGCGACACCGAAGAGGAGCTGATCAAGGCGCGCGACGACACCCGGCTGCGGATCGCGTTCTACGGCTCGACGCGCACCTACAGCGGCGTGTTCGACCTGCACGGTTGGGAGGGCACCTCCGACCGGCTGCACGAGCTCCAAGCCGCGGGTGACCTGAAGGGCATGGCCGACACCATCACCGACGACATGCTCGAGGCCTACAGCCTTGAGTCGACCTGGGACGGCCTCGCCGACGCGCTGGTGGAGAAGTACGGCGGCATCGCGGACCGGGTCGTCATGTACGACGCGTCAGCGAACTGGACCTTCGGCGCCGGCGCTCTCGAACGCTGGCGGGACGTGACCGCGGCGGTGACCAAGGCCACGGCGTGAGTCCGGTCCTATGATCCGGGCCGCAACCGGCCACATGGCCCCGTCGGATCGATCAGGAGGTTCGTGATGGGTGCAGGACGAGTGCTGGGCAGGCTCGCAGCGCTGGGCGCCGCGATCGGCGGCATCATCTTCTTCTGGCGCAAGCGGCAGGACAGCAAAGGCACCACGCCGACGGCGAGCGACAACACCCCCTAGCGCGCCCCTTCTTCAGCTCAGCATCTTCACAGAGCGCGCGACCTTCTCGTCCGGCTCGAAGCCGGCGGCGCGCCAGAACCCGACCGCGTGCTCGTGGTCGCGGACGAGCAACGCCGTGGCGCGCCGTGCTCCGCGCGCACTCAACCGGCGCTCGCCTTCGGCCACGAGTGCAGCCGCGATCCCGCGCCGACGGTGCTCAGGGAGCACGACCAACCGGTAGAACTCCTCCCCCTGCATGTGCAGGATTCAACGCTCATGGGCGACAATGCGGCGATGCCGTACCCGGGGAACATCGGCGCGATCGATCTGATGATCGGCTTTCCGATGCGCGACCATCACAAGGTCTACGAGTACTTGATGAAGGGGATCAAGGACCCCGAGACGGAGTCGATGGCGATGCCCGCCGGCTACATGTTCAAGGAGGTTCCCGAGGACGCGGACGAAGGCATCGACCCCATCGAGGTCACGATCGCCGAGATGGACAAATGCGGCGTCGAAAAGGGTCTGGTGGGCTTGGGCAAGCAGTCGATCGAGGCGGCGCGCCGCTACCCCGGTCGCTTCCTGTTCTCCCAAGAGATCGATCCCAACGACACGATGGGTTGCGTCCGCAAGATCCGCAAGGCGAAGCAAGAGCACGACCTCACCGCGGTCACGTTCTTCCCGTCGGGCTGCCTCCCGCAGGTGAACATCGACGACGCGAAGGTGTATCCCATCTACGCGACGTGCATCGACCTCGACATCCCGATCATCGCCAACGCGGGCATCGCAGGACCGCGCTTTCCGTCGGAGTGTCAGAACGTGATGCGCTTCGATCAGGTCTGTTACGACTTCCCCGAGCTGCGCATCGTGATGCGCCATGGTGCGGAGCCGTGGGAGGACCTCGCGGTCAAGCTCATGCTGAAGTGGCCCGGCCTCTACTACATGACATCGGCGTTCGCGCCGAAGTACTACCCAACCGAGATCGTGAACTACGCGAACACGCGCGGTACCGACAAGATCATGTACGCGGGCTACTACCCGATGGGCCTGTCACTCGAGCGCATCTTCAAAGAGTTGCCCGACGTGCCGTTCCGTGACCACGTCTGGCCGAAGTTCCTGCGCGAGAACGCGCTCGAGGTCTTCAAGATCCCGACGTGAGAGCAGACGAATGAGCAGCAACTACGTCCTCATCTCCGCGGATACCCACGCGGGCGGATCGATGGAGCAGTACGCGGAGTACCTCGACCCGGAGTTCCGTGACGAGTTCGACGCGTGGCGCAACCGCTACAAGAACCCCTTCAAGGATCTGCACGGCCATCTCCGTACCCGCAACTGGGACAACGAGCGGCGCTTCTCCGAGCTCGAGTCCGACGGCGTGGTCGGCGAAGTGATCTTTCCGAACACCGTGCCGCCGTTCTTCCCCACCGGCGCCGTCGTCGCCCGTCCGCCCAATTCCGAGGAGTTCCCCCGCCGGCTCGCGGGCATCCGGGCCCACAACCGGTGGCTCGCCGACTTCTGCTCGATCGCGCCCGAGCGCCGCGCCGGCGTCGGTCAGATCTTCCTCAACGACGTCGACGAGGCCGTGAAAGACGTCCACTTCATCAAGGAGCACGGGCTGCGCGGCGGTGCGCTGCTCCCAGGGGTGCCGGACGACACCGACCTCCTCCCCTTGTGGGACCGGTACTACGACCCACTGTGGAGCGCGTGCGAGGACCTCGAGGTGCCGATCACGCACCACTCCGGTCAGGGCTCACCCGACTACGGGAAGTACGGCGTGGCGTGGACGATGTGGATCTGCGAGACGCAGTTCTTCTCGCACCGACCGCTTCACCACCTGATCATGGGTGGGGTGTTCCAGCGGCACCCGAAGCTTGTGTTCTGCATGACCGAGCAGGGCTGCGCGTGGATCCCGAGCGTGCTCAAGATGCTCGACGGCTTCCATGCGCAGATGGCGTCGGGTCGGATGGGCGAGATCAAGTTCGACGCTGACGACCAGCTCACGATGAAGCCGTCGGAGTACTTCGCGCGCAACTGCTTCGTCGGCGTGAGCTTTCCGAACCCGGTCGAGGCTGCGGCGATGAAGACGGTCGGAATCGAGAATTGCATGTGGGGCAGCGACTACCCGCATCACGAGAGCACGTATCCGTACACGACCGAAGGTCTGCGGCTCGCGTTCTCCGACTGGGACGAAGCCGACGTGCGCAAGGTCGTCACCGACAACCCGGCGAAGATCTACGGATTCGATGTCGACGCACTTGTGCAACATGCGGAGAAGGTCGGTCCGACCGTCGACGAGGTGAAGGTGCCGCTCGACGCGGTGCCGAAGGAATCCGGCAGCCCCGCGTTCCAGAACGTCGCGTCGCGCTGACCGCAGGTCTCAGTCTCGCGTCGCGCACCGCGGGCTTTTCGGCACGTTGATTGTTGTTCACAGCATCCTCCCTGCGTGGCTTCGACGACTCGGCGTACCCGGGCGTAGCCGAGCGAACACGCGTCGCGGCGTCGGTCAGGCGTCGGCGAGCGCGGCCAGGCGCGCTTCGGCCTGACGCAGTCGCTCGGATGCCTGGCGGAGCTCCTTCTTGCTGTCCTCGTCGCGCTGTCGGGCCTGTGCGAGCGCCTGCTGCGCCGCCTTGGCGTTGTCCTTTGCGCGGCCGAGCGCGGTCTCGATGTCCGCGAGGTGCACCTCAGCGCTGTGCAGGTGCATCTCGGCGCTCGCCTGCTCGGCATCGAGCTCGTCCGCCTTCGCCGAGAGGTCGGTGACGTCCTTGCGCGCCTGTTCGACTTCTCGCTGCGCCTGTTGGCGCTCGCGCGCAGGGGACTTCGGTGCCGGGGGTGGTGACGCGCCGTCAACGAGCTCGAATGTTGCCGGCGCTCGCATGGGCTTGGTGAGCACGCCGGTGCGGAGCTGTGTGGCCGCGTCGGGATCAAGCGACGCGGCGTCGAGGGTGGCGGCGATGTTGGCCTCGTACGCCGATGGGTCAGGTGCGACACCCTTCAACGTCGCGACCACGACACTCGTGGCGCGGTCGAGCACCTCTTGGCGCTCGCGCGTCGCGGCGCGAAGACGGTCGGCGTCTTCACCCCGCAACGCGGCTCGCTGTGCGTCGGCGACCTCTGCCGTTACCGCGGCCAAGTCGTCGAGCAGATCGGGATCGCGATGGGTGAGCTGGTTGCACGCCCACGCTGCGAGATGCGGGCGGCGGCGGCGCTTGAGCTCGGCGGCACCTTCCGTGTCACCCGCGGCGCGTAGCTCGCCTTCGAGGCGGGCGCGCACGAGCACGAACTCGGCGGGTACGGCCTGCGACAGCTCGGCCACGGCATCGTCGAAGCTCACCCGCTCTTTGTAGTGCGAGGCGCGCCAGACGGCCGGATACGGTCAGAGCCATGCCGAGGCTCCGCGGTCACAACCTCGGCATCTCCCTCGACGGCTTCCTCGCCGAGGGAGACCGCGGCATCGGCGCCACGATCACATGCGCGCCGGGCTGCTCGACGAGATGTACGTTGCGATCTCGCCGATCCTCCTCGGGCGCGGTGCACGGCTCTTCGACAACCTCGAGGGCGCGCCCGCCTCTGAGCGCACGGAGCTCGTCAGCGGACCGTCCGTGACGCACGTCCGGCTCCGGCGGTCTGCGTAACCCGCACTTCAGCCGGCTACCCACCCGCTCGCGGCTCAGTCGAGTCGCTCTAGCGTTGGGCCGTGGCCACTGCGGGCGGGTCCGAGCGCACTGCCACCATTGACGTGGTGGTCGTCGGCGCGGGGATGGCGGGCCTCTACGCGCTGCACCACTTCCGCGAGCTCGGCTTCAGCACGATCGTCTTCGAAGCGGGCGGCGGCGTCGGTGGCACCTGGTACTGGAACCGCTATCCGGGCGCGCGCTGTGACGTCCCCAGCCTCGAGTACTCCTACGGCTTCTCCAAGGAGCTCGAGCAGGAATGGGAGTGGACCGAGGTCTTCCCGCCGCAGGAAGAGCTCGAGCGCTACTTCAACCATGTCGCCGACCGCTTCGACCTCCGGCGTGACATCCGACTGAACACCCGCGTCACCGCCGCGACCTTCGACGAGGACGCGTCGACGTGGACGGTCGAGACCGAAGCCGGCGATGTCGTGACGTCCCGCTTTCTCGTGATGGCAACCGGACCGTTGTCTGCACCGATGCGGCCGGACATGCCGGGTCTCGACACCTTCAAGGGACGCGTCTTCCAGACGAGCCAATGGGAGGACGGAACCGACGTCAGCGGCATGCGGATCGGTCTCATCGGCACCGGCTCCTCGGGCGTGCAGACGACTCCAGAGCTCGCGGCCGTCGCCGAGCAGCTGTTTGTGTTCCAGCGCACGCCGACGTACACCTGGCCGTCGCGCAACGGGCCCCTCGACCCGGAGGTGCAGGCGGCATGGAAGCGCGACTGCGTGGAGAACCGGCGCATGCAACGAGAGGTCTTCGCTGGGGTCACCGGCTCGACCGGGGCGATCATCGTGGCCCTGCCCGGTGAGAAGGCGATCCTCGAATCGACTGAAGACGACCGGCTCGCGATGCTCGAGGAGCACGGCTTCGACGCGTCACGCAAGTGGAGCGACACCGCAACCAACCCCGAGGCGAACGAGCTCGCGTGCGACCTCTTCCGGGAGATGATCCGACGGACGGTGCACGATCCCGACGTCGTCGAGAAGCTGTCGCCTCGGGGCTACCCGATCGGCTGCAAGCGTCCCGTCGTCGACACGAACTACTTCGAGACGTTCAACCGCGACAACGTGACGCTCGTCGACTTGCGCCGTGGCGGCATCGAGCGCATCACCGAGACGGGGATCCAGACCGAGCAAGGCCACTTCGACCTCGACGTGATCGTGTTTGCCACCGGATTCGACGCGCTGACCGGTGCAGTCGGACGCATCGACATCCGCGGTCGTGACGGCGCCGCGCTGCGTGACGCCTGGTCGAGCGGACCGCGCACGCTGCTCGGTCTCCAGTGCGCGGGGTTTCCCAACCTGTTCACGGTCACGGGGCCGGGCAGCCCATCGGTGCTGGTGAACATGGTCGTTGCGAGCGAGCAACACGTCGAGTGGATCGGCGCTCTTCTCGCGTGGATGCGCGAGCACGGCCTCACGACGGTCGAGCCGACGCTCGACGCACAGGATGCGTGGGTGGAGCACGTGAACCAGGCGGCCGAAGGCACGATGTGGACGGCACCCAGCTGCAACTCCTGGTACCTCGGCGCCAACATCCCGGGCAAGCCGCGGGTGTTCATGCCGTACGTGGCGGGCTTGCCCGAGTACATCAAGGAAGCCGACGCGGTCGCCGCGAACGACTACGAAGGCTTCGCGTTCAGCTGATGTCCCGAGAGGAGCTTGGGCTTCGCACGCTCCTTCGCGGCGTGCTGGAGCTGGGCACGTCAGGTGCTCCCGACGGGGGACGCGGCGGACGACGTCTCCTGGTCGAGCCGGAAGGGTGGGTAGCGATCCGTCATCAAGAGCGCGTACGCCAGGACGCGGTAGACCCAGCGGTTGCACCCGATGATCAAGCCGAACATGTCCCGTGGGTAGTGCGAGGTGAACAGCATGCGCACTGCGGCGATGAGCACGAGGATGCCGAGCAATCCGCCGCCCCACGTCCCCCATGCTCCGGCCGACCAGCGATCCTCGCCCCACCAGGCGAAGTTGCCCCACCACCATCCCGACCCGATGATGCCGACGATCACGTAGTGCGGGATCGCGAACAACCACCACTTCACGAGCACGAGGCCCCGTGAGAGCTCCGCCGGATAGGCGATGTCGAGGGTGGCGGGGTACTCCGGCGCGGCTTCGAGGGTGAACGGCGGGTACCGGTCAGTGCCGAGGGCGCCAGCCGAGTAGAAGCCGACGCGCCACGTCCAGCGCAGCACGCCGAGGTTGAAGTCGAAGAGGGCGCGTGGATAGCGACCGGTGAAGAGGATCGCGAAGAACGCGACGATCGTCAGCAGGATCGCGACGACCCACAGCAGAGCCAGCACGATGTAGTGCGGGATGGCCAGCAACCACTTCACCAACCACAACCATCGACTCAGCGGCTCGTCCAGGTGCGCGGCGAGCACCACCGGTTCGGCTTCGGTTGCCAGGCCGGCAGCACCGACGGCGGCGGCGGGTACACCCGTCGTCGGTGTCGGCGACAGGTGGCGCGGATGTGTCGATCGCACGATCAAGAAGATCGCCAACGCGAGGATCGCCACGCCGACGACCAGCAGTCCTCCGATGATCCACCACAGGCTGTCGACACGCGCGCCGATGTCGACGCGCGCGTCCACGGCCCGGCTCCCATCGGCGTTCATCACGACGATGTTCCAGGTGCCGTTCTCGGGCTCCCACGTCACCGTCTGTCGACCCGGACCAGAGCTCTGCTCCACCCAGATGTCCTCGTCGACGGGAACGCCAGGCTCACCCTCACCTTCCTGGGTGACGTACTCGACGCGGAACGGGTCATCGTCGAGCTCGGTCGCGCGATCGTGTTCGACCCCCTCCAGGTACGCGGCGACGTCGCGGGAGCGCGCGATGCCGACGAACAGCTCGTCGCCCTCACCCGCCGGCCGCACACGGATCCGGACCTTCAGGAAGTCGCCGAGGTCGACGTCGCGCAGCGCGTCCTCGCCCAGCTGGAGGTCGACGTCCTCACTCGTGATCGCAGAGCTGCCGACCGAGAACCGTTCGGTGTCGGTCGTGAAGTAACCGTCACTGTCACGTTGCGTCGTCGCCGCCCAGACGAGCGCACCACCACCCACGACACCAGCGAGGCCGATCAGCCCGAAGATCGATCCGAGCACCAACGCGATCACCCGGCCTGCGGTCCAACCTCCGCCGGCCCGTGCCGTCTGCGCAGCACCTGCACTCATGTCACGACCACCTACACGTCAGGGGCACCCCGCGAGCACCACGGGTCTGAGCCTGACTCTATGGGGCTGCGCACGGCAGGGCTGAAGGTCCCGAGTGTGCGCTAGGAAGAGGAGATGGCGCGGGAAACTGATGCCCCCGACACGACGCGGGAGCTCCTCGAACCCTGGGTCGGACGCACGCTGTCGAAGCTGACGGAGGCGCCCGACGCCGTCAACCTCCCGATGATCCGGCACTGGGTCGACGCGCTGGACGACCAGAACCCCGTGTACCTCGACGAGCCGTTCGCCGCGACGACGCGGTTCGGTGGGCTGGTCGCGCCCCCGGCCATGCTCCAGGCCTGGACGATGGCGCGGCCGCTCATCGCCGGCATCGCGGAACGGGGTGGCGCACCGCGTGAGGTGAACACCAAGAGCCCGATCAGCATCCTCGACGGCGCCGGGTTCACGGGCACGCTCGCCACCAACTCCGAGCTCGAGTTCGTGCGGTACCTGCGGATCGGTGACCGCCTCCGGTCCTCGACCGTGGTCGAGTCGATCTCGGATCGCAAGACCACCGGGCTCGGCGCCGGCTACTTCCTCACGTGGGTCACCACGTTCCTCGACGCCTCGAACGACGTCGTCGGTCGTCAGCGGTTTCGGATCCTGAAGTTCGACCCTCGCCGCGTGGACGCGGATGGTCCGCGCCGAGGGCGATCGGAGAAGCACACGCCCGCGGACACCGGTGAGGAGCTCCCGGCATTCGACCTCGTGGTCACCCCAACCGTGATCGTCGCTGGGGCACTCGCGTCACGCGACTTCATGCCCGCCCATCACGACGCCGAGTTCGCGAGACGCCAAGGTGCGCCCGACATCTTCATGAACATCTTGACCAGCAACGGCTACGTCTCTCGCTACATCACCGACTGGGCCGGTCCCGAGGCCGTGCTGAGGAGCATCGCCATCCGGCTGGGCGCGCCGGCGATCCCCGGCCTCGTGCTCCGGTTCACGGGTCACGTGTCGTCCAGCAGCAAGGATGGTGACGCGCGCGTCGTCGAGGTCGCGGTGCGCGCCCACAACGATCTCGGCGACCACCTGACTGGCACCGTCAAGCTCGCGCTGCCCGACTGACACCCGGGCCGGAGACGCGCAACAACCGTGGGCCGAATCGAGAAGCCGATCCGTGACGCGCGCGGCGCGCGACCGCTCGGTCGAATCGGACGTGAGTCACTTCAAGAGGCGCCGCGCGGCGAGGTAGACGGGCTTGGGCCGGAGATCCCGGGTCAAGAGGCCGTAGTTGTCCTCATGGCGATCACCGGTGTCCTTGTTGCGCTCCGTGTACCAGATCATCACTTCGACCGAAGGGTGCTCGGCGGCGACGAAGCGGAGCGCGCGCACGAGGTACGAAGCCTGCCGTGAGGTGCTCACGCCGCGCCGCCACTCCGGTGTGTGTCGTGAGCTCGAGTGACTCGACCAGCCGAACTCCGTGAACCAGATGGGAACGTCGCGGTCCTCGTGCTCGTCCATCACCGCTCGGATGACGCGCACGTGGTCCATGGTCCACATCGTCCCGTCGTCCTCGGTCTCGGGCGGGGCGTCCGCCAGCCCCATGTAGGGATGCGTGGACCACACGTCGAAGAGGCCCTGACCACCCGCCTCGTAGACGGCCTCGAGGAAGGCGTCGTCGTTGTACTGCGTGGCGCCGGCGACGACCATCGCGTCAGGATCAGCCTCGGCGATCGCGTCGTGCGCCGATCTCAGCATCTCGGCGTAGTCACGGGGCGAGCCGCTGAAGAAGGCCGGGCTGTTGGGCTCGTTCCACACCTCGTAGGCGTCCACCTCTCCTTCGTAGCGATGGGCCAACCACCCCATGACGGCGCCGAAGTCATCCGGATCACGGGGTGGCGCCGTAGCGCTTCTGCGCCCGCTGGCCCATCTCGGCGTGGCGAGCACCGTGAGGACGATCGACATGCCCTGACGACGCGACGCATCGACCGCATGGTCGAGCAGGTCGCGATACCACGACTGGATGGCACCCGAACGGCGCGGCTCCAGCGTCTCCCACCCGACGTCGATGCGCACCCATTCGACGCCGGCCCGTTGGAGACGCTCGAGCACGAGCTCGCGCTGCTCGCTCGTGTAGTCGGTCCAGGTCGCATGGAACTGAGAGCCGAACTCGGGGAGCGGCGGGGAGTCCGCGGCCGCCGCACTTGGCACCGCGGCGGCCAGCAGCACCACGGCCAGCGCCGTCGACCTGAGGGCGCGCCGAAGTCGGTGTGCAGATGTGATGGGAGGGATGACGAGATGGCGGCAGATGCAGCGCGGCGGCGCGCGCTCAGCGCCCGGATGAGTGCCCCGCCCTCACACCGGGACCGAGCACGTCTCGGTGCAATGACTCGATGCCTCCGCGCGGATCACGATCGGGCGGATCCCGAACTGCGAGAGGGCTACGCCCGCCAGGCGCGCGCGATCCAGGAGTTCCTCACGGGTATCCGCGACCTGCCCGAGCTCGATCGGGTGAACGCGACGGTTCCGCCGACCCACCCGAGGTCCTTGGTCAGGAACGACGTGACCACCATCCGCACGTTGTGCATCCAACGATGGCGCGCGGGGCGACTTCTAGGACCGGAGCACGTTGGCGAAGATCAGCCACGCGAGCAACGACTTCGCAGCGAGGCTCAGCACGAGGTAGGTGCGCTCGCCGAAGAGGTAGTCGCGCCATCGCCCGACCTGCCGGTATTGCAATGCCATGTTGATCGCGAAGGTGGCGAACAGCACGAGCTGGACCGCGGTGATCGCCCACACGAACCCAGGAACCTCGGGGGGTTCGGCGATGTAGATGATGATCGCGAGCCACGGTGCGGTGCCGGCGACGGTCCCGAACCAGAACGCCGTCCAATCGGCGTCGCCTGGCGCCTGGTGTCGCTCCATCAGCAGGCCGAAGAGGATCATCGCGGTGTTGACCCCGAAGATCCCGATGAGCGCGGCCAGATCCCGGATGCCGACGAACATCGCGATCAGCACGATCATCACCGACGCACTGATCGAGTACTCGATCCAGCGTGCGTAGTTGACTCGGCGGGCGAGGTTGCGCTCGTACCACTCGCGCACTCCTGGCGCGGCAACGAGCAGGTGATCGAGCGCGGCGAGGAGCAGGAAGGCCGCGACCACTGCGCCGATCGGGAGATCGAAGACTGGCTTTGCTAGCGTCGGCCCTTGGACCGTCACCGGGTCGGCTCGTAGGAACGATCCGGAGATCGGCAACGAGAGATCGTTGCTGAGCGCCAGCACCACACCTGCCTGCGCCGCGTGCACCAGCCCGACCATGAGGTTCCACCGGCGGAGCCTGTGGTACTGCGGTGCGTCGTCGGGATCGCTCGTCATCTCACCTCGTGGCGCTCGCGGCAAGCCTGAAGTATCGGACATCGGACGCAGCCGTCTCGCATCGGTCGGGCACGCACGATCTGTTTCACCTGAACCGGACGGTCGAGGAACGGGTGGCCTCGGTATCGTGAGCGCAAAGTGGCAGCGCTTTCGCTTCCGGGGAGGCTCCGATGGCCCGCCATGGCGTCGACGTCGATCGCACCGACGAGTGGGCACAGCTGCGGGCTCGCCACCTGCTGCCGGCGGAGAAGCGTGCGGCGTCGTCTGGCCGCGGCGTGCACCATCTCGCGCTCCTGTCGAGCGACGTCGAGGCGACGATCACCTTCTACCAGGATCTGCTCGAGTTCCCCCTCACCGAGCTGTTCGAGAACCGCGACTATCAGGGATCCAACCACTTCTTCTTCGACATCGGCAACGGCAACCTCCTCGCGTTCTTCGACTTCCCAGGCCTCGACCTCCGCGACTACGCGGAGGTGCTCGGCGGACTGCATCACCTCGCGATCTCGGTGGAACCCGAGCGCTGGGAGCACCTCGCGACCAAGCTCGACGCCGCGGGTATCGAGACGCAGCGGATGAGCGGGTCGTCCCTCTACTTCCGGGGGCCCGACGGCGAGCGCCTCGAGCTGATCAGGGATCCCTTGCGAGAGATGTACGGCACGACGGTCGCGTGAGCGGCTGCGGCGTGACATAGAGAGGTGACGGGAGCGTGATCCCGCGCACCCAGTGATTCAGTCGGCGTGGAGCGCGCTCGAGAGGTCGGTCACGGTCGACGCGGCGAAGGGCGGCGTCTCGACGATCATCTGGTGGATCTCGCCCTGCCAGGGGAACGGCGGCGAGTAGTCGTCGGCGACCGGGAAGCCGCGGTCGTGCCCGAGACAGAGACGAGCGCCGCCGTGCTGCATCGCCGGTGGCACGGTGACGTCTGCGGTGCGCGAGCCGATCGCCTCTCCGTCGCACTCGAGCGTGAAGGTACCCGTGCGATCGGCAGTGGGTGTGAACACTACCGAGAGCGCATGGCGGCCCGGCCCGACGGTGCGCGACGACGACGTGGTGATGGCTTCGCCCGCGGGTCGGAACGTGAAGTGCAGCGTCCCAGCGGTCGCGTACAGCGCATAGCCGCCCGTCCAGTCACCCATCGCGAACAGCACTCCCTGCGCGGCGTCGGCCGCCACGTCGCAATCGACGGTCATCCGGAAGCCGAACATGAGCAGCGGCACAGCCTCGTCCGAGATCGGCGAGCCGCCGGGGCGGAACACCGTGCGCGACGACGGCGGGTAGGCAGGGAAGATGATCGCGGTGAGGCGGTTCGTCAGCCCGTCGGACATGGGAAGCACCTGGTTCCGTTCCGCCTCGGTGAGCCAGAGCTCCTGGAGCCTCCGTACCTCATCGGGATGGTGCGCCGCGACGTCGTTCGCCTCCGAGAAGTCCTCGTCGAGGTTGAACAGCGACCACTGGTCGGATGCGAAGTCGCGGCTCCCGGTCATGAGCTCCTCTTCGTCGACGACGCCCTGCGACACATGGTCGGTGGTCGCCTTCCACGGCCCGTCGACGATCGATCGCGAACCCAGCATCTCGAAGTACTGGACCCGATGCGGCACGGAGGCCGCCGCGTCGTCGAAGGTGGTCGTGAAGCTCGCGCCGTCCACTCGTTGCTGCTCGACGCCGTCCACGACCTCGGGCATGTCGAGGTTGCAGCACTCGAGCAACGTCGGCATCACGTCGACGGCATGACAGAACTGGCTGCGGACGCCTCCGCGATCGTCGATTCGCCGGGGCCAGCTCACGACGAGTGGGGTACGCGTCCCGCCGAGCCACGTGTAGCGCTTCCAGAGTCGGAACGGCGTGTTGCCGGCCCACGCCCACGCCCACGAGTAGTGGTTGTAGGAGCGGAAGCCGCCCCACTCGTCGTAATGCGCAAGGTTGTCGGCAACAGTCTCGGGGACACGAGCCGAGAAGCGATGCTCGTTGATCGTGCCGTGCTGGCCGCCCTCAGCGCTCGCTCCGTTGTCGGAGAGCAGCATGACCAGCGTGTTGTCGCGCAGTCCGAGGCGTTCGAGCGCGCCAATCACGCGGCCGATCTGCGCGTCGGTGTGGGTGAGGAACCCCGCGAACACCTCTTGTGCACGCGCGTGCATGCGACGCGCCCCGTCGTCGAGCGTGTCCCACGCCGCGACCCACGACGGCCGCTCGGTGAGGTGTGTCCCCGCAGGGACCACGCCGCTCGCAACCTGGCGCGCGAACGTCGCCTCGCGCCAGTGGTCCCAACCGGCGTCGAAGCTTCCCTCGTATCGAGCGATCCACTCCGGTGCCACGTGGTGCGGCGCGTGCATCGCACCGAGCGCGAGGTACATGAAGAACGGCTTCCCCGGCGCAGAGTGCTGCTGGTCGGTGATCATGCGGATCGCGGTGTCCGCAAGGTCCTCGGTGAGGTGGTAGCCGTCCTCGGGCGCGGCCGGCGGCTCGACGTACGTGTTGTCCGAGACGAGGTTGGGCACCCAGTGGTTCGTGTCGCCCTGGAGGAAGCCGTAGTAGCGCTCGAAACCGAAGCCGAGTGGCCACGAGTCGAACGGCCCCGCATGCGTGCGCTCCCCGCGGGGAACGAGATGCCACTTCCCGACCGCAAACGTGTTGTAGCCAGCGTCCTTCAGCACCCGAGGAAGCGGCGCTGCTGACCGTGGGAGGCGCGCCGCGTACCCCGGAAACGCGAGGGGCACGTCCACGAGGAAGCCGCACCCGACCGCGTGGTGATTGCGACCGGTGAACAGGCTGGCGCGCGTGGGCGAGCAGAGCGAGGTGACGTGGAAGCGGTTGTAGCGCAGCCCGCTCGCCGCGAGCGCGTCGACGTTCGGGGTCTCGAGGTCGGAGCCGAACGAGCCGAGCTGTGCGAACCCGAGGTCGTCGAACACGATGACGACGACGTTCGGGGCACCGGCTGGCGGCTTCACCACCGGCGGGTACGCCGGCGTGTGCTCGGCGACCGTCAGCCCAGGTTCACTCGGTGTTCGCATCGGCGCATCCTGTCGCTTTCGCGGGCTCGACGCCGCCTCGGAAGCTCACGAGGACCCCGCGCGATCGCTCATGACCGTCGCACCCGGCAAGCACGGCACGAGCTCGCCTTCCCTGTCGAGGGTGCGTGCCGTGCTCAGACGCCGAGACGGGTCAGTGCGCCATCGACCGCCTGCCAGACGGCGCGCCCGAACGTCTCGCGCCGCGATGGGTCGTGCGCGACGGCGTCGGCGTCGTCCCACAGCCGTGCCTCGACCGGCCCCAGCACGGCCCGGATAGGAGTGAGCGCGCCCCTGTCGACCTCGACGCGATCACGCAGCGCCCGAAAGCGCGCCCAGGTGTGCGCGGACGCGAGCTCCTCGGGAACCTCGGGCGGGAACGTCGGCACGTAGAGGCTGGCGCATGGGCTCCCCAGCGCGAACCATGCCCGCAGCGGCCCGCCAGCCGGGAGGAGCTCGGCGATCATCGACGCGGCCGTCGACTCGACCGGCACGATGTGCCAGCACACGGTGAACGCGTCCCAGCCCGGTGCTCCCGCCGGCTGGGGCAGATCGACGTCGGACGGATCATCGCCCGGCGCGCCCCAGGCGCGACGGCCGTGGTGGCGCATCGTGGCCACGAGATCGCGTGGTGTGAGCAGGTCGGCACCGGTGGTGACGCACGCGCGGGTCGTCGCCAACCGCACGTCCGACGGCTCGGTCGGCACATTCGGATCAATGAGGTGGGAGAAGTCCGTCCCCGGCGCGACGTCGGCGCTGGACCGGGTCCAGTCGACCCCCAGCGTCACCCGGTTGGAGATGGCCGCGCCGTCCTCGACGGCTCGCGCGACCCACCGGCGTCCGCTCGTCTCGACGACCCACGCCCCATGCGCATCGGCAACCAGGAACGAAGACCAGTACGGGTCGTCGTGATGCTCACTGCAGCGCCCACCTTGCCCGTGCTCCTCGATCAGCGCGGTCATGACATCGATCGCGGCATCGGCGCTTCGGCCGCGCTCGAGCCCGAGGCGCACGACGTCCATCCCTGTCAGCGCGGGGGGCGCGTCGTGGGGATCGTCGGTCGTGAAGATCCGTTCGTTGCCGATCGCGACGCCGTGCTCGTTGATGCCGTGCTCGAAGCCCCACATCCACGCGGGGCGCGACCCGATCACCGCGGCGGCGCCGGCATCGGGAAGCTCGAGATGGGTCGTGCGAAGGCTGCCACCCGTAGGCCGGCGCGGGTGCGACTCGACGACCTGCACCTCGTCGCGGGGTCGATTGGAGTTCTTCGCGAAGAGCGTCCGCTTCCGCCCGACCGCACAGAGGGTGTCGCACATGCTCAGACGGCCTGCGTGCTGAGCATTGCGTTCAGGGCCTCGTCTGGAGCGATCGCAACTCTCGATTCGCCAACGACCGGGTGACGCTGGGGTTGGCGGAGCTCGTGGTCGATGAGCAGCTCCTCGGCCTTCGCCGCGAGCTCGTCGTCGATCGTCACGGTCGTGCGCATGGTCGCTCCTCCAGGTCGCTCCTCGTCGGCCGCCCTGCATCAAGTGCTACGTCATCTGATGCCTACTTGGATGCAGGCCGGCGGTCGACCGTCCGTACGTTCCTCGCCGCGTGGAAAGACCGCTGGGCGGCCACGGTGCTCACGAAGGTTCACCAGGGCGCGTCGCCGGTTCGGTCACCCACGCGTCGAGCTGGAGCCAGCAGGCATCCAGCCACGGCACGAAGGCATCGCCGGTCGGCACCTCAGCACGAGCAACGCGCGTGATGTTCACCTGAACCGGACGGTCGAGCGGCAGCCGCGCGGGCACATCGGCCAGGCGGCCGAGCTGCTCGAAGCCACGGTGCGTCACGAGCAGGACGTCCGACGTGGGTGATCCCTCCAACAGCGCGCGTGCCCCGGCATGCCGCGGC
This sequence comes from Actinomycetota bacterium, assembly GCA_016870355.1. Taxonomy (GTDB): domain Bacteria; phylum Actinomycetota; class Acidimicrobiia; order IMCC26256; family PALSA-555; genus SHVJ01. The sequence continues at coordinate 239,146 of VGBR01000001.1, read as the reverse complement.
GGCAGGAGGACGGCGAGATCCCGCAGGCGATCGGCGCGCTCGATGTCGCGCGCGGCGATGCTCGCGAGCGCCCGCGCTCGGCGTTCGTCGCTTGCCACCGTGCCTTCGGGGAAGATCACCGCGGCATCTCCGTCGGACATCCCGGTCGAGAGTGCTCGCAGGGCAGCCAGCTCGGCGTCGGTGTCGTCACCGTTGCGCACGACGAAGTGGTTCGGGACACGGCCTCCGACGATGTCGAGGCACGGGTCGACGAGCAGCTCACGCTTGAGCACGTAGCGCGGGTGCATGCCGCGGCGAGCGAGCAGCCACGCCGGGAGCAGCGAGTCCGCGATGCTGGCGTGGCGCGCCAGCATGACCGTCGGGCCCGGCGCGAGCACCTCGTCGCCTTCCACCTCGATCTGCAGGTTGCCGAGCAGGCGCAGCGCGTCGACGAGGCGCCGTACCCACCACCGCTGGAGGGCGTAGCTGGGGCCGGGCGCCTTCGACAAGCCGGCCGCCCACTGCGCCACCGACAGGCCAACGCCGACGGTCTCGAGCGCGGACCACGCCGTGGCCATCGACAGCGAACGAAGTCGCGGCAGCCGGCGAGGCGCCGTCAGCGCGTCGAGCCCCAACGCCGCCGGACCCCAGATCCACGCAGTCGATGCGAGCGCCCCGGCGGTGGCAGCAACCGTCGGCACGGTCACCGCGCGCCGCACCGCCGGTGACCCGTAGAGCACGGCACTCAGGTCGGGCGCGTCCACGGTGCCCGGCCTCAGGTGCGATCCGCCGGGATGTCGACCCCGGTGACGTCGACGCACCACTCCCAGAGCCGACGACGCTCGTCGGGCGTGTCAGCCTTCTTCGTGAGGTTGCGTCGGTGCGCGGGCCGCGGGCGGCGGTCGTGCCACAACAAGCCGCTCGTGCGCACCGGCTCGCCATCGTCGGCGGCGAGCCACACCAGAGTGTCGGCACCCTGGGCCGGGGTCCGCAGCAGCGGACCGACGACGCGTCGAAACGTCGGCAGCGAGCGCGCCACACCCGGCGTGTCAGCCCAGCCGGGATGCACCGCGTGCACGACGACCGATGACGGATCGAGTCGGGCGGCGATCATCTCGACGAGCGTCACCTGGGCACGCTTGGCCCGCGCGTAGGTCATGGCCCCCCGATACGTCGTGGGATCCGGCTCCAGCGCGTCGACGTCGAGTGGCTGGGTGTACATCCCGCCCGAGGTCATCCAGAGCACCCGCCCGGGAGAGGCCGCGCGGAGTGCGTCGAGGAGCAGCGCGGTGAGCAAGAACGGACCCGCCACCTGGCTCGCCACGGTCTGCTCGATCCCGCTCGGCGCTCGCGCGAGCTCGGCGTCGAGCGCGCCTGCGTTGTGCACGAGCACGTCGATGCGGTCGTGACGCGCCCGCAGCTCCTCTGCCGCCGACCGCACCGCATGGAAGTCGCCCATGTCCGCCAACGCGTAGCCGTGATCGCAGTCGGGCGCGACCGCGCGGAGCTCGTCGACCACACCGACGGCCTTGTGCTCGCTCCGGGCGATCACCTCGATGGTTGCGCCGTCGCGAGCGAGGATCTCCGCGGCGGCGTGTCCCAAACCCGAGGTGGCACCGGTGATGACGATCACACGGCCCGCAAGGTCGTATCGCTCGATCGGCGTCCAGTGCTCCAGGCGGGCGCGGATCGCTGACCCGACACGAGTGAAGCTCGGAACGACCGTCGCTTCGAGCGCTCGATCGACGACGTCGGCGCCACTCATCCCGCGCGTCCTGCACTCACCCCGTGCTCCGCCATCACCGCTCCCGCCATGTGGTCGCTCCGGTAGCTCTTTCGCTGCGAACAGACTCGTCGGTACAGATCTGCCGATCGGCGCGGGTGTGCCCAGCGCGCTCCGGGCATTGAGGAGCGCGTCGAGTCGAAGTCTCGCGCGAGCATGACCTCGTGAGCACTGGCCCGGAAGCCATGGTGCAGCACCTCGCGACCCGCGAGGCATGGATGCGCGACACGGTCGAAGCGCTGCGTACGCGCGACCTCACGGTGCCGTCCGTGCTGCCCGACTGGTCGCTCGCCCACGTCCTCGTCCACATGGCGCGTAACGCCGACAGTCATCGGCGCCGGATCGAGGCGGCCGCGCGCGGCGAGTTGGTCGATCAGTACGTCGGTGGCGCGGCGGGTCGGGCGCGTGAGATCGAAGACGGCGCCGCACGTGACGCCGCGACCGTCGTCGACGACACCATCGCGTCGTCGCACGCGCTCGACCGTGCGTGGCAGACGGTCGACCCCGCGCACTGGGACGTGGAGTCGCGCGATCTCAGTGGGACGATCCGCACCCTCGGGTCTCTCCCGCACCGTCGCCTCGCAGAGGTCGAGGTCCACGTCGTCGACCTCGACGTGGGCCCGACACAACGCGACTGGTCGCAACCGTTCGTCGATCAGTTCCTTCCGTCGCTGCGCGCCACCGTTGCTAGCCGCCTTCCCGCCGGCGTCGATCCGCCCCACCTCGCGCTCGATGCGCCCGACGAGCTCTGGTGGCTCTTCGGACGGGGCGAGTTCCCGGGCCTTCCGCAGCTCGCCCCCCTGTAGGACGTCACGCCCTCAACCAGCGCGTCGCTCCCGTGCTGCGCCAGCCATCGACGCGTGGGATCGGGACAGTCGGCGTTGCTCGCGGTCGAGAGCGGGCGCGTTGTCGAGAAGCTTCTACCGCGCCTGATCGTCGAAGACCGAGGGCAGCGCGCCGACCGGTTCGACTTCGGGGTAGACGTCGGCGAACCGGTCCTTGAGGCTCGGTTCATCCACCTGCGCCGGGTCGAGCCGAAGCGACGAACCCCGTCGCGCGAGGTCGTTGTTGAACGCCTCCGCGACGTCGTGCATCGACAGCGCGTTCGCGACGCGGGCGTCGCGCTCGGCGGCAGTCCGGTACACGTCGGCCTTCCAGAGCACGCTCACTCGGATCGAGTCAAGCGGTGTGCGCACGACCTGCTCGCCCTGGTCGACCACCGTCCAGTCCGCCGTGCCGTCCCGCGCCGGTGCGAGCTCAGCACGGGGTGTCACGCGAAGCGTTCCCCGCTCGAACGGCCCGACGGGGCCGACCTGGTGGAACATCCCGTGGTTGTCGCCGAACAGCGCCGTGTTCGCCATCGATCCCACGTGCTGCTCGGGTGGACGGTCGGGGCCCATTGGCCAGTAGAGGAGCCCGCCCCCTTCGACGTCGTTCATCCACCAGATGGCCGTCGCCTGCATGATCTCGACGTCGTCGAAGAGGCCTGACCAGAGCATCACCCGCAGGAGCCACATCGGCGTGTTCGTGCGATCGCGTCCGTGGAACCGCGGGTTGTCGGTGTGGGCCGGCCCGGCCTCCGCCATCGACGTCATCAGGTTCACGTAGACGCTCTTCGGCTCGACCACCGCCGCGTCGTAGAACGCCTTCGCGGCGTCGACATAGGTCGGGTGCCACAAGAACAGCTCGGAGCCCTCGGCCGCGAACGTGTCGTGCACCCAGTCCTTCTGGAACCACGTCGGCCTGGTGCGCGCGTGCGGATCGGCCCCCAGGCTGTACCACCCGCCGAGCGGGTGATACGGCTCCTGGGACGTGAGGAGATCGACGACCGCGCCGAGGTCGCCGATCACATCGTGCAGGAGCACCGGCGGCTTGGAGTACCGGATGCTCATCAGCCCAGCAAAGTAACGGAGGTACACGACGCCGTTGCCGAACCCGCCGCTCATCTGTTATCGGATCCGATAACAGGGTGGTACCCTGTGCTCCATGGAGACAGGCTGGATCGTGCAGAAGACCCGGGAGCATGCGGGGATCTCCAAGCGGGAGCTGGCTCGCCGGGCCCACACGTCGCCCGCCGCAGTGGTCGCGTACGAGTCCGGCACCCGGGATCCGACGGTCGGCACCCTCGAACGGCTCGTGGCCGCGACCGGCGCCACGCTCGTGGTCGAGATCGAGCCGGTTCGCCACCTCGATCCATCGGTCTCGGCCCAGCGGCTTGCCGAGGTGCTCGAGCTCGCCGACCGGCTCCCGAGACGCCGGGCCTCGCGCCGGCTCGCCTACCCGCCGTTCCCCCACTCGGCCTCCCCTCGGCCGGGCTGATGGATCCGCTGAGCGAGAAGATCGTGGCGATCCACCACGCGTTGGATCGCGCCTCGATCCCGCACGCGTTCGGCGGCGCGCTGGCGCTTGCATTCCATACCGAGGAACCCCGAGCCACCCGCGACATCGACGTGAACGTCTTCGTCGACCCCGGGCAGGCCGCGACGGTCTTCGCTGCGCTCCCGCCGGGGGTGGCTTCCGGCGACGACGATCGCGCGACCGTCGAGCGCGACGGTCAGGTGCGGCTCTTCTGGGACGACACGCCGGTCGACCTCTTCTTCACGACGCACCGGTTCCACGACCTTGCTCGTCTCGATGCACAGCGCGTCCCCTTTGCCGACACGGCGATCCCCATCCTCGGCGCCACCGAGCTCATCGTCTTCAAGGCGTTCTTCGACCGCACGAAGGACTGGGCCGACATCGAGGCGATGCTCGCCGCCGGCGATGCCGAGGCGCACCACGCGCTCGGTTGGCTCGTCGACCTCCTGGGGCCCGACGACCACCGGGTCGCGCGGCTGCGAGCCCTGGTGGGTCGCGACGCTGCCCCCGAGCCGCGCTTCGAACCCGACGACGGCTCGAGTGAGCAGCGACCGCGGGATGCGTCATGATCGGCCCCGTGCTCGAGGTGCGATGAAGCTCGACGATCGGGTCGCGGCCGTCACGTGGCAGCCGTTCTGGGACGCGGTTGCGCCCCGATGACCTGAGGGAGGAAGAGACACCAGATGGAAGCAACCCGCCTACGCGATCGCCTCATCTACGAGTCCGCCGACGGCATCGCGACGCTCACACTCGACAACGGCGCGCAGGCGAACCTGCAGGACCACGACATGGTGTGGGCGTTCGACGAGGCGCTCGATCTCGCCGAGGCCGACTACGACGTCAAGGTCGTGGTGATCAAGGCGAACGGCAAGGGCTTCTGTGCCGGCCACCTCGGCTCCGGCGACTACCCGGAGTTCATCGAGAACTTCGAGCGGAGCGGAACCACATGGACGGGCCAGTCGACGCTGTTCCTCGACCCGGTGCTCCGCCTCTGGGAGTTCCCCAAGCCGACGATCGCTGCCGTGCATGGGTACGCGGCCGGTTGCGGGACGTACTGGGCCTTGCTCCCGGACATCACCATCGCGTCCGACGACGCCTGGTTCCAGATGCCGCACGTGAAGCTCATGGGCCTGCCGGGCGCCGAGACCATGATCGAGCCGTGGGTGTTCATGAACTGGAAGCTCACCTACGAGTATCTCTACCGGCGGCAACGCCTCACCGCGCAGCAGGCGCTCGAGTTCCATCTGGTGAACCACGTCGTGGCTCGCGACGACCTCGAGTCGACGACCTACGAGATCGCGGCCGAGATCGCCGAAGCCCCCTTGACCACCCTCCGGGCGACCAAGCTCCTCGTCAAGCGCGCCTGGGAGCTGATGGGGCTGCGAGTGCACCTCCAGTGGTCCAACGACATGGTCACGCTCACCGCGCACCACACCGACGTCCGCGAGGTGATCCACAAGAACATGCAGGATCTGGTGGATCAGGGCCGCGACCCCGGCAAGGGGGGATGGGTCAGCGAGTGAAGCGGAGCTCGAGTCGATCGAAGGTCGTCATCAGCGCCGACGGCCTCGCCCGGAGTCGGCGATGACCACCGTCGACGGCGCCGACCCGCTCGCGCACCTCGACCGCGCGGCGCTGCGCGAGAAGTACCGCGAGGAGCGCGAGAAGCGCCTGCGCGCCGACGGCCTCGACCAGTACGTCGAGGTCGCGGGCCGGTTCGCGCGCTACGAGCAGGACCCATACGTGGAACGGGTCGTGGAGCGCGCCCCGCTGACCGACGACGTCGACGTCGCGCTCATCGGCGCCGGGTTCGGTGGCCTGCTCACCGGCGCGCACCTGCGCGAACAGGGCGTCGACGGGATCCGCCTCGTCGAGAAGGGCGGCGACGTCGGCGGCACCTGGTACTGGAACCGCTATCCGGGCATCGCGTGCGACGTCGAGTCGTACGTCTACATCCCGCTCCTCGAGGAGCTGGGCTACGTCCCGAAGGAGAAGTACAGCAAGGGCGAGGAGATCTTCGAGCACTGCCGGCGGATCGCGCAGCACTACGACCTCTACCGCGACGCGTGCCTCCAGACGAAGGTCACCGAGATCCGCTGGGACGACGACGCCCGCCGCTGGATCGTCGCAACCGACCGCGACGACGCGATGCGCGTCCGCTTCGTGTGCCTCGCGAACGGGTTCCTCCAGAAGCCGAAGCTCCCCGGCATCCCCGGCATCGAGACGTTCCGCGGGCACAGCTTCCACGCCAGCCGCTGGGACTACGACTACACGGGCGGCGACGCGCGCGGGAACCTCACGAAGCTCGCCGACAAGCGCGTCGGGATCATCGGCACGGGCGCGACGGCCGTTCAATGCGTCCCGCACCTCGGCGAGTGGGCACAGCAGCTCTTCGTGTTCCAGCGCACGCCCTCATCGGTCGACGTGCGCGCCAACCGACCCACCGATCCCGAGTGGGCCGCGACGCTCAAGCCCGGCTGGCAGCGGCGGCGCATCGAGAACTTCCAGGCGCTCACCGCGGGCGGGTGGGCCGAAGAGGATCTCGTCGCCGACGGCTGGACCGACATCACCCGCAAGCTGCTCGCCGTCGCCGTGCGCGAAGGCAACCCTGACCTGTCGCCCGAGGCGATCGCCGAGATGCTCGAGACCGCCGACTTCCTGAAGATGGAGGAGATCCGCGCGCGCGTCGACGCGATCGTGGAGGACCCCGCGACCGCCGACGCGCTCAAGCCGTGGTACCGCCAGTTCTGCAAGCGGCCGTGCTTCCACGACGACTACCTGCAGACGTTCAACCGTCCGAACGTCACGCTCGTCGACACGTACGGGCGGGGCGTGGAGCGCATCACCGAGCGCGGCGTCGTCGTCGACGGGGTCGAGCACGAGCTCGACTGCCTGATCTTCGCGACCGGGTTCGAGGTCGGCACCGACTACTCGCGCCGCTCCGGGTTCGACATCGTCGGGCGCGGCGGTCGCACCCTCACGCAGCACTGGGCCGACGGCGTCCGCACGCTCCACGGCATGCACATCCGCGGGTTCCCGAACCTGTTCATGCAGAGCATCGCGCAGTCGGCGCTCACGGTGAACTTCCCGTACCTGATCGACCTGCAGGCGCGGCACGCCGCGTGGATCGTGCGCGAGGCGCTCGCGCGGGGCATCGACGTGGTCGAGGCGACCGTCGACGCCGAGGCGGCCTGGGTCGCGCAGATCGTCGAGCGCGGCGGGCGCACCTCGCAGTTCTCCGAGGGGTGTACGCCCGGCTACTACAACAACGAGGGCACCGCCGACGCCCGCAGCCGCCAGGGCGGCTTCTTCTTCGGCGGACCCACCGAGTACGCGGAGATCCTGGCGGCGTGGCGCGCCGACGGGACGATGCAGGGACTGGAGCTCCGATGACCGCACCGAACCCGTTCGACCCGTCCCGCTACCGCTGGCGCGAGGTGAACGGCGAGCCCGACGACGGCTACTTCGTCCATCACGACTACACGATCCTCGGCCACGACGCTGCGCGAGGCACACTCGACATGCTCGTGCGGTGGGGGAGCGACGGCGGCCACTGCCACATCCACCGTCACACCGCGACCACGACGGTGCTCGTGCTCGACGGCGAGCAGCACCTGGTCGACATCGAGCCCGACGGCACCCGTCGCCCCGAGCGCGTGCGGCGCGCCGGCGACTACGCGCTCACCGGCCCCGAGTCGCTGCCACACCTCGAGTGCGGCGGGCCGGAGGGCGGGCTCGCGTTCTTCGGGTGCCATACCGACACAGGCAGCCTCTACGAGATCATCGACCCGAACGGCACCGTCGTGTTCGACGTGACGATCGAGAGCCTGCTCGCCGACTTCGACCTCAACGCGGGACCGGCCTGACGGGCCTCAGCGGTGACCCGATCGCATGGCGCGACGGGCTGCGCGGGCACATAACCGACCTCATGACGCCCGCGCTCGTCGAGGAGCTCGCCGAGCTGTCGCGAACAGGCGGTACCTTCGGTGCCGCCGAAGTCGCGGACGAAGGGACGAGACGATGACACGGCTCGACGGAAAGGTCGCGGTCATCACCGGCGCGGCGAGCGGCATCGGTGCGGGAACGGTCCGCCGATTCGTCGAGGAGGGCGCGCGCTGTGTCGTCGCCGACATCCAGGACGAGCCCGGCCAGGCGCTGTTGACCGAGCTCGGAAGCGAGAAATCCGCCGCCAGGTCTTTTAGATTTCCGGTCGAGGGATCTCTGAACGGGTGAAGCCGGTGCGCTCCGTACCGGCCCGAGAGGGGGAGGACCCCAATGACCAACCGTTCAAGGCACCGCTCGTACCTGCTGGCCGTGGCCGCCGCCGCCCTTGCGCTCAGCGCAGGGGCCTGTTCGTCCGACGACAGCACGTCGGCGAGCGCAACGACGACCACGACAGCCGCGTCCGAGGACTTCTGTGAGGTGGCTGCGGAATGGGTCGAGACGTTGCCGCGCAATGCCAGCGGTGGCGCCCAGGGACCCGCGTCGCCGGCGCCGGAAGATGTCGAGGATTACTTCCGGACCGACACCGAGTACCTCGGGCGACTCGACGAGCTCTCGGGCCAGGCGACGCCCGCTGTCGCCGATGCTCTGAGCCGGCTGCACCCGGCGTCGGTCGGACTGCTCGAGGATCTCGAGGCCAGCAACTTCGACTTCTCGGTCGCGGCGGCGAACGCGTCGGACCCGACGCTTCTGGCCGACCGCGCCACGCTGGAGAGCTACATCGAGACCGCGTGCGGTGTCACCGCGTGAAGTGACGAACGACGACGCCGAACTCGTGGCGCAGGCGCTCGCGGGCGACCGCGACGCCTTCGCCGCGATCTACGACCGGTACGCCGACCGGATCCACGACTTCTGTCGGGCGACCTTGCGCAGCAACGAGGAGGCGGCCGACGCGACCCAGGAGACCTTCATGCTCGCCTGGCAGCACCTCGCGCGCCTACGTGATCCGGCGCGAGTGCGCGCCTGGCTGTACGCGATCGCGCGGCACGAGGCACTCCGTCGCGCCCGCCGCAGCGCAGGCTTCGATCTCCAGGAGCCGCCGGACATGGCGGCGCCCGCGGCGGAAAGTCCGGAACTGCAAGTCGAGGAAGCCGAGCTGCGTGAGCTCGTTTGGGCCGCGGCTGGTGGGCTGGAACCGCGCGACCGGGCCGTCCTCGATCTGAGCGTGCGCCAAGGTCTCGACGGTGCCGAGCTTGCGGACGCGCTGGGCGTTCGACGCGAACACGCATACGTGTTGGCCTCGAATGTCCGCAAGCGGGTCGAGCGTGCGCTCGGCGCGCTGCTGGTGGCGCGCCTCGGACGGCGCGACTGCCCCGAGCTCGCTGCGATGCTCGCTGATTGGGACGGCGCGTATGCGCCGGACGTCCGCCGTCGGGTCACGCGGCATGTCGACTCGTGCGAGACGTGCTTCGAGCGGCGGCGAGCGCTGGCGAGCCCGATCGCGCTGCTCGCCACCGTGCCGATTGCGACGGCGCCGGCAATCCTCCGCGACCGCACGCTCGGCGCCCTCGAGACCCGGTCGGGTACGAGTGGGGGACGGTCGTACCCGCCCGGCCTGGGCTCGACGCGAAGGCTCGCGGTCGGCGGGGTAGCGCTCGCGACCGCAGTCGCAGCTGCGGGCGTCTTCGCCGCGCTCAGCGGCGGAGGATCCAGCGACAGCAGGCCGACGACGACCACGACAGCCGCGTCCGAGGACTTCTGTGAGGTGGCTGCGGAATGGGTCGAGACGTTGCCGCGCAATGCCAGCGGTGGCGCCAAGGGACCCGCGTCGCCGGCGCCCGAAGATGTCGAGGACTACTTCCGGACGAACGCGGAATACCTCGGACGCCTCAAGCCGCTCGCGCCCGACGCGATCGCGGCCGACACTGCGCTCCTGAGCCGCGCACTCGACGCGCTGCTCACCCAACTCGAGGCCGCCGACTTCTCGCTTGCCGCGGCCCCAGCTGCCGGCGACGACCCGGCTCTCGACGCCGCGTCGGAGCGCCTCGAGAGCTTCATCGAGAACAGCTGCGGCGTCGGGTGAGCGCTACTTCTCGCGGAAGTTGAGGTAGTAGCGCGACGGCGTCGGCCGGCGCTGCCCCTGATACTTCGAGCCGGTGCTGTCGCTGCCGTAGGGATTCTCGGCAGGCGTGCTCATGCGGAAGAAGGAGATCTGGCCGATCTTCATGTCCGGGTACAGCGCGATCGGCAGCGTCGACACGTTCGATGAATCGAGCGTTCTTCGACGAGATCTACGTGGACATCGACGGCGTTACAGCGGTGAAGCTGACAGAGCCCTTCGCTGCACTCCTTGCTGAGGACCTCATCTCCACCCTGGATCAGGAAATGAAGAACCGGGACGCAGACACGCGCCCCGGTTCGAGAATGTCACGATTGGTGGAGGTGATGGGACTTGAACCCACGACTTCTACGTTGCGAACGTAGCGCTCTACCGGACTGAGCTACACCCCCGGAACCGTCAACGCTACCAAAGCGCGTCGTCGCGGCTTCTGGGTCGACGTGCGTAGGCTGCGTCGCACGAACCACTACGAACGACTTGGTGTGCGTCGCGACGCGACGGCGGCAGAGCTTCGTCAGGCGTATCGACGCAAGGCGCTCGACGCGCACCCGGACCGGCGCGTCGACGGCTCCGCCGCGGCTGACGTGATGGCTGCGATCAACGACGCCTGGGATGTGCTCGGCGATCCCACGCGCCGCGCCGAGTACGACCGCCTCCTCAGTGCCGACGCACCGGCGCGCGCTCGGCCGGCCACACCGCCACCCCGGCACGCCACGGCCGCACGGGCGACGGCACCCGAGGACGAGCGCGAGTTCGAGCTGTGGTCGGCCCGGGTCGACCGCGCCGCCGACCTCCGGCGATTCCGGATGCTCATGACCGCGGTCGTCGTCGTGATCGGTCTGATCTTCCTCCTGGTCTTCGTCTTCATCATCTGGCCCAAGAGCGCCTGAAGCCGCCTCTTCGACGGCGTTTTCGCAGGTCAGGGCTGTGTTCTTGGCTGTCACACCCCGTGGGTACCGTGTCCTTGACAACCGAACGCACGTTCGATACGGTGCTCAGAGCACTTCCCCGCTGAGTCCCATTCGAACGACGGAGACCTAGGGAGGTGCCGTGGCTGCTGCGACCGAGACCGACACTGGGTTCGACAGCAAGGCCTTCCTCGACGAGCTCCGCACCCACACATCTGAATGGCTGTGCACGTTCGTCCACGACCTCCTCGCCCAGCAGCGAGCCCTGCGGGTCAAGGAGCTGCTCGCCCGGCGGGTCCTCGACGAACGCCAGCAGGTCGACCTCCGTGATGACGTCCTGCAGAGCCGCCACGGCGAGTCGCCGCGAACGGCGCGGCAGAACGTGGAGCTGGCGCGCCAGCTGGAGGCATTGCCCGCCATCGCCGCCGCGGCCCACGCAGGGTTGTTGTCCGCAGATCAGCTCCGCCCGCTTGCGGAGCTCGCGACCCCCGAGACCGACGCCGAGTGGGCACGACGTGGCCCCAACTGCTCACCGGTCGATCTCGAGCGCATGGCCCGTTCGCAACGAGGCGTCACGAGCGACGAGGCAGCGGCGCGCCGAGAAGCGCGCGAGCTGCGTTGGTGGTGGGAGCCGGGCAGCGGCATGCTCGGCGTGCGCGGCCGACTCCCCGACGTCGAGGGCGCGCTCGTGAAGTCCGTGCTTGAACGGATGGTCGAGCGAATGAAGCCGCCGAAGGGCGAACCCTGGGACACGCGCGCGCATCGCGGTGCTGACGCGCTCGTGGATCTCTGCAAGAACTACTCCGATGCGACACCGGGTCCGTTGCGTGCGCACATCACGTTCCATGTACCGCCGCAGGGACCGCCCGAAGTGGACGGCGTGGCAATCGCAAGCGACACGCTGAGCGCGTTGCTCGACGACGCGACCGTTTCGAACGTGACCATCGACGATGGCGTGCTCTGGGGCGCGCGCACCGACACCGAGTGCGTGCCCGCCGAGACCAGCCGCTTCGTACGAGCGCGCGATGTGCACTGCCGCGTGGGCAGCTGCGACGAGAGCCGCGGCCTCGAAGAGCACCACCTGATTCCGCAGTGCGAAGGCGGCTCGCACGATCCGCAGAACCTGGTGCTGGCCGGCAGACCGTGCGGCCACCACCAGATGCTCGTGCCCAACGGCCCCTACCGGCTCGAGGGCCACCCTTCCCGACCTGACGGGCTCACGCTCGTTCGGGTCGACCGGCACACCCGAGCACCCTGACGCCCGCAGCGGAGCGTCATGGTGACAGGCATCACTTCCCCACCAGCTCCTTGACAACTGAAGAGCGAGTGGGCCCGACGATCGGACGGTCGCGCGCGGGAGACCCCGGCGGACGCGCGGCCGTACCGGTCTCGAGCGGAGCTTGAAGTCGTGCGCGAGCGCGTCTACCAGGACGCGCTGCGGCGCAGCGCGAGGACGGTCACCTCGCCCGGCGCCTCCACCCGTGACGCGGCGGTGGCCGGCGGGAAGCGGCGCGCCGTGAGGTCGTGCACGTTCGGCAGTGCTGGCACGACGGGACCCGGGTGTGCGGGGAAGGCCGCGGGCCGCTGCTCAGTGCCGCGGTTGCGAGCCTTCATCTGGAGCAAGAGGTAGACGTACGCGCCGAGCAGCACATCCGAGAGGAGCTGCACGACCCAGAACGCGATGGTGCCGGAGAACAACGCCATGAGCAGCGTGAGTCCGACGGCGGCGAGAAGGATGACGAGCACGTCGCGCCGACGACGTTGCTGCGGCGACATGCCGCCCGGCACGTGCACCGGACCCATTGGCGCCTGGTACGAGGCGGTCGGGCCAGTCGGTCCACCCATCGGGTTGACCGGACCAACGATCGGCTGAAGCGGATGCAGGCCGGCATCACCGTGCGCACGGTGCCCGAGGCCGTCACGCAAGCGCCCGAAGAAGTCGCTGATGCCGCCGGCCGCGCCCGACTCCGCGCGAGAGCGCAGGATCGGCGGCACGAGGACCGCGGCCCACAGCACACCCAGCACGAGCACTACGACGATGGCCAAGACTCTTGGTGTCCTCCGCCTACCTAGTTCACCACAGCCCGGTCCGCGGACCGTACCAAAGGCATAGCAGCACCCACAGGAATGCCGCTCGAACGACGAGGATGGTAGTCGGGCAGCACTCCGAGTGGACAACCCTGATCTGAGAACACTGAGAATACGTTGCGGCGTCTGGCTGCGGCCTCAGAAATCCGCTGCGTCACCACCGGCGCGCCGATAGTGGCCGGAGCGGCCGCCGGTCTTCTCCCAGAGGGCCAGCTCGCCGATGGTCATCCCCCGGTCCACCGACTTGCACATGTCGTAGACGGTGAGCGCCGCCACCGCACAGGCGGTGAGGGCCTCCATCTCGACCCCCGTACGGTCGACCGTGTCGACCTGGGCCTCGACCTCGACGTAGCTCTCCTCGATCCGGAAGTTCACGAAGACCGAGCCCACGAGGAGGGGGTGGCACAGCGGCAGGAGGCTGGGCGTGGCCTTGGCGGCCTGGATGCCAGCTACCCGAGCGACGGCGAGCACGTCGCCCTTGGTGATCGCCCCGGTGGCGATCTTCGAGGCGGTGTCGGGCTCCATGAAGATCTTGCAGCGGGCGACGGCCCGGCGGTGCGTCGGATCCTTGGCGGTGACGTCGACCATCCGGGCCCGGCCCAGAGGATCGAGGTGCGTGAACTCCGACGCAGACACGGCCGAGAGTGTATGGGTGAGGTCGCTGTTGTGCTGTTCCGGTTCGTCGTCGCTCGGACGCGGTCCGCACGGCGGGGCGGCGTGGAAAGGCTGGACCCGCCGCTCAGCCGCCGATCTGGCTCATCGATCGTGGGGGCTGGATGAAGTCGACCTGGCCGATCCGGTGCCCGGCCCACTTCTTTGCGACCGCAGCCTCGATGACCGCCGCGACCTCGTCATCTGAACCACCATCCGGCCCATCACGCAGCACCGGCCGCAGATCGTGCTCGTCGAGCGCGAACAGACACGAACGGAACTTGCCCTCGGCGGTGATGCGCACCCGATCGCAGTCACCGCAGAACGGCTCGGTCACCGAAGCGATGAAGCCAACATCACCGACGCCGTCGCTGTACGCGTAGCGCTCCGCCGGCTCGACGTGCCCAGAGGGCGCGTGCTGCTCGAGCGGAAAGACGTTGTGGATCGCATCGCGGATCTCGCTCGCTGGCACGACGCGACTCATGGACCATTCGTGGGATGCGTCGAGCGGCATGAACTCGATGAAGCGGATCCCGACGCCCTTGGCGCGACCGAACGCCGCGAGATCGACGACCTCGTCGTCGTTGACGCCGCGGATCACGACGCAGTTGATCTTCACCGGCGCGAGTCCCGCGGCGAGCGCGGCATCGACGCCAGCGAGCACACGGTCGAGCTCGGCGCGGCGCGTGAGCGCGAGGAACGTCTCCGGCCGCAGGGTGTCGAGCGAGATGTTCACCCGGCGCAGGCCCGCGGCCGCGAGGTCGTGCGCGAGCTCGGGGAGCTTCACGCCGTTCGTGGTCATGGCGAGGTCGGTGCCCAGCGGCGCGAGGAGGGAGAACAGCCGCGGGAGGTGCGACCGGACGGTGGGTTCACCGCCGGTCACCCGGATGGCGTCGAAGCCCCAGCGGTCGACACAGATCCGGGCGACCCGGACCTGCTCCTCGTAGGTGAGCAGCTCGGCCCGGTCGAGCCACTGCATCCCCTCATCCGGCATGCAGTAGGTGCACCGGAAGTTGCAGCGATCCGTGATGGAGATCCGAAGGTCACCGACGACCCGGCCACAGCTGTCTTGGAGGACGCCGGGTTCGGGGCTCATGCCTCGGAGCGTACCGGCCGGAAGCTTTCCCTTGACTCGTGCCACTCTCCGTGGTTTGCTGCTCCTGCTCGGCCACGAAGAGTGGCTGAGGCGAGGACGATCGAGCCACCTGCTCAGGGAGGCAACGATCCGTCGTCCGACAACTGGTCGCTAGGGACGACGGGGAGCCAGGCGAAACCGGCCCCCGCTCTGCACGTGCAGAGTGTTGGGTGCCGGTTGTGTTCGTTGGACCCGACGCACACGAGGACCCATGGCTCGCAGACCAGAGCTCTTCCAAGACCGGTGGGCAGTCGGTCGCGGGACGAGCCGGGTCGGCGCAGGGGTGGACAGCCATGGAGCAACCGCATCGGCTCGAGAGGGCACGCTCGAGTCGGACCGGGTGATCGTGAGCAGTTCCGAGGTGTTCAGCGGGGGTTGAGCACCGAGCGACCGGCGCTCGCGGTCCCGGCCTTCTCGGGGCGGGCCGGGGCCGGGAGCGCACGGGTCCCGAGAGATACCAAGCACGGCGACACGACCAGGGGCGCCCAGACCCCTGGTCGTCTCGCGTGCGCCCCGGGGATCAGGAGAGCAGCATCACCTGCACGGACTCGCCCTCCCGAATGCCGTCGCCGTCGGGGATGAGTGCGAAGCCGTTCGCGCTGGCGGTTGCCGAGAGCACGTTGCTCTCCTGCCTGCCGGTGCTGGTGGCGACGTAGGAATCGCGCTCCCACTGCACATGCACGCGGTCGAGGTGCACCTTCCCGTCGGGCTTGCGCGCGAAGTCGTGCGCGGCGCGCGCCGTGACCTCAGGCCGGAGGGTGTGCTCGTGACCGGCGAGCTTCAAGATGGCGGGACGTGCGAACAGCTCGAAGCTCACGAGTGACGACACCGGATTACCGGGCAGGCCGAACACCGGTGTGTCGCTCACAACCCCAAACGCGAGCGGCTTCGCCGGCTTGATCGCGACCTGTCGCCACTCGAGGCGCCCGAGACGTTCGAGCGCGGCCTTCACGTAGTCGTAGTCACCCACCGACACGCCGCCGCTCGTGAGGACCGCGTCGCAGCGCGCGAACGCGTCTTCGAGAGTGGCCACGATGCTCGCCTCGTCATCGCGCGCGACACCAAGGTCGATCGGTTCGAAGCCGGACTCCCGAGCGATCGCGAGCAGCATCGGCCGGTTGGAGTCGCGGATCTGCCCGGGACCGAGGGAAGGCGCCGAGCTGCCCGGTGGCCCAGCCTCGACGAGCTCGTCGCCGGTCGACAGGACGCCCACCTTCGGGCGGGGGTGCACCTGGACCGTCGATGCGCCCACGCTGGCCAGCACCCCGAGGTGGGCACCCGAGAGGACGGCCCCGGCCGGGAAGACCTGTTGCCCTTGGGTCAGATCGCCTCCGGCCGGCCGCACGTGATCGCCGGGCTTGGCTTCGACCTCCACGAGAACCGCAGAGCCCACTCCCTCTTCGATCCGGGTCCGCTCGACCATCACGATCGCATCAGCGCCTTCGGGGATTGGAGCGCCGGTCATGATCCGGATCGCCTCACCCGGGCCGACCACCCGATCCGGCGCACGGCCGGCGGGCAGCTCCCCCACCACTTTCAAGCTGACTGGCGCATCCGTACTCGCGCCGCTCGTGTCGCAAGCGCGCACGGCGTAGCCATCCATCGCGGTGTTCGCGAACGGCGGCACGTCCTCGCTGGTCGACACTGCCTCGGCCAGGACGAGGCCATGCGCGTCGGCGAGTGGAACCTCGATCGGTTCGAGGACCGAGACCGCGCGCAGGATCTCGTCGCGGACTTGTTCCAGCGGAACGAGAGGCATCTCAGAGCCCGCGGCGCGCCACGATCGACTTCAGGACCTCCGCGAGACCCGGTCCAAGGTCGTCCCGGTCGAGCGCGAGCTCGACGTTGGCGCGCAGGAAGTCGAGCTTGTCGCCCGCGTCGTACCGGCCCTCGGAGAACGTCACGCCGTGCACCGGACACTCGTCGATGAGGAGCCCGATCGCGTCGGTGAGCTGGATCTCGCCGCCCATCCCCGGCGTCGTCCGGTCGAGCGCGTCGAACACCTCGGGCGGGAGCACGTAGCGGCCGATCACCGCGAGGTTCGACGGCGCATCGGCAGGCTTCGGCTTCTCGACCACGCCCCGCACGCGCATGACTCCAGCCATCCCCGACTTCGTCGATTCGATCTCCTCCACGGCGGCGCAGCCGTACGCGGAGATCTCCTCGGGCGTCGACTCCATCAGCGCGAGCACCGCGCCGCCGTGCTCGGCCTGCGTCGCCAGCATGCGCGAGAGGAGCACGGCGTCATCGATCATCAAGTCATCTGCGAGCATCACCGCGAACGGCTCGTCGCCCACGTGCTCGCGCGCCATCGACACTGCGTGGCCGAGCCCCAGCGGCTCGAGCTGACTCACGTAGTGGAGATCGGCGAGGTTGCTCACGGCGCGGACCTCTGCAAGCAGGTCGAGCTTGCCCTGCTCCTCCAGATGGCGCTCGAGCTCGGCATCACTGGAGAAGTGGTCTTGGATCGCCTGCTTCTCGGGCCCGATCACCACGAGCACGTCGGTGATGCCCGCCGCCACCGCCTCCTCGACCACGTATTGGATCGACGGCTTGTCGACGATCGGGAGGAGCTCCTTCGGCTGGCTCTTGGTGGCCGGCAAGAACCGGGTGCCCAAACCCGCGGCCGGAATCACGGCTTTGGAGACGGCGCCCTGCTTCGCCGCGCTCATGCCGGCGGCTCACCAGCATCCGAGGAGGGAGTCGCCTCGGTTTCCAGATCTGGCCTGGGCGACAGGTCGAAGCGCCTCGTCGCCTCACCGCGCGACTCGAGGTCGGAGCGCAGGCCGATCTCCTGGCCGCGCACGACGCGCAACAGGCTCTTCAAGTGCCGGATGATGATCAGCCCGGCGATCACGCTGACCACGGTCATGTCGAGCCAGCTCGCACCGCGAGCGACGACGATCACCGTGAAGGTGACCACAGCCACGACCGAGGCGACCGAAGCCCGGCGCAAGCCGCGCGCAATCGCGATCCACACGATCCCGGTGATGACCATCACGAGGGGGTGCGGCACGGCGAGTGCGCCGGCACTGGTCGCGACTCCACGGCCACCTTTGAAGTGCCGGGTGATCGGGAACACGTGACCGAGCACGGCGGAGAGTCCGAGGATGTAGGCACCGCGGTGCCCGTCGAACCCGTCGTCGACGATCGCGCCGATCCCGGCGGCGAGCGCGCCCTTGCCGATGTCGAGCACCAGCACGAGCAGGCCCCACTTCCAGCCCATGAGTCGGAAGATGTTCGAGGCGCCCGGGTTGCCCGACCCCTCGTTGTGGACGTCGATGTCGCGCCGACGGGCCACGAGCCGCGCGCTCGGGAACGTGCCGAGCAGGTAGGCGAAGGGGACGAGGACGAGGGCCTGTACGAGCTCCGACATGCGAGCGTCATTCTGTCGGGCCGGTCGCCGGAGGTGTGCTCGTCGAGAGTGCGGTAGCCTTAGCAGTCCCAGCCCACGAGTGCTAAGAGCACCAGGCCACCCGAGAGCACGCCGATGCCGACCTATCGATACCGCTGCAACAAGTGCGGCGACGAGATCGAGGTGTGGCAGTCGATCACCGACTCGGCGCTCACGACGCACGAAGCCTGCGGTGGCGCCCTGGCCAAGGTGCTCAGCGCGGCGGGCATCGTGCTGAAGGGCTCGGGCTTCTACAAGACCGACAACCGCTCGGGGACCGGCAATGGCCGAGGTTCGAGCAAGTCGGAGACGTCGGAATCGGAGTCGGACTCGAAGTCCGACTCCAAGAAGTCGGAGTCCAAGTCGTCAGACTCCAGCTCGACGTCGTCGGACTCCGGCTCCTCGGGTGCGTCGAGCAAGTCGAGCAAGTCGAGCAAGTCGAGTGACACCTCGAGCTCTTCGGGGTCCAGCAGCAAGTCCTGACGCACCTCCCCCTGGCCTTCCCTCCATCGCGCGCGCCCGGCGCGCTTCGGTCGGGAGGTATTCCAGGTGAGACGCCCTGCGCCGCCGCGCGCGGTCGTGCTTCGTGTTGGCGCGGTCATCGTGGTGGTGGTCACTGCGGCATTGGTTGCGTCTGATCTCGCCGCGCTGCACCGTCGAGCGAAGGAGTTCGGCGAACCACGACAAGCGGTCGTCGCGCGGCGCGACCTCCTCGTTGGCACAAGGATCACATCGGGTGACGTCACCACGCGCACGATCTACTCGTCGCAGCTGCCGCCCGAAGTGTTCGACGACAAGCGCGCCGCCGTCGGTCGGGTCGTGACCGTGCCGCTGCTCCGTGATGGCTTTGTAGCGCGTGGCAACGTCGCGGCGCGCCACCGCACCGGCCTCGACGGCGCGATCCCGAATGGCATGCGTGCGCTGCGCATCGTGGTGGCAGACGCGGTGCAGCCGCGCGTCGGCGCGTCGGTCGACGTGCTCGCGAGCTTCGAGGGGGGCTCTTTCCCGACTGGCGATGCGGAATCACTCGAGGGCTTGGACTCGCTCAGCACCGGCTCGGCCACGGTCATCGCCGAGGGTGTGCTGGTGCTCGGTGTGAACGCGGCCAGCTCCGCAACGACGGGTGGTGCGGCACGGGGCGTCACGCTGCTGGTCACGCCTCGCCAAGCGCGCGACCTCGTTTTCGCGATGACCCACGGCGTCATCACGATCAGCCTCGTGCCGCCCGAGGACACCAACTCCCCGTAGAGCAAGCACCAGCGTTCTGAAGGCGCGTCATAGGGTGAGCGCGTGCCGGTTCTGCACGCCATCGTCCTCGGGATCGTCCAGGGTCTCTCGGAGTTCCTGCCGATCTCGTCGAGCGGGCACCTCATCCTCGTGCCCGAGCTGTTCGAGTGGAACGAGCTCGTCAACCGTCCGCAGCTCAACAAGACCTTCGACGTCGCGCTGCACATCGGCACGTTGGTGGCCGCGCTCTGGTACTTCCGCAAGGACCTCGGCCGCTACGCCGCTGCCGGGCTCCGCACGATCCGCACCCGCCAGATTCGAACCACCGACGAGCGGCTCGCCTGGCTCCTCCTCCTGTCGGCCGTCCCCGGCGCGATCGTGGGTGCCGCCCTGAGCAGCACGATCGACAAGGAGCTCGGCGACCCGGTGCTGATCGGCGTGATGCTCGTGGTCTTCGGTGTCGTCCTCTGGTTCGCCGACCGCCTCGCCGGGAGTCGCCCTACCGAGAGCTTCGGCACGCGCGACGCGATCGTGATGGGCGTGGCGCAAGCACTCGCACTCCAGCCGGGCATCTCACGCTCGGGCGTCACGATGTCGGTCGGACGCTGGCTGCACTTCGACCGCGCCGCGGCCGCGCGCTTGTCGTTCTTGATGAGCATCCCGATCATCGGCGGGGCCGCGCTCTACAAGGCTGTCGACGTGCTCACCGGGCGAGGCATCCCCGACGACTTCGTGGAGCCGATGATCTGGGGCACCATCGCTTCGGGTGTCAGCGGCTTCGTCGCGATCGCGGGGCTGCTGCGACTCATCACGACGAAGTCGTTTGCACCGTTCGTCGTGTACAGAATCGTGTTCGGAATCGGAGTGATCGTGATCTTTGCGACCGGCCTGAGATGAACGGGCCTGAGATGAACGGGCCTGTTGGATGAGCTCCGAGCCGATCGAGGCCGTCATCTTCGACTTCGGTGGCGTGATCTCGGTGCCGGTGTTCCACGATCTCGACCCGGTCGACGACGAGTTCGGTGTCCCGCGCGGATCGCTGAATCGTCTGCTCTTCGGCGGTCCGGACGAAGCGAACCCCGACTTCCATCGGCTCGAGACCGGCGAGCTCAGCTTCGCCGACTACCTCGCCGGACTCGAGCGTCGCGCACCGGAGATCATCGGCCGCGAGCTCGACGCCGACGCGTTCACGAGGTTCTCGGCGACGCGCGGGCTCCAGATCCAGTGGCCAGTCGTGCACCGCATCCGTGGATTGCGCGACGACGGCATGAAGCTCGCGCTGCTCACCAACAACGCGAAGGAGTTCTCCGACGCGTGGCGCGCGAGCTTCCCGGTGCTGGAGCTCTTCCCCGTCGTCATCGACTCCAGTGAGGTCGGACTGCGCAAGCCCGATCAGCGCATCTACGAGCTGACGTGTGAGCGCGTCGGCACCGAGCCCACCGCCGCGGTGTTCCTCGACGACAACGAGGAGAACATCGAATCCGCCCGCGCGGTCGGCCTCGAGTGCATCCAGGTGACGCCCGACCCCATGGTCACGATCGCCGAGCTCGACGAGATGCTGGCGCGCCGGGGAACGGCGTAGCGAGGAACTGGTGACGAGCCGCTGATCAAGCCCCACTCATCGTCATCTCGGACACCAAGACCGTCAGGCCAGCCGCACTGCCCGGGAGCCATTCGAGGTCCGTCCCGACCTCGGCGATGTCGAGCAGGATGCGCGGGAGGGTCGAGGCGATCGTGACCTCGCGCACGGGCTCAGCGAACGCGCCGTCGCGCACCATGAGTCCTTCGGCCCCGACGGAGAAGTCACCGCTCACCGGGTTGGTGCCCGAGTGCAGACCGCTCACCGACTGCACGTAGAGCGCCTCCTCCAACCCCGTCATGAGGTCTTCGGGGCTGCGCGTCCCGGGCGAAAGCGAGATCGCACGCGCGCCACATCCGGGTGTCGAGGCGAACGAGCGAACCGCGGCACCGTTCGTGCCAGTGTTCGATCGGCGACCCGTGTAGGTGTTGTGGAGGAAGCCACGCAGCACGCCCTCGACGATCAGGTCGTTCCGACGTGATGCCACTCCTTCCGCGTCGTGCATCGTCGCCCCGTGGGCGTCGGCGTTGGTGGGATCGTCCTGCAGCGTCACGCACGGCGCGGCTACGGACTCACCCTCGCGACCCACGAAGATCGACCGACCCTTCACGATCGCTTCGCCGCTCAACGCTGCGCCGAGCACGCCGAGCAACGAAGCCGTGACTAGCGGATCGAACACAACTGGCAGTCTTCGTGATGGCGGCTGCGTGGCACCGAGCAGACGCGTGGAGCGCGTGGCGGCGTCGGCCGCGGCCTTCGCGGGATCGAGATCGCTGAACGCGCGCCCCGCGCTCAGTCCGTACCCGGTCTGGGTCTGCGCATCCTCGCCGGCCATTGCGATCACCACGCAGCCGGCCGTCGTGCGCTGCGACGCCGCTTGCACACCGTGTGAGCTCGCGACCGCGAGCTCCGTCAGCCCATCGCCGTACGACGCGTACTCGACGCCGCGCACCCGCGGGTCGGCGGCGCGGGTGGCTGCTTCGAGCTCCAGCGCGAACGCGACCTTCGCGTCGGTAGTTGTTCGCGCGAGCTCTTCGGACCAGAGGTCCAGGGTCACTGCGTCGTTCGAGCGTGCTTCCTCGGCAGTGACCAGTCCGTGCCACTCGTCGGGTGTCGCGAACCGTGCGTTGTCTCGCGCGTCGGCGAGCGCGGCGTCGATGATCTCCGGCTCGAGCGTCGCCGCCCACGCGAACCCCTGCCGGCCTTCAATGACCACGCGCACGCCAACTCCCGCGCGTTCAGCGACGGTGAGCGACTCGACCTCGCCGTCGAAGACCTTCACGTCGGTCTCGCGGGTGTGCGATGCGTACGCCTCGAGCTCCTCACCCGGCGCGGCGCGCTCGGCGAGGTCGACGACCAGTCCGAGGAGATCAGCCATGAGCGTGCCGCGCGTCAGCCAGCGGTGCCGCCGACGGTGAGCTCCGCGACTCGCAGCGTCGGCTGTCCGGAGGAGACCGGCACCCCCTGACCCTCTTTGCCGCACGTGCCAGCCCAGGTGTCGAAGTCGTTCGCCACGGCGTCGACGAGCCGCAGGGTCTCGGGCCCGTTGCCGATGAGCTGGGCCGCGCGCACAGGCTCGGTGACCTTGCCGTCCTCAATCAGGTAGGCCTCGGTCACGCCGAACACGAAGTCGCCGGTGGCGGTGTTCACCTGGCCGCCGCCGAGCGCCGTGCAGTACAGGCCGTGCGGCGTGCTCGCGATGAGATCGTCGGGATCACCCTCGCCGGACAGGAGAAAGGTGTTCGTCATGCGGACCATCGGCAGGTGCTCGTAGGTCTCCCGGCGGCCGTTGCCGGAGCTCGGTCGACCTTCCTTCCGCGCCCGCAGGTGATCCCACATGTAGTCGGTGAGCACACCGTCTTCGATGAGCACGTTGCGCTGCGCCGGCGCGCCCTCGTCGTCGATCGCGAACGTGCCCCACTCCCGGGCGTACCGGCCGTCGTCGACCAGGGTGACGAGCGGCGACGCCACCTGCTCGCCGACCTGACCGCGGAACACCGACGCGTCGCGCCCCACGAGGTCGGCCTCGAGCCCATGACCGCAGGCCTCGTGGAACAGCACCGCACCGGCGCCGCGCCGCAGCACCACGGGGAGCTTCCCCGACGGCGCCGGGCGGGCCGACAGCATCGTGAGCGCGCGGTCGGCGGCGATGCGAGCCACCTCTTCGGGATCGATCTCGTCGAACAGCTCGAAGCCCACACTTCGGCCGGGCGCCTCGGTGCCGGTCTGCATCCCCGTGTCTCCGACCGCAACGCATTGCACGGAGAAGCGCGTCCGCACCTGGTCGTCCTCCGCAAGCAGTCCTTCGGAGTTCGCCACGAGGATGCGACGGCGCCCGTCGGCGTATGCCGCGCGCACTTGCCGGATCGAGTCACCACGAGCACGCGCCGCGTCATCGGCACGCGCGAGCACCTCCAGCTTGCGAGCCTTCGGCGTGGTCTCGGGCGCGTCGGTGACCTCGTGCGTTCGCTCGACGTGTCGGCGGGTGAGCGCGATCACTTGCGCGCCGCCTCCGTTGCCACGAGCAGCCGCGGCCGCAGCCTCCGCGGCGTTGCGCAACCCCTCGCCGGTGAGGTCCGCGGTGTGTGCGTAGCCCGTGGTCTCACCGCGCACGACACGCACGCCGGCTCCGCTTGCGTGGCCCGACACGAGCTCTTCGATCTTCCCGTCGTCGAGCTGTGCGCTCGATGATGACCGACGCTCGACGAAGATCTCGGCGAAGTCGCCGCCGTCTCGCAGCGCGCGCGTCAGCGTCTGTTGGAGAACGTCTTCGTCGAGCAAGGGATCCTCTACGTCTGGTCGACTCCGCGTCGCGCTCCCGGTCATCCGACCAGCGCGACGCTGCGTCTCGCTAGGGTATTTCAATGCCAGTGCGCGTCGGTCTCTCCGCGGTTGCACACATGGAAGTCACGGAAAGCGACACCGCGACCGCGCTCGGCACCGGAGACGTGCCGGTGCTGGCGACGCCCCGCGTCGTCAACCTCGCCGAGGAAGCTACCGTGCAAGCCGTCGCGAACGACCTCGACGACGACAGCGCCACCGTCGGGTATCGCGTCCAACTGGACCACCTCGCTCCCACCGCGGTCGGCGGCCAAGTCCACGCCGAAGCAATCCTCGAGTCCGTCGAAGGCCGCCGCCTCACCTTCCGAGTCAGCGTGAGCGACGGCCGCGGCCTCGTCGCCGCCGGCCGCATCACCAGAGTCGTCGTAGAACGAGACCGATTCCTCGACAAGGCCGGCAGCTAGCCCTGGCTCCCGGCCTTCCCGCGCCTTCGGCGCGACTCAACCGAGATTGCTGGAGCGCGGATACGCGTCCGCCGGGTCGGTGAGCACGTTGATCACCGACAGGCCCGGATGCGCGAGGCCGCGGTCGATCGCTGCGCCGATGTCTCCGGGCTGCTCGATCAGCTCGCCGTGCGCGCCAAGCGCTTCGGCCACCTGGTCGTAGCGAGTACCCGGACGCAGCTCGGCCACGACGTCGTACCCGAAGATCAGCTGCATCGGGTGCTTCTCGAGTCCCCAGATCCCGTTGTTGCCGATGATCGCGGTCACGTTCACGTTGTGGCGCACGAGTGTGTCGAGGTCGCCGAGGGTGAACCCGATGGCGCCGTCGCCGTACATCACCACCACCTGTCGCTGCGGATACGCGAGCGCGGCGGCGAGCGCGTACCCGGTGCCGGCCCCGAGGCATCCGTAGGGGCCAGGCCCGAGAAAGCAGCCTGGAGTGAAGGTGTCGACGTACTTGCCCGCGTACGACACGAAGTCACCACCGTCGCCGATGACCACCGCGTCCTGCGCGAGACGGGTGCGCAGCTCACCGTAGATGCGCGCGGGGTGGATCGGGAACGCATCCGACTCGAGCGTGTCACGCTCAGCCTCCCGTCTGGCGTGCTCGTCCTCCCTCAGACGCGCGATCCAGTCGCCGCGTGCTTTGAGCGCAGCACCGTCGCTCGCCGTCGGCACCTGCTCCGCGAGCGCCTCGAACATCACTTTGAGATCGCCGGCCGCGGACGCCGCAAGCTCGACGTGTGGTGCGACGCCTCCTTCGGTGTCGGCGAGGTGCACGACCGGTGCGTTGAACGACCCGAAGCCGAGCCGGAAGTCGAGTGGCGTGCCAACAACGACGACGAGGTCGGCTTCCACGAACGCAACCTTGCGCGCACGCGAGAAAGCGCGCTCGTGATCGGCCGGGATCAACCCGCGGCCGAGGTCGTTCGCAAACGCCGGGATGTTCGCCGCTTCGATGAGCGCGAGCACCGCATGCTCCGCGCCGGCCCAATAGACGTCGCCACCCACCATCAAGACGGGTCGCGCCGACTTGGCAAGGAGATCGGCGACGCGTGCGACCGCGTCCGGATCCGGCGCCGCGCCCGCAAGTGCACCTGCGTCGGGTGCGTTCGGCACCGGCGACTCCGTTCCACCCCACCCGTCGAGAGGAATGTCCACGAATGCGGGGCCGCGGTGCGGTGTGCGCGCCGTACGCAATGCCGCGTCGAGACCGGTCGCCACCGCGTCGCCGTCCTCGAGCGTCGCCGCGTGCTTCGTCACCGACGCCACGATCGGCACGTGGTCGAGCTCCTGCAACGAGCCTGATCCCCACCGCGCTTGCGGCGCGCGTCCACCGATCACGAGCAGCGGCGATCCGTTGAGGTGTGCGCTGGTGATCGCGCTCACTCCGTTCGTCACACCGGGACCCGCAGTGAGCGCCGCGACACCGACGCGGCGGGTCACCTTCGCCCAACCTTCCGCGGCGAACGCGGCGGTCTGCTCGTGACGGGTGTCGACCAGTGCCACGTCGTGCTTCACGCAGCCGTCGTAGAGCGGGAAAAGGTGACCGCCGCTCAAGGTGAAGAGCATGTCGACACCGTGCACCTTCAAGGTCTCGGCGGCGACCTCCCCCGCAGGCTTCACGTCACTCACCTTCAGGCCTCCACACCCACATGTGCGCGGATGAAGCCTTGGACTGCAGACAGGTAGACGTCGGGGTTCTCGAACTGCGGCGCGTGACCGGCGTCGGGGACCACGACGAGCTCCGCGTCCGGAATGGTCGACGCGATCGCGTGACAGTCGGTGAGGAACGGTTCGTCCTGCTCGCCGACGATCACGAGCGTCGGGCACGTGACCGAGCCCAGCTCCGAGAGCTGGTTGGGCTGGTGTGCGATCTCCTGGATCAGCGCGGCGTAGGCAACCGGCGGCACCGCGAAGAAGTTCTTGCGCTGGTACTCGAGGTGGCCCGGCCGTTCCTTCTTGAGGCGCTGGTCGGCCGGTGTGCCCAGCGGATCGAGCTCGTCGAGGAGCTGACGCACCACGACCATCCCTTCGGTGAGCGCGACGGCCGCGCCCATCTCCACCATGTCGGGGTCGACCCCACTCGGGCAGCCCGGCGAGGTGCCCATGAGCACGAGCGCGTCCACTCGATCGGGATGCGCGAGAACGACTTGCCGCGCGGCCATGCCACCCATCGACCACCCGAGCAGGCGGAACCGGGAGAAGCCGAGCGCATCGGCGACCTGGAGCACGTCGGCCGCGAGGCGATCGAGCGAGTACGCGTCGGCGTGATCGGGCTTGTCGCTCTCCCCGTGGCCGCGATGGTCGAACCGCGCCACGGTCGCGAACCGGGCCAACGCGGACACGTGGTCCGCGAAGTCCTCCTTGGCGCCCGTGAAGCCGTGGACGATCAGCAGCGGGGGGCCTTCGCCATGCACCTCCACCGCCAAGCGCACGCCGTCGTCGGTCGTCACGTCGTTCCGCACCGCCGCGACCGTACTGGGAGTGCGATCCGCGCACCGACGACAGCCTCGTGGGCGGGTCGCCTGACGGAGCCCGCCGGACGCCTCGTAGTCTAAGGAGCCATGGCGCTTTCGACGACGGCTGCGACGCGCCCCCACCGCCCCTGGGTGAAGTGGGTTCGTCTCGCCGTCAGCGCGGTGCTGCTCGCCGTGCTCATCACGAAGTTCGACGCGGACGACCTGCTGCCGGACGACCGCAGCCTGCCCGGCGCGCTCGCGTTCTTGTGCTCGGGCATCGCAATCATGGGCCTGAGCTTCCTGCTCGCTTCGTGGCGGTGGCAGCGCGTGCTCGCCGTGTACGGCGCGCAGGTGCCGCTGCGCACGCTCCTGAAGCACTATCTCGCCGGTCAGTTCGTGGGCAACGCGCTCCCGTCCACCATCGGCGGTGACGTGCTGCGGGTCAGCCGTTGCGCACGCGACGTGGGTCCGACCGAAGTGGCCTTCGCGTCGGTCGTGATCGAACGGCTCACCGGGTTCTTCGCGCTCCCCGTCTTGACGTTCGTCGGGTTCCTCATCGAGCCCAGCCTCCTGGAGAAGGGCCGCTCGTGGATCGCGGTCGTGATCGCGGGGAGCACACTGGCCATCCTCGGGGTGATCCTCCTGCTCGCCGGGAGTCCGAAGCTCGCCGGTCGCTTCAAGGACCACGAGAACTGGATGCGCTACATCGGCATCGTGCACGTGGGCGTCGACCGCCTGCGTCGCGACCCACGCGACGCCTGGGGCGCGCTCGGCGCCGCCGTCGCGTACCAGCTCTCCGTCGTCATCGCCGTGTACTGCGCGGTGCACACGATCGGGCTCACGATCTCCAATGCGTCGATCCTGGCGTTCGTCCCCGCGGTCGCCATGGTGCAGGTGCTGCCGATCTCGCTCAGCGGACTCGGCGTGCGGGAAGGCACGCTCGCGCTCCTGTGGCACCCACTGAGTGGCGGCGTGCCCACCGCGCAGTCCGTCGCGGTCGGGTTGCTCTGGTACGCGATGACGGTGATCGTCAGCCTGGCGGCCGCGCCGGCCTTCGTGTTCGGACACCACGACCGCGATCACAAGGTGACCGCGCCGGTGGCGGGAAGCTCGTGAGCAAGGCTGGATCATGAGCATCGCCCCGCCGCAGCTGCGCGGTCTGCACCGACGCCTCCCCGGCGCGCGAGTCCTCAGCGACGGCACCGTCGCGTACTGGTGGGCCGAGCTGCTGTCGGCCGTCGTGTTCTACGTCGTCTACTCCACGATCCGGAACCTCAACGGGCAGAACCCGACGGTGGCGCGACTCAACGCGCTGAAGCTGATGCGCTGGCAGGAGACGCTCGGGATCAACCACGAGCAAGCGATGCAGGAGTGGGCGCTCCAGTACAAGCCGCTGATCATCGCCTGCAACTACTTCTACGGTTCGTTGCACTTCATCGTCACGACCGGTGTACTCATCTTCTTGTACCGGAAGTTCAGCGATGAGTACCCGCTGTGGCGCAACATGCTCGCGATCAGCACCGGTCTCGCGTTGATCGGCTTCGCGCTGTGGCCGCTCATGCCGCCCCGGCTCCTGCCGTCGCACTACGGCTTCCAGGACACGCTCGAGCAATATCCGACGTTCTGGTCGTTCAACCGCGGTGCCGTGAACAAGATCTCGAACCAGTTCGCCGCGATGCCCAGCGTTCACTGCGCCTGGGCGCTGTGGTGCGCGCTGGCACTCGTTCCGCGAGTACGTCGAACTTGGGCGAAGGTGCTCGCGGGCTTGTACCCCGTCGGCACGGTGATCTCGATCGTGCTCACCGCCAACCACTTCTTCCTCGACGTGGTCGGCGGCTTCGTGGTCCTCGGATTCGGCTATCTCATCGCCCGCGCCATCACCCGCGCTGGACGCGCGTCACCGCACGACCCGCCGTCACCCGCGCGTGAGCGCGAACCCGCGTCGGTCTGATCACCTTGCCGGAGGACTGAGGATGTACCTGGATCACGTCGCGTTGGCGACGCGCGACGCGGGACCGCCGCTGGCTTTGCTGGTAGGTGAGCTCGGCGCCACGGTGCTGTCGGGCGGCTTGGCCATCGGCTACCGGCCGATG
Organism: Actinomycetota bacterium; assembly: GCA_016870355.1. Lineage (GTDB taxonomy): Bacteria > Actinomycetota > Acidimicrobiia > IMCC26256 > PALSA-555 > SHVJ01. The sequence continues at coordinate 210,144 of VGBR01000001.1, read as the reverse complement.
CAGGTCCACGTCGGCGACGGCGATTCGGGCATGAAGGTCGAGCTCCTCGAGCCATGGCGCACCGAGGAGAACGACTTCCTCGCCCGGTTCGTCGACCGGCACGGTCAGGGTCCGCACCACCTCACGTTCAAGGTCGACGACCTCGAGGCGATGTTGGCGCGCGTCGAGCAGGCCGGGCTCACGGCGGTGGGCATCGACCTCTCCTCTCCGGTGTGGATGGAGGCGTTCCTGCAACCCCGCGACGCGCACGGCACGGTCGTGCAGCTCGCCGAGTCGTCGGTGCCCGGCAAGTCTCCGCTCGACGACTACGCGTACGTCGAGACGCAGGGGGCGCGGCTCATGGAGGGCGAGGGTGGCGAGCAGTGGTGGCCGGACACGCCACCGCGTGCATCGGAGCGCAGCTACCTGCGCCGGATCGTGATGGCCACGCCGGACCTCGCGGCGACCACGTCCTTCTTCACCGATCTCCTCGAAGGCACCGAGCGTGCTCGTGGGCAGAGTCCCGACGGGCAGGACTGGATCGATCTGGTGTGGGCAGGCGGCAGCTGCATCCGTCTCGAAGAACTGGCGGGTGCCCAGGGTGACCGACCGGCCAGGATCGATCGGCTCGAGGTGGAAGGTCCGGGTCAGGCGCGCGAGCTCGACATCGCCGGGGCCCGCGTCGTCGTGAGTCCAGCCTCGTAGGAGGCCGGAGCGCTCAGTCCTTCTTCTCGAGGTGCCGCGCGAAGAGGAAGCCGGCAAGGAAGCCGAGCAGCGCACATCCCGCGATCACGAAGACGAGCTGCACGCTGACCGTCTTGATCAGGAAGTCGATCGGCGTCTCCTCGAAGTTCACCGCACCGAAGATCGCCACGATCAGGACCAGGATCCCGATCGTGATCTGACGACGGTTCGGTCGCCATCCCGTGGCCGCTGTGTTCGGTGTCGTGCTCTCGACCATGTGGCCGCCTCCCCCGCTCGAAGTGGCGGGAAATCTACCGAGCGACCGGGCGGGCGCGCTGGGCCACGACCTCGAGCGTCGTCTCCCGCACCGCTCGGTCGGCGAACGACAGCTGGGCATCGCGTGCGTTCACGATGGCCAGGCGGCGCGGCGGCATCCCCGCGATCGGCATCACCCGGACGGTGAGATCGCCAGGCACCGCCATCTCGGGCAGCACCGACGCACCGACGCCCGCCGCGACCAGATCGGCGACGAGCCGGATGCCCTCGACTTCGACGACGATCGGGAGGTCGACGCGCTGCGCGGCGGCAGCCGCTTCGACCTCGTGCCGCAACGGGTTCGCTCGCGGCGGCATGACCATGCCAAGGCTCGCGACCGCGGCCAGCGGCACAGGCGGAGCGGGCATCTGCACGTCACGCGGGACGACCGCGACCAACGCCTCTTCGAAGACGGTCTCGCTCACGAGCCGGCGGTCGCTCACGGGCTCGGTGACGAGCGCTTGCGAGAGCTCGCCCGCGAGCACCTCGCTCATGAGGCGCTCGGACGCGGCCTCGTTCACGAGCAGACGGATGCCAGGCGCGCGTTCGCGCAGGCTGGCGACGAGCTGCGGCACCACCCATCGGCTCGCCGTACCGACGATGCCGAAGCTCGACGCACCGACCTCGAGACCTTGGAGCATCGCCAGGTCGGTGCGCATCGCCTCGACCTCGCGGCGGATGCGCCGGGCCCGCTCGAGCACGACCTCCCCGGACTCGGTGGGCTCGGCGCCGCGGCGGCTGCGCACGAGGAGCGACGCGCCGAGCTCGGTCTCGAGCTGGCGCACCTGATCGGAGACGTTCGACTGCACGGTCGCCAGCACGTCGGCGGCCGCCGTGAACGATCCCTCCTCGGCGATGGCCAAGAGGGTCTCCAGGTGGCGCAGCTCCACCTCGCCCTGCCTTCCGTCGGTCTCGCCTATCCATCTGTGAGACCGATGGAGCATATCACTTGTACCTGTTGGACAGATTGGTGGCGCGCGGTGCACGATGGTGTTCGTGGCGGCGGAGACGATCTCGAACCTCATCTTCACGGGGCCCTTGGCCTGGACCGCCGATGCTGCGTGCATCGGCCAGACCGACGTGTTCTTCGCGCCGGCCGGCGAGCGCCCCGAAACCCGCATCCTGCGCGAAGCGCGGGCGCGGTCGATCTGTCGGAGCTGTGAGGTGCTGCATCCGTGCCGTGAGTGGGCACGCGAGAACCGCGAGTACGGCTACTGGGGCGGCGAGTCCGAAGAGGAGCGCGCCGCGGCGGGCTACCGCGTCGACATGCCGGTCGGACGGGTGGCGCGCTACCCGAAGGGCGCAGGCAAGCCGGTGAAGCCGCGCGAGTCCCGCGTCGCCTGAGTCACACCTTCGTTCACCGTAGAACTCTCTGCGAAGCCGCCGCTACCCTGCGGCGCGTGACCAGCTCCACCCCCGCTCCTGATGGGGTAGATCTCGACGTCCTCGCGCCGTGGTTCGCTGAGCATGTTGATGGCGCGACCGGCGCGCCGCTCAACGCCGAGCTGATCGCCGGCGGCCGCTCGAACCTCACCTACGCAGTCACCGACGGCAGCTCCACGTGGGTGCTCCGACGCCCACCGCTGGGACACGTCGTGGCCACCGCGCACGACATGGGTCGCGAGTACCGGGTGATGGCCTCGCTCGCGGGGACCGCCGTTCCCGTTCCCAGGATGTTCGCCGCGTGCGATGACCCTGACGTCACCGGCGCGCCGTTCTACGTCATGGAGAAGGTCGACGGCCGCGTGCTGCGCGACCTCGACGAGATCGCCACGCTCAACGAGGACGACGCCCGACGGTGCTCGCACGCGCTCGTCGATGTGCTCGCCGACCTCCACGACGTCGACTACCTCGACGCCGGCCTCGGCGAGTTCGGCCGCCCCGAGGGCTTCCTGGCCCGCAACGTCGCTCGGTGGGGCAAGCAGTGGCAGGCGAACAAGACAAGGGAGCTTCCCCAAATCGACGAGATCGCGCGCCGACTCGACGCGGCGCTGCCGGAATCGGGCCCGCCGACGATCGTGCACGGCGACTACCGCCTCGACAACACCATGCTTGCTCCCGACGATGCAGGGAAGATCGTCGCCGTCCTCGACTGGGAGATGTCGACGCTCGGCGATCCGCTCACGGATGTCGCGTTGTTGCTCGTGTACTGGGGCGCCGGCGGGTCGGACATCGCGTTGAGCTCCACCCAAGGGGTGTCGCAAGTACCGGGCTTCATCTCGATCGACGAGGTGGTCGAGCGGTATGCCGAACGGTCTGGCCGATCGATCCAGCATCTCGACTTCTACGTCGTGTTCGCGCTCTACAAGCTCGCGGTCATCCTCGAAGGCATCAACGCCCGGTTCCTGATGGGCAAGACGCTGGGCGAGGGCTTCGAGCAGATGGGTCTCGGCGTGATCGCGCTCGCCGACGCTGCGCTCGACCGGGCTGCGAAGTCGGCCGATCCCCAGCTACGAGGGTGACGGACGAGGATGAGCGAGCTGCGGGTCACCTCGTCGTGCCGCATCGACCTCGGCGAGCTGGAGTGGCACACGAGTCGCTCGGGCGGACCCGGTGGACAGCACGCCAACACCTCTGACACGCGCGTCGAGGTGCGCTTCGACGTCGAGGAGTCGGCATCGCTGGGCCCGCGCCAGCGCGCCCGTCTCCTGGAGCGACTCGGGCCGGTCGTGCGGGCAACCGCCGCCGACTCCCGTTCTCAAGCCCGCAACCGTGAGCTCGCGCTGGAGCGCCTGCGCTCAAAGCTGGCCGAAGGACTCCGAGTGCAGACGCCGCGGCGGGCAACCCGCCCGTCCCGATCAGCCAAGCAACGTCGCCTCGACACCAAGCATCGACGCGGTGAGCTGAAGCGTCGTCGGCAACGCCCGACTCGAGACGACTGATCCCGGACGAAGCCATCGGTTCCGCCCCGGGGTGGCCTTGCCGCCCCGGACCTACCAGAGTCGAGGGGCGGGCCGCGCCGGGAGAGTCAGCCGGGAGGGCCTGCCCTCCCCGCCCTGACTACATGTGACGTGAGATGTAGCCCCGCTTGCGGAACGTCGCGAGCATCCGCGTCATGTACCAGACCGAGAGGGCCGAGAGCGCCACGGCTCCTCCGGCGGCGATGCCGACTTCGCCCCAGGGAAGTGGATGCCCGTTCACAACCTTGTGCGCGGCCGCGAACACGTGCGTGGTCGGCAGCGCCTGCGCGATCGGCTGGAGCACGTCGGGGAGCGCCCGCACCGGGTAGAAGATCCCCGAGAGCGGCAGCAGCAGCGCGATGAAGCCCCACGTCATCATCTCGGCGCCCTGCCCGACCCGCAGGATGAGCCCGATCACGACGAGCGCGACCGCCCAACCGACGACGATCAGCACGGCGGCCAAGGGGATGAGTGACAAGCCCAGGCTCGTGATCTCGAACGCGAACAGCGCGAACGCCACGACCGCGGCCAACGACACGCCGATCAGGAGCTTCGCCAGTCCGAACAGCGCGACACCGGCGCCGTACTCGAGCTCCGAGAGCGGCGTCACCATCAGGTTGAGCAGGTTGCTCGACCACGTCTCCTCGAGGAACCCGGTCGCGACGCTCACCTCGGCCTGAAAGACGACATGGAAGAGGATGATCCCGGAGAGCAGGAACGCGACGCTCGCGGCGGTGCCGCCTTGCTGCTGTCCGAAGTAGATCCCGATCGCGCCGAAGAGCACGGCGTCGACGACGGGCCACACGACCATGTCGAACCACCGTTGCGGCGCGCGCCACAGCACGTAGAACTGACGGCGCGAGATGGCAAGCACGCGGTCGGCGTTCACGAGACCTGCTCCTGGTCAGGTTCATGAGCGACGCCCCCGTCAGCAAGGTGCAGGAACACGCCCTCCAGGTCGTCTCGACCGAAGCGGGCCGCCACCGCTTCGGGCGTGCCGTCAGCCACGACCTTGCCCGCCGAGACGAACACGACGCGCTCGCAGAGGCGCTCGACCTCGACCATGTTGTGACTGGTGACCAACAGCGCGGTTCCCTCTTCTGCACACAGTCGTTCGAGACCTGCGCGCACACGACGCGCCACGTTGGGGTCGAGCGAGGCGGTGGGCTCGTCGAGCACGAGCAGACGTGGTCGATTGAGGGTGGCCTTGATGATCCCCACCAGCGTGCGTTGCCCTGACGAGAGCTCGTTGCCCATCGCGGACGCGAGGTGGGTGATCGCAAAGCGCTCGAGCCCCTGCTCCACCGCCGGCGCGGGATGGCGCAACCCGTAGAGGCGGCCGAAGAGCTCGAGGAACTCGCGCACCCGCAGGCGCTCCGGCAGTGGCAGGTACCCCGCGGCGAAGCCAACCTGCTCCATCGCTGCGCTGCGCTCCTTGGGGAGGTGGCGGCCGACGATCTCGATCTCGCCCGCGTCAGGGGTGATCACACCGAGCAGCATCAGCAACGTCGTGGTCTTGCCCGCGCCGTTCGGCCCGAGGAGCGCGACGCGCTCACCGGCGGCGACCGTGAGGTCGATGCCGTCCACGGCCCGGACGCGCTTGTACTCCTTCACGAGGCCGCGGGCCTCGAACACGGGCGCGCGAAGACGCGGCTCGGTGGCACCAGACATCGCAGCAGTGTGGCAGAACACGCCGTTTCGGGATCGTCGAATACCGGCGGCGACCGAGCGCAGCGAGGGCGCTCGCACCCGCTGGTGAGCGTCCGCGGCGCAGGTACCCTGCGCCGCAGCGGACACGGGAGGAATCATGGATGTGTTGGACGGCGTCAAGGTGGTGGAGCTCGCCATCCACGGGTTCGTGCCCGCGTGCGGCGCGACGTTGGGTGACTGGGGCGCCGAGGTCATCAAGGTCGAAGCACCCCAGGGCGATCCGCTGCGTCAGGTGATCAAGTCGGGCTTCGCCGCCGACACCGGCGACTTCAACTTCCTCTGGCAGCTCTGCAACCGCAACAAGCGCGGCATCGCGCTCGACCTCCGCGTGCCCGAGGGGCGGGCTGTCTTCGACAAGCTCATCGAAGGCGCCGATGTGTTCCTCACGAACTTCCTGCCCAACGCGCGCGACAAGCTGCGTGTCACCCCCGACGACCTGTTCAAGGTGAACCCGCGTCTGGTCTACGCGAAGGGCCACGGCCAAGGGCAACGTGGTCCCGACGCCGACAAGGGTGGCTTCGACGCCGTGAGCTTCTGGGCTCGAGGCGGACTCGGGCACACGCTCACGCCGCCCGACGGTCCACTGATCATGCAGCGCGGCGCGATGGGTGATCTTCCAAGCGGCGCGATGCTCGCCGGCGGGATCGGAGCCGCGCTCTACAAGCGCGAGAAGACCGGCAAGGGCGTCATCGTCGACGTCGCGCTCCTCAACACCGCGATCTGGCAGCTCGGCATGGACATGACGTCCACCACGATCCTGCGCGAAGACCCGAAGCCACTCGGTGCGACCGGTGCGCTCTCCAACCCGTTGGTCGGCTCGTACCGAACCGGCGACCAGCGCTGGCTCCTGCTCAACATGCTCGACGACATGCGTCACTTCGCACCGACGTGTCGTGCACTCGGGCTCGACGAGCTCATCGAAGACCCGCGGTACGCCGACACCCAAGCGCGCGCCGACAACCGCGAGTCACTGCACAAGGCCATCGCCAACAAGATCGGCGGCTCGACGTTGGAGGATCTGCGAACACGCCTTGAGGCCGAGGACACGATCTTCGCCTGGCTCCAGTCGATGCTCGACGTGATCGATGACCCACAGGTGGTCGCGAACGGCTACCTGGCTCCCCATCCCGACCATCCGACGTGCCGCGTGGCAACGGCGCCGATGCAGTTCGACGACCAGATGGTGGAGGTGAGGCGGGGTGCGCCCGACATCGGCCAGCACACCGAAGAGATCCTTGCCGAGCTCGGCTACGGCGTCGACGAGATCAGCGCGCTGCGTGCCGCGGAGGCGATCGCCTAGCTGTAGATCCCAGGCACGTTGTGGTCGATCCTCTTCATGAGTCGACCACGAAGGGGTTACCCCACCGACGTAGGGTTGCAACGTGGTTGATGGACTCACCTGGGAGCGAAATTCGCCCGACCTGCAACGACCGGTGCTGCTGGCGGGTTTCGAGGGTTGGAACGACGCCGCTGATGCGGCTTCGAATGCGGCGGTCTGGCTCACTCAGCACGGCACGGGCGAGGCCGAACGAGTGGCGTCGATCGACCCTGAAGTGCACTTCGACTTCCAATCCCGGCGCCCGCACGTGACCTTGGCCGGCGGCGTGACGCGCTCGATCACGTGGCCGGAGAACATCTTCTTCACCGTCCCCCGCGACGAGCGCGACCTCGTGGTGCTGCGCGGCGTCGAGCCGAGCTACAAGTGGCACTCGTTCTGCCGCGCCGTGGTGTCGGTCGCACAAGCGACGTCGTGCGAGATGGTGATCACGTTCGGTGCGCTGCTCGCCGATGTCCCCCATACGCGCGAGGCCCGGGTCACCGGTACTGCGACCGATCCCGACCTCGTGGCGCGCCTCGGGCTGGCGCAGTCCCGCTACGAGGGTCCCACCGGCATCGTCGGTGTGCTCCACGACCACTGCCGGTCGCAAGGCATCGACTCGGTGTCCCTCTGGGCGCCGGTGCCGCACTACCTCGCGGCCCCGCCGAACCCGCCGGCAACGCTCGCGCTGCTCGACCGCGCCGCGGGCCTGCTCGACCTCCAGCTCGATCTCGGGCGGCTCGAACGCACCGCGGTCGCGTGGCGCGAGAAGGTGGATGAGGTGGCCGCGTCCGACGACGACGTCCGCGGGTACGTGCGCACGCTCGAGGAGCGCTTCGACGCCGCCGAACCCGACGCGGAGACGTCCTGGGGCGCCAACCTTCCCTCAGGTGACGAGCTGGCGAAGGAAGTCGAACGCTTCCTCAGGGATCAACGCGAGGGGTAAGCCCGCATTTGGTCGCCTCCGGCGGCGCGCTACTCGAGGAGATCGCGCGCCACTGCCTCCCACAGTTCCTCCGACAAGGCCAACGACTCGACGTCGACGCGCTCATCGTTGCCGTGGAACATGGTGGCGTAGTCCTCGAACGACAGGCGCCGGCTGAACAGCGCGAACCCGTAGCCCACCGAGCCGGCGCGCCGGAAGTAGCGGTTGTCGGTGCCGCCCACCATCAGGAACGGCACGAGCGCCGAACCCTCGACCATCCGACCGCTGACGCGCGCGAGCGTGTCCCACAGGGGCGTGTCGATCGGTGACTCGGTCGCCGGGTCGTCGTTCGACTCGATCTCGACGCGGTCGGCGAGATCGCCGAGTGCTTCGCGCAGCAGTGCATGCGCGTCTTCACCGCTCTGGCCCGGCATCGTGCGGATGTCGACCTCGAGCTCCACGTAGTCGGGGATGACGTTCGTCTTCGTGCCACCGTGCATGATCGTGGGTGCGAACGTCGTGTGCGTGCACGCGTGCACGAGACGTGACATCCCGAGCGGAAGCTCGGCGAGCGCATCGCGCAAGCCCTGGGGATCGAGGAACGCCTTCGTGATCTCCTCGGGGTACGACATCGCTTCCACGAACTTCCGCCACACGTCGTGGATCTGGCTCTGCGGCTGGAACTCGTGGATGCGTCGCACCACTTCGGCCGCGGTCACGACCGCGTTGTCGGTGCGGAACGGTTGCGAGCCGTGTCCCGGTGTCCCTCGGATCCGCAGCTTCGTCCAGAACGTCCCCTTCTCCGCGGTGAGCACCGGAAGTCGCACGCCGTCCGCGGTCGGCATCTGATAGCCGCCCGATTCAGTGAGGACGTAGTCGGCGTACACGGCATCGCGTTCGTGCTCGACGAGCCACCGCGCCCCCCACGTGCCGAGCGCCTCCTCGTCGGCGACCGCGAGGTAGATCAACGAGCCCTTCGGCTTGAAGCCGCCGTCGGCCAGCCGCCGGAACGCGACGGCTTGTGACGCAGTGATGTTGAGCATGTCGACGGCGCCGCGCCCCCACACGAAGCCGTCGATCACATCACCGGAGAAGGGATCGCGCGACCAACCATCGGGGTTGACCGGCACCACATCGGTGTGACCCATCAGCAGCAGGCTCGGCGCCGTGGGGTCCGAGCCTTCGATGCGCGCCACGAGGCTGCCGCGCCCCGGTTGGGGCTCGTACCGCTCGACGTCGAGGCCGCTCCCAGCGAGGTACGACTCGAGCAGGTCGACGCTTTGGGTCTCCCCGCCTGAGGCAACCGTGCCGTCGTTCACGCACTCGTTGCGGATCAGCTGCTGGAGCAGGTCGGTCGTCTCAGCGGTGACGTCGGCCACGAGGGCACGCTACCGGTCATCGCTCGACGACCGGGTGGACGAAATCGCCTACACGGGCCACTGTTGTGCTGGGCGAGGGCAGCAGCCAGGCGGGTTGGGGGGATCGTGCGTTCGCGCAGGTGGGCGGTGGCCGGATCGGCGGCTCTGGTGGTGGTGGCCGTCACGATCGGTCTCTTCCTCTCGGAGAGCCGCGCACCCGTAGGACAGGGCACCGCCGCCGGGAATCGCACGCCCGCGTCCGCGCTCCCCACCACGACCACCACCGTGCATCCACTCGAATCCCCCGCGGTCATCGGCCCGCGTGCAGCCATGGTCTTCATGGGCGACTCCTTGGGCGGCAACCTCGCACGCGGCCTGGCGCCGGTCGCGGCCAGTCGGGGCGCGTCGGTCGTGCCGATCACGGTGTCGGGCTGCGGGAACATCGGCGGCCTCCCGGTCTCTGCCGACGGGAATTGGCTCCCATGGGCACCGACATGTCTCCACAACCTCGAGACCACATGGCGCGCGCAGGTCGCCGCGACCCCGGCATCGACGGTGCTCTGGCTGTCGAGCTTCGACGCGTCGCGGCGCTTGATCGACGGGACGATCGCCGATCCCGCCACGCCCGAAGGTCGCGTGCGCATCGCCGCGCTCATCCGCGAGACCGCTGACATCGTCGCCCCACCCGGTAGTGGCCGCCGGATCGTGTTCTTCCTTCCGGCGCCGCAGTCACCGAGCCTCCGGTTCGGTCCGCCCGACCCGGCGGCGTACAGCTCGCTCGAGCACCACGCCGAGATCCTCCACCTCGTCATCGCGCAGGATCCCGCGCGCTTCTCGATGCTCCGACTGAGCAAGTGGTTGTGCCCGTACGGCGGCGCACTCTGTCCGCTCGAGATCGCGCCGGGCTTGGCCCCACGCGGTGGCGACGGCCGACACCTCACTCCCGAAGGCGCGGCCTGGCTCGCGCCGTTGATCCTCGACGAGCTCGGAGTGACCGCGAGCTAGGCAGCCGGCGCAGCGCGATAGAGCAGACGACCGCGGTCGTCCCAACGCTCGGCTTCACCGGCGATGACCATGTGCTCGAGGTGGGCGAACGTCTCGCTCTCGGCCATCACGCCCCAGTGGCGCCGCGGGAAGATCTCGTGGCACAGCTGTTGGACGGTGGCGGGACCCAATCCTTCGGACGCGGCGCGCAAGAGCCCCACGCGCTCCTCGTGATGCTCCTTGATCGCGTCGACGCGACCCGGCACGTCGTCGAACGGGTGACCGTGCGCGGGCAGGCCGAGACGTACGCCGTCGAGCGCGGCGACGAGGTCGAGCGTCTGGATGTAGGACTTCAACGAGTCGGCGCCGTTGCCCACGCCCGAGATGTGCGGCGTGATCGACGGCAGCACGTGATCACCCGAGATGAGCACGCCGTGCGCGGGGTCGTAGAGGCAGAGGTGGTCGACGGTGTGCCCGGGCGTGTGGATCGACACCCACTCGCGCCCGGCGAGCTGCAACCGCTCACCGTGCACGACGCGCTGCGTAGGCCGCGGTGGCGCGAAGAGCCATCGGAGCGCCTTGATCGCCAGCCGGCGAGTGAGGGGTGGCAGCGGGTGCTTGCTCCCACCCCACGGCGTCTCACCACCCCATGGCACTGACCGGGCTTGGGTCTCTTCGGTCGGGCCGTCACGCAACGGATCGCCTTCGTAGTCGTCGACGTGATCGGCGATCGTCGGGATCTCTTCGCCACCGATGTCGAGCGCCTCCGCAGCCGCCGCCGCGACGCGCTCGGCTTCGGCCGCTTCCTCTTCACTCGGCAAGTGGTTCCGTCGGCTGGACTCCTCGAGCGACCACGTGGTGAACGCCTTGTGCGTGACGAGGTTGGCGCCGGACTCCTTCTTGATGCGGCCGGCGCCTCCGAAGTGGTCGGGGTGCGAGTGCGTGACGATCACCGTGTGGATGTCGCCGACCTTGAATCCCGCCGTCTTCAGGCGCGCTTTGAGTGAGCGCCACGACTTGGGACCAGGCAGGCCCGGGTCGACGACGGCGAGGCCCTTGTCGTCGAGCAGCCCGTACATGTTCACGTGGCCGAGGCCCGGCATCCAGATCGGCAGCTGCATGCGGATGACGCCGGGCGCGACCTCCGTCACGTCCTCGGATGCGGGCTCTTGCTCCTGCTTGTGGGGCCTGGGTGCACGAGGTTCCGAGTCACCCGGCCGCCGCGCGGTGGCGGTCACGCTGCGCACACTACCGGAGGCGCCGCGTGGCCAGACCAGAAGAGATGGGGCTGCGCGACTGCGACTGATCGTTCCCGATCAGGAGAGGAAGCCTCAGCCCTCGTACGCGAGGGGTGCGAGCTTCGGCCACGGACGCGCCTGCTCGAGCACCGCCGCGGCCGCGAGGCACTGCACGTCTTCGTGACGTCGCGCCACAACCTGGAGACCCACCGGCAGTCCGTTGACCATTCCCGCCGGGATGCTGCACCCGGGCTGGCCGGTGAGGTTGAACGGCGCGGTGAACGGCGCCGACAGTCCCATGAGTGAGACCTCCTTGCCGTTGACGGTTCCACTCAACGCGCCCTCTGCTGCGAACGCGGTGGTGGGAGTGGTCGGGGTGAGCAGGAGGTCGATGTCGGAGAACACCGCGGCCGCGGCCTCGACGGTCGCCCACCGACCACGGATCGCCTTCAGCAGGATCTCGGGCTTCAAGTGCTCGAACGACGCGACCGACATCCGTGCCACCTCGTCGAGATCGGCGACGCGGTCGCGGATGTGCTCGTAGTGCAACGCCATCTCGTAGATCGTGCCGAGCACGGTCCACGAGGTTCCCGGCTTCGGGAGCTCGACGGGCAGCTCGACCAGCTCGAGCCCGGCCTCGTCGATGAGTGCGTCGGCCGCTTCGCGTACTGCCGACTCCACGGCCTGCTCGGTGCTGGCATAGCCGAGGGTCGACGACCACGCGACGCGCAGGCCACGCAGCGCGCCGACCGCATCACCCGATACCACCGCGTCTTCGAAGCGCAGCGCCGGACGCGGGTGTGACATCGGATCCATCAGCGTCGGTCCGACGATCACATCGAGATAGCGAGCCGCGTCGCGCACCGACCGCACGATCGGTCCCCGCACCGACGTCTGCGAGAAGCTCGCCGGGCCCGGTCCGGTGCCCGTGAGCCCGTACGTCGTCTTCATGCCGGGCAACCCGCAGTACGACGATGGGATGCGAATCGACCCACCGCCGTCGCCACCCGTGCACACCGGGAGCATCCCGGCCGCAACCGCGGACGCGGAGCCACCCGAAGACCCGCCCGGCGTCTGCGCGGTGTCCCACGGGTTGCGCGTGGTGCCGTGCAGCGGCGTGTTCGTAAAGCTCACGATGCCGAACTCCGACGCGGTGGTGAGCCCGACCAGCACCGCACCTGCGGCGCGCACGCGCGCCACCTCGGTGTCGTCGTGCGCGCCAACGCGGTCGGCGTACACGAGCGACGCGTCGGTGCACGGCCACCCTTCGACGCTGGCGAGCTCCTTGACCCCGACCGGCACGCCGGCGAGCGGTCCGGGATCGTTGCCCGCCGCGACCTCGGTGTCGATCTGCTCGGCGCGTGCCCTCGCCGCGTCGACGTCGAGATGGCAGACCGCGTTGAGCGTCGGGTTCAGGCGCTCGATGCGCTCCAGATGTGCCTCGAGGAGCTCTTTGGCCGTGTGGTCACCCGCGCGCACGCCGTCGGCCAGCTCCCAAGCATCCCGTTCGAAGATCGCGGTCACGCGTCGTTGCGTTCCTCGGCGAGCTTCGTGAGCTCGGCGAAGGCGTCGTCGATGCCCGCTTCGAGCACCTCGAGGTCGGGCCACTGATCGCGGTCCGCCAGCACCCCGATCTGGAGGTTGCCGCAGTAGGAGAGGATCGCGATGCCGACGTTGAGGTTCCGCGACAGCGGCACCATCGGGTACGCCTCGAGGACGCGCGCACCCATGCAATAGAGAGGGATCTGCGGTCCGGGGACGTTCGTGCAGATCACGTTGAAGAGCGGCTGGTGGTGCGCGAGCCGCGCCGCGAGCCCCACGAGCGTGGGCGCGGCGAAGCTGGTGAGCTCGAGGAGCGTCGCGGCAGCGAGCGCCTGCTCACGATCCTTGAGGTCGGCGGTGGTGGCCTGCACTGCGCAGAGACGCGTGATGGGATCCGGCTCCCCCACGGGCACCGGCACGAACATCGCCGAGATGCAATTGCCCAGCTGCATGTGCTCGGACTCGTCGCGCACCGACACCGGGCAGAACACCTTCAGCATCATGTCGGGGTCGAGCTCACCCCGTGACTCGAGGAGCCGCGCCAACCCACCGGTGACACCCGCGAGCACCACGTCGTTCACGGTGCCACCGAAGGCCCGGCGAATCGTCTTCACGTCGTCGAGCGGCACGCGCACCGTGCCGAACCGACGGGTGCGTCCGACCACCGGCTTGTTGAGCGATGTGCGCGGCGCGACGAGCGAGCCCTCGGTGAGCGTCGACAGCTGACGAGCGAACGTGCCGAGCCGCTCCGCGGCGCGCCGGGGAACTTCCAGGGCGTTGCGCGCGGTGCGCGCCACCGCGCCGGTACCCTCGACGTAGCCACGCGCGGTGTCGAGCAGCAGTCGGGCAGGAGTAGGCGCGGGGCTCGGCGACCACTCGGGTGCATCGTGCACCACGGGTTCGGGCTGGAGGTCGAGCAGCACCGTGGCCACGTCGACACCCGACACGCCGTCGACGAGCGCGTGGTGCGTCTTCTGGATCAGCGCGACGTTGCCGCCTTCGAGACCTTCCACGAACCACAGCTCCCAGAGCGGGCGCGTGCGGTCGAGCAGCTGCGCCTGCACCCGCTCGAACAACGCCAGCAGCTGGCTCCGTGAACCCGGCGCGGGGAGCGCGGTGAGTCGCACGTGGTACCCGATGTCGAACCGCTCGTCGTCGATCCAGATCGGCTGACCGGCTTCGAGCGGAACCGTCATCACCTTCTTGCGGAACCGCGGGATGAGGTGAAGGCGGTTGGCGACGAGGTCGCGCACCTCGTTCAGCCGGAAGCGATCACCCGCGCCGAAGAACGGCTCGCCTTCGAGCACCGTGAGCGCGCCGACGTGCATCGGCGTCTCCAGCCGCTCCAGCTGCAAGAAGCTGGCGTCGAGCGCGGTCATCCGGTCGTAGGACATGAGGCGCAAAGGCTACCGATCGCGGCGTGGGTATCCCACGGCGCAGGGAGCCGGGGCCTAGCGGCCTGCGCTTCGCCCAAGAGCGGAATCTGGGCTGGCGACGGGAAGACGCCGTGCGAACACAGCAGTGCGTGTCAGCCGTTGCTCAAGCAAGCGCCCGAGCGGACCGACAAGAAGGTGCTCGACGAGAAGAAGGTGGGGCGCCCCGGAAGCGGTTGGGCACGAGATCCGCCTCGACAGGGCGCCCCTTCATCCGGAGGTTCCCGCAGCGGTGGGGCTGGGCAGTGACCGCTCGTTGCGGGAACCGGACCGGACGATCCATTCCAACACCGAGCGACCTCCCCCGCCCGGCCCTAGGTCAATCGGGATCATGCTGTCGACGCGCACGCGCGGGCAAGTGCGTGCGCGCCGACAGGTGGTCGCGCCAACTCGACTTACAGATCGAAACTCGGCTGGGGCGCGCGGTTTCTACGAGCGAGCACCACGCCGAGCGCGACCGCGGCCACTCCGACCACCGTGAGCGGTCCCGTTGATCCGCCGGTGAGTGGCAGCGTCGCCTCCACCGGTGGTGGCGCGGCCGGCGGCGTCACCACCGTCGAGATCACGTCGGGCGGCTGGTAGCGATAGCAGACCTGCACCGCAGCTGAGGCGAACGTGTTGATCTGTGCTTGCACGTTGCCCCCGCCACCGGTGAACGTCTCGCTGATCGTGCTGGTGAGATGGAACGCCATCGTGCCGGTGCCGGTGAAGCCGCTGAGCACCGCGGGATCGGTGCTGGTGATGTTGGCCGCGGCGTCGTCCAACGCCGTCGACGGCTGCGCGACCGAGCTCGGGCCGAGGAAGTCGAGCGCGCCATCGAACGCCGCCAAGGTCTGCATCGGCACCCGCTGGATCGATCCGGTGAGGCTGGTGGGCGAGGGGAGGCCGCCGGGGCTGGTGACCATGAACAGATAGTCCATGCGCTCGGCAAACACGGCTGCCGTCGCGGCGGTGCTCTCGAACACGGCGTCGGTGTCGAGGTGGATGCTCGGCCCGGTGAGAGCTACGTCGAGCAGCTCGCCCAGTGCGGGATCGAACTGCGGTACCACGAGATCGGTGTCGATCTCGGTGCGCGACCGGGCGTGCGAGTCGTCGAAGCACTGCGTCTGCACCGCGGGTGCCGCGTGACTCGCACCAGCGAACAGGACGGGAGTGAAGACAACGGCGATGAAGAGTGTGACGAGCACCGCGAGGGCGCGCGGGGAGAAGCGAGTGCGCACGAGGAACCTCCTGGATTCGGCTTGCGGCGTCGGGACACCGCGGCGCCGAGACCGTGACCCAGTTGTGAGATGTGGTTACGCAGGCAGGATGCAGCTCACGAGGCCGAGGTTGCCCACGAGCACGGTCGCCTCGGTCGCGAGTTCGTTGAGCGCGTTGACCTTGCCGGTGCTCTCCTCGAGCACACCTTGGAAGGTCTGACCAGGCGCGGTCTTCTCTCCGAGCTCGTCGAGCCCGTCGGCGTACTCCGCGAGCACGTCGAGGAGGTCATCGACGTCCGACTGCATCGCGTCGGGTGGCTCGAGCTCGTCGATGTTCGCGACCAACCCGCGCAGGCGGTCGGCAATCTTCCCCAAGAAGCGCGTCACCTGATCGCCGGTGAACGATGGATCTTGTGCCTTGCGGAACGCGTTGCTCGCCGACTGAAGCGATGCGCACTCCTGGTTCGCACGCTTCGTGAACTCCTCGATGCTCAACGGCGTCGCGCCGCTGCACGCGGAGGCCATCAACACTGTGAACGCGACTGCGGCCGCACGGAACATGCGCCGCACGCTAGTGACCAAGAGGGGCTCGGGTAGCCTCGTGACGATGCTCCCCGACTACGCAACGCACGACGGCGCGATCGGGTTGGACTGGTACGCCGCCGATCCGAACCTGCGCCTCCTGCTCGATCGGTTGCTGACAGACACGGCGGATCGCGAGTTCGCCGAGGAGCACGTCGCGCGCTACGGAGTGCTGTGCGGTGGTGCGCTCGCTCGCCGCGCCGAGGTGTCCGACAAGCACGGCCCCGAGCTGCTTCGCTACGACGAGTGGGGCCACGAGGTCGATCACATCGAGCACCATCCCGGCTGGGTCGAGAGCAAGGCCGATCTGGTACGGGCCGGGTTCACCGGTCTGTCTCGCCACGCCGGGCGACCCGTTCCCGCGGTGGTGACGGCGGCGATGAACTACCTCGTGAGCCAGGCCGAGACCGCCATCTACTGCGGGCTCGGCATGACGGTCGGCGCCGCCGACATCGTGGAGCGCTATGCGCCCGACGATGTGCGCGACGACTTCGTCCGCCGGCTCACGAGCCTCGATCCCGAGGAGGCGTGGGAAGGCGGGATGTTCCTCACCGAGCGCCAGGGCGGAAGTGACGTGGGTGCGAACACGACCCGTGCGGTGCCCGACGGCGACGAGTGGCGGATCTTCGGCGAGAAGCACTTCTGCTCGAACGCCGACGCGGAGGTGTTCATCGTGCTCGCGCGTCCGGAAGGTGCGCCCGATGGCACCCGCGGACTCGCCACCTTCATCGTCCCGCGGGTGCTCCCCGACGGCACGCCGAACGGCTTCCACACCAAGCGGTTGAAGCCGAAGCTCGGCACCAAGGCGGTGCCGACCGCAGAGATCGAGCTCGTCGGCGCGCGCGCATGGATGGCATCCCAGCGAGCGAGCGACCGCGAGCCGGGTACCCCGGCTCGCAGCGAGGGAGCGAATAGAGGTGGCCTGAACAAGATGATGGAGATGGTGAACGGGAGTCGGTTCGGGGTCGCGCTCATGGGGCTCGGCATCCACCGGCGGTCGTTCCTCGAAGCCGCGATCTACGCGTCGCACCGCACGCAATGGGATCAACGCATCGACGCGTACCCGATGGTCCGCGAGACGCTGGTCGACCTGCTCGTCGGGCTCGAAGCTGGCATGGCGCTGACGTTCGAGTGTGCAGCCGCCACTCGCACAACCGCCGACGAGGAAGAAGGCCGGATGCTGCGCCGCATCCTCGTGCCGATCGCCAAGGTGCGCGCCACCCGCGAGGCCCTGCGCGCCGCGAGCGAAAGCCTCGAGATCCACGGTGGCAACGGCTACATGGAGGACTGGCCGATGGCCCGGCAGCTGCGCGACGCGCAGTGCCACACGATCTGGGAGGGCACGGAGAACATCTGCTGCCTCGACGTGCGGCGCGCCATCCGTGGTGAGGACGCGCACGAAGCATTGCTCGCCCGGGTCTCGCGTGCGCTCGACGGTGCGAGCCACGAGCCAGTGCTCGCGCCGGCAGTCGACGCGGTGGCGAGCACCCTGACCGACGCCAAGGAGGCAATCGCGCACTACGCCGCGGCCGACGACGACACCCAGCTCCTCAATGCCAAGCGCCTCACGCACCTCCTCGCCGATCTGGTCGAGGGTGCGCTCCTCCTCGACGAGGCCACCTGGCAGCTCGGTCGTGACGGCGACGCGCGCAAGGCGGTCATCGCTCGCCGCTTCGCGCAACGGCTCACACCGACGCGTGCCCGAGGTCTGCTGGGCGACGACCGCACGGTGCTCGACCACTTCGAGCCGATCGTCCGCTACGGCCCGATCGAACCCGCCGCGGCCTGACGCCCGTCCTCGAGGTCTGTGTGGCACTGACACCCGCGGCGGTCTGGACCATCTCGACGGAGCTGGTGCTTGCGCTGGACGAGCGGCTGGGCACACCGGTCGACAGCTACGTGAACGGCACCCAGACGTGGCTGACCGACAGCGAATCGGGTGGCATCCACCTCGAATGGCGTCTCCATCCCGTCGCGTCGTATCGCACCCCGGCGGGGTGCACGCACTACGACGTGTGGGACGCGGTGGTGGGCGGGCTGGCGAGCGGCTTGGGCACCGAACATCTGGCACTCGGGTCGGAGCATCGAGAGCTCGCCTCGCTGTGGGATGGGCTGGAGTGCTTTCCGGCGTACGGTGACGAGGTGGAGCCTCCGATCCTCGTGGGAACTGCGCGCGACATGCTCGGCATCGCACCAAGTGCGTCGGGACTCGTCGATCATCAGCGCATCGGTGACGCGTGGGAACGCGCCGAAGGCACCGTCTCACTCGTGGCACTGCTCCTCGACGACTTGCGAGCGGGCTGATGGACCGAGACGCACTGGCGCGCGCCATCTACGACGTCGCGCACCTCACCGGGGAGTTCACCCTCCGGTCAGGTGCGACGAGCACCGAGTACTTCGACAAGTACCGCTTCGAGTCTGATCCCCAGCTGTTGCGCGCCATCGCCGACGCGCTCGCGCCGCTGGTCCCGGACACGACCGACGCGCTCGCCGGCCTCGAGCTCGGCGGCGTGCCGCTGGCCACGATGCTCTCGCAGGTGACGGGGCTCCCTGCGGTGTTCGTCCGCAAGGAAGCCAAGACGTACGGCACGTGTCAGCTCGCCGAAGGTCGCGACGTCGCCGGTGTGCGGCTGACCGTCGTCGAAGACGTCGTCACGTCGGGCGGACAGGTCGTCGCATCGTGCCAAGACCTACGCGACCGCAATGCCGAGGTCGACGTCGCGCTCTGCGTCATCAACCGCGAGTCCGGCGGGCCCGAAGCGCTCGCCGAGATCGACGTCGAGCTCCGGGCGCTGTTCACGATGTCGGAGCTCATTCCATGAGCGACGAGCACCAGATCTCCGCGGTCGATCTGCTCCGCTGGGCCGAGACGCTTTCGGGGATCGCGCGCACCGGACTCGGTTTCACGCAGAGCCTGTACGAGAAGGAGCGGTTCGAAGAGGTGCTGAAGGTCGCCGCCGACATCCGTGCCGCGGCGATCGAAGAGGCCGAAGCCGACGCCCTCTTCGAGGAGTGGCTCGCCAGTGTGGGCGAAGGAGTGGCCGGCTACGTGACGCCGAAGGTTGCTGTCGCCGCGGTCGTCGGCAACGACAAGAACGAGATCCTCCTCACGCAACGGGCTGACTCGGGCGTGTGGCTCTACCCGGTGGGATGGGCCGACGTTGGCTATTCGCCGTCAGAGGTCGCCATCAAAGAGGTGCACGAGGAGACCGGCATCGAGATCGAGCCGGTGTCGATCATCGCGGTGTTCGATGGGCTGCGGCTGGGGTTCGCCCGCCTCCCGCTGTACTCCATCGTCTTCCACTGCCGTGTGCTCGGCGGCGATCTGCAAGGGCATCCGCTCGAGACGCGCGACGTCGGGTTCTTCGCGCGCGACGCGCTGCCTTGGCCGCTGGCCGGCGGTGCGCGTTGGGTCGACACCGCGTTCGACGCGATCGAAGGCAAGCAACGACCCGTAGACTTCGACCTCCCCCGCACGCCGGCATGGCGCGGCGAGGACTCAGCCGACTGAATCAGTACTCAGGCGCGCCACGATCGTGGCGCGCAGTCGTTCGAGCACCGCAGGATCGGTGATCTTGGCGCCGTGTGAGTCCTGCACGTAGAAGACGTCGACGACGCGCTCGCCGAGCGTCGACACCAGCGCGGCGTTCACGTCGATCTCGAGGTCGGCGAACACTGCGGCGATGCGCGCGAGCAATCCGACGGCGTCCGGTGCGTGCACCTCGCACACGGTTGCCGCGCTCGACGCGTCGAGATCGAAGCGAACCTCGACGGCAGCATCGGGTGGTTGCTGGTGGCGGTAACGACGAATGCGCTCGTCGAGCCGTCGTCGCACCGGGAGCGTCCCGTTGATCGCGGCGTCGATGTCCGACTCGATCCCGCGCCGACCGGCGTCATCGAGGCGTTCGAAGGTGTCGACGCCGCGGTACACCTCGAGCGCCATCCCCGACTCGTCGCCGTACGCCGACGCGCTGCGGATGTCGAAGCCGTGCAGCGCGAGCACCGCGGTCACGGTTGCGAGCAGGCCGGTGCGGTCAGGTGCCACGACCGTGCACTCGACCAGTCCGTCGGTTCGGTCCTCCCACGCCACTGCGAGCTGCAGGTTCGCGAGGGCTTCCTTGTTCCGCTCCAAGGCTGCGAGCCGCTCATCGCTCAGCCCGGGACCGACCACACCTCGTTCCAGGAGGGCATCGGCTTCGAGGAACAGCTGGCGCACGAGCACGGCCTTGGCGCTGCTCCACGCGGCCGGCCCGGTGGCACATGAGTCCGCGACGGTCAGTGCGTAGAGGAGGTCGAGACGCTCCGTGTCTCGCACGGCTCGGCCGACGCGAATGATCGTCTCTTCGTCGGCGAGATCTCGGCGAGTCGCGGTGTCGGCCAGCAACAGGTGGTTCTGGACGAGCCAGTCGACGACCTCGACACCGTGAGCATCGAGCCCGATCCGTTCGGTGATCACCCGAGCGGCCCGCGCACCCGTGATCGAGTGGTCGTCGCCGGGGATCCCCTTCCCGATGTCGTGCAAGAGCGCGCCAAGCAACAACAGGTCAGTACGACACCGCCGCGCCGCGTCACCATCGAAGCCCTTCTCGTCGAGAAGACGCGCGCACTCGGCCACGCATTCGAGGAGATGCCGGTCGACGGTGAAGCGGTGGTAGGCGTTGCGCTGCGGCCGCGCCTGGACGCACGACCACTCCGGCACGAGCGCGACCAGCGCGCCGACCTGGTCAAGCGCCTCAACGACGGGGATGGCACGGCTACCCGCTCGGAGCAGCGTGATCAGCTGGGTCCGTGCCTCGTCGTTCCACGTGTCTGGGTCGACGGTGCGAAGACGCTCGAGCGTTCCGCGTTCGATCGGAAGTTGCTTGTCAGCGGCGTACGCAGCCAGCGTGAGGCTCGTAGCGGCGTCGGTCGGTGCCGAGGGGTCCAGTGCGACCACCCCGTCGCGCTCTACGACGCCGGCTTGAAGGTTGCGCGAGCGTCCGCGTCCAGTGCGCGCACGAAGGCGTCGCCAGACCTCAGTCGTGACCCAGGTCACGGCACGACTGGCTGCGGAGAGGTCCCGCACGAGCGCGTCGGCATCGGCATACTCGAGGGCAGCCGCGACGGCGTCCTGCTCCTGGAGCTCGAGCACGTCGGAGCGCGTCCCGGTGACTCGGTGCAGCTCGACGCGCGCTTCCAACAGTCGCGCTCGAGCCGCGTCGAGCATCGCGGGATCTTGAGACTGCAGGATCCCTGCCTTGACCAGCGCGTCGACGCCCCCCGGCTCACCCATGGTCCAGCCGGCCCACTCGAGCGCCTGAATGTCGCGTAGTCCCCCGGTACCGTCCTTGAGGTTTGGCGCGAGCATCTCCGCGATCGGCCCGGGCCGCTCGTGACGGGCAGCCGCGCGTTCAGCCAGCGCCGCGATGATCTTCTTCTGTCGACCCTGCGCAAGCTCGCGGGTCTTGCGCACGACCTCGTGCGCGAGGTCCTCGTCGCCGGTGACCGCCCGCACGTCGAGCAGTCCGGTCAGGGTGTCGACGTCTTCGCGAGCCAGCGCCACCGCTTCCTTCGGCGTGCGCAGCGAGTGACCGAGCACGAAGCCGGCATCCCAGAGCGGGAACCAGAGCGCCTCGGCAGCGGCGGATGCGAGCGTCCCGCGTGCCGCACCGTCGTGCACAAGCATGATGTCGATGTCGGATCCGGGACACTGCTCGCGACGCGCGTACGAACCCAACGCGACGACGACCCAACGGCCGGGCAGATCGACATCCGTGGCTGCTTCCCGACAAGCCTCGTCGAGCGCCTCGCTGAGCCTGCGTCCGAACGCGCTGCCGCGCAGGCCCCGGTCATCGACCGCTTGGGCCTGCGCGGCTTTCAGCGCATTCGCCGTCTTTCCGCTCACAGTCGCAACATCAAACCTGGCTCGCTCCCTGCGAACCTGGATACCCGGCTCGCGGCCGCTCGCTCGCGACGACCGTGAACGTCCGCTCAGAGTGCGTCGCTACCCGCCTCACCGGTGCGGATTCGCACCACTGATTCCACGGGCACGACCCACACCTTGCCGTCGCCGATCTTGCCCGTGCGGGCCGTCTCGACGAGCTTGTCGGTGACGCGTTGCACGTCGCCGTCGTCCACCAGGATCTCGATCCGCACCTTGGGAACGAAGTCGATCGTGTACTCCGCACCGCGGTACACCTCGGTGTGGCCACGCTGGCGGCCGAAGCCCTGGACGTCCGAGACGGTGAGCCCCTGGACCCCGAGGTCCTTGAGCGCGTCCTTCACGTCATCGAGCTTGAACGGCTTGATGATGCCGACGATGAGCTTCATGTGTTGGTTTCTCCCGTTCAGACTCGGTCGAGGGCGTAGCCCGTCTCGGAGTGCTGCGTGAGGTCGAGGCCGGTGTCCTCGTCTTCTTCGGAGACGCGAATCCCCTTGGGCAGCACCTTCTTCAGCACCAGCAGGATCGCCGCGGTGAGCAGACCAGACCACAGAAGTGTTGCTCCGACGGCGAGCACTTGCTTGCCGAGCAGATCGAACGTCCCGGACTCCACGAGACCGTCAGCTCCCGCACCGTTGTAGGCCGTATCCGCGAACACGCCGACCAGCAACGACCCGATGATTCCGCCCACGAGGTGGACTCCCACCACGTCGAGCGAGTCGTCGTAGCCGAACTTGTTCTTCAAGCCGACCGCGAGGGCACACACGGCACCCGCGATGAGCCCGATGTAGATCGGCGACATGCCGCCGACGAACCCGGCGCAGGGCGTGATGGCCACGAGACCTGCGACGAGACCGGAGGCCGCGCCGAGCGTCGTGGCGTGACCCCCGCGGATGCGCTCGACGAGCAACCAGCTGCACAGCGCCGCGGCCGCGGCCATGTGCGTGTTCACGAGCGCGGTCGCCGCCAGCTCGTTGCCGGCCAACGCCGACCCGGCGTTGAACCCGAACCAGCCGAACCACAGGATGCCCGCACCGATCAGGGTGAGCGGCAGGTTGTGCGGCGGCATGGGGTACGCCGGCCAACCCTTGCGCTTGCCGAGCACGATGACCGCGGCAAGCGCCGCGATGCCGGCGTTGATGTGCACCACCGTGCCACCGGCGAAGTCGAGTGCGCCTTCCTTGAACAGCCAACCCGACGGCGAGAACACCCAGTGCGCGATCGGTGTGTAGACCAGCAACAGCCAGAGCGGCACGAACCACGCCCACGCCGCCCACCGGATGCGGTCGGTGATCGCACCGGTGATGAGTGCCGGCGTGATGATCGCGAACATCAGCTGGAACGCCATGAACGCGAACGGAGGGATCGTCAGGCCTTCGAGCCCCGTCGCCGGCGTGTGGAGTGCTCCACTCAGCCAGCCGAGGTCGAGGTTGCCGATGAGCTCTCCCTTGCCGCTGAACGCGAGCGAGTAGACGCCCGCCGCCCAGAGCACGCTCACGATGCCCATGCACCAGAAGTTGTTCATGAGCATGGCGAGCACGTTCTTCGTGCGCACCATGCCGCCGTAGAACAGGGCCAGACCCGGCGTCATGAACAAGACCAACGCCGCCGACGTCAGGACCCAGGCGGTATCGCCTGTGTCGTAGCTCACACGTTCCCCTTCCACCGTTCGCCCGGCGCGCGACCGGACCTGCTCACTTGAAGTTGGGCGGCACTCTCACAGCGGGCTGTTTCTCTCCGGTAGCGGGAGTGTTTCGGTCTTGTGAACGGGTCAGCCAGCCGCACGAGCCCTGAGGACGGCCGCCTTGGCCATGCCCCACGCCAGGTGGAGCGGGGCGAGCGACTCGTCGCCGAGTTCGCCGAGGGTCCTGGGCGCCAGGCCGTAGACGTCGTCGGGCAACGAGCGCTCCTCGAAGGCATCCCGCACGACCGGGGGCACCCCGGCGGCGGCGAGCACGGCGGTGGGCTCACGCACCGCGCCCCGCACGACCTCGAGCGGCGTCGCCGCCTGTTCGGCGGGGTCGAGCGCGAGCAGCTGACGGAGCTCGTCAGCGATTCGCCGAGCGGCGGCGATTCCCGCGGCTCGCGCCTCGTCGATCGCGTCCGCGTGAGCAGCGGGATCGAGCTCCCCCCAGGCGACGAGGATCCGGTCGACCTGGGCGACGGCCCATCCGGGCATGCAGCGCTCGACGCCCGCGACGATCGCGTCGCCGGTCTCGCCAAGCCGGGCTACCCCGTCGGGCACGCCCGCCGATCATCCACATCGGCAACTGCGTCGACTTTCGCGTCCGGAGGGAAGGACTGCCGGAAGGCGAACGCGGTCGGTGTGGGTCCGTGCGTGCGAATGTGCTCCAGGCGGCGCTTCGCGTCCTCGATGTCGGGGAGCATCCCGGCCGGGATCCACCACAGCACCATGAACGCCTCGTCCAGCTTCTCGAACCATTCCCGCCGGCGCCGCATCACATCGACGTGCGCGCTCCGGTAGACGAAGTCCGAGAGCGCCTCGAGCGACTCCCACAACGACATGTTGATGAGCAGCAGGTCGTCACCCTCGAACACGTGGAGCGCGGTGGCGTTGCCCTCGTCGGTCTGGAGCCGCCACACGAAGCCCGGCGCGGCGTCGGCGATCGCGTTGATCGGATCGAGCGCGGCGGTGAAGTCGGCGACTTCGGGCGCGCCGATGGGTGCGAGCATGCGCCCGATGTTGAGATGCGCAAGGTGAAAGGCTGAGGTCATTCGAGGCCGATGCGCGCGAGCGCGTCTCGCGGCTCCAGCACGAGCCCCGTGTAGAAGGGCCCGAACTCGGCGAAGCGCGCCGACACCTCGTCGAAGCGCATCTCGTAGACGATCTCCTTCAGCGCGGCGGGATCGTCGGCGAGGAGCGTCACGCCCCACTCCCAGTCGTCGATCCCGGTGGAGCCGGTGATGAGCTGGAGCACCCGACCCGCGTAGGTGCGCCCGACCTTCGCGTGCCCGGCCATGAGCTTCTTGCGCTCGTCGAACGGCAAGTCGTACCAGTTGGCGTCGGCGCTGCGGCGCTTCGACATCGGATAGAAGCAGATCGTTCGCTTCATCGGCAGCCGCGGGTGGATCCGCTGCTCGCGGTAGTGCTCGATGCGCTCCCGCCACGTGACGAGTCGTTCCTCGACCTCGGCCGGGTCGGTCAACTCGTCTTCATCGGCGAGGCGCTTGCGCTCGTCGTCCTCGGTCGCGCCGTACTCGGACTGCTCGGTCAACGACACGTACGACCACGTCGGGATGATTGGCGCGAGGGACAGCTCCTGCTCGAACGCCTGGAGTCGTGCCAGGTCAGGCCCGAGCGCGAGCACGCCGAGGTCGGCCTTGTGGCCGAGCACGGCGTAGGTCAGGACCTGGTGGTCGTCGTCGACGAAGCCGTCGATCGCATCGAGGACGCGCTTGGCCCCCCCGGGCTCCTGCTCGGCGCGCGCCGCGTCGACTCGATAGAAGAGGTGCAGCACCCCCCAGCCGACCGACGGTTCCACACGCTCTTTGGAGGTGTCCACGGCCTACGAGGCTACCGGCCGCGCCGTGAATAAATACTCAGCGACGTGCTTATCGGTCGAGACCTACAAGCGAGTCACGACTCGGCGGGCGTGCGCTCGACCGCCTCGACGGCCACGAGGTGGAACGGGAAGTGGCGGGCCATCACGTCACGCACCTGCGCGTCGGCTTCCCATCCTTCACCTTCGACGAGGAGACGGAACATGCGGCGCATGAACGCGCCTTCGACGTAGGCCCGCTGGATGCGCGGCACCTCAGGCTCGACGATCTGGCGCATCAGCGGTGGGCAGACCGTGACGAGCTCTTGGTCGACGTCGGTGAGGACGGGCTCGCGGAACTCGGCTTCGAAGTCGGCGAAGAGGCCCATGACCATCTCGTCACGGACTCGAGCGTCCGCACGCGCCGCATCGAGATAGGGCTCTCGGTCGAGGAACTGGAGCGTGGCCGCGGGCAGGACCGGCTTGTAATCACCCCACTTGTGGAGCACCACCGAGCAGATCCGCCGCTCTTCGATCGAGCAGTTGTACCCGCGGACACAAGGCGAGATGCGGACCCGGACGCGAAGAAGGGGCCCGAAGGCCCCTTCTCTGCTCGGACTCTGCTGGTTCGCCGGCGGGTGGCGTTGCCGCCCGCCGACACCGTGGGCACCTCCCGACTTCGCGCCGGGGGGAGCTCACGAGGGGGGCGCAGCCCCCCTCGTGCTTAGAAGTCCATGTCCCCCATGCCGCCGGGCATGCCACCGGGCATGCCGCCGCCGGCACCCTTGTCTTCGGGCTTGTCCGCCACCACTGCTTCGGTGGTGAGGAACAGCGCCGCGATCGACGCCGCGTTCTGCAGCGCCGAGCGGGTCACCTTGGCGGCGTCGATGACGCCCTCCTTGATGAGGTCCACGTACTCGCCGGTCGCAGCGTTGAGGCCGTTCGAGCCGGAGAGACCCTTCACGTGCTCGACCACCACGCCGCCTTCCATGCCGGCGTTGACGGCGATCTGCTTGATCGGCTCCTCGAGCGCACGGGCGACCATCTTGGCGCCCGTCGCCTCGTCACCGTCGAGCTTCTTCAGCGCGTCGAGCACCTGAGCCTGCGCCCGAACCAGGGCCACGCCGCCACCGGCGACGACACCCTCCTCGACCGCAGCCTTGGTGGTCTGCACCGCGTCCTCGATGCGGTGCTTCTTCTCCTTCAGCTCGACCTCGGTGGCCGCGCCGACCTTGATGATCGCCACACCGCCCGACAGCTTGGCGAGACGCTCCTGGAGCTTCTCGCGGTCGTAGTCGGAGTCGGTGTTGTCGATCTCCTGCTTGATCTGGTTGATGCGGCCCTGCACCTCTTCCTTCGAGCCGCCACCCTCGACGATCGTCGTCTCGTCCTTGGTGACGACGACCTTGCGGGCCTTGCCGAGCAGGTCGAGGCCGACGTTCTCCAGCTTCAGGCCGACTTCCTCGGAGACCACCTGGCCGCCGCAGAGGATCGCCATGTCCTGGAGCATCGCCTTGCGCCGCTCGCCAAAGCCGGGCGCCTTGATGGCGACCGACTTGAACGTGCCGCGGATCTTGTTGACGACGAGCGTGGCAAGCGCCTCGCCCTCGACGTCCTCGGCGATGATCGCCAGCGGCTTGCCGCCCTGCATGACCTTCTCGAGCACCGGCAGCAGGTCCTTCACTGCCGAGATCTTCGAGGACACGAGCAGGATGTACGCGTCGTCGAGGACGGCCTCCATCCGCTCGGGGTCGGTCACGAAGTACGGCGAGATGTAGCCCTTGTCGAAGCGCATGCCCTCGACGAGGTCGAGCTCCATCCCGAAGGTCTGGCTCTCCTCGACGGTGATGACACCGTCGGTGCCGACCTTCTCGAGCGCCTCGGCGATCATCGAGCCGATCTCGGTGTCGGCCGCGGAGATGGCGGCCACGTTGGCGATCTGCGCCTTGTCGGTCTCCACCTTCACGGATTGGCTCTTGATCGAGTCGACCGCCGTGGCGACCGCGCTCTCGATGCCCTTCTTCAGGACCATCGGGTTCGCGCCGGCCGCCACGTTGCGCAGGCCCTCACGCACCATCGCCCACGCGAGGACGGTGGCCGTGGTGGTGCCGTCACCGGCGACGTCGTCGGTCTTCTTGGCGACTTCCTTGACCAGCTCGGCCCCGATCTTCTCGTACGGGTCCTCGAGGTCGATCTCCTTGGCGATGGACACACCGTCGTTGGTGATCGTGGGGGCACCCCACTTCTTCTCCAGCACGACGTTGCGGCCACGGGGCCCGAGGGTCACCCGCACCGCGTCGGCCAGCTTGTTCATGCCGGTCTCGAGCGAGCGTCGGGCGTTCTCGGCGTAGGCGATCTGCTTGGGCATCGGTGGTGTGCTCCTGGTTGGTCCGGTGAGGGATCGTGAACGGACGTTGGCACTCGGATGAGGCGAGTGCTAGGCGCCATGTTGGCACTCTCCCCGGGAGAGTGCAAATGCGGCGATCGCCCCGAGGCTCACCCCACCCGTTCGAAGGAGGAGGTCGCGGCCCCGGGGACCCGGGGGGTGATCACCAGACGATCCGCCGACGGACAGGCGTAGGAGCTCTGCACGAGGAACAGATCCGCGACGCTGCTGGAGCTCGGGCCGGGGCCCGCGCCGAGCGGTCGGCCGTCCGCGGTCGCGACGTAGTCGATCTGGATGTCCTCCACCGGGTCGATCACCGTGAGCGTGAGCCCGTCGGCGGTGTAGGCCGCGCTCGAGGTTCCCCGGGCGGTCACCTCGTTGCGCAGGAGACCGAGCGGCTCGGGGAGCAGGTCGGTGGTCACGGCCTGGTAGTCGAGCCGGGCATCGAGGAGTCGGTCCCCGAAGGTCACCTCCACGGTGCCGGTGAGCTCGAAGGTGTCGGCCCCCGCGGCGAGCGCGGTCGCCCGCAGGCTCTCGAACGATGCATCGATGTCGAGGCGCCAGGTACCGAGGAGGCAGCGGTCGAGTCCGTCGCCTGCCGCGCACGCCTCGTCGAGGCTCACGCTGACGAATGCCGCAGTAGCCCGCCCGCCGGTCGGGCTCGCGAGCGCGAGCCCGGCCCTCCCGGGCTCGATCTCGAGGAGCCCGCCGCCGAAGGGGGCGCTGCCCTCCTCGCACAGGCACCCACCGGCGAGGAGGCACAACCCCTGGGCACGCCCGCCGCGAGCGGCTGCTCCCGGCCGTCGGCGAAGCCGAGCACCGCCTGGGGCGCGGTGGTGACGAGCTGCACGACCGCGCCCGACAGCGTCAGCTCGATGGGCTGGGTCGAGAACGGCTCGAGCTGAAACGACTGCTCGATCGCAGGCCGGCCTGCGCAGCCGAGCCCACACGCGCCGCGCTCACGGGTCCCGGCCGCCGCGGTGGTGCGCGGCGTGACGGTGATGCGCACCGCGCCACGGTGCCCCGTGACCCCGGGCCCGGTCTGCTCCCAGTCGTCGCCTAGCGGCCGCTCCCGCACGAGGGCCTTGGCGATCGTCGTGAGGAAGGCGGTGTCGGCGCGTGCCGCGGCGTAGGCGTCGAGGTCGGACGCGGTCCGGAGCTGGGCGTCGAAGATGGACCATGGATCGATCCCGTTGGCTGCGAGGTCCGCGTAGAACCCAATCGCGGAGTACTCACGGACGAAGAGCGACGCCTGAGGGTAGAGCAACCATGCTTCCCACCAGTGACGCGACCCGGCCGAGCCGCCGGCGATCGTCTCACCGACTCAGGCCGCTTGCCCCTCTCTCACCCAATCCGGCACCGCGATGATCTCGGCGCCCGTGTGCAGATCGAATTGGAAGCAGTGAAACACCTCGTGGGCGAAGATGCTCAGGTCGCGCGCGCTGTCACCGGTGCCCGTTGCACCCGGTCGCACCATGATCGTGCAGCTCGCAACCGGCGACGTCTCGTCCGCGGTGAGCGGGGTGCCGTCGGCCGAGGCCGGCGTGGCCGTGGCGCGTGCGGTTCCCTCGTCGTCGCCAGGGTCGCCGAATCCGTAGCGGATCGGGATCGTGAGAGACCGCCCCAGACGCGACGCGATCTCGTCACGCACGCGATCAAGCGTCACTCCGAGATCGTCGGTGCCGCGCGGGAGGGCCCGGCCGACCGCGGGCGCGGCGGAGGTTGGCACTTCGCGCAGGTCGCGTGGCGTGAGCACGTCGAGGACTGCTTCTTGCTGGGAGGGCGTGAGCTCGTCCCACACGTCGAACAACACGAGCTCTGCCGCCAGCGTCCCATCGCTCATGCCCTTGCCGGGCAAGGGCCTGACCCGAACGCCATCGAGGGGGCCGAACGCGGCTTCGAACGCCGCGAGCGCGACCTTCACCGGTACCGTCCCATCGGGACGCGTCCGCTTGATGAGCTCCGTCTCGAACGTCTTGGGTGCGGGCTTCGGCAGACGGACGGCGTCGTCACCGGCAGCCGTCGGCGTGGCGGCCGCGATCACGATCAGGCACGCCCCGATCGCCGCCCGCCGCGTGCGCATGCCGCCCCCTTCGTCGCCCTGAAGTCTGGCCTGGATCCCAACCGCCTGCAGTGAGCAGTCACCCGAGCTGGGGGGCGAGCGGCGCTCATCCGATGAGCGGCGCTGAGCCTCTCGATCTCAGTCGGAGGCGTGATGATCTCGCCACCACGCGCATGCGGTCAGCGGTCGAGGCGATCCATCCTCCGGATGGTGACCGCCCAGGTGAGCACGGCGGAGAGCGCGACCAACACGATCGACGTGAGGCCGGCACGCGCCATGAGACCCGTCTCCGACGCGCTCCAGATGCGGGTCGCAAGCGTGTCGAACCCGATGGGCGCGAGCAGCAACGTGGCGGGCAGCTCCTTCATCGTCGCGAGCAGCACGAGCCCGGCCCCTGCGGCGAGGCCTGGCGCCATGAGCGGGAGCTCGACCGTCCGCAGGCGCCGCCAACGCCGCGCACCGAGCGCCCGCGCGGCATCGTCGAGGCGCGCGGGCAGACCGCTCACCGCCACCTGCGATGCGCGCAGCGCCTGCGCGCCGAAGTGCACGACGTACGCGAACACGAGCAACGGGAAGCTCTGGTACAGACCGCTCACGACCGGCGTGCCCAGCACCCAGAACACGAGTGCGAGCGCGATGACCAGTCCCGGCAGCGCGAACCCGGCCACCACGAGCGCGTTCACCACGCCGCCGACGCGCGATCGGTGGCGCGCCGTGAGATAAGCGATCGGGAGCACGGCGAGGGTCGCGACGAGTGCCGTGACCACCGAGATCACGACGGTGTTCGCGACCGGACCGAGCAGGTCGTCGGCGACGCCGACACCGAAGCGACCACTGTCGCCGCGCGCGGCCCACTCCGCGAGCACGGTGATCGGCGCGACGAGCGCCACGAGCATCAGGATCAGCACCCCGACCAGCGCCGGCACCCGCCACCGACCCAGCGGCGTCTGGTGCACCCGCCGCCCGGCCCCCACGGCCTCGATCACCGTCCGCCGGCGTGCCATGGCGCGCTCGGCGGTGACCACCACCAGCGCGACGAGCGCGAGGACAAGGCTCAGCGTGATCGACGTCTCACGATCGAACAGCCGGGTGGCCTCGATGCGCAACGTCAGCGTGTCGTAGCGCACGAGCGAGACGGCTCCGAACTCGCTGACGCAGTAGAGGAACGTGAGGAGCGCTCCCGCCGCGATCGCTCCGCTCGTCTGCGGGAGCACGAGCGTGCGGAACACCTCAATCGGCGTGCGGCCGAGCGAGCGGGCGCTCTCCTCGAGCGCGGGCGGCAGCACGGCGAGGCGCGCCGCCACCGGCAGGTACACATAGGGGTAGCTGAGCAACGTGAGCACGGCGAACGCAGCCCAGAAGCCCTCGATGCGGGGCGCAAGGCCGAAGTCGAGGAGGCGATCGAGCAGCCCACCGCTGGCGAACGCGGCCTGGAGGGCGAACGCACCCACGAACGACGGGATCACGAGTGGGAGCACGAGCACGACGCGCAGCACTCGTCGACCAGGGAGGTCGGTGCGCGTCACCAACCAGGCGAGGGCGGTGCCGAGCAGCACGCACGCCGCGGACACGGAGGTGGCGAGGAGCAAGGTGCGAGCGAGCGGCCCGGCCAGGTCGCTCGACCCCAGCACGTCGAGCGCGCCATCCCCGAACCCGACGGTCCGGATCGCGAGGTACAGCACCGGTCCGGCGAACAACGCCGCGACGACCGCGCCGGTGACGACCAGCGCCCGAGGGGCGCGCGACCGGGGTTCGGACGCAAGCGGCGCCGACACCAGGGGGGTTGGTGCCGGCGCCGTCGTCGTCATGGGTCAGGCCCGCTGATCAAGCCTGTTCGAGCCCGCTCTCCGCGATGAGCTCGCGGGTGCGGAGCAGCCCACCCCCGAGCTTCGTGAGATCGAGCTCGGGTGCATCCACCTTCGACAAGGGGGGGAGGTCACCGAGCGGCTCCACGCCGCGGGCGAGCGGGTACTCGAACTCGTCCTCGGCGAGGTGCGTCTGCGCCTCCTCGGAGAGCAGGAACTCGATGAGCTGGTCGGCGAGCGCACGATCGTCGGTCTGGTCGATGATCGCGGCGGCGGTGACGAGGATCACCGAGCCGACGTCCTGGTCCTCGAACACGTGGTTCTCGAGCGGGGCGGACGGGTCGGCGGCCTTGGCGAGTGCCGCGTAGTAGTGGTTGACGAGTCCCATCGGGATCTCGCCACGCGTCACCGCGTCGGTGATCGCCGAGTTGCTCGCATACGAGCGCGCGCCGTTCTCGACCATGCCCGAGAGCCACTTCTCGGTCTTCGTCTCACCTTCGAGCTCGCGCATCGCGGTGATGAAGTCCTGGAACGAGCCGTTCGTGGGCGCGAGCCCGACCATGTCGGCGTACTTCGGCTTCGCGAGCTCGAGCACCGAGTCGGGCAGGTCACGCGGCTTCACCAGGTCGGTGTTGTAGACGAGCACGCGCACACGGCCCGACACACCGGTCCATCGGTTGTTGGCGGAGCGGTAACGCTCCACGACCAGGTCGAGGACGTCGCCGTCGATCTTGCGCAGGCGACCGAGCCCCTCGAGGTAGCCGGTGGCACCGGGGCTCTGGGAGATGAAGACGTCGGCCGGGGTCTGGTCGCCCTCCTCATCGATGAGCAGCGCCAGGTCGGCCGAGTCGCCGTAGCGAGCCTCCACCTGCACGCCGGTCTCGGCCGAGAACTGGTCGAGCAGGGGCCCGATGAGCTCCTCGGTCCGCCCGGAGTACACGGTGAGCGTGCCCGCCGTGCCGGCGCCAGCGGGTCCGGCGAGGGTGGTGAGGGCCATGACGGCGAGCGCCACGGTGAGGACGCGGTGGAGCCGGGTTCGTGTCATCAGGTCAGGATGTCCGAAGTTGGGTACTCAGGTCAACCTGACCTGAGCCGATGGGAACGCGAGGGCCGCGCCGGACACGGTGATGCTCACGCGGTCCCCCGGCTCGAACGCCCGGCCCGGGCCCATGCGCGAGCGGATGCGGCTCCCGTCGGCGAGGTCCACCGCGACGAGCTGGTCGTGCCCGAAGTACACGAGGTCGCGCACGACCCCTTCGCCGGCTCCGTCGAGCCGCAGGCGCACCTGCTCTGGGCGCACCACCACCTCGATGGGCCCGCCATCGACCGCGGCCGCGAGCGGCAACCGCCCGATCGCGGTGACCGCGACGTCGTCATCGGCTTCGCCCCGGATGAGGTCGGCATCGCCGACGAACGTCGCGACGAAGCGATCGGCGGGATTCGCATAGAGCTCCGACGGCGTATCGACCTGGAGGATGCGTCCGTCGTTCATCACCGCGATGCGATCGGCGATGCTCAGCGCCTCTTCCTGGTCGTGCGTGACCACGACCGCCGTTGCGTGTGCTTCGCGCAGGATCTGGCGCACCTCGTCGCGCACCTGGCCGCGCATCGACGCGTCGAGGTCCGAGAACGGCTCGTCGAGCAGCACGAGGCTCGGACTCGGAGCGAGGGCGCGCGCGAGCGCGACCCTTTGCTGCTGCCCACCCGAGAGCTCGTGGGGGAGGCGCTCGGACATCGGCGCGAGGCCGACGAGGTCGAGCATCTCGGCGACCCGCGCCTCACGTGTGGCACGGTCGCGCACGCCGTAGCCGACGTTGCGCGCGACGTCGAGGTGCGGGAAGAGCGCGTACTCCTGGAACACCACCCCCACCTTGCGCTGCTCGGGCGACACGAAGGCGCCGTTGCCGGCCACCGACCGGCCGTCGAGGGTGATCGAGCCTGCATCGGGATGCTCGAAGCCGGCGATCAGCCGCAAGGTGGTCGTCTTGCCACATCCGCTCGGACCGAGCAGGGCGAGCAGTTCGCCATGGGTGACGTCGAGGTCGACGTCGTCGACGGCGAGCACCTCGTCGTAGCCCTTGCGCAGGCGACGGCACTCGACGACGGCCGGGCCGGACATCACGAACTCAGGGTATCCTGACCTGAATGGCGGAGCTCCACGACACGACCGAGGAGTACCTCGAGCAGATCATCGAGCTCGAGGAGGAGGGGGTGACCCCCATGCGGGCCCGTTTGGTGGAGCGCCTCGGTCGGAGCGGGCAAGCCGTGTCCGAGACGGTGCGGCGGCTGGTCGACAACGGCTTCGTGGAGATGAGGGACGACCGCAGCCTCGGCCTCACCGGGAAGGGCCGCAGCCTCGCCACCACGGTGGTGCGCCGGCATCGCCTCGCCGAGCGCCTGCTCCTCGATGTGATCGGGCTCGAGTGGGAGAAGGTGCACCGCGAGGCCGACCGGTGGGAGCACGCGATCTCCGCCGAGGTCGAGCAGAAGCTCGTCGAGCTGCTCGGTGACCCGATGACCTGCCCTCACGGCAACCCGATCCCCGGCTCACGACGCACGAGCCCCGCCGCGCCGTCGGTCGCGCTCGCCGACGCCCCGAGCGGGCCGGTCACCGTCACTCGGATCGCCGAGAAGCTCGAGCTGTCCGACGACAGCCTGCGACTCCTCGCGCACTCCCGCATGATCCCCGGCGCCGCGGCCACGGTGCTGAGCCGCGGACCCAACGGCGTGAAGGTGCGCACCGCGGCCGGCGAGCACACGATCCCGCCGGACGTCGCCAGCTACATGTATGTGTCTGCGGCCTCACCGCCCGCGACCGCCGGGACGATGCTGAGCGTCTGACCGTCGTCGACTGGTGTGTCGACGCCTTGCAGGAAGCGGATGTCTTCCTCGGCGAGGAACACGTTCACGAACCTGCGCAACGCACCCTTCTCGTCGTAGAGGCGCTCGTTGAAGCCCGGATGCGCGGAGTCGAGCGCCTTGAGCACCTCGGCCACCGTTGAACCTTCGACGCTGACCTCCGACGCGCCGCCCGTCAACGTGCGCAGCTGTGTGGGGATGCGAACCGACACACTCATGTCGCGTCTCCCTTCTTCATGGGTCGTTCAGCTCGCATGCGGGCTTCGCCTAGCTGCTGCACTTCACTCCTCGCCCGAGTCCGGGAACGCGGCGTGAAACGCGTCGAGCGTCGGCTTGATCGTGTCGGTCACTCCAACGTGCGGAGCAAGCGGGTCGAGGGTCTTGAGCCCGTGACCGGTCACGTACGCGACGACCCGCTCGTCGGCGCGCACGACGCCTTCCTCGGCGAGACGCTTCAACGACGCGATCGTCACGCCTGCGGCTGTCTCCCCGAAGATGCCCTCGGTGCGCGCGAGGAGCTTCATCGCCTCAACGATCTCGTCGTCGGTGACTGCCGCGATGCCACCACCCGTCTCACGCACCGCGTCGAGCGCGTAGTAGCCGTCGGCGGGGTTGCCGATCGCTAGCGACTTGGCGATCGTGCTTGGTCGCACCGGGTTGATCGTGTCGCCACCTTCGGCAAACGCGGCGGCAACCGGTGAGCACCCTGTGGCTTGTGCACCCGACACACGGACGTTCGGCTTCTCGTCGAGCAGACCGACCGCGTGTAGCTCGTCGAAACCCTTGCGGATCTTCGTGAGCAGCGAGCCGCTGGCGATCGGCACGACCACGTGGTCAGGTGTCTCCCACCCGAGCTGCTCGGCCGTCTCGAACGCGAGCGTCTTGGATCCTTCGGCGTAGAAGGGGCGCACGTTCACGTTCACGAACGCCCACGGCCGTTCGGCGGCGAGCTCCGCACACAGCCGGTTCACGTCGTCGTAGTTGCCGTCGATCGCGACGACGGTGCCGCCATAGACCGACGTCGTGACGACCTTGCCCGCTTCGAGATCGGACGGGATGAACACGAAGCTGCGGAGCCCGGCACGAGCCGCGTGCGCGGCCACCGCGTTCGCAAGGTTGCCGGTCGACGCGCACGCCAGCGTCTTCATCCCGAACTCGAGCGCCTTGGCGAGCGCCACCGCCACGACGCGGTCCTTGAACGCGTTCGTGGGGTTGCGGGTGTCGTCCTTCACCCACACCTCGCGGAGACCGAGCTCGGCGGCCAGGCGGTCGGCGCGCAAGAGCGGGGTCCACCCCACGGGGAGGTGCGACTCCCCGGGCGGGTCGACGGGGAGCAGCGGCGCGTAGCGCCAGATCGTCGTGGGCCCGGCGGCGATGGACTGCCTCGACACCGCGGCCGCGATGGCGTCGTAGTCGTACGCCACCTCGAGCGGGCCGAAGCACCACTCGCAGGTGTAGATGGGAGCGACGTCGTAGGTGCGGTCGCACTCTCGGCATCGCAGCGCTTGCACGTGGGTCACTGTCGGTCTCCTTCGTTCGACGCTCATTGCGCTTTCCCGACGCGCTCTGAGCGCCTCGAGCGGAGGACCGCTCTCAGCGGCTCATCGTTCAGGCTCGACCACCATGGTCGCTCCTGGCAGGCATTGGCACCTGGCCGCCGGATTGCTCCGGCTGCTGGTTGCCGCGGCGTCAACGGGCCTGTCCCTCAGCCGCTCTCGATGAGCGCGTGCTGAGAGCAACGATAGCCGGGGTCGCCTCTAGGCTTCCAGCCCTATGACGGCACTCGACGCGGGCGCGCTGGCCGATCTCAAGGCCAGGCAACGCACGATGATCTCGGTGTGCCTGCCCGCGCGCAACGAGGAGGCGACGGTGGGCCACATCGTCGCGACCGTGCGCCGTCAGCTCGTCGAAGGTGTCGCGCTCGTCGACGAGATCCTCGTCATCGACGACGGATCGCGTGACGCCACCGCGGAGGCCGCGCGGTGGGAGGGCGCGACCGTGCACAGCGTCGCCGACATCTTCCCCGACGCCGGCAACGGCAGCGGCAAGGGCAACGCACTGTGGCTGTCGCTGTTCGCCGCCACTGGCGACATCGTCTGCTGGGTCGATGCGGACGTGCGCAACTTCAAAGCCGACTTCGTGACTCGCCTGGTCGGGCCACTGCTCACCGAGCCCGACGTCGGGTTCGTCAAGGGCTACTACCACCGGCCGCTCTTCGGACGACCCACCGGCGGCGGACGTGTCACCGAGCTCGTGACCCGGCCCTTGCTATCGGCGTTGTTCCCGCATCTCACGCACATCGTGCAACCGCTCGGCGGTGAGTACGCCGGCCGCCGCACGCTCTTGGAGACCGTGCCGTTCGTCGAGGGCTACGGGGTCGACCTGGGGCTGCTCATCGACCTGTCCGCGGCGTTCGGTGTCGGCGCGATCCGCCAGGCCGACCTCGGTGTGCGGGAGCACCGCAACCGCCAAGCCGACGAGCTCGGCCCGATGGGGATGGAAATGCTGCTCACCGGGCTCCGCCGCGTCGGCGTCGGGCGCGCCGAGCTCCCGAGCACCCTCGTGCGCTTCGACGAGCACCACGACAAGGTCCTGGTGCCGGTGGAGGCGCGCGAGCGCCCCCCGTGGATCACGATCCCCGCCTACCGCGCGAAGTTCGACAAGGAACCCGCCGCCTGACTCCAAGAGCGGGTTTTCGGCACGCTCAACAACACAGAGTTGGGTTCAGCGTGCCGAAAAACCTGGGGTGGGTCGGCTCGAATGCGGGGCCAGCACCTATTCGCCGAGGGCGCGTCGACCAGCCTCAGTCGCGGCCTCCTCGACGAGCAGCTCGGCGCGGCTGTACGCCTCACCGGATTGCCACACGCGGTCGGTGAGCACATAGAGGTCGATCGCGCCGAGGACCGACAGCTCGTCGCGCGCTTCGTCGGTCGCCTGACCGACGATCACGGCACGGTGCTCGACGTTCTCCTCAGCGGCCCACTCGAGCACGCCGCCGACGACCTTGCCGTCGAACGTCGTGAGGTCGAGCTTGCCCTCACCAGTGACGACGATGTCCGCGTCCTGCATCACACCTCCGAGCTCGGCGGCGGCGGCCACGACTTCGAAGCCCGGTTCGAGCCGCGCACCGATCGCGGCGAGTCCACCGGCAAGTCCGCCTGCAGCACCCGCGCCCTCGAGCTCGGTGACATCGACCCCGGTGCGCGACGCGTACTCGCCCGCGAGCGTCTCGAGGCGGCGGGTGAGCAACGCCACCTGGGCCGCGGTCGCGCCCTTCTGCGGGCCGTACACCTCAGCCGCGTCGAGGAACGGGGTGGTCACGTCGCACGCGACCGTGACGTCCGCGCCGGCCAGCGACCACCCGAGTGCTTCGGCCGCGGCGAGTCCGCCGTCGGTGGAGGCGCTGCCGCCGACGCCCACCACGATTCGCGGGGCCCCGGCGCGCAGTGCCGCCGCGATGAGCTCACCCGTCCCGCGGGTCGACGCGCGCAGCGGATCGTTCCGTGCCCCTGGCACCAGCGCCATCCCACTGGCGCGCGCCATCTCGATCACGGCGGTCCCGTCGGAGAGCACGGCGTACTCGGTCTCGACGACATCGCCCAGCGGACCCGTCACACGCGCGCTGCGGAGCGCGCCGCCGCGTGCTGCGAGCAGCGCGTCGATGGTGCCCTCTCCGCCGTCGGCGAGCGGGATCTCTTGGACCTCTTCGACGCCCGCCGATCGGAGCCCGCGGGCCATCGCCGCGGCCGCGACGGGAGCGCTGAGGGTGCCGCGGAACTTGTCGGGACACACGATTGCGAAGGGCACGCCGATAGATTGGCCGCGATGCTCGAGCGAGTCCCGCTCCTGGAGAAGGAGCTCGCGGACTACACGGAGGTCGTCGGCGAGGAAATCCTGGCCGAGATCACGCGTCTGGCCGAACCCCTGCGCGGGTCGAGGGTGCTCCACATCAACGCGACCCCGTATGGCGGTGGCGTGGCCGAGCTGCTCGCGACCCACGTGCCCCTGCTCCGTGCG
Organism: Actinomycetota bacterium; assembly: GCA_016870355.1. Classification (GTDB taxonomy): domain Bacteria; phylum Actinomycetota; class Acidimicrobiia; order IMCC26256; family PALSA-555; genus SHVJ01. The sequence continues at coordinate 171,428 of VGBR01000001.1, read as the reverse complement.
GTGGGGATGGACGCCGAGTGGTGTGTGATGCACGGCAGCGACGAGTTCTTCGCCATCACCAAGCAGGTGCACAACGCGTTGCAGGGCGCCGAGGTGGAGTGGAACCCGGCGATGCAGCGCACCTACCTCGAGCGGAACCTCGAGAACGCGCTCGCGCTCGAGGACGGGTGGGACTTCGTGATCGTCCACGACCCGCAGCCCGCCGCGATCCTGAGCTTCGTGCACGACGCCGCGCTCACGCACTCACCCGCGCACTGGATCTGGCGCTGCCACATCGACCTCACGGTCGCCAACCCGTCGGTGTGGGAGTTCTTCCGCCCGTTCGTGGAGCAACACCACGCGTCGGTGTGGACGATGCCCGAGTTCGTGCCGCCATCGTTGAAGATGGATCACGTCGTGCACGCGCCGCCGTGCATCGATCCGTTGTCGGTGAAGAACCTGGACCTCCCGATGCCGTTCTGCCAGGAGATCACCAAGCAGTACGGCATCAACCCGAACCGGCCGATCATGTGCCAAGTGAGCCGATACGACCCGTGGAAGGACCCCGTGGGCGTGATCGAGGCCTACCGCATGGTGCACGACGAGATCCCAGAGGCGCAGCTCGTGCTCGCGGGCTCGATGGCGACCGACGACCCCGAAGGGTTCCGGGTGTGGGAGGAGACCGAGGAGGCGCGCGGCGGCGACCGCGACATCCACCTCTTGTCGAACCTGCACCAGGTCGGCAACGTGCAGATCAACGCGTTCCAGCGCATGGCCGACGTGACCGTGCAGAAGTCGCTCCGCGAGGGCTTCGGCCTCACCGTGAGCGAGGCGCTGTGGAAGAGCCGACCAGTCGTCGGTGGCCGCGCCGGCGGCATCAAGCTCCAGATCCGTGACGGCGAGGACGGCTTCCTGGTCGACTCGATCGAGGAGTGCGCGCAGCGGACGATCGAGCTGCTGGCCGACGGTGAGCGCGCCGACGCGATGGGCATCCACGGTCGTGAGCACGTGCGCCAGAACTTCCTCTCGACCCGTGAGCTGCGCGACTGGCTGTCCCTGTTCAACGACCTCGCGGAGTCGACGCACACAGCCACACGATCGTGACCGTCGTCGTCTCCAACCGCGGGCCGTATCGCTTCACCCGCACGGCCAGCGGTGGCTTCGATGCGCACCACGCATCAGGTGGTGTGTCGAGCGCACTCCGACCGCTGCTCACCTCGGGAGCCGCCGGCGCCGATGCCGCGTGGATCGCGGCTGCGCACGATGATGACGACCGCGCCGCCATGGTGGCGGGCGAAGCGCAAGCACCGGGAATCGCGCTCACGTTGCTGGATCACGACCCTGCACTCCACCGCCTGTACTACGACGTCGTGTCGAACGGGACGCTGTGGTTCCTTCACCACGGGTTGTTCGACCTCGTGCGACGACCGCGCTTCGACCACCGGTTCACCGAAGCCTGGGCCGCGTACGAGACGGTCAACCGCAGCTTCGCGAAGGCGGCTGCCGAAGTCGCCAGCGAAGGTGACGTGGTGCTCGTGCAGGACTACCAGCTCGCGCTCGTTCCTGAGATGCTGCGAGCAGAGCGGGGCGACCTGCGCATCGTGCACTTCTCGCACACGCCGTTCTGTGGCCCCAACTCCATCCGTGTGCTTCCCGACCATGCGGCGCTCGCACTCTGCGGGTCCATGAGCGGTGCGATCGCGGGCTTTCACTCTGCGCGGTGGGCGCGTTCGTTCGAAGCATCGGCGCGCGAGATCCTCGGCAATGACGCGCGCTGCCGGACCTTCGTAGCGCCGCTCGGCCCCGATCCCGACGAGCTCGCGGAGCTCGCTGAGTCACCAGCGGCGCTGACGGCCGGACAGGAGCTCGACGAGCTCGTCGGTGATCGACAGATGATCGTTCGCAGCGACCGGGTCGACCCGTCGAAGAACATCGTGCGTGGGTTCGCGGCCTACGACCTGCTGCTCGCAGAGCACCGCGAGCTCCGCGAGCGGGTTGTGTTCGTGGCCCGCCTCACCTCATCGCGCGAGTCGCTCCCCGAGTACATGGCGTACGCGAACGAGGTCGAGCAAGCCGCGGCGCGGGTGAACGAGCGATGGGCAACCAACGACTGGCAGCCCGTCGTGGTCGACCTGCGCGACGACTACCCCCGCACGATCGCGGCGCTCGCGCGCACCGACGTGCTGCTCGTCAACCCGGTGAAGGACGGGTTGAACCTCGTGGCCAAGGAAGGAGCACTCGTCAACCAGCGTGACGCCGTGCTCTGCCTGTCACGCGATGCCGGCGCATGGGACGAGCTCCACGAGACCGCGCTGCCTGTGCATCCCTACGACCTCGCACAGACTGCCGGCGCTTTGCACGACGCGCTGATGATGCCGGCGTCGGAGCGAGCGAGCCGCGCTGCGCGGTGGCGCGAGCTGTCGGCGGCGCGCACGCCACGCGACTGGCTCGACAATCAGCTCAAGGCTGCGCACTCGAGCTGACCGCGTCGGCCAGCTCCGTCAACATCGCCGCGAAGCCCTCAGGTCCGTCGACAACGACGTCCGCGAGCTCGATCAGCTGCGGTGGCGTCTCGTCGGATCGCACGGCGATGCGCACCGGAGCGCGCGACCCATCGAACTCGGTGGTGAAGACGGCGACGTCACTGTGATCGTCGCCAGCAAACGCCCGGTAGCGATAGCCACCCGCGAGCTCGGTGAACGCCACACCCTTGTCGACCGCGACCGGCGGTCGTAGCTCGAACGCCATCTTCGCCGGAAAGGCCGAGAGTCCGTGGTCGCGTGCGAGCGTCAACAGGTCGTCTGGATTCGGCTCGTCGTCCGGTGTCATGCGCCAATGAAGCGCGAACGCGATGTCGCCCTTGCGCTCGACCAGCAGGGTTGGCCAGTGACGCTCGGCATCCACGAGCGCCGCGTTCATCGCGTCGACGTGCTCGAGTGCGAGCGGGTCGACGACAACCCGTCCGTCAACGAGACGCTCGAGTCCGTACTGGCCGACCATCGCCACGTTGTCGATCGGCACGTGCTGGCGCAGGAAGTCCACGGGACGCCCGCTGATGACCGCAACGAGTCCGAGGTGTGCGGCGAGCGTGCGGAGGGCATCCATGGCCTCGGGGACCGCTGCCGCATGCGCGGGGTCGTCGACGATGCGCGAGAGCGTGCCGTCGAAGTCGGTGACGAACGCGCACTGCGCGTGATGCTCGAGGGGAACGAAGTCGGCGAGCTGCGCTCGCAGCGTCACCCAGTCCCTACGATCCGACGACGATGATGCAGTTCGCAGTCTCGGCACCGGCGGGCACCGGTGCGGGGAACGCAGCGAGGGCGGCGCCGTCGACGATCGCAACGAGCGCCTCGGCTTCCTTCTCGAAGCCTGCCTGGCACGCAACCGTCGAGCCGATCTGCTGGCTGGCGGCGTTTCCTGGTTCGAGCACGAGGTAGCCGAGGCCGCGGAGCTCGTTCGTCTGCGTGCCAGCGGCACCGCTCAGGCCCGAGGCGTTGAACACGATCACTGTGATGCTCTGCGGGGCCAGCCCGCCGGGATCCGTGGTGGTGGTGGTGCGACCGGCAGCGTTGTTGGACGCCTGCGGCGAGCCGGCATCGTCGACGACCTGGAGCAGGACGATGCCGATGATCACGGCGATGCCGATGAGGATCGCGCCCCGCGCCGCGGTGCGCAGCATGCGATCGCCCGCGGATCGCCCGCGGGCGTGCGCGACCGAAGTCATCGCGACCTCGGATCGGCGCGGCGACCTTCGAACCGGGCTCGCCGGCGAAGATCTCGGTATCGGCGCAGTCGTTTCACAGTCAAGGCGTCGTAGGCGAGCGCGGCAGGATCTTCGAGCAGCTCGCCGAGACGTCGATAGTAGCGAGTTGGCGACATTCGCAACCGCGCGCGGATCGATTGCTCCTTTGGGCCCTTGAACTGCCACCAGGAGCGTTCGAAATCAAGGATGGCGCGGTCACGCGCAGCGAGATCCATCGGTCGCCGAGTATGGCCGCTGGGTGTGACAAGTCCGCGGATATCCACAGATGACCCCAGGACCACGATGCGTGCCACTCAGACCCCGGGAGCAACACATGTCGAGCGGCTACGACCGAGGCGTGTACCTGATGTACCTCGCACAGGTGCCGATGTTCAGCGCATGCACCGCGCAGGACCTCGAAGAGGTCGCGAACCTCGCCACACCGAAGCAGTGGGCCGCGGGCATGACATCCTGCATGAAGGCGATGCCGGCGAGGAGTTCTTCGTGCTCGCACCAGGTGACGCGATCGTGCGCAGGGGCGGCGATGTGGTGGCAACACTCGACGCCGGTGCGTACTTCGGCGAGCTCGCGCTGTTCGACCCCGCACCACGCAACGCCACCGGCACGGCGACGTCGCCCGCAACGACGATCGGCCTCAGCCGCGACGCCTTCCGCCAAGTGCTGGGTGACTCACTCGCCATCCGCGAAGCGCTGCTGCGTGGCATGGCCAGACGGCTCCACGAGGTTGATGGCAAGGAAAGGCGTGGGAAGCGGTGTCCTTCCGTGACCACAACCCTTGCAAACTCGGCTCCGCGCGCACGCATTGGACTTCCTGGCGTTGCGCGAACCCCACCTCTTTGAGACGAATGTTGAGACGCGCGGTCGCGGCGAAGACGGACGTCAGCGTTCCCGGGCCGGAGGGAGGCTGGAAAGTGATGGTTGTTGGAAGGGTCCCCGCGCCTCCCTGCCCGACCCCCGCCCAGAGCGCAACGATCACCACGCAAAGCGCCGCTGCACCACGAACCTGCGATCGATGCGCGATCGAACGAACCATTTCCCCGCCTCCCTATGACGGGACCCCACGGTCTTCTACAACGAGCGGGGGGGAGTCAATGCAATGGCGGTGCAAGCCTGTGACCTGCACGGGCGTGGAGCCGGGTGTCGGGATCGAACCGACGACATCTGCTTTACAAGAGCAGTGCTCTACCAACTGAGCTAACCCGGCGCGTGTGGTGACGCGACGTCAAGGCTACCGGGAGCGTCGGCGCGCGAACTCGAAGCATGCGATCGCCGCGGCGGTCGCGACGTTCAACGATTCGATCTGACCGTGGCGCGGGATCGCCGCGAGCACGTCACACCGCTGCGCGGCGAGTCGTGACAGTCCGGTGCCCTCCGCGCCGAGCACCAGCGCGACCGGTGCGTCGGCAACGGTCAGCTCGAAGACGGAGGTGGACCCCTCGGCGTCGAGGCCGACCGTCCACACCTCGGCGCGCGCGATCTGCTCGAGCGCGGCGGGCACGCCCCCGACGATCGCGATTGGGAGATGCTCCACCGCACCGGCGGCCGCCTTCACCGCGGCCGGGGTGAGCCAGGCCGATCGGTGCTTCGGCACCACGGCCCCGGTGGCGCCGGCGCTCTCGGCGACGCGGAGCACGGCGCCGAGGTTGCGCGGATCGGTCACACCGTCGAGCACCACGAGGAACGGTCGCGGCCCGGTGACGAGCTCCTCGAGTGGGGTCGCCTCCACGGGGTCCGTGAGCGCGACGACCTTCTGCGGTGCTTCGGTGCGCGCCTCGGCACGGACCTTCTCGCTGTCGACGTAGCGAACCTGGGCGCCTGCCTCTGCGCCGAGGAACGCGATCTCCTCGAGCACCGGGCTGGGGTCCGCGCTGCGTGCGATCCACACGGTGCGCACGGCGCGCTTGCCTGCGACGAGCAGCTCGCGCACCGCGCGTCGCCCTGGCACCCGGTCCCCACCCAAGCCGCCACGAGCCTTTGGCGCGCTCATCCCGTTAGCGGTGCCAGATGGTGCCGCTGGGAGTGTCCTCGAGTGTGATACCTCGTGCGGTCAGCTCGTCGCGGAGACGGTCGGCGGTCGCGAAGTCCTTGCTCGCGCGTGCTTCATCACGCTGCGCGATGAGCGCGTCGATCTCGGCATCCTCGCCGGTGCCCGCGTCGACGTCGAGACCGAGCGCGCCGGTGAGCTCGTTCACCGTGGCGAGAAGCGACGCCGCGGTTGCGTCGTCGCCACCATCGATCGCGGCGTTTGCCCGCTTCACCGCTTCAAAGATGGCCGCAACCGCTTGGGGGGTGTTGAAGTCGTCGTCCATCGCATCGCGGAACTTCTGCGCCACGCCATCGTCGATGCTGGCATTGGCGGGATTGATGCCAGCACTCGCAGCGCGACGGGCCAAAGCATCGAGGCCGGCAACGGCCGTCGCAGCCGCTTCGAGCTCAGTGTCACCCAGCTCCACCGCCTTGCGGTAGTGCGCTTGAAGCACTGCCATGCGGAACGCGCGTCCGCCGTGGGCGTCGAGCGCATCTTCGAGCGTGGTGAAGTTGCCCAACGACTTCGCCATCTTCTCGCCGCCGATCTGCACCATCCCGGAGTGCATCCACGCGCGCGCGAACGGATGGCCCGCAGCTTCGGCTTGGACGCGCTCGTTCTCGTGATGCGGGAACGCGAGATCGTCGCCCGCGCCATGAAGGTCGAAGGCTTCTCCGAGCAGATCGAGCGACATCACCGAGCATTCGATGTGCCAACCCGGACGTCCCTGCCCCCAGGGTGAGTCCCACACTGGCTCGCCCGGCTTCGCGGCCTTCCAGAGCGCGAAGTCGACGGCGTTCCGCTTCTCTTCGTCGATGTCGACGCGCGAGCCAGCCGACTCCATCAGCTGCTCGATCGTGAGGTGCGGGAGCGCGCCGTATGACGGGAACGACGGCACGTCGAAGTACACGCCCTTCCCAGGAACTTCGTACGCATGCCCAGTCGCGAGGAGCTCGCCGATCAGCGCCACCATGCCGTCGATGTACTCCGTCGCGTGCGGCATGTGGTCGGGGCGTCGCACGCCAGCGCGATCGAGCTGCTCCCAGTAGATCGCCTCGAACTTCTTGGCGAGCTCGGGTTCCGTGCTCCCGGCCTCGGCGGCCCGGGCGATGATCTTGTCCTCGACGTCGGTCACGTTCGACACGAAGCGCACGTCGAGGCCCGACCACTCGAGATACCGACGCACGACATCGAACACCACCGCGGTGCGGCCATGACCCACGTGAGGGACGTCGTAGACCGTTGGACCGCACACGTAGATCCCGAGCTTGCCGGGCTCACGCGGTGCGAGCTCGACCTTTGCCCGCTGCATCGTGTCGTAGACGCGCACGGTCATCGCAAGAGGGTAGACAGCAGGGTTCAGGCGGGTGGTGACGATTCGAGCAGTGCGACGGCCCACGCCGCGATGCCTTCGCCCCGACCGACCGCGCCGACGCCTTCGGCGTGCTTTGGCTTCACGTTCACTGGCGCGCCCACTGCGTCGGACAGGCACGCGCCCATCGCGCCAATGTGGTCCGCGAGCTTCGGACGTTCGGCCGCGATGACCAGGTCGACGTTCGTTGCAGTCCAGCCCGCGCTCCGCACCTTCGCGACGATCTCGCGCAGGAGTTCGATCGACGACGAGCCAGCGTACTGAGCGTCGGACGCGGGGAACAGGGTGCCGAGATCAGGCAATCCGGCAGCGCCGAGCAGCGCGTCGGCGACGGCATGCGCGGCAACGTCGGCATCGGAGTGACCGGCGAGTCCGGGCGCGCCGTCGATCGTGACGCCACCGAGCACCAGTCGGCGATCCCCTTCAGAAGGGTCAGGAGCGAACGGGTGCACGTCGAAGCCCAGGCCCACACGCAGTCCGGAGCTCATCGCGGCTCCAGCAGCGTGGTGGCCAGCGTCAGGTCGGCGACTGTCGTGACCTTCAGGTTGCGTGGGTCGCCCGCTACCACGACGACCTTTCCGCCGGTGGCTTCGACGAGCGCAGCGTCATCGGTCGCGTGGCCACCACCTTCGTGCGCGGCGCGGAGCGCCTCGGCGCGGAACGCCTGTGGTGTCTGGACCCCGACGAGATGGTCGCGATCGACCGTGTCGACCACGCGGTCACCGTCGACGCGCTTGAGCGTGTCGGCGACTTCGAGTGCGGGGATCGCGCCGTCGGCGCCGGCGCGCACGGTGTCGATCACCAGCTCGAACAGCTCGGGTGTGGCGAGCGGTCGGGCCGCGTCGTGGACCACGACGATGTCGGCGTCATCCGAGATCGCGGCGAGCCCCGCCCGCACCGACTCGGCTCGAGTCGCGCCGCCGGCCACCGCTGCGTGCACGGGGGCACCATCCCACGCCGCACCAGCTGGGAGCACGACGACAACCTCGTGACAGACGGCCGCGGCGGCGGCCACTGCGTGATCCACAAGCCGGGCGCCTGCCGCGGTCGAGAACTGCTTGGGTGCTCCGAACCGGTCGCCGCGCCCACCGGCGACGACGATCGCCGAGGTGCGCTCCACGCCGGCGTAGCGCCGCTAGCGCTTCTTGGCGGCGACGGCCTTCTCCGCCGGCGCCTTCTTCGCCGGCGCCTTCTTGGCCGGTGCCTTCTTCGCGACCGCCTTCTTGCCCGTGAGCGACTTGCTCGTCTTCTTCGCGGCCTTCTTGCGCGGCGGAATCGGGACGTCTCGGCCCGCGAGCACGTCGTCGAGACGCGACTCAGCCGTCTCCTCGTCGACGTTCAGCGCGAACGTGAGCTCCGACACGAGGATCTGACGAGCGCGGGCGAGCATGCGCTTCTCACCGGCGGAGAGGCCCTTGTCGGCCTCGCGCAGCGACAGGTTCCGCACGACCTCGGCCACCTGGTAGATGTCACCGCTCTTCAGCTTCTCGACGTGGTTCTTGAAGCGACGCGACCAGTTGGTGGGCATCCGTGCTTCCTTCTTGCGAAGGACGGCGAACACCTCTTCCACTTCTTCGTCGTTGATGACGTCGCGCAAGCCGATCTCGTCGGCCTTCTCGACCGGGATCGATACCTTCAGGTCGCCGTAGGTGATGCGCAGCACGAAGTAGTCGGCCTTCTTCCCGTCGAAGGGCCGCTTCTCCTTGCCCTCGATGATCGCCGCACCGTGGTGCGGGTAGACGACCTTGTCACCGACGGCAAACGACATGGGACTCCTCGCGCGAAAGAACGTGAACCGGAAGGGGGAAGACACCAATTGTACCAGACACCTTGCGCCGCTCTCGCCGTGAGCGCTTGTGCTCTTTGGAGGTGCCGTTTCGACGAAAGGCTTTCGATGGCGAGGCGCAGCACCGTGTACAAAGGGTGGACGCGCACAGCGCCGGGGGGTCGTGCCGTGGAACCGACAGACGGGAGCTCGCCCGTGAAGCAGAGCGTGCTCGACACCTCCGGGATCGAGTCGACCGATCTCTTCGCCCCGCTGCCCGCGGAAGTGCTCGAAGCGCTCCGCGAGCACGCCACGGTGCGATCGCTCTCGCGCAACGAAGTGCTGTTCCACGAAGGTGACGTGTCCGACGCGCTCTACGTGATCCGCGACGGTCGGATGGCGATGGCGACGCATTCGAGCGACGGCCGCGAGACCGTCCTCGCCGTGCTGGAAGAGGGCGGCTTGTTCGGCGAGCTGCCGCTGTTCGACGACGCGCCGCGCAGTGCCGACGCCCGGGCGCTCACCGACACCACGGTCGTCGAGCTCAGCTACGCGCCGGTGCGCGCCGTCTTGAAGGAGCGGCCCGAGCTGCTGTGGGTGATCGTGCGGCTGCTCGTCCAGCGACTGCGGGCAACCGACGTCGCGCTCGCGGATGCAGTGTTCCTCGACGTGCCGGCGCGCACGGCCAAGCGACTGCTCGACCTCGCCGGTGCCGATGCGCGCTTCACGCTGCCCGTCACACAGGAGGAGCTGGCCGCCATGGTGGGCGCCAGCCGCGAGCGGGTGAACAAGGCGATCTCGTTGTTCGTGAAGCTCGGCTGGCTCGAGATCGAAGGCCGCAGCAACTACCGCATCCTCGACCGCCAGTCCCTCGAGGACCGCGCCAGCCTCTGACCGAGTCCTGACCCGGGTTTTCGGCACGCTGGTTGTTGCACTGCAACAGTGAACGTGCCGAGAACCCGCTACTCCGACAGGAACTCGAGGGTGCGGTGCCAGGCGTCGGCGGCGGCGTCGGGGCGATGGGCGGGGCGCTCGGGGGCGTGCACGAACCCGTGGTCGGCACCGAGGTAGACGACGATCTCGCAGTCGGGCCGTGAGCTCCACGTCCGCCGGAGCGCGTCGATGTCGGCTTCGGGCGTCCACGGATCGTCACCGCCGAAGAAGGCGAGCGTGGCGCAGACGTCCTTCGCGGTGGCGAGCGGCTCACGCAGTCGCGGACCCCGCCAGTCCTGCGGGAGTCGGATCATCCCGTAGAACGCGACCGCACGCTCGAACTCTGCGGTCGCCGCGGCCTTGAGCGTCTGCATGCCGCCCATGCAGAAGCCGAGCACCGACACGTCGGACACCCCGTCACGCTCCTCGAGGTAGTCACCCGCACGCGTGAGATCGCCGAGCTGGAGATCGTCGTCGAGCTCGGAGACGTACGCCATGCGCGTCGTCGGATCCTCCGCGTTGCGAACGTCGTCGGGGGCGCGTGCAAACGGCTCCGGCGCGCACACGGCGTATCCGTGCGTGGCCAGTCGACGACACAGATCGTCGAACAGCGGCCGCACCCCCATGATGTCGGGGTGCAACACGATGCCCGCGTCCGCGATCCCATCGAGCGGTGCCGCGTGTATTGCGTCGACCTTCGCGCCGTCGACACCGGTGATGGTGATCCGCTCGATCGCCGCGTCGCGATGGCCCTCGTGCAGCTCAGCCACGGCAGATCAGGTGTAGCGCTCGAGGATGCTCGTCTCGGCCAGACGGGCGAGCCCGTCCTTGATCGCCTTGGCGCGTGCATCGCCAACGCCTTCGACCTGCACGAGGTCGGTCTCGCTCGCCCGCATGATCTTCTGAAGGTTGCTGAACCGGTCGACGACGTGATCGGACACGACTTCCGGCAGGCGCGGGATCTTGTGCAGCAGTCGGAACCCGCGCGGTTGGACCGCTCCGTCGAGGCCGATGTTGCTCGGAAGGTGGAGCACCTTCGCCACCTCGATGAGGTCGAGCAGCGTGTCGTCGTCGAGTCCGGCCAACCGGGCCATGACGTTCACGAGCTCCCAATCGGGAGCGGACGAGTAGTAGTCCTTCGCGACAAGACGACGATCGTCCTCGACCCCGCCGATGAGCTCGTCGAGCTGGAGCATGACGAGTCGACCGTCGGCACCGAGCTCGATCACGTACCCCTCGATCTCCTCGGCGATGCGCCGCACCATCTCCGCGCGCTGCAACACGGTGGCGACATCGCGCACGGTGACGAGGTCCTCCACCTCCAGCGCCGACAGCGAGCCGCTGACCGCGTCGAGGCGCGCCTTGTAGCGCTCGAGGATCTGGAGCGCCTGGTCGGCCCGCGCGAGAACCCGAGGTGTCGGCTCGATCGCCCGCTTCATGCCACTCGCGTGGATTGCCACCTCGCTGCGGTCCTCGGACACGGTGAGGACCGGCACGTCGATCTGACGGGCAACGCGCTCCGCCGTGCGGTGACGAGTGCCGGTCTCCGACGTCGGGATGTTCGGGTCGGGCACGAGGTGCACGTTCGACCGCACGATGCGTTGACAGTCGCCGGTGAGGATGATGGCGCCGTCCATCTTCGCCAGCTCCGAGAGCCGCTGAGGAGTGAACTCGGCGTCGAGCAAGAAGCCGCCGGAGCACACCGACAGCACGTCGGGACCGGCGCCCACGACGATGAGCGCACCCATCCGTGCCTGGATGATGCGCTCGATGCCGTCTCGGAGCTGCGTACCCGGCGCGACGAGGCGGAGGGCCGCCAGCAATGCTTCGGATCTCGGCGGGGCTGGCATGAGAAGTGTCCCGTGAGGGTCGGGCTCACGGTTCGCGCGTGAACCGATCTCGCGAGTGCGCCACGTTACCCCTGCACGTGCGAATCCACCCCAGAGAACGGGACAACCCGCACCGCAGCTGACTGCGGTCGGTGGTCGTCGTGCGTCAGACGCGTCAGACGTTGGCCGCGGGCTGGGTCTCCCGCAACGAGAGCTGCTTGGGCTCGTCGGTGTCCTCGACCACGTCGAGTGGTGGAGCGTGATCCTCGTCGGGGTCCGGTTCCATGTCGGTGACGTCGATCACGTCGTCGGCGCTGTCATCGACGTCTTCGAACGCGTCCGTCGCGTCATCGGGCTCGCCGAGTGGCAGCTCAGGCTCGTCGACGGGTACGAGCGCACGCTGGTACACCCGCGCCTTCGCGCCCCCGACGTAGCGCGCGGGCGGGAGGAGTCGCCAGAGCCGGCGCGATCGACCCACGTCGATGAAGTTCGACGCCCGCAATGCGTCCACATACGTACGCGAGTGATGGCGGTCGATGAGGACGACCTTCCCGCCGACCCGTAGCGTGCGAGCGAGCTCGCGCACCGCGTGCACGCGCGAGCCGAAGCCGGTCACGTGGTGCAGCGCCAACCCCGAGACGACTGCATCGAAGGCGCCGTCCCGGAACGGAAGCCGCAGCACGTCGGCACTCACCAGGTCGAAGCGCTCGACGCCTTCTGCGGCCGCGTTGATGAACAGGGTCTCTTCGTCCTCGACGCCCCGGCGCCCCCGCCACGCGTCGATTCCGACCGCGTGGCCGCGCACGTCGAGCCGACGGGCCACTTCCAGCAACAGCAGGCCGCGTCCCGATCCGACATCGAGCTCGCGCTCGTTGCCTTCGAGCGCGAGCCGATCGACGAGCCGGCTGCGCTCGCGAACCTTGTGCACCCTGCTCGACCGGACCATCACCAGTCCGACGGTGGACGTGATGACCGCCACCGCGAACGCTCCGCCCATCACGGGCACTTCGTCGACGATCCCGGCAACGACGGTGACACACAACGCGCCGGCGATGATGAAGCCGAGGCTGCGAGTGAGGCGCGGGGTGTCCAACCCGTAGTCGCCGATCACTCGTCCGGCGTCGCTCACCCGTGAATCTTGCCGCGAGAATCGCGGCCTCGCGCGCCTGCCGCTCGACCGTGCGCCGCGATGAAGCGCACCCGGAAGCGTGCGCCTCCACCCGCAGCGGCCTCGACCGACGCCGAGCCGCCATGCGCCTCCGCCACCTGCCGCACGATCGCGAGCCCGAGCCCCGATCCGGGCAAGCCGCGGGCTGCCGGCGATCGCCAGAAGCGATCGAACACGAAGGGCATGTCAACGGGATCGACGCCCGGGCCGTGGTCGCGCACCGAGACTTCGGTGCCCCGCACCACGACCTCCACGGCCGCGCCGTCAGGGCTCCACTTCCCGGCGTTGTCGAGGAGGTTGGTGACGGCGAGGCCGATGCGGTCGGCTTCCCCGGTGACGACCGTGGCGTCGAGATCCGTCTCGAAGCGGACGTCGGGCCAGTGGAACTCCGCTTGCTCCACTGCCTCGGCCACCACTTCGTCGAGGCGAACCGTCTCGACGTGCTGCGCCGGCTCCTCGCCGCGCGCGAGGTCGATGACGCCACCCACGAGTGCGCTCAGCTCGACGAGCTGCCCGTCGATGTCCTCACGCAGCCGCTCGCGGTCGGCGGCGTCGAGCTCACCCTCGCGGGCAAGGACCTCGATGTTCGTGCGCAGGCTCGTGATCGGTGTGCGCAGCTCGTGCGACGCGTCCGCGACGAGCCGACGTTGCGCGGTCACCGAGTCGTCGAGCGCCGCGAGCATTGCGTTGAAGCTGGAGGCGAGCCGAGCGAGCTCGTCGTCGCCAGAGAGGTGGGGATCGACCCGCCGCGACAGGTCGCCGGTCGCGGTGACGTCCTCGACCGTCTCGGTGAGTCGGTGCACTGGTCGCAGCGTCGCCCGCGCCGCGAGCAGCGCGAGGACCCCGGCCACGATCACCCCCACGACCGCAGCGGCAAGCAGCAGCCACACGAGGCCTGACAGCACGTCGTCCACCTCGCTCAGCGGGCGGGCGACTTGCAGCGCATTTCCTTCGGTCCATGCGATCGTCAGGACGCGCAGCGCGGTGCCGTCGACGTCGACGTTCGAGAAGAAGTCGTCTCGCTCGCCGCTTGCGACGGCGCGCGCCGCATCCGTGACTGGCAACGGTCCACCGACGCCGATCGACACATCGACGTCGCCGTTCTCGTCGACGAGCTGCGCGTAGCCACCGGCGGCGCCGAGCGCCGGGGGTGGGATGCGGTCCGGTGCGCCCGGCCGGCGCGCCTCCCGCAGCCTCACCAGCTGCGCGGCACGATCCTCGAGGCTCTGGTCGATGTTGTCGCGCAGCTCCTGGTCGGTCGCGTTGTATGCGAATGCGGCGACAGCGAGCGCCGCGAGCGCCGCGGCCATCGCCGCTGCGAGCACGAGCCGGGTGCGCAGGGTCACGACTCGCGCAGCTGGTACCCGATGCCGCGCACCGTGTGGATGAGGCGCGGTTCGCCGTCGGCCTCGGTCTTGCGCCGGAGGTAGCCGATGTAGACCTCGAGCGAGTTCGACGCCGGGCCGAAGTCGTAGCCCCACACCCGATCGAAGATCACGCCGCGTTCCAGCACCTGCCTGGGATTCTCGAGGAACAGCTCGAGCAGCGCGAACTCGGTGCGAGTCAGCTCGAGCACTCGATCGCCGCAGCGAACCTCGCGCGGGCCCGGATCGAGCGACAGGTGCGCGTAGCTGAGGACGGCGTCGCTCCCGTCACCTTGGTCATGGCCGTTGCGGCGCAGGAGCGCACGCAGCCGGGCCAGGAGCTCTTTCAGCGCGAACGGCTTCACGACGTAGTCGTCCGCGCCGGCGTCGAGACCCTCGACCCGGTCGTCGACCGCGTCGCGAGCGGTGAGCATCAGGATCGGGGTGCGGTCACCGCGTGTGCGCAGCTGCTTGCACACCTCGATGCCGTCGACGCCGGGCAAGCGGAGGTCGAGCACGATGGCGTCGGCGGCCCGCTCGCGCTGCGCATCGAGCGCGCCTTCTCCCGTGCCCACGAGGTCGACCTCGTAGCCCTCCAGATGCAGCGCGCGCTCGATCGACTCACGCACCGCCCGGTCGTCGTCGACCACCAGCACCCGCATTGGTGAAGTCTCGCCGGGATGCCTGAGAGGTTGCTGAACCGCTCCTCACGCCGCCGATCGGGCCAGGTGATACCCGCCCCAGGCGGCCGCGAGCCCACCGACGATCGACACCGCCACGTAGATGGCGGCGGTGCCGACGCGGTGCGTGCGTCCGAGGACGAAGCCCTCCCACGCGAACGTCGAATAGGTCGTGTACGCGCCGAGGAACCCGACGCTGATCGCCGCCGAGACCGTGGGCGACAAGTGCCGCTCGGTGAAGAACGTGAGGACGAATCCGAGCGCGAACGAGCCCGTGACGTTGATCAGCAAGGTGGCCCACGGGAACCGTTCCACTCCGATGAGCATGCCGATCGAGTAGCGGGTCACCGCACCGGCGGCTCCAGCAAGCCCGACCCAGACGAACCGCACGCTGGCATCCTGGCATGCGCGTCCCGTCGGCTGGCGCTCTAGGTCATCCCCGGCGGGATCATCGGCGGCTTCCTTGGTGGAGGTGGTGGTCCGTCGGGACGTGAACGTCGGGGAAGATGCGGGTGCGGCAGGTGCTCGGGCAAGTGCGGCCGCGGCATGTGCTCGGGTAGATGTGGGCGGGGCATGTGCTCGGGCAGGTGCGGACGTGGGACGCGCTGACGCGGTGGTCCGCCGCGGGGACCGGGCTTCGTGCGTGGCGTGGGCTTGGGGCGCTTCTTCCGCGGCCGCCAGAACCACAGCACGATCGCGAGCAGTGCGAGCAGGGCCGCCGCCCCCAAGAACAGCAAGCGGGTCGAGTTGCGCACACTCGCCGTTGAGCTGATCGACGTCACCGCGCCTGGCTTCGCGTTCGTGCGCTGCGCCGGCGAGCCCGGCAGTCGCGCGACGACGTCGAGTGCGAACGACGCCTTCACCTGCGCGAGCAGCTGCTGGTCGATCACCGCCGGGTCGACGCTCTGCGCGGTCAGGTTGGCGAGCAGCTCGGGATCGTTCTGGAGGCCGGTGGTCACGCTCTCGAGATCGATGTCGCCGGTCAGCGAGTACTCGGTAGCGAGGAACCCAGACTCGCGGGTTGCCTCGACCTCGCGCAGCGGTCCTTGCTGGCCGCCACCTTCAGTGACGATGTCGGCGACCTGCTCGACGGCGTCGAACGGCTTGGCGAGCGTGATCGTCGCGGAGCCGTCCTCCGCGCGCACCCAGGGTCCGACGTCCCACCCCCCGCTGGTGAGGTCATCGAGGCGCACCGCCTGCTCGAGTGGCACTCCACCCGACTCGACGGCTTTCAGCGCCGACGCGTCGATCTCGACGAGCACTCGCACCACGCCCGAGCCGTTCTCGCGGATGCGCACGTCGACGGTCGCGCTCACCGTGCAGCCGGTGAGGATCCCGACGATCAGCAGGAGCGCGAGCGCGTGGCGACAGCGAATGGTCGGACGCTATCGACGCGCGCCGAGCGCGCGCCGATCAGCTCTCGGTGGAGCCACTCCCGACCGTCTCGACCGGCGGCGGCTCCACGCCCTCGATCGAACGGAAGACGACCTCGTCGGAGTCGGGGTCGGCGTCGACCAGGATGGTCTCGCCGGCGTGGAACTCCTTCCACAGGATCTTCTCGGAGAGCGGGTCCTCGATCATGCGCTGGATGGCACGGCGCAGTGGCCGTGCGCCGAGCTGGGGGTCGTAGCCCTTGCGCGCGAGCAGCATCTTCGCCTCGGGAGTGAGGTCGAGCCCGATGCTCTGGCTCTCGAGCTGCTCCTGCACGCGCTTGATCATGAGGTCGACGATCTCGGTGACCTCTTCCTGGGTGAGCTCGGCGAAGACGATCACCTCGTCGATGCGGTTGAGGAACTCAGGACGGAAGCCCTTCTTGAGCTCTTCCATCACCTTGTCCCTCATCTTCTCGTAGCTCACCGCGTCATCGGCCGGACCGAACCCGATGTTCGCCTTGCGCAGGTCGGCCGTACCGAGGTTCGACGTCATGATGATGACGGTGTTCTTGAAGTCGACCGTGCGACCCTGCGCGTCGGTGAGGCGCCCGTCCTCCAGGATCTGGAGGAGCGTGTTGAACACGTCGGGGTGCGCCTTCTCGATCTCGTCGAACAGCACCACCGAGAACGGCTTGCGCCGCACGGCCTCGGTGAGCTGACCGCCTTCGTCGTAGCCGACGTAGCCGGGAGGCGATCCGACGAGGCGCGACACGGTGTGCTTCTCCATGTACTCGCTCATGTCGAGCTGGATCAGCGCGCTCTCGTCGCCGAAGAGGAACTCGGCGAGCGTCTTGGCCGTCTCGGTCTTCCCCACACCCGACGGTCCGAGGAAGATGAACGAACCGGAGGGACGCTTCGGATCCTTGAGGCCGGCGCGCGTGCGGCGGATCGCCTGGGACACGGCTTTGATCGCGTCGTCCTGGCCGACGACGCGCTTGTGGAGCTCGTCCTCCATGCGCAGGAGCTTGGCCGTCTCCTCTTCGGTGAGCTTGTAGACGGGGATGCCCGTCCACAGCGCGAGCACCTCGGCGATGCTCTCCTCGCTCACCTCGTTGAAGAGGTCGACGCCCTCAGCCTGGAACTCAGCTTCCTTCGCGGAGCGCTGCTCGAGCAGCTCCTTCTCGCGGTCGCGCAGCGACGCGGCCCGCTCGAACTGCTGACCTTCGATCGCCTCTTCCTTGTCCTTGCGGACGGTCGCGATCTCGTCTTCCAGCTCACGGAAGTCAGGCGGGGCCTGCATGCGACGGATGCGCAGGCGCGAGCCGGCCTCGTCGATGAGGTCGATCGCCTTGTCGGGAAGGTGGCGGTCGGAGATGTAGCGGTCGGCGAGGTTCGCGGCCGCGACGACGGCCTGGTCGGTGATCGTCACGCGGTGGTGCGCCTCGTAGCGGTCGCGCAGGCCCTTGAGGATCTCGATCGTGTGCGCGACAGTCGGCTCCTCGACCTTGATCGGCTGGAAGCGACGCTCGAGCGCGGCGTCCTTCTCGAGGTGCTTGCGGTACTCGTCGAGCGTGGTGGCGCCGATCGTCTGGAGCTCACCGCGCGCCAGCATCGGCTTGAGGATCGACGCGGCGTCGATCGCGCCTTCGGCCGCGCCGGCGCCGACGAGCGTGTGAAGCTCGTCGATGAAGAGGATGATGTCGCCGCGCGTGCGGATCTCCTTCAGCACCTTCTTGAGGCGCTCCTCGAAGTCGCCGCGGTAGCGCGAACCCGCGACGAGCGCGCCGAGGTCGAGCGTGTAGAGCTGCTTGCCCTTGAGCGTCTCGGGCACCTCGCCGCCGATGATGTCGGTGGCGAGACCCTCGACGATCGCGGTCTTGCCGACGCCGGGCTCACCGATCAGCACCGGGTTGTTCTTGGTGCGCCGGCTGAGCACCTGCATGACCCGCTCGATCTCCTTCTCGCGACCGATGACGGGGTCGAGCTTCTTGTCACGCGCGAGCTGGGTGAGGTTGCGACCGAACTGGTCGAGCACCAGCGAGCCCGACGGCTGGCCCTCGCCGCCGGCACCTGCGCCGGCCGCGGCGCCTTCCTTGGCGCCCGCGTAGCCCGAGAGGAGCTGGATGACCTGCTGACGCACGCGCGAAAGGTCGGCGCCGAGCTTCACGAGCACCTGCGCGGCGACACCTTCGCCCTCTCGGATCAAGCCGAGAAGGATGTGCTCGGTGCCGATGTAGTTGTGGCCGAGCTGGAGTGCTTCGCGCAGCGAGAGCTCGAGGACCTTCTTCGCGCGCGGCGTGAACGGGATGTGCCCCGACGGTGCCTGACCGCCGTGTCCGATGATCTCTTCGACCTGGGCGCGCACGGCTTCGAGCGAGATGCCCAACGACTCGAGCGCCTTGGCCGCGACACCCTCACCCTCGTGGATCAAGCCGAGGAGGATGTGCTCGGTGCCGATGTAGTTGTGGTTGAGCAGGCGCGCCTCTTCCTGCGCCAGCACCACCACTCGACGGGCTCGGTCGGTGAATCGCTCGAACACCCTGGTGGACCTTCCTTGTCGGGGGGCACCGCCCCGATCCGTTGCTGCTGCAAGGGTTCGGGTTGGGACCTCAGTGTACCCATCGGGGTCTCATGGACCCCTTCGCTCTGAACGCCGCTTTCGCGTCACACATCGGCACATCCGTGCCCTCACGAAAGGGGCTCTGCGGATTCTCAGCGTCGGCGGACCGAGGATTGTTCCCGCATCTCTGGTCGCCTCCGCAAGCTCCGGCTCCGCCAGACGTTCGGGAGGCACACATCTCTGGTCGCCTTCGCAAGCTCCGGCTCCGCCGGCGTTCGGGCGGCACGCCACACCGAACGCCTACGCCCCATCAAACGCCTGCTCCGGTTGGTGAAATGCGGTGGTGCTGCGTACCGTGAGGGGCATGAGAGCGGCCGAGGCGCTCGAGCTCGCACCGCTGGCCGACGACTTGGCTCGCGTGGAGGCCCGTCTCCAGGAGTCCGTTCGTCACCCCGATCGCTTCCTCGGCGAGGTCGCGTCACACCTGGTCACCGCGGGTGGTAAGCGAATCCGCCCCACGCTCACGTTGTGTGCCGCGTACGCAAGCTCCACGGGCACGCGACCCACGAGCGACGAAGCCGTGACGGGCGCGGTGGCGTGCGAGCTCGTCCACCTGGGCTCGCTGTACCACGACGACGTCATCGACGAGGCCGAGACCCGGCGCGGCGTGCCGAGCGTGAACGCTCGCTGGTCCAATATCGTCGCGATCCTCTCGGGCGACTACCTCCTCGCTCGCGCGTCGTCGCTCGCCGCGTCACTCGGTGCTGACGTCGCCGCGCTCCTCGCTGACACCATCGGGGAGCTGTGCCGGGGCCAGGTGAACGAGCTCCAGCACCTGTACGACGTGGCACGCTCCGAGGAGGATTACCAGTCCACGATCGAGGGCAAGACCGCGTCGCTGTTCGCTACCGCGTGCCGCATCGGGGGGATGGTGAGCGGGGTCGACGAGCCGACGCTCGACGCGCTCACTCGCTACGGACACCACCTCGGCATGTGCTTCCAAATCGTCGACGACTGCCTCGACCTCACGGCCACCGACGAGGTGCTCGGAAAGCCTTCGGGCCAGGATCTGGCCGAGGGGATCTACACACTGCCGGTGATCTACGCGATCGACACGTGCGAGCCGCTGCGATCGATGCTCGGTGCGCCGATGGACCCCGCGCGTCTCGCCGAAGCGCGCGCGCTTGCGACGTCGGACGGCGCGGTGCCGAGCGCGCTCGACGTCGCGCACGACCACGCAACCAAGGCTCGCGAGGCACTTGCTGGTGCCGAGCACCTCGATCCGCAGGTCACCGCCGGACTCGACCGCCTCGTCGAGGGCCTCGTCAGCCGCGACTCGTAGCGCTCGCGGTCACCCGCGCGGGCTTTTCGGCACGCTCACCGTTGCTCTGTACCAACCAGCGTGCCGAGAACTTCCGACGTGGCTGCCGCGATGGCCTGTGCGTAGACCTCTCGGCCATGTGGGCTGAAGTGCAGCGCATCGGCGTGGAGGATCGCGGGATCGGCGTCCATGTACTCGGTGAAGTCGAGCACCGTCAGGTTCGGCCATCGCTCCGCCGCGGCGCGGATGTGCTCGTTCACCGTGCGGCCTGCGTCGACGGGTGCTCCGGGTCGCACGTCGACGTGCGTGATCCAGATCACCGGTCGGTCGCCGAACAGCTCCATGAACGTGTCGAGGCGCGACGGGAACTGCTCCACGTTCTCATCGTTCATCGCATCGTTCGTGCCCAGACCCACGACGACGACGTCCTGCGGCGCGAGCACCTTCGCGATCTCCTCGCGCCAGAAGTCGAGCTGGCTCACCCCGAAGCCGATCACTCCTCTCAACGTCGGTTCCGTGCCCACGGTCCGCAATGCTGCGTCGACCTCGGCCGCTGATTCGAAGAGGTTCGAGTCCCCAAGGACGAGCACCCGAGGTGCGTCCGCAGCAGTGGTCGACGTTGTCGCGGTCGACTTGTCTGCAGTGGTGCTGCTGCCGCACGCGCTGAGAGCCACGACGGAGCACCCGATCGCGAGTGCTCGCAGCGAGCGGCGGGTCACGACGCGAGCTGGGTCGGTGCCGTCTGTTCCTTGAGGAAGCCGAGCACGGCCGCGTTGTACGCGTTGGGTGCCTCAACCATCAGTGCGTGCCCCGCACCTGTGAGCTCGAACAGCGTGGCATTCGGGATCAGTTCGGTGAGCTCTTCGGCATCGCCCATCGGCGTGAGCAGATCCTGGCTGCCGGTGATCACGAGCGCGGGCACGTCGACGCGACAGAGCTCGAAGCGAACGTCGTCGGGTGCATCGAGGATCGCGGCAACCTGACCGACGAACGCGGCGGGACTCGCCTGGAGCAGCACCCGCGCCATCAGGTTGAGCCAGCCGCCGAACCGGCGCCGGAGCCGCGGACCTACGAGCCAGTGCAGGCCGTCGCTCGCGAGTGCCGACATCCCTCGTTCCTGCACTGCGTCCGCCCACTCCTGAAGCAGCTCGCGGCGCCAGTCGTGGTGCTTGCACGCCGTGCAGGCGAGCACGAGTGATCGCACCCGTTCTGAGTGCTCCACCCCGAGGAACTGGGCGATCGCGCCGCCCATCGACGCGCCCATGAGGTGCGCGCTCTCGATGCCTTCGGCATCGAGCACGGCGACGGCGTCTTCGGCCATCTCCACGAGGGAGTACGGACGCGGTGCTCCCGCGCTGCCACCGACGCCGCGGTTGTCGACCGCGATGCACCGAAAGCGTCGTCCAAACGGGACGCGCTGCAGCGCCCACCCGCGAGAGTCGGCGCCGAGACCCTGCACCATCAGCAAGGGCTCGCCTTGGGCGCGACCGAAGACGTGATACGCGATCTCCATGCCGTCGCGGGCGGTGGCGGTGCGCATCAGCTGTGCTGCACCAGCTCGTGCACGGCGTCGCGCACCGCTTCGGAGATCTCGGCTGCGGCTAGCTGGTCGTCGGCCTCGGTGCCGGCCGGCGGGAGCAGCGGCTCACCAACCACGACGCGCCATGGACGCAGCGGCAACCCCAAGGGTCCGCCGGCGCGCACGGCAACGGGGATCACCGGGAATCCGAGCGTCGCCGCCACCAAGCCTCGAGGTGGGCGGCCGGCTTCGGTGCGCAGCCACGTGGGTGCGAGCGGGGCGGCAGCCAAGTGCCCGGCACGGAGCAGCGAGGCGACGTCGCTCACGCGAGAGCCGATCGCGCCGAGCTTGTTCATCACGGTGCCGAGAACCGGGATGTTGGGTGCGCCGACGACGCGCAGCCGTCGCCCAGTGGCCCTGCGCACCGCAAGCACCAGCACGACGGGTTCGATGAGCCCAAAGCTGCGGTTCGCCACGAGGAGCGCGGGTCCGACCTTGGGCAGGTTCTCGGCGTGCTCGACCTCCACGCGGATCGGTGCACCGAGCGGTGCAAGCACGTCCATGAGGTGCGCATCGGCACCGAGCTCGTCGACGGCATAGCGCCCGTCGAAACGGCGGCGCAGCGCCGCGAGTGGTGCGTCCAGTCCCAACACGCGGTCCGCGTCGATCCCGTAGTTCGGTGCGGCCGCGACCTCAGCACGCATCTACGCAACCTCCCGCGTTGGCGCGCTCGCCGCCCGTCATGCGATCTCCGACGCGCGTGAAGCGTCGGTGATGGGTGTCACGGTCGCCCAGTCGAACACATCCGCGAGCACTTCTTGCGTCGGGTGCATGACGCCGAGGTCGAGAACCTCTCTCGCGAGGCTTCCGTCACCCGCCCGCCCACGGTGGAACACCTCTTCGACGTGGTCGGGAAGTGGCGCGCCCGCGAGCTCGACCATGCGGCGCGCGACCGGCCATCCAGGACCGAACACCGGTACAGGCAACCGACCTCCGAGCCGCACCGCTTGCCACGGGCTCGACGCGCCTGGACCAACGACGTTCAGCGGGCCGTCGTACGCGCGCACGATGGCTTCGACCATCGCGTGGGCCGCGTCGTCGTGATCGAGAAGCGCGAACGGAGGATCCGCGAATGCGGGGACCGGCACAGCCGGCAAGCGCAGCATGCGCGCGAACGGGCACGGCGCGTGGGAACCCGCGACGATCGCGTAGCGCAACGCGCAGACGGTGATGTCCTCACGGCGCGCGAGGTCTGAGGCGATCGCCTCAACCTCCAGCAGCATCCGGCCGTAATGAGTCGTGGGCGCGAGCGGCGCGCGCTCGTCAGGCATCTTCGGGTGACGATGCCCGCGGCCGTAGACCTCGAGCCCGCTGCGCAGCGCGATCCGCTGGAGGTTTCCGGCGCGAGCGGCCGCACCCAGCGCGGCCACGGTGCAGGTCTCGGTGGCCCGCGCTGCCTCGGCGGGGCCCATGCGGGCGTCGGGCTCGTAGACGCCCATGTGCGCGATGGCATCGGGCGCGAAGTCGGTGACGTAGTCGGTCAGCCGGTCACGATCCTCGGGGTGGATCCGGGTGAACGTGGCCCGGTGCAGCCGCCTTCTGGGCGGCACGAAGTCGCACCCCACGACCTCGTTGATGCCGGGGCGCGCTTCCAGCATCTGGGCGACCTTCGTGCCCAGGACACCGCCCATGCCCGTGACCAGCACTTTCATGCGGTTGTTTCTGCCCCTCCCGCCCCTTCATCATGCCCGGCCTCCGGCCGCAGATGGGGGAAGAGGATCACCTCCCGAATCGTGGTCACGCCAGCGATGAGCATCACGAGGCGGTCGACGCCGATCCCCAGCCCCCCGCACGGGGGCAGGCCATACTCCAGCGCCCGCACGTAGTCCTCGTCGACGCCATGGGCTTCCTCGTCGCCGAACGCCGCGAGCTTGTCTTGCGCTTCAAAACGCTCGAGCTGGTCGATGGGATCGTTGAGCTCGCTGAAGGCATTCGCGAGCTCTCGGCGCAACGCCACGACTTCGAACCGCTCGACCAGCGCGTCGTCGTCGCGATGCACCCGCGCCAGCGGTGACACCTCGCGTGGGTAGTCGGTGACGAACACCGGACCGACCAGGTTGGGCTCGACGGTCTTCTCGTAGAGCTCGAGCACGAGCTTGCCCGGTCCCCATCCCGGTTCGTGCGGCACGTTCGCGTCGTCGCACGCGCGCTCGAGATCCTCGACAGGCTGCGACGGGTGCACGTCGACGCCGGCGTGCTCCTTGATGAGCTCGAGCATCGGACGGCGCGGCCACGGTGGCGCAAGGTCGATGGTTGTGCCGTCGACCTCGACTGTGGTGGTGCCGATTGCGACGCGCGCGCATTCGGCAACGAGCTCCTCGGTGAGCGTCATCATGTCGGTGTAGTCCGCGAACGCCTGATACAGCTCGAGCATCGTGAACTCGGGGTTGTAGCGAGTGCCCAGCCCTTCGTTACGGAACACGCGCCCGATCTCGAAGACGCGCTCGAGTCCACCCACGAGGAGACGCTTGAGGTGCAGCTCGAGCGCGATGCGCAGCACGAGCGGCATGTCGAGCGCGTTGTGGAACGTCTCGAACGGCTTCGCCGCCGCGCCGCCGGCCTGCGCGTGCAGCACTGGCGTCTCGACTTCGACGAACCCGCGCTCGGTGAGCATCCGTCGGATCGTGGCGATGACGGCAAAGCGGATCTCGAACACCCGCCGCGCGTCGTCGTTCGCGATGAGGTCGACGTACCGCTGCCGGAAGCGGGTGTCGACGTCGCTCAGCCCGTGCCACTTCTCGGGCAAGGGGCGCAGCGCCTTGGAGAGGAGGGTGAATCCATCAACCCTTACCGAGAGCTCGCCCTTCCTCGTCTTCATGACGGTTCCTGTGGCCCCGACCCAGTCACCCCGGTCGAGGTCGTCGAAGGCGGCATGCGCGTCCTCACCGACGGCGTCGCGCGAAACGAACAGCTGGATGTCGCCGCTCCCGTCACGAAGGGTCGCGAACGTGAGCTTTCCCTGACGTCGGAGCAGCAGAAGACGACCGGCGATTCGCACCTCGTCCGAGGTCTCCGCGCCGGCCTCGATGCTCCCCCAGCGCTCGTGTGCTTCGGCGGCCGTGTGCGTCCGGTCGAACCGCACCGGGTACGGATCCGTCCCACCGGCGCGCAGCGCGTCGACCTTCGCGATCCGCCGCGACCGTTCGTCCTGCGGCTCCTCGCTCACTGGTTGCGCTCGAAGATGATTCGCAGGCCGTGGAGCGTGAGCCAGGGCTCGTAGTGCTGGATCGTCTTGGAGTGCGGGATGATCGGCTCGGCGAGCCCACCGGTCGCGACGACCGAGCACTCCCCCAGCTCTTTCTGGAACCGCTCCACGAGCGCGTCGACCTGACCGCTGAAGCCGTACACCGCGCCCGACTGGATGGACTCGACCGTCGACTTCCCAATCACGTTGCGCGGCTCGACGAGCTCGACTCGCCGCAGCGCGGCGGCGCGCTCGAACAGCGCGTCCATGGAGATCTCGATGCCGGGGAAGATCGCGCCGCCGAGGTACTCACCTTCGGCGCTGATCGCCTCGATCGTGTTGGCAGTCCCGAAGTCGACGACGATCGACGGTCCTCCGTACTGGTCGTACGCCGCGACGGCGTTCGCGATGCGGTCGGCACCCACCTCTTTGGGGTTGTCGTAGAGGATCGGCATCCCCGTGCGAACCCCGGGCTCGAGCACGAGCGCGGCGAACCCGAAGTACCGGTCGCACATGTCCCGCAGCTCGGTCGTCACCCTCGGGACACCCGACGAGATCGCGACACCACTGATCTGGGACTCGAACGAGAAGCCGTGGAAGCCGAGGAACTGCTGGAACATCAGCGCGAACTCGTCAGCCGTGCGATCAGCGACAGACGCGATCCGCCAGTGGTCGGCGAGCGTCGCCTCGTTGAACAGGCCGATGACGGTCTGGGTGTTCCCGGCGTCAATGCACAGCAGCATGGAACCTCAGACCTTCAACATTCGGGAGCTCACTCGGCCGCAGGGTACCTGCGGCCGCCCTTTGGGACGTTCGCCCTGGGCGCCAGATCGAGGCCGATGTCCAACGCGGGCGCCGACTGCGTGATGACGCTGGTCGAGAGAAGATCGGCACCCGTCGCGGCGTAGTCGCCGGCGTTCTCGAGCGTGACCCCTCCGGAGATCTCCACAAGCGTCTCGGGCCGCGCGCTCTCACGCACCAGGCGCACGCATTCGGCCGCGCTCTCCGGTGTCATGTTGTCGAGCATCACCATGTCGGCACCGGCCGCGAGCGCCTCCTGCACTTGCTCGGCGCGGTCGCACTCGACTTCCACCCGTCGGCCCGGCCACATCTCACGAGCCTGCTTCACTGCGCCGGTCACACCGAGGGCGCCGAGGTGGTTGTCCTTCACCAGCACCATGTCCGAGAGCGAACCTCGGTGGTTCACGCCGCCGCCAGCCCGCACGGCCGCCTTCTCCAGGGCGCGCAACCCCGGCAGCGTCTTGCGGGTGTCCCAGATCTGCGCGCGGCCTGAGACCGATCTCACAAACTGACGCGTCAGAGTGGCCACTCCCGAAAGGTGACACAGGAAGTTGAGGGCGGTCCGCTCGCCGGTGAGCACCGACCGCAGCGCGCCATCGATCGTGGCAATCGTTGCACCGGGTTCGACGGCCCCGCCGTCGTCGAGGTTCCACGCGGTCTCGACCCGCTTGTCGAGCTGCGCGTAGGTCTCGCGCACACAGGCGGTACCTGCGATCACACCCTCGGCCCGCGCGACCAACGTCACCGCGCCCTGCGCTGACTCGGGAAGGAGCGCGGCAGTGATGTCGCCGACAGGGCCCAGGTCTTCGGCCAGCGCGCGAGCGACGGCGTCGCGCACCGCCTGGATCGGAGGGTCGTACTCGCTCGTCATGCCGACACCGTTTCGTGCAACGGCACGAAGACGGGCTTCTCGGGATCGATGTTGAAGAAGAAGCGACCGACGAACGCATCGGACATCTCCGGGAAATCGAGACGTGTGTGCGTACCGCGCGACTCCTCGCGGGCCAACGCGGCCTGCACCAGCGCAGTGCTCACGCGGTGGAGGTTCGCGACCTCAGGGTTGCGAGGCCACGGCATCTCGTTGAGCACATCCAGGGCGTGGCGCAGGCTTGTGCGGTCACGCAGCACGCCGGCGTAGCTCGTCATGAGCTGCTGGATTGACTCGCGAGCCACATCACCGACCTCACGGATCGTCTCGAAGCCGGAGAACTCACGGCCGGGGTAGTCGAGCAGCACGCCGGTCGGGTCGGGACCGTCCTTGCCGTGCTCGATCGCGTCCACGATGCGCGAGCCGAACACCAAACCGTCAAGCAGCGAGTTCGACGCGAGACGGTTCGCGCCGTGCACACCCGAGTTCGCGGTCTCGCCGCAGGCCCAGAGCCCCGGCATCGACGTTGCGCCGTCGAGGTCGGTGCAGACGCCGCCCGACACGTAGTGGGCCGCGGGCGCGCACGGCAGCCAGTCCTTGGACGGGTCGAGCCCGATCGTGGTGCAGGCGCGCCAGATGGTCGGAAAGCGTCGTTCGAAGTCTGGGATCGTCGTGGCGTCGAGCCAGAGGTGCTCCAAGCCGCGGTCGACGAGTCGACGCGCGCTCGTGCGTGCAACCACGTCGCGGGGCGCGAGATCGGCCAGGGGGTGCTCGTCTGCCATGAACGCGACGCCTTCTTCGTCGCGCAGGACCGCACCTTCACCCCGCAGCGCTTCCGACAGCAGAGGCCTCGGCATCGAGGGGTGATGGAGGGCCGTGGGGTGGAACTGCATGAACTCCACGTCGGCCACCGCAACCCCGGCGCGCAGCGCCATCGCCGTGCCGTCTCCCGTGGAGAGCGTGGGATTGGTCGTGACGGCGAAGCACTGACCGGCACCTCCCGTGGCGATGATCGTGTGCCGTGCTTCGATCTCGTGCGCGTTGCCGGACGGATCGAGCGCGGCGATGCCGGCGGCACGCCCACTCGACTTGTCGGCGAGCACCGCGAGTGCGAACCATCGTTCGCGGATCTCGGCGGCGGTCTCGCGAACCCCGGCCACGAGCGCACGCTCGACTTCTGCACCGGTTGCGTCGCCGCCGGCATGGAGGATGCGCGGCGCCGAGTGACCGCCTTCCCGAGTGAGTGCGTAGCCGGCGCCCTCTCGGTCAAACTCGGCACCGAGGGCGATCAGCTCGCGAACTCGATCGGGCCCTTCGCGAACGAGCACCTGGACGGCCTCGCGATCGCACAGGCCCACCCCGGCAGTGATCGTGTCATCGAAGTGAGCGTCGGGAGTATCGACGTCAGGCTCCAGGACTGCGGCCACACCACCTTGCGCGTACTGCGTAGCCGACGCGCCGAGCACGTCCTTGGTGACGACGATGACCGACTTGCCGTGCTGCGCGGCGCGCACGGCAGCGGACAGCCCCGCGACGCCACCCCCGAGCACGAGCAGGTCGTACATCACAAGAGATTAGATTGCGCGCAGCTCAGGACTCACGGGTCGGTGCTGCTCGTCCATGTGCACGACCTTCGGCGCGTAGCGCGCCATCTCGACTTCGTCGTAGTGCGCGTAGCTGATCACGATCACGCTATCGCCCCTGTGCACGAGCCGAGCGGCCGCGCCGTTCACGATCACGTCACCGGGTCCACCGGTGATCGCGTACGTCTCGCACCGCGCGCCGTTGTCGATGTCGAGCACGTGGGCTTGCTCGTGCTCGACGCTGTCGACCAGCTCCATCAGAGCGGGATCGAGCGTGATCGACCCCACGTAGTTGAGATCGGCACCAACGACGGTGGCGCGGTGGATCTTGGACTTCATCATGATGCGGTGCATGCGCGTCAGTGCTCCTGTGCCACGGGTGAACGCCCGGGCAGGTCGTAGTGGACGGCGGCACCGTCCACGGTGAACGTGGCGTTGTCGATGAGTCGGGTCGTGTTGAGGAAGACGGCCAGCGCGATCACGTGCTCCACGCCGTCGTCGAGGTGCTCGACCTCGGCAAGATCGTCGGCTCGGCGAACTTCGAGGTAGTCGAACTGGGCAAGCGGCTCACGTTCGACCAGTGTGACCGCCGCGGCGCGGACCGCGACCGGGTCTCGCTCCCCTTCCTTCACCGTGGCGATCGCACATTCGAGAGCGCGATAGAGCACGGTCGCAGCAGGGCGGTCGTCGGGCGCGAGATACGCGTTGCGGCTCGAGAGCGCGAGCCCATCGGGCTCACGGACGGTCGACACGCCGACGACCGTGATGGGCAGGTTGAGGTCCTCGACGAGTCGACGGACGACCACGAGCTGCTGGAAGTCCTTCTTGCCGAAGTACGCCGTGCACGGCCCGACGATGGAGAAGAGCTTCGTAACCACGGTCGCGACCCCAACGAAGTGGTGTGGTCGCGACGCACCACAGAGCCCGTCCGTGACCTCGTCGACGGTGACGTGCGTCAGGCCCGGACGGGGGTACATCTCCGCCACCGACGGTGCGAACAGCACGTCGACGCCTTCCTCGGTGACCACGCGCGCGTCACCTTCCGGATCGCGCGGGTAGGACGCGAGATCCTCGTTCGGCCCGAACTGTGTCGGGTTCACGAACAGCGTGACGACGACTAGGTCGTTCTCCGCGCGCGCCGCGCGCATCAGTGTGCGGTGACCCTCGTGCAGGTAGCCCATCGTCGGCACGAGCCCCACCGACTTGCCGGCTCGCACGGCTTCGTCGCAACGGGCGCGCACGGCCGCAATCCGTTCCAGCACGATCATCCGAGCACCTCACTCGGCTCGCTCGCGTCACGACCGGTGAGCCGTTGGGCCGCCGATGCGAGGGCGCGGTACGCGGCTTGCTCGTCGCTAGGAATCGACGCCAGATGCCTCCGTACCGTTTCGACATCTCCCCGCGCGACCGGGCCTGTGAGGGCAGCTTTCGGTCCCTGCGCGAACGAGTTCTGGAGCGCGGCGGTAGCGAGCGGCTCGAACGCCTCGAAGGGCGCACCTGCCGCCGAAGCCAGCCGTTCGACCTGACCTATCAGCGCAACGACATGGTTCGAGGCGACGACTGCCGCCGCGTGGTACGTCGCGCGGCACGCGTCGTCCACGGTGAACGGGCGCAGGCCGATCGTCGCGGCCAGATCCGTGACTTCGGCAGGACCCGCAACGGCGGCCCAGGCACCGGCGAGCGACGAATCCGGCGATGGCAACGTCTGGAGTGGATGCACTGCACCCACCGCGACGTCGGAGCGGGTGGCAGTGATCGATGCGAGCGCGGCGAGCCCATGCGAACCGGAGAGGTGGACGACCAGCGCCTCTGGCTCGAGCGATTGAGCGAGCGCCGCGGCAGTGGCTTCGATCGCGTCGTCCGGAGTGGCGATGAGCACGAGTCGCGCGCCGCGACCAGCGAACTGCACGGGCACGACGCGTGCCTCGAACCGCGCCGCGGCGATGCGCGTCGACTCCGCGTCGGGGGTGCGGCCCGCAACGGCAACCACGCGATGACCCGCGGCGACACACGCGAGCGCAACGGCTGTCCCGGCCCGACCTGGGCCGACGAGCGCGATGTCCACTGGCAACCCTCCGATCCAGCCCCCGTGCGGGGTGCCGGTCCGGGTACCTACTCTCGGCTCTTGGCGCCTTGGCGGCGCCGGGCCGCTCGGCCCCGGCTCGGGCGGCGCAGGGTACCTGCGGCGCTGATCCTCGCCTCGGCTCTACGGCAACTTCAAGGATAGATCGGTCGTCCGCACGCCGGGCCAGCCGCCCGGCGGCTCGTGAGAGCGGGCGTTGGGGTCCAGGTCACCGAGCGGTGCCATCACGAAGCCTCGCTCCCACATCCGTGGATGCGGCACTTCCAAGTCGGGCTCGTGGACCTCTTCGCCCGTGACCACGAGCACGTCGACGTCGAGCGTTCGCGGCCCCCACCGTTCCCCACGAACGCGTGCCGCCTCGTTCTCAAGTCGGTGCGCCACGCCCAGCAGGTCGCGCGCGCTCAGCTCGGTCTCGACAGCCACCACCGCGTTCAGGTACTCGCCCTGCTCGGGCCCGCCTGCAGGGTCAGTCGCGTACACACCCGACACGCCCGCCACATCGATTCCGTCCGTCGTGGCGAGCCCGTCGACGGCCGACTGAAGGTGCGCGAGCCGATCCCCGAGGTTCGACCCGATCCCGAGGTACGCCCTCGTCACCCGCGGGCTTTTCGGCACGTTCACTGTTGCAGTGCAACAACCAGCGTGCCGAAAACCCGCTGCAGGGTCACCGTTCGATCCGGACTGCGACGTGGTCGACCATGGCCCGCACCGGCGGGTGGAGCTTGCGCACGGTGACGACGACGCCTGTCACGCGCTCGTCGTTCCGGCACACCTCGGCGATGCGGGTCGCGAGGCGCTCGAGGAGCTGGTAGCGCTCGGTGCGCACGACGCGACTGATCGCCTCCGACACCGCGGCGTAGTCGACGGTGTCCTCGATCGCATCGGTCTCACAGGCTGCGGCGAGATCGACCGTGAGCTCGACGTCGACTTCGAAGGGCTGCGGGCGCGTCTGCTCCTCGGGCAGCACGCCGTGCACACCCAGCTCTCTGAGACCCGCGATCACGATCCAACCCATGACGACCTGTCACCCTGCCGGGCGCACGAGTCCCGCGTCGATGGTCGTGGCCACGATCTCGCGCCCGGGCGCGCCGAGCTGACGGCCAGTGATCTTCTCCATCATCACGATCGCATGCGGTCCTTGCGCGACGATCCCGGTGAAGAGGAGATACCCCGTGAGCACGCCCATCAGGCGTTCGCCGAACTCTTCGTGGTGGATGAGCACTCGCTCGGCCGGGTCATCGAGCCACTTCTTGAGCGTCGAGAACGTGCGCTCGAGCGACTGCGGCCGATCGTCGTGGCGCCCGAGTGGGATGTGCTCGTAGGCGAGCCCGGCCTCCTCGTACGCGTGGAGGTTGTGCGGCGAATCGAGGAGCGACAGCACGTGGGTGAAGCCGTGGCCGACGAGCCAGATCAGCTCCTCTTGGCGGCGAACCTTGCGGTGGTTGCGGGCGAAGCCGCCGGGCCGTTCTGAGGCAGCCAGGCGATCGGTCACGATCCACGAGAACCCGCGCGGTTCGAGCCCCTGGGCCCAACGACCCCGCAGCGGCGGTTGGGGCGTCCCCGGTGAGGTCACGCTGCCACTCTCTCCATGGCGTCAAGCAATGCCACGGCCTGCGCCGCCGGAGCCACGTCGTGGACCCGCACCACCCGGGCACCGCGGTCGACGGACCAGACGACGGATGCGAGCGTGGCGTCGTCACGGTCGACCGGCGCCGGGTCGTCATCGTTGCCCCCCACGCCCCGTACGAGCTCGCCGAGGAAGCGCTTGCGTGAGGTGCCGACGACGAGCGGGACGCCGACGAGGCTGATGAGCTCGGCGAGGCTGGCCAACAGCGTGAGGTTGTGCGCAGCCGTCTTGCCAAAGCCGATGCCCGGATCGGCCGCCAACGAGCCTTCTTGAATCCCCGCCTCGCGCGCCGCGTCGAGACGAGCCACGAGGAAGGCCCCGACCTCGGCGACGACGTCGTCGTAGCGCGGATCGGACTGCATGGTGCGCGGCTCCCCGAGCATGTGCATCGCGACGTACCCCGCACCAGCCGCCGCGGTCACTTCGAGGATCGCTGGATCGAAGCGCCCGGCCGACACATCGTTCACGATCGATGCACCCGCGTCGATGGCAGCCGACGCGACCGCGGCCTTGGTGGTGTCGATGCTGACCGGCACGCCCGCTTCCGTGGCAAGCCCGCGCACGACCGACTCGATCCGCTCCAGCTCTTCCCGTTCGTCGACCGGGTCGGCCCCGGGGCGCGTGGACTCACCACCGACGTCGAGGATGTCCGCGCCCGCAGCAACAAGCTCGAGGCCGTGCGCGACCGCCGCACCCGCGTCGGGGAACTGCCCCCCGTCGGAGAAGGAGTCGGGGGTGACGTTCACGATGCCCATCACCGCCGGACGAGCACCACAGACGTCATCCCAATCAAACATGGCGAAGCGCAGCGTATCGGCGCTCCTGCCAGAAGAAGACCAGAGGATCGCCGCGGGGTGGCCTTGCCGCCCCGCAACCTCAGTGTCGAGATCCGAGTCGCGTTGGAGGGGGCAGACGGGGGAGGCTTGCCTCCTCCGTCACAAGCGGTTTCCGGGGTGGGTGATGAGGCTCATGGCCTCGGCCCGGGTCGCCGGGTTGCTCTTGAAGATGCCCCGGACCGCTGAGGTGACCGTCAGCGCTCCGGGCTTCTTCACGCCGCGCATCGACATGCACAGATGCTCGGCCTCGATCATCACGAGCACGCCTTCGGGCTCCAGCACGTCGACCAACGCGTCAGCGACCTGCGTCGTCAACCGCTCCTGCACCTGCGGTCGACGGGCGAAGCCGTCGACGAGCCGGGCAATCTTCGAGAGACCGGTGATGCGACCGTCGGGCCCTGGGATGTACGCCACGTGCGCCTTGCCGGCCATGGGCACGAGGTGGTGCTCACAGCACGAGATCATCGCGATGTCGCGGACCATCACCATCTCGTCGTGGTCGGCCTCGAAGGTGACCGTCAGGTGCTTCGCCGGATCGTCGTGCAAGCCGCCGAAGATCTCGGAGTACATGTTGGCGACCCGTTCCGGTGTGCGCACGAGCCCGTCGCGGTCGGGATCCTCGCCGATGGCTTCGAGGATCTCCCGCACGGCCTTCTCGATCCGGCCCTTGTCGATCTTGTCGGTCGGTTCGCTCACGGCGTCGGTCTCCCTCTCGACGGTTTCTCGGACGCGGCAGCGGTGCCTCCACCCTCATTGGTCGCCGTCGCAGGCGACGACGCCGTGCGTCCGCGGTCGGCAAAGCCGCCGCCGCCGCGGCCACTCCCTCGACTCGCAAAGGGTTGCACGCCGACGAACAGCTGCTGCACCCGTTCGACTTCGAGCGTCTCGTCGGCCACGAGCTCAGCGGCCAGCTCGTCGAGCACCGCCCGGTTCGCCTCCAGGATCTCGCGGGCGACGCCGTGCGCGTCCTCGACGAGCTTGCGCACCTCGGCGTCGATCCGGGCCGCTACCACTTCGGAGTAGTCGGGCGTGTTGGTGAAGTCGCGACCGAGGAAGACCTCGCCGTGCGGCTGCCCGAACCGCAGTGGACCGAGCTCGTCGCTCATGCCGAACTCGGTGACCATCTGTCGCGCAACGGTGGTGGCGCGGTCAATGTCGTTCTGAGCGCCGGTGGTGGGGTCGGCGAAGATCAGCTCCTCGGCCGTGCGACCGCCCATGAGCATCGCCAGTTCGTCGACGAGCTCGCTCTTCGACACCAAGAACTTGTCTTCGGTCGGGAGCGTGAGCGTGTAGCCGAGCGCGCGGCCCCTCGGGATGATCGAGATCTTGTGCACGGGGTCGGCGTTCGGCAGCGCGTGCGCGACCAGTGCGTGTCCACCTTCGTGGTACGCGATCACGCGGCGCTCGCGCTCGGAGATCACACGGCTCTTGCGTTCCGGGCCGGCAAGCACTCGTTCGCTCGCCGCTTCGAGCTGCGGCAAGCCGATGAGGGTGAGCCCGTGGCGCGCCGCGAGCAGGGCGGCTTCGTTCATCAGGTTGGCGAGGTCGGCACCGGTGAAGCCGGGAGTGCGGCGCGCGATGACGTCGAGGTCGACGCCTTCAGCGATCGGCTTTCCCTTCGCGTGCACGCGCAGGATCGCCTTGCGACCTTCGAGATCGGGACGGTCGACGACGACCTGCCGGTCGAACCGGCCAGGGCGCAGCAGCGCCGGATCGAGGATGTCGGGACGGTTCGTCGACGCCAAGAGGATCACGCCGGTGCGTTGATCGAAGCCGTCCATCTCGACCAACAGCTGGTTCAGCGTCTGCTCCCGCTCGTCGTGGCCACCGCCGAGCCCCGCACCGCGGTGGCGACCGACTGCGTCGATCTCGTCGACGAAGACGATTGCGGGTGCGGCCGCCTTCGCCTTGTCGAACAGATCACGCACTCGTGACGCGCCGACTCCCACGAACATCTCGACGAAGTCAGAGCCGCTGATCGAGAAGAACGGCACGCCGGCTTCGCCAGCGACGGCTCTCGCCAAGAGCGTCTTGCCCGTTCCCGGCGGGCCGTAGAGGAGCACGCCCTTGGGGATCTTGGCGCCGATGTCGTGGAACTTCTGTGGCGCCTCGAGGAACTCTTCGATCTCGCGCAGCTCTTCGACGGCTTCGTCGAGACCGGCGACATCGGCGAACGTCACCTTCGGCTGGTCCTGAGCGAACGCCTTGGCGCGCGACTTGCCGAAGCTCATGACACGGCCGCCGCCTTGCGACCGGTTCAGGAAGAACAAGACGACCGCAACGATGAGCACAAAGGGCAGCACGTTGAGCAGCAGCTCGACCCACACGCTGGTCTGCTGGCTCTCGACCCGGAGCTCGCCGATCTCGGCGTCGATGATCTGCTGGGTGAGCCGTGCGGTGTAGCCGCCTGGGAACCGGACTTCGTACTCGTCGCCGTTCGCCAGGTGACCCTGGAGAAGGTGCTCGGCATCGAGGAGCGTGGCATCGACGATGCGGCCGCTCTCGAGGCGCGCGCCGAACTCATCAAGCGAGAGGGTGACGGGGTCCGAACCGGCGTTGGCCGACACCACGAGCGCGCTGGCTGCGACGACGGCGACGAAGGCCCAGACCAAGAGGTTGCGACGGCGCTTGGTCACGGGCGCACCAGGGTAGTCGGGGGCCGCGAGGCCCTTTCTCACCGAGACGACTCAGGTCGGTGACGGACCGGTGTACTCGTAGACCGCGGGAAGGTTGCGGTATCGCTCCCCTACGTCGAGGCCGTACCCGACGACGAACTCCGGTGGGATGTGGAAGCCGACATAACGCAGATCGAGATCGGCCTTCTGCAACCCTTCCTTCACCAACAGCGCGCACACCTCGAGCGAGCGCGGTCCGCGCGCGGCCAGGTTGCGGCGCAGGTACTGGAGCGTGAGCCCTGAGTCGACGATGTCCTCCACCACGAGCACGTCGCGCTCGGTGAGGTCGAGATCGAGATCCTTGAGGATGCGCACGACGCCACTCGTGCGAGTGGCCGATCCGTATGACGACACCGCCATGAAGTCGAACTCAACCGGACGCTCGATTGCGCGTGACAGGTCGCTCATGAACATGAACGAGCCCTTGAGCACTCCGACCAGAAGCGGCGCGCGGTCCGAGTAGTCGGCGCTGATCTCCTTGCCGAGCTCGCGCACTCGTTCTTGCAGAGCGTCTTCGGCCAAGACGACCTTGCCGAGATTCGGATCCGGTCCGTCCACTTGTCGAAACCTAGTTGCGGGGATCGGCGTGCAGGTGACCGGCCGTCCGCCAGACCCGGCGACCGCCAGCGACTTCGGTGGCCTTCACGTCACCACGTGCCACCGCCAGCACACGCTCGACCTCGTCGAACGATGGGGGCGGCGAGCCGAGCCAGATGCGGATTGCGCGTCGGGCGAGCACCAGTGGCATGGCGGCGACCGTCCGCGCCTGTCGCTCACCATCCGACGGCCAAGCCGCACGAGCCAACGCATCGAGGTACTCGGACTCCTCGCGCAGCACGGTGCTCTGGCGTGCGAGCACCGGAACGAGATCGCGACCCGCTCCGGCAGAGAGCACGGGCAGCACTTCGTGACGGATCCAGTTCCTGCGGAGTGACACGTCGTCGTTGGACGGATCGTGCAGCGGCGTGAGACCGAGCGTCGCGCACACCGCCTCGGTGTCGGAACGGCGCAGCTCGAGCAGCGGGCGCACGATCCCGTCACGCACGACGGGCATCGCGCCAAGGCCGGCGGAGGCGCTGCCGCGCAGCACGTTCAACAGCACGGTCTCGGCTTGGTCGTCGGCCGTATGGCCGACGACCACAGCGGATGCACCGAGTTGTGCACGCGCCTGTTCAAGCGCGAGATATCGCGCCTGACGAGCCCGCGCTTCGTAGTTCGGACCGGCCGCGACGTCGACCCGCTCGGCGTGGAACTCGACGCCAAGTCGCTCCGCGTGGACCGCGACTGCATCGGCTTCGGCAGCACTCCCGGCACGCGTGCCGTGGTCGACGTGCACCGCAATCGGCTCCAAACCGCGCGCAGAAGCGAGCGCAAGCAGCGCGAGCGAGTCGGCTCCCCCCGAGCAGCCCACGATGACGGGTGCAATGAGGTCGTCGAGACCTACCAACCGCTCGGTCCACTGGTTGATCGCGCCGGCAGACGCGATCCCAGTGTTCACGCGACGCGCGCCAGCCATGTGCTCGGACTCGCGAGCTCGTCGAGGGTCGGCAGGTTCTCGGGTCCGCGCCAGACGGGATCGAGTGCATGGGACCCGGCTTCGCGCTCGATCGCCTCGATGAAGGTCTCGCCTACCTCGTACTGGCGCATCTTCGTCTCGAGGCCGAGCAGCTTGTGGACCAGCCCGCTCGCGCCCTGAGTGCGCCGCCGGGCGTGGAGCACGTTGGCCATGCGGGCTTGTCCATCGACATGGACGCGTCCGAGCTCGTTCATCACTCGATTGCCGTGGCCCTCGAGCACCGACATCAGCGCTTGCACCTGGCTCAGTACACCGCGGTGCTCGTCGGTCGCGAGCAGACCCACAATCCCGCCTTCGTCGAGCGGATTCTTCCCGTTTCGGAGCTCGTCGACGGCACGCAGGATCGCGCGCACGACGCGACGCGGGTCGGCGTCGACCGTCGACAGTGCCTGCTTGACGAGACCAAGGAAGTAGTCGCGCATCCACGGGACTGCGGTGAACTGCGCCCGATGCGTGACCTCGTGGATGGCGATCCACAGGCGGAAGTCGCGTGGGCGGAACGCGAACCGCTTCTCGAGCGCGAGCACGTTCGCGCCTACGTAATAGACGGTGTCGTCGTCGAGGTTGCCGTCGTCGTCGGGGACCAGCAGGTCGTATTGGCCGAGGACTCGCTGTGCGAACCAACCGAGGAGCATCCCGAGCTCGGTGGCCGCCACGCGTCGGCCGACGCCACCTACTGGCGACTTCAGCATCCGCGCGCCCATGCGCTCGGTGAGCGGGCCGACGAGGTGACGCATCGACGACACGTTCGCGTCGACCCAACCTTGACGGTTCACGACGGCCGCGCGTGCCGTGCCGACCGTGCGCAGTCCGGTGTGCTCAGCGACCAGCTGCTCGGCCTGCGCTGTCACCTCGGCGAAGTCGTCGTCGAGCGACGCTGCGAGATAGGAGCCAGCCAGGGCATCGCGCCCAGCGACGCGGCGGGCAACGTGCGCCGCCAACGCCCAGTCGACTGCGTCGGCAGTCGCCGGCGAAGCGGCGAGCGCCGGGGCGGTCACTCGACTCGCCGGCCTCGGTGCTTGGGAATCAGGACCTTGCGGATGTAGCCCCCGAAGAGACCGAAGATCGTGAAGATGCTCACGACCATCAGGATCGGCGCGAGCCAGAAGAACCACTTGAACTGGTCGTCGGCAAAGATCACGTGAGTCCTTCCTCCACCCCTGGTCGACTTCGCTCCGCGCTCCCAGTCGTCCGACCAGCGCTGCGCTGCGTCTGCTCTGCTCCCTCGCAGCCTAGGGCGCTGACGATGCGGCGCTTGAGATCGTCGGGCATCTCGTCACGACATCGTGTCGCGATGACCTGGCGGAACTCGATCTCGTAGACGAACCCGTCAGCACACGGCGGACAGCGCCGGATGTGCCGTCGCACGCTCCATCGCCGCCAGACGCGCAGCTCGCCGTCGAGATAGTGCTGCATGCGATGGAACGCCTTCTGGCAGTGGTCCATCGGTGCGATCCTCGTCAGGCGCTGGTGGGCGCGGGCTCGGGGGTGGAATCGGACGGAGCGTCGGGAAGCAGCCCTCGGTCTCTGGCGAACTCCGACAACCGATCCCGGAGCTGCTTTCTTCCGCGGTGGAGACGGCTCATGACGGTGCCGATCGGCACCTCCATGATGTCGGCGATCTCCTTGTAGGAGAAGCCTTCGACGTCGGCGAGCAAGACGGCCATACGGAACTGCTCGGGCAGCGACTCCAGCGCTTCCTTGACGACCTCGTCGGGCATCTGCTCCAGCACCTCTGTCTCGGGCGTCCGCCCCGCGTTGGCGGCCTCCAGGCCGCGCATGCGGCCGTACATGGCGAACTCGTCGACGTCGTCGAACTCGGTCTCCTCCGGACGGCGCTTCTTCGCCCGGTAGGTGTTGATGAACGTGTTGGTGAGGATCTTGTAGAGCCACGCCTTCAGGTTCGTGCCTTCTTTGAAGCCACCGAAGCCGCGGTACGCGCGCAGGTACGTCTCCTGGACGACGTCTTCGGCGTCCGCAGGGTTGCGCGTCATCCGGAGCGCGGCCGAGTAGAGCGCGTCCATGTAGGGCATCGCGAGCTCCGCGAAGCGCGCTTGGTCGGCCATGAAGCCGAGAGTACCGCCCGCCTAGGACGGTTCAACCATCGGTTCCGAGACCGTCATGCGCGTGGGCACGACGAGACGACAATGTTCGCCGTCCGGGTTCCTTCGTTCCCGGGGTTGCACATGTCCTCGACCGCTTCGACCGTGACGGTCGCGGGCGCCGACTCGCTCGGGGTGTCCTGCTGCACCGCCTTGAAGGTGAAGGAGTCCTGCCAGCGCACCGTGCCGTCACCGTTGTCGAACGGCGTGCTCGGGTAAGGCTGTGCCCCGCCACCTTGGGCCAGATCGTCGGGGCTGGACTGCGCCTCCGCCGTGCCGTTCGTGAAGCAGTCCGACATGACGACGTTCGTCCCGTTGCACGTCGGCTCGAACTGCACAGGGTCGAACGTGAACACGTCAGTCGCGTTGTAGTTGGTGCCGATGACCACCGGAGTCGAGCTCAGCAAGAGGCGACCGAACGAAGGATTCGGCAGCGCGGTGAACACGATCCAGTACGGGTCGCCCTCGGGATCGGTGACCTGCAGCGTGAAGGTCACGGACCTCACCTCGTCCTGCGAGATCACCATCGTGTTCGGACCCGTGGTCGCGCCGGGTGTCTGACCGTCGGCCGTGACGATGTTCACCGCGTTGGCGTCGATCACCGGGGGCCCGTTCGCGGGGGTGTAGACGGCGGGGGCTCTTCCCCTCCGCCGCCACCAGCGGGAGTCGACTCGGTCGGGGTGAGCGAGGTGACCTCGGCCTCCTCGACGACGATGATCCCCTCGAAGCCCGCCGTGCCGTCGAGGAAGAGGTTTTCGAGGATCCACGCGTTGGCGAGGATCGCGTCGAGGGTGCTCGACGTTGGCGCACAGGTCGGCGTCATCGTCGGTGACGATCTCGGCCGAGTCGCACTGCTCGAGCGGGTCGAGCAGCTGCACCTCGCCGTCGACCGTGGTGAGCTGGATGCCGTCGACAATCGACGTGAAGGTGCAGTTGGTGGCGGTCACACAGGACACGAGGAACGCGGTGCCGGCGACTGCGGCGGTCGCACCGGCACCTTCCTGCTCGAACGTCTCGTTCTCGGTGAGCGCGCTCGTGCGATTCCAGGTCTGACCCGACTCGACGGTGCCCTTGATCTTCCGGTTGCCCTCTTCGTCGGTGAGGCTCTCGATCGTGAACGTGGTGTTCACGTCGAGACGCGTGAACGACTCGCCGTCGTCGGTGTAGTTGACCTGCGCGAAGCCCGTCGCGTCGGTCTGGACCGTGTCGCCGACCTTGAGCTTCTGGCCGTCCTTGGCCGACTTGAAGACCTCCTTGCCGCTCCTGCGGAAGTCTCCCTGGTGGGCAGCGCGAGTGTTCGTCGCCCCCAGCCCGACGGACGACGAAGGGCACCGCTTACTGGTAGCTGCCCTGACCAACCCCGCACGGGACGCGCGCATTCTTCGGGATTCCCGCGCACCCGGCCGGGCTTGGAGATGAAGGGGAGCCGGGGAGGGGACTCGAACCCCTGGCCTGCTCATTACGAGTGAGCTGCTCTACCGACTGAGCTACCCCGGCGGGACCGCGAAGTCTACCGAGCGGGTGTTGGGGCTCCTGGGGGAAGTTGGAGGACGAGACGTTCGAGGAGCAGCCCTTCGTTCGGGTTGTGCTCGAGCGAGTCGCGCGCGGCGCGGCATGCCTCGAGCGCGCGATCGGCGGCGCGGGCTTCGACCCGGATTGGGGTGCGATCGAGGTTGCGCAGCGGCGCCTTAGATCCGGCCAATGCGTCTCGATAGACGGTTTCGAGGGCAGTGACGCCCTCCACGATCGCCTCACGCCGCGCCATCCGTTCATGGCGCTGGTGGCGCGTGGTCATGCGCTTGCGTTGCCGAGTGACCTCGCGCGGGAGGTAGCCCGCTTCGTTGGCGGCCGCGTCGAACTCTTCGAGCTCGGCCTCGTGCTGGGTCTTGACGGCCGCGATCGCCTCTCGGACCGCGGCGCTGAGACGCTCGGCGACCTGCGCTGCCGTCGCGCCCTTCCCGTCAACGTCTGCCGACGCGGCCACGAACGCCTCCCGCAGCGCGCGGCGATCGCTTGCAAGCGCACGGGCCCGACCGAGCTGTCCGCCACCAAGACGGGCTGCGAGCGCGGCTGTATCGGCACCTACACCGTTCGCGGTGAGTGCCGCGGTGATCGCGGCCTCGTCGAGTGGGGCGAGCTGGATCCGCTGACAGCGCGAGCGCGTCGTGTCGAGGAGGTCGTCGGGCGCCGACGTGACGAGCACGATCACCGTGCTCGCCGGTGGCTCCTCGAACGTCTTCAACAACGCGTTCTCCGCTTCAAGCTTGAGCCGTTCGGCTTCGAGGACGAGCAGCACCTTGCGCACCGACGACGTCTCGATCGGGCTCGCCCAGGCCTCGCGCACGATCTCCTTGCCCTGCGCAACCGAGATGACGGTGGACTCCGGCTCGAACTCCACGACGTCGGGGTGCACACCTTTGAGCACGAGCTCCGTGGTTCGTGGGTCGCGGTCGGCAGAGATGAGCACGCTGGCAAAGCAGCGCGCAGCCATCAAGAGGTCGGCGCCCTTGGACCCGACGAGCAGGTACGAGTGCACCGGCCGCTCCGCGGCGCGCTCCATGCGCGCGATGGCGCGCTCCTGTCCGACGAGATGAGTCCAGGGTTCGGCGACGGTCGTGCTCACAGGTCGCAACGATCGCACACGACCGACCAGATCTCGTCCGCCACCTCGTCGGGCGATCGATCGGCATCGACGAGCACCCAGCCCCGGGCGCGGGCGAGATCTCGATAGCCCTCGTGCACTGCGAGCGCGAACGCGTCGTGCTCTCCTTCGAGCCGATCGCGACCGGTTCCAATGCGCGTGCGTGCAGCATCGGGAGAGAGGTCGAGCACGATCACGAGGTCGGGCTCGATGCCGGCCGTCGCGAGCTGGTTCAGCTGCTCGACCTCCGCGACTCCGAGTCCCCTCCCGACTCCTTGGTACGCGAGCGATGACGGCACGAAGCGGTCGGACACGAGCCAGGCTCCGCTCGCGAGCGTCGGTCGAACGACTTCGGCGACGTGCTGGGCGCGGTCGGCTGCCATCAACAACGCCTCGGCAATGGGGTCGACGGCGTCTTCACCGTGCAGCAACAGCTCGCGCACTCGTCGACCGAGCGGCGTTGCCCCGGGCTCGAAGCTCGTGACGACTTGCAGGTCGCGTTCGCGCAGTCGGGCGGCGAGTCGCTCGACCTGCGTGCTCTTGCCCGTCGCGTCGCCGCCTTCGAGCACGATGAAGCGCGGCCCGCTCACGTTGCCTCCGCGGCGCGGCGCTCCGCGCGGATCACCGAGTGGCGCGCCCAGAGGCCGCCGATGAGCGTGAGTAGCCCGCCGCCCCACAGCGCGAGCCGCGAACCAGCGAAGGTGTACTTGCTGTCACCGATCCTCA
Source organism: Actinomycetota bacterium (assembly GCA_016870355.1). Taxonomy (GTDB): domain Bacteria; phylum Actinomycetota; class Acidimicrobiia; order IMCC26256; family PALSA-555; genus SHVJ01. The sequence goes on along the minus strand of VGBR01000001.1, from coordinate 129,014 downwards.
CGCTCGGGTTGTCAGCCACCTGTTCCACGATCCACTCGAAGAGATCCGCGAACAACGGCGACATCACCAGCGACAAGAACAGGCAGAGCCGGATCACCGTGTACAAGGTGGCAAAGGTCCGTCCTCGTAGCTCGTCGTGCACGCGCTCCTGGAGCGTCGTGAACCCTGTCACGTACGACGTGCCCGCGCAGGCACCGACGAATGCGATCGCGAACGCGGATGGGCCGAGTGACGAGAACGCGACACCGAGGATCAGGAACAGGCCGGTGCCCATGACTGCGAACTCGAACACAGTCTCGCGCGGCAGCCGGCGTTGGAACGTGAGCAGCGCGATCACACCCACGGCCGCGCCGAGGCCGAGCGCAGTCATCAACACGCCGAAGGTCGCGCTGTCACCACCCAGGCCTTCACGTGCGAAGACCGGTCCCAGGGGGACCATCGCACCCGCGCCAACGAGGCCGACGGCGAGCCCGAGGATGACGCCGCGCACGCGCGGGTGCCCTGCGATGAACTTCAAGCCCTCCTGGATCTCGTGCACGGTCTGGAGCCAGTCGACGCGCCGAAGGGGGCGGCTCTGCCGACCCCCGGAGGAGGAGTCGTCGCCTGCCGACGGCGACCAAGGGAGCCGCTTCTTCTGCGTCGTGTGGCCGTGCGGGATCGGGAGTCGCCACACGATGGCGGCACAGACGAGGAACGAGATCGCGTCGACATAGAGCGCCAACGCCTCTTGGTCGAGGTCGAGACCAGAGAGCGCATCGAAGTCACCGAGGAACGACGCCAGCGCAGCGAACGAAGAGAAGAGGATTGTCGCGACGGGGATGCTCCCGAAGGTGGCGATGAGCGTCATCGTGTTCACCGAGGTGAGGTGCTCCTTGTTCACCAGGTTCGGTACCGACGCGTCCTTGGCCGGTCCCCACAGCAACGTGAGGATCTCCATCCCGAGCGAGATCAGCACCAGCCCGAGCACGGTCTCGACGAAGGGCAGCAGCGCAAGGAGTCCGGCGCGTCCGAGGTCGCAGAACACCATCACCTTGCGGCGGTCGACCCGATCGATGAGCACCCCACCGATCGTGGCGAGGAAGAACCCGGGGACAACGCGCGCCAGCATCACGAGGCTCACCGCAGCGGCCGAGTCGGAGATGCGCGAGACGATCGAGAGGATGGCCAAGAAGCCGATCCAGTCGCCGATGCTCGACACCGCTTGCGCGATCCACAAACGGAAGTACTCGCGCGTGCCGAACACGCGCCCGATCGGGGCGACCGATGTCTCGTCCTCGACGTGCGGAGGGATGAAGGGAGCCGGTTGGTCCTCGCTCACGCGCGGGTCAGGCTAGAGGTTCGGTCTCCGCGGGTGACTCATCAGTTGCGGGCCCATCATTCGAGGGCGTTGCCGCTGCGACCTGTGCCTTCTTGGCAACCTTCTTCTTGGCGGCCTTCGCGCGCTTGCTGGTGCCCTTCTTGACGACGCGCGTCGTCGTCTTGGGCGGACCCGAACGCTTTGCTGGCCGCTTCTGGGCCGGACCGCGCGCCTCGCGCTCGCGCAACAGCTCGACGGCCTGGTCGATGTCGATCTCTGCCGGCTCGACACCGCGCGGCACCGTCGCGTTGATGGTCCCGTCGGTCACGTAGGGACCGAATCGCCCGTCGAGCACACGCACCTTCTTGCCGTGCTCGGGGTGGGGACCGAGATCCGCGATCGGCGGCTTCGCGGCTCGGCCACGGCGCCGCTTTGGCTCCGCGAACAGTGCCTCGGCCTGCTCGATCGTGACCGTGAAGAGCTCTTCCTCGCTGTCGAGGCTCCGACTGTCGTCGCCCTTCTTGAGGTATGGGCCGTACCGACCGTTGAGCGCTTCGACGTCGACGCCGTCGGACTGACCGACGACCCGTGGCAACGCGAGCAGCGCGAGCGCCTCGTCGAGTGTCACCGTGTCGGGCTGCATGCTCGAGAACAGCGAGGCTCGCTTCGGCTTGTCCTTGGAGCCCTCTTCCATCTCACCGAGCTGTACGAACGGGCCGTAGCGACCGGTGAGCGCGAGCACGGGCATGCCGGTGTCGGGGTCGTTCCCGAGCGCGCGCGGCCCACCCGAGCCGCGCTCGATCAGCTCTTCCGCGCACGCGATCGTCAGCTCGTCGGGTGGAAGGTCGACGGGCACCGGCGCCTTGTCGTCGCCGCGCTGGATGCTGGCGCCGTTGTTCCACACGCGGACGATGAGCTCGCGACCTTGCGCGTCGTGGCCGATGGACACCGCGTTCACGACCGCTGGATCGATCGTGGCGAGGTGGTCGTCGTCGATCAGATCGCGCAGCCCAGCCTCGCCGTTGCCGAACCAGAACGTGTGCAGCCACTTCTCGGCTTCGCCTTCACCACGCGCGATCCCGTCGAGCGCCTCTTCCATCGTGGCGGTGAACTCGTAGTCGATGAGGTGAGGGAAGTGGCGTTCGAAGAGCTGCTGCTTCGCGAACGCAGTCCATGACGGCACGAGCGCGGTGCCCTTCTTCCACACGTAGTAGCGCCGCAGCAGCGTGTCGATGACGGACGCGTACGTGGACGGGCGTCCGATGCCGCGCTCTTCGAGCTCCTTGACGAGGCTTGCCTCGGTGTAGCGCGCCGGCGGTTGCGTGGTGTGGCCGGCCGGCTGCACGTCGATGCACTCCAGCACGTCACCTTCCTCGAGCGGCGGCAAGATCGCTTCGCGGTCCTCGAGCTCGGCGTCGGGATCGTCCGCACCCTCCACATAGGCGCGCAGGTAGCCGGGGAACTCGATCGTTCGGCCGGTGGCGGTGAACACCACCGGCACGTTCGACCCGTCGGGCTCGCTCACCGAAGTGTGCAGGCGCGCGGTAACGCGCTGCACGCGTGCATCGGCCATCTGTGAAGCCACGGTTCGCATCCAGACCAGCTCGTACAGCCGTTTGGCGTCGGACTTCGCGACTTTGATCTCGGGATCGGCGTCGATCGTGGCCGCCACCTCGTCGAGCGGGCGCATCGCATCCCCCGCGGGACGGATCGCCTCGTGCGCCTCCTGTGCGTTCTTGACCTTGCTCCGGTACACGCGCGCTTCGGCCGGCAGGTACTCCCGGCCGTACATCGCGTCGATGCGACGACGTGCCGCGGTGAGCGCCTCGCCCGACAAGTTCGTCGAGTCGGTGCGCATGTAGGTGATGTAACCGTTCTCGTAGAGCGTCTGCGCGACCGACATCGCCCGGGCCGCGCTGAAGTTGAGCTTGCGGGCGGCCTCCTGCTGAAGCGTCGACGTGGTGAACGGCGGCTTGGGGCGCTCGGTCACCGCGTTGGTCTCGACCGATCCGACCGTGAAGCTCGCGTCGGTGAGCTGCTCCTTGAGCTTCGTGGCGCTCGCTTCGTCGAGCAGCGTGACCGCGACGCCGTCCGCGAGCGCTCCGGTCGCCGCGTCGAAGTCTTTGCCGGTCGCCAAGCGCCGATCGTCCACGCTGAACAACGTGGCTGGGAACTCCGGCGACGAGAGCTCGTCGCCGGCCGACTCCCGGACCTGCGTGGGACGGAAGGTGCCGGCGAGGTCCCAGTAGGTGGCGGCGCGGAACGCCATCCGCGCCCGCTCCCGCTCTACAACGAGTCGGGCCGTGACGCTCTGCACGCGGCCCGCCGAGACGGCGCCGCCCGCCCGACGCCGAGCCACGAGCGACATCTCGTAGCCGAACAGCCGGTCGAGGATGCGCCGTCCCTCTTGCGCCTCCACGAGCTTCATGTCGAGCTCGCGCCAGTCGTCGAGGGCGGCAGTGATGGCGGCCTCGGTGATCTCGTGGAACACCATCCGCTTCACCGGCACCGAGGGCTTGAGCACCTCGAGCACGTGCCACGAGATCGCCTCACCCTCACGGTCCTCGTCCGTGGCCAGGTAGACCTCGCTGGCGTCGGCCAGCGCGTCCTTGAGCGCCTTCACGCGCTCCTTCTTCTGGTCCGGCACCACGTAGAGCGGCTTGAAGTGGTCTTCGACGTCGATGCCGAGGCGCCGCACGTCCTTGTTCTTGACGGTCTTCGGCACTTCCTTCGCGCTGCTCGGGAGGTCACGCACGTGGCCGTAGCTCGCGATGACGCGCACGGAGTCGCGACCAAGGAAACCTTCGATGGTCTTCGCCTTCGCTGGTGACTCCACAATCACGAGTGGCTTGGGCACGTGTCTGTTCTTTCCTCCGCTTGGTCTGGCGCGCGTAGGCGGTCAAGTGTGACCGCTGATACCCGTCTTTCGGTGCATTTGGGCCGAGACTGTGTGCAGATTCACACCGTCTGCGTCAAGCGCGTCCCGAGTGTGACGCAGTTCGCCGTCTACCATGCGCGCCGTGCATCCCAGTGTTCTCGGCCTTTTCGGCATCGATGTGAACGAGATCGTCGAGTCATTGAGTCCGTACGCGGAGATCGTGTTGTGGCTCATCGTGTTCGCCGAGACCGGGCTGCTGATCGGCTTCTTCCTGCCCGGCGACTCGTTGCTCTTCACTGCGGGCGTGCTTGCCGGCGGCGGCAAGCTCGACATCATCTTGCTGGTGGTCGGGTGCTTCGTCGCCGCGGTGGTTGGCGATCAGACCGGCTACACGATCGGCAAGCGGCTCGGCCCGCGGCTGTTCAACAAGCAGGAATCGAGGATCTTCAAGCAGGAGTACGTCGAACGCACGCGCAGCTTCTTCGAGAAGCACGGCCCGAAGACCATCGTGATCTCCCGCTTCGTGCCGATCGTGCGGACGTTCGCACCGACGCTCGCCGGCGTCGGCGAGATGCCACGAAAGACGTTCCTGCGCTTCAACGTCATCGGTGCGCTGCTGTGGGCGGTAGGCATCACGATGCTCGGCTACGCGCTCGGCGAAGAGCTCGGCCTCGACAAGGACGAGAACATCGACAAGCTCCTGTTGCCGATAATCGCGGGGATCGTCGTCGTGTCGTTCATCCCCGTCGTCCTCGAATGGCGCAAGGCACGAAAGATCGACGCCGACCCACTGCCACCCGCTGCGGCGGAAGCCGAAGCCGAAGAGCTCTCGGAGATCCTCGACTCCGACGACTGATCCCGATTGATCTGCGTCGATCGGGAAGCGCTTAGGCGGAGACGGTCTCGCTCTCAGCCCCGCCGAAGGTGTTCGCCTTCCGCTTCGAGAACGCGATCGACGCCAGCAGCACGATGAGTGAGACGCCGGCGATCGCGTAGCGCGTGCCGTCGTCGTCTGCGGTGTCGATGATCGCCGGCAGGATCAGCAGCGACACGAGGTTCATCACCTTGATGAGCGGGTTCAGCGCAGGGCCCGCGGTGTCCTTGAACGGGTCACCGACGGTGTCACCGATCACCGCGGCCTTGTGGGCTTCGGAGCCTTTGCCGCCGTGGTGTCCGTCCTCGATGTACTTCTTGGCGTTGTCCCACGCGCCACCCGAGTTGCTCAGGAACACGGCCATGAGCTGACCGGTGAGGATGACGGCCGCGAGGAAGGCACCCAGGGCCAGGTAGCCGATGCCGAACCCGATGATGACGGGCGTGAGCACGGCGAGGAGTGCGGGCGTGGTGAGCTCGCGCAGCGCGGCGCCGGTGCAGATGTCGATGACCTTGCCGTACTCGGGCTGGTCGACGCCTTCCATGATCTTGCGCTCGCGGAACTGGCGGCGCACCTCCTCCACGACGGTGCCGGCCGTGCGACCGACGGCGCGGATGGCCAGCGCGCTGAAGAGGAACGCAATCGATCCGCCGACGAGCAGCCCGATGAACGTCTCGGGGTCGGCAACGTTGATCGACGTGCGCGGATCCCGGAAGAGCGCGCTGCCGACCTTCTCGATGCCTAGCTCATCGCCGATCGTCTCGATGTACGACGCGAACAACGCGACCGCGGCGATGACGGCCGAGCCGATCGCGAAGCCCTTGGTGACGGCCTTGGTGGTGTTCCCGACCGCGTCGAGGCTCACCATGATGCGCTCGGGCTCGCCGCCGAACTCACCGGACATCTCCGCGATGCCGGCTGCGTTGTCGGCCACCGGACCGAACGTGTCCTCAGACACGACCACGCCGGTCGTGGCGAGCATGCCCATGCCGGTGAGGGCGACGAGGTAGAGCGAGAACTGGAGGTTGCCGTCGCCGAGGATGATGCCGGCGCCGAGCGCAACTGCGATGGCGATGATCGACCACACGGTCGACTCGAGTCCGGAGCTGATGCCCGAGAGCACGGTGGTTGCCGGACCGGTCTCGGTCGACTCGGCGATCTCCTGCACCGGCTGACGCTCGGTGGAGGTGAAGTACTCGGTGAGGCGGCTGACGATCTGCGCAAGCACCAGACCGATGACGACGGCGCCGAACACGCGCCATCCCTCGTCGTTGTGGTCGTTGCCGACGTAGGTGAGCGCGACGACGCCCGTGCCGATGACCGTGAGGATCCCCGCTGTGGCGAAGCCGCGGTTGATCGGCGCCATCGCGGACTTGTCGCGCTCGGTGGCGCGCACCATGAACACGCCGACGATCGACGCGAGCACGCCAACCGCGCGAGCAATGAGCGGGAACACAAGACCGAGTGCGGGGTTCGCGCCGATGGAGTCGAACGCCGCGACACCCAAGATGATCGACGCGACGAGCGTGACTTCGTAGGACTCGAAGAGGTCGGCAGCCATGCCGGCGCAATCGCCCACGTTGTCGCCCACGTTGTCGGCGATGGTCGCGGGGTTGCGCGGGTCGTCTTCGGGGATGCCCTGCTCGACCTTGCCGACGAGGTCAGCACCGACGTCGGCGGCCTTGGTGAAGATGCCGCCACCGACTCGCATGAACAGCGCGATCAGCGATCCACCGAAGCCGAAGCCCACGAGGATCGCGGTCGACGTGTTCTGGAACAACATGATGATGACGGTCGCGCCGAGCAGACCGAGACCGACCGTGTACATGCCGGCGACGCCACCCGTGCGGAACGCGACCTTCAGCGCGCCCGCGAGCGAGCCGCTGCGCGCAGCTGCCGCGGTGCGCACGTTGCCGCGCACGGCGAGGCTCATGCCGATGAAGCCCGTCAGCGCCGAGAGGAACGCGCCGGCAACGAACCCGATCGTGCGGAACGTGCCGGACTCGCCGAACGTCAGGCCACCGGAGCCGCCAGTGAAGCCGTCCGGGCGCAAGACCTCGGTCGAGGTCACGAACACGAGCGCCGCGACCGGAATGAGGATGAGCGCGATCGTGCGGAACTGACGGCGGAGGTAGGCCATGGCCCCCTCCTGGATCGCCTTGGCGATCTCGATCATCTTCGGCGTGCCCTGGTCGGCGGCGATCACGCCGCGCACGAGCGCGAAGCCGACGGCGATCGCGACCAGAGCGGTGACGGCCGAGAACACGAGCCAGATCCACTCGGTGTCGCCGAACTCGAACTGCTGATACCCGCCTTCAGCCGCGGGGACGACGAGCTGCATCTCGGAAGTGGCTCCCTCTCAGGCGAACTCTCGGCTGCAGGAAACTAGTCGAGAGGCCTTCATTCGCTCTGGTTCGCTCCCTGGCGAGCGCCTCCGCTCCGCCCCGGAGCCGCGCTCAGTCGACGTGGTACGGGACCGACGTCACGACGGTGCCCTTGCGGAACAGCAGGCGCCCCTTCAGGAACAGTGCGCTCTGGTTGTGGAGGAGGTGCTCCCACCACCGGCGGACCACGAACTCCGGGATGACCACCGTGATCACGTCGTTGGTCCACTGCGCGTCGATCTCGTCGATGAACTCGAGCACCGGACGGGTCATCTCTCGGTACGGGTTGTAGACGGTCTCGAGCGGGACGTCGATGTTGAACTGGGCCCATTGCTCGCGGATGAACTCGTCCTCTTCCTCATCGCTCACAACGCTCAAGGCGATGAGATGGCTCGGGTTGAGTGACTTCGCATACGAGATCGCGTTCAGCACGCCGGTGTGCACACGACCGACCAGCACGATCACCGTGTTGTTCCAGGGGCGAGGTCGGTAACCGGGAGCGACGCGCAACGAGTCGCCGACTCTGCGGTAGTGGCCCTTGATGCCCTTGAACAAGAGGACGATGAGACCGATCACCACGATCGACACCCACGCGCCATCCCCGAACTTCGAGTAGCCGACGATGAGCGTGACTGCGCCGGTCGCCGTCGCACCGACCAGGTTGACGGCAATGTGGCGGCGCCAACCCTCTTCTCCCTCCTTCTGGTGGTGACGAACCATGCCGGACTGCGACAGCGTGAACGACGTGAACACCCCGACTGCGTAGAGCGGGATCAGCGCGTTGGTCTTGCCACCGAACGCGACGAGCAGCACCGCAGCCGAGCCCGCGAGCACGATCACCCCGTTCGAGAACACGAGGCGGTCGCCACGATTGCTGAGCTGTCGTGGCAAGTAACCGTCGCGAGCGATGATCGACGTCAAGCGCGGGAAGTCGGCGTAGGCGGTGTTCGCGGCCAGCGTGAGGATCAACGCCGTGGCGATCTGGAGCGCAAAGAAGATCGCGCCGTTCCCGAACACCGCGAGACCCATCTGCGCGATCGCCGTCTTCTCGTGGCTCGGGTACGGGTGGAGGTGCTGCGCGAGGACCGAGACACCGAGGAAGAGCGTCCCGAGGATGAGCGCCATTGCGGTCAACGTCTTCGCCGCGTTCTTCGACTCAGGCCGCCAGAACGCGGGGACGCCGTTGGAGATCGCCTCCACACCGGTGAGCGCGACCGCACCGGACGAGAAGCCCTTGAGGATCAGGAGGATGCCGAGCTCACCGCCGGGGAGATGACCGCCGGCAGCCTCGAAGGCGTGGCGATCGAAGGGGATCGTCCCGATGTCGTCGGCGACGAACGTCCGGTAGAGCCCGTAGGCGATGAGCCCGGCGAGCATGCCGATATAGATGTACGTGGGCGCCGCGAACAGGCGGCCTGACTCCTTGAGCCCGCGCAGGTTGGCCAGCGTGATCAAGAGGATGAGCACGAGCCCGAGCTCGACCCGGGAGTCGGCGAGGTCGTGGAACTCGGGGATCGAGATGATGGCCGCGACCCCGGCCGAGATCGACACCGCAACCGTGAGGATGTAGTCGACGAGCAGGGACGCACCCGCGACCAACGATGGGTCCTCGCCGAGGTTCTCCCGGCTCACGACGTAGCTGCCGCCACCGCTCGGGTAGGCGAAGATCGTCTGGCGGTGCGTGAACGCGACGATCGCCAAGAGGGCGGCGACGGCGATCGCGATCGGGATCAGCGCGTCGAGCCCCAGCGTGAGGCTGGCGCTGCCCGCGACCACGATCGCGAAGAGGATCTCCTCGGTCGCGTACGCCGTCGACGAGATGGCATCCGACGAGAAGACCGCCAGCGCGATGACCTTCGGGATCCGCTGGTGCTCTTGCTCAGAGGTCGCGAGCGGCCGCCCGAGGAAGAATCGCTTCAGGACACCCTGCGCCACCACGACCTCCGCAACCGCGCGCCCGGTCCGACCCGCCCGAGAGAGCGTCGATAGCATCGCAGACGTATCGCATCTGGAGGCGAAACGTGCACGTCGTGGTGGTGGGTTGTGGCCGGGTGGGCAGTGAGCTGGCCGGCAACCTCGAGAAGGCCGGTCACACCGTCGCGATCATCGACAAGAACGCCACCGCCTTCCGGCGGCTTTCGTCGAGCTTCACCGGGCAGAAGGTCGTCGGCTTCGGCTTCGACCGCGATCACCTGCTGGAAGCCGGGATCGAGCGGGCCGGTGCCGTTGCCGCAGTGACCAGCGGCGACAACTCCAACATCCTCGCGGCGCGCATCGCTCGCGAGAACTTCGGCATCGAGCACGTGGTGGCACGCATCTACGACCCTCGCCGCGCGCTCATCTACCAACGGCTCGGCATCCCGACGGTCGCGACCGTGCAATGGACGACCGACCAAGTGCTGCGCCGACTGCTGCCCGCGGACCAGCAGACGCACGAGTGGATGGATCCGAGCGGCAAGGTCTGCTTGGCCGAGTTCACGATCCCCGCGACCTGGTGTGGCAAGAAGCTGTCCGCGCTGAACGAGCCTGAGCGCTTCTGGCTCACCGCGGTCTCACGCTTCGGCGGCGCTCAGGTGGTCGGCACGAACCTGGTGGGTCAGGAAGACGACGTGCTGCACTTCGTCGTCGACGTGAGCGCGCTCGACGAGCTGCGCGCCCGCCTCGAGGAAGGACCGGAGGCCTGATGCGAGTAGCGATCGCCGGGGCCGGAGCCGTCGGGCTGTACATCGCCGATGACCTGCGCGCGGCGGGCCATGAGGTGATGCTCATCGAGCAGCAGCCCGCCGTTCGCGACCGGGCGGTCACTGCCGAGGGCGTCGAGTGGGTGATCGCGGACGCGTGCGAGGTGTCGTCGCTGCGCGAAGCCGGGCTCGATCGTTGCGACGTGATCGTGGCCGCGACCGGCGACGACGAGGACAACCTGGTCGTCTCGTTGCTGGCCAAGACCGAGTTCGCGGTGCCGCGCGTGATCGCGCGGGTCAACCACCCGAAGAACGAGTGGCTCTTCAACGAGAACTGGGGCGTCGACCTCTCGGTGTCCACCCCGCACCTCATCACCGCGCTGGTCGAGGAGGCCGTGACGGTCGGACGTCTCGTCCGCATCCTCCAGTTCGACGGCGGTCAGGCCCGACTGGTGGAGGTCACGCTCGCCGACGACGCGCCGGTCATCGACAAGGCGATCTCCGAGATCGAGGTGCCACGCGACGCCACGTTCGTGGCCATCGTGCGCGCCGAGCACGTCGTGATGCCCCGCGGTGACACCGTCTTCGAAGCTGGCGACGAGGTGCTTGCGATGGTGACGCCAGATTCCGAGGACCAAGTCCGAACGATCCTCACCGGCGCCTAGGAGCTGCGGGGCGCGCCCCGTCAGTGCAGTGTGTAGAGAGGGTTGTAGAGCAGCAGTCGCGCCCCGACCTGACCAGGGACGCCTTCGACTGAGATGCGGCGCCCGGGTGTCACGCCGCCGATCTTGCGCCGACCCAGGAACACCGCGGTGACCGAGCCGCGGCCGTCGGTGATGGTGACTTCGAGCGCGGGCGCGCCAGCCCGGGGCACGACCCGCACCGATCGCACCTCTCCGCCCACTCGCACCTGCTCGCGAGCAACCACCTCGGTGGTCGGAGTGAGCCCACAGCCGTCGCAGAACTCGGTGATGCTGGCGCGGTCGAGATCGTGCACCGACGCCGTGAACCGCTTCATTGCGCCTTTCAGTGCCACGGCCACCACCGTAGGCGTCAATCCGTGTCGCCGTCGCAAAGTTCCGAAACTCGCCAGGGTGTGCCATAGGCTGGAGTCGCGATGTCGGTCCCCCCTCCGCCGCCGCGACGACGCGCGCGCGTCGCCGTCTCCACGGCCCCGCCTCCCCCACCGGTCGACCCGGCGGCTCGCGCGGCGCGTCGCGCCTACGAGCAGAACGCGACGAGTGAGACGGGGCGCGGTCCGATCCTCTTGATCCTCTCGGTGGTTGTCGCGGCCGCACTGATCGGTGTCGGCGTGATGATCGCGATGGACTCCAAGGGCGGCAAGGACGCGCCGGAGGTCGACACTTCGACGAGTGTCGAGCTGGCGGTGAACCCGATCGCCTTCGACAGCACGAACGCCTACAAGACGCTCAACGACTTCCCCCGCGACGTCGCGGACGCGATCCACGGATCGCTCGAGACCTACGTCGACATCGCGACAGTCAAGCCGGCCCGCAAGGGTGCAGTCGTCAATGACGCCGACCTCGCCGCGGTCTTCGATCAGGCTGCGATCGCGCGGATCGTCGGAACCCCCGATCGCGACGTGCTCCTCGACGAGGGTCTCCCGAAGGCCACGGGCCGTGTGCGCGTGACGTCGCCGACGATGGACCTGTACGCGCTCGCCGAGACCGACGGCAAGGTCATGCTCGTCACCGCGATCGTCCAGCTCGGCATCGAGATCGAGGCCAAGGCGGGCGCCATCACCATCACCCGATTCGGATCGATGGTCTTCGCCCCGCAGCCCGATGGCACCTGGAAGGTCACAGGATGGACACTCCACGTCGAACGCAGCGGGGCGGGCCTCGGCCCCACCGCTTCCACCGCGGCGCCCACGACGTCGACGACGGTGGCGGGCTGATGCGACGACCGCTGACCCGCCTGCTCCTGGTCATTCCGCTGTGCGGTGTGCTCGTCGCGGCGCTGCTCTCGGCGGGGTGGCTCATCATCGGGAAGCCAGTGCCCGCCCGGGGCGCGACCTGGTTCACCCTCACGCAGCTCGGCGACGCGCAGTACAGCGGCTCGCCCACCGAGCCCTTCTTCTTCCTCGCGATCGGCAACGACGGCCGCACCAACGATGTGAACGGCCTCGGTGACGCCATCCACGTGATTGGCGTGAACCCCGCGCTGCGGCAGGCGACGATCCTCAACGTGCCGCGCGACACCACCGCGCCGTCGGGCGACAAGATCAACGCGTATCACTCGCTGAACGGGCTCCCCGGCATCGCCGACCAGCTCAACCAGATGATGGGCATCGAGATCCGGTACGCGATCACGACGAACTTCTTCAACCTCAGCGCGATGGTCGACGCTGTCGGCGGCATCGACGTCAACGTGCCGTACGAGTTCAGCGACGCCGATTCCGGTGCGTTCTTCACGCCGGGGCCGACGCACCTCACTGGCGATGAGGTGCTCCGCTACTCGCGTGACCGCAAGGACTGGGTCGACGGCGACATCACGCGAACCGCGAACCAGGCCCACATCATCATCTCTGCACTCGCGACGTTCCGCGCTCAGAACGTTGGTGACGCCGGCGCCCTCCACCTCACCGCGGTGCTGGCGCGCCACGTGCACATGATGAACATCGACATGGTGGGGCTCTGGCGGTTGGGGCGACTCGCACTGACGATCGACCCGGCGACCATCAGGAACATCACCATCCCGGTGGGCACCGGTGCAGGGTCCAACCTCAACGTCGGATCGGGCGCGGCCGAGCTGTTCGCCGACTTCCGCGACGACGGCATCGTCCAGGGCTGACCGCGTCCAGGGAGGGTTCGCCTCCCTGGACGACGATCCACCGATCTCGGCGCGGGCACGACTGTGCGCGTCGGCCAGACCCGCGACCTCGACGGTCACCCGCACGGTGACGGTTCGGCCGCGGCACGAGCAGTCCTCGAGGTGAGCACCGTTCGCGCGCGCGGTGGCGCGCGCGGCCACGACCGCAGCCTCCGGGCCTCGGCCGAGCGCCAGCATGTCGGCGGCGGCCAGCGCTGCGGCATCTGCAGCCGCATCGGCGCGCGCTGCTGCGATCGCGGCCACGCCCATGCGCGCCGCGGCCATCGCCGCGGCAACGGCGACGGCGAGCACGCCAACCATGAGGATCGACATGCTCGCCCGTTCACCGCGGCGTTGATGCACCGACGTCACTTCTCGATCCGCATGACCACGCGGGACTTGAGCGTCGGGTCGGGGAAGAGCGAGCCGACGAGCGGAAGGTCGGTCACCGACTCATAGGTCACGACGACCGCGATGGGTTCACCGACGCGGCCCCGATTGCCGACGCGCACCTCCGCGCCCGGCAGCATGCGCAGGGCGGCTACTCGGGCGCGAGTCGGATCGGGATCGACGCTCGCCGCCCTGGCCGCCTCTCTTGCCGCATGCACCACCGCGATGTGGTCGCGTACGACGAGCGCGACTTGGAGCACCGCGAGGATGGCAAGGGCGAGGATCGGCAGCACAAGCGCGAGCTCAACGGTGGCTTGACCACGTTCGCCCCGCCGCGGCCAAGGCATCAGAGGATCTTGCCGATCACGTCGTTGAACAGGTCCTCGATCGCGCCGCCCTGAGCCCAGAGCGCGAGCCCTCCGGCGACCACGGCGCAACCGAGGATGACGAGGGCGTACTCGGCAGTCGTCTGACCTGCCTCGTCGTCGAGCCGAAGCGCGCGGCGAACGACATGGAGCACCTTCATGGAGAACCTCCCGGTTCAGCTGGTGGAGAGACCGGCGATCAGGACAGGCACCACCGAGAGCAGTGCGAACGCCGGCAGGACGAGGAAGACGAGGGGGAACAGCATGCGCACCGGCACGGTGCGTGCTTGTGCTTCGGCACGGCGACGGAGCGCGGCACGCTCCTCGACCGCGAGACGCGCGAGCGCGTCACCGACCGGCGCGCCGTAGCGCTCGGACGCAAGGAGCGCGTCCGCGAGCGCTCGAAGTGGCGGGTGTGAGTGCGCCATTCGATCCAGGGCAGGGGCGAAGGCGACACCAAGCGCGCACTCGCGCCGAACTTCGTCGAGACACGCGGCGAGCGCGGCGGGCGCCCACTGCGTCGCGACGTCGACCGCGAGGTAGGGCGTGCAGCCAGCACCGACCGCGACGGCAAGGAGATCGATCGTGACCGGCAGATCTCGGGTCAGCTCCTCGTCACGACGCGTCCTGCTTCTTCGCTCGAACACCGCGCTGGCGACCCGGTGCACTGGGCCGAGCCATCGTCCGAGCGACGGAAGGTGCACCCGTCGTCGAGGCGTGACCGCTGGGAGACGCGTCCCCAAGCGATTCACGACCGTGGTGCGTCGAGCGAGCCGCGCGACCGGCGTGGCGAACATCACTCCCCAACCGACACCGAGCATCAGCGAGACCCCGTCCATCATTCAGCGTCCTCGCCGCGCACGATCCGTCGGATGAGGAGCACGCCGGCAACCTCGAACGTGAGCCCGAGCACGAGGCACACCCGGCCGGCACCGGAGTCGAGCAACACATCGAGCGAGCCCGGGTCGACGAGTGCATTCAGCGCGAGATATGCGAGCGGCGCGGCGCCGACGACGATGGCGGAGACGCGCGCCTGGGCTGAGAGCGCTCGCGCCTCCGCGACCGCGCCCAGCCGGTCACGGAGCGAGCTCGCGAGTCCGTCGATGGCGCGCGCCGCCGGACCGCCGACCGAGGACGCGACCGCAAGCGCACCACAGGTAGCGCCGACCGAGACCAGCTCGCGCTCGGCCGACCAGCGCGCGAGCGCGCCGGCCAATCCGGGTCCGAGCGCGGAGCGGGCACAGACGCGCGTCAGATCGGGTGCCAGCGGACCACCGCCATCCGCGACCGCGCCCATGGCCTCGCTGACACTCGCGCCACCGCGTAGACCCGCCGCGATCTGTTCCAGGGCGCCGGGGAGCGCGGCAACGAGGCGGCGCCGCGCGCGACCGCGTTGCAGGTGGAGCGCGACCGGGCCTCCGGCGAGCACGCCGAGCGCTCCGAGCAGACCCATCACCGGTGAGAGCGCGAAGCCGACGATCGCGACGCCGACAAGCGTCGCCAGCCACAGCTCGCAGGCAGCTTCGGGTTCCACGCGAAGTCCGGCGTCGTTCAGTGCGTCCTCGAGACGGCTGCGAATGCGCGTGGGAAGGCGCCAACGACTCGGCCGGGCAAGGCGCCGTGCCTGAACGCCGGCCTCGATGCGATGAGAGGCGCGCAACAGCGCGGCCGCTGCGAACGTGCCAACCACGAGGACCAGGAGGGCGGTCACGGGTCAGCCCTCATGCAACGAACCACAAGGGATCAGGTGGTGGAGCATCGGGTCGCCGTGGGGATCGCGCTGGCGAGGCAACCGGTTCCAGCCCGTCGCCCCTGCAGGCAAAGAGCGAGCGCACGATCACGCCGTCGGGTGAAGGAACGACTTCGGCGATCTGCTCGACACGCCGCATTCCGGCCGATCGCCGCGCGACGAACACGACGCCGTCGAGCGCGGACGCGACCTGAGACCGCACCGCGTCGAGTGGCAACCCGGTGCCCGCCAGGAGTACGAGCGTCTCCAGTCGAGTGAGCGCGTCAGCGGCGCTGTTCGCGTGCACCGTGGACAGCGAGCCGTCGTGTCCCGTGTTGAGCGCTTGGAGCATGTCAAAGGCCTCACCGCCTCGCACTTCGCCGACCACGATCCGGTCCGGCCGCATGCGCAGCGCGGCGCGCACGAGCGCGCGCACTGGCACCGCGCCCGCACCTTCGGCGTTTGGTGGACGCGCCTCGAGTCGGACGACGTGCGGTTGCGCGAGTCGCAGCTCCGCGGTCTCTTCGATCGTCACGACCCGCTCATGGTGGGGCACCGAGCTCGACAGCGCGTTCAGCAGGGCCGTCTTCCCTGCGCTGGTGCCACCCGCGACGACCAGGTTCCAGCCGACTTCGACGGCCCATCGCAGGAAGGCGGCGGCGCGCGGATCGAGGCCGAACGAGTCGAGCCCGACGACTCTCGTGCCGAAGCGGCGGATCGTGACGCACGGGCCGTCGAGCGCCAACGGCGGAAGCACCGCGTGCAGGCGCGAACCATCAGGCAAGCGCGCGTCGACCATGGGCGACGACCGATCGAGCCGAAGTCCGAGTGGCGCGACCACTCGTTCGACGAGGCGCACGATGCCCGCGGCGTCGAGTGCGAGATCGATCGGCTCGAGACGACCATTCCGCTCGATGTAGGTGCGTCCCGGTCCGTTGATCATCACCTCGGTCACGTCGGGCGCGGCGAGGAGCGGCTCCAACGGACCAAGCCCCGCGACCTCGTCGGTGAGCTCGGAGAGCAGCAGCTCGAAGCGAGGCGTCGGCAGCAGCGGATCCTCTTCGCGCAGCAGCTCGGCCAGGCGCGCTCGAACCGCGGGCTGACCGTCGCGCCGAGCGAGCTCGCCGATCTCCGGCGCGCGAAGCAAGCGCTCGTGAACTCGCTGCTTGAGCTCCGTGCTCACGCAGCCTCCCCGTGGCGCTCCAAACGCACACCTACCCGCGTGAGCAATCGAGCCGCGGCGCGTGAGAGCGCGTCCGGAAGTCGGGCGGCGAGGACGCCGGCATCGACAGCACGCGCGATGGGTGAACGCACTGGCACGCGTGCGAGCACCGGGCGGTCGACGACGTCGCGAACTTCCGACGGCCCGAGCGACCGTCCTTGCTCCTCCATGAGCACGATCCCGGCCGCGCGAGACAACAGCGGTGAGTGCACCGCTCGTCGTAGCGCGAGGTAGCAGCCGCGCAGCACGACGACCGATGCGTCGGCCACCTCGACCAGTGCACGCGCAGCAGGTGCCGACGCGGCGCCCGCGTCGACGATGGTGGGCACAGGACCGTCGCGCAGTGTCACCGCGAGCGCGGCCCCCGATTCGGCGGCGGGCAACGGCGCGAGCGATCGGTCGGTGCTCCCGCGCGGCACGAGTGACACACCGGGCGCGACGGTGACAGCGAGACGCTCGAGCGCGTCGACCGGTGCTTCCGGTCCGGTCGCGAGCCAGTCGACGATGCCGGTATCGGGATCGGCCGCCAACCCGAAGATCGCAGGTTGATCGCCGGTCACATCGGCGATGCGCGCGCCGTTGGCGTCGCGGGCGAGCACGAGCGCGCACGCGGCGACCATCACCGACGTGCCAGAACCACCTTTCGGAGACCACAGTGCGAGCAGCACCGGCGCCTCACCTTCCTGGGGTCGACCGGACGCGTGCGCGACCGGGACAGCCGAGGAAGGCTTGGGAAGCGAAGAATGGCGAACGTACGGCGAACCGTCAGACGTGTCAAGAGGTACGCGCCCCCATGGTCGACTCCGCAAGCTCCGTCTCCGCCGTGGCGTCGGAGGCGAAGCCACACGACGCCCCTAGCCTGGTGCCCATGGCGACTGCCGCGTTCTTTGATCTCGACAAGACGATCATCGCCAAGAGCTCGGTGCTCGCGTTCGGCCGACCGTTCTACCGGGAGGGGCTGCTCTCGAAGCGCGCCATCGTGCAGAGCGCGTATGCGCAGGTCGTGTTCATGTTGGTGGGCGCCGACGAAGGGAAGATGGAAAAGCTGCGGGTCGCGATGCTCGACATGATCCGCGGTTGGAACCGTGACCACGTGGCGACCATCGTGCGGGAAGCCCTTGAAGAAGTGGTGACCCCGATCATCTTCGCCGAGGCCCTCGAGCTGATCGCCGAGCACCAGGCCGCAGGTCGCAGGGTCGTGATCGTGTCGTCCGCCCCCGAAGAAGTCGTCGCTCCACTCGGCGACTTCCTCGGTGTGGACGAGGTGATCGCCACGCGCGCCGAGGTCGATGACACCGGCGCGTACACCGGAGAGCTCTCGTACTACGGCTACGGCCCGCACAAGGCCGAGGCGATCCAGGAGCTCGCGGCGCGCGAAGGCATCGACCTCACCGGGTCCTTCGCGTACAGCGACTCCGTCACGGATGAACCGATGTTGCGGGCCGTCGGCAACCCGGTGGTCGTGAACCCCGATCGCGAGCTCGCGCGCATCGCTCGCGACGAAGAATGGCCCGTCCGGCACTTCGTCCGGCCGGTCCGCCTGCGCGACCGGGTGCCGGTGCCGCCCAAGCCCGCGCTTGCCGTGACCGGTGTCGTGGCGGCGGCGGGCGCGGGCGCTGTGGTGTGGTGGCTCTTGCGGAAGAAGGAGCGGCAAGCCGCGTGACGGACCAGGTTCGCCGGGTCGCGCTCGCTCATCTCCCCACCCCGCTCGAGCCGATGGATCGCCTTACCGAGGCACTCGGCGGACCACGCCTGCTCGTCAAGCGTGACGACTGCACCGGTCTCGCACTCGGCGGGAACAAGGCGCGCAAGCTCGAGCACCTGTGTGCCGAGGCTTTGGCGGCTGGTTGCGACACGCTCGTCACCGGAGGCGGCGCGCAGAGCAACCACGTGCGCATGACGGTTGCCGCCGCGAACCGTATGGGTCTCGCTTGTCACGTCGCGGTGGCGACCGATCCGCCCGCATCGGCGGGTGCGTCACCAGGTGGAAATCTGCTGCTCGACGCGGTGCTGGGCGCGGGGATGCACTTCGTTGGGCCGTGCGACTACTACGAGCTCGAAGACGCGATCGACGCGCTCGGCAAGGCGCTCGTGGGCGACGGCCATCGTCCGTTCGTGATGCCGATCGGCGGAGCGTCCGTGACTGGTGTGTGCGCGTACGCCGATGCGACCGACGAGCTCCGCGCGCAGCCCGGCGGCAACGAGATCGACTGGGTCGTCGTAGCCGACGGTTCCGGCGGCACACACGCGGGCCTGCTGGCCGGCTTCGGCGACGACGTGCAGGTGCTCGGCGTCGACGTGGGCACCCGACCGGATCTCGACGACGTCGTGCCACGGTTGGCAGCAGAAGGCGCGACGCGCACCAACCGCAACGCACCTCCAGCCCGAGCACACATCGACCATGACCGTTTCGGCGCCGGTTACGGGGTGTGCACCGATGACGGGCTCCAGGCGATCCGGCTCGCCGCGCGCCTCGAAGGGCTCGTGCTCGATCCGGTGTACACGGGGAAGGCGATGGCCGGGCTCATCGCGGCAGTGCGCGACGAGCGGTTCACGTCACGCGACACCGTGCTCTTCTGGCACACCGGCGGCGCTCCCGCGCTCTTCGCGACGCGTTACGCGACCGAGCTGGGCAACTAGTCAAGGCCCGCCACGGGCCCTCGAGTCCGGCTTCGGCACCGCCCCGGTGATCATGGGGATGGGAGGCACGATTCCGTTCGTCGGGCCGTTCGCGCGGCACGGCGCATGGTCACCGAGGCGCGTCGAGCCGCTCGCGTCTGAGATCGCGCAGGCCGCACTCGATGGGGTCGCCTGGCTCTCGGAGCCGACCTTCGCCCCGGCGGTGTGGGCCTGGGCCCGACCTGCTCGAGGCAGGCGGGCCCGGACTTCGAACGAGCTGGATCGTCAGGCGGTGTCTCGGAGCTTTCGGGCGACCGCGACGCCGATGAGCACCAGCACAAGGAGGAAGAGCAGCTTCTTCATGACGCTCCCCAACAGTCGGTGACTTCCGGCCAGAGCGTACCGTACGCCTCACGTGACCGAACCGACCACGTCAACTGAGATCCTCTTCGAGGAGCGCCTTGCCGCCACGCGACGCGACTGGCGGTGGTTGCCTGCCGTCGTGGTCGCGTCCTTCCTCGCGGTGGCCCCGATCGTGGGTGGGATCGCCGCACTCGCCTGGCTCTGGAACGTGGTCCGCTTCGCCAGGACGCGGGTGGTCGTCGGTCCTGACCACCTGACCGTCGGCAAGCGAACGGTGCGGCTGAGCGCACTAGAGCTCTCGACGCTCGGGCAAGCCGGCAACACGTGGCCGTGGCGGGCGTTCAACCGCCGGTACCTCGGCGCCAACCCGTTCTGGACCGACGATTCCGTCGGCGTGCGCGGCTTGGACTTCGGGAAGCGGTACTGGGTGGCGATCGGCACGAACCGCCGCGCTGAGCTCGTCGACGTGCTGAACCGCGCGATCCCCGAGGCTCGGACGCGTGCCGTCGAAGCGGGGACCTGGTCCGCGCAGCACAGCGGTGGTTCGCTTACGCCATCCGGTTGGCACGCCGACCCATGGGCGCCCGAGCAGCTCCGCTGGTGGGACGGCGAGCAGTGGACGCACTGGACCGCCCCGAAGCAGGGCGCGCCGCCGCCCGACGCGGGAGGCGACCGATGATCCCGATCTCGGATCACAACCCGGTCCGCCGGCTTCCGATCGTCACGCTGCTGCTCATCGTCGCGTGCGTAGTCGTGTACTTCGCGGTGCAGCCGACCGGGACGCCTGAGCTCTACTGGGGCGGCATCGTCGAAGAGCTCGACGAGGAAGATCTGCGCTTCGTGGTCGACAACGCGGCGATCCCGTGCGAGCTCGTCGAGGGACGACCACTCACCGAAGGCGAGTACAACCAGACGTTCGGCGAAGGCAACAACGACTTCACCGCGTGCGGTGACGCGCCGGGTCCCGCGCATTCGTCAGGCAAGTCGGTGTACGCGGCTGTGCTCACGTCGGTGTTCTTGCATGGCTCCATCGCCCATCTGTTCGGGAACGTGCTGTTCCTCTGGGTCTTCGGGAACAACGTCGAACAGCGAGCTCGTTGGCTGCGCTACCTGCTGCTCTACCTGGTCGGCGGCATCGTCGCGACCGCGGCACACGTTGCGATCTCGCCGAGCTCGACGATCCCGATCATCGGCGCGTCCGGCGCGATCGCGGCAGTCATGGGCGCGTACTTCGTGCTCTGGCCATCGACGCGAATCAAGACCGTGATCGTCATCGCGCCA
Source organism: Actinomycetota bacterium (assembly GCA_016870355.1). GTDB lineage: Bacteria > Actinomycetota > Acidimicrobiia > IMCC26256 > PALSA-555 > SHVJ01. The sequence goes on along the minus strand of VGBR01000001.1, from coordinate 108,099 downwards.
GTGTTCCTACGAAAGGTCATGGCGTTGTGGTTGCTGGTCGTGTGGCTTGCACAGAACTTGTTGCTCGTCGGCCTGAGCTCCGGTGTGGCGTGGGCCGCGCACCTCAATGGCTTCGCGTTCGGCGCGCTCGTCGGCTTGTGGTGGCGCGCGGAAGATCGTCGTCGCGCGGACGCGATGCCGGAGCCGCCAGCCGCGCCGGCGCCCGCTGACGCGTCACCTCCCAAGTAGGCGAGACTCGCGCCGGAGGTGAACGGGGCCTGGTGGCCCCCCTCGTCTTCAAAACGAGTGGGACGGGTTGACCTGTCCGGTGGGTTCGATTCCTGCCGCCTCCGCCACGCAACCCCCGTTCTCGGCACGCTGAAGACACGTATTTGCTGTTCAGCGTGCCGAGAATGTGGGTGTCACCAGTCGGCGGCGACGATGTCCTCAGCGACGAAGGTCGCGACGGCGTCGCCTTCGGACCAGCGAGAGAGGTCGAAGCCGCCGCTCCCGTTCGGCACGAGCAGCAACACGTGCTGACCGTCGGCGCTCCCACCGGCGATGTTCACGCCGAAGTCAGCCCAGCTCAGCGAGCGGACGCACGGTCGTGTCGGTGTCGAGGTCGTACTCGACGAGGCTCGGACCGCCAACATTGTCGACGATTGCGGCCCACCTCCCGGTCGTGCCGAGCGGCGTCAGCGTCATCACCGCCAGGTACACCCACGAGCGCCGGAGACTCGGTCCCCACCGCGACCATCATCACGCCGAAACAGACGCGTGGACAGCCGATCGCGACGAAGCCCCGCCGAAGCGGGGCTTCTCAACCTGACCCGGACCTGTGGTGGTTAGACCGCCAGCAGGTCGCGGGCGCCGGTGTCGGCGGACGGGTGACGAAGCTTGCTCATCGCACGCGCTTCGATCTGACGGATGCGCTCGCGCGTGAGGTTGAAGTACTCACCAACCTCTTCGAGCGTGCGCGGCTCGCCGCGATCAAGTCCGAATCGCAACGCGAGGATATGACGCTCGCGCTCGTCGAGCGGAGCGAGCAGCTTCTCGATCTCGTCGGGCAGCAGCGCGGTGGCCGCCACCTCGAACGGCGACTCTGCCGAGCGATCCTCGACGATGTCGCCGAGCTCGGCGTCGCCGTCTTCACGCAGCGGCTCCGACAGCGACAGCGGCTCGGCCGCGAAGCGCAACGCCTCGGTGACCTTGTCCTCGGGCATCTCGACTTCGATCGCGAGCTCGGCGAGCGTGGCCGGGCGACCGAGCTTGAGCTCCAGTCGTGACCGCGCCTTCTGGAGGCGCGCCAACGTGTCGCCCGCGTGCACCGGCAAGCGGATCGTGCGACCGGTGTTGGCGATGCCTCGCGTGATGGCCTGACGGATCCACCACGTCGCGTACGTCGAGAACTTGAAGCCCTTGCGCCAGTCGAACTTCTCGACCGCGTGCATCAGGCCGAGGTTGCCCTCTTGGATCAGGTCGAGCAGCGGCAGGCCAGACGCCTGGTACTTCTTGGCGATCGAGACCACCAGCCGCAGGTTCGACTGCACGAACGTGCGCTGGGCCGTCTCGCCCTCACGAGCGATCTTGCGGAGCTCGCGCTTCTTCGCCGGTGTGAGCTTCTTGGCCGGCGTGCGCTCGAACTCCTCACGCCCAGCGTTCCCCCGCTCGATCTGCTGGGCGAGGCGAACCTCGTCGTCCTTGGTGAGCAGTGGGTACTGCCCGATGTCAGTCAGATAGAGCCGGACGAGATCTTCCTCGTCCCGCTCGACGCGCTCCTTGGCCACAAATGCCTTTCGGGGTCTCAGCGGCGGGTACAGCTTGTGGACAACCGCCCGACGGCGGTGGATCTTCCCTGGTCACGGCGGTCGGGGGGCGGCCGCTCTCCGTACCATAACGACCTCGTCAAGCGAGGCCTTCCACAGGTGTGTTCGTGGGTTCGTCCCCCGTTGGGGGGCCTGTCATGGTATCGGCGCTAGCGGCCGGTTCCTGCATCGATTCTGCGGAGCGCTTCGAGCTCGGCCACCTCGGCCTGCTCGTCGGCCAGCACGACAGCCAGCGCCCGCTGCACGGGGGCGTCCCGCACGGCCCGCATGGCGCCCCTGGCCTGCTCGTAGCAAGTGATCGCGCCGGTGAGCACCTCGATGAGTCGCTCCAATCTTGCGGCCGTGGTGGATGCGGCCAGCATCTTCGACACAAGGGTGCGCCACCTGGCGTCGAGGGGGGCCCGTTGCGCGACATCGTGGTCCCGGGTGTCGGGCCGAAGCGGCTCGAGCACGGCCCCGTGCTCGGCGTGCAGCCGAGAGTGACGGGCGAGGGCCAGCTTGATCGCCGGGTCCGTGGTGTCGGAGACCCAACCGCCGAGCACCTCGAAGAGCCGTCGTTCCAACCACGTCGCGTGGCTGAGAAACCGCGCGGTGTCGTCGATCGTGAGCCCTGCCGTCGCCACGAATCCAGGCTACTCGTGTCGCGCGCGGCGCCAAAGCGAAGCGGAGGCGCTCGCCCAGGAGCGAACGCCCGCGAGTCGGGTATCCCGACTCGCAGCGAGCGACACATCGAGGAGATCAGAACGGGTGCGGCTCAACGAGCTCGGGACGGGGGATCTGCTCGCGGCCGGGTCCGAGCTCGGCGATGGTGATGCCGAGCAGGATGACCGCCGCACCTCCGAGCTCGACGCTCCCGAGGCGCTCGCCGTCCACGTAACCCGCGATCGCCGCGAAGACGGGTTCGGTCAGCAGGATGAGCGCGGCGCGGCTCGCGGCGATGTGTCGCTGTCCGTACACCTGGAGCGAGAGCGCGACCGACGAGCACGCGATGCCGGTGAACGCGGCCGCGAACACTGCGAGCCCGGTGAGATCGCCGACGCCCTGCGCCGCGGTGCCAGGCACGCAGAGCACCACGACCACGATCATCTGGACAGTCGTGAAAGGGATCGGATGCACCTGCTTCGCGTACTCGCCCTGGTAGACGATCCAGATCGCGAAGAGCACCGCGCACGCCAGTGTCCAGAGCTCGCCGGCGCCGAACTCGAAGTCGGCGCCAGTCAGCATGTACAGCCCAACCGTCGCGAGTGCGATGCCGACGAGCACCCCCTTCGGTGGCGACTTGCGATGCAGCGCACCCTCGACGAGCGGCGTGAACACGACGTACAGACCGGTGATGAAGGCAGACGTCGACGGCGACGCGGTCTCGAGTCCGATCGTCTGCGTCGCGTAACCACCCACCAGCAACACGCCCGCAAGCAGTCCGACGCGGGTGAGCAGGCGGCGCTCCGCCACGCTGCCACGTCGAGCGATCACCAGCGCGAACGGACCGAGCACCAGCACGGCGATGGCGAACCGGATCAACAGGTACGCGAACGGCTCCGCGTCGTCGAGCGCGTTGGCGACGAGCGGGAACGTGACACCGAAGAAGAATGCGGCGAGGACGAGCGCCGCCTCCGGGAGGTACTTGCGCACGCGCTAGCCGGGCCAGCGATTCGTGATGGGGAGCCTGCGGTCCTTGCCGAATGCCTTGGGTGACACGCGCACACCGGGTGGCGCTTGGCGGCGCTTGTACTCGTTGCGATCAATCAGCGATGCGACGCGGCGCACGGTCTCCGAGTTGTGCCCGGCCGCCAACAGGTCAGCCACTGACTGGTCCTGTTCGACGTAGCCCTCGATGATCGGGTCGAGCACATCGTACGGCGGCAGCGAATCAGAGTCCTTCTGGTCGGGACGGAGCTCTGCGCTCGGCGGCTTGTCGAGCACCGACTCCGGGATCAGTGCTTTCCCCGCGCGGTCGTTGCGATCGCGCGAGAGCGCGTACACGAGCGTCTTCGGCACGTCCTTGAGGACGGCGTACCCGCCGGCCATGTCGCCATACAACGTGGCGTAGCCCGTCGCGAGCTCGCTCTTGTTGCCCGTCGTCAACACCATCGAGCCGAACTTGTTCGAAAGCGTCATGAGCACGGTGCCTCGGATGCGCGCTTGCAGGTTCTCCTCGGCGGTGCCGGTGTCCGTGCCAGCGAATGGCTCCGCGAGCATGTCGAGGAACGCGGTGTGGGCCGCTTCGATCGGGATCTTGAGCGACTTGATCCCGAGGTTCTCGACGAGCGTCTCCGAGTCAGTGACACTCCCCTGGCTCGAGAAGCGCGACGGCATGAGCACGCCGGTCACGTGCTCGGGGCCGAGCGCGTCCGCGGCGATGGCCGCGACGAGCGAGGAGTCGATGCCACCCGACAGCCCGATGAGCACGTCGGTGAAGCCGTTCTTGCGCACGTAGTCGCGCGTGCCGAGCACGAGCGCCTCGTACACCTCGTGCACCGGTTCGAGGGTTGATTCCATCCGTGGTGTGACTGCACGATCAGAGATCTGTGCGTCGCTCACCGCGATCTCGGGCAGGCGCGCCCCGCGGATGCGACCGCGCGGATCGAGCGCGCGCCGACGGAACGCCGGGCGCACCTCCAGGTCGACGATGAGGAAGTCCTCTTCGAGCTGCTTCCCGCGTGCGAGGAGATGGCCACCCTCGTCGAACACCATCGAGGTTCCGTCGAAGACGAGCTCGTCCTGGCCGCCGACGAGATTGAGGTACACGAGCGGCACGGAAGCGTCCGCGGCCCGTGTCGCCAGCATCGTCTCGCGCTCGCGCCATCGGCCGGCGTAGTACGGCGACGCATTGATGTTGATGACGAGCTCGGCACCGGCATTGGTCTGAGTGAGGATCGGCCCCGATGGGCTCCAGGCGTCTTCGCAGATCGTGACGGCGACGCGCACACCACCGATCACGAAGAGCGGCCCGTCTTCCTTCCAAGGCTCGAAGTAGCGCTCCTCGTCGAAGACGGCGTAGTTCGGGAGCAAGTGCTTGCGGTACACGCCGAGCACCGACCCGCCCGCGCAGACGGCGGCCGCGTTGTAGAGGTCGCTGTCGGGCTGCGGGAAGCCGACGATCGCCGCCGCCCGGCCCGTGCGAGCCGCGACCTTGTCGACCGCTTCGACCGCCTGTGCCACAAACGCGGGGCGGAGCAGGAGGTCTTCCGGTGGATACCCGGTGATCGCGAGCTCGGGAAACGCGATGACGTCGCACCCCTCACGTTCGCCGTGGTCGTAGGCCTCGAGGATGCGCGCCACGTTGCCGTCGAGATCACCGACGACAAGGTTGAGCTGCGCGGCACCCACGCGAAGTCGAGCCACGTCACCAGGATACGAGCGGCCCCGGTGCTCGCTGTCGGTCAGCCGGTGAGCGAAGCGGGGTCGGCCTCGACCGGCGTGGCCGGCGTCGACGCGGGACATGTTCCCGCAGCGGCGTCTGCCGTGATGTTGACCAGACCGTCGTTCGTCATCTGGCCGACGATCCCGGTCGTGAACACCGCGCCAGCCGGACCCGTGCTGGAACCGCCGCCACCGCCGCCGCCGTTGGAGCCACCGGGAGTCGCAGACCCTCCGCCGCCACCGCCACCGGTTGCGCCGCCGCCACCACCCCCGCCGGCCTGGTTGTTCGCCGAGGTTCCGCTGGTGCCGCCAGTTCCGGCCGTTCCTGTGACACCGGTCCCACCCGCGCCACCGGGGCCGCCGCCCGTCCCGCCGTTGCCGCCAGACAACCCTCCGGCGCCGAGCGTGCCACCGCCCGGTGGCGCGGTGCCATCACCGTCGAGGCCATCGTCGCCCGTCTGACCGCCCGCGCCGCCGTCGCCCTTCGCGCTGCCGGTTTGGCCACCGCCGCCACCGCCGCCGCCTCCCGCCGCGACGACCAGCGCGGTTGCGCCACGCGACACGCTCGACAGACCACCGCCGCCACCGCCCGCGAACACTCCGCTTCCGCCTGCGCCTCCGCCAGGCACCCCGGCCGTTCCGGGCACGTTGCCGACCCCGGCGCCGCCGGCGGTCCCGACGACGACCGTGAGCGTCTCGCCGGGCGTCACGCTCACGGTGGCCACGACGCGCCATCTCCGTTCGGGCCATCAGGCGCGCACGCGCCGCCTTGCGCGCCGATGGCCACGACCGAGATCGAGCAGACGTCGGCCGGCACCGGATACGTGCCGTTGGCCAAGAACGGAGTGTTCACCGGCACGGCGCCGATCTGGCTCCCACCACTGAGCGCGAGTGCACCCGCGATCAGGATCACCGAACACAGCAGCGCCGCCGCCCGAGCCCGCACGGAAGGTCTCCAGCCGAAGCGGGCTCGCGTCGATGCGACACTGGATCGGTGGCGACGACGTCGGTGCTCGACACTCCGGCACTCGAGTCCGCGCTCGAGCAGTCGCCCGATGCCGTCGTCGCACGAGCGGTACTCGAGCGCGTCGTCGACGCACACCCCGACGTCATCGCCTTGTTGGAGACCAACGCGGTCCTTCGCGACGGTCTCATCGCGATCGGGTGTGCGTCCCGCTCGTTGACCACTGCGGTCGTCGCGGACGCGTCGCTGTTGGAGGCCTTGCAGGGTGACGCGGTGAGCTCCGAGCGCGAGGTCGAGAGCTACGCGGAATCTTTGGCGACCATGCCGTCCGAGGAGGATCCCGCACGACGCCTGCGCTACTGGAAGCGAAGGGAGTACCTCCGCATCGCTGTGCGCGACCTCCTCGGGATCGCCGACATGCCCGCGGTTGGTCGCGAGCTCGCGGCACTGGCCGAGGTGTGCCTCGGTGAAGCGCTGCACATCGCCGCACCGACTGCGCCGTTCGCAATCATCGGCATGGGCAAGCTCGGCGGTGTCGAACTCAACTACGCGAGCGACGTCGACGTCCTGTTCGTTCACGACGGCGCGCTCACTGAGGCCGAGCGCGTGGCGCGCTCCGTGCTCAGCACGATGTCCACCCCCACCGCTGACGGCCTTGTGTTCCGAACCGATGCCGACCTCCGACCCGAGGGCGCTGCGGGCGCGATCTCGCGCAACCTCGAGAGCTACGAGACCTGGTACTCGCGCTGGGCGCGCCCGTGGGAGTTCCAGGCGCTCATCAAAGCGCGGGTCGTGGCCGGCGACCGCGAGCTCGGAGACCGACACCTCCAGATGGCGCAGCCGTTCGTGTGGCCGGACGTGCTGGACCCCGACGCAGTGCGTGAAGCGCGAGCCATGAAGGCGCGCTCCGAAGCAGAGCTGCGGCGCAAAGGCATCGACGAACGCGAGCTCAAGCGCGGACCGGGTGGCATCCGCGACATCGAGTTCGCGGTGCAGCTGCTCCAGCGCGTGCATGGGCGCCACGACGGCGCCATCCGTTCGGCAACCACGCTCGACGCCCTCCGCCAGCTCGCGGCCGCGGGCTACATCGAGCCTGCTGACGCGCACCGGCTCTCGGATGCGTACGTGTACCTGCGCACGGTCGAGCACCGACTTCAGCTCTGGGACGAGCAGCAGACGCACACCTTGCCAACCGATGACACCAGCCGGCAGCGGCTCGCTCGTGTCCTCGGCTATCGAGATTCGCCACGCCAGAGCGCGGTCGAGCTGTTCGAGGTTGACCACCGCACACACCAGACCACCGTTCGGTCGATCCATGAGCGGTTGTTCTTCGCGCCGATCCTCGACGCGTTGGCCGGAGCCGGCCCGCTGCCCTCCGAAGCGGCCGTGGAACGATTGGCGGCCTTCGGGTTCGGAGACGCCGCGCACACGCGGGCCGCCTTGCGAGACCTCACCCAAGGCCTGACCCGCCGGTCGCGCGTGATGCAGCAGCTTCTCCCGGTCGTGCTCGATTGGCTCTCGGAGTCGCCTGATCCCGATCTGGGATTGCTCCAGCTGCGGCGGCTCGCGGAGGGACCGACGCAAGCACGTGCGCTCGCTCTTACCTTCCGTGAACATCCGGGCGCAGCAGAGCGCGTCTGCCGGATCATCGGATCGAGCCGTCTCATCGGTGACGCGTTGCTGCGCCAACCCGAGGTCGTTGAGCTGCTCGGTGATGACGACTGGTTGGGGCGACCGCGCGATCCCGACGAGCTGACGGGCACCGCGCTCGAGACGCTCGGCTGGCGCGCGGACGCCGAGGCGCGCCGGTCGGGCCTGCGTCGATTCAAGCGGCGCGAGCTGCTTCGCATCGCCTCGCGTGACCTCGTCGGTCTCTCGCCGATTGAGACTGCCGCGCGTGAGCTGGCCGACCTTGCCGACGCGTGTGTGCAAGCAAGCCTCCAGGCATTGGAACCGGCATTGCCGTTCGCCGTCATGGGCATGGGTCGGCTGGGAGGCAGCGAGCTCTCGTACGCGTCCGACATCGACGTGCTCTTCGTCTACGACGGCTCGAGCTCGGACGACTTCGCTACTGCTGAGGCGATCGCCACTGCACTCATGGCCGAGATCGGCGCAACGACCGCCGAAGGACAGGCCTTCCGCATCGACGCCAACCTCCGCCCCGAAGGGAAGCACGGCGTCCTCGCCCGATCGCTCGATGGCTTCCGTCAGTACTACGAGCAGTGGGTGCTGCCTTGGGAGCTTCAATCACTGCTACGCGCGCGACCCGTCGCCGGTGACATGGATCTCGCCGCGCGCTTCATCGATCTCGTCGAACCGTTCGTGTATCGCGACCCATTCCCGGAGGACGACGCACGGGAGGTCCGGCGCATCAAGGCTCGTGTGGAGCGCGAGCGCATCCCTCCCGGCGAGGATCCCGAGTTCCATCTCAAGCTCGGGAAGGGCGCGCTCACCGATGTGGAGTTCACTGTGCAGCTGCTCCAACTCCAACACGGCGCGACGCGGCCCGAGATCCGGGCTGCTTCGACCATGCAGGCACTCGACCGCCTGGGCGCGGCGGCGATCCTCGACGCTGGCGATGTGCAGGTGTTGTCGGAGGCATATCGGTTCTGCGAGCGAGCGCGGAACGCTCGCTATCTCGTGGTGGGCACGCCGGGAGATGCCCTGCCTACGGGACCTCCCGCGGCGCGCATCGCGCGACTGCTCGGCTACACGCATCGCCCCGAGATGGAGCTGCGCGAGGAATACCGCCGCTTGACGCGCCAGGCGCGTCGCGTCGTAGAGCGGGTGTTCTACGGCAACGACGAGTGACCGCTCGAACCGCGCGCGGTGGATCCGAGGGTCCGACGGTTACATTGGTGCCCCGCTCTTGGAGGTCCCGTGCGTCGCTCGCTGCTCTTGGTAACCGTGGTGTTGGCCGTCACGACCTCGGCGTCAGCCATCAGTGCGGCCGCCGCCGCGAAGCGTGAGATTGATCAGCCGTGCACCTTGGTGTCCGTCGCGCAGGTCGAGAAGGCATTCGGTGGTCCCGTCGCCGAGCCCGTCTTCGACGAGACGTTCTCGCTCTGTGACTTCCACGTGGGCAACGTCCTCGAGCCGCCCGGCGGGATCGTGACCGTCGCGCAGCTCTTCCCATTGTTCTCACAGACCCAGGACACCCCCAAAGGGGCGTTCAGCGACCAGCGCGCCGTCGACCAGCTGAGTGAGTACGAGCTCGTCGATGTGAATGGCGTCGGCAAGGATGCCTACCTGAACCTCACGACCGGCACGATCGTCATTCAGACCAAGAAGATGCTCATCGCGATCCAGTGGCAACCAGGCTCCACGCCCACCGAACCACCGAAGGCCGACCAAAAGGCCTTGACCAAGTTGGCGAAACAAGCAGCAAAGAACGCCCCCACGAAGTAGTCAGCTCTTCGCCGAACACGAAGCCACAGGTTCGAAGAGGGGCGGCTTTGCCGCCCCTCAACTACCTCGCCACCACCCGACTGGACGCCGGGAGGGGCAGGCGGGGAGGGCCTGCCCTCCCGCCCTAAATGTCGTAGTACATGTAGAACTCGTACGGGTGCGGACGGAGCTGCACCGCGTCGATCTCGTTCTTCCGCTTGTACTCGCACCAGGTCTCAATGACGTCAGGCGTGAAAACCCCGCCGGCGTAGAGGAACTCGTTGTCCTCTTCCACCGCGCTGAGCACGGCCTCGAGCGACCCCGGCACCTGCGGGACCTTCGCGAGCTCCTCAGGCGGGAGGTCGTAGAGGTCACGGTCCATCGGGTCGGGCGGCTCGATCTTGTTCTGGATGCCGTCGATGCCCGCCATCGTCATCGCCGCGAACGCCAGGTACGGGTTGCACGACGGGTCGGGGCAGCGGAACTCGAGCCGCTTCGCCTTCGGGCTCTTCGAGTACAGCGGGATGCGCACCGCGGCCGAGCGGTTCCGCATCGAGTACACGAGGTTCACCGGTGCCTCGTAGCCCGGGACGAGTCGCTTGTACGAGTTCGTCGTCGGGTTCGAGAACGCCAGGATCGCCGGCGCGTGCTTGAGCAGACCACCGATGTACCAACGGCACATGTCGGAGATCCCGCCGTAGTTCTTCTCGTCGTAGAAGAGCGGCTCGCCGCCCTTCCACAGCGACTGGTGGCAGTGCATGCCTGAACCGTTGTCCTGGAACAGCGGCTTGGGCATGAACGTGACCGACTTGCCGCGCTTCCACGCGACGTTCTTGACCACGTACTTGTAGAGCATCAGCTTGTCGGCCATGCGCAGCAGCGTGTCGAAGCGCATGTCGATCTCGGCCTGCCCGGCCGTACCGACCTCGTGGTGCTGCACCTCCACGTCGACACCGAGCCGCTCGAGCGTCAGGACCATCTCGGTACGAAGGTCCTGGTGCGAGTCCATCGGCGGGACGGGGAAGTAGCCCTCCTTGTAGCGCGGCTTGTACCCGAGGTTCGGTGAACCGTCGAGCTCGAAGTCGCGACCGGAGTTCCACACACCCTCGGCGGAGTCGAGGAAGTAGTACCCCGAGTACTGGTTCTGATCGAAGCGCACTTGGTCGAAGATGTAGAACTCCGCCTCGGGCCCGAAGTAGATGTTGTCGGCGAGACCGGTGCCCTTGACGTAGTCCTCGGCCTTCTTCGCGATGTAGCGCGGGTCACGCGAGTACGACTCACCGGTCACAGGGTCCTGCACGAAGCAGTTGATGTTGATCGTCGTGTGCTCGGTGAACGGGTCCATCACCGCGGTGTTCGTGTCGGGGATCAGGAGCATGTCGGACTCCTGGATCTCCTGGAAGCCTCGGATCGACGAACCGTCGAACCCGAAGCCCTCTTCGAACGACTCTTCCGTGAGCTCATGGATCGGCATCGAGAAGTGCTGCGTGATGCCGGGCAGGTCGCAGAAGCGAAGATCGACCATCTCTGCGCCGCTGTCCTTCGCTAGCGCCAGCACTCCCTTGGCATCGCGGTCTTCCACTGGTGGTCCCTTCTTTCCTCTCTCGGATCTGAACGCGAAGGAGCCTGTCACATCGGCGGTTTCCCTCCCGTTGCCCGACTGTGAACGGCGTGTGAACGCCTCCCCGCTCTCGGCGCTTCGCGCCGGACCGCTCCCCTCCAATTCGGCGAACGCTCGTTGCGCCGCAACACCCCTGCAGGCGCGGCCGCTCGCTCTGGCCTGCATTTCGGCTCGCAGAACGATTGGCCTCACCTGTCACACTGGCAGTACAGCGGCGGCCTCGCCGACCGCTGCACTGCGGGAGCCCGAAGCTTGCGAGGGCGACCAGAGGAGGTGGACCCTATGCAGGCGCAGTCGGACTACGTGCTGCGGACCGTCGAGGAGCGCGGGGTCCGCTTCGTGCGGCTCTGGTTCACCGACGTCCTCGGGTTCCTCAAGAGCTTCGAGGTCACGCCAGCCGAGATCGAGGTGGCGCTCGAGGAAGGCATGACCTTCGACGGGTCGGCGATCGAGGGCTACAGCCGGGTCCAGGAGTCCGACATGCTCCTGATGCCGGACGCCAGCACCTTCGAGATCGTCCCGTGGCACGACGAGGACGCCCCCACGGCGCGGATCTTCTGCGACGTGCACCACATCACCACGGAGCCGTTCGACGGCGACCCGCGCTTCGTGCTCAAGCGCAACCTCGAACGGGCGCGTGAGCGCGGCTTCACGTTCTATGCCGGGCCCGAGATGGAGTTCTTCTACTTCCAGAACGCGCACGAGCCCGAGCCGCTCGACCAAGCCGGGTTCTTCGATCTCACGCACGGCGACAGCGTGTCGAACCTGCGCAAGAACACGATCCTCAACCTCGAGGCAATGGGCATCCCCGTCGAGTACAGCCACCACGAGCTTGGTCCGAGCCAGCACGAGATCGACCTTCGCTACACCGACGCGCTCACGATGGCCGACAACGTGATGACCTTCCGCCACATCGTGCGCAAGGTCGCGCACGATCTCGGTGTGCACGCCACGTTCATGCCCAAGCCGCTCGGTGGCGAGTTCGGCTCGGGGATGCACACGCACCTGTCGTTGTTCGAGGGCGATGTCAACGCGTTCCACGATCCCGGCGACGAGTACGGCCTGTCGAAGGTCGGCAAGCACTTCATCGCCGGCCTGCTCATGCACGCACGCGAGATCACCGCGGTCACGAACCAATGGGTCAACTCGTACAAGCGTTTGAGCCATCGCTACGAAGCGCCGGTCTACGTGTGCTGGGCACGCAACAACCGTTCCGCGCTCGTGCGCGTTCCGCTGCACAAGAAGGGCAAGAAGAGCTCGACGCGCATCGAGTTTCGCTCGCCAGACCCCGCGTGCAACCCGTACCTCGCGTTCTCGGTGATCCTCGCCGCCGGGCTCAAGGGTGTGGAAGAGGGGTACGACCTCGCGCCAGAAGCCACGAACAACATCTTCGAGCTCACGCCCGAGGAGCGCGCGGCCGAAGGGATCGCGGCGCTGCCGCAATCACTCGGCGAGGCGATCGACGTGATGGAGGGCTCCGATCTGGTCGCGGAGGCACTCGGCGAGCACGTCTTCGGCTACTTCATCCGCAACAAGCGCGACGAATGGGCCGAGTACCGAACCCAAGTGACGCCCTGGGAGATCGACCGCTACCTTGGGTCGTTGTGACCCGATGACGAACGCAGCGCTGCTGGTCTACCCGGACCCCCCGCCACCGCTGCTAGCCCAGACGCTCGACCTGTCCGGTCACCCGTGGAAGGCCGTCGCGAACGCGTCGGTTGCCGCGGCGCAAGAGCCGGCGGACGGGTGGGGCGGCGCGCTGATCGTGGCCGACGACGATCCCGAGGGCGCGTTCTCGATGTGCCGGTCGCTGCGCAAGCGCGACGGTGTGCTGGCACCGGTGCTGCTCCTCGTGACGGGCGCGCAGCTCGGCGAGCTGGAGCTGCGTGAAGACCTGTTCGATGAGTTCTGCCTGTCGCCGTTCCACCCCAAGGAGCTCGAAGCGCGCTTGCGTCACCTGTTGTGGCGCACCGGCCGCGGCACGCACCCCGAGATCGTCGAGTACGGCGACCTGGTGCTGAACCTCGAGACCTACCAGGCCGCGTTGTCAGGCAGGCCGCTCGACCTCACGTTCATGGAGTACGAGCTGCTGAAGTTCCTCGCGACGCACCCGCAGAAGGTGTTCACCCGCGAGCAGCTGCTGTCACGCGTGTGGGGCTACGAGTACTACGGCGGTGCACGCACGGTCGACGTCCACGTACGACGCCTGCGCGCCAAGCTCGGTGAAGAGCACGCCAACCTGATCCAGACCGTGCGCTCTGTCGGCTACCGCTTCGGACAGACGCGCACGCTGCACTGATGGCGGGGAGGGCAGGCCCTCCCCGCCTGCCCCTCCCGACGCGACTCACACCGAGACGCTGTTGCTTCCGGGGCGGCAAAGCCACCCCGGGGCGAATCCAGGGCTACTCGCTCTCGTCGCTCTTCGGCGATGCGAAGTCGCACGACGCGCTCCAGCCGAGGACGGCGCTCCACGCCGCGCCGGCGAACATCACGCCGACGGGCACCACAATCACCATCGCCACGACGAAGATGATTCCGCCGATCACGAGATCGACGTTATCCGGCGAGCGAGCACGGTCAGGTGCGCAGTCGCCGAGCCGCGCGTACCCCACGAGCCGGAAAGCTCTCCGGACGCTCGCCCTCTGCGGTGGTGATGGCGTTCCAGGTCGCTGCGGCAACCGCCGCGAAGACGGCGTCTGAGCTGCGCGGCCGCGCGGGTGCCGGGTCGTCCACGATCGTGATCTCGATCGGCGGCGTGTCCTTCGCCCGCAGCACACCGAACGATCGGATGGTCAGGTCGAGGACCTCACCGGTTGCGGGATCAACGGTCAGTCCCTCGCTCAGCACCCAGCCGAGTGCCATGTGCGCGCCGCCGATCGCGTAGGAGCGCAGCACGACCTCGTCGAGTGGATCGCCAGCAGCCACTCGCACATCGACGCGTTGCAATGCGCCGGTATTCGGATCGACGTGAACGCGCGCGCCCGCCGCGGCACCGCCGTCGACGAGTGCGCAGGCGTCGAGCAGCACGTTGGCGAGGCGGTCGTCGGTGACGAGGTCGGCGCGAGCGACGCCGGCCGCGTCGATTGCGCCCTCGACGAGGATCGTTCGTTCTGCGAGTCCGGTCGCGCGCGCGTGTGCTCCGACGGGCGGCCCCGGAGCGATCTGCTCCGTCCACGACTCGGTGAGATCGAGTCGGTACGCGAGTGCGAGCGGGGCGGTGAACCGTTCGAGTGCGCCGGCGACCGTTCCATTGATGTCGACTCGCCCGTCGCGCAGCACCGCCGTGGCGGCGATCGGCGGCCGCTTCGGTCCCAAGCGCACGACGTCCTCTCGCGCGAGGACCGTTCGCACCGGACGGCCGAACTGATCGGCGAGCTCTCGGGCCGCGGTGGCGACGACTGACGTCTCCTTGCCACCGAACGCACCGCCGTTCGCGAGCGGTGACGCAGGCTCACCGCCGGGCGCACACCACGATGCGTCGGGCTCGAGGTACGCGGGTTCCAGCCATCCGGTCGCGAGGCGCACGCCGCCATCCGGGCACGGCGCGGACGTGAGCGGCGGGGCCGGCTCGACGGTCGTGCGCCGACCCTGCACCTTTCCGGCCTGAGCGCGCGCGGCATCGAGCGTGTCAGCGATCACCCAGCTCAGGCCGGCCGCGTCTGTCGTCGGTGCGTCGGAGCAAATCGCGGGGACGGCGACCAATGCGTCACGCGGCCCGGTGTCGTCAGCGAACCCACCATCGCCGATCGGAACATCGGCGCCGACGCGCTGTGCAACTCCCCCTTCGAGCTCCGCCCGTCGCGCGGCCGCATCGAGGTCACGCCGAGCTGATGCATCCATGGGCATCGCGGTTGCTGCCGCATTGATGGCTTCGCGAATCGTGCACCAGCCAGTGCACCGGCAGAGGTGCGCTGCCAGTGCACGGTCGACCGCGGCGCGGTCGGTCCGGCCGTTTCCGAGCAAGCCCGTCGCCCGCACGAGGATGCCCGGCGTGCAGAAGCCGCATTGCGATGCGCCCGTCGCGACGAACGCGTCCACCAGCTGCGAGCGAATCGACGGATCGACACCCTCGATCGTCGTGATCGTTCGGCCCTCAACGCGACTTGCCGCGGTGACGCACGCGACTCTGGGTGAACCGTCTACGAGCACGGTGCAGCACCCGCATTGACCCTGCGGGGCGCAGCCGTCCTTCACTGAGATGATTCCGAGTCGCTCCCGCAGAACCGAGAGCAGCGACTCGTCAGGGTGGATCTCGACGTCAACCGGTGCGCCGTTGCAGGTGAAGGTGACCCGATCCGACTTCGCCATGGCCGATTGGCAGGATAGGGGGATGGATCACTCGCAGATCTCTCGACGCGCGTTCCTCGCGGCGTCCGGTGGGCTCGTGGTCGCATCCGCACTCCCTGAGGTTGCGTTCGCGCACGAGGGCGAAGAGCACGAGCTCGGGAAGCAGCTAGGCGCACTCGTGCTTTCGAGTGACCTCTATGTGTCGCCCGATCCGCAACGGGTGATCTTCGGACTGGGCTCGAGCAAGGGGTACGTCTCGGGACCTCCTGTTCGCGTCGGGTTCGTCTCACCCGAGGTGGCCGGCCGCACCGACGTCACCCTTGAGCCGACGATCTTCTACAAGAAGGGGATCCCCGAAGGCCGGGGCATCTACGAGGCAACGCCGGTGCTCGATGTCGCGGGTGTGTGGAACGGCTTCGCGCGCGTGGAGAAGCGAGACATCGAGTTCGCGATCCAGGTGAACGCGGCACCGCTCGCGCCGTTGCCCGGCCACGCTGCGTCTCGCGCACCGTCCCCCACGCTCGCTGACTCGCTCGATGTGAAGCCGATCTGCACGCGGCAGCCGCGCTGTGATCTGCACGACGAGTCGCTCACTGACCTGATCGGCTCCGGAGTTCCGGTCGCGGTGCTCTTCGGCACACCGGCACGCTGCCAGTCGGAGTACTGCGGACCGGTCCTCGACACGATGCTGTCGATCCGCGACCGCTACCCCGACACGAAGTTCGTGCACGTCGAGATCTACCAGAACAACCGCACGACGGATCTCGTGCCGACGGTCGAAGCGTGGGGTCTCCCCACCGAACCGTGGATGTTCACCGTCGACGCCAGCGGGACGATCGCCGGCCGTCTCGATGGCGCGTTCGGTCAGCAGGAGATGATCCACCTCCTCGACGCGCTCACCTAAGCGCCTCCATTGGTCGCCGTCGCAGGCGACGACTCCATGCTCCGGCGGTCGGCAAAGCCGCCGCCTACGCGCCGCCGACGCGAAGAGGCCCGCCTTGCGGCGGGCCCCTCAGCTCCTTCTTGGTGCGTCAGCGGCGCTTGCGAGTCGCCTTGCGCTTCGCTGCCGTGCGCTTGGCCGGACGCCGCTTGGCGGTCTTGCGAGCCGGACGCTTCTTCGTCGCGCGGCGCTTCGCGGGACGCTTCTTGGTTGCGCGCTTCTTCGTCGCCCGCTTCTTGGTCGCCCGCTTCTTGGTCGCCCGCTTCTTGGTCGCCCGCTTCTTGGTCGCCCGACGCTTGGTCGCGCGCTTCTTGGTGGCCTTGCGCTTGACGGCCTTCCGGCGTGCCGGCGCCTTGCGCTTCGCGGCCTTCCTCTTCGCAGGACGCTTCTTCGCCGCGGCCTTGTGCTTCGGCGGCGCCTTCTTCTTCTTCGCAGCCTTCTTGGCTGCCTTCTTCTTGGCTGCCTTCTTCTTGGTGGCCTTCTTCTTCGCCGGCTTGGACGCCGCCGGCGCAGGGGCCGGTGACGGTGGGCTCGGCGGAGCGGGTGGCGCTGCCGGCGCAACTGGCTCCCAAGGCCGCGGCGACGGTGGCGTCGGCGGACTCGGAGTGGGCCTTCGGCCCGGCCACGGTGTCGGCGACGGACTCGGAGTGCTCGGGGGCCCACCACCTAGAGGTGGGTTGGGCGGCCAGGTGGATGACATGGATCGCTCCCTTCAACCAGCGTGGCGCGTCAGGCTCGCGTCACCTTTCGAACGCGCAAGAAAGCGTAACCCGAACGCGGCGAGATTGGCGGCATTCCGCGACAGTTGAGAGCGGTGTGCGGCGTGGATCTACGAGAAGGATTGGCCGCAGCCGCAGCTGCGCTGAGCGTTCGGGTTGCTGATGGAGAACCCGGCGCCCTGGAGACCGTCCTTGTAATCGAGCTGCGCACCCTTGAGCATCTGCTGACTCGCGGGGTCGATGACCACCTTGATGCCGTCGCGCTCGGTCTGGAGGTCGTCGGCGGCAACGTCGGTGTCGAAGAACATCTCGTAGCTGAAGCCGGAGCACCCGCCGGGGCGGACAGCAACCCGGAGCACGAGGCCGTCGCTCTCATCCTCAGCCTCGATGAGCGCCTTGACCTTTGCCGCGGCCGCGTCGCTCACCTGGAACGTCTGGCTGGCGTCGGTAACGGTGAACGTCGACATGATCTTCCCTTGCCTCCGTGCGGTTATTCGTCAGGGTACCCGACCGCAACCGTGACATGGCACGGTTCGGGGTCATACAACGTCGCGAACTCCTCGACTGTTCCCCCGCCCACCTGGTCGACCACGCCTTCGCAGAGCCCGCGGTGGAGGTTGCACACGAGCTCCGGGTACGCCTCGGCGAGCTCGCGGAACGGGCAGTGCAGGAACTCGATGCGGGTGCCGCCTTCGGACGTGCCGTCGCCCTGCTCGACCCCCGGCTCGAAGCCGAGGCGATGCAGCTCGGACTCGAGCGCCTTCACGCACGACCGCGAGCGTGTGCGTCGACCCGCCTCAACCCCCCACGCATGCCCGGTGTCGGCCGCGTCATCGGCGTCGGCGCCGACACGCTCACCCAACGCGGCGAGCAAGCCGGCGAGCAACGCGTGCGCGGGCGGGTCGAACCCGAGCCCCGGCGCGCCCGCGGCGAGGAAGTAGAGGTGCTGCGGTCGCCCGACCGTGCCGCGGTGCACCGCTTCGGCATCGACGAGACCGGCGTCGCGCAGTCGCTCGAGGTGCAGACGCACGGTGTTGGCGTGAACACCGAGCCGATCGGCCAAGTCCTGCGCCGAAAGCGCGGCCGTCGATGACGCCAGCTCTCGGTAGACCGCGTATCGGGTGTCGTCGGCGAGCGCCTTCAACACGTTCAGATCCATCACTACTGGTTCGCTCTCTGCGTGCCGGGATACCCGGCCCGCGGACGTTCGCTCACTGCCGATTGACGGTAGCCCGGGAGGGGCATATTTTCAAGATCGACTGGTTTTATTGTCGTGACTGTCATGCAGACGCCTGATCCCGCCGCCGGCGAACGACCCGAAGGGCCGCTCCGGGTATCCCGGAGCGGAGAGAGCTGGCCCATGGAGGACGACAGCGGCGCCGCGATCCATGCACCTCTTGCCGGCCCCGCCCCGTCGCCCGACGACGTCCGGCGGATGCTCGCGGGCGTCATCGATCCCGAGCTGCACCTCAGCATCGTCGAGCTCGGCATGGTCGACGACGTGGAGGTGTCACCCGACGGGAAGGTGAAGGTCAAGGTCGCGCTCACCACCGCGGGGTGCCCGCTGCGCGGTCAGATCAAGTCTGAGGTGCAGTCGAAGGTGCGCGGGCTTCCCGGCGTCACCGAGGTCGACGTCGAGTACGGCGAGATGACCCAAGAGCAGAAGGCGACCGCGATGCAGCGCGCCCGGTGGCAAGCACGCGAGGACGCGGAACCGACTGAGGTGCTCGCGACCACGCGAGTCCTCGCGGTCGCGAGCGGCAAGGGCGGTGTAGGCAAGTCGTCGGTGACGGTGAACCTCGCGGCGGCGCTCGCATCGCGCGGGCTCACCGTCGGCGTGCTCGACGCTGACATCTGGGGCTTCAGCGTCCCGCGCATGCTCGGTGTCGAAGGCCGCCTCGGCGGAGCGGAGGGGAAGATCCACCCGAACACGGTCGAGGTGCCGAACACGCTCGACACCAACGGTCCTGCCGGACTTCTCAAGGTCGTGTCGATGGGATTCCTCGTCGACGACGAAGGCACCGCGCTCATGTGGCGCGGCCTCATCCTCACCAAGGCGGTCGAGCAGTTCCTCAACGACGTGCGCTGGGGCGAGATGGACTACTTGCTCATCGACCTGCCACCCGGCACGGGTGACATCCAGATGGGCCTCGCGCGGATGCTTCCCCAGTCGGAGCTGCTCGTGGTCACGACGCCGGCGGTCGCGGCGCAGCGCGTCGCGGTGCGAGTTGCCGACATGGCTCGCCGCTCGTACCTCAAGGTCGTCGGCGTCGTCGAGAACATGAGTGAGTTCGTCGCGCCCTCGGGCGAGCGGTTCGCGGTCTTCGGTGAGGGTGGCGGGAAGGCTCTGGCTGACGAGATCAGCGCGCCGCTGGTCGCGCAGATCCCCCTCGAGCCGTCGCTCTCCGAGGGCAGCGACACCGGGAGGCCGATCGCGCTCAGCGCACCCGACAGCCCCGCCGGCGTCGCTTTCCACGAGCTCGCCGCCCAGCTCGTCGACGACCTCGCGCCACCAATCGAGATGGCCGGCTGCACAGCAAGAATCCTCGAACTCGCCGACCAAGCCGCCGCGAAGACCTAACCCGAGGATTCTCGGCACGCTGAGCGACTCCCCAGGTCGTTGCACGTGCCGAACTGTCAGACGGCGGTCCAGGTTGCCTTCGCCGTCGTGCCGGTGACCTTGCCTTCGGCTTTCAGCTTCACGAGGTGGGCATGCACTTGCCATCCCGCGGCTTCGATCAGCTCGGGCGGGAGCTCGTCGCTGCCGTAGATGTCGGCGACGAGATCCTTCACCTTGGCGCCGTCCTTCTTCTTCAGCAGCCGGAGAATCTGCGACTCGCGCTGACGACGGTGTGAGAGGTAGTCGTCGAGTCGCACCTTCGGCTCCTCGATCACGTCACCGTGGCCGGGGGCGATCCGGCTGAGTCGCAGCCGACGGAGCCGCTCCAACGTCTTGACGTACACGGCCATGTCGCCGCCGCGGGACGGGTTGACCACCGAGTACATCCCTTCGAGCACCGTGTCACCCGTGAACAGCACGCGCTCCTCCTCGAGCAGATAGCAGACGTGCTGCGGATGGTGACCGGGTGCGTGCAACACCTCGAGCCCGAACTCGCTGCCCTCGATCGTGTCGCCTTCTTCGAGAACTCGCGCCGGTGTCAGGTCGACGTCCTTGTCGCGCTTGCCGAACATCAGCAGCTCGGCCTTGGTCGCCTTCACGAGCCGCTTCGTCGCCGGCCAGTGATCGGGGTGCGTGTGCGTGAGCAGCACCCACCGCACGCGCTCCTTCATCGACGCGCCGATGATCGCGTCGACGTGAGCCTTGTCGTCCGGCCCGGGATCGATCACCGCGACTTCATCGATGCCGACGAGGTAGGTGTTCGTGCCGGGCCCGGTGAACGGACCGGGATTGCGAGCGACGATGCGCCGAACCAGCGGTGAGAGCGCGCTCGGCACGCCCGGTGTGAGATCAGGCACCGATCACCCCCGCGCGATCCACGCGGCGCTGCCAGGGTGCTTCACCCTCACATTGTAGGAGTCGCCCGGTCGGCCTCTGCCGACCCCGACCTACGCTTGCACGCGTGAACGACCCTCGTCGCGCGCTGCCGGGCGTCGACCGTGTACTCAGCGCGATCGCCGGCTTGCCGCACGACCTTCTCGCGCAATGTGCACGCGATGCGGTGGACGCAGCGCGCGATCGAGCGGTGTCCGGAGAGACCGTCGACGAGGGCACGGTCATCGCCGACGCCCGAAATCGGGTTGAGGCACGACGGCGCGCATTGCTCCAACCCGTCGTGAACGCGACCGGGGTCATCGTGCACACGAACTTGGGGCGCGCGCCCCTCTCGCTCGACGCACTGGACGCCGTGCGCGATGTCGCGAGTGGGTACTCGAACCTTGAGTACCGACTGCCGGAGGGCGAGCGCGGATCCCGCCACGATCACGCCGGCGCCCTGCTGGCGCAGGCATGCGGCGCGGAGGCCGGGCTCGTCGTGAACAACAACGCGGCTGCGGTGCTGCTGTGCCTCGGTGCGCTGGCCCGCGGTCGTGAGGTCGTGGTTTCTCGTGGCGAGCTGGTCGAGATCGGTGGCGGCTTCCGCGTGCCGGAGATCATGGCGGAATCGGGCTGCGTGTTGATCGAGGTGGGAACCACCAACCGCACGCGTGTGAGCGACTACGCGGCACGGCTACGCGACGAGACGGCGCTGGTGCTGAAGGTGCACGCATCGAACTACCGGATGATCGGCTTCACCGAGGCAGCGCCCGTCGACGAGCTCGCCGCACTTGGCCCGCCGGTCATGGTCGACGCTGGCTCCGGGCTCCTCGACGACACCACACCGTGGCTCCCGCACCGCCCGACCTGGCTGCACGACGAACCCGGCGTCCGTCAGGCGCTCGACGCAGGCGCGGCGGTCGTCACGTTCTCGGGCGACAAGCTGCTCGGCGGACCGCAGGCGGGTGTGATCGTCGGGAAGGCCGAGCTCATCGAGACGATTGCCCGCCACCCGCTCGCGCGGGCACTGCGTGCCGACAAGATGACGCTCGCCGCGCTCCAGCACGTCGCGTTCGCGTACCTCGCGGGCGACGCCAGGTCGATCCCGCTGTGGCGCATGGCGATGGCATCGCTCGACGAGCTGCGCGCCCGGGCCGAGCAGATCGCAACCGCAGTGCCGCGCGCCAAGGTCGTCGACACGGAAGCCGTCGCGGGTGGCGGCTCGCTCCCTGGGCTCACGATCCCGTCGGTCGGGGTAGCGATCGAGGTGTCGTCCGTCGACCGCGCGCTCGCAGCCTTGCGTGATCACCAGATTGTTGGGCGCGCCGAACGCGACACGGTCGTCGCCGATCTTCGCACCGTCGACCCGACCGACGACGACCGGCTGATCGACGCCCTGCGCGGGGTTCTCGGCACGCTCGATGTTGCATAGCAACAACCAGCGTGCCGAATTCCCCTGAGGGATGCCGCGATGAGGGTCGTTGCGACGGCTGGGCACGTCGATCACGGCAAGTCGTCGTTGGTGCTTGCGCTCACCGGCACGGATCCCGACCGCTTCCCGGAGGAGAAGGCGCGGGGACTCACGATCGATCTGGGCTTCGCGTTCACGACGCTGCCATCGGGCGCGGAGATTGGCTTCGTCGACGTGCCCGGTCACGTGCGCTTCATCAAGAACATGCTCGCTGGCGTCGGCGCGGTCGACGTGGCCCTGCTCGTCGTCGACGCGAGCGAATGCTGGAAACCGCAGAGCGAGGAGCACTTGCGGATCCTCGAGCTGCTCGACGTGCGCCACGGGATGGTCGCGCTGACAAAGGCTGATCTGGTCGACGACGAGACCCTCGAGCTCGCCGCGCTCGAAGTCGACGACCATCTCACTGGCTCATCTCTCGAAGGTGCGCCCGTGATCGTGTGTGACTCGCTGTCCGGTCGCGGCATCGAAGACGTGCGAACGACGCTCGACCGGGTGCTCAACGAGGCGCCGGCGGTGGCCGACGTCGGTCGACCGCGGCTGTGGATCGACCGAGTGTTCACCGTGCGGGGCGCCGGAACCGTCGTGACGGGCACTCTCATCGGCGGAATGCTCAGCGTCGATGACGAGGTGATCGCGGGGCGCCACCGCTCCCGCGTGCGGGGAATCGAGAGCGCCGGCGAGCAGGTCACGACGGTGAGTCCCGGGGCGCGCGTCGCGTTGAACCTCGCAGGAATCGAGCACCGTGACCTCACTCGTGGTGACGCGGTAGTGCGGCCATCGCAATGGGTCACCCCGCGCGTTGTTGACGTGGCGATCACTCAGCTGCCGGGTGAGCAGATGCGGCGACGCGGGAGGTTCCAGGTCTACGTCGGCTCTGGGGAGCACAAGGCGTGGCTGCGCGTGCTGGACGACGACGGCCAGCTCGCCCGAGTGCGCCTCGACGAGCCGGTGCCGCTCGCGCCAGGCGATCGCTTCGTCGTGCGCGACAGCGGACGCAAGTGCACCGTCGCTGGAGCCGAGGTGCTCGACGTCGAGCCCGCCGCACGCGCGCGGGACGCGGTGCACCGCCTGCGACTTCCGCTGGGTGCGCGGGTGCTGTCGTCGCACTTGTGGCTACCGATCATCGATGTCCCGCAACTGACTGGAACGTCCGCGGACGCAGCCGCGGAGATCATCAACGCGCTCGTAGCGGCGGGAGATGCCGTACGACTCGATCATTGGGTGATCTCATCCGCGCACTTGGAGCTCCTGCGGTCGACCACCCGCGAACGCGTGCAGGACCATCACGACGCTCGTCCTCATGAAGGTGGGATCGAGCTCGGCACGGTCGCGAACGAGTTGAGAATCACCACAGACCAGCTCCGTGCCGCGCTCGCTGACGCGGAGGATCTCGTCGTCGAACGCGGCCGGGTGCGATCGCAGTCACACGGTGGCGGTGTGGCGGATTCGCCCGATGCAGAACGGCTGATCGCCGCGCTCGAAGCCGAGCCGTTCTCACCGCCTGCACCGGCGGATGTCGGTGTCGATCAAGGTGTGGTGCGCGCGCTCGTGCGCGAAGGCACGCTCGTCGACGTCGACCACGTCGTGTTCACCGCAACCGCGCTCGATCAGGCGCGACATGTAGTCATCGATGCGTTCCGTGAGCGAGGTCGCCTCACCGTCGCCGACATCCGGGACCTGCTGGGGTCGACGCGCAAGTACGTCTTGCCGATCGCCAAGTGGCTCGATCGTGAAGGGATCACCCGACGCCGAGGCGACGACCGCGTTCCCGGGCCGCGATCAGGCCTGAGCGAGCTCCTCTGACACACCTTCGGGATCCCACAGCAGCCGGCGTTCGGTCTCGTTGAGACCACCCCAGATGCCGTGCGGCTCGCGGATTCCGACGGCGTAGTCGAGGCAATCGAGCTGCACGCGGCAGCCTCGACAGATCGCCTTGGCCCGCGCCTCACGCTCCTCACGCTCCGGACGAGCCTCAGGCAGCGTCGGCGCGAAGAAGAGCACGGACTCGGGGCCACGGCACGCAGCGTGCCGCTGCCAGATGTCAGCGGTGCGAACGGTCACGATCCCCCCGGATGCCCGCTCGACTGGTCGGCGCGGGAAACTACCCCCGGCCTCCGCCACCGTAAAGAGGTCAGCCGGCTTCTTTGGTCCCCGAGTCCTTCTTCTTGCGGCGTCCCCGCTCCCGGTAGTCACGGGCGCCGCCCGTCTCGGGCTCCACCTCGAGCACCAGCCCCTCGACGGCGATGACCCGGACAGGGTCGCCCGCCTCGATCGGGGTGGCACGGTTGGTGCGGGCCCGCCAGCGGGCATCCCGCACGACCACCACCCCATTGGGTGCGACTGCAACTTCGGCGACGCCCATCTCGCCGACCATCGCCTCGCGACCGACCGTCGGCGTCGAGAAGCGGGCGCGGATGAAGGCCGGGATCGCCATCACGTACATGAGGATGGCGAGTCCGGCGACGATCACGATCGTCCACCACGGCGGCGAGAGGCCCGTGCCGCTGACGAGCAGGAACGAGCCGACCAGGAGCGTGAGCCCGCCGACACCGCTCCAGAACCCGAGTCGCCCAACCTGCGCATCCACCGCGAACCCGAACGCCGAGAGCACGAGCAAGCCGACGGCCCACCAACGCACGGGCAAGTGCGAAGCGCCGTAGAGCCCACCGAGGACCATGAACGCGCCCACGAGCGCTGCGAACCCGACGCTGGCGGCGAAGAACTCGAAGACGATGAGCGACAGTCCGATCACAAGGAAGAAGTAGGCGACCGACGGGCTGATCAGCGCGTGTTGCACCTGACCACCCGCATCCAACGTGACGAACGAAACCTCTTGATTGGGTTGACGTCGACGATCGCGTCCCTCACCGATCACGCGCGCGGTGTTGAGCTCGATCTCGCCAGCGGCGGTCTCGATCGTCTTGCCGTCGAGCCTCACGATCGTCTCGCCGATCGTCGGGCGTTGCCCGTCGACACGCCCGGATCGAACTGCGGCGTCGGCCGAAAGCTCGCGTTCTAGGAGCCGCGCGAGCGGTGGCAAGTACCCGGCAACGCCCTCGTCCAGTCGCGCCGGAAGGTGCGGGCCGAACGTCGAGCTCGATGAGATGAACACCTTTGCGCCAGCCTCGGCCACGAACGCGGCACCACCCGTTGCCTCTGCACCAGACGGCCCGATCCACGTGACGATAGGAACGCTGGATCGGCTCATCGCACGAACGACCGGCGTCACGTCTTCGATCGCGCCGCGCGAGTCGAGCTGGATCAGCAACAAGGTCCGCTCGTCTTCGTTGACCTGCTTGATCGTCTCGCGCAGCAGGGACACGTTCGGCACGTCGAGCAGACCCTTGACCTGTACGACGACGATCCCGTTGCGACCGCTGCTCTGCGCACCAGCTGACGGACTGATCACGCCGATCACACCCAGCGTGAGCAACAGATACGCGGCCACCCGTCCCATGCGAGATCTCGACAGACGCCTCGTAGCATTTGGGCGATGGAGCTCCACGACTTCTGCTCCACCTCCAGAGTGGCGATCGTTGCGGGCAAGGGTGGCGTCGGAAAGACCACTGTGACCGCCGCGCTCGGCACTGCTGCCGCGCGCGCTGGCATGAGCGTGCTGATCGTGGAGGTCGAAGGCAAATCGGGGCTGAGTGCCGCGCTCGGCTGTCCGCCCCTCACCTACGAAGAGCAAGAAGTGAGCCCGGGGTTGCGCGCTCGCACGCTCACACCCGACGAAGCGCTGCTCGAGTACCTCGAGGATCGAGGACTGCGAAGGGTGTCGAAGCAGCTCGTGAAGTCGGGTGCACTCGATGTCGTCGCTACGGCCGTGCCTGGGATGAAGGACATCCTTGTGCTCGGCAAGGTCAAGCAGCTCGAGCAATCGCGAGCAGCCGACCTGATCCTCATCGACGCACCCGCCGCCGGGCACGCCATCACGTTCTTGCTCTCGGCACGGGGAATGATCGATGCCGTGCGGGTCGGTCCAGTCCGCAAGCAAGCCGAAGACGTCATCGCTCTCCTCTCCGACCCCGCCCGCTGCCGCGTGATGCTCGTCACACTTCCCGAGGAGACGCCGGTCAACGAGCTCGTCGAGACGGCGTTCGCACTCGAGGATCGCGTCGGCATCAAGCTCGCGCCTGTCGTCATCAACGGAGTGCCGGACGACCTCGCGCTCGTCGGCGCGATTACTGCGCAGGATGCGGCGGCGGCAGGGATCGGTTCACCAGCGGAGCAGCGCGCGCTCGATGCGGCGGCATCGTTCCGACACGAGCGCCATGAGCTCGCCGGCGCGCAGTGCGAGCGCCTGCGTTCGCTCTTCCCGCTCCCCCAGCTGTGCCTTCCGTTCGTGTTCGACACGATCGGCCCGGCCGCGATCGACCGCCTGGCCACCACGTTGACCGACGAGATCGTGAACCTTCCGGGATCAGCGCTGTGACGATCAGCAAGCTCGTCGATTCCGGTCACGTCGTCATCTGCTGCGGCACCGGCGGCGTCGGGAAGACGACGACGTCGGCCGTGCTCGCCCTCGCCGCCGCGCGACGTGGACGCAACGCAGTGGTCGTGACGATCGATCCTGCCAAGCGTCTTGCTGACACACTCGGACTCAGTGAGCTCGGCGACACCGCGCAGGAGATCCCTCGATCGCGTTGGGATCCCGCGGGCGTTGCCAAGGGTGATGGTCGGCTCTCGGCGCTCATGCTCGACACCGAAGCGACCTTCGACTCGCTCGTGCACAAGCACGCGCACAGCAAGGAGCAGGCCGAGCGCATCCTCGACAACCGCTTCTACCGGAACATCGCCGGCGCGCTGTCGGGCACGCAGGAGTACATGGCGATGGAGAAGCTGCACGAGCTGCACGAGGAGGGCGGCTACGACCTCATCATCGTGGACACTCCGCCCACACGACACGCGCTCGACTTCCTCGATGCGCCCGAGCGGCTGACCCGATTGCTGAACAACCGGATCTTCCGCTTCCTCATGATGCCGACGCGCCGATCGATGAAGCTGGCGAGCTTCGCGGCGCAGGCGTTCCTGAAGACGGTCGCGAAGGTCATCGGCACCGAGGTGATCGACGACATCGTCGCGTTCTTCCGCGCGTTCGAAGGGATGGAGCAGGGTTTCCGTGACCGCGCGGGGCGCGTGCTCGAGCTGCTCAGCGAAGCCGACACGTCGTTCGTGCTCGTGACGTCACCTCGACGTGACGCAGTCGACGAGGCCGAGTTCTTCGCCGCTCGCCTGCGTGAGAGCGAGCTCCACGTCGCCGCGCTCGTGGTGAACCGTGTGCACCCGGACTTCGGCGTCACCGACGATCCCGAGCAGCTCCGCCGACGCGCCAAGGAGCTGGCTCAGACCGACGGTGATGCCGGCGACCGGCTCTCGGCCCGCTACGAGAACCTCGCCGACTACGTCCAGCTCGCGAGGCACGAGCGGGGCGAGCTCGCGCGAGCGGGTGAGCGCATCGGTGCGGGAGTCGTTGCATACGTACCGGCGCTCGCGCACGATGTGGTCGACATTGCCGCGCTCGACGCGGTGTCCTTCTACCTCGTCGGATAACTTCTCGACCGATGAGCACGATCCTCGTGGCGTCCGACGGACCATGGGTGCGCGACCAGGTGAAGTCGGCGTTCGTCGCGCCGGGTCAGGACGTCATCGAGGCGACTCGTGGACAGGACGTACGCGATCTGGTGAAGGCACGGGAGCCGGATCTCGTCATCCTCGATCTTCAGATCGGCAACATGGGTGGCATCGCCGTGGCGATCGACCTCCACCTCGAGGCTTCAGCCGACCGTCTTTCCCACGTGCCGATCCTTCTGCTGCTCGATCGTGAGGCCGACCGCTTCCTCGCCAAGCGCGCGTCGGCCGACGCCGAGCTCGTGAAGCCGGTGGATGCGTCAACGCTGCGTCGCGCGGCCAAGCGCATCCTCGGAGTGACCGTGGGGTCTACTCAGTAGACTCGTCCACCCCAGCGGGCTGTGGCGCAGTTTGGTAGCGCGCTTCGTTCGGGACGAAGAGGTCCCGGGTTCAAGTCCCGGCAGCCCGACCAGATCTAGAGGAGCAGCTCCGCGAGCTGTACTGCGTTGAGCGCGGCCCCCTTGCGGAGGTTGTCGCCGGCGACCCAGATGTCGATCGTGTTGGGTTGGGTGTCGTCGTCACGGATTCGCCCGACGAGCACCGGGTCGATGCCCGCGCTCTCGAGCGGGGTGGGCGCGCCGTCGGGTCCGTCGACCAGCGACACGCCCGGTGCATCGCTGAGGATCGCGGCTGCGTCGGCGCGTGACATGGACTGCTTGAACTGCACGTTCGCGCTCATCGCGTGACCCACATACACCGGCACACGCACGCAGGTGCCACGCACGCGCATCTCGGGCGCATGCAAGATCTTGCGGCTCTCGTCGCGCAGCTTGCGTTCCTCGGACGTCAGTCCGTCGTCGCCGAGCGACCCGGCGAGCGGGATCACGTTGCCGGCGATCGGCTTGCTCCACACGTCACCGGGCTCGACCGCGCCGTCGAGAGCGCCGGCTCGGCTGAGCACGTCTTCGCGTCCGGCACCCTTCGTCCACTGACCCGCGAGCTCGTCGACGCCGGGCTGACCGGCACCCGATACCGACTGGTACGTGGACACCACCATCCGGTCGATCTCCGCGGCGCGGTGCAGCGGCGCCAGCGCGGTCACGAGCACCATCGTCGTGCAATTCGGGCACGACGTGATCCCCCTCGGGAGGTCTTGCAGGTCTTCCGGGTTGATCTCGGCGACGACGAGCGGAACGTCAGGCTCCATTCGGAACGCGGCTGAGTTGTCGACCACCTTGGCGCCGGCAGCGGCAGCGCGCGGTGCCCACTCCAGCGCCAGCGGATCGTCGACGTCGACGACCACGAGATCGAGACCATCGAAGCACCCGTCTCGCAGCACCTCGCAGGTGACCTCGCCGCCGGCGAACGGGAGGAGCCGACCCTCGGAGCGCGGCGACGCGTAGGCCCTGAGCTCGGCGACGGGGAACGATCGGTCCTCGAGCACACGGAGCATCTCAGTGCCGACGACGCCCGTCGCGCCCACCACTCCCACTCGGATGTCGCTCATGCTTGGGCCTTTGACGGTTGGTCCAGCTCGAACGCGGCGTGCAACGCACGGACCGCCTTCTCGACGTCGGCTTCCTGCACCACGCAGGAGATGCGGATCGATGACGTCGAGATCATCTCGATGTTGACACCTTCGTGCGCGAGCACCTCGAACATTGTTGCGGCCACGCCAGGGTGGGTCTTCATCCCCGCTCCGACGAGCGACACCCGGCCGATGCCCTCGTCGGGCGTGAACCCACTTGCACCGACGTCCTCCACGAGCTGCTCCATCACCTTCTTGGCACGGGACAGATCTTCCTTGGGCAATGTGAACGAGATGTCGGTGTGATCGGCCATCGAGACGTTCTGCACGATCATGTCGACGTTGACCGCCTCGTCGGCGAGCGCGCGGAACACCTTCGCGGCCACGCCTGGGCGGTCAGGCACGTGCGAAAGCGTGATCTTGGCCTCGGACGTGTCGTGCGTGACGCCCGAGATGATCGCCTGCTCCATCGCCTCGTCCTCCTCGACGACCCACGTGCCTGGTTCCCACGTGAAGCTCGACCGAACGTGTACCCGAACTCCATGGTTCCGAGCGAACTCGACCGACCGCAACGCGAGGACACGTGAGCCCGTCGCTGCCATGTCGAGCATCTCTTCGTACGACAGGCGGTCGAGCCGCCGCGCGTCCGGCACCAGGCGCGGGTCGGCTGTGAAGACCCCTGTCACGTCGGTGTAGATCTCGCACGACTCGGCCTGAAGTGCTGCCGCGAGTGCGACCGCGGTGGTATCGGAGCCGCCACGTCCCAGCGTCGTCACGTCGGACTCGGTCGACACACCTTGAAAGCCGGCGACGACGACGACCGCGCCGCCGTCGAGCGCGTCGCGCAGCCGCTCGGCCCGCACGTCGACGATCTTCGCCTTGCGGTGCGTCGTGTCCGTGACGATGCCGGCCTGCGATCCCGTGTAGCTGACGGCGTGCTCGCCGCAATCGATGATCGCCATGCAGAGCAGTGCGATGGAGATGCGCTCTCCCGATGTGAGGAGCATGTCCATCTCGCGGGCCGCGGGTGCCGACGACACCTGGTGCGCGAGCGCTTCGAGCTCATCTGTGGTCTTGCCCATCGCCGACACCACGACGACCACGTCGTTGCCGGCGCGGCGCGTCGCCACGATGTGCTCGGCAACGGCCTTGATGCGGTCGGGATCGGCCACGGACGTGCCGCCGTACTTCTGCACGACGAGGCTCACGGACGTCGATGGTACCGGCGACCCTCTCAGAACCCCCTGCCCATTGTGGGATTGGCGGTCCTCCTAGACTCCTCCGCCGTGTCCAAGCAGGCCAAGCGCGAGCGTCAACGACTCAACCGCGAAGCGCGTCGTAAGTACGAGGAGACGTTGGCCCGCCGCCGTCGCACCTTTCGATGGGTGCGCGTGCTGGCGATCATCGCAGTGCCCGTGGTCGCGTTCGGCATCTACACCGTGGTCACCGAGGAAGACGAGAAGAAGACGAATCCCGCGAAGGCCGCGGGGTGTCGCGTCGTCAAGGAAGCACCAGCACCGTCGGACACTCAGTTCACCGCGCCTGAGCCGACGATCACCGACACGACGAAGACCTACGAGGCGCTGGTCGAGACCAGCTGTGGCTCATTCACGATCCAGCTCGCGACCTCCGAGGCGCCGGAGACCACCAACTCCTTCGCCTTCCTCGCCAACAGCGGGTTCTTCGACGGCATCTCGATCCACCGCGTCGGCAAGAACTTCGTCGTGCAAGGTGGGGACCCGAACGCTGACGGCACCGGAGGACCGGGCTACACGCTCCCTGATGAGCCGCCCGCGGATGGTTACCTCCAGGGCACGGTCGCGATGGCCAACTCGGGACCGGGCACGACGGGCTCGCAGTTCTTCGTCGTCATCACGGAGAAGGGCGCCAACGCGCTCAACAGCCAGGTCAACGCTGAAGGAAAGTTCTCGTACTCCATCCTTGGTCAGGTGACCGAAGGCTTCGAGACGATCTTGCGCATGAACAAGCTCGGCTCGAAGAGCCCCGACCCGGGGCAGCAGAAGCCGAAGGCCACGATTGTGATCGACAAAGTCACGATCAGCGAAGTGACCGAGACCGACGTCGCGCCGACGACGTCAACCTCGACCCCGGGCTAGGGCAGCGCGTCGACCGTCTTCCCTGACGCGAACTCTGTCGAGTCGCGTCCGCTGTACACCGACACCACGCCACGTCCGGCGGTGCGCCACGCCCCGAGCGGGTCACGGATGAGCGCCGTTTCGTCGTCGATGCCGACGAGCGTCGCATTGCGGGGCAAGAGGTCGATCGAGCGTTCACGAAGGTGATCGGCGGCGGTCCCGTGGTACGGGAACACCGCAAGGTTCGACACGACCCCGAGGCCGACGGTGTACGCGCCGCCGCGCGGATCCACCATCGGATCGCACACGAGCGTGGCCCCGGCGCCGGACGCGGCCAGCACACCACCTTGGTGGTACGCACCGAGCATCGCAGCCCAGAGCTCCGACGACTTGAGCACCGAACGCAGGTGCAGGGGTGAACCGTCGGCGATGTAGATCATGCGTGCTTTCCGCACGAGATCGATCGTCTTCGTGTCGTCCGCATCGGCGCGGCGCAACACCATCGGGGCGCGCACCTTCGCGCCAAGTCCCTCGAAGTACGACGTGGCACGCTCGACAACTCGTTCTGGGTGCTCGAACGCGGCGGCGGATGGCAGCACCACCACCTCGTCCGCGCCGGACGCACTGAGCAGCTCCTGGTCGAAATCCTTGCAGCCGTCGTTCCACTCACCACCGCCGATGAGCGCGAGCGTGCCGACGGCCTTCGGCGCGACCCACTTCGTCGACGGTTGCTCTTCTCTTGCCATCCGCGGCGAGCCTACCGGTGAGGCTGCGAGCCATACTCGGAGCGTGAGCACCGCGTCGGTCGACGCCGACCTCTACTCGATGCTCGGCGTGCCGCGTTCGGCGACGACCGAGGAGATCGAAGCGGCGTTCCGCGAGCACGCGAAGGCGCTGCACCCCGATCGTCATCCTGGCAACGCCGAGATCGCTGAGCAGTTCAAGGAGCTCACGCACGCGTATGACGTGCTGACCCGTCCTGAGCGCAGGGATGCGTACGACCGGCGATCGAGCCCGGCTCCGGTCGCATCCGTGGCGCCCGAGCGCGCATCGGTGTTCCGCACACCCGGGCGAGCACGGGCCGCTGTCGCCACGGGCATTGCCCTCCTCCTGCTCGGCCTCGCCGCAGGCGTCGTGCTGGCCGGACTCGACACTGGTGACGCGGCGAAGACCATCACGTTGTGGCTGGTGGTCGTGAAGCTGGTCGTCTGCGGCGGCCTGCTGTGGGGCATCGGCTCGTGGCGCCTCCGTCGGCTTCGATCGCGCGGCGCCTGATCACGAGCCGAGCGGCCTTGGTTACCGCGCGGTAACGTCGGGTACCCACTCGCCAGCCCGGGTCGGGCACCGGCTCCAGAGAGCTGTCGGAGGTACCACCCAATGACCGTGAAGCAGGTTGGACTCGTCGGGTCCGGGATCATGAGCTCCGGCGTCGCCGAAGTCGTCGCGAAGGCCGGGATGGATGTCGCCCTGCGCAGCCGCACACAGGAGGCGGTCGACGCGATGGTGGCGGGCCTCGAGAAGTCACTCGCGAAGCAGGTTGAGAAGGGCAAGCTCGACGACGCTGCGAGCGCAGAGATCCGCGGTCGCGTGCGCGCAGTCACCGACCTCTCCGAGCTGTCGAGCTGCGACCTCGTGCTCGAGTCCGTCGTCGAGGACATCACCGTCAAGAAGCAGCTCTTCACGGATCTCGACGACGTGTGTGCGAACGCCAAGATCCTCGCCACGAACACGTCCACGCTCTCGGTCGGTGACATCGCGGCCGCGACGAAGAACCCCGAGCGCGTCTGTGGCATCCACTTCTTCAACCCCGCGCCGGTGATGCCTCTCGTCGAGATCGTCCGCGCGGAGAAGACCGGTTCCGCCACGGTGAGCGGTGCACGCACGTTCGCGGAGGCGTGCGGCAAGACCGTGGTCGACGTGATCGACCGCGCCGGCTTCATCGTGAACTCACTGCTGTTCCCGTACCTCAACAACGCGGTGAAGGCGCTCGACGCCGGCCTCGCGACGCGTGACGACATCGACGCGGCGATGAAGGGTGGCTGCAACTTCCCGATGGGTCCGCTCGAGCTGCTCGACCTCGTCGGGCTCGACACGAGCCTGTCGATCCTCGAAGCACTGCACGACGAGTACCAGGACCCGAACTACGTGCCCGCGCCGATGCTCGAGCAGATGGTCGGCGACGGCCGTCTCGGCCGAAAGACCGGCCAAGGCTTCTACGACTACTCCAAGTAGTGGACCGGTCCCGCTGCGGCCTCGTCGGGCCAGGTGCGGGAGAATGTGGGCATGACGGAGCGTGAGCGTCCGTGGGTGATGCGGACGTACTCGGGGCACTCCTCAGCGAAGGCCTCGAACGAGCTGTACCGCACCAACCTGGCCAAGGGGCAGACGGGACTGTCGGTCGCCTTCGACCTGCCCACACAGACGGGATACGACCCCGATCACGTGCTGGCCAGGGGCGAGGTCGGCAAGGTTGGCGTGCCGGTGCCGCACCTCGGCGAGATGCGCACCCTCTTCGACGGCATCCCGCTCGACGAGATGAACACCTCGATGACGATCAACGCCACGGCCATGTGGTTGCTGGGTATGTACCTCGCGCTCGCCGAGGAGCAGGGCGTCGATCCGAACACGCTCGCCGGCACCACCCAGAACGACATCGTCAAGGAGTACCTGAGCCGAGGCACCTACATCTTCGGTCCGGAGCCGTCGCGCCGCCTCACCGTCGACGTGATCTGTCACATGGTGAAGCACGTCCCGAAGTGGAACCCGATCAACGTGTGCTCGTACCACCTGCAAGAGGCGGGCGCGACACCCGTCCAAGAGATCGCGTACGCGCTCGCGACGGCACTCGGCGTGCTCGACGCGGTGAGGGAGTCGGGACAGATCCCGGACGACGAGATGCCCGACGTCGTCGGCCGCATCTCGTTCTTCGTGAACTCCGGCATCCGGTTCGTGGAGGAGACGTGCAAGATGCGGGCCTTCTCACGGTTGTGGGACCGACTCACGGCCGAGCGCTACGGCGTCACCGACGAGAAGCTGCGCCGCTTCCGCTACGGCGTGCAGGTGAACTCGCTCGGGCTCACCGAGGAGCAGCCCGAGAACAACGTGCAACGCATCGTGCTGGAGACGCTCGGCGTGACGCTGTCGAAGGATGCCCGTGCGCGCGCGATCCAACTGCCAACGTGGAACGAGGCGATCGGGCTTCCCCGTCCATGGGACCAGCAGTGGTCGTTGCGGGTGCAGCAGGTGCTGGCCTTCGAGACCGATCTCCTCGAGTACGGCGACATCTTCGACGGCTCGCACGTGATCGAGGCGAAGACGGCGGAGCTCGCCGACGCAGCCGAAGCCGAGCTGGCGTGGGTGCTCGACGGTGGCGGCGCGTTCGAGATGACCGACGCGATGAAGGGCCGGCTCGTGCAGAGTCATGCCGAGCGGGTCCGCAAGATCGAGTCCGGTGATCTCCAGGTGATCGGCGTGAACTGCTTCACGGAGACGGCCGCCTCACCCTTGGTCACCGACGACGTCGACCACATCCTCGTCGTCGATCCGGCGGCGGAGGCCGCGCAGGTCGAGGGTCTCGAGCAGTGGCGACGCGATCGCGACGGGAAGGCCGCGGCCAAGGCTCTCCACCGCCTGCGCGACGCGGCCGCGACGGACGAGAACCTGATGGCCGCGACGATCGAGCTGGCACGCGCAGGTGGGACCGTCGGCGAGTGGTCCGACGCGTTGCGCGAGGTGTTCGGCGAGTACCGCGCCCCGACGGGGATCGGCGGGGTCGCCGTCGCACCGACGGATGACCTCGTGGCTGTGCAAGCGCGAGTGAAGGCCGCGGCTGCCGAGCTCGGCGGTCCGCTGCGGATGCTCGTCGGCAAGCCCGGGCTCGACGGGCACTCGAGCGGTGCGGAGCAGATCGCGGTCGCGGCGCGCGATGCCGGCTTCGAGGTGATCTACCAGGGCATCCGTCTCACGCCGACGCAGATCGCGTCGGCGGCGCGCGACGAGGACGTCGACGTGGTCGGGCTCTCGATCCTGTCCGGCTCGCATCTCTCGCTCGTGCCCGAGACCGTGCGGCTGATGCACGACAACGGCACCGACGTGCCGGTCGTGGTCGGCGGGATCGTTCCCGACGCGGATCGGACCGTGCTCGAACAGGCCGGCGTGGCACGGGTGTACACACCGAAGGACTACAAGACGTCCGAGATCATCGCCGACGTCGTCGAGCTCGCCATCGAGCACCGCCGAAGGCTCGCCCGCACGGGCTGACCTCCGGCGCGCCGCGGGCGCCTTCTCAACAAATTCTCAAAAAGGCTCCTGACCAGGATCTTTGCGCCGTTTACTGTTTGCAATACGAACGTACGTTCGCTATCTTGATGGTCGCACTTCCCCGCAGTTCGAGACCACCTGGCCTCGGGGAGGTGCCGTGTCCGCAGCGGTCGACCAAGCGCTCGAGCTTCTCCGCGTGGGCGTGGCCGAGCTCGATCCCGACGTCCACGACGGTGCCCGCGCCCGTCAGCTCACCGAGAAGTTCGGCACTGGGAAGACGATGAGGGCGCTGGGCGCATCGACGTGCGCGGACCCCTCGACCTGACCGCTCGCATCATGAAGCAGATCGAGCCCTACGCCAACGAGATCTTCGACAACGTGCACAAGATCGGTGCGGAGTACGAGCGCGCTGGTGCCTACGCCTTCGATGGGTTGCTCGCCATGGCCGACGCGGCCGACGGAGCGCGACCGCCGGCCAAGGGCGGTGGCCCCGACACCTCCGTGATCGTGCGGATCGACCTGGACGCGCTGCGCGGGTGGACCGAGCCCGGTGAGATCTGCGAGATCGTCGGCGCGGGATCGATTCCCGTGCATGTCGCGCTGCGCATGGCCCAAGACGCGTTCCTCAAGGCCGTCGTCACCGACGGCGTGGATGTGCACAAGGTCGTGCACCTCGACCGCCGCCCACCCGCCGTGCTCATGACCGCACTCCACGAGCTCTACCAGCACTGCGTGCGTGAGGGCTGCGACGCGACCACCAACCTCGAGGCCGACCACAACCAGCCCTGGTCCGAGGGCGGCCAGACTCGGCTTTCGAACCTCAACCTCGCCTGCAAGCCCGACCACCGCGCGAAGCACCGTAAGAACCTGCGCTTCGAAGGCCTGGGCACCAGGAAGCGGCTGGTCCCCGCCGCGAGCTGGACCGGACCCGATCCGCCGGCACGATGTTGATCCGCAGCCCTCCGTCAGGAGTACATGGCCTCGATCTCTTCGGCGTACTTGGTGTTCACGCCGCGGCGCTTGAGCTTCATGGTCGGGGTGAGCTCGTCGGAGTCGGCGAGCCACTCTGCGCCGAGGACGGTGTGCTTCTTGATCTGCTCGACGTTCGAGAAGCGCTTGTTCGCTTCCTTCACGTTGCGTTCGATCTCCTCGAGCACCGTCGGATCCTCGGCGAGCTCGGCGAGCGACGTACCTGAGAGTCCTTGCTTCGCTGCCCACGTCGGCGCCACGTCGGGATCGAGCACGACCAACGCGGAGACGAACGGACGGCCGTCGCCGATCACCGCGACCTGACCGATCAGCGGGAACGACTTCAGCGCTGACTCGAGGTTCGCGGGCGAGATGTTCTTGCCGCCCGCTGTGATGATGAG
Organism: Actinomycetota bacterium; assembly: GCA_016870355.1. Taxonomy (GTDB): domain Bacteria; phylum Actinomycetota; class Acidimicrobiia; order IMCC26256; family PALSA-555; genus SHVJ01. The sequence continues at coordinate 71,224 of VGBR01000001.1, read as the reverse complement.
CTCCTTCTTGCGGTCGACGATCTTGAGATAGCCGGCGTCGTCGAACACCCCGATGTCACCGGTGTGGAGCCACCCGTCGTCATCGAGCGCCTCGGCCGTCCGCTCCGGATCGTTGAGGTAGCCGCGGAAGATGTTGCCGCCACGGGCGAGCACCTCGCCGTCGTCCGCGAGCCGAACCTCCTCACCCGGAATGGGTGGACCCACGGTGCCGAGGTGCACCTTGAACGGCTCCCACGTCATCGGGCCGGATGTCTCCGAGAGCCCGTAGATCTCCGACATCTCCAGACCAAGCGAGCGGAAGAACTTCAAGACCTCGACGGGGATCGGTGCGGCACCGCTGATCGCGGCCTTCACCTGATCGAGTCCGAGCAGCCCGAGCACGAAGTCGCCGACGGGCTTGGCTTTCTCGGCGTACTCAGCCGCAAGGTCGGCAGGAAGCTCTTCATCGCGCGCGCGGTGTTCGGCCGCCTTCTCCCCGATCGGCAGCGCGGCATCGAGCATCGCCTGTTGGTTCGGATCGGCGCCGGCGAGCGCGAGCACCCCGGCGTGGATCTTCTCCCACACGCGCGGGACGGCGAACATGATCTGCGGTCGCACGTGCGGAAGGAAGGACGCGACCTGCGACGGCTCGGGACACGTCGTGACCTCGAACACGCCGACGATGCCCTGGTAGTGCGACACCATCCGCTCGGCGATGTGCGCCATCGGCAGGTACGACACGAGGCGACTGAAGTACGGCACGTCGTCCCAGACCCGCAGCAGGCTCTCCACCGTCCACACGACGTTCGCGTGATCGAGGACGACACCCTTGGGCGGACCCGTGGTGCCCGACGTGTAGATGATCGTCGCGATGTCGCTCGGCTCGGCGACCGACGCCGCGCCGTCGAGATCGATCGGGTCACGCTGCACGAGGTCATGCCAGTGCAGCACGTCACCCGGCGCGCGGCCGTCGTCGTTGATGACCACGATGTTCTGCAACGCGGGGAGCTCGTCGCGCACCTTCAGCACGCGCTCGAGGAAGTCGACGTCCTCGACGATCGCAACGACGGCACCGCAATGCTCCGCGAGGTACTGGACCTGCTCGGGCGCCGATGAGTTGTAGATGGAGACGGGCGTCGCGCCGAGGAGCATGACGGCGACGTCGGCGACGTGGAACTCGATGCAGTTGCGCATCATCACGACGACGCGCTGCCCCTTCTCGACTCCGAGCTCGGCAAGGGCAGCGGCCAGTCGGCAGGCCTGGTCGGCGTACTGCTGCCAGGTCAGCTCGATCCAGGCGTCGTCGCCGGCGCTCGGGTCCTTGCAACGCAGAGCGACGCGGTCGCCATGGGTTTGGACGGTGTCGCGGAAGCGGCTGGTGACCGTGTGCCCCGCCACCTCGGCGGCGAGGTCGTCGCTCGTGATTCCGGCCATTCGGTCCCCCCGTTGGCACGCCAGATGGCGGCAGTCTCGCGCGCGGTCTGGCGCCGCGCTCCGGCGGCCGAGTTCTCCACAGGCCGCGGTGGACAACTTGGGGAAAGAGCCGGCGAGGGCGTGGAGGGAACCCGGCCCACCTGTGGACAGACAGGCCCGACGCGGTGGAGAACTGCCCCTAGAGAGTGGAGAACTCCCAGATGGGAGTGGAAAACCTGTGGAAGGTGGTGGATACTTTCGCCGGACCGCGTCCCGAGGAGGGCGTTGGGGCACCTGGCTGGGCTGGGCCGGGACTCTCTACGCCGACCCTTCTCGGGACGCGTCGCGTCCAGGCCCTGGTCAGAAGGCTTGGGTGAAGCAGCGCTCCTGGAGGTCGCCGAGGGCGTAGTCGGTGTAGACCCCACCGAACATCCCTCGGGTGGTCTCGGCCCAGGCGAAGGCCGCCGGTTCCGTCACTCTCCGCACCACCTGGGTGTAGCCCCCCTCGTGGATGCGGTACTCGGCCCAAGCACCGGGATAGTCCTTGGTGCAGGCGACCTCGACAAAGGGAACTGAGCGCACCTCGGGGTACCGGCGGATGCGGTTCCGGTGGGTGTGCCCGGCGAAGTAGCCCGCGATGGCCTCCCGGCGCCGGACGACATCGGCGAGCGCTTCGGAGTCGTCGGGGTTGATGCCAAACGTGTGGGGATTGCGCGTCTCAGCACGCAGGTCCCACACGTAGTGGTGACCGAACACGAGCACCGGATCGGTCGCGTCCGCGGCGAGGTCGTCGAGCCATTGCACCTGGTCGCGTGGCAGTTGTCCGCCGTCGGTGCCCGGGATCACCGTGTCGAGCACCGCGAGCGTCACGCCGCGCAGGTCTACCGTGTACGGCGCGTCCTCGATCGCCATCGTCGGGTCTTGCATCGCGTCGTGGTTGCCGCGCACGTGGTGCATTCGCTCACCCAACGCGCCGTACGTCGCGAGGAACGCGGCGTACTCCTGCTCGGAGCCGACGTTCGTGAGATCGCCCTTCACCACCACTGCATCAGGATCGAGGGCGCGCATCTCCGCCACCACCGCACGGTTCATGATCTCCGGATACGGCGGCTCGCCTGGTGCAGTCGAGAAGAACGGCCCGATGTCATCGTGCGGCGGACCCAGGTGGCCGCACTCCGCTTCGCCGAAGTGCACGTCGTTGGCCGTCGCCACGGTGGCAAGAAGTCGCCCGGAAGGCTCGGCCAAGGTTCGGAAGTTCGACGGGAGCCGCTCGCTCGGCGACACACCATCAACGGCAAGGGAGTGCTCCGTGTCGGGCTCGAGGTCGGTGGCCCGCACGATGTGGTGCGGACCAGTCGTCGTGAACTCGCGGCCACCGACGCGGGTCGTGACGGTCTCGCCCGGAGAGGTGGAGAAAGTGACGACGGCCTCGTCGGCGCCGACCGTGAAGAGCTCCGGATTGTCCGGGGTCATCCCGGGATCAGGGCCGAGTGCGGCGCGCGACTCGACCCGAGAACCGCCACGGTCCTCGCACCCGTCCCACCCGTCGTGACACCAGCCGCGCGGCCCGCATCCATTCGTCCAGGTGGGGATCGGGCGTTGGTGCCGCACCGCCGCCGGACGAGGCCGCAATCGCCGCCACGATCGCCGCGACCTCTTCTTCGGAGGCGTCCGGCGAGATCGCCCGGAGCATTGGCCGTGTCACAGGGGCAAGTTGCCGTGCTTGCGCTGCGGAAGCTGCTCGCGCTTGGTGCGCAGCATGGCGAGGGAGCGAGCGAGCACGCGTCGGGTGTCGCGGGGGTCGATCACGTCGTCGACGTAGCCACGCTCGGCCGCGATGTAGGGGTTCGCGAACCGTTCGGTGTACTCCTCGATGAGCTCGGCGCGGCGAGCGTCAGGATCGGCGGCGGTCTCGATCTCCTTGCGGAAGATGATGTTGACCGCGCCCTGCGGACCCATCACCGCGACCTCGGCCGACGGCCAGGCGAACGCGAGGTCCGCGCCAATCGACTTGGAGTTCATGACCACGTACGCGCCGCCGTACGCCTTGCGTGTGATGATCTGCACCCGCGGCACGGTCGCCTCGCAGTACGCGTAGAGCAGCTTGGCGCCGTGGCGGATGATGCCGCCGTACTCCTGGTCGGTGCCCGGGAGGAAGCCCGGCACGTCGACGAACGTGACCAGCGGAACGTTGAACGCATCGCACAGACGCACGAAGCGCGCACCCTTCTCGGACGCGTCGATGTCGAGCGTGCCGGCCAACACTTGGGGTTGGTTACCGACGATGCCGACTGCGTGCCCATCGATCCGTGCGAAGCCGCACACGATGTTCTGCGCCCAGAGCGCGTGCACCTCGAAGAAGTCGCCGTCGTCGACGATCTGGTTGATGACCGCCTTGATGTCGTATGGCTGGTTCGGTGAGTCGGGGATGAGGGCGACGATGTCCTCGCAGCGTCGTTCCGAGTCATCGGTCGGCTCGAAGTACGGCGGCTCTTCGAGGTTGTTCGACGGCAGGAACGAGAGCAGGTAGCGCACCTGGTCGAGTGCGGTGTCCTCGTCGTCAGCCACGAACGTCGCGACGCCGGACTTCGAGGCGTGCGTCATGGCACCGCCGAGCTCTTCTTGGCTCACGTCTTCGCCGGTCACCGTCTTCACCACGTCGGGGCCGGTGATGAACATGTGCGACGAGCCCTTCACCATGAACACGAAGTCGGTGATGGCGGGCGAGTACACCGCGCCACCCGCGCACGGCCCGAGGATCACGCTCACCTGCGGGATGACCCCGGATGCCTTCACGTTACGGAAGAAGATGCCGCCGTAGGCATCGAGCGAGACCACACCCTCTTGGATGCGGGCGCCGGCGCCGTCGTTCAGCCCGATCATCGGCGCGCCGACCGACTCGGCGAGGTCCATCACCTTGTGGATCTTCTCGGCGAACACCTCACCGAGCGCGCCGCCGAAGACCGTGAAGTCCTGTGCGAACACGAACACCTTGCGGCCGTCGATCGTCCCCCACCCGGTGACCACACCGTCGGTGAGCGGCCGGGTCTGCTCGATCCCGAAACCGTGGGCCCGGTGCCGGGCGAGCATGTCGAGCTCGACGAACGACCCCTCGTCGAGCAGCTTCTCGAGGCGCTCGCGGGCGGTGAGCTTGCCGCGCTCGTGCTGACGGGCGACCGCTGCCTCACTCCCGGCATGCAGCGCCTGCTCGCGGAGCTCGGCCAGCTGCTCGAGCCGCTCCTCGATCGGGTGTGGGACCGGCGCCGGAACGTTGCCGGCACCTTCGTCACCGCGGAGCGCGCGCTCCTCGGTCTCCTCTTGGGTCTCGGACTCTTGAGAACCTTCGATCTCGGACTTCTCGACAGCCATGGGGGAACGAGCGTAGTGGGAGGGACCTGTGGGGCGATTGGTCGGCTCGCTCGGAGCCGGGCTCAGTCCAGGGTCACGGACGGTGGAACTGAGCGACCGCGACGTACACACCCGCATTGCACGCCGCCCCGCCGACGACCGATGCCCCGGCGAAGCCGTCCATGTTCGCCTTGTGCCCGGGGCTGTTCAGCCATCCGTTGAGCGCGCTGGTCGCGCCTTGAGCGTTCGACGGGCAGATGCCCGACGAGGTCCACGAGCAGAACAGGTTCTCGCCCACGCTCGTGGCGCCCGCATACACGGCGAGCAGCGTCGCGCCGGGCGTGTGCTTGGAGCCGAGGTTGGCGCAGGTGCCAGAGGCGGCGATGGTGGCGGCCACGGTCTGTGCGAACGGATTCGGGTCGATCGAATACGTCGCGTAGTTGATGTGGCACTGCGCGATCGTCAGTGCGCCGGTCCCACTGTCGAAGCAGTTGAGCACCGGCGGAAGCGGAGGCGGCGCCGGCGCGGGCTTCGGCTTGCACGCCGCCGCACCCAGCACGAGCGTGAGTGCAAGCGCTGCCACCACGATTCGACGCCGACGCTGCATGCGTGCCCCTCCACCCATTTTTCCACCCAGATGTAGATGTGCCCAGACGTGCCCACTGACGATCTACGAAAGGAGAGATCGGCAGTTCGGATGCCCGCGCTTGACTCGCAGTCTCGAGCCTTTACCTTTCGAGCGCGCGCGTCAGTGCGCACCTGTTGAAGAGAAATGTGCTCGGGCTATTCCTCGACGAGCTCGATGAGGGTGCCGTAGGCCGTCTTTGGGTGGACGAAGGCCACGGTGGTGCCCCGGCTGCCGGGGCGGGGGGCCTCGTCGATCACCTTGTGGCCCTGCGCTTTCACCCGATCCAAGGCGGTCGCGCAATCAGCGACGCGATAGCCGACATGGTGGATGCCCTCACCCTTCTTCTCCAGGTACTTCGCGACCGGCGAGTCGTCGCGGATCGGAGTCAAGAGCTGCACATAGGAGTCGGCCACCTTCAGGAGCACCTCTTCGACCCCATCGCGCTCAACCACTTCTCTGTGCGCGACTTCGCAGCCGAACGTGTCCTGGTAGTAGGTGACGGCCGCGTCGAGATCGTTCACCGCGATCGCGACATGGTCGATCTCGGTGAGCACGCCTTCACTCTTGGAGGACTCGCTCATGAGTGTCTCCTGAACAGCGTGATCTTCGGGAGCAGTCGCTCGCGCATCTCGGGGTCAGTCACGCCCAAGCCTTCCTCGGGCGCGAGGGCAAGGATGCCGAGCTTGCCCTCGTGCTGGTTGTGGTGCACCTGGTACGCGGCTTCACCGGTCTCGTCGAACGGGAACACCTTCGACATCACCGGGTGGATCTTGCCGTCGCAGACCAGGCGGTTGGCCTCCCACGCCTCGCGGTAGTTCGCGTAGTGACAGCCCTTGAGCGTCTTCAACATCATCCAGAGGTAGCGGTTGTCGTACTCGATGGTGAAGCCGCTCGTCGCGGCACAGGTGATGATCATCCCGCCCCGCTTGGTGACGAACACCGACGCGCCCATCGTCGAGCGACCGGGGTGCTCGAACACGATGTCGGGGTCGTCACCGGAGAGCTCGCGGATCTTCTTGCCGAGGCGGCGCCATTCACCGGGGTCCTGGGTGTGCTCGTCCTTCCAGAACTTGTAGTCCTCGGCCTTGCGGTCGATGACGTGCTCGCACCCGAGCTCATGCAGCAGCTCGACCTTGTCCGGCGACGACACCACCCCGATCGGGATGCCCCCGCCGTTGAGCACGTACTGGACCGCGTACGCGCCGATGCCGCCCGCCGCGCCCCACACCAAGACCCGCTGACCCTGGTGCATGCCTGAGCCGTTCGGGCTGACGATCATGCGGTAGCTCGTGGAGTTGCACAGTGGATTGACTGCAGCTTCTTCCCACGTGAGGTGCGCGGGCTTCGGCATCAGCTGGTTCGCCTTGGCCAGGGCGATCTCGGCCAGACCGCCATAGTTGGACTCGAACCCCCAGATGCGCTGGTTCGTCGCCAACATCGAATCGTCGTGCGCCGATGGGTCCTGGTCGTCGACGTAGTTGCTGTGCACGGTCACCAGGTCGCCGGGCTTCCAGTTGCGCACCGCGGAGCCGACGCGCAGCACCACACCGGACGCGTCCGACCCGATCTGGTGGAACGGCTGGTCGTGGCGCTTGGCCCACTCGCTCTCCTTGGCCAAGCGCTGGAGGAAACCGAACGTCGGGAGCGGCTCGAAGATCGACGTCCACACCGTGTTGAAGTTGATCGACGACGCCATGATCGCGACGTAGGCCTCGTCGGGCGCGAGCTCGGGCAGCGCGACGTCGTCGACGTGCACCGACTTGCGCGGGTCCTTCTCGTCGGACGCCAGGCCGGCGAACATCTCTTGCTCGTCGGCCCGCACGACCGCGGCCCGATACGACTCGGGCAGCGGGAGTGCGGCGATGTCCTCGGCGGGAGCGCCTTCGAGGATCGCGGTGCGGATCGCGTCAATCTGGGTAGCCATGCCCGGAGGCTACGCGTCGGCCTCGCCGCCATGCCTGCCGTACCGCGTCGATGAACGGGACCTCGCTGAAGCCAAGCGCCTCACGCTTCACTACGATCGCAACCACCTTCCGACAGGCAAGAACCTTCGGACTGGCACACACCTCGGACAGGATTTGGAACAGGAGACTCGATGCCCGGCTCTGTGATCGTCTCGTCGGCTCGCACGCCCATCGGCAAGTTCTCGGGCGCGCTTTCGTCGCTGACCGCGATGGATCTCGGTGGGATGGCGATCAAGGCCGCGCTGGAGCGCGGCGGCGTCGGTCCCGAGCAGGTCGACTACGTGATCATGGGACAGGTGCTCCAGGCCGGTCAGGGTCAGATCACCGCGCGTCAAGCGGCCGCGAAGGCGGGGATCCCCATGACCGTTCCCGCGATCACGATCAACAAGGTGTGCCTCTCCGGCATCAACGCGATCTATCTCGCCGACCAGATGGTGCAGGCCGATGACGCAGAGGTCGTGGTGTGCGGCGGCATGGAATCGATGACGAACTCGCCGTACCTGCTGCCCAACGCACGCGCGGGTTATCGCATGGGCAACGGGGAGGTCGTCGACTCACTCATCCAGGACGGCCTGTGGTGTGCGTTCGACGCGGTGCACATGGGTTCCGGAACCGAGCGCTACGTCGGTGAGTTCGGCGGGCTGACGCGGGAGCTGATGGACGACGCCGCGGCGAAGAGCCACGAGCGCGCCGCGGCCGCGGCGAAGGAGGGCCGCCTCGCCGAGGAGATCGCCCCGGCCGAGATCCCCCAGCGCAAGGGCGACCCGATCGTGATCGAGAGCGACGAGGGCGTACGGCCCGAGACCACCCCGGAGTCGCTGGGTGCGCTGAAGCCAGCCTTCGAGAAGGACGGTGCGATCACCGCCGGCAACGCCTCGCAGATCTCCGATGGTGCGGCGGCGCTCGTCGTCACCAGCACCGAGAAGGCGGAGGAGCTCGGCGCGACCCCGCTGGCCGAGCTCGTGAGCTTCGGGATGGTGGCCGGGCCCGACACCTCCCTGCTCACCCAGCCATCGCGCGCGATCAAGCGGGCGCTGGAACAGGTCGACACCCCGGTCTCCAAGGTCGACCTGTTCGAGCTGAACGAGGCGTTCGCGGCGGTCGGCCTGGCATCCATGAAGGATCTCGGGATCAGCGATGACGTCGTCAACGTCAACGGCGGGGCGATCGCGCTCGGCCACCCCATCGGCATGTCGGGGGCTCGCTTGGTGATCACGCTCGTCAACGAGCTGCGCCGACGCGGTGGCGCGCTCGGCGCGGCCGCGCTGTGCGGCGGCGGCGGCCAAGGCGACGCTGCGGTCGTACGCGCGCTGTAACCGGCTGCGCCACCTCGACGTCACAGCACCCGTGCGGGGACTCGCGGGACGAATCGCGCTCGGCGTGGCCCTGCTGCTGCTCGCGGTCGGTTGCCGTCCGGAGATCGAGTTCGACGTCGACGGGCGGCAGTCGCAGATCGATCGAGTGCGGGTCGCGATCACACTCGACGTGGCGGGAGGGATCCACGTCGAGCAGCGCTACGAGCAGATCGTGCTCGACGAGCTCCGTCGCCGCGCGACCCCCGAGGGCGTGATCGAGGGGCGGGTCTGAGGTGGACCGACGCGCTGGTGGACGGGCTTCCGACGCGACGCGGTGAAGCGCGCCCGCGAACAGGGGTTGGTGACGCGCTGGATGCCGTTGCTGCCGCTCACCGGCGCGCTGTCGACCACCGGCGTCGGCGCAGGGATCTTCTTCTTCACCGAACCCGTCGTCTACGTCGGCATCGTCATGGGCGTGCAGGTCGTGGCGTGGGTGGTGTCGTTCTTCTCAGGGTGGACCCTCACCGACGCCGGGTGGCGCCAGCGCGCGCTGTGGCTCGGCTTCGCGCGCTACATCCGGCGCTACGGCGAGATCGACAAGGACGTCGGGCCTGAAGGCGTCGTCGTCTGGGGTCCGTACCTCGTGTACGGCGCGGTCCTCGGCGAAGCCAACGGTGCGTCGCGACCGCTCACGCCCTGACGCCAGGTTGACGCCAAGCGACGCGCCTACGCGTCGACTTCTCGGCGGCCTTCCAATGCGCGGCTGAGCGTCACCTCGTCGGCGTACTCGAGGTCACCGCCGACGGGGAGGCCGCTGGCGATGCGGGTGATGCGCACGCCGAGCGGCTTCAGCGCGCGGGCGACGTACATCGCGGTGGTCTCACCTTCGATGTTCGGGTTGGTCGCGAGGATGACCTCCTTCACGCCTTCCTCCTCCACCCGTCGGAGCAGCTCCTTCACACGCAGCTGCTCCGGGCCGATGCCCTCGATCGGGGAGATCGCGCCTTGCAGCACGTGGTACCGCCCGTGGAACTCGTGCGTGCGCTCCACGGCGACGATGTCGGGTGCCTCTTGCACGACGCACAGCAGCGAAGGATCGCGCCGGTCGTCTCGGCAGAACGTGCACAGCTCACCTTCGGCCAGGTTGTAGCAACGACGGCACCAGGTGACGCGAGCCTTGGCCTCGCTGATCGCCGTGGCAAGGCGGTTCGCATCCTCGGGCGCGACCTTCAAGAGGTAGAACGCGATGCGCTGCGCCGACTTCGGGCCCACTCCGGGGAGTCGGCCGAGCTCATCGATGAGTGCCTGGACCGGTCCTTCGAAGATCGCCAACGTCGCCTCGTCAGCTCAGAAGTCCGTCGGCTCAGCCGAGCAGGCCGTCGAGACCCGGGGGGAGCTCCAGACCACCGGCGACCGCGCCCATGCGCTGGCTCTGGAGCGTCTGCGCCGCGCGTTGCGCCTCGTTGCAGATCGACACGACGAGATCTTCGAGCATCTCGACGTCGTCGGGATCCACGACCTTGGCGTCGATCGAGACCGAGCGGATCTCGCCGGTGCCAGTGACGACGGCCTTCACCATCCCGCCGCCGGCTGACACCTCGACGGTCTCGTCGGCGAGGGCCGCCTGCGCCGCGGCCATGTCGGCCTGCATCTTCTGCACTTGGCGCATCATCTGGTCCATCGGCGCGCCTTGACCGCCGGTCGGCTTCTGCTTGGCCACGGTGCTCTCCCGAGTGGCTCGCGTCAGGTTCCAGCGTCGCGCGAAAGCTCTTCGACGACGGTAGCGCCGAGCTGTTGCTGCAGACGGGTGACCGACGAGGGTGCACCCGCCGACGCGTCGGGCGCGGACGACAGGTCGATGTCCACCATGTCGGCCATCTCGTCGTCGGTCGGCAACGGCCCGGGCTCGGGCTCGGCTGAAGGCGCCGGACTCGCGGGCGACCCGCCGCCGAGGGAGAACGCGTCGGTGGACTCGAGCTTGAAGCGCACCGTGCGGCCGAGATCGCGCGCGAGCGCGTCGCGGATCGTGTCGGCTTCCTTCTTGAAGCGCGGCCTGGCTGCTTCGATCACTGCGGACGGCACCCCGAAGATGACGATGTCACCGTCGACGCGCAGCGGCTGTGCGTTCTGCACCGCGGTGCGAGTCGCAACCGGGAGGCCGGGGAGGATCGATCCCCACGCGACGATCACGTCGTCGAGATCGAGCGGTGGCGTGGGCTCCGACGATGCCGCCGGCTCCGTCGGTGGTGCCGGTTCGGGTGGTGGCCCAGGCTCTGGTGCCGGGTCCGACGGTGCGTCAGCGGGCGCGGTCGGCTCCGCGGCTTGCTGCGAGCGCACGGCACCGAGCGTGCGGCGCGGGGCGCGCGGCGTCGAGGCAGCGGGCGGCGCGGCTGGTGCAGTCGGCGCGGCCGCCGCGGGGCCAATGCCGCGCTCGAGTCGCTCGATGCGCTCGATGACCGTCTGCAACGGCGGGCCCGCATCACGGCGACTCAGCCGAACCAACGCGACCTCGAGGACGAGTCGCGGATCGGCAGCCTCGGTACCCCGCATGTCGGTGATCGCCTGCCCGAGCGTCTCGATCACGCGCACGAGCGCGGCGTTGCCGAGGGCCTGCCCGAGCCCGCGCAGCCGCTCCTGCTCGTCCTCCGGGGCGTCGACGCGCACGCGTCCGGCCCCGGCGGTGAGGAGGAACGAATCACGGGCGCTGCCGAGGAGGTCTTCGGCCGCGCGACGGGGGTCGTGACCGGCTTCGAGCAGCTCGCCCAGCGCCACGAGGGCGCCCGGCGCGTCCTCGCCGGCGATCGACTCGAGGATCCGAGCCCGCAAGGGGAAGGGTGCGCCACCGAAGAGCGCCGCCACGGCCTCGGCCTCGAGGGCGCCGGTCTCGTGCGCGAGCGCCTGGTCGAGCAGCGACTCTGCGTCGCGCGCCGACCCTGCTCCCGCGGCCGCGATCACCGCCAGCGCATCGGCATCCGCCTCGACGCCCTCACGTGCGCACAGATCGGCCAGCCGGGTGATGAGCTGCTCGATCGACAGCAGCGTGAACTCGAAGTGCTGCGTCCTCGAACGGATGGTGGGGAGCACCTTCTCGGGATTCGTCGTCGCGAGCACGAACACGACGTGTCCGGGCGTCTCCTCGAGCGTCTTCAGCAGCGCGTTCGCCGCCGGATCCGTGAGCATGTGGACCTCGTCGAGCACGTACACCTTCGTCTTGGCGCCGGCGCCCATGCCGAGCGTCGAGCTCTCGATGACGTCGCGGATGTTGTCGATGCCGCGGTTCGAGGCCGCGTCGAGCTCGAACAGATCGAGGAAGGTGCCGGCCGCGATCGCTGAGCAGTTCTCGCACTCGCCGCACGGCTCGCCTTCGGCCCCACGGTTCGTGCAGTTGAGCGCCTTCGCGAGCACTCGCGCGGTCGTGGTCTTGCCCGTGCCGCGGGGTCCGGAGAACAGATAGGCATGGCCGACACGCTCGTTGCGCACCGCATTGCGCAACGCCGTCGTGACGTGCTCCTGGCCGACGAGCTCGTCGAAGCGCTGCGGCCGGTACTTTCGATACAGCGACTCATAGGCCACGCGCCGACTGTACCCACGCCGCGCCGGCTCCCAGACTCTCAGGTTTCGTTCAGGCGAGTACCCGTACGTTCCCCGAATGGCTCACACGGTGGTGCTCCCGCGCTGGGTGGTCGCGGTCGGAGCGGCCCTTGCGCTCGGCGGTTTCGCCACCGCGGCAGCGGTCGTCGCGTTTGACGAGGACTCCGAGCGTGCGACGTCACCCACGACCGTCCCGACCAGCGCTCCCGCGCTCGATCCCGTGCCCGACCCACCCGCGCTGGCTCCGACCGGTGCCGCCGGACCCTGCAGCATGGGACCGCGCGAGCACCGCGTCCTGCGCGCGACGAGCGGTGACGGCCTGGCGTGGACGCTCGCAGACGATGCGGTCGCCGAGCACGCGTCGGTGCCGGACGCGGTGGTGACCGCGGACGGCGATGTGCTGCTGGTCTTCGTGGACGCATCGACGCCGCCGGAGACGGCCGCGCTCCTGCGATCGACCGACGGCGGGCGCACGTTCGAGCCCGCCGACTTCTCGATCGAAGGGCTCCCCGAGGACACCAAGGTGCTCGACCCCAACCTCGTCGTGCTGCCCGACGGCCGCATCCGGCTCTACTACTTCGGCAGCCCCGTCCACGGGCATATCGATGCTGGTGAGGAGCACACGGTGTACAGCGCGATCTCCGACGACGGGGAGCACTTCGTGCAGGAGGGCCCGGCCTTGACCGGCACCGGTCTCGTGGACCCGGACGTCTTCGCCGTCGGCGACGCGTGGGTGATGTACGTGTTCGGCGGTGGTGCCACGCTCGTGGCGCACAGCGCCGACGGGCGCACCTTCACCGAGGCGGGTCCGCTGTCACTGACGCGAGTGGGCACCACCGGACCGATCACCCTCGACGACGGGCGACTGCGCCTGTACGGGTTCGAGCAGGTTCCCGGCGGCGCGCTCGTCGTGTACGACTCGGACGACGACGGTGCGACGTGGCAGCTCGTTGAGGGGTTCGACCTGGAGCTCCCAGAGGGCACCGGGGCGACCGACCCTCAGGTGGTGGCCCTCGGCGAGGGCGAATGGCTGATGGTCCTCAAGCTCGCGGAGTCCTGCGCGCCCGCCTGAGTGCGGACCGTGCACCCACCGTCGACTCGGGCTCGTCGCGGAGCGGTGATCCGACGCCACTCAGGCCAGGTGTGCCTGCGGCACACGGGACGATCCGCTGAGAGCTGCTTCCTTCCGGACCTGACTCGGTTCGCGGGATCCCGTTGCGCAGGACCCGGCCCTCGACGCGACGCCGGGACCGATCATGCGACGGTCCGGGCCTCGGGTGGGAGTTCAGCCCCCCGTGCGTGGATTGGGGGTACAGGGCACCACGAGCTCCCCGCCTAGCACGGTCCGCCGGGAAGAGGCTATCCCTGCCACCTACGATCGACCGTTCCGGGAGGGATGCGAGAGCGGCCGAATCGGCACGCTTGGAAAGCGTGTGTGGGGCAACTCACCGTGGGTTCGAATCCCACTCCCTCCGCTTCACCACGGGGGAGGCAGGCCTCCCCCGTGTGCCCCCTCCGACGCCACCTGTTCCGTGGCACGGTGGTTGCGGGGCGGCAAGGCCACCCCGCGGCGAGCCGAGTGATCGGTAGTGAGGAAGAAATGGGTCTCGATCATCACGAACTGATGGATGTTGCGCTTGAAGAGGCGCGGGCTGCGCTCGCGCACGATGACGTTCCCATTGGTGCGGTCGTTGTCGATCGCGACGGTTCTGTGCTCGCGCGGCGGCACAACGAGCGGGAAGTCGCTGGGGATCCCACTGCGCACGCGGAGATTCTTGCGTTGCGTGACGCGGCTTCAGCTCGTGGTGGTTGGCGGCTCGACGGGTGCACGCTCGTCGTGACGTTGGAGCCGTGTCCGATGTGCGCCGGCGCCGCGGTGGCCGCTCGGCTCGACTCGGTGGTGTTTGGTGCCGCGGATCCCAAGGCGGGCGCGCTCGGGTCGCTCTACAACGTTGGCGCCGACCCTCGGCTGAACCACGAGGTCGAGGTGGTTGCCGGGGTGCGCGGCGCCGAGTGCGCCGCGCTCCTCAGCGAGTTCTTCGCGTCACGGAGGGGATGACTACCCCAGAAGTCGCCGGCGAACTGGCTCTTGCCCGAGATGTGGTCGTTCGCACACGGGACGCCGATGGATCACTTCGGAGCACCGACGAGTGCGCTCGTACAATCGGCCGCTGGAGGGATGCGAGAGCGGCCGAATCGGATGGTCTCGAAAACCATTGTGGCGCAAGCCACCGTGGGTTCAAATCCCACTCCCTCCGCAACGGAACGAATCGGTTCGCCGAGGGGTGGCTTTGCCGCCCCTCGACGACCGCAGCGCGGCTCAGGTCGCGCCGGGTGGGGCCGGCGGGGGGGCCTGCCCTCCCCGCCTGATTTCTTAGAGACCCAAGTTGGAGTGGATCTCTCTTGTCGCGGTCGATCGGTTCAGTGTGTAGAAGTGCAGCCCGGGCGCACCGCCGTCGAGAAGCTCGCGACAAAGGTTCGTGGCTTCCTGGATGCCGACGGCGCGCACGGCGTCGGGGTCGTCTTCGACGGCATGCAGCTTCTCGCTGAGCCACGCCGGGAACTCAGATCCCTGCATCTCCGTCATGCGCTTGATGCCCGCGATGCTTTGCACCGGCATGATGCCGGGGAGCACCGGCTTGTCGACACCCAGCGCTTGCAGGCTCTCGACGAGATCGAAGTAGTGACGCGCTTCGAAGAAGAACTGGGTGATGGCGAAGTCGGCCTCGCGCAGCTTGTCGGCCGTGTGCTCGCGGTCAGCCTGGATGCTCGGTGAGCGCGGGTGCGGCTCGGGATGCGCGGCGACGCCGATCGAGAAGTCGCCAACGTCCCGGATCAGGCGCACGAGGTCGATCGCGTAGGAGAACTCGCCGGGAGGGAGGTCGAGATCCTTGGGTGGGTCGCCCGCCAGCGCGAGCAAGTTCTCGATCCCGGCGTCGCGATACGAGGTCACGACCTCGATCATCTGTGCACGCGTGTGCGCGGCGCATGTGAGGTGCGCCATCGCCGTCATCGACGTGTCGCGGTTGATGCCCACCACTACTTCGTGCGTGCGGTCGCGCGTGGATCCGCCCGCGCCGTACGTGACCGACACGTATGACGGGTGCAACGGCTCGAGGTCAACGATGGTCTGCTCGAGCATCGCTTGCGCCTCGTCGGTCTTCGGCGGGAAGAACTCGAACGAGACCGACCGCTGCCCCTGCGCCAGGATGTCTGCAATCTTTGCCATGAGTAACAAGTCAGGTTACGACACAACGTAGGGTCGACTCTCATGGACTTTCGCATCGAGCAGGCGCTCGATGGCGCGCCGGATGCCGTGGAGGACGTGTTGCTCGATCCCGCGTTCATCACCGCGCGTGCCGCGCTTCCGAAACTCGGTGACGCGGAGCTGCTCGAGCGAAGTCGCGATGGGCATCACGCGGTGCAACACGTTCGGCTGCGGTTCACAGCTCCGCTCGCGTCAGCAGTCACGGCAGTCATCGACCCCGACCGCCTCACGTGGGTCGACGAAGCTCGCTACGACCTGCGCACACACGTCGCCGAACACACGATCATCCCCGATCACTACGGCGATCGCCTGCAATGCAGCTACCGCGCCACCATCACGCCCGCTGACGAGGCGTCGGGTGGCGGATCAACTCGGGTGCTCACGGGCACGGTCAAGGTGCGCATGCCACTCGTCGGCGGGAAGGTCGAACGCGCCATCGTCTCGGGCGTCGACGACTCGGGCGTAGTCGGCGCCGAGTCGGAGCTCCGCAGCCCACGGAAGCCGCGCAGGCGCAACGAGTTGGAGACTACGAAGACCGACGAGAACCCCATCGCGGCCGCGGCGATGACGGGATTCAGCAAGCCGGCTGCGGCAAGCGGGATCGCCGCGACGTTGTAGGCGAACGCCCAGAACAAGTTGCCCTTGATCGTCGCGAGCGTGCGACGTGAGAGCGCGATCGCATCGGCCGCCGCTCGCAGGTCGCCCGACACCAACGTGAGGTCGCTCGCCTCGATCGCGACATCAATGCCCGTGCCGATGGCAACACCGAGGTCGGCTTGCGCGAGTGCCGGCGCGTCGTTGACGCCGTCGCCAACGACCGCAACGCGTTGTCCGCCGCCCTGGAAGTCGCGAACGACGTCGACCTTCTGGGCTGGAAGCACCCCGGCGACTATGCGATCGATGCCAACGCCCGCTGCGATCGCTTCGGCAGTCTCTTGGCGGTCACCGGTCACCATGACCGTGGCGAGGCCGAGCTCGTGCAGCGCGTTGACCGCGGCCGTCGAGGTCGGTTTCAGCGTGTCGGCGACGCCGAGTGCGCCGCGCACGGAGACTTGTCCGTCGCCGTTTGGCCATCCGACGTAGACGACGGTGTGTCCCCCCTCCAACAGGCCGTCCACCGCGGTTGTGAGCTCGGTCGGCACCTTGCCTGCAAACGGCAGGCGACCAACGCGAACTTCGACGCCATCGACCACCCCTTGCGTGCCCTCGCCGGCATGGTTGACGAAGCCCTCCGGCACCATCAGATCGATGCCCCGCTCGATCGCACCGGCGGAGATCGCAACGGCGATCGGGTGTTCCGACGCACTCTCGACCGAACCGGCGCGGCGAAGGACGAGCGCAACGTCAACGCCTTCGGCAGAGAGCACGTCGACGAGCCGCATGCGACCCTCGGTGATCGTGCCGGTCTTGTCGAGCACGACGACGTCGACGCCACGCGTCGCCTCGAGCACTTCGGCGCCCTTGATCACGATGCCCAGCTGCGCAGCCCTTCCCGTTCCGACCATGAGCGCCGTGGGAGTCGCGAGGCCGAGCGCGCATGGGCAAGCGATGATCAGCACCGCGACCGCGGCGGTGAACGCGCGGTTCTCATCCCCGGTGACGAGGAGCCAGGTCAGCAGCGTCGCGAGCGCAGTGATCAACACGATCGGCACGAAGATCGCCGAGATCCGATCCGCGAGCCGCTGCACCGGTGCCTTCGATCCTTGCGCGGCCTCCACCAAGCGCGCGATCTGCGCCAGCGCCGTGTCGCTCCCGACCTTGGTCGCTTCGACGACGAGTCGCCCAGAGGTGTTGATGCTGGCGCCGAACACGTCGTCGCCAATCTGCACGTCGACCGGCACCGGCTCCCCCGTCAGCATCGCGAGGTCGACGGCTGACCGTCCGTCGACCACGCGCCCGTCAGTGGCGATCTTCTCGCCTGGCCGCACCAGGAACCGATCGCCGACTCGCAGGCTCTCCACGGGAATCTCGTCACCGTTCTCGAGGCGAGCGGTCTTCGCACTCATCTCCAGCAGCGCGCGCAGTGCATGACTCGAACGACGTCGAGCCCGCGCTTCGAAGAACCGCCCGAGCAAGAGCAGCGTCACGATCACCGAAGCGGTCTCGAAGTACACGTTCGCTTCGTGGTTGCTCGTCGCGAACATCGCACCGAAGTCCATGCCGGCGTGCGCGGCGTCGAGGAAGAGCAGCGCCACGACCGACCACACGTAGGCCGCCAACGTTCCGAGCGTGACGAGCGTGTCCATCGTCGTGGCACGGTGGCGCAGGTTCACCAAGGTGGCGCGGTGGAATGGCCAGCCACCCCCGAGGATCACCGGCGACGACAGCATGAGCACCACCCATGCCCACCCGTCGAACTGGAGAGGCGGCACCATCGACAACGCGAGAACCGGGATCGTCAATGCGATCGACACCCAAAGTCGGGGGCGGAGCTCACGCAGCTCAGCCGACTCCGGTTCCTCTGCGTCGGGGAGCGCGACGGCGTAGCCGAGGGAGGTCACGGTCGTGTCGAGATCGCTCACATCGGTGACGGACGGGTCGTAGACCACCGCGGCCTTGCGCGACGCGAAGTTCACCGTCGCCTCGGCGACCCCGGGTCGCTCGGTGAGGGCGCGCTCGATCCGCTGGGCGCAGGACGCGCAGGTCATCCCCTCGATGGGGAGGTCGCGCCGCCGAAGGACAGCCGCACTCTGGTCTTGGATGGTGTCGTGCTCGGTGCCGTGGAGCCGGGTCATCGCCAGGTCCTTCTCTTCGACCCGTTCATCGTATACCCTGGGGGGGTATGCCGACAACCCAAAAGGCCCAACCGTCCACTCAGACCCGTGGCTACTCGTTGGCCAAGGACGACTACCGGAACCGCTTGCGGCGCATCGAAGGTCAGGTCCGCGGCCTCCAACGGATGATCGACGAGGACGAGTACTGCATCGACGTGCTCACGCAGATCGCCGCGGTGAGCAAGGCGCTCCAGAACGTCGGGCTCGGGTTGCTCGACGAGCACCTCAAGCACTGCGTGCGCGCCGCGGCGGAGACGAGCCGTGCCGAGGGTGACGCGAAGGTCCACGAAGCAGTGCAGGCAGTCGACCGCCTGCTGAGGGTCTAGCTCGCCAGGCTGCCCGAAGGAGGCGGAGGCGGCGCCACACCACCCTGCTGTACGCGCCGGCACTCCTCCTGTCGCTCGGTGATCCGTCGCACAACGAGGATCGCCAACACCGCGGCCGCGATCGTGAAAGCCGATCCAATGCCTGCGCGTACGTTGCTCGCGCGGATGTCCGACAGCCTGTTGTCTGCTTCCGTGCTCCCGCCGGCATAGATGCGGATGACCGAGAGCAGCGAGACAGCCCACCACCAGCCGACAAGAGCGGACCGAGGACCGATCTTCCATCGCGAATCACCGGGTGGTACCGACGAATCAGACCCGCGCCACAGGTCCTGAACCACGAGAACCGGGATCACGAAGAACGCGAGGGGAATGAGCCACCCGGCAATCGCCCAAGCGGCCGTCAGGCGCGGTTCGACGCGCCCGAGACCCTCGTTGTTCTTCGCCGCGCGCCATGTCCACACGATGAAGCACACAGCGGTGGCGAGAACGAAGAGCAGGAACGCCACTCCCGCTGCGCTCGCGAAGTCGTCCGCATCGTGTGCCCGGTTGAGGATGTCAAACCCGCGATCACCACCGCGGAGATCGTCGATGACGCCGATGCGGTTCACCACAGCCGCAATGAGAACTAGCGAGATGATGCCGTCGATCGCTAGCAACCAGGAGAGCGCGGTCTTCAGGCCTTGCAATCCCCGCCAACGCGCGAGTGGAGGAGGAGGAGGAGGAGGAGGCGGCGGTGGTGCGGCTCCGGGTGGTGGCGCGGGCGGTTCGCTGGTGGACATCGACTACCTCCTGCCCTGGAACGGCTGAGCCTAGGTGGGTCGGCCTGCGAGTTCGCAGGAGGCCTCTCGTAGACTCGGCCGCGTGCCGCCCGAGAAGCTCCAGTGGAAACACCTCTACGAAGAGGTGGTGACGAGCGGCCTGTGCACTGGTTGCGCGGGCTGCGTGATCGTCTGCCCCCACGACGTGCTCGGGTACCGCGACGACGAGGGCATCTACAAGCCGTTCCAGTTCGAGGAAGGCTTCGGCCCCGACGACTGCTCCCACGGTCAGAAGGGCTGCACGAGCTGCACCCGGGCCTGCCCCCGGTTCCGGGATTGGGAGACCGAGATCGACGAGTTCATGTTCGGCCGGGTCCGCGAGGCCGAGGAGCCCTCCGGCGTCTGCAAGGACATCGTGTTGGCTCGAGCGACCGACCCCGTGCTCCAGGAGGTCGGACAGGACGGCGGCCTCGTGTCGGCCATCCTCCTGTACGCGCTCGAGCACGACGTGATCGATGCCGCGCTGGTGAGCTACCTCGAGGGTGACGGCAGCACCTGGAAGGCGATCCCTGGCGTCGCCCGGACGAAGGAGGAGATCATCGCCTCCGCGGGGAGTCGCTACACGTACTCGGCGAACACCATGGCCTACGACGACGCGGTCGAGAGTGGTGCCGAGCGGATCGCGCTGGTCGGCATGAGCTGCCAGAGCTCGGTGCCTCCGGTGATGAAGCAGCGCAAAGCCGGGAAGGTCGCGCGCCGCCTGTCACTCAACATCGGACTCCTGTGCTCGAAGACGTTCGACGACGCGATCTTCGAAGAGCTCTTCGAGGCGAAGTACGGCCTGAAGAAGGCCGACATGAAGAAGATGAACATCAAGGGGGTCTTCCAGATCTGGATGAAGAGCGGCGATTACCACGAGGTGCCGCTCAAGGAGTGCCACGCGTGGACCCGCGAGGGCTGCAACATGTGCCCGGACTTCGCTGCGGAGCACGCCGACATCTCCACCGGTGGCATCGGCGCGTTCAACGACTGGACGCTCACCGTCGTGCGCACCGACGTCGGCCGTGAGCTGATGGACGCGATGCTGAGCGAGGGTTGGATCGACGTGCGGCCGGGTGACGACGACCCCGGCGCGATCGAGCTGATGCACAAGCTCTCCAAGAAGTCGCGCAAGCGCTGGCCCGAGTTCGCGGTCGACGCGCCCAGGCGCATCCCCGTCGTCGCCAAGTAGTCGCCGCCTCCACGCAAGGACGACGTGAGGTTGGTCGCGCTGGTCCCCGACCTCATGGATCGGTCACGCGTCACCGCGGCGCTGCCTGACGTGGAGTTCGTGTCCGATCCGACGGCGGTCGCGGGTGCAGACGTGATCGTGGTCGACCTCGCCCGCCATGCCGGCGACGTGGCCGCGATCCGGGCCGCGGCGCCTGAGGCCCGGGTGATCGCCTTCGGACCGCACGTGGACGACGCGATGCTGACCGACGCCTCAGCCGACGGGGCCGACGTCGTGATGCCCCGCTCCCGCTTCTTTCGTGACCCCTCGGACGCACTCCGCGGGCCCTGACCATTTGGCACCACACCCGGCGTCGTGGAAGCCTTGCGGGCCGCTAGGGGGATCAGGCTGCTCCGCATGGGTAGCTCCGCGCCGAGACGAAAGGTTCGAGCAGGGTGACCACCGTCTTGTCGCGGATCGAGTCTGCGGCCGAGGCCAACGACTCCGGGATCACCTTCCTCGGGTCCGCCGCGGCCGATCGACAAGCCGAGCGGCTGTCGTGGATGCAGCTCCTCGACGACGCCCGCGGCGTCGCGGTCTCCCTTCAGGCGCTGGGCGTGGAGCCTGGCGACCGGGTCGCAATCCTCGGCCCCACCTCGCGCCCTCTCGTCACGGCCATCCAAGCGACGTGGCACGCCGGCGCCACCGTGGTGTGCCTGCCGCTGCCGATGAGGCTGGGCTCCATCGAGGCGTTCACCAGCCAGACCCGGGCGCGCATCGCGAACGCCGACGCCAAGATCGTGCTGGTCGATCCCGAGCTGGAGCCCTTCCTCGCGATCGAACCCGGCGATCCGCCGGTGGCGCGACTGCACGAGCTCGCCGGCGACGCGTCTCGATGGGAGCGCCCGCCGGAAGATCCCGACGCGCTGGCGATCCTCCAGTTCACGAGCGGGTCGACCGACGACCCCAAGGGCGTGATGCTCCCGCACCGGTGCATCGTCGAGAACATCGAGGCGATCTGCGAAGGCACCCGCCTCGGTCCCGGCGACGTCGGCGTGTCGTGGCTTCCGCTGTACCACGACATGGGGCTCATCGGGATGTTGATGGTGCCAATGCTGAGCGGCTTCGACCTTGCGCTCGCGCCACCGCAAGACTTCCTCGCGGCACCCGCCGACTGGATGCGCTGGATGTCCGAACAACGCGCCACGCTCGCGTGCGGCCCGAACTTCGCGTACGCGCTCGCGGCCCGCGCGCTTGGACGGCTCGCCGGCATCGATCTCTCGCGCTGGCGCATCGCGCTCAACGGCGCCGAGCCGATCGATCCTGGCGCGGTCGAGTCGTTCCTCGAGACGGGCGGCCCGCACGGTCTCGATCCGAAGGCGGCGTTCTGCGTGTACGGGATGGCCGAGGCGACGCTGGCGATCTCGTTCCCTGAGCCCGGCACGGGGATGGCCGTCGACACCGTCGATCGCATGACGCTCGAGCACGAGCGCTACGCCGCGCCGGTCACTGGCGGCGACGGCGCGCGCCGGTTGGCGTTGCTCGGGCAACCGCTGCGCAACTTCGAGGTGCGCGTCTGTGACCCCGACACGGGTGCGATCCGTGGGGCCCGGGAAGTTGGCGAGATCGAGCTGCGTGGCCCGTCGATCACACCGGGCTACTGGCGTCGTGAGGACGTGACTCGTGCGACGTTGCGCGACGGCTGGCTGCGCACCGGTGACCTCGGCTACCTCGTCGACGAAGAGATCGTCGTGTGCGGCCGGATCAAGGACGTGATCATCGTTGGCGGACGCAACGTGTTCCCCGAGGAGATCGAGCGCGCCGCCGCCGCGGTCGAAGGTGTTCGGCCCGGCAACGTGATCGCGTTCGGCGCTGAGGGCTCACGCGGCAAGGAAGGCATCGTCGTGGTCGCCGAAGCGCGCGCTGGCACCCAGCAGCCCAACACGCTGCGCGACGAGGTGGTGAACCGGATCGTCGACGTCGTCGGCATCCCGCCGCGTGAGGTCATCTTCGTGCAGCCGGGGAGCCTGCCCAAGACGTCGTCGGGCAAGCTGCAGCGCTCGCTCTGTCGGACGCAGTACCTCGAGGACGCGCTCAGCCCGGCCTGAGCCACGCCCCACCCCACCCCCCATTCTGGAGAGCCACAGCAGCGGAAACCGCTGTCGTGGCTCTCCAAGAAAAGGGGAGGTCACACCATCGGCCAGGGGACGCTGTGGTAGCCGGGCTCCGGGTCGGGGAGACAGCCGTCCCGCAACAAGTCGGTGGCCCGGGTGGCGAGCGCCGCGAGCTCCGGTGGTGAGAGGAGCCCGGCGAGGCGGCGGCCGAGGTCGCCTCCCGCGAGGTCCTGGCTGAACCGGCACACGGTGTCGGTGAGCTCGGGGGTGAGCCCCTCACCGGCGAAGTCCCAGATCACAGTGCGCAGCTTCCACATCGGGTGGAACGTGAGGCCGTGGTCGATGCCGACGATCACGTCGTTCACCTGGTCGCGCAGGCAGTGCCCGCCCTTGCGGTCGGTGTTGTTGATGAGCACGTCGAACACTGCGAACTGGCGGAACCGATCGAGGTTCTTCTCGAGCAGCGTGAAGTAGTGCTCTTCCGGGTCGTGCTCGACGAAGCGCTGCACCGCGCCGGGCCCGAGCGGACCGTCGTCTCGCAGCACGGTCACGGGCACGATGCCCCACCCGAGCGCGCGTGACACCTCGTACGACGCCACCTCGCGCTGGCACAGCGTGCCGTCGGGAAAGTCCCACAGCGGACGCTCGCCGCGACGGGGCTTGTACACCGCAGCGACCTCGGCGCCGACGACCTCGGCCTGCACGAGGAACGTGCCGTTCGACGCGCACCGCATGCGCCCGACGACCTCGAGCTCCGCGCCGCCCAGGAGCTCTTCAAGCTCCTCGGGCGTCAGTTCCAGCGAGGACACCTGTGTCCGGCCGGGTCCATCGGCATGTCGCAGAGAGGGCAGAGCGGCCGCCCCGCCGCGACCGCGGCCGCGCCGCGCGCCGCCATCGCTCGCACCTGCGGACGGGTCGCGTAGATGCGCGCCACGAACCCGTCGCCGTCCTCGTCATCGACATCCTCGGCCGAGAGCACTTCGTCGTCCTCTTCATCATCGGACGTGGTGCGCTCACGCAGCTCGATCAGCACCAGCTCGCGCTCGGGATCGAAGCCGAGCCCGATCAGGCGAGCGCGAAACAGCGGCACCGTCGGCTCGCGCAGCTCGGCAGCCTGGGTGGGCAGCGAGATGGCATCTTCGGGGTAGTCGTCAGCGATGCGATCGAGGAACGCCACCGCCTCCGTAGCCAGCAACGCGACTTGTTCCTTCTCCACCAGCACCGTGAGCTGCGCGTCGGCCGCACGCGCCTGGAGGTAGAAGGCGCGCTCGCCGGGCTCACCGACGGCGCCGGCACCGAGACCATCCAGGTTCTCGAGCTCGATCGGATCAGGGAGCTCCTGCACTATTGCTGCGCTTCCTCTCCGCCAC
Organism: Actinomycetota bacterium; assembly: GCA_016870355.1. GTDB lineage: Bacteria > Actinomycetota > Acidimicrobiia > IMCC26256 > PALSA-555 > SHVJ01. The sequence continues at coordinate 47,186 of VGBR01000001.1, read as the reverse complement.
TTCCCTTGAGCTCGTCGAGCCCGCCGGTGTCGTTGCACTTCAGCATGGCGATCCCATGGGTGCCGAACTGGAACGCCGTCACGGATGCCGGTGACACGACGATGCGCTGGAACAGATCGAGGTGCACGCCCGTGTAGTGCGCGATCGCGGCCTTGATCGGATCGGCGTGGGACACCACGACCACCAGATCGCCGGAGTGATCGAGCACGACCGCGTCGAGCGCAGCCACCATGCGCGCCTGCATCGCCGCGAGCGACTCACCACCGGGGAACGCCGCGCGCGACGGCGTGTGCTGCACGACCTTCCACAGGTCGGTCTTGGCCAGATCCGCGAGCTTCTGCCCCGTCCACTCGCCGTAGTCGGCTTCGAGCACGCCGGGAAGCGCCTGCACCTCGAGGCCGTGGTGCGCGGCGACCGCCTGCGCGGTCTGCGTCGTTCGCTCGATGGGGCTGGCGTACACCACTGCGACCGGCAAATCCGCGAGTCGTTCGCCGAGTGCCTTCGCCTGACGCTGCCCGTCCTCGGAGAGATCGATGCCCTCTTTGCGCCCGGACAGCAGCGGACCGGTCTGCGCGGTCACGGCGTGGCGCGCGAGCACCAAGCGCGTCGAGCGCGGGTGCGTCTTCTTGGCTTTCGCAGTGCCCGCCATCACCCGATCGTACCGGCGCCCTGTCTCCTTGCTCTTCGAGGAAGGTGGGCCGACTACCGTCGACGGCTCATGTCGAACCTGCCGATCTCGATGTCGTCGTCGAAGCCCGACGTGGTCGTGCTCGATCCCGAGCCGGCCGACGCACTGGCAGCGCTCGAGGACGCGCTGGCCGCACCAGCCGCGTCGCGTCGTGACGCGGTGTCTGACGTCGTCGCACATTGGCCCGTCTTCCTCGATGCCTGGGCTCGCCTCGCCGAGCTCGCCCGCGACGACGTGGAGGCGTACGCGTGCGCTCGGGTGGGCTACCACCGAGGCCTTGACCGGCTGCGTCAGGTCGGTTGGCGCGGCTCGCAGTACGTGCGCTGGGAGCAGGTCGAGAACCGCGGCTTCTTGCGGGCGCTCACGGCCTTGCAGCGAGCCGCCGCCGCGATCGGTGAGACGGCAGAGGCAACTCGCTGCGAGCAGTTCCTCCACCAGCTGGAGCCGGGTTGGGGGCGAATCGCCGCCGAGGCGCAGGGCTCCCCCGGCGCCCCGTAGGATCACTCCCTCATGAAGCGGGCATTGATCACCGGGATCACCGGTCAAGACGGCCGTCACATGTCGGAGTTCCTCACCGGCAAGGGCTACCAGGTCTTCGGGCTGGTGAGGGGGCAGAACAACCCCAAGGCCAAGCTCGTGCTCGACGAGAACCCGTCGCTGGAGCTGGTCGAGGGCGACCTGCGCGACCTGTCGTCGCTCATCGCCGCGGTCGAGCAGGTCCAGCCCGACGAGGTCTACAACCTCGGCGCGATGAGCTTCGTGGCGCTGTCGTTCCGCCAGCCCGAGCTCACGGCCGACATCACCGGCCTGGGCGTGCTGCGGATGCTCGAGGCGATCCGCATCGTGGGCGGCGCCGAGCACAACCCCATCCGCTTCTACCAGGCCTCGTCGTCGGAGATGTTCGGCAAGGTGCGCGAGACCCCGCAACACGAGGGCACGGCGTTCCACCCGCGGTCGCCATACGGGGTCGCGAAGGTGTTCGGGCACCACATGACGATCAACTACCGCGAGTCGTACGGCCTCCACGCGTCATCCGGCATCTGCTTCAACCACGAGGGCCCACGTCGAGGGTTGGAGTTCGTGACGCGGAAGATCACCAACGGCATCGCGCGCATCAAGCTCGGGCTCCAGGACTCGATCACGCTCGGCAATCTCGACGCGGCGCGCGATTGGGGCTATGCCGGCGACTTCGTCGAGGCGATGTGGCTGATGCTCCAGCAGCGCGAGCCCGACGACTACGTCATCGCGACGGGTGAGACCCACACCGTGAAGGAGCTCCTCGACGTGGCGTTCCGGTGCGCGGGCTTCGATGACTGGGAGCGGTTCGTGCGCAAGGACTCGCGCTTCGAGCGTCCCGCGGATGTCGAGCTGCTCATGGGCGATGCGGCGAAGGCGAGCGCGACGCTCGGCTGGAAGCCCAAAGTCGCGTTCGACGAGCTCGTGCGCGGAATGTACGAGGCGGATCTGGCCGAAGAGACCAAGAAGGCCGAACTCGAGCGCTAGCGCGTCGGGGCGGCGCGCGCGAGCGCGGCTTCCGCCTCTTCCACGAACCGGTGCACGAGATCGGCAGCCGGGACGATCTCGTGGATCGCGCCGACGCCTTGACCGGCGGGATAGCACTCACGCTGGGGGTCGACGCCCTCGGCTTCGTCGCCTTGGGGGAGGTGGAGCACGCCGTCGCCGACCGCCACCATCATCTGCTCGGGGAACGGCTTGAGCTCCTCGGGGTGCTCCTCGTAGTGCTGGGTGGTCTGGTTGCGCACGACGCGCATCGGCTTGCCACTGAACGCTCGGCTCACGACGGTGCCGTCCTCACCGGTCGCGAGCAGCGCGTCCTTGTAGCCCGGAGCCGAGCGCGCCTCGGGCGTGGCGATGAAGCGGGTGCCGACCCACACACCGTCGGCACCGAGCATGAGCGCGGCGGCGAGCCCGCGCCCGTCGAAGATCCCCCCGGCGGCGACGACGGGCACACGCTCGCCGACCGCGTCCACGATCTGGGGAACGAGCGGGAACGTCGCCACGGTTCCCGTGTGCCCACCTGCCTCGGTGCCCTGGGCGACGACCAGGTCGCACCCAGCCTCGACCGCGGCCACGGCGTGGCGCACCTTTCCGCACATGTTCACCACGAGCACGTTGTTGTCGTGGCACAGGTCGATGACCTCGCTCGGCACACCGAGCGCGGCCACGAACACGGGCGCGCCCTCCGCGATCAGCAGCTGCACGTTCTGCATCATCTGGTCGGGCAGCGCCGTGAGGAGGTCGACACCGAACGGCTTGTCGGTGAGGTCCTTGGTCTTGCGGATCTCGTCGACCATCTGCTCACTCGTCATCGCGCCCGCGCCGAGGCAACCGAACCCACCCGCCTCGGACACCGCGGCGACGAGTCGGTGGTACGACACTCCGCCCATGCCCGCGAGCATCACGGGATGCTCGATGCCGAGCATGTCGGTCAAGCGAGTCCTCAACATGGAACCTGGAGGCTACCGACGGAGGCTTGCGCCCGCGCCGTAGGTACCCTGCGGCGCAGCGAGCCGGGGCCCAAGCGGCCCGGCGCGCAGCGCCATGAGCGGGGGTGAGGTCGCTAACGTCGAGTCGTGACACGTGAGGGCGCCGCGATGGTCGGCGTGATCATGGGCAGCGACTCCGATCTCCGGGTCATGCAGGCGGCACTCGACACCCTCGATGAGTTCGGTGTCCGGCACGAGACGCGCATCCTCTCCGCGCACCGCACCCCCGACGAGATGGCCGAGTACGCGCGGGGCGCGGCGGACCGCGGGATCCGAGTGATCATCGCGGGTGCCGGCGGGGCCGCCCACCTCCCCGGGATGACGGCTTCGTACACGCCGCTGCCGGTCGTCGGGGTGCCCGTCACCGCGACCAAGCTCGACGGCCTCGACTCGCTGCTGTCGATGGTGCAGATGCCCGCGGGTGTGCCCGTCGCCACGGTGGCGGTCGACAACGCCCGCAACGCGGCCCTCCTCGCGGTCCGAATCCTCGGCACGTCGGATGACGACCTGCGCGGCCGCATGGAGAAGTTCCAGGCCGACATGGGCGACACCGTTCGCGAGAAGGACGCTCGACTCCGGGGCGACCGGAAGGAATAGCGTCCGGGCCATGTGGCCCGGACTTCACGCCAAGGAACGCCCCGACGCACCCGCCTACATCATGGCGAGCAGCGGATTGGTGGTCACCAACCGCGAGCTCGACGAGGGTTCGAACCGGCTGGCCCACCTGCTGAAGGACCGCGGCCTCGAGTTCGGCGACCACATCGCGATCTTCATGGACAACAACCACCACTACGTCCAGGTGGCGTGGGCGGCGCAGCGCTCGGGCCTGTACTTCACGCCGATCAACTTCCACTTCAACGCCGACGAGGTTGCGTACATCCTCGAGAACTCCGACTCCCAAGCGGTGATCGTGTCGGCTTCGCTCGGTCGCGTCGTCACCGAGCTGCTCGACGTGATGCCCGAGCGTGTGCACACCCGGCTCGTCGTCGGTGGAGACCTCGAGGGCTACGAGCGGTACGAGACCGCCGTCGCCGCGTATCCCGGCACGCCCATCGACGAGGAGCTCGAGGGGCACGGGATGTTCTACTCATCGGGCACGACCGGGCGACCCAAGGGCATCAAGTACCCGCTCGAGCGCAAGCCCGTGGGCTCACCCGAACCGATGCTCGCGGGCTTCGGACAGATCTACGGCATCGACGAGACCAGCACGTACCTGTCTCCTGCTCCGCTGTACCACGCGGCACCGCTCCAGTTCTGCATCGCGATGTGCCGCATCGGCGCGCCGAGCGTGATCCTCGAGCGCTTCGACCCCGAGTCGTTGTTGCAGGCAATCGAGAAGTACAGCGTGACGCATGCACAGTTCGTGCCGACGATGTTCGTGCGCATGCTCAAGCTTCCTGACGACGTACGCAACCGCTACGACACCTCGTCGCTCCAGCTCGCGATTCATGCCGCGGCACCGTGCCCGGTGAGCGTGAAGCACCAAATGATCGAATGGTGGGGCCCGATCATCTTCGAGTACTACTCGGCCACCGAGGGCACGGGCTCCACGATGATCAGCAGCGAAGAGTGGCTCGCGCACCCGGGCTCCGTGGGGCGCGCCTATACCGGCACGCTGCACATCCTCGACGAGGAGGACAAGCCGGTGCCGACCGGGGAGTCAGGCGTGGTGTGGTTCGAGCCGACCGCGCGCAGCATCACCTTCGAGTACCACAACGATCCCGAGAAGACTGCGTCCGCGCACAACAGGCAAGGCTGGGCGACGGTCGGTGACATGGGGTACCTCGACGAAGAGGGCTACCTCTATCTCACCGATCGGCGCGACTTCATGATCGTGTCGGGCGGCGTGAACATCTATCCGCAGGAAGCCGAGAACATCCTCATCGGCCACCCGAAGGTGCTCGACGTGGCGGTGTTCGGCGTGCCGAACGAGGAGATGGGCGAGGAGGTCAAGGCCGTCGTCCAGCCCATCGACATGGCCGACGCGGGACCCGACCTCGAGCTCGAGCTCATCGAGTTCTGCCGAGCGTCACTCGCGCACTACAAGTGCCCGCGCAGCGTCGACTTCTCCGACGATCTCCCCCGCCAGCCGACCGGCAAGCTCTACAAGCGACTGCTGCGCGACCGCTGCTGGGGCGACCAGAAGTCCAAGATCGTCTAGTTGCGCTCGCTCTCTGCGGGCCGGGATACCCGGCCCGCGGGCGTTCGCTCGCTGGCGAGCACCCTCCGCTTCGCTACGGGTGCCGCGCGGTCAGACGCTGCTCGGTCACTCAGCCCCGACGATCCCGACGTAGCTGACGCACTCGCCCGGCGAGCCCCCGAGGTTGTGGGTGAGGGCGAGCTTCTTGCCCTGCTCGAGCGTCTTGATGCGGCGGTCTTCGGGTGCTTCGCCGCGCAGCTGGAGCCAGCACTCGAAGAGCATGCGCAGCCCGGACGCGCCGATCGGGTGGCCGAACGCCTTCAGGCCACCGTCGGGGTTCACGGGCAAGTCGCCGTCGAGGTCGAAGGTGCCCGCGAGCACCTCTTTCCACGCGAAGCCGCGCTCGGCGAACTGGAGGTCTTCCATCAACACGAGCTCGGTGGGCGTGAAGCAGTCGTGCACCTCGGCCATCGCGATCTCGGCGCGCGGGTCGCTGACGCCGGCCTGCGAGTACGCGTCCTCGGCTGCTCGCGCCACTTCGGTGAAGGTCGTGTAGTCGTAATCGTTGTCGACCACACCCGTTGCCGGACCGGCGACGAACGACAACGCCTTCACGAACAGTGGCTTGTCGGTGTACTTGTGCGCATCCTCGGCTCGCACGATCACCGCCGCGGCGGCACCGTCGGACACACCGGAGCAATCGAAGATGCCGAGGTTGCCAGCCATGAGTGGCGAGCACGCGATCGCGTCCTTCGGCACCTCCTTGCGGAACTGGGCACGAGGATTGCGTGCGCCGTTGTAGTGGTTCTTCCATGCGATGCGGGTGAGCACGTCCTTGAACTCAGCATCATCCACGCCGTACTTCTTGCAGTACGCGGGGCCGAGCAGGCTGAACAGCGCGGGTGCGCTCAAGTCGGCCGTGGTGCCGTCACCCGGCGGGGAGCTGATCGCGAGGCCGGAGAACCCTCCGTCCTTCAGCTTCTCGACCCCGGTCGCCATCACCATGTCGAACGCTCCGGACGCGACCGCGTAGCACGCGTTGCGGAACGACTCCGAACCGGTCGCGCACATGTTCTCGACGCGCGTCACCGGCTTGTAGTCGATTCGCAACGGTCGCGAGAGCGTGAGACCCGAGATCCCCGAGCCCATCGTGCCGACCCAGTACGCGTCGACCTGGTCCTTCTCGACGCCGGCCGAGGTGAGCGCGTCGCCTACCGCATCGACGAGGAGGTCTTCGGGTCCTTTGTCCCAGTGCTCGCCGAACGGCGTGCAACCCATGCCGATGACGGCGACGCGATCACGGATCCCGTGACTGGCCATGAGGTTCCTTTCGATGAGGGCTACCGGGCGGGCTTGCCCTTCCAGAAGTAATTGTGCACGCCCTGCGCGGTGGTGATGCGCCGGAACGTCATCTCGATGCGATCTCCGACCTTCACCGCGGCGGGGTCGACGTCGGTGAGCTCGCCACGGAAGCGGCCACCGCCGTCGAAGTCGAGCACCGCCGCGACGAGCGGTGGGCTGGGAGTGAAGGCGAGGCGGTCGACGGTGAACGTCGCGATCGTCGCGGGGACGTCGGCCATGCGCTCGCTGGTCATCTGGTCGATCGAGCCGCACTTCGCGCACACTCTGGCCGGAGGAAGGTGACGCTCACCGCAGGCCTCGCACCGCGACGCCGCGAACGCGAACTTCCAGTCCTCCGATCGAAGTGACGGGGGCGCGGCGGGAGCCACCGGATCCGGGCGTCGCGGCGGCTCACGGTCAAGCATCCCCCGCCAGGTGAGGAAGGTCTCGTACGACAGACCGCCGACGCCAGCCGCGAGCTGCTCGGCCACCGTGCGCCGAGGCTTGATCGTGCCGAGCGCGTCGGTGGTCTCGAAGATGAGTGCGTCGGCGCCGTCAGCGAGGAGGAGCACCCCGATCTTCTTGCCCGGCTCGGTCGTCTCGAGCACGTCGGCGAGGGCGATGCCGCTGTGCGCCGCGCCCGTGTAGCCGACCGTCGCGCTCAGGTTGTCCACGAGCGCGTCGGGCCGCACACCGATGGCCTTGCTCGCGACCCGGACCGCGCGCGAGTGCGGACCCGAGACGAGCACATGGTCGAGGTCTTCGGGTGTGATGCCGGCGCTCTTGCACGCGTCGGTGAAGGCAGCCTGCGCGAGCGGTACGTACGCGTGCTCGCCGAAGCGCTCCTCCCAGACGTGCGACGCTGGCTCTCCCGGCAGCCGCCACCGGTCGAGGAACTCGAGGGTCGCGGCACCGCGTCCGAGTGCGGTGGTCTGCGCAGGAACGTCGGCACCTGCCGGTGCAAAGAGGAACGCGGCCGCGCCATCGCCGCCGTCACGCTCGTCCGCGCCCCCGGGAAGGCCGGTGCGCACGTCGGATCGGACGACGAGCGTGCGCTGCGATGCGCTCCCAGCGAGCTGCATCGCAGCCATCCCCGAGCGGACGGAACCGACCACGTCGAACGCGGCGATCGAGCGGTCGAGCCCGAGCGCAGCGTGGATGGCGGTGGCGTTGGTCTTGTCGAGGTACGCCGGCGTCGAGGTCGCGAACAACACGAGCTCGGGCGCGAGCTCGGGTGGGACGTTCGCGAGGGCGTTGCGCGCCGCCTCGACACCCATCGAGGTGGCGTCCTCGTCGTAGGACGCCACCGAGCGGGTGCCGGGCGCGGGCGGTGTTCCCAGCGCTTCGGAGATCGTCGCCCGATCGAGGCGGCGGTACGGCACGTAGGAGCCACCGGAGATGATCCGCATCCCGGAAACGTAAACTGCCGCCCGCACGTCGAGCCAACGCGCTCGACGGGGGGCCATCGTGTCCGGTGGCGGTCGGTGTGACCGGTCCGGCCGTGTACCGGTCATCGGCGCGGGATGTTGGCCACGGTTCACGGCCGCTACCGTCGGCGCCATGGCCGACGCGTATGCAGCGCTGCTCGATGACCTCGCTGCGGAGCACGCCAGCCTCGACGCGCTCGTCGCGGAGCTCGACGAGACCGCGTGGCGGACACCCACGCCGGCAGGCGGCTGGGACGTTCGCGACTCGATCGCACATCTCGCATACTCCGAGGACCTCGCGTCGACCGCCGCAAGCGACGCCGAGGCGTTCCAGGTGCGGTTGGAGAACCTCATGCGCGCGATCGCCGAGAGCCCGGACGCGCTCGGTGCGCGGCTCATCGGCGAAGGCCGATCGAAGTCCGGCCGTGATGTGCTCGCGTGGTGGCGCGCATCGCGGGCCGCGACACTGGCTGCCCTCCACACGCACGAGGCAAAGGCCCGGCTACCGTGGATCACCGGGCTGATGTCGGCGATGTCGTTCGCGACCTCGCGCTTGATGGAGACGTGGGCGCACGGCGAGGACGTCGCCGACGGACTGGGTGTCACTCGAGAGCCCACGGCGCGGCTCCATCACGTCGCCGATCTCGGAGTGCGCACGCGTGCGCACGCCTACCGCAACCGCGGCATGGAGATGCCCGAGGCCGACGTGCGGGTCGAGCTCACCGCGCCCGACGCGACCACCTGGACGTGGGGTGAGCCAGCGGCGGACGTGGTACGCGGCCCCGCGCTGGACTTCTGCCACGTCGTCACCCAACGCCGCAACCCGGCCGACACCAGATTGGAGATCACCGGTCGGCACGCTCGGGCGTGGATCGACATCGCGCAGGCGTTCGCGGGCCCGGCGACCGACCACCGCGCTCCGAGCTAGGAGACGGGCGGGCGCCGGTCGATCCAGGGGATCGCGGCTTCGAGCTTCACGCTGACGCGCACGAGCGTGGCTTCGGCCGCCGGACGGCCGATGACCTGGACGCCGACGGGCAGGCCGGCGTCGTCCATCGCGAGCGGGAGCGACATCGTGGGCGACACGAACAGGTCGTAGTCGTCGAAGCACGCGACCGTTCGGCGACAGATCGCCTGGAGTCCCACCGGTGTCCTGATGTCCGAAGAGTTGTCAGACTGCACCGGCTGAGGCACACGAGGGGAACTGCCACCCATGGCTGACACGTTGGGACAGCTGATCCGCGACCAGGCGAACGCCATCGGTGACCGCATCGCGTTCTCGTTCGAAGGGCGAGACCTCACCTACGGCGAGCTCGACGCGGCCGCGAGCAAAGTCGCCAATGCCCTCATCGCCGATGGGGTCGGTGCGGGCGACCGGGTCGCGGTGCTCGACAAGAACACGCTCGAGGTGTTCGAGATCATGTTCGGCGCTGCGAAGGTCGGCGCGGTGCTGTGTCCCATCAACTGGCGACTGGCGCCCCCGGAGATCGTCCACATCGTCAACGACGCGGGGGCGCGCGTCCTGGTCGTCGGCCAGGAGTTCGTGCCGATGCTCGACAAGATCGAGGGTGACCTCACCAGCGTGACGCGCATCCTCGTGCTTGGCGCGCACCCGACACACGAAGACTACGCGGCATGGAGGGATGCCCGACCGGCTGACGATCCGGGCATCGAAGTGGCGACCGACGACGTCGCGTTGCAGTTCTACACGTCGGGCACGACGGGTCTCCCCAAGGGAGCGATGTTGTCGGGGCGCGGTGAGAATGCGCTCGTCGACGTCGCGAACGAAACGCTCGGCCTCAGCTCGGAGAGCGTGAGCCTTGTCGCGATGCCGTTGTTCCACGTTGCGGGCGCAGGATGGGCGCTCTTCGGTCTGTACAACGGCGCGCGCAATGTGATGCTGCGCGACGTCGACTTCGAGGCCATCCTCGACGCGATCCCGCGCTACGGCGTGACCGAAACCGTCTTCGTTCCCGCAGTGCTCCAGTTCCTGTTGGCAACGCCTGGGTGCGCGGACACCGACTTCTCGACCCTGCGCTTGATCCTCTACGGCGCGTCACCGATCTCCGAAGACGTGTTGGTGCGCTCGCTCGAGTGCTTCGGCTGCGACTTCGCGCAGGCCTACGGGCTCACCGAGACGAGCGGCGCGGCCGTGATCCTTCCTCCGGCCGATCACGATCCGAACGGACCCAACCGTCACCGCTTGCGAGCCGCTGGCATCGCGCTTCCCGGCGTGGAGATCCGTGTCGTCGACGACGACGGCAACGACGTACCGACGGGCGAGATCGGCGAGGTGTGGATCAAGTCGCCGGCGAACATGGTCGGCTACTGGAACATGCCCGAGGCGACCGCAGCCGCGCTCACCAACGACAACTGGTTCAAGTCCGGAGATGCCGGTTACCTCGACGAAGACGGCTACGTGTACATCGCCGACCGCGTGAAGGACATGGTCATCTCGGGCGGCGAGAACATCTATCCCGCCGAGGTCGAGAGCGTCCTGATGTCACACCCGGCCGTGGCGGACGCTGCCGTGATCGGCGTTCCCGACGAGAAGTGGGGCGAGTCAGTGAAGGCGATCGTGGTGCGCGCGCCCGACGCCGAAGCGAACGAGACCGACATCATCTCGTTCTGCCGCGACCGGCTCGCGCACTACAAGTGCCCGACCTCGGTCGACTGGATCGACATGCTCCCGCGCAACCCGTCAGGGAAGATCCTCAAGCGCGAGCTGCGCGAGCCCTACTGGAAAGGTCGCGACAAACAAGTGTCGTGATCACGCACCTCTTTGCCCGGGCGCAACGGGCTTCGCCCGGCGCCGGGGCAGAGTTTGCAAGACCTACTTGTTCGTGAACTTGGCTTCACGTTTCTCGGCAAAGGCCGCGACCCCTTCCAGAGCGTCGTGGCGTCGACCGGCGCTCAAGAGCTCGGCTTCTTCTCGTTCGAGCTGGTCATGGAGTGAAGCACCGATTGCATCGCGGAGCAGGCGCTTCGACACTCCGTAGGACTTGGTTGGGCCGGTGGCCAGCTGCATCGCCAACGTCTCGGCCTCTTGTGTGACGGCGGCGTCAGCAACCACCTTGGTCACCAATCCCCACTCGCAGGCTTCCTGCGCGCTCAGCGCGCGGTTCGTGAGCGACAGCTCGACGGCGCGACGCAGACCGATCACGCGCGGGAGGAACCAGGTGGAGCCGCCGTCGGGCGTCAGCCCGATCGCGGTATATGCCATCACGAACTTGGTCGATTCCGCCGCGACCACCAGATCCGAGAGCGCGACCAGCGAGAGTCCGGCGCCAGCCGCACTCCCCTGCACGGCAGCAACGATCGGTGCGTCGAGGCGTGCGAACGATTCGATGGCTTCGTGCAGACGGGCGACGATCTCCGAAAGCCCCTCGGACAGCTCGCCTTCGGACGCGAACGCCTTCACGTCACCACCGCCGCAGAAGCGATTGCCGCGCCCGGTGAAGAGCACGGCCCGCACGGTGTCCGACTCCTCGAGATCACGCGCCTTTTCGGCCAGCGCCCGGGCGAGGTCGAGGTTGATCGAGTTGGCCGCGTCGGGGCGGTTGAGCGTCAACCGGGCGAGGCCACTCGCGTCGATGTCCAGCAGGACGGGTCCTTCGGTCACGCCATCTCCTGTGTTCAGTACCCCTCGGTCAGTGCGGAAGCTCGTTCCATGGACGGTCGGCGTCAGTACGGGGCTCCACGGGCAATCCGAGCACACGCTCGCCGACGATGTTGCGCTGGATCTCGTCGGTGCCACCGCGGATCGAGATCGACGGTGCGGTGAGGAACAACGTCGACCACTCACCCTCATCGAGCGAGCCCGCGGCGCCGAGCAGTCCGAGCGCAGTGCGTGCGGTCTCCTTGAAGAGCTCGCCACCGCGAAGCTTGGCCCCTGATCCCTCGGGTCCGGGCGTGCCGGCCTTCGCCGCATCGCGGGCGCGTCGAGTGGTGAGCCGATTCACCTCGGACATCACGTGCACGGATGTCACGCGATCCCGCGCGACGGGGTCAACCGCTCGATCCCGACACAGCTCGAGCAGTCGCTCCGCGGGCGATCCCATGCCGGTGCCGGCGGCTCCCACCGCACCTCGCTCGTTCGCAAGCGCGGTGCGTGTGACGTTCCATCCGGCGCCAACGTCACCGATCCGGTCTGAGTCGCTCACCGCCGCGTCCTCGAGGAACACCTCGCTGAAGTGCGCGTCGCCGTTCATCTGGCGCAATGGGCGGATGTCGACGCCCGGCGCCTGCATGTCGATCGCGAATGCAGTGATGCCTGAGTGCTTCGGCACCGTCGGATCCGTGCGGGCGAGCAAGAAACCCCATTTCGCGTAGTGGGCACGACTGCTCCACACCTTCTGGCCGGTGACACGCCAGATGTCGCCGTCACGTTCGGCGCGGGTTGCGAGGCCCGCGAGATCGGAGCCCGCGCCGGGCTCGGAGAACAGCTGACACCAGATCTCCGCGCCCGATCGGATCGCGGGCAACCACCGACTCTGTTGCTCCTTGCTCGCGCATGTGAGCAGCGTGGGACCGACCACGCCGATCCCCACGAGGAAGGGATACAGGTCGGGTTGCTCGAAGCGCGCGAGCTCGCGCGCGACGACTGCGGCCTCCTCGGGATTCGCATCGCGGCCGCCGTACTCGAGCGGCCACGTAGGAACCGCCCACCCGCCGTCAGCCAAGGCCACGAGGTACGCGCGACCCGCGTCGAGATCGTCGCGCCCCGCGCCAAGGACGGTGACGGGTTCGCGTGCGTCTCGTGGTCGCAGCAACGCCGCAAGGGCAGCGCGCGTCTCGTCCACCGTGGTCACGCCGTGATGCTACGGCTCACTGCGACTGAACGGCCTTGAGCACATCGAGGCGCGCGGCGCGGCGCGCCGGACCCCAGCCGGCAAGCCAGCCCGCGGCGATCGCCAACACGATCAGGATGACAAGCGCGCTGATCGACAGCGCGAACGTGATCCCCTCACTTTCAAGCGCGGCAACGAGGGCGCGACCGAACACGAGCCCGAGCACGATCCCCAGCAACGAACCGAACACCGAGATGATGATCGACTCGTAGCGGATCATCCGCCGCACCTGCTTGCGCTCCATGCCGACAGCCCGCAGCAACCCGATCTCGCGCGTGCGCTCGAAGATGGAGAGCGCCAGCGTGTTGGCCACGCCCAGGATGGCGATGAGCACGGCGAAGAAGAGCAGCACATTGATCAGGTTCAGGAACTGACCGATCTGATCCTGCTGCGCTTCGATGAAGTCGCTCTGATCCTCGGACTCGACGCTCGGGAACGGCTCGAGAGCTTGGTTCGCCGCACGCAACGCCTGGCGCACTGGTGTGTCCTCGGGGAGCTTCACGAACGCGAAGACGTTCGCCTGATTGGTGAAGTTGGCTTCGAAATCGGGCAGTGCGAGGACGAGCTCGTTCCCGATGGCGTCCTTGTTCTCGAACATCCCTGCGATCGGGATCTCCTGCTCCCCGGTCGCAGCGAACTCGACCGTCACGACACCGGCCTTCCGCTGCGCGGCCGGGAGCTCGGCATAGGCGTCCTCGAAGAAGAGGAACCCGCCCTCCTGGCGGAACCTCGTCAGCGCATCCCCGCGAGGAGTGATGTCGAGGTTCTGCCCGAGGTTCGGACTGATGCCGAGGAGTGCCTCGGTCTCGCCCGCGATCTGCGCGTTGCCGAACCGGAACTCCGTGACCGCCGCGCCGGGGATCGCTTCGCGAACGGCGTCCGCAGCGCGTGGACTCCAGGGGATGAAGTTCTTGCTGCTGAGCACGACCTCCGACTGCACGTCGTTCGCGAAGATGTCTTTGAACGTCGACCTGATCGACGCGCCGATGATCGCAACCAGTGTGAGCAGCGCGATGCCGATCATCAACGCGGCGGCAGTGGTCGCAGTGCGGCGAGGGTTCCTGGTCGCGTTCTCGCGCGCCAGGCGACCGGATACGCCTCGCACGCGCGCGGGCAGCCAACCGACAAGGTTGGACACGGGGCGCGCGACCAGCGGGCTGAGCATCGCGACACCGATGAACACCACCGCGCACGAAAGGCCTACGAGCGAAGCCGCACCGCCCGGGAAGCTCTCAACATCGGCGAAGAGACCCAGCGCGAGGGCGATGACGCCGATCCCGGTGAGCATCGCGCCAACCCGATACCGGCGGGCACCCGAGCTCACGCCAGCCGCGTCCATCTGCATCGCGACGACCGGAGGAGTTGCCGCGGCGCGCCGCGCGGGCGAGATCGCCGACACCACCGTCACCAACGTGCCCACGATGACCGACACGATCACGGTTCGGGCGAGGATCACCGTGTTGCCCGACGGAAGGCGGACGTCGAACGCTTTCATCATCTCTTGGAGGCCAATCGCGACCCCGACGCCCAGCACGAGCCCGAGCACGGATGAGATGAGCCCGACCACGACTGCTTCGATCGCCACCGAACCCATCACCTGCCGGCCGGACGCGCCGAGACCGCGCAGCAATCCGAGCTCGTGGGTACGTTGGGCCACGATGATCGAGAACGTGTTGTAGATGATGAACGCACCAACGAAGAGGGCGATCATCGCGAACACCAACAGGAAGATGTTGAAGAACTGAAGGTTCTGCTTGATCTCGTCGGACTGATCGTCGGCCAGCTGCACGCCGGTCAGCGCCTCGACGTTCTCAATTCCCGCATCCTCCAGCGCGTCCCGAACTCGAGAGCGCAGCTCGCGTTGTGAGACGCCCTCTTCCCCTTCGATCCGGATCTCGTCGAACTGTCCCTCGCGGTTCATCACCGTTTGGGCGGTCTCGGTGTCGAACGCAGCGAGCGTCGCCAGCCCGACGCTGCCCGTGGTGCCGAACTGGAAGATCCCCACGACACGAAAGATCGTCGGATCGAACTCGTTGAAGCTGATCTGCACCCGTGCGCCGCCACACTCCCCGTCATCGACGCAGCGCCGAACTTCGTCGAAGGTGATGCCCGCGTCCTCTGCGGTCACCTCGTCAAGCGCGACCTCTCGTCGCCCGTCCGGTGGCCGACCGACCTCGGGGCGACCGTCGCCACCGAAGGCATGGTTGAGCTGGCGGCGCGGCCCCCAGGTGACCCCCAGCTGCGGCGCCTGGCCGTGGATGATCTCTTCCTTGACCTTCCCGCTCTTGCCGAGCGGCGAGACCTTGGCTGGGTTGAACGCATCGCCGCCGACGAAGCCCGACGCGAAGCGAACGCCATCGATCTCCTCGACATCGTCCAACACGCTCGCGTCGATCGGCTCGCGCGAGATCATCGTGCCGGGGCCGCCAGCGGTCTCGCCGTCGAACGGCTCCGCCCCGCGTACGCCCACGTCGACCCCGCGGTAGACGTCAGAGAACAGGCCGTCGAACACGTTGCCGAGCGTGTCGGTGAGCACGAACGTGCCCGCCATGAACGCGACGCCGAGGACGACGGCGAGCGACGTGAGGACGAGTCGGAACTTCCTCGCGAGGAGGTTCTTGAACGTGACGCGCAGCATGCGAGGTGGCTCGGGTTAGGCCCCGAGGCCCTTCATCTTTTCGATGATCCCGTCGGCATCGCCGCCGACCAGCTCGTCGATGATCTTTCCGTCGGCAAGGAACACCACGCGGTCGGCGTACGCGGCGGACTTCGGATCGTGCGTGACCATCACGATCGTCTGACCGAGCTCGTCGACCGCGGTGCGCATGTATCCGAGGATCTCAGCGCTGGCCCGAGAGTCGAGGTTGCCGGTGGGTTCATCGGCGAAGACGATCTCGGGTTGGCTCATCAGCGCACGTCCCACCGCGACGCGCTGCTGCTGACCGCCGGACAGCTCACTCGGCTTGTGCGACAGCCGGTCACGCAAGCCCAACGTGTCGATGACACGATCGAAGCGCTCGGGATCTGCTTTGTGGCCGGCGAGCGCGAGCGGGAGGGTGAGGTTCTCTTCGGCGGTCAGCGTGGGGATGAGGTTGTAGGCCTGGAACACGAAGCCGATGCGATCACGACGGATGAGCGTGAGCTTCTTCTCCGAGCTCGCGCTGATCTCGACGTCACCGAGGAAGATCTGACCGGTGGTGACGCGGTCGAGACCCGCGAGGCAATGCAGCAACGTCGACTTCCCCGAGCCCGACGGTCCCATGATCGCGGTGTAGCGGAGCCGCTCGAACTCGACGTCAATGTGGTCGAGCGCGCGCACCGCGGCTTCGCCGCTGCCATAGATCTTTGATGCATCGACCGCGCGCGCCGCGGTGCCAGTGTTCGTCGCTTGCTCGGGTGCAGCCGTCACGAGCTGTTCTCCTCATGTCGAGCGGTTGCTCGACCCCGACTCCATTGTCGGCGCCGCAGGCGGCACCTAGTGCTCCGGCGGTCGGCAAAGCCGCCGCCTGCGCGCCAGCAGACGAACGTTAGGCGGCGATCCGGGGCGGTCCCGAAATCGCGGCGTACTTCGATTCGTCAACGGTTGAGTTGCGACCGAGCCAGAGGAACCAGCCCAGCCCGGCGAGGAAGGCCACCACGCTCACCCATGCGTTGACCCTGAAGCCGAGGATGAGGTTGGCGTCGTCGATGCGCAGGTGCTCGAGGAAGAACCGACCGAACGTGTACCCCATCACGTAGAGCGCACTCAGCTGGCCACGCTTGAGCTGCACCCGTCGCTCGATCCGTACGAGCATCGCGATGAGCACGAGGACGTAGAGCGACTCGTACAGGAACGTCGGGTGGAACGTTGGCTTTTTGTCGAAGCCTGCCGGGCGGTTCTCGGGATCGATCTCGAGTCCCCACGGGAGGTCGGTGGGCTCGCCGAACAGCTCCTGGTTGAACCAGTTCCCCCACCGGCCGATCGCCTGAGCGATGGCCAAGCCAGGAACGATTGCGTCCATCAACCCGAGCGAGTCATGACCCTTGATACGACACATCACGATCAAGCCGATCATCCCGCCGAGGACGACGCCCCAGATCGACAACCCGCCTTCCCAGACTTCGAAGACGCGCAACCAGTCACCTTCGAACAGCTGGTAGTCCGTGATCACGTGGTACAGGCGGGCGCCGATCAACCCGCAGATGACCATGAGAACGAGAACACTCTGGAACTCGCGCGGGTCGTGACCCCAACGCTTCCAACGCCGTTCCGCGATGATCGACGCGACGATCACCCCGATCGCGAGCAGCACGCCATACACGTGGAGCGAGATCCCGATGTCGATGACGCCATCGGACGGGCTCGGAATCGACGCGATCAACGGCACTGATTGAGGCTACCGACTGGGTAAATCTGCTGGTAAAGATCTGCATTGTCACGGCGCTGCGCTCCAGATTCGAGCGATCAGCGGCCGATACTTGGCTGATGAGGCGGCGTCGCTCGTTGCTCGCGTTGACGGTGTCGCTCGCAGCGCTGGCTGCCGCATGTGTGCCACCCCCACCGCCGTCGAACCCGCCACCATCGGTTCCGCCTCCAGGCGCGGGTACCGGCGATCAGAACGGATTAATCGGCACGTGTCCGGTGTTCCCTTCCGACAACGCCTGGAACTCCGACATCTCGACCGCGGCACCGCACCCGAACAGCACCAACTTCATCAACCAGATCCTCGCTGACGGCGGCGACTTCCTCCACGCCGACTTCGGTGGCGACGGCGCGTACGGCATCCCCTACATCACGGTGCCGGGTACTGAGCCGGACGTGCCGATCAACTTCACTGACTGGCCCGACGAGAGCGATCCAGGTCCGTACCCGATTCCGTTGGGCGCGCCGATCGAAGGCGGCAGCGATCGACACGTGCTCGCGATCGACCGTGACGACTGCATGCTGTACGAGATGTACAACTCGTGGCCGCGCGCCGATCACTGGGACGCGAGCAACGGCGCCGTGTGGGATCTCGAGTCGAACGCATTGCGGCCCGAGACCTGGACGTCGGCCGATGCGGCAGGACTGCCGATCTTCGCCGGCCTGGCGCGCTACGACGAGGTTGCCGCGGGCGAGATCAACCACGCGCTGCGCGTCACGTTCAGCCAGACCTTCAATGGCTACATCCATCCCGCGACGCACGAGGCGTCGTCCTCCAACCACCCGAACCGTCCGCCGATGGGGCTTCGACTGCGCCTTTCAGCGAGCTACGACATCACCGGCTTCACCGGCCAGGCCCGAGTGATCCTCGAAGCGCTCAAGAAGTACGGCCTGATCGTCGCCGACAACGGATCGAACTGGTTCATCACCGGCGCCGCCGACTCGCGGTGGGACGACGACGACCTCAACCAGCTGAAGACCGTTCCCGGCTCGGCGTTCGAGGTCGTGAACACCGGACCGACCACCCCCGGCTGACACCGCGGTACGTTGCCGCGATGCGCCTGGGCGCGTCGCTGCGAACTGCATACGCGCCGATGGATGCGCGCGCCGGTGCGCAGGCTGTGATCGAACGGGCCATCGCGGCCCGTGACGCGGGGCTCGACTCGCTCTTCATTGGTGACCACCACGCGACCGGCCCGTTCCCCTACTACCAGAACGTGCCGATGATGGGACGGCTGCTCGCAGAATGGGACGACCGACCCGCGGGCGTACTGATGCTGCTCCCTCTGTGGCCGCCGGTCCTCGCGGCCGAGCAGCTCGGCACGTTGGCGTCGATCGCGAAGGGCCGGTTCATCCTCCAGTGCGCGCTCGGCGCGGGTGAGCACCAGTTCGGCGCAATGGGCCAGACGGAGCGCACGCGCCCATCACGGTTCGAGGCCGGACTCGACATCATCCGCCGCCTGCTCGCGGGCGAAAAGGTGAACATGGACGAGCCGTACCAGGTGCGCGAAGCGCGCATCGCACCGATCCCACCGGAACCGCTCGAGGTGTGGATCGGCGCGAGCGCAGACAAGGCAATCGATCGGGCGGCGCGCATGGGTGATGGCTGGATGGCCGACGCGGGCGTTACCCCGGATGAAGCTCGTGACCAAGCCGAGAAGTACCGCGCCGCGTGTGAGCGTCACGGTCGCACGCCGACCGCGCTCGCCATCCGGCGAGACGTGCACGTGGGCGCAGACGATGCCGACGCGGCGCGAGTCGCGGAACCGGTGATCGAAGCCGGCTATCGCGGCTTCCGATCAGAAGCCGTCACGTACGGCAGCGCGCAGACCGTGGCCGAGCGTTTCGCCGCGTATGCGGAGATGGGATACACCGACGTGATCGTGCGCCATCTCGCCGACGATCAGAGTGAAGTGCTGGGCTCACTCGAACGACTTGCCGAGGTGCACGAGCTCCTACGCGATGCCTGAGTCGGTCTGGGACTATCCGCGCCCGCCGCGCCTCGAACCGACCGAGAGACACTTGAAGGTCGTGCTCGGCGGCGAGGTCGTTGCCGAGACGAGGCGGGCGTACCGCGTGCTCGAGACGAGCCACCCGCCGAACTACTACTTCCCGCCCGCCGACGTGAAGGAAGGCGTGCTGAGTCGCAGCAAGGGCTCGTCGTTCTGCGAGTTCAAGGGGCGCGCGCACTACTTCGACGTGCGCGGTGGTGATCGCACCACGACCGACGGCGCCTGGGGCTACGACACACCGAGTCACGCGTTCGAGGCAATCAAGGGCTACGTGTGCTTCTACGCGAGCCGCATGGACGAGTGCTACGTCGACGACGAGCTCGTCACCCCGCAACCCGGCGACTTCTACGGCGGCTGGATCACCACCGACATCCAAGGCCCGTTCAAAGGCGGTCCCGGCACCCGCGGTTGGTGATCTCCCAGGGCTTTTCGGCACGTTGCTTGTTCCATAGCAACGACCAGCGGGCCGATTTCCCCGCGCGGTCACTTGAGGAGGCGGGACATCCTTCTGTCCGCGAGGAGCTTGCCACCCGTTTGGCACTTGGGGCAGTAGACGACTTCGTGGGATTCGTACGACACGCGCTTGAGGTCTTCGCCACATCTCGGACACGAGGTGTCATAACGGCCGTGCACCTCGAAGTTGGTGCCGAGCTTTCCTTCTGACAAGCCGCCGGTGCGCGCGCGTTCCTTCTCCAATCCGTCCGCGAGCACCGCGTGGACGGCGTCGAGCAATCGTCGGCGTTCGTCGGCGTTGAGCTGCGGCAGCGTCGCGTAGGGCGACAGCTGCGCGCGCCACAAAGCGTCGTCGGAGTAGCCGCGGCCGATGCCAGCCACTGTGCGCTGGTCGCGCAACCAGGTGTGGACCCGTCGCTTGTCGTCGCCCTTCAGGACGAACTCCTCGAACTCAGCTGAGTCGGGCTCCGGACCGAGCTTCACGAGCGGGCCGTCGTCGCCGGCGCCCAGCACCCACCACCCGGCCTTGCGATCGGTGCCGTGCTCACGCACGAGCACCGCGGGTCCGTCGACGAAGCGCCACCGAACTACCGCGCCTCTCGGCTTGGTCTTCTTCGGCGTGCCCTCGATGTCGACGCGTCCGGCCTGCGACAGGTGCAGCAGCACACGCAACCCGTCGCCCCACTCCATCACCGCGTACTTGCCGCGCCGACCAACCGATTCGAGCGTGCGTCCGATGAGCTCATCAGGCGCGGGGATGACGGTCTTGAGTGCGGTGAAGCCGAGGGGTTCGTATCCCTCGAGCGCGTGTCCTCCGACCGCGTCAGCTAGGCGCTCAGCCAGCGCCTGCATCTGTGGCAGCTCCGGCATTGCGCCCTCCCTGTCGCCTTCGCATGCTGCGGCTCCGCCTGCGTTCGGGAGGCGGAGCCACACCGAACGCCTAAGTTTGCCGCGCGATCGCGAAGGTCTCGCCGTCGGGTTGGAGCGAGTCGACCTTCGCCGCGGCGCGTGCCTCGTCGCGAATCGCTGTCGCCGAACCCTTCGGCATGATGCGCGTGCAGATCAAGCCGATGACGGCCACGCCGACTGCGACCCAGAACGTGCGGTTGAGCGCGCCCGAGAACGCCTCGCTCACGATGCGCTCGGTCTCGCGCGGAAGCTCGACGGTGGTGTCGCTCGGCGTCAAGAGGCTGGACGTGTCGAAGGCTCCCTTACCAAACGCATCCTCGAGCCGACTGGTGACGTTCGTGAGCATCACCGATGCAGCAATCGCGATCCCGATCGCGCCTCCGAGCTGACGCGTGAAGTTGATGAGACCGGTTGACACGCCCATCTGCTCGACCGTCACCGAGTTCTGTGCGGCCAGTGCCGTCGACATGAACACCAGACCCATGCCGGCACCCAGCAGGGCGAGGTAGCAGCTCAACACGAGCTGCGAGGAGTCCACTTCGAGGCGGGTGAGCATGAAGGTCCCAATCACCACACCAGTCGCGCCGATGCGCAGGATGATCCGGAACCCATACCGAAGTACGAGCCGCGCACCGACCCCAGAAGCGAGCACCATGCCGAGTGACAACGGGATCAGGATGCGGCCGGCGCCGGTGGCCGATTCGTGCAGCACGGTTCGTCCGTAGAGCGGCATGAACGACAACACCCCGAACATCGACATGCCGAGGAACATCGTCACCACGGCCGACGCGCACAGAGCTCGGACCTTGAACAACGAGAACGGGATCAGCGGTTCGGGTGCGCGCAGCTCAGCAACGATGAAGAGGACGAACAGCGCGGCCGACGCCGCGAACGCGCCAACCACCTCGAGCGATCCCCACGGGTACTCGCGGCCACCGGACTCCAGCGCGAACACAAGCGCGCCGCTCCAACCGAGCAGCGTCGCAACGCCGGGCCAGTCGAAGCGATGTCGCCGCTTGCGTTCGAGTGGCTCGACCATCACGAACGCGACGAGCGCGATCGCGATCGCTCCGACCGGCAGGTTCACGTAGAAGACCCAGCGCCACGAGAGGTTGTCGGTGATGAAGCCGCCGAGGAACGGTCCGAGCACGGAAGCGATCGCGAACACCCCCGCGTACACGGCGGAGACCTTCGCCCGTTGCTCCATCGTGTAGAGGTCGGCGCTGATCGTCTGGGCGACCGGCAGGATGCAACCCGCGCCGAGCCCTTGCAGTGCGCGAAAGAGCACGAGCTCAGTCATCGATTCGGAGACCCCGCTCAACGCGGAGCCGACGAGGAAGATCATCAGGCCGGTCAAGAAGATCGGCTTGCGCCCGAACATGTCAGCGAGTCGACCCCACAGCGGGATCGTGGCGATCTCCGCGAGCAAGAACCCCGAGAACACCCACGCGTAGGAGTCGATGCCTTGGAGGTCGCCGACGATCGTGGGCATCGCGGTCGACACGATCGTGCCGTCGATCGAGGCGAGGAACATCGCCGAGATCACGGCCGCCGTGGTGAGGATGACCCGCTTGCGCGAGAGGCGCGTCGCGTAGTCCGTCACCGCGTGCACGCCCGACGCATAGCGAGCGGCCGCGTTGGGTTGAGGGTTCATCGACGTCGGTTCCTACCAGGCGCCTTCTCCCCCATGCGCCCCAGGATGACCTTTCGGCGCTCCTGGAGGTCAGCGAACGTCAACCGCTCGACATCGGCCGGCACCAGGAAGCTCGCCTTGATCGCGTCCGGGTCAGGCGGACGCATGGCCGCCTCGCCGATCTCGCGCATCAGCCGCTCGCCGTGGGTGGTGAGGAAGTACTGGTGGATGTGCACGATCTCAGCGATGAGGTCGAGGTCGGGGGCGAGCGTCGCCGTCGCGGCGTTGAGGTACATGAGGTCCTTCACGAAGAGCATGAGCTCCTTGGGCGCCCGGGTGCCGTAGCCCAGGAGCTTCTTCATCAGGTCCTCGAGCGAGGAGACCAGCTCGTCCGCCGACATCTGCGTCGGGTCCTTCACGGGTTGGTCGAGCTCCAGGTCGTGGAGCACTTCGTCGAGGTCGGTGTCGATCGGGAACGCGCCGAGGTCGCGCAACGCGGCGAGCTGGCTCAGCATGTCACCGGACGTGCCCGACAGCAGCAGGCGGAGGAAGGCGAGCCGCTGCGTCTCGGTGAGGCGCCCGGTGATCCCGAAGTCGAAGAGCACGGTGCGACCGGTCTCTTCCACGAGGAGGTTGCCACCGTGCAGGTCACCGTGGAAGACGCCGTGGATCATCGCTCCTTCGAGGCAGGCGATGAGCCCCGCGCGCAGCACCGCAGTGGTGTCGACGGCCGCAGCATGCATCGCGGCCACGTCGTCGAACGCGAAGCCGCGCATCCGCTCCATCACGAGCACGCGTCGGGTGACGAGCGTCGGGTGAGGCCGGGGCACGACCATCGTGCGTTGCTGGGTTGCCGCGAAGACTCGCGCCAGATCGAGCATGTTCTCGGCCTCGAGCCGAAAGTCGAGCTCCTCGGTGACCTGCTCCGCGAACAGCTCGACGAGCGCCGGTGGGTTCGCAAGCGCGGCCACGGGGATCCGACCGACGAGGTGCGGCCCGATCCACGCCAGCGCGCGCAGGTCGGCGCGCACGAGGGCGCCGACCCTCGGCCGTTGCACCTTGACGACCACGTCCTCACCGGTGAGCAGGCGCGCCCCGTGCACCTGCGCGATCGACGCGGCGGCAATCGGGACCTCGTCGAACGAGGCGAACACCTCGTGGAGCGGCCCTCCGAGCTCCTCCTCCACCACCGCTCGGATGTCACGGAAGCGTTCGGGCGGCACCTGGTCGCGCAGTCGCTTGAACTCCCGGACCAGCTCGTCGGGGAACAGTCCTTCGAAGGCAGACACGATCTGCCCGAGCTTCACGTATGTCGAGCCCAGGCGCTCGAAGGCCAGCCGCAATCGCCGGGACACGCCGGCGCGCGAGCGCGGGGTGCCGCGCTCCCGGAAGCGCCACACGACCAGCGCGCGGGCCAGCGCCGCGACGACGCGCACGATGCGCCCGACCGGCGGCCGGCGCCGGCGCCGCAACAACGCGGCGGCTTCCTCGGCCACCGAGGCGCGCACCGACGCCAACCCGTCGGACCACGCCAGCTCGTCGGGGTCGACGACCCAGGGCCCGGTGTCCGTGAAGGCGAACTCGGTCACGTCGCGGGTGCGCGATTCCATCGGGTTCACCGTACGAGAGAGGGTCGGTGAACGCCTCGCACGGGGCGCCGACGCCGACGGGGTGGCAAGCCGCTAGCTGGCAGCCTCGAGCATCTGTCGCTGGAAGCGAGCGCGTTGCTCGTCGGTGATCCCGAGCCCGTTCTTGAGGTAGGCGTCGATCGATCCGTACTTCTTCTTCATGGCCGCGAACGCGGCCTGCAGGTACTCAGGTCGAACCTCGAGCAGCGCCTGGATCACCTCGACCTCGCTCGGGTCGAGCAGCGCCCGCAGCGACACCAGCGTGCGTTCGTTCTCCTCCGCCCGGTAGTCGTTCGACAGGAGGTAGTCCTGCATCACCGTCTTCTGCGGCACACCGAGCGTGAGCAGCACGAGTGCCGCAGCCAGCCCGGCCCGATCCTTGCCAGCCGAGCAGTGCAGGATCGCCGGCTGAGCGCGCGGGTCCGTCACGCGCGTCATCATGGTGCTCAGCTCGTCGGAGAAGTCGGTCACGAACTTCCGATTCCCCTCGATGAGGAGCTCACCAGGCTTGCCGAGGTCCGACACGTCGCCGGCGAGCACCGCTTCGCGGATCGCCACCGGATCGACCGAATCGTCGACGAGCGGGATGTTCACCGCCTCGACGCCGGCAGGCAGCCGATCGGGCTCGATCGTGATCTCCGAGGGCGCACGCAGGTCGCACACAAGCTTGATGCCCAGCCCCTCGAGGTACGCGAGGTCGGCATCGGTGAGGGCGTCGAGTGATCCCGATCGGTAGATGCGCCCCCACTTGACGGTGCGGCCGTCGCTGGTCTTGTAGCCGCCGAGGTCGCGGAAGTTGGGGTCACCCTCGAGCGGCAACCGGCGTTCGGCGACGATCGTCCGGTCGCCTCCGCGGCTGACCAGCGCGAAGTACACGCGCGAGCCTGGGCTCGGGTCCTGGACGACAACCTCGCGCGTGGTCTGCTCGACCTCGTCGAGGAGTGGGGTGGTGGCGTCCGACGGCTGGTCGCCCCAGCGCACCGCGGTGACGGCTCGTCCCGGAGGTGCGCTCCACGAGATCGTGAGCTGGTCGGGAGCGGTGCGCTCGACGGTCGCGTCGATGCTCGACGTCGTGGCGCGGGTGCTGGCGGCCGGGGCCGCGATGGTCCCCACGCTGCCGAACCCGACCGTCAGCACGGCGAGCATCGCGATCCGGTGTCGCATGGATCCGACGCGCGCCCTCATGCCCACGTTCCCACCCGATCGCCGGTCTGGCCCCGCGAAATTCCAAGCGCGGATCGTCACCGTAGCGCGTCGAACCCGTCGACGTGTCAGCCGCCGCCACAGAGCCGGTCACCGCGCGGGCCCTCCCAGGTGGTGCGGTACGAGCGCGGGGAGGAGCGCGCTCAGGACGCGGGCGTGCCCCCGTCCAAGGGGGGGTCGGACGGGGGCACGCTCGGGCGGGCCAGGGGTGGCCTCGCCACCTCTCAACACCGTGAGGTCGCTCCGCCTTCCCGGTGGCGCGACCTCCGGCGTCAGGTCAGCGTCCGCAGACCGGCCAGGCCGACCACGACTTGCCGCGCGAGAGCCAGAGGTCGCGGGCCGCCGCGGCGTTCTGGACGGGGTCGAGGAAGTCGCCGCCGTACTGGTGGATCGCCACGATGTGCGGGCCGAGCTGGAAGAGGCCCTGGTAGAACTCGCCGGCCCCGGCGGTGGGCACCCATCCGGACTCGCACTTGGCGACCTGGAGGGCCCGGCCGGTCGCGTCGTACGGACCGAACGCCTCGTTGATGGCCGTGAAGACCTCGAGGGACGGACCGGGCGGGGCCGCCGAGCGACCGGGGCCGCATCCGGCGACGAGGAGCAGGGCAAGGACGACGAGGGCACGGCGATGCCATCTCATGGAGGTTGCTGCTCCTGGGGGCTGGGGGGCTGGGGGGCTGGGCTGGGGTTGCCCCTGCTCCGAGCGAGGCCGCGCGACGCGAGGCAGCCATTCGAAGAAGGGGATGATCACCGCGAACCGGGAGAAATCAGGCAGAACGGGCGACCAAGGGCCAGGGTAGCGGGCCCTTGGGCCACCGATGGGGCTCTGGTGGCCCGATGTGCACCATGTCACACTGGCCAGCGCCCTTGTCCCACAAGGGGTGTGGGGGATTTCTTCCGTCGAGCCCGAACTTTTCCCAGATCGGGAGCGATCGGAACGACGCTCGTCCCGGCGGGACCGGGGTGCTCAGCCCTGGTCGGCCAGGACCGCCATCGCCGCGTTGCGACCGTTGATCGCCATCACCGAGCCCCCCGGGTGGGTCGCCGCACCGCAGAGGTAGACGCCGGGCAGGGGGGTGCGGGGGCCGAAGCGCCGGTCCCACATCTGCTCCGGGAGGCACTCGCCCTGGAAGATGTGCCCGCCGGTCAACCCGATCTGCTCCTCGACGTCCGGCGGCCCGAGCACTTGACGCTCGACGATGCAGTCGGCGACGTCGGGGGCGTACCGGGCGATCACCCCCAGCGTGGCGTCGGCGATCTCGTCGCGCCGCTCGTCCCAGGTGCCCGTCGCCAGCTCGTAGGGCGCGAACTGCGCGAACACGCTCATGGTGTGGTGCCCGGGCGGCGCGACCGACGGGTCGTACGGCGTCTGGAAGTAGAGCTCGCACCACGACGGCGCCGGCTCGCCCCGGCGCGCGGCATCGCACGCGGCCTGGGCGTCATCGATCGAGCAGCCGATGACGACCTGGGCCTTGAAGACTGTCGGATCGCCCTGCGCAGAAGGGAACGTCGGGAGCCGAGACAGCGCGCAGTTGAGCTTGACGACCGGGCTGGTCGTGCGCCAGCCGGCGACCCGACGGCGGAAGGACTCGTCGATGTCGCCTTCGACGAGCGCCGTCGTCCGCACCGGATCGGCGTTGCTCACGACGACCGGCGCGCGGACGAGCTCCCCGGACTCGAGCACGACGCCTTCGCCCGGCCGGATGGCCGCTACCCGCACCCCGGCGGCGATCACTGCGCCCTCGTCGCGCGCTGCGTCGGCCAGACAGAAGGACACGCGTCCCATCCCACCCTCGACGTAGCTCCATCCACCGATCAGCCCCAGGCTGTGGTGCGCGTGGATCCACGCGGTTCCCGGGTCGCGCGGTCCGGCGAACGTGCCGATGAGTCCTTCGACGTGCAATGCCGACCGGATGCGCTCATCCTTCACGTGCCGCTCGACGACGTCGGCGATCGGCGCCTCGAGCACGACCTCGAGCGCCTCGGTGTCGTCACCGAACACCTCCTCGAGCGCGGCGCGGTCGGGCGCGGCGCCGACCCACGTGTCGCCGCGCGGACCGCGCCGCAGCGTCTCGCGGATGCGCTCGAACAATGCGTCGTACGCGAAGTAGCCGTCGACGTCGCTCGGTGAGAGTGCGTCGATGGATTGAAGAGTCTTCGCCTCGTCCTTCCACTGGAACAGCGCGGTTCCATCGTCGAATGGGGTCCATTGCGTGGGATCAGCGACGAAAGTTCGGTAGCCGCGCCGCGCGAGGTCGAGCTCCTCGATGACGAGCGGGTGCAGCAGGCCGACGAGGTAGGCACACGGGCTCATCACGAACCGCGGGTCCTCGAACGGTTGCTCGAGGGTGCACGCACCGCCGAGCTGATCACGTCGTTCGAGCACGAGCACCTGCTTGCCCGCCCGGGCGAGGTACGCCGCCGCCGTAAGGCCGTTGTGCCCACCACCGACCACCACCACATCCCAGGTGCGCGCGGCGAGATCGGCAACCGGAGCCGGGAGCCCAATCTTCCCCATGACTTCGTAGGTCGTCACGAGCCCGGCTGCTCCCGTCCGAGGTACGCGTGGGCGATGAGCCCGACGAAGTGGTGGACGGCGTCCTCTCGTTCCACGATCGGTCCGGGACGGTGCGCACCCGAGGCGAGCCCTCGCTGCACCGACTCGCACGCGTCCCAATCCTGCTCGTTGATCGTGTCCCACAACTCGACTGCTTCATCGATCTCCGCGTCGGGCTCTGCGAGCCACTCGCACTCGATGCGGGTCGCGCCCGGTGCAATGGGCTCGAGCCGGTGGGTGAGCACGTAGTCGGGATGCGCGCTGATGAGAAGGTTCGGAAGCACCGCGAAGTAGGCGACCCGCCGCCGTGTGTGCTCGTCGAGGCCAGGGTGTGGCGGCCCGACGCGCGTCCCGCTCATCGACATGGTCTCCACCCCGTCGCGGAGGTCCATCCACCCTCCGACCCAGCCGTCACCCGGTGCGAGGTTGTCACCGCTGTCTGGTGGGCTGACGCGACAGAGCTCGGGATGGATGCGTGGACAGTGCAAGCACTCCTGGTAGTTCTCGTGGAGCACCTTCCAGTTCGCGTCCACGACGTAGTCACGACGCGCAACGGTGGTGAGGCGCGCGGGGTCGTACGGAGCCAGCACATCGGTCAGGGACCGGAGCCGATCGTGCAGCGGCGGGGCGACGCCGCGCTCGCTCACGAACAGCCAGCCCAACCACTCAGCGACGGGCAGCGCGCCGAGCGCGCAGTCGGCAGCGTCGCGCACCGCACCGCCGGTTGCGCGCTCGAGGCTTCCGTCCAGCCCATATGTCCACCCGTGGTACGGACAGCGGATGTGTGCTCGTTGCGCGTGCTCACCGACCGACAAGAGCTCGTGCCCACGATGGCGGCACACGTTGGCGAACGCGCGCAGGTCAGCGCCGGCGCGCACGATCAGCGCGCTGCCCACTCCCAGCGCCACGGCCCGTTGCGCGTGCTGCACGGGGCCGGGCTCACGACCGATGCACACCCATTCCCCGGCGAAGAGGTGCTCGCGCTCCCACGCCAGCACGTCCGTATCCGTGTAGGCCGCGGACGGCAGCATCCGCGCCTCGCCCAGTGGGGCGAGCGCCCGCTCGACATCGGCCTCGGGGAGTGGCGCAGTCGTCGAGGTCACAGCCGGCCGGACTCGAGCGTGCGCTTCAAGAACTCCGCGGTGCGCTCTTCCTTCGGTGAGGTGAAGATCTGCTGGGGTGGCCCTTCTTCGAGGATCTTGCCCTGGTGGAGGAAGCACACCTTGTTGGCGACATCACGGGCGAAGGCCATCTCGTGCGTCGCCACGATCATCGTCATGCCTTCCTGCGCGAGATCCTTCATCATCAGGAGCACCTCGTTCACGAGCTCGGGATCGAGCGCGCTCGTGATCTCGTCGAACAGCATGAGCTTCGGTTGCATCGCGAGCGCACGAACGATCGCCACTCGCTGCTGCTGACCACCCGAAAGGCTGTCGGGGTAGGCGCTTGCCTTGTCGGCCAACCCGATCCGCTCGAGCAATGGACGAGCTCGTTGCTCGGCTTCTTCCGTTGAGAGGTGCAGCACCTTGCGGGGGGCGAGCGTGACGTTGTGCATCACGGTCATGTGCGGGAACAGGTTGTACGACTGGAAGACGATGCCGACATCACGACGAAGCCGGTTGAGCTTGATGTCGTCTTGGATCACCGTGCGGCCCGCGACCGTCACGGTTCCCGAGCTGAGCGGTTCAAGGCCGTTCACACAGCGCAGCAAGGTTGACTTGCCTGATCCCGACGCACCGATCAGGCAGACCACTTCGTGGTCGGTGACGTCCAGATCGATGCCGTCGAGCACGGTCGTGAACCCGAAGCGCTTCACCAACCCGCGGATCTCGACCACGGGCGTCATGCCCGACCCCCACTCGCGCCGACAACGTCGGTGACCGCGGCCCCGACGCCGCCCCCTCGCAATCGACGCTGATCGCGTCGCACGAGATAGTCGGTGAACCGCGTCATCGGGATCGTGATGACCACGAAGCAGATGCCCAGACCCGTGACCGACGAAAGGTTGAAGTTGTTGTTGGCGTAGTTGCTCGCAGCCGCGAAGCCTTCGAAGATCCCGGCGATGTTGAGCAACGCCGTGTCCTTCTGGAGGCCGATGAAGTCGTTCATGAGTGGAGGGACCACCCGGCGAAGCGCCTGGGGCACGACGACGTAGCGCATCGCTTGGCCCCGGGAGAGACCCAGGCCTTGGGCCGCCGCACGTTGGCTCCAGTGCACGCTCTCGATGCCAGCTCGATACACCTCGGCGACATAGGCGCCGTACACGAGCACCAGCGCAAGGACGCCCAGCATCTCGACCTGGTCGAACCCGAGGAACGACGCGTCGGTGCCGGGCACGATCGGAAGTCGGCTGAGTGGCAGACCGAACACGACGAGGTAGATCGTGATGATGGCGGGAAGCCCACGAAAGATGTCGACGTACGCAACCGCGAGCCAGCGCAGCGGTGCCGCCGCCCGGCCCGGGAGCTCTCGCGTGACGGCGACCACGAGTCCCCAGACCAGGACGAGGACCTCGGCAACGACGAAGATCTTCACGTTCAACAAGAAGCCGTCGGTCACCAGGCCCGCGGAATCCCCGAGGTCGGGCAGCGAGAAGAAGATCTCCTGCACGTCCTCGAGGCCGGTCCACGCGGCCCAGACGCCCAGACCGCAGGCCAGCAACACGCTGAGCACGATTCCCGCGACGGCGACGCGTCGAGCCAAGCGAGCCAGCTGCTCGTCTTCATCTGGTCCGTCGCGGTCGACGATGTGAGTCTCGGCCCGACGCCCGAACCAGAGCGCGAACACACCGAGCGGGAAAGCGAGGACGAACACGAGGAGAAAGGTGTTGTTCGTGTCGGAGGCGCGGAGTGCGGCGACCAGACCGCCTGCGAGCGCGAGCGCCACCGATGCACCCGAGACGACCATGGCCGTCATGGCGCCCCGATCCCTCGCGGTGCGATCGGGCGAGGGCGCGGTGTCGCCGATGCCGTTCGCCATCACATCACCCCAACGCTCGTGCGCGCGATGTCAGACCCGAGGACGTGTGAGGGGTCCAGCGCTCGCCGGACCCCTCACGACATCCAGACCGCGGTGCGATCAGGGCTCGATGAACTTCACCGTGGACGGGTCGCCGCCCAAGTACTCGGCCGTGAGGTCGTTGAGGAACCCTTCGTCCTTGAGCGCACTGATCACGGCGTCGATGTCCGTGAGCAACGGGGAATCCTGGACGAGGATGCCACCGTATTCCTCACCGGTGGCGTATTGCGCGACGACCTTGAGCTTGCCGTTCGACGCCGCCGCTTGCTCGAGCACGATCGCAGTGTCCAACAGCACCGCATCGATCTGCTTCGCTCGCAGAGCTGCGAACAAGTCGACGGTCTGCTTGTAGGTGCGCACCTTCTTCTTCGGCTTCAGCACGTCCTTGAGGAAGAACTGAGCCGTCGTCGCGCGCTGCACACCCCACTGGAGCTTCTTGGCGTTCCTCTCGGTGACCTTGGTGCCCTTGAGTACGAGGACGCCCTGATCAGACGCGAAGTACGGGGTGGTGAAGTCGACGACCTCCCCGCGTTCCTCGGTGATGGTCACCTGCGACAACGCGATGTCGAACCCCGAGAGCTGGCCGGCCACGAGCGCGTCGAACGAGACATCCGACACCTCGATCCCGTCGTAGCCCAGTCGGTCGGCGATCTCGAGGGCCATGTCGTACTCGAAGCCCCCGTCGACATTGTCGGGTGTCTCACCGTTCCAGAAGCCCGGCGCCGGGAGGTCGGTCGCGACCTTGAGCGGACCCTTCCCCTGTGCACCCGCCGGGACGGCCACGACGAGACCCAACAAGACCGCGCCGACACCGATCAGTACCTTGCGCACGTCATCCCCCTTCGATCGTCCACTCGGAACGCTGGAAACCTACTGCGCCGCTCGTGCGGTGCGCAGGCGGGTCCGGTCCGGGTGAGGTGCCGCTCTTATGCTCGCGGCGGCGGCGGCTTTGCCGACCGTCGTCGCAGGAGGCCGAGCCTGCGGAGCCGACCAAGGAAGGGCGTCCATGGCTGACTGTGACGCCGTCGTCATCGGGGCGGGACCGAACGGGCTCGTGGCCGCGAACCTGCTCGCCGACCACGGCTGGCGGGTCCTCGTGCTCGAGGCCCAGTCGGAGCCAGGTGGCGCCGTGCGCAGCGGCGAGCTGGTCGCACCGGGGTTCGTCGCCGACTGGGGGAGCTCGTTCTACCCGTTGGGCTTCGCGTCGCCGGTGCTGCGCGCGCTGCGGCTCGAGGAGCACGGTTTGGCGTGGGTGCAGCCCCCGCTGCCACTGGCGCATCCGTCGCCCAGCGGATGCGCGTTCGTCGACCGCACCGATCTCGATGCGACCGCGGCGTCGCTGGATGTGTTCGCCACCGGTGACGGTGACACCTGGCGAAAGCTGTACCGCCGATGGGAGAAGCTCGGCCCAACGTTCCTTGACATGCTGCTGTCGCCGTTCCCGCCGGTGCGCCGCGCGCTCCGGCTCGGATGGGTTGCGAACGTGCACGTGCCGTGGCTCACATGGTTTGCGCTCTCGTCGTTGCGGCGCGCGATGCGTGGCTTCGACGGCGAGGGCGGCAAGTTGCTGCTCGCCGGCAACACGATGCACACCGACCTGGCGCCAGACGCGAGCAGTGGCGCGCTCTTCGGCTGGCTCCTCGCGTCGCTCGCGCAAGACGTCGGGTTTCCCGTTCCCGAAGGTGGCGCGGGTCGACTGACGGATGCGTTCGTTGCTCGCCTTGGCTCCAAGGGGGGTGAGATTCGCTGCGACACAACAGTCACCAAGATCGACGTGGAGAAGGGCCACGCGGTTGGCGTGCGCACCGCTGACGGCACGCAGATCGCGGTTCGTCACGGCGTGCTCGCGGACACGTCGGCCGCGTCGCTGTATCAGCAGCTGCTCGACGGTGAGCACCTGCCGTGGCGCGTGCGACGCGGACTTCGACGGTTCCGTTGGGACCACGCGACCGTGAAGGTTGATTGGGCGCTCGACGGGAAAGTTCCGTGGTCAGAAGCGCCGGTCGGACGCGCCGGCACCGTGCACGTCGGCGACTCGGTCGCCGACATCGAGACCTACTCCGCGCAGATCCAGCGCGGGCTCGTGCCGGAACGACCGTTCCTCATCGTCGGCCAGATGACGACTGCAGATCCGACGCGCTCACCGCCAGGCACCGAGGCGATGTGGGCGTATACGCACGTACCGCAAATGGTGATGGGAGATGCCGGCGACGGGATCACCGGACTGTGGGACGACGCCGACGCGCAGCGCATGGCCGACCGGATGGAAGAGCAGATCGAACGGCGCGCGCCCGGGTTCCGCGCCCTGGTGAAGGCACGGACCGTGATCACCCCTACGCACTTCGAGACACAAGACCCCAACCTCGTGGGCGGCGCTATCAACGGGGGCACCGCCGCGTTGCGCCAGCAGCTGTTCCTGCGTCCCGTGCCCGGGTTGCGCGGCGGGGCTCGCACCTTCGTGCGTGGCCTGTATCTCGCATCGGCCGCGGCCCATCCCGGGGGCGGGGTTCACGGTGCCTGCGGCGCCAACGCTGCGCACCTGGCGCTGCGCGACGCCCCGGATTGAATCAACGCCGACGTTTGGCGTTGCAACGCAAGTGGGCACCATCCGCGGCATCGCAACCACTGACCGGTACGGTCCAACGATGGCCAGGATGTGCGCTCGGCCGGCTTGCAACCTGCCGGCCGCGGCAACCTTCAACTTCGACGGACTCGCGCGCGTCGTATGGCTCGGCGCGCTCGACGAGGAGAACGGACGCTCGGCCGGAGATCTGTGCCACGCCCACGCCGACCGGCTTCGCCTGCCCGTCCACTGGGAGCTGCGCGACATGCGCGAGGACGCGCCCACCCGCATCGGGCTCGCCAAGGGCGTCGCGGCGGACGACACCAGGACGCCGATGCTGGCCCGCGCCTTCCGCGCCGCGAAAGCCGGCTAGCGCCTCCCTTCCGGCTCGCCACATTGCGCGGCGCCGGCAGCACATCCCATGAGCTTCGCGTTCGGCGGGCGCCTGCCGCTACGTGATCCCGATCGACGGCGACGGATCCTCACCGTCGTTGGCGTCCTCGTCGTCGTCGACCTCATCATTGGCGCACTGGCACTCGTCGTCATCGGCTTCGTCGGTGGTGACGACCCGCCGAAGAAGGACCGTGCGGTGCTTCCCGCGTTCGTCGAACCGGAGAAGCACTACCTCGCGCCGGCCTTTGAGCGATCGGCCCGCGACAACGACCTCCCGCTCGCGCTGCTGCAAGCGCTGGCTTGGCGCGAGTCGAGGTGGCGAGCCGAAGCGCTCAACCCGGAATCGGGCGCGGTGGGGATCGGGCAGCTACTTCCGGCAACTACGGCGTTCGTTGCTGGCGAGCTGTTGGGCGACCCGATGCTCGACCCTGCAGATCCGCAGGACAACATCAAGATGACGGCGCGCTACCTGCGCGCACAGATCGAGAGCTTCGGCGGTGACACGCGGTTCGCGCTCGCCGCTTACTCGCAGGGATCGACGTCGGTGCGCAACGACGGCGTGAGCGAGTCCACCGCGGGCTACCTCGCCGACATCGCCGAGATCCGTGCGCGCTTCGCAGCCGCCGCGCGAGGTGATCCGGGGAGCGCACTCGATCCTCTGTCGGACTAGAAACACACGTCGTGGACGACTACGCGTGGCTCGACGGGACCGCACAGGCCGAGCTGGTGCGAGCCGGTGAGGTCACACCGAGCGAGCTGGTCGACGCGGCACTGCGACGGGTCGAGGCGCTCAATCCTCAGCTGAACGCCGTCATCCACGATCTGAGCGAGAGGGCCGTCGATGCAGCCACGAACAGCTCGCTTCCTGACGGCCCGTTCCGCGGTGTGCCGTTCCTGTTGAAGGACGCGGTCGCGCACTCCGCCGGCGACCCGTACCACTGCGGGATGCGCGCGTTGAAGGACGCGGGCTGGACCGAAGAGCACGACACATGGCTCGTGGAGCGGTTCCGCGCCGCGGGCTTCGTGATCATCGGCAAGACCAACCTGCCCGAGCTCGCGCACTCAATCACGACCGAGCCGCTTGCCTATGGGAAGACGCACAACCCGTGGGATCTCGACCGTTCCCCGGGCGGCTCGAGCGGAGGCGCGGGTGCCGCAGTCGCCGCGGGGATGGTGCCGGTCGCACACGGCAACGACATGGGTGGATCGATCCGCTTCCCGTCCGCGATGTGCGGGCTCGTCGGGCTCAAGCCGAGTCGCGCCCGCACCACGCTCGGCCCTGACTTCGGTGAGTACTGGGCGATGACCACGCACGAGCACGTGCTGACGCGCTCGGTGCGCGACACCGCCGCGGTCCTCGACGCAACCTGCGGCCCAGGCGTCGGCGACCCCTACACGGCACCGCCACCTCTACGACCGTTCGCGGATGAGGTCGGCGCTGATCCCGGACGACTGCGCATCGGCTTTCGCACCGAACGCGGCGGCGGGCTGGGCGACGCGCACGCCGACGCGGTGACCGCCGTGCGCGAGACCGCGGCGTTGCTGGAGTCGCTCGGCCACGACGTGGAACCGACTGCGATCCCTGCATTGGATGATGCTGGCTTCGGCGAAGGCATCGCGGTGCTCTTCCCGACCTTCGTCGGCCGCGAGATCGACCGGTGGAGCGAACGACTGGGTCGAACGATCGAGCTGTCAGAGCTCGAGCCGTTCAACGCGATGCAGGCCGAGGTGGCGCAGTCGGTGACCGCGTCGAGGTACGTCGCAGCAATCGAAGCGGCGCAGTCCTACGCACGCGGCGTGTCGCAGTGGTGGGCCGACGGCAACGACATCTTGGTGACGCCGATGGTCCCCGCGCCGACGCCGCGACTCGGTGAGCTGGGTCCAGAAGCGCCGCTCGACACGATGCTCGGCCGACTCGGCGGGCTCACCGCGTTCTCGATGCCCTTCAACGTGACCGGACAGCCGGCGATCACGCTTCCGCTGCACTGGGGTGACGACGGGATGCCGGTCGGCGTGCAGCTCGTCGCCGCCTACGGAAGAGAGGACGTGCTCCTCCGCCTCGCATCCCAGCTCGAAGCCGCCAAGCCCTGGGCTGACCGTCGCCCACCCACCTCCGCCTGACCCCGGATGCTCGGAACGGCAAGGGGAACCCGCTGCCGCCGCGGCCGAACCCACCGCCACCGAAGCCCCCGCCGCCGCGGCTGCCGAAGCCGCCCATCCCGCCGTCTCCACCACGGCGGTCGCGAACGCTGCCCGTGTCGATCTTCGCCTTGCGATTGAACTTCACCACGGGTGTTGTTCTCCCTCTCCCAGCGGGTCCTGCACTCGTCATGCGCTGGTGCCCCTGATCCGGCCATGCTGCACCCATGACCGAGACGCCGAAGACGGTGGCGATGCTGGCCCCGATGGTGCCCGAGCTCGCACCGCTGAAGAAGAAGATCCCGCTGGAGAAGACCGACGCCGGCAACGGCGCCTTCACCCACGAGGGGCGCGTCGGCGATGTGCGTGTCGTCGCGGTGATCACCGGCATCGGCACCGGACCCGCGCGGGAGACGACCGAGCGACTGCTCGACGGCATCAAGGTGGATCACGTCATGGTCGTGGGCATCGCCGGCGGCATGGGTCCGACCGTCGACATCGGCGACCTCGTCCTCCCGGAGCTCGTGATCCACGGCGACACGGGTCGAGAGACACGACCGCACACCTTGGGCGGCGCGATCGCGCGCGGCACGCTCGTCACCTCTGATCAGTTCGGATACGACCCCGAGACGACCGCGAAGATGATCGCTGACGGGTGCGTGGCCGTCGATATGGAGACGTCGGCCGTCGGGCTCGTGTGCGACGCGCGCGGCGTGCCATGGAGTACGTACCGTGGCATCAGTGATCGCGGCGACGACGACACCGTGGATCCCGAAGTGCTGAAGATGGCGGGACCGGACGGCTCGGGGAACTTCAAAGCGCTCGCGTGGTACTTGCTGCGCAAGCCATGGAAGATCGCCTACCTCGCGCGGCTCGGCAAGGGCACGGTGAAGGCCGTCAACGCCGCGGCCGATGCCGCCATCGCCGCGTGCGCAAACGTCTAATCCAAGGGCACGCCGAGTAGCGTCCTCCGGAACCCCGTCCGGTTGAGGAACTGATGCGAGCTCTTCGACTCATCGCGTGCTGCGTCGGCGTCGTCGGGATCTCCGCGGTCGCGGTGCCGAGCACCGAGACACCTCCACGCGTCGACACTCGCCCGGTGCAGTCCACCGGACGCGAGGGAGTCGCGATCTCTCCCGAGCTCGAGAAGATCGAGCACATCGTGATCATCATGCAAGAGAACCGCTCCTTCGATCACTACTTCGGCACGTTCCCCGGCGCCGAGGGTTTCCCTCGCGACGCGGCCGGCAACATCGACGTGTGCGTGGTCGATCCGTACAACAACGACGCGTGCGCCGTGTTGTACCACGACCCGCGCGATCGGAACTTCGGCGGGCCCCACAGCTACCGCGGCTACGTCGTGGCCCGGAACGGTGGCGCGATGGACGGCTACCTCAAGGCGTATCAAGACGCCGCGCAGCCGTGCGTCCGCCAGATGGTCGACCTCAACGCCGGCACTGATTGCGGACGCAACTCCAAGAACCCGATGAACGTCCTCGGGTACAAGGAACGCGCCGACATCCCGAACTACTGGACATACGCGGAGCAGTTCGTCCTCCAGGACCACATGTTTGCTTCGTCGAACTCGTGGACGCTCCCCGCGCACCTCTACATGGTCTCGGGCTGGTCCGCGCGCTGCCGCAACGAGAACCCGATGTCGTGCGTGACCGACGGTGACGCACCAGACGCGCCGGTGAACTGGCAGGAGGGTCGCTTCCGAGAGCTCTTCCCCAAGGTCGATCCAGAGGACATCCCGGAGTTCCGCGATCCGATCTACGCCTGGACGGACATCACCTACTTGCTGCACAGGGCCAAGGTGTCGTGGGGGTACTACGTCTTCGCGGGCGAGGAGCCCGACTGTGACGAGATCGAGGGTCCCATCACCTGCACGCCAGGGAAGCAGGACCGGCGCACACCGAGCATCTGGAACCCGATGCCGTACTTCACGACCGTGCAGGAGAACAACCAGCTCGGCAACATCGAGTCGATGCGCGCATTCGACCGCGCGGTTCGCAACAACACGTTGCCCGCCGTGTCGTGGCTCATCCCGAGCGGCAAGGTCAGTGAGCACCCCCGCAGTCGCGTCAGCGACGGCCAGGCCCACGTCACGCGGGTCATCAACAACCTCATGCAGAGCGACATGTGGGAGAGCACCGCGATCTTCGTGTCCTGGGACGACTGGGGCGGCTTCTACGACCACATGCCTCCGCCGGAAGTGGACGTGAACGGCTACGGCATCCGCGTGCCCGGCCTCGTCATCAGCCCGTACGCCAAGCAGGGCTTCATCGACAAGCAGGTCCTCAGCCACGACGCGTACCTGAAGTTCATCGAGGATGTCTTCTTGAACGGGGAGCGCATCGATCCACGCACCAACGGGCGTCCGGACCGTCGGCCGCTCGTCCGCGAGGACGTACCCATCCTCGGCGACCTGCGCGCGGCGTTCGACTTCAACCAGCCGCCTCGCCCCCCGCTGATCCTGGAGCCCTACCCTGAGGAATGACTCCGCGCGTCGAAGTATCGATGGAGCGCGCCGCGGGCCAGCGCGAAGCACTTGCCGGTCCGCCGGGTCCTACGATCGGTGACGATGCTCGCGAACGCCGTCATCGTCGGCGTCGAGAAGGCCGGGACGACGTCGTTGTTCCGAGCGCTGTCGGCACATCCCGACGTCGCGCCCGCGCTCGTGAAGGAGACCCGTTACTTCCATCCGGTGATGTACGGGACCACCCTCGAACCACTCGGGGAGTATGAGCGCTACTTCGCCGAAGCAGGCGATCAATCGATCCGGCTCGAAGCGTCTCCCCGCTACTTCTACGGTGGCCGGGCGCTCGCCGGTGCGCTCAAGGAGACACTCGGTGACATCCGCGTGATCGTGGTGCTCCGCGAACCCGTCAGCCGGTTCCTCTCGTTCTTCGCGTCGCAGAAGGCGCGACTGCGCATCCCCGAGAAGCTGACCGTCGAGGAGTACCTCGCACATTCGGACGCGATGGACGAGGCCGACTTCTTGGATCCGGAGAACCACCGGTGGTTCGGGTTGCGCGGTGGCTTCTACGCCGACTGGCTCCCAGCGTGGCACGAGGCATTCGGAGCGAAGCTTGCGATCGTCGACTTCGACGAGCTGGTGCACCAACCCGAGGCGACGTTGCGGCGCGTGTCCGAGTTCCTGGGCCTCGAGCCCGAACCGGTCTCGAACGTGGCGCTGCCCGCGGAGAACCGCACCGCGTCGTATCGCAATCGGCAGCTGCAGTGGTTGGCGTTGCGCCTCAACCGTCGACTCGAGGTCGTGCTCCGGCGTCACTACCGAGTGAAGCAGCGCCTGCGCGGCGTGTATCGACGATTGAACGGTCGCACCGTGCGCGTGCCGATGCCGGACGAAGTGAAGACGCTGCTCACCGACCGCTACCGCGAGCCGAACGCGCGCTTGAGCGCCGAGATGGTTGCGTGGGGCGAGAGCGTGCCGGAGTGGCTGCGGCCGTTTCTGCCCGCGGCTAGTCCTTCTCGGACCGCCTGAGCACGCGTTGCACCTCCGCGAGCGCGAGGCGCGGGTTGGCCCACACGGAGAAACCCGCAAGTCGCTTCACCGCGATCGCCTGCACCGTGTTCTGGAGCACCAAGGTCCCGGCAGTTGCGATCGCAAGACCGTCGAGGCCCCACAGGTCGTAGAAGAGGACGTCGGCGCCGATCGTGACGACGGCGCTGACGCCGAGGATCTGCGCGTAGGCACGGCTGTGGCCGGTCATCATCAACGCGAAGCCGCACGAACCGGTGGCGGTCTGGAGGATCTGCCCCAACGAGAGCACGAGGAGGATCGAGTAGGCGCCGCGGTACTCGTCACCGAAGAAGGTGCCCAATGCCGCCTTGCCGAACAGCACGAAGCCGATGCCGAGGGCGAGCGACCCGAACAGTGCGATCCCGGCCGTGCCGCGCATCACGCGCTCGATGCGTTGAAGCTTCCCCTGCGCGAACCAGCCCGCGAGCAGCGCGGGCACGACCTGGTTGAAAGCGATCAGCGGCAGCCCGACCAGCAAACCGAGCCGGAATGGCGCGGCGTACTGCGCCACGTCACGACTCGCGGCGAGCATGCCGACGATCAAGAGGTCGAGCTGGGCGAGGATCGTCCGCCCGATCGTGACCGCCCACATGCTCGGTTCAAGTGGATTGCGGACCCGTAGACCAGCGGCGCGTGCGCCCTTGATCTTGGTGAAGACGCTCAGGAGCGCGGGCACCAGCGCGACCACCGCAACCACCGCGCCGACGGTCATCAGCTCGCGAACCGAGGAGCTGTCGCTGGTCACCAGGATGACCACGAGCGCGCCGGTGAAGAGCAGGTTCGCGAGGAGCCCGTCGAAGATCATCACGCGGAAGAAGTCACGATATGCCCGCAGTGCTTCCGGCACGATGTTCTCGATCACACGCAGGGCGGTCCGGATTCCGATTAGCAGTGCGACCGCGGCCACGCCGGTCGCGGGGAACAGCAACGAGAGCACCTCGTCACCGAGCGGTGAACCGAAGAAGACGCCGACCACGAGCCCGACGACCGCGCCAAAGGCCAGCGCGGAGACGACCTCGTGCGCAGCAGTGTGCTCGTCACCGCTGCTGAGCGCGGTCGCGGCTCGCCGCAACAGTGAGTGCGGGAGGCCGAGCTGGACGATGAGCGCGGTCGTCACGAAGATGGTGAAGGCGAGCGAGTACGAGCCAAAACCGCGCTTCGGAAGGATGTTGGACGCGAGCGAGTGGCTCGCGAAGAGGAGCCCGACGTTCAGCGGATAACCGATGGCGTTCCAACCGAGTCCGCGGAAGACGACTCCGCGATCACCTCGGCCGCGCGCGCGTTCGTTCACCCGACCATCGAAACTAACAGCCGAGTTGGAGGTGGCTGCGGCGACCCCTGGGTACACTCCGAAGCCCGGTGTCGCGCCGCGAAGAGCGCACGATCGAGGAGCTGGAGTGGCGGGAGATGCGCCGCGGCGACGACTGCACTTCTTGCCGCGCTTCGCGATCGCCGTCATCGTCGCCGGGGTCGCCATCGGCGGGACGACACCGCCAACCGGTGCATCACCCCGAGCCGGCACGACGAACGGCGGCGCGGTCACCGCGGATCGTGTGCTCGTGATCAGCCTTCCGCACGTGTCGTGGGAAGACATCGCGAACGCTGAGCTCCCGAACATTCGGCGCGTGCTTCAGGGTGCGGCGCTCGCCACGATGACCACGCGCACGATCACCGAGGCCAACCTCGGATCCGGGTACCTCACGCTGGGGGCGGGCACCCGGGCCGCCGCGCCGAACGACCTCACCGACGGGGCCGCGCTCGAGGTTGACGAGGAGTTTGTGGGTGAGGACGCGGCGGCTGTGTTCGAGCAACGGACCGCGCTCTCCCCGACCCAGGGGATCGTGCATCTCGGTCTCGCGCCGATCCTTGACGTGAACGACGACGACGAGGTCGACGTGCACGTCGGTGCGCTCGGCGACGCGCTCGAACGTGCGGGCTACTCGCGTGCGGTGATCGGCAACGCCGACGCCATGGTGCTCGGCACCGAGCTCGAGTCGTTCGGCCGGTACCTCGCTGCCGCGTTGATGGACGCGGAAGGACGCGTCCCGGCGGGCCGGGTCGACGACGGCCTCCTGATCGACGATCCGCAATCTCCGTTCGGTGTGCGACTCGATCCCGACGCCGTCGTGTCCGCGTTCGACGATGTCTGGGAGCAGCAATCGGTCGTCCTCGTCGAAGCATCAGACCTTGCGCGGGTGAAGGCCGCGGCACCGCTGACTGAGCCCGATCGAGTGCGCGAGCAGCAGCGGGTCGCGCTGCGCCGTGCCGATGCGCTCGTCGGCCGGCTGCTCGAATCGGTCGACTTCGAGCGCGATGCAGTGCTCATCTTGAGCCCGGCGCCCGCGCTGGACGGCAACCGGCTCGCGGCGGTGGGGCTGCACGCGCCAGGCGGCGAGGCTGGGCTACTTCGCACCGCCAGCACCCGACGCGACGGCTACGCGTTGCTGGCCGACGTGGCACCGACGATCCTCGACGTCCTCGGGATCGAGCGAGCTCGCGACATGCAAGGGCGCCGCTTCCAGCTCACCCCCGACGGCGACAGCTTTGATGCGCGTCTGCAAGGGCTCGTCGACGCAAGTGAAGAAGCCGACTTCCGAGAGCGCACGCGCACTGCCGTGATCTACGCGTTCGTCGCGATCCAGGCCGCACTCGGCGTCGCCACGATCCTGCTCCTCCGGGGTCGGGTGGGCGCGCGGGTGCGCACGGTGCTTCGGTACGCGCCGCTGGGTGCACTCGCGTTCGTTCCGGTGCTCTACGTGATCCGTCTCTTGCCAGCGCATGAATGGGGCTTTGCCGGATATGCAGCCGCGCTCGCTACAGGGACGCTCGCGCTCGCGCTCCTCTACCGAGCCGTCGCTCGCGGACGCGTCGTAGACGAGCTGATCGTGGGCGTCGGAACGATCATGGGCGTGCTCGTGTTGGACGTCATCAGCGGCGCGCACCTTCAGCTCAACAGCGCGTTCGGCTACGGCCCGACGGTCGGCGTGCGGATCGCCGGCTTTGGCAACGTGAGCTTCGCGGCGCTCGCGGCGTCGAGCATCCTTCTTGCAGGGCTGCTCGCGCACCGAGTGGCAGGGAAACGAGGCGTGATCGCGGCGTCTGCCGTCGTCGCAGTCGCGGTGATCGTCGACGCCAACCCCGCGTGGGGCTCCGATGTCGGCGGCGTGCTCGCGCTCGGCGTCTCCGGCGTCGTCACCGTGCTGCTGCTCATGAGCAGAGAAGTCCGGCTGCGCGCCCGGGTGCTTTGGATCGGGCTCGGCGTGGCGGTGCTGGGACTCGTGGCGGCGACGGCACTCGACTTCGCGCGGCCCGCAGATCAGCGTACGCACCTTGGTCGACTGGTGGAGCAGA
Source organism: Actinomycetota bacterium (assembly GCA_016870355.1). GTDB lineage: Bacteria > Actinomycetota > Acidimicrobiia > IMCC26256 > PALSA-555 > SHVJ01. Next base: position 4,425 of record VGBR01000001.1, on the reverse strand, counting down.
TCACCGACGAAGGTCCGTCGGTCTTGTCGAACGTGCTCGTGCGCAAGCTGGGCCGCAACCTGGCCACAGCGGTGAGCTCGACCGAGTGGTTGGTCATGGCCGTGATCGTCCTTGCGTTCTTGGCCTACCTGTTCTTCTGGTCACCGGTGCGAGTCGGTCGCATCGTCGAGCGCGTCCCGACGTTGCAGGCAATGCTCATCGGGTTCGCGGTCGCCGCGGTGCTCGGCTACGCGCTGAACGACACCGGCATCGCCGTCCCGGGCGTGATGCTTGGCATCCTCACGCCCGTGCTCGTGTTGCTGCTCGTGGACCGAATGCAGAGCGGTCCACCGGCGAAGAAGAAGGTGTCGGCCCATCGTCTTTGAGCCGTCGATTGACTCGCGGGGGATGTCCGCGTGTTCGGCGTGCTGCGCGGTCTCAGCGATGATGTGCACGAAGATGCGCCGGGCTGACCATTCGGTGTTCTGCGGGAACCGCGGCGCCGACGGAAGTGCATGCCCGTCGTCGAGGGATGGCAACGTTCGTACGAGCTCGTCGGAAGTGCCCATGGCCGCATCTTTGCAAGTGCGGACGTCTTGATGCCCGACGGCTGGCGCGCTCGGAGGGAGTCGAACCCCCAACCTTCCGATCGGTAGTCCCAAACACATCCGCCCGCGCCGACGTCTGGAGCGACCCGGTACCGAGACGTCTCCGGGCGGCCGGCTCGGGTCGATCAGGCGAACAGGCTCGTCACCGTGGTCGGCTCGAGCCCGCGGGCGCGCAGACCATCGATCACTCGACCGATCTCGCCCGGAGTGATCTGCGTGTAGTGCATGAGCACGATGGATCCCGGGCGTGCCTGGCGGATGATCCACGAGACGAACGCGCCGTGCACGGGACCGCTGCCGTGAGTCTCGATGCTCCACATGATCATCGAGAGACCCATCGAGCTCATGATGTTGAGCACCCGCGGATCCCCACCGCGATAGCCACCGTTGCCGCCTGGAGGGCGCATGAGGTGCATCTGGTACGCGAACCCGGGACCGAGCACGAGGTTGAGCAAGTCCTGGGTGTGCTGCATCTCGTAGACGATGGCGCCGTTGCTCAGCGTCGGCAGCGACCGGTGCGTGTGGGTGTGATTGCCGATCTCGCTCTGACTGCGCGCGACTCGTCGCCACACCCAGTCGTATCCGAGCGCGTGATGCTGCTCGAGCGCCCCACCCGTCGGGAAGAAGGTCATGCCCTTGACGTTCTTCGCGGCGAGGATGTCCATCGTCGAGTTGACGTTCATCGCCCCCGACGCGTTCCACAGATCGTCGACGCTCAGGGCCACGAGTCGTCGGCTCGAAGGTCCCGTGTACGCGATCCGTGGCACTGGGCCCGTCGGCGCAACGACGGGGCAGTTGTCAACTGCCGGCACCGAGGTGATCGACACCCGGCCGTTGCCCGTACGATCGCTCGGTTGCCACGTGACGGCCGAGGCGCTCGAGGTGGCGAAGGACGAGCCGCCACCACCACCCGCGTCGAGCGCGCCGCCCCCGCCCGCGCCGTAGCCCGCGCCACCACCGCCGACGCCGGCGTCGGAACCGCCGCCACCACCGCCGAAGCCCTGGCCGCCGCCGCCCCCACCTCCGGCGCCGCCGCCACCGGGACCCCCGTCACCACCGCTCGACGTCCCGATGCCTCCGGCTCCACCCGATCCACTGGCGCCCGGGAGAGCGGTTCCTGCACCGCCCGCCGTCCCTCCACTGCCCGGCGCGCTCAGCGACCCCGCGCCGCCGCCGCCCCCACCCAACGAGCCGTTGCCCGCGCCACCGGCGCCCGACGCGGATCCTCCGGAAGGACCCCCACTGCCAAGGGTGCCACCACCACCGCCACTCTCATTGCCGCTTCCACCGGTGCTGCCGGAGCCGCCCAACCCGCCGGCGCCGCCACCTCCTCCCGGCGCTCCCGCGGAAGACGAGCCGCCGCTCGCGCCCGTGCCGAACCCGCCGCCGCCGCCAACGCCGGCCCCCGCGGCGCTCACCACCTCCTGGGCTCTCTCGAGCCCGGCGGGCGTGGCTGTCACCGCGGTTGTGGTCGTGGAATCGGGGGGCGCCGTCCCGGCACCACCACCCCCGCCGCCGCCACCGGCAACCGCGACGATCCCGGTGGTGTACAGCGCCGACGCGCCCCCGCCGCCACCGCCGCCATTCGCAGCGGCAGCGCCGCCGCCACCACCACCGCCACCGCGGCCACCCGATCCCGCGCCAGCGGCTGTCGCATCCGCGCCGGCCGCACCCACCACCACCTGGAAGAAGAGCCCGGGTGTCACGACGACGTGGAGGCTGACGTGCGCGCCAACTCCTCCTTCCTGACCGCGGTCTCCCAGCGTGGTGTCGAACCCAGCGCCACCATCGCCACCCTCGAGGGTGAGGGTGAGCCCGCACACGCCCGCAGGGACCGTGAACGCGAAGACCCCTGGCGCGTCGAACAGCGCCGCGACCGCAGGAACACCGGACCCGGCGAACCCGTCGAGAACGGGACCACACGAGGCAAGCAAGCATGCGCACGCGGCCATCGCCACCGATCGGCGCGCACCATGTCGCACCCGGCCACCCCGCACGGGCGGGATCTTAGGAGTTCGACGCTGAATGCAGCGCGCTCGGAGAAATTCGAATTCCCAACCTTCTGATCGGTAGTTGGGACGCACCCATTCCGCACGGTTCCGTTGCGTGTCGCACGGTACCGCTGACCTGCGACGTCGTGTCAGCTCGTGCCATCCGATGACATCGGGTGCTGGTCCGCGGATTAGCAAACGAAGCCTTCGTCGGGGCTGTCACATGCCGTGGCTACGTTGCGGTCATGGCATCGTCTGCCGAGATCGCGTACCGAGAAGCCATGAGATCACTCGACGGCCAAGCACAGGACCTGTCGAGCGTCCGCGGTCATCTCAGCATCGTGGTGACGGCGGCTGGTATCGCCGCGGCCTTCCTCGGTGCACAAGCGGACGGGCACGGTCCTGCGTTCTGGGTGGCTGCAGTCGCGTTCGTGTTGATCGCCGTGCTGACCGTCCTGGTCTACCGACCCGTGGACTTCCCATGGGGATTCGGCGGTCATCAGCTCGTCGCCGAGTACGTGGATCCCGTGCCGCAGCCCGACGCGGAGTTCGTCATGCGCGAGCTCGCCATTCATGCGGGCGACGACTACCAGATCAACAAGAAGACGCTCGACCGGTTGTGGAAGCTGCAGTCTTGGGCGTTCTCCATCTTCGTCGTCGAGGTGCTCGCTCTCCTGAGTAACCTGGCGTTGGAGGCGAAGTGATGTCGAAGGACAAGCAGAGCGAGCAGACGCCGACCGTGCAGCGGCCGTCCACGAGCACTCCGAATCCGTCGAACTTCGAGCGGAAGGGCGCATGGCCGATCGGTCGCAGTGGCGAGACTCCGTCGCCTTCTCCGAACGGCGACCGCGGCCGCTAAACGTCCTTGTCGGCAACGAGAGCGGGACCACCGCTCTTCGTGATCCGCTCACGACGGGCGCGCCGGTTGGCCTTCATCGAGGTTCTCATCGTTGCGATCGCAACGGTCGGGCGTATCACCCTGTCTATTCAGTCTTCTGAGTGTGTGTCTGTGAGGTGGTGGCGAGCAGTACGTGTCGTCTAGTCCATAAATTCTTTATGGTTTGCGACCCCGTTGTGACCCCATGCGTGTCGGAGATGTGGAGTGCTCAATTACGGGGCCTTTGATTGATTAGCGAAATCATGACACCACCGTTTGACGGTTGACCTCCACACCGCTAGTTACGTGACGGGTCGTGGAAGGCGAGCGACGTTGCAACTCGTGCCATCGTTGGCGTTGCACCGAAGATGCCAACCGGCCTCGCACCAGATTCCGTGGCTGCCCGCATCGTCGACACCATTGCCGCGGGCGAACGCGACCTGCCACTAAAAGCATCCCTCGGATAGTGCAATACTCGTCACTATGGGCAAATTCATCCGCATACGACATCGCGTTCGGGTCTGCTGCACGGTGTTCGGCTTGGTAATTGCCGGACTCGTCATGTCGACACCAGCGAGGGCCGCAGTTACGGCGCCTACGCAACCGTATCTCATGTCGTTTCACACCTGTGCATCGGGGGCCACAGATTGCAATAATCCTGGCAATCACATCGTGCAGCTCGCTCAGAGTTCCGACGGAAGAACGTGGTCACTCCTCGGTGGATGGCAGTCGTTCCGAGGTTCTGTGCCCGAGGTCTTTCGCCGCGGCAAGACGTTGTACGTGTACTACACAACCGTGCCATTCGACCCCACGAGTGGGTTGACGCGTGTCGACATGACGACGGGTGCGACGACAACCTCGTCTGTCACCCTCAGCGAAGGTACGTATGTTGACCCTTCAATAGCGCAACTTCCGGATGGTCGATTCATCCTTTTCTATTTGCCGGGCATCCCGGGTCAGGACCCCGCAC